>CAWAPF010000008.1:0-57404 GCA_963783895.1 uncultured Trueperaceae bacterium
GGTCGTGAGCGTTCTTCGGGCTCACAGCCGACCGGCGAGGCAAACGTGGCCTCGCCGGAAGCGTCCTTCGACGTGGTTTGCGTTGCGGCTTGAACGGGGCAGTCGGACGTCACGCGCTTCGCTTGCGGCCCCTCAGCGGCGCAGGCCGAGACTCGCGATGAGTTCTTTGTAGCCGTCGTAATCGGTGCGCTCCAGGTAGCCGAGCAGGCGCTTGCGCTGACCGACCATCTTGAGCAGGCCGCGCCGGCTGTGATGATCCTTGGTGTGGGTGCGCAGATGCTGGCTCAGCTCCTCGATGCGGGCCGTGAGCAGCGCCACCTGAACAGCGGTGGAGCCGGTGTCCTTCTCGTCGCGGCCGTACTTGCGGATGACCTCGAGCTTCGATGCAGGTTCCATCGTCATAGATACCAACCCTTTCCAGGCGTGGGTCCGGCGCGGATCGGCGTGATAGAGGGGATGCCGAGCCAGAACACCAACGTAGGATTCTAGCATACCAGCGCCTTCTCGGCCTGGTTGGCGGGGCGGCGACACGTTGCGCCCGCGGCGGCGGCCCGTATGCTCGCATCATGACGACGCGCCAATGGTCGCTGACGCTCGACGCCCGCGCCCGGGGGGTCCACCTCGTGACGCGCGAGGTCCTGGAGGCGGTGGACCTGCGTGGCGTGCGCGCCGGGCTGCTGCACCTGTTCGTTCAGCACACCTCAGCCGCGCTGACGCTCAACGAGAATGCCTCGCCGGAGGTCCGAGGCGACTTCGAGCGCTGGTTCTCGCGCTCCGTGCCGGACGGCGCCGCGTACTTCCGGCATCGACTCGAGGGCGACGACGACATGCCTGCCCACATCAAGGCCAGCCTGATGGGGGCGGGCGTGCTGCTGCCGGTGGCCGACGGGCGCCCGGCGCTCGGCACCTGGCAGGGGATCTACCTGTGCGAGTTCCGGGAGCGCGGCGGCCCGCGCCACGTGGTGGCGACGCTTCTCGGCGACGCTCCCGACGCCTGAGGGCGGCGTGTGGCCGGCGTCAGGCGTGTCGCTCGAACCAGTCGAGCAGAGCGTCGAGGCGAGCCAGGCGCCGGTCGGGCCTGCCGGAACGCGAGAGCTCGTGGCCCTCGTCGGGGAAGCGCAGGAACTCCACCTCGGCGCGCCCCAGGCGCTTGAGGGCCGTGAACCACTGCTCGGCCTGCTCCATGGGGCAGCGGTGGTCCTGCTCGGAGTGCATCACCAACACCGGCGTCGTCACGCTGGCGACGTGCTTGAGCGGGCTCTGGTCCCACAGGCGCTCGGTGTCCTCCCAGGGCCGGCCGCCCTGCTCGCGCTCCGCGAAGCGGTAGCCGATGTCCGACGCGCCGTAGAAGCTCAGCCAGTTGCAGATGCTGCGCTGGGTGACGGCACTCGCGAAGCGGTCGGTCTGCGTCACCAGCCAGTTGGTCATGAACCCGCCGTAGCTGCCGCCGGTGAGGTGTAGCGGCGCGCGCGGATCGCGATGGCGCTCCATGGCGTGTTCGGCGATGGCGAGCACGTCGCTGGCGTCGCCGCCACCGTAGTCTCCGAGGACCGCCTGGTAGAACTCCGGGCCGAACGAGCTCCCGCCTCGCGGGTTGCCGTATACGACGGTGTAGCCCTCGGCCGAGAGCAGGTGGAACTCGAAGGTGAAGCCGTAGCCGTAGTTGGCATGCGGGCCGCCGTGCACCTCGAGCACGGCCGCGCGGTCGCGCCGGGTGCGCACGGGCGGTAGCGTCCAGTAACTCAGATCGACGCCGTCGTCGGCGGTGAACGTCACCGCGTCGGAGGGCCGCTTGAGGCGTACTTCGCCGAGCCAGGCGTCGTTGAAGCCGCTGACGCGCCGTTCCTGGCTACCGGGCTCGCGCAGCAAGAGTTCGCCGGGCGTGGTGGGCGTCTCGGCCGTGACCAGCGCCCGACCCCCGCCGTAGGCGAAGGCGGTCACGGCGCGTTGCCCGTCCATCAGCGGGGTGATGCCGCCCTCGATCGCCACGCGCGCGAGCCCGCTGGCGCCCTCGCGGTTGAGGTTGAAGATGAGGCTGGTGTCGTCGTCCCAGATGGGCGCTTGCGGGTAGGTCCCGTATCGGCAGTCGCCGCTGACGGAGGCGGCGGCGTCGAGCCCGCCGGTCAGGAGTTGCGGCCGCCCTCCGTCGGCGGACACCGTCCACAACCCGATGGGGCTGGCGAAGTCCTCGGGCAGCGAGGGGGCCAGGTAGGCCAGGTGGCGTCCGTCGGGGGAGGGCACGGGCGCGCCCGGGTTGAGCAGGTCGGCGATCACCGGGCGCACTTCGCGGCTCTTCAGGTCGAGCGCGTAGATGCCGCCGCGCCAGGCGTCCTCCTGGTCCTCGTCGGTTGCGCTCACGAAGTAGAGGGTGCCGCCGTCGGGGGAGAAGGCCAGGCCCGCAGCGCCGACCGGAAGGTCGGTGAGCTTGCGGGTGCGCCCGCTGCGCAGGCTGTAGAGGTGGACTTGCGCAGCGGCTTGGGCTCGGAAGCCCTGTCCGTCGGCCTTGTAGTGGAGTCGCGTGATGCGCCGCGGCAGGCCGCGCTCGGCCGCCTCGTCCTTCCAGCTCCCGCGGGTGGCAAGGGCGATCCGGCGGCCGTCGGGATGCCAGCACAGCTCCGCGATGCCGGCCTCGAAGTCGGTCACGACCTCGGCCTCGCCGCCGTCGAGCGGCACGAGGGCCAGCTGCGGCCTGCCCTTCTCGGTCGCCTTGCGCAGGAAGGCCAGGCGGTCCTTGCCCGGCGCGAAGCGAGGTGAGGTGTCCGCGTAGGTGCCGGTGGTGAAGGGGCGCTCCTCGCCTGCGTCGAGGTCGAGCAGCGCCACGCGCGGCCGGTAGCGCGGCGGGGCGTCGCCCTCGCCGGCAACGATGCGCGTGGCAACGGCGGCCCCCAGCCTCCCGTCGTGGGAGAGCTGTGGGTCGGAGACGAAGGTGAGACGGAGCAGGTCCTCGGGTACGAGTCGACGCGGCATGACGTGCCTCCTATCGCTCCGGCGGCGCCGAGGCGCGCGCCTGGATGACGCTGTAGACGAGGATCCCAGCCGCGACCGAGGCGTTGAGGGACCCGATCCTGCCGCGGACGGGGATGCGCACGGTGTCGTCGCAACGTTCGCGCACCAGGCGCCGCAGGCCGTCCCCTTCGGAGCCGATCACCAGCGCCGCGTCGCGGTCCCAGTCCACCTGGTGCGGGAGCTGGGCACCTTCGGCGTCGGTTCCGTACACCCAGACGTTGCGCTTCTTGAGGTCGGCGATCGCCTGGGGCAGATTGGGCACGATCACCAGCGGCAGGTGGCTGGTCGCGCCGGCCGCCGTCTTCACCACGACGGGGGAGAGCGGCGCGCTGCGCCGGGCCTCCATCACCACGCCGTGTGCGCCGAGCACCTCGGCGCTGCGGATGATGGCTCCCACATTGTGGGGGTCGGTGAGGTGGTCGAGCAGGACCACCAGCAGGCGTTCCTTGCGGTCTGCGGCGAGCGCGAAGACGTCGTCGAGGGTGCCGCTGCGGGGCTCCGGCAACTCCGCCGCCACGCCCTGGTGCGAGGTGGTCTTGAGCGCGCGGTCGAGGTCGATGCGGGGCACCTCGTCGAGCATCACGCCGGCGCGCTCGGAGGCGGCGCGCAGCTCGGCGAGGGTCTGCTGCTTGACGCCGCGCGCGACCAGCACCCGCTCCACGGTGCCCCCGCGGAGTGCTTCCAGCACGGCTCTTCGCCCGTAGATGAGCATGTGCAGAGTATACGGCTCAGGCGGCCGGCGGCCGGAGCGCCTGGCGGGCGGCCTCGGCGTCGCGTGCGAGCTGCGCCTTGAGGTCCTGCAGACCTTCGAAGCGGCGCTGCCCCCGCAGGAAGGCGTGGAAGTGGGTGGTGATCTCGCTGCCGTAGAGGTCGTCGTCGAAATCGAAGAGGTGGACCTCGAGGGAGGGCACCTCGTCGGGGAAGCTCGGGCGTGGACCGACGTTGGCCATGCCGTCGAAGGTGCCCTGGGGAACGTGCACGCGCACGGCGTAGACCCCTACCGGCAGCGCCTTGCGCTCGTCGGTATGCACGTTGGCGGTGGGGAAGCCGATGGTCGCGCCGCGCTCGTCGCCGCGGATCACGCCGCCGCGCGCCGGGTAGGGCGCGCCGAGAAGGGCGTTGGCCCGGGCGATGCGCCCGGCGGACAGGTGATCGCGGATGTGGGACGACTTCACGACCTCGCCCTCGAGGGTCTTCAGGCCGAAGGCCTCGAGCCGGTCGGGGATGGGAGACAGATCGTTCAGTCCTCCCGCCCGATCGTGACCGAACCGGAAGTCCTCCCCCACGATGATCGTGTGCGGCGCCAGGGTTCGGAGCTGGTCCGCGAAGCGCGCCTTGTCGGTGCGCGCATAGGCGTGCGAGAAGGGGATCATCGCCACCACATCGGGCTTGAACGCCCGCAGCAGGTCGAGCTTCTCCTCGGCGCTGTTGAGGAAGGTGGCATGGCCGAACACCACCTTGGCCGGGGGGAAGAAGGTGAGCACCATGGCGGGGCGGCCGCTGGCGTCCGCGACCTCCCGCATGCGGCTCAGCAGCATGCGGTGCCCGAGATGGACCCCGTCGAAGTTCCCGATGGAGACGACGGCGCCCTTGATCGCGGCGTCGTCCGGGCTCGCCACCACCTTCACGGCTGGACCCCGAGGCGTGCCAGGGCGTGGCGCAGGCCCAACAGCGTCACGCCGCTGGTGGAGAGCTCGCCGTCCCGCACTGCGTTCCAGAGCTCGAGGGCGTCGCGCCACTCGACGCGCAGCTCCTCGCCTTCGTCCGGGGTGCCGTGGACGCTGTGGACGTCGTGGGCCTCGAACAGGTGGATGCACTCGTCGCTGAACCCCGGCGAGGCGTACAGGCGTGTGAGCAGGGTCAGGCGCCCGCCGAGCTGCGTCTCCTCGGCGAGCTCCCGGCGGGCCGCCTGCTCGGGGGTCTCGCCGGGGTCGATCAGGCCGGCCGGCAACTCCCAGGTGACCGCGCCCACGGCCGGGCGCTGCTGCACCACGCCCAGCACGCTGGGCCCGCGTTGCACCAGCACCGCCACCGCATCCGGGTGCTCGACGACCTCCCAACGCTCGTCGAGGACGGCGACCGTGATGATCTTGCCGTGAAAGACCTCGTTGCGCACGACCGCCAGCCTACCAGAACGGTCCCCGGCGCGAACGCGCGCAGGGGACCGCGATGGGGCGTGAGCTCAGTTCTCCGGGCTGTCCGGGTTGTAGCGCAGGAAGGCGGGGATGTCGTAGTTGCTCGGGTCGTAGCTGCGTCCCCCGGCCGCGGCGCGCAGGTGCGTCGGGCGGAGCACCTTCACCTGCGGCGACTGGTCGAACCCGGCCGCGATCACGGTGACACGCACCTCGTCGGCGGCGTCCTCGTCGTAGGTGACGCCGAAGAGCACGTTGACGTCCTCGACCTCGGTGGCCTCGCTGATCTTCTCGACGATCTCATGGGCGTCGAAGAGGGTCAGGTCCTCCGAGCCGGTGATGTTGATGAGCAGGTGCCGCGCACCCTCCACGCCCCGCGCCAGCAGCGGGCTGTGGGTGGCGCTGTTCGATGCCTCATCGGCCAGCTTCTCCCCGCGGCCGGCGCCGATGCCCATGAGCACCGTGCCCGCACCCTGGAGCAGCGTCTTGACGTCGGCAAAATCGACGTTGATCAGGCCCGGCATGTTGATGACGTCGCTGATACCGCGCACGCCGTGGTAGAGCACCCGGTCGGCAACGCGGAAGGCATCGGTGAGTTTCACCTTGCGGTCGAGGGCCGACAGCAGACGCTGGTTCTCCACCACGATCAGCGCGTCCACCTTGTCCTCGAGCTTGCGCAGGCCCTCGTCGGCCTGCCGCATGCGCTTGGGCCCTTCGAACATGAAGGGTGTGGTCACGACGGCCACCGTCAGCGCCCCGAGCTCGCGGGCCACCTCGGCCACGACGGGTGCGCTGCCGGTTCCGGTGCCGCCACCCATGCCGGCAGTGATGAACACGAGGTCGCAGCCGCGCAGCGTCTCGGCGATGCGGTCGCGGTCCTCGAGCGCCGACTGCTCGCCGATCTCCGGGTTGGCCCCGGCGCCGAGACCCTTGGTGATGTGGTCGCCCATCTGGATGCGAGTGTCGGCCAGGCTGGTGGCGAGCACCTGCGCATCGGTGTTGGCGGCGACGAACTCGACGCCCTTGAGGCCTGTCTCGATCATGCGATTGACGGCGTTGTTGCCGCCACCACCCAGACCGATGACCCGAATGACCGCGTTCTCGCTATGACTCATGCTCACGTCCTCACGCTCCCCACCGGCTCAGAAGAAGTCCTTCAGGATATTCCGGATGCTCGAAAAGAAGCCTCCCACACGATCGTCCTCTTTGGCGTTTCGCTGCGGACTGGCGGGCTGGGTCCCCAGCTGCGTCATCCCGAAGCGCACCAGACCGACGGCGGTGGCGTGGGCCGGGCTGGCCACGACGTCCGCCAGGCCAGAGACGCCCTCCGGCTTGCCGATCCGCACCGGCAGGCGGAACCGATCGGTCGCCACCTGCTCGATCCCCGGCATCAGGGAGGCGCCTCCCGTCACCACCACATTGCCGGCCAGGAGCTCCAGCGCGCCCATGCGCTGCTCGATGTTGCGCTTCACGAGGTCGAGGATCTCGATCACGCGAGGTTTGATGACCTGTGCCAGCTCGAACGTCGAGATGCTGGCGGTATAGCTCGGGTTGGCGACCTCCAGCTCGACGTCGCGATCGGCGAGCTCGGGCAGCGCCACGCCGTAGCGGCGCTTGACACGCTCGGCCTCGTCGGGCGGGATCCGCAGCAGCTGGCTGATGTCCTGCGTGATGTGGTCGCCGCCGAGCGGGATCACCGCGGAGTGGGCGAGGGTGCCGCGCCGGAACACGCCGACGTCGGTGGTGCCGCCGCCGATGTCGATCAGCAAAGTGGTGAGCTCCTGCTCGCTGTCGTTGAGCACGGCCAGGCCGGAGGCCAGCGCCTGCACGACCAGACCGTCCACGCCCACCCCGGCATCGCCCGCGCAGCGCTTGAGATTCTGCAGCGGTCCCTGTGCGCCGGCCACGATATGAACGTCGACCTCGAGCCGCACCCCCGACATGCCGACGGGATCCTTGATGCCGTCGTTGCCGTCGACCACGTACTCCTGCGGGATGACATGGATCATCTCCATGTTGGCCTCGAGCGGAACGGCGCGGGCGTTCTCGATGGTGCGCTCGATGTCGGCACGCGTTACCTGCTGCCCCCGCCGGATCGCCGCCATGCCGTGGCTGGTGAGCGCCTTGAGGTGGCTGCCCGCTACGCCGACCCAGGCCGAGGTGACGGGCACGCCCGCCACGCGTTGTGCCGCCGCCACCGATTGACGTACGGAGGCGATGGTGCGCTCGAGGTTGACGACCACGCCCTTGCGCAGGCCGTCGCTCGGCACGGTCCCCTCGCCGATGATGTCGAGCACGCCATCGGACGCCACCTCGCCGATCACGGTGCAGATCTTGGTGGTCCCGATGTCCAGCCCGACGATGATCCGTTCGTCACTCATGTGCCTTGCTCACTCCCCAGGGATATACCGCGACGCGCCCCCCGCGATGACTCTCGAAGGCGGCCCACTGCTTCTCCAAGGCCTCCGCACTCGGTGTGAAAAGAGACGTCCCAGTCAATTGAATCTCGAATCCTTCTGGCGTGTAGCTTATCACCTTGGGCCCGTAGGGATGCAGGAGGCGCAGGAGGGTCATGGCTTCGTCCAGGCGCTTGGGCCCCCAGCCCTCGAGCCGGGGTAGCGAGGCCCGCACGTCGGCCGGCACGCCCGGGAGGACCGTGCCGTCGGCGGCCCAGGTGGTGGTGCCGTCGGTGAGGGCCGGCTGCCTCTCCCACACCATGATCGAGATGATGTCGGGCCAGTGCCGGATGATGCGCACCTTGCGTACCCAGGCGGCGTGTGTCAGGTGCCTCACGCGGAAGCTGGTCACCCACAGGAAGGGGTCGCCGGGCGCCACGTCGGCGAGCCGGAGCACCTGGGCGTGCGTCAGGTGTTCGGTGCCGCTCACCTCGACCCGCACGATGGCGGGCACGAAGCGGCTGGTGACCAGGGCGGCGGCCGCGACCACGAGCAGCACGATCAACAGTGCGCGCATGCCGGTCCTCCCACCTCAGAACCCCCACCGCCGCCACTCCAGCTCCAGCGGCACCGAGGTGCGCTGGCGGATCTGCTCGAGCAGCTCGCACACGTCGCGGGCGGTGGCGTTGCCCAGGTTGACGATGAAGTTGCCGTGCTCGAGGGACACCATGGCGTCGCCCACGCGCAGGCCCTTGAGGCCGGCGGCGTCGATGACCCGCCCCGCGCTGTCGCCCGCAGGGTTCTTGAACGCGCAGCCCGCCGACTTGATCTTGGGCTGCCCCTTGCGTGCGGCGTCCACCTCGGCCATGCGCGCCTGCACCGCGTCGGGGTTCGACGGCGTGAGGCGCAGGCGGGCACGTGTCACCACGGCGCCGTCGGGCAACTCGGTGTGGCGGTAGGCGAGCTTCAACGCGCTCGCGGGCACCCGCTCGAGCGTGCCGTTCACGAACAGCTCGACCTCCTGCAGGGTGTCGCCCAGCTCCCCGAAGCGCGTGCCGGCGTTCATCGCCACCGCTCCGCCGAGCACCGCCGGCACGCCGAGCAGGCCCTCCAGGCCGGAGAGGCCGAGCTTCTGCGCGCGCCGTACCAGACCGGGGAGCGGCGTGGCCGCTCCCAGCCACAGCTCGGGCTCGCCGTCGACGCTGCGCAGATCGTTGAAGGCGCGGCCCAGTCGGATCACCCGTTCGGGGACGCCCGCGTCGGAGACGAGCAGGTTGGACCCGGCCCCCAGCACCCGGTAGGGCTCGCGGGTGGCCTCCGCCAGCCCCTCGGCGTCGTCGACCTCCCACAGCTCGGCGGGACCGCCGACCTTGAGGGTCGTGAGGTCGCGCAGCTCGACGGTCCGGACGCTAGCGTGTGGCACGCGGTACCCCGTCATCGTCGAGACCGGCGTCACTGCTGCCGTCGTTCCCGGCGTCGTTCGCAGTGTCGTTAACAGTGTCGTTGACTGTGTCGTTCGCGATGTCGTTCGCCGCGTCCGTCGCTGTTCCACTTGCTTCGCGGTGGCCCGAGGCGAGCGCGCGGGCCACGTGCCAGACGTCGCCCGCGCCCAGCGTGACGACCAGGTCCCCCTCCGCCAGCGTGTCGGCCAGATAGGCTTCGGCCGAGGTCAGGTCGTGATGGGAGGCCGTCACGCCCTGGTCGCGCAGCCGGGCCACGATGGGCTCCACCGACACGCCGGGGATGGGGGTCTCGCCGGCGCCGTAGATGTCGAGGACGATCACCTCGTCGGCGAGCGCGGCGGCGTCGGCCAGGGCCCGCCAGTGCCGCGCCGTACGCACCCAGCGGTGCGGCTGCAACACGGCGCGCACCCGGCGGCCCGTGTCCCGGGCGGTCCGCAAGGTGGCGGCGACCTCGGTGGGGTGGTGGGCGTAGTCGTCGACGATCAGCGCGCCTCCGCGCTCCCCCCAGCGTTCCCAGCGCCGCCCGACGCCGCCGTAGGCGGCGAGTGCGGCCAGCCCGTCGGCGGTGTCGTAGCCCGCGAGCTCGACCGCAGCCAGCGCCGCCGCTCCGTTGAGGGCGTTGTGGCGTCCGGGCACGGTCAGGGTCACGTCCAGAGTGGGCCTTCCCGGGCGGGTGAGGCGGAAGCGGCTGCCTTCGGCCGACAGCTCGAGCCCGTCGATGCGATAATCCGCGCCTGCGGCCTCGCCGTACGTGAGCGCGCACGGGTGGTCGTCGAAGAGCCCGTCCAGTCCCCTCCAGTCCGCGCAGTACAGCAGCGTGCGCCCGTTGCGGGCGAAGCGCTGCGCAGCCGCCTGCAGATCCTCCAGGCTGGCATGGTAGTTGCGCCGCTCGTCGTAGGGACCGGCGATGTGGTCGTCCTCCAGATTCGTCATCACGGCGACCGCGGCGGCGAGCTCGGCGAAGCCGGGGTCCGACTCGTCGACCTCGGCGACCAGATCGGGGCCTTCGCCGTAGCGGACGTTGCCGTCGATGGCGGGCAGGCGGGCGCCGATCTGCACGGAGGGGTCGACGCCCAGCCCCAGCAGGACGCTGGCCGCCATGCCGGTGGTGGTGCTCTTGCCGTGCGTGCCGGTGACGGCGATGGTGTGCCGGGCGGTGAAGAGCTCGGCCAGCAGCTCGATGCGCTTCATCACGCGGGCGCCGCGCGAACGTGCGGCGACCAGCTCGGGATGGTCGAAGGGGATGGCCATGCTGTGCACGACGACGTCGGCGTCGTCGGCATGACCGCGGTCGTGGCCGTCGTCGCGACCCGTGTCGTGACCCTCGCTCACCTCGATGCCGCGCGCGCTCAGCATCTCCAGCACCGGGCCGCCCAGCGCGTCGCAACCGCTCACGCGGTAGCCCTCGCGCGCGAACCACAGCGCCAGCGCGTGCATGCTGACGCCGCCGACGCCCACGAAGTGGAGGTGACGAGCGTTCACGAGACCGACCCCGTCCACCGACCGGCGCCGTCGCCGTCAGCGGAGAGATGGGGCAGAAGAAGCCCGAGGATCCGCTCGGCCGCGCCGGCCGGGCTGCGGAGGCGTGCCGCCGCGGCGGCGGTGACGCGTCGTGTGGGTTCGAGCAGGGCGCGCCAGGCACCCGCCAGATCGGTCAGATCGGCTTCCAGCACCGTGATGCCGGCGCCGGCGGTCTCGACCGCCTCGGCATTGTGGCGCTGGTGGTCCTCGGCAGCGCTCGGCAGCGGCACCATCACCAGCGGGGTCCCGTGGAAGGCGGCCTCGCTGAGCGTCCCGACGCCGGCTCGGGTGATGGCGAGATCCGCCGCGGCGAAGGCCTGGGCGGCGTCCAGGTAGGGGTGAACATGGTACTCGGGGAGGTCGGCCACACTTCCGCGCAGCGTATCAAACCACCGGGGGCCGCTGGAGTGGAGCACCTGAAGGCCGGGGCGACGAAGCGCGCGGTAGGCGTCCGGCACGGCGCGGTTGAGGGTGAGAGAGCCCTGCGAGCCTCCCATCACGAGCGTGACGACGGCGTCGCCTTCGAGGCCGAGGGCGCGGCGCGCGTCGGCGCGCTCGAGTCGTGTCTCGCGCACCGGGAAGGGGGCGACTGCCAGGGCGCGCGCGCCCAGGTGCGCGCCGGCCGCTTCCTGGGCAAGGACCACGATCCGGGCGCGGGGCGCGAACCAGCGGTTGACGCGGCTGGGGAAGGCGTTCCCCTCGTGCAGGGCCAGCGGCGTTCCGGTCAGCACGGCGGCGGCGCAGCCGGGGAAGGAGGCGAAGCCGCCGAAGCCGACCACCAGGCGCGGCCGGGCCGCGCGCACGGCGCGCACCGCGCTCAGCAGGCCGCGGGCCGCCCGCAGGGCCTGGCGCGGGTCGGGCCGCTGGCGGTCCCACTTGCCCGCGGCGATCCCCAGGAACGGATGCCCCGCTTCCGGGACCAGGCGGGCCTCCATACCCCCGGCCTGGCCCAGGAAGGCCACCTGCAGGCCGTGGGCCCGGGCGGCGCGGGCCACGGCCAGCGCGGGGTAGATGTGCCCGCCGGTGCCGCCGGTGGCGAACAGCAGGTCCACACCGCGCGGCAACACGTTCACAGCGCCGCCCCTTCGCTGCGGGCCTGGCGGTAGGAGGCGTGGATGAAGCCCATGGCGATCGATACCGACAGCATGCTGTTGAGCCCGTAGCTGACGAACGGCAAGGGTACGCCGGTGATCGGGAGCAGCCCGGCGGCCACCAGCAGGTTGAGACAGGCCTGCCCGCCGATGTAGGCGCTGGCGCCGGCCGCCAGCAGACTGCCCGGGCCGCTCAGCGAAGCCGCGATCCGCAGCCCGCGGCCGACCAGGACGATATAGAGCGTCACCAGCGCGAGGATGCCCACGATCCCGAGCGCCTGCCCGACCGCCACGGCGACCATGTCGGTCTCGGCCTCGGGCACCTGCACCGGCTCGCCCGCGCCGAGCCCGGTGACGCCCGCCCTGGCGAGCGCCAGCCGCGCGGCGTAGGCCTGGTAGCTGGCGCTGGCCGTCTGGTGTTGTCCACCCCACAGGTCGGCGAAGCCCTGGATGCGGCGTTGCAGGTAGTGGAACTGGCTGAGGTAGGGGCCGGCCACGAGGACCGCGATGAGGGCGGCGGCGGTGCTGATGGAGACGAGGCGGACGATGGTGGTGCCGGCCGCCATCATGATCGCGAAGGCCAGCGCGAACAGGAACAGCGCCGTGCTCACGTCCGGCTCGGCCACGATCAGGCCGGCAGCCAGGCCGATCACGACCATCGGCCGCCAGATCTGCCAGTTGCCCAGGTGGTTGTAGAAGAAGGCCGTCAGGTAGGCGATCACCGTGACCTTCATGAACTCGGAGGGCTGCAGCGCGATGGGGCCGAGCAGGATCCAGCGGCGGCTCTCCGAGCCCGCCGGCGACACCCCGATCACCAGCACCGCCAGCAGCAGCGCCAGCATGGTCACGTAGGCCACGGGGCTCAAGCGCGTGATGCGGCGGGGGGACGCCCGCGCCACCAGGATCGTCAGCAGCAGGCCCGCGACGAAGCGCAAGGCGTGCTCGATGGCGCTGCCGGGCGCCGCCGCCGTGACGCCGACGATGCCCAGCGCCCCGAGCAGGAGCTGGACGGTCAGCAGGAGGCGGTCCACGAGGGCTCCCTCCCCGACGTGCCGGAAAGTCGGCGACGACGTCGCGGAAGGCGCGCGCGCGGTCCGCGTAGTCCCGGAACTGATCGAAGGACGCGGCCAGCGGCGCCAGCAGCACATGGCCGCGACCCTCGTGGCGCTCGTGCAGGTAGCTCAGGGCGCGCTCGACGGCGCAGCGCAGAGCGGCCGGGCCATCGGCATCGGAGCACACGGCGGTGTCCGTGTCCGGCGCGAAGGTGCGCGCGAAAGCGGGGCCGGACTCGCCGATGCCGATCAGCAGCGAGACCCGCTCCTGCACCAGCCCTCGCAGCGCTTCCAGCGACGCGCCCTTGGCGCGCCCGCCGGCGATCCAGACCAGCGGTGCCGGCGTGGCGCGCAGCGCGGCGGCCACCGCCAGCGGGCGGGTGGCGATGGAGTCCTCGATGAAGTGCACTCCGCCCACCGAGCCGGCAGGCGCGTAGCGCCCGGGAAGACCCGCGAACGTGCGCAGGCCGTCGGCGATGGCGTCGCGCTCGAGCCCGAGCGCCCGGCAGGCGAGCGCCACGGCCAGCGCGTTGGCGATCTGGTGCTCGCCGCGCACCTGCAGTTGGTCGGCGGCGAGCAGGGGCCGGCCCTCCAGGAGCAGCACGCCCTCCCGGCGGAGGTAGCGGGCGTCGGCCTCGCGCTCGAGCGAGAAGGCCCGGGTTCGGGCGCGCGACCGCTCCGCCCAGCCGCGTAGCAGCGGGTCGTCAAGGTTGTAGACGAAGGTGTCGTTCTCGTCCTGGTGGGCGATCATGTTGCGCTTGGCGGCGTGATAGGCCTCCACGCTGCCGTGTCGATCGATGTGGTCCTCGCCCAGATTGAGGGCCACGGCCACGCGCGGCTTGAGCGTCGGGCAGCGCTCGAGCTGGAACGACGACAACTCGACCACCAGCGTGGCGCCCGGTCGCGCGACGGCCGAGAGCGCCGGGTCGATGTTGCCGCCGGCGACGGCGTCGACGCCCGCGGCCGCGAGCGTGTCGGCGATCCAGCGGGTGGTGGTGCCCTTGCCGGCGGTGCCGGTGACGCCCACCAGCGTGGCCGGAACGGTGCGCTGCACCCACTCGACCTCGCCGATGACCTCCACCCCGCGCTCACGCAGCCGCTCCAGGTCGGGATGGTCGATCGGGACGCCCGGCGCGGCGATGCACACGCGGGAGGTGCTGGCGTCCACCGACGGCAGGGGAGGCCAGCCCAGGGCGCGTGCGGTGGCGAGGTCCTCGCCCTCGGTCCGGACGTCATAGGTCTCGATCGTGTGCCCCTGCCTGGCGAGGAGGCGTGCCGCCGCCAGACCGCTGCGCCCGAGCCCGTAGACCAACACCCTCACGGCCACGCTCCCACCAGCGCCGCCGTCAGCGCGGTGGTCGCGGCGGTCACCAGCCAGAAGCGCATCACCACCCGCGTTTCGCTCCAGCCCGAGAGCTCGAAGTGGTGGTGGAGGGGGCTCATGCGCAGCAGGCGCTTGCCGCCCGTGGCGCGGAAGTAGAGCACCTGCACGACCACCGACAGGACCTCGAGCACCGGTACCAGCGCGACGAGGGGCAGGTACCAGACCCAGCCATGCAGGATCGCGAGCCCCGCGAGGGCGGCCCCCAGCGCTTCGGAGCCGACCCCGCCCATGAACACGCGCGCGGGATGGCCGTTGTACCAGAGGAAGCCGAGCAGCGCTCCCAGCAGCGCGGCAGCCACCGGCGAGCCGGCGAACAGCAGCAGCATGATGCACATCAGGCCGGCGGCGAGTCCGTCGAGCCCGTCGGAGAAGTTGAGCGCGTTGACGCTCCCGACCACCACGAAGGCGAGGGCGAACACGTCGAGGGCGGGGACGCCGAACATCGAGGCGCCCGTGCGCACCGCGTAGAGGGCGAAGGCAAGCGCCACCAGCGCCTGGCCGAGCAGTCGGTAGCGGGCGAGCAGCCCGGTGCTGGGCTCGAGCCCGCTGGCCTCGTCGGCCTTGCGCCGCAAGGACAGCACGTCGTCGTAGAGGCCGAGCGCGCCGCTCAGCGCGATCAGTGTCACCAGGGGGAGCTCGGTCGCAGGGTCGGGGCTTCGCAGCAGCCAGACCGCCGCGGCTGCGAGTAGGATCGCCAGGCCGCCCATGGTCGGGGTGCCCGCCTTGACGAGATGGCTCCCGGGACCGTCGTCGCGTACCACCTTGCCCCAGCCGAAACGCTTGGCGAGCTGGATGAAGACGCCGGTCAACACCAGGCCCGCCACCGCTGCCAGCAGGACGGTCACGGGGCGCCGCTCTCGTCGGGTTCGGGGGCGTCGGCGGGGCGGGCACGCTCGAGACGGGCCTCGTAGAGCTCGAGCAGGCGCTCGAGCCGGACGCCGCGCGAGGCCTTGAACAGGACCGTGCCGCGCGAAGGCAGCTCGGCGAGCAGCGACTCGGCGCCCTCCGGGTCCGCGGCGTGGCGGGCGGAGGGGTTGGCCGTCGCGATGGCCGCCGCCTCGGGTCCGATGGCCAGCACGACGTCCAGGTCCCGCGTGGCCGCGCCGAGGGCGTGGTGATGCGAGGCGCTGGCCTCGCCGAGCTCGAGCATGTCGCCGAGCACGGCAGCCCGTGGCGGCGGGGAGCCGCGGAGCACCTCCAGCGCGAGGCTGGCGGAGGCAGGGTTGCTGTTGTAGGTGTCGTCGATGATGGTGAGCCGGCCGTGGACGCGGCGCTGCAGACGTCCCGGCTCGAGTCGGGCTTCGGCGAGGCGGCGTGCCGCCGGTTCCAGGTCGACGCCCAGCCGCTCGGCCATGGCCAGCGCGGCGAGCGCGTTGTCGGCCAGGGCCTTGCCGGGCCAGGGGAGCTCGATCCGCAGACCCCGATAGACCAACTCCTGCCCTTCGCCGCTGGCCGACAGGCGGCGCGCCGGCACCAGGTTGGGCGCGGTGGGACTGGGCTCGTCGGCATCCAGCACGGCGTAGGGGTGGACGTTCTCGCGCAGCGCGGGCGGGAGCTCGCGGTAGGCCTGCAGGCTGGCCAGGCGATGGCCGGGCGCCGCCATCAACAGGGCGCCCTTCTCGAGGGCGACGGCCTCGATGGTGCCGAGACCCGCGAGGTGGCTGGCGCCGATGGAGGTGAGGATGGCATGGTCCGGGTGGGTCAGATCGATGAGGCGCGCCATCTCCCCGAGCTGGTCGATGCCGAGCTCGAGCACCAGGGGCTGGCCCCGGTCCCGCGAGGACTCGGCCAGCGCGGCGTCGACGAGGGTGGTGGCGAGCGCCCACGGCGTGTTGAGATTGCCCTCGCTGGAGCGGCCTTCGAGGGCGGCCGCCAGGAACGTCTTGGTGGTGGTCTTGCCCGCGGAACCGGTGATCCCGACGACGGGTCCGCGCAGGCCGTGTCGGGCGCGGCGCCCGAGCTCGAGCAGCCGCTCCCCCGGGCTGTCGACGACCACGCCGCGCTCGTGCGGCAGGTCGGACACGATGAAGGCGGCGCCGCGGGCGAGGGCCTCCTCGGCGTGGGCGATGCCGTGGCCGTGCTGGCCCGGGAGAGCAAAGAAGACGTCGCCCGGTCGCACGCGGCCGGAGTGGAAGGCCGCGCCGGTGCCCGGCGGCAGCGTCGCGGTCGGGTCGGAGACCGGGCCCAGCTCACGCAGGAGCGTCAGGTCGACGGCGTTCATGGGCGGTCCGGCGTCCATATCATGACTACTTTACACAACGCGCTCACGACCCCCCTCGTACGGCATTGGCTCACGGCCGGCTGTCGGCGAGGGCGACGCTGCCCGGTGCCAACCCCCAGTGCGCCACGACCTCGCTCCCGATGGCGCGGAACAGCGGCGCTGCGACCCAGGTGCTGGTCTTGCTGCCCACCTGCGGCTTCTGGAGGGTGACGATGGTGACCACGCGGGGGTGATCGGCGGGGAAGACCCCCGCGAAGGTGATCGAGTACTCGCCCTTGGGGTAGGTGCCGAGGCGGCGATCGTAGATATCGGCGGTACCGGTCTTGCCGGCCACGCTCACGCCGGGCACCTTCGAGTACTTCAGATCGCTGGCATCCACCACGTGTACCAGCATCTTGAAGACGGTGTCGGCCACGTGGGCGTCGAGGACGCGGTGGGGCGGGGGAAGGCTCGCCCCCTGCACCAACCGGGGCGGCACGTAGACTCCGCCGTCGGCCAGGATGCTGTAGGCAGCGGCCAGCTGGACCGCTGTGGTCGAGACGTTCTGACCGATGGTGTTGGAGGCCTGGTCCTGCGGTACCCAGTTCTGCCAGGGGTTGAGGATGCCGGAAGTAGCGTAGATGCTCGTCAGGTCGAGCGGCTGGCCGAAGCCGTAGCGGGCGAGCCAGCCGTGGAGCTGTTGCGGCGTGAAGCGCCAGGTCAGGTGGATCATGCCGACGTTGCTGGAGTAGCGCAGGACGTCGGGGATCGACAGCTCCGGCTTGTGCCACTCCACGTCCCGGAAGGTCTTGTCGCCCACGTGTACGCTCATGGGAGCCGGGATGATCTCGTTCGGGTTCAGCAGACCGTCCTGGATGAGGCCGGCCACCACGAACGGCTTCATGACCGAGCCCGGCTCGTACTCCTGCGCGAACGGGCGGTCCATCATGTCGTTGTTGCTCGCCTGCCGCCAGTGGTTGGGGTCGAAGCTCGGGTAGCTGGCCGCTGCCAGGATGCGTCCGGTGCCGATCTCCAGGATGACGGCCATGCCGTCGGCTGCCTGGTTCTTCTGGGCGACGCGCTTCAGGTTGGTCTCGGCTGCCGCCTGCAGAGTGGGGTCGATGGTCAAGTGCACGTCCTGACCGGCCTGGAGACGCCGGTCGAGGCGGTATTCGAGGCCCTCGAGTCCGTAGCGCCCGTCGGGCTGGACCTGCCCGGTGAATCCCAGAAGGTTGGCCGCCAGCGTGCCCTGCGGGTAGCGGCGGTCGTTGGCGGGGCCGTAGGCCAGTACGGTGCCGTCCGAGGCGAGGATCTTGCCGCGCACCGGGGTGTCGGCCGGCGGCGCCGGGAAGCTGGGGGCGCCCCGCTGCTGACTGGCGAAACCGAACAGAGCGGCCAGCAGCGGCACGACCAGCAGGACGGACATGAGGCCGCGGCGCGTGAAGCGCAGCTCCGTCGGATCGCTCTTCTTCCTCGCGTTCAGTGCCATACCGTGCGGATCTCCAGACCGCTGTCGGGCAGCGTGAGCCGGGGGGCAGGGCCGGGCGCCACGGCGCCGACGTTGGAGGCCTCCGGTGCCGGCACCATGCCGTGCGCGTCCGCCCACTGCGTGACCGCAAGCGGCCCGTTCACGCCGGCGGCCCCGAGCCGTAGGTTGGCGACCGAGTCGAGCAGCTTCTGGCGCTGGTCGATCAGGTTCATCTGGTGGTGGTAGAGCCCCTGGTTCACCAGCCCGACCGCGCTCAGCAGCAACAGCAGGCCGAGGTAGAGGGGAACGGCGCGCCGGGCGATGCGATTCACGCTTCTGTCCTCTCGCCGGCGCGGAGCTTGGCGGCGCGGGCCCGCGGGTTGGCCTCCACCTCGGCCTCGCCCGCCGTCAGGGGCTTCCTGGTGAGCGCGTGCACGCGGGGCGAGTCGTTCAGAAAGCGCTTCACGATGCGGTCCTCCAGCGAGTGGTAGCTGATGACGACCAGCCGACCCCCGGGCTCGAGCAGCCGGGCAGCGGCTTCGAGACCCTCCTGGAGGGCGCCGAGCTCGTCGTTGACATGGATTCGTAGAGCCTGGAAGGTGCGCCGTGCCGGGTGGGCGCGGCGGGGGCCGCCGGGATAGGCCGAGGCCACCACCTCGGCCAGGCGGCCGGTCGTGAGGATCGGCGCGCGCTCGCGCGCTTCCACGATGCGGCGGGCGATGCGGCGGCTGTGCCGCTCCTCGCCGTAGCGCCACAGCAGCGCTGCGATCTCCTCCATGGGCGCCTCGTTGACGATGTCGGCGGCGCTGGGACCGGCGCCGTCCATGCGCATGTCGAGCGGTCCGTCGGCGCGGAAGGCGAAACCGCGCTCCCCCTCGTCGAGCTGCATCGACGAGACCCCCAGGTCGAGGAGGATGCCGGCGACGGCGGAGAGCTCGTGCGATCGTGCCAGCCGTTCCATGTCGCGGAAGTTGCCCGCGGCGAACACGAAGGCGTCGGCGTCGGCGAGCGGGCCGACGTGGTCGGTGGCCCGGGGGTCCTGATCGATGCCGAGAACGTTCGCGCCCGCTTCGAGCAGGGCGCGGGTATGCCCGCCGGCGCCGAAGGTGGCGTCGATCATCCAGACGCCGGCGCGCGGCTGCAGGTATTCCAGGGCCGTAGCCACCATCACGGGGCGGTGGGCCTGCTGCGCGGCGGCGCTCATCCCACGAGCTCCCGCAGCAGGTCGGGCGCCGGCGGCTGTGCCTGCACGGCGGTGAGGTTGCGCAGCCAGCGGTCCTCGTTCCAGACCTCCAGCCGGTTGGGCGCGCCGGCGACGACCACGTTGCCCTCCACCTCGGCGAAAGCGCGCAGTGTCGCGGGCAGGGTGATGCGCCCGGCGGAGTCGAGCTTCGCCTTGGCCGCGCCCGAGTAGAAGAAGCGCACGAAGTTGCGCGCTTCCGGGTCGGTCAGAGGGAGTTCGGTGAGGCGGGTCTCGATGCGCTGCCAGGAGGCCACGGGGAAGACGTAGAGGCAGCCCTCCATGCCGCGGGTGACGACCATGCCGTCCTCCACGAAGTCGCGGAAGGCGGGGGGCATGATCACCCGGCCCTTGTCGTCCACCGCGTACTGGAATTCCCCGAACGGCATGCCCTGGTCGCTCCTCGTTCCGCGTGGATGCGGCGCACCCACCGCCTCGCTCCGCTTGGGGGTACTTTACCACAGATTCCCACGTTCTCCCACCGTTCCTCACGGATGGGCCCCATTGGCCGGACGCTGCCCCACAGCGGCCCCACCGACGTGCCGGAGTCGACGCCGAGTTCCCCGCCGCTCCCACCGGAGCGCTCCGCGACGCACGACCGACGCACGGCCGTGCGGGACACGGCCGTGCGGCTACGGCTGGGGAGCCTGGAGACGGCATGAGAAGGGGGCGACCCCGAAGGATCGCCCCGTAGCAGGTGGGCCTGTAAGCCGGGTTCTGGGACCCGCCGGTCGACCGCAAGAGCGGACGGCGGCAGGACTCTGGCCATCTATCTGGGACGCGCGTCGCCGCGCGCCTCGAGCGGTCAACCCGGAGATCGTGACGAGCCGGGCAGGCTCTCTCTCCCTATCGGACCTTGCACCGGGTGGGGTTTACCTAGCTGCCCCTGTTACCAGGGGCACTGGTGCGCTCTTACCGCACCGTTTCACCCTTGCTGCGCGCCGCCGGGCTTTCGAGGGCCCGACCGACACGAAGCGGTCTGCTCTCTGTTGCACGTGCCGTCGCCTTACGCGCCCAGCCGTTAGCTGGCACCCTGCCCTGTGGTGCCCGGACTTTCCTCAGGCAGCCCTTTCGGACTCCCCGCGGCCAGACAGCCCACACTGCGAAGGAAAATCTTAGCACGCGGGCCCGGTCGCGGGTCTTCGGCGCGCCCGTATACTCGCGGCGAGGAGGGGAACGTCATGACGCAGACGTTGACAGGCGCGCCGCCCTCGCCGATCGGGGGCCGCGCCACGGGGTGGGAGGCGCGGCGCTGTCGGCGCCGGGTCCGACCGCCGAGCACGACCGGAGCACCCGCGTGAGCGGGGCGGGCGGCTTCCTGGCCAGTGTGTGGGAGCAGCTTCGGCAGAGCCTGATGCGGGCGCTCGGCCCCTTCGGGCCGCAGGGCGTGGCCAGCGGTGGCGCGCTGGCCACGCTCGCCACCGAGCTGATCGTGGCGCTGTTGCTGCTGCTGCTGTTCGGGGCGGCCTACGCCATCCTGACACGCCTGCTCGAGGTGGCGGGCCGGCGCCTGCGCGTGCCCTTCGACCTCGTGACGATGCTGCGGCGAGCGCTCGCCTACGCCGTCACGCTGCTGGCGTCGCTGGCGGTGCTGGCGCAGTTCGGCGTCGCCACCACGGTGCTCGGTCGCGTCGCCACCGCGGCGCTGTTCGCGCTCGTCTACTACGCGGCCTGGCTGATAGCGCACCGGTTGCTGTCCAACGCCACCGCCCGCGCGGGCCTCGACCGCTCCCTGGTGCAACTCCTGCGGAACGTGGTGGGCGTGGTCGTGGCCGCCCTGGCGGTGGTCACCGTCATGGACCAGTTCGGCGTCGACGTGCTGGGGGTCGTCACCGCACTGGGCGTCGTCGGGATCGCGGTGGGGTTCGCGGCGCAGGACACGCTGTCGAACTTCATCTCGGGTGTCACGCTGCTCATCGAGCGCCCCTTCCGTATCGGGGACTGGGTCGAGCTCGCCGGGAAGGTGGGCCGGGTCGAGCGCATCAGCCTCCGCACCACCCGCGTGGTGTCGCGCGACAACGTGCACAGCTCCATCCCCAACGCCAAGGTGGCGTCGGCGGAGATCGTCAACCTGTCTGCCGGCGGGCCGCTGCGGCTGCGCGTGCCGGTGGGGATCGCCTACAAGGAGTCCGCTCGGGCCGCGCGCGAGGCGCTGATGCCGGTTCTGAGACGGCACCCGCAGGTACTGCAGGACGGCATGCACGTGCCGTCGGTGCTGGTGGAGGAGCTGGGGGCGTCGTCGGTGAACCTGGTGATGCTCGCCTGGATCGGGCCGGAGACGATCGCCGTCGAGCCGGTCGTGAGCGCCGGCCTGGTCGAGGGCGCCAAGGAGGCCCTCGACGGGGCGGGCATCCAGATCCCGTTCCCGCACTTGCAGCTCTTCATCGACGAGGCGCGCGGGCTCGAGCCGGTGGTCGACCGCATGCGGGGCTGAACGCGGCGCGCGAGCGGCCCTCGGGCTCGGCCGTTGCGGTGGCCGCCATCGGGCGACCGACGCGCGGTCAGAACAGGATGCGGGACCAGTCGAGGTCGTCGAGCGGTTGGAAGATGTCCACGTACTCGAGCAGGATGCCGGCCGACTGGTTCTTGAACATGGCGCACTCCACGTGCTTGCCGGTGCGCTTGATGCCTTCGACCAGCTCCACGTAGTCGCCGTCGCCCGAGACCAGCAGGGCGGAGTCGTAGGCGTCCTGGTAGGCGAGCGCCAGCGCTTCCACCGCCAGTGCCACGTCGATCCCCTTCTCCACCAGCGAGCCGTCCTGGCGCCGATGCAGCCGTCCGAGGCGAACGGTGACGTAGGGGATGCGCCGCAGCGACTCGAAGAAGCGCTGCTGGCCGTCGCGCAGGTCCTCGTCGTAGTCGTCGGTAAGGGTGGCGTTGTAGTAGTAGGTGCGGAACAGCGGGCGTTCGCGACGGAGCTGCTCGATGAACTCCGCCATGTTGACCCGCGTATTCTGCAGGTTCTCGCGCATGCCGTTGTAGAGGTTGCTGCCGTCGATGAAGATGGCGACGCGCTCATCGGTCGGCGTGATGCGGTAGGGCTCGTCGGTCCCCGCCGCCACGCTGGCGCTGCGTCGGCCTCCCTGATTCCGTCCCCGTGCGTATCGCGTGCTCATGGTTGTGTCCAGGCCGCTGCCTTGCCGATGTCGGGCCGGGGCCCAGTGTAACCGGCGCCGCGTTTTCTGGCTAGGGGCCGTTGCCCGCCCGGTTCGCGGGCCGGTCGGCCGGGCGGGCGGCCCGTATACTGCCGGCATGGAACCCGTCACCCGAGTCGCCAGTTTCGACCTCGACCACACCCGGGTCCGCGCACCGTACGTGCGCCACGCGGGCCGCTATCAAGGACCGCACGGCGACGTGGTCTCGAAGTTCGACCTGCGCCTGGTGCAACCCAACCGCGCCGAGGTCCCGACCGCCGCGCTGCACACCATGGAGCACCTGCTGGCGGGCTACCTGCGCGACCGTCTGCCGGCCACCATCGTGGACGCCAGCCCGATGGGCTGCCGCACCGGCTTCTACCTCACCGTCATGGGGGAGCCCGACATCGAACAGGTCCGCGTTGCCTTCGAGGCCGCGCTGCTGGACGTGACCCGCCACGACGGTCCCATCCCCGGATGCAGCGAGAAGACCTGCGGCAACTGGCGCGACCACTCGCTCCCGGGCGCGCAGGCGTGGGCAGAAAGCGTGCTCCAGACAACGATCATCGTGCAGGAGACCATCCCATTGCAGGAGGACGGAACGGCGTCCGGGTAGGCCGCGTCGCGCCGGGAACGTCGCGCTCATCAAGACTCTCATGAGAACGGGCGGCATAATGCCCTTCATGGAGCGCAGACCCCTCATCCTGATCGTTGAAGACGAAAAGGAGATCGCGAAGTTCATCGACCTGGAGCTCCAGGCCGAGAGCTACGACACCGTTGTCACCTTCGACGGGGTCACCGGTCTCTCGAAGTTCCGTGAGCTCAACCCCGATCTGGTGGTGCTCGACCTGATGTTGCCGGTGCTGGACGGCCTGGAAGTGGCGCGCCGCATCCGCAAGACGAGCAACACGCCGATCATCATCCTCACGGCCAAGGACTCGGTGGACGACAAGGTCACCGGGCTCGACTCGGGGGCGGACGATTACCTGGTCAAGCCCTTCAGCATCGAGGAGCTGCTCGCCCGGGTGCGCGCCCACCTGCGTCGCGTGAACCCCGCCGTCACGGGCGAGGTCCGCGTGGCCGATCTGGTGATGAACCTCGACGGTCGTGAGGTGTTCCGCGACGGCCGCCGCATCGAGCTGTCGGCCAAGGAGTTCGAGCTGCTCGAGCTCTTCGCGCGCAACCCGGGCAAGGTCTTCAACCGCTTCGAGATCGAGGAGAAGGTGTGGCCCGAGTACACCGGCGGGAGCAACGTGGTGGACGTCTACGTTGGCTACCTTCGCCGCAAGCTCGAGAAGGAAGGAGAACGGCGGCTGATCCACACCGTGCGCGGCGTGGGTTACGTGCTGCGCGAGGAATAGGCTCGGTATGTCCCTGCGCCTCCGTCTGACACTGTTCTTCAGCGTGTTCATCGCGCTGATCCTGGGTGGCGTGGCCGTGTCGGTCTACATCCTGACCGAGCGCTCGCTGACCTCGGCGTTGGAGGACCGTGCGCAGCAGGCCCTGACGGACCTGACGAGCGGCACCGTACCGGTGCGCGAGGGGCTGCAGAAGCTCCCCAGCGACGCGTATTATCAAATCATTTTGCTGGGGTCGGCCAACAAGGTCCCCGAGACGGTGCAGGGCATCCGCGACGGCTTCCCCTACCGCCCGTCGGACTACCCTCGCGCCAACCCGACCGAGGACTCGCTGGTCGCGCTCATGCCCAATACGGCGCTCTCCGACCTGCTCGGCAAGGGGCACGCCACCTCGGTGGTGTCGCTGGCGGGAGGGGAGCAACTCACCGTGCTGGCGGAGCTCGGCACGCTCTACTTCCCGGCCCAGTCGCGCACCTTCGAAGCCGTGACCTTCGTGGGCATCCCGTCGAGCACGGTGGCCCGCACGCTCGACCAGCTCGCCCGCAACCTGGTCCTGACCGTCCTGCTGGCGTTCCTGGCGTTCGGGGCGGGGGTGTGGTTGCTGTCGAGCCGTGCCCTGCAGCCGTTGAAGCGCGTGACGGCGGCGGCCGCCCGGGTCTCCGGGCGCGACCTTTCGCAGCGCGTCCCCACCCCGACCAGCCGTGACGAGATCCGCGAGACGGCGGTCACCATCAACCACATGCTCGACCGCCTGCAGGAGTCCTTCGAGACGCAGCGACGCTTCACCGCCGATGCCAGCCACGAGCTGCGCACGCCGGTGACGGCCATCGTCGGGCATGCCAACTACCTGCTCAGGAGGACCCATCCGACCGAGGCGCAGAGCGACTCCTTGACCGTCATCCGCCGCGAGGCGGAGCGCATGGCGAAGCTCGTCAACGACCTCCTCGAGCTCGCCCGGGCCGATGCCGGGTTCTCCATCCAGCTCGAGCCCATGAACCTGATCGAGGTGCTCGAAGCGGTGCACATGGAGGTCGCTCCGGTCGCCGGCGACGCCGTCATCGAGGTCGACACCGCCATGCCGGTGCTCGAGGTGCGCGGCGATCAGAGCCGGCTCAAGCAGGTGGTGCTCAACCTCATCCACAACGCCATCAATGCCGGCGCCAAGCACATCACCATCGGAGTGGCACGGGAACGGCAGGAGGTGAAGCTGGAGATCCTGGACGACGGGCCCGGCATCCCACCCGAGGCCATCCCGCACCTGTTCGACCGCTTCTACCGTGTGGACGGCGCACGCAGCGGACGTGGCAACGGGTCCGGCCTGGGGCTCGCCATCGTGCGCTGGATCGTGCAGCAGCACGCCGGCAGCGTAGCGGTGGAGTCCCGGGTGGGGGAGGGAACGGTGTTCACCGTAACGCTGCCCGCCCTCAACCCCAAGCTCACCGAGACACCGGCGACGCGCGGCGCGCTCGGCGACGGCCCCGGCGTCGTCAGCCGCCGCAACGGCGACTGACCGAGCGTCGGCGGTGACGACCGTAAGAGTTCCGTTGGGCGTACGGTCCTAGGCTGAGGGCCCGCTGCAGCGATCCCCCTGAGGGGTCGCGACGCCGTGGCGCAGCCCATGCCCGCACCCAGCCACCCCCACCCCCCGCTCCCGCTCGCTCACGGTCCCGCCGCCGTCACGCGCGCCGAGCGCAGACCCGTCGTTCCCTGGCGGCTGACGGCGGTCGTCTGGCTGCTCGTGGTGGGAGGAGCGCTGCTGCTGGGCGGCGCCCCGCGCTGGCAGGCGGCGACGCAGGTGGCGGGCCTGGCGTGGGCGGTCAGGCTTGCCGGCCACCGCACCCGCGCGGCACGCGCCCAGGCCCTTGCGCTCGTCGTCGTGGTGGTGTTGATCGACATGCTCGGGGCGGCACTGGCCGGCCCCTGGCTGCGGTGAGGGACTAGCGGAAACGGACGCCCGCGCCGCGCTCGACGCGGCCGATGGGCATGAGGGGCTCGGGGCACAGGCGCCGCGCCTGCTCGACACGATCGGGCGGCACCACCAGCACGAAGCCCACCCCCAGGTTGAACACGCGCGCCATCTCGTCGTCGTCGAGGGCGCCGCGCTCACGGATGAGGCCGAAGATGGCGGGCTCTTGCCAGCTCCCGCGGTCCACCACCGCGCCCAGCCCGTCGGGCAGCGAGCGTGGCAGGTTGCCCGGCAGACCGCCGCCGGTGATGTGCGCCATCGCGTGCACCAGACCGGCCTCGGCGAGGAGCGGAGTGACGGCCGGGAGGAAGCTACGGTGCGGCGCCAGCAGGGCGTCGGCGACCGTTCCGTCTCCGAAGGGCTCGTCCAAGGCGTCGGCCAGCACGCGGCGGGCCAGGCTGAAGCCGTTGGTCTGCAAACCGCCCGACGCCAGTCCCAGCACGACGTCCCCTTCGCGAACGGCCGAACCGTCGACGACGGCACGCCGTTCCACGATGCCGACGATGGTGCCCACGACGTCGAGCTCGCCCTTCCGGTAAACGCCCGGCATCTCCGCCATCTCGCCGCCCAGCAGCGCTGCACCGTTGGCGCGGCAGCCGTCGGCCACGCCCTCCACCACCGCCGCCGTCACCGCCGGCTCCAACCTCGCGCTGGCGACGTAATCCAGGAAGAACAGCGGCCTCGCGCCCTGCACGAGGATGTCGTTGACGCAATGGTCGACCAGATCGCGGCCGATCCCCGGGTAGGCTCGCTGCCGCATCGCCACCATGGTCTTGGTGCCGACGCCGTCGGTCGAGGCCACCAGCACGGGGCGCTCCAGGCCCTGCGGCAGTTCGAACAGCCCGCCGAAGGCCCCGAGCCCCTTGAGGACGCCAGGTGTGTAGGTGCTCGCCACGAGCTCCTTGACCCGAGCGAGGGCATCGTCCGCCGACGCCAGGTCCACGCCCGCCTCCCGGTAGCCTCCCTTGGCGCTGGTCATGACCGACACTATACCGACCGGAGGCGCGGCTCGAGGGGCCCCGATGGGCGCTCGGCGGCGGCGAGAGCGGCCCCGGCGACTGGGTAGACTGGCCCGTGCCCACCGCGATCGAGGTGCTCGTGCCGCTCCCGCTCGAGCCGCTCACCTATTTGCCGCCCTCATCGGGGCAGCCCGTGACGGTCGGCGGGCGCGTGGCCGTTCCCTGGCAGGGAGGTGCGCGGGTCGGACTGGTGGTGGGACGGCGCGACGTGCCTGCGGGCCGCGGCATGGAGCTCCGCGAGGCGATCGACGGGCTCGATCACGATCCCTTCGTGGCGCCCGAGGCGGTCGGCGCGCTGCTGCAGATCGCGCGCCGCGCCGCCGTTCCCGCCGGCGTGGCGCTCGCCACGCTCGTTCCGTGGGGGTTCCGCGATCCGCTCCGCCACCTGATTCGGCCCCTGCCGGGGGTGGACGTGCCGGGGTTGGAGCGCGACGCCGACTGGGTCGAGGCGTCGACGATGTCGCTCGAACACCTCGACTGGTTGCGCGCGCAGGGCCTGGTCGAGGAGCACGTGGTGCGCGTCCGGCCGACCGTACGCGTGCTGGCGCCGTTGATGCCCGTGGATGAGGGGCTGCAGGGGGCACGGCGCGCGAACCAGCGCGTCGCGCTCGACAGGCTATGGGAGCTGGAGACCGTCGACAGCGCAGCGGAGCTCGCGCGCGACGCCGACGTTCCCGAGAGTGCCGTGCGGGCGCTGGTGAGCAAGGGGTACGCCGCGTACCGGGAGGTGGAGGCTCCGCCGCCGACCCTCCCGCGCCCTTCGCTCGACGCGCCGCCGCCGCCCCCGGCGCCTCCCGACGCCGTGCCGCCTGCCGGCGACGGCGGGGTGCTCGGAGGCCTGCGCCGCCAGCGTCTGGCGGCGTTGCTGCCTCGCCTGCGCAGCGATCTGGACGGTGGACGCAGCGTGCTCGTGTTGGCGCCGGAGCAGACACGCCTGAGCGAGGCCGCCGAGGCGCTGGCGTCACTCCCGCTGTTCGTGCTCTCCAGCGATCTCGACGACGAGCAGCGCCTGCGGCTGTTCGAGGAGCTCCCGTCGTCGGGGCCGGTGGTCGTGCTCGGCACCTACCTGGCGTTGCTGGCGCCGGCACCGCGCCTGGGTCGGGTGGTCGTTACGGAGGCGGCCAGCGCCAGCTACAAGCTGCAAGCGGGCGCCCGGCTCTTCGTCACGGACGCGGCCGCGCAGCTGGCACGTGCGAGTGGCGCTGCGCTCACACTCACCGACGTGGTCGCCGGTCCGGAGACGCTGGTGCGCCTCCCCGAGGGCACGCGCAGGACCTTGCCGCTACCGCGGCTGCGGCTCCATGCGGCCGACATGGGGGGTAGCGGGAACTGGCCGTTGCATCCCGATCTCGTTCGGGTGCTGAAGCAGGTCCGGGAGCGTGGTCGGCAGGCGGTGCTGATCGCGCCGCGTCGCGGCTTCTCGGCGGCGCTTGGTTGCGAGGCGTGCGGCTGGACTGCGCAATGCCCCAACTGCGACCTGAGTCTGCGTTACCACCGCCAGGACGGGCGGCTCCGTTGTCATCAGTGCGGCCACGAGCAAGCTCCGCCCGCAGCCTGCCCCTCCTGCGGCGCGACGGTACTTGCACCGTTGCGGGGAGCCGGCACGCAGTGGGTCGCCGAGCAGCTCGCCGGCATGCTGGATGGCCTGAAGGTGCTGCGTTTCGATCGGGATCGGCGCGATGACCTCGCGCCACTGCTGGCGGGAGAGCCGGGCGTGGTGGTGGGTACGACCGCGGTGCTCCGGCTTCCGCCGCTTCCCGCCCTTTCCCTGGTGGCACTGACGCTGTTCGACACGCACCTGTCGCTCGCCGACTTCCGGGCAGAGGAGGAGGCGCTGCGGATGATGCTGGAGCTGGGGGAGCTCTCGGCGCGCCGGCGCCCGTTGGTGCTGGTGCAGACCTACCAACCGGAGCACCCCGTCTTGCGGGCCCTTGCCGCCGATCCGCCGGACCCGGCCGTGGAGGTTCTGGTGGGCGAACTGCTGGAGCGGCGCCGGAGGTTCGCCTACCCTCCCTTCGGAGCGCTGGCCAAGCTGCAGCTCGCCGCTCGGGAGCGGGGCGCAGCGGCCGAGGCCGCCGCCGCCCTGGCCGAGGAGCTGCGTCGTCGCGGCGCCGAGGACGACGAGGTGCTGGGTCCGGCACCCGCCCCGGTGGCACGCCTCAAGGGACGCTACGCCTTCCAGGTGCTGCTGCGCGTGTCCGCCCCCGACCGCCTGGAGCAGATCCTGGCGGGCCTTCCGCCCAGGATGGGGCGCGCCCGTCTGCGTGTGGACGTCGATCCGCGCGACGTGGGGGAGTTGCTGGAGTGACGACCGGAGCCGACATCGACGCCCGCTCTTCGTGAACAGGAGTACATGCCGTGATCTCGTGAACTCGTGAAATCTTCGGTTCGGATGCCCGCCGCGCTTTGCCTTTCTCACGCGCCCTGGCTATCATGTGCACCGGACTTGCCCCATGCTCAGAAACCGCCGAGCCAACCACGACTTCGAGATCCTCGAGCGCTTCGAGGCGGGCATGGAGCTCACCGGCAGCGAGGTCAAGTCGCTGCGGCAGGGGGGAGGCTCCATCGCCGAGGCCTTCGCCCGCGTCCGCGGCGGCGAGGTGTTCCTGGAGGGCATGACGATCCCCGTGTACACCGAGGCGAGCTACAACAACCACGACCCGCTGCGGGCCCGCAAGCTGCTGCTGAAACGGCGCGAGATCGCCGAGATCGCGCGGGGACTGGAACGCAGGGGGCTGACGCTGGTACCGCTCAAGCTCTACTTCAAGGAAGGCTGGGCCAAGATCGAGATCGGGCTGGCGCGCGGCAAGAAGCTTCACGACAAGCGTCGCACGGAGGCCAAGAAGGATGCGCAGCGCGAGATCGATCGGGCCATGAGCCGCCGCGAGCGCGAAACGTGAGCGTCCGCCTGCGGCGCTGGCTTCCACGCCTGTTCGTGGCACTGTTGCTTACGTTCTCGGTCATGGCGGTCGCCCAGAACGCCCTGGTCGTCAACGGCGTGACGGTCGACGGCAACACCACCGAGCTGGTCGCGGGCACCAGCTACGCACCCGCTGCGGCCCTGGCCAGCGCCCTCGGCGCCCGTTTCTACACCGATGCCGACACCACCGTTGCCACGCTCCAACTCGGCGGTCACGTCCTTGCGGTGAAGGTCGTGAGCGATCCGGCCCAGGCCGGCGGTGCGGGCGCAGCGCTGCACCTCGATGGCAGAGCCCTCGACGGTCCGGCCGCCGTACTCCAGAGCGGCGATGTGCTGGTACCGGTCAAGCCCGTGGCCGAGGCGCTCGGCGGCAAGGTGGCTTACCTCCAGAAGGACCACATGGTCGTGGTGGTCCAACCCCGGGCGCAGATCACCGCCCTCACCACGGAGGGTAGCGGTCCGCAGCAGCGCCTCGTGGTTCGCGTGTCGGCACCGGTCGGTACCTCGACCTTCTTCAACGAGCCGGTGGCGACGTTGCAGCTCCACTTCGACCGTACCAGCGTCGCGTCGGATGTGAGCGGAGTGGTTGGGGACGCGTTCGTGCGGGCCGACGCCGGAACGTCGGGGGGAGGCACCGATGTGCGCGTGCAGCTCGCGCCGGGCACCTCCTACCAGGTCTACAGCCTCCCCGACGGCAACGGCTTCCGCCTGGTGGTCGCGTTCACGCCCAAGGGCACGAGCGTACAGACGAGCGCGCATATCGTGATCGACCCCGGTCACGGCGGGAAGGACCCGGGCATCAACTTCCCGGGGTACGGCAGCGAGGCCTCGCTCACGCTGGCGTTCGCCGACCAGCTCCAGAAGGCCCTGCAGGCACGGGGATTCAACGTGTCGCTGACGCGCACCGGTGACTTCACGGTCGATGCCGCCACGCGCTCGCGCGACGGTGTGGGTGCCGACCTGTTCGTGTCCGTCCACGCTGCGGTGCTTCCCGCGGGACAGTTCCACGCCTACTATCTCTCGGACGCGAGCGGTGTGAGCTCGCTCGACGCCGCTGTCCGCAAGAACGCTCAGAGCGCGGTGCAGAGCCAGGACGTGAACGCCCTGCGTCGCAAGATCCTGCTCGGCCTGGTGCCTCAGCTCGACGTCGGCCGGAGCTTCGCCGAAGGTCTGGGGACCCAGCTCTTCCGGAACGGCGGATACCGGTCCAGCGACACCGGCGGGGCGCCCCTGTACGTTCTCGGCGGCGCGGCCGGTAGGGGCATCCTGCTCGAGTTCAGCCCGCAGGATCTTGCCTCCAGCGGGCTGGCCGCCGATCTGGCGAGCGCGCTGACGACGCTGCTCGGCTCGGGAGGTGCCACCCCATGAGCGAGCCGAGACGGCGCGGGCTCGCCCGCTGGCGGCGGTTCGCGACGCCCTTCGTGGCAGTGGCGGCGCTGATCTTCCTGGCGAGCCTGGTGTTCTTCCTCGGCGGCCACGGTGCGCACGTGGCCAGCCCGCGCCCCGTCGACCTCAAGCCGGCGCAAGCGCAGGTGCAGGAGCAGAGCCAGGAGGTGCGTCTGGAACTCGTCGATCCCGGCGGTCTGGCACGCCCCGACTTCGTGACCTTGACGCTGTCTTCGGACCCGGCCGAGCGCCTGCAGAGCATCCTGGGAGCCTTGCAGAAGGCGATGGATCAGGCAGGGAGCTGGCCGCAGGGGCTCGACATCCCCGAGGTATACGTCCAGCAGGTCAACCGCAAGCAGGTGGCGGTGCTCGATCTGCGGGAGAGCGCGCCGGTCGCGGTGGGGGTGGGGGAGGAGCTGCAGCTCCTGCACTCCATCCGGCAGACCGTGCTGAACAACGGCGCCGACGAGGTGCGGTTCCTTCGCGACGGCCGGCCTGCGCACACGCTGCTCGGACACGTGGCGGTGGACTCGGCTCTCTGAGCCTGGCCCTCCGGACCCGGACGTGCGGACGGCGGCGGCCGGCCCGGAGGCCCGCCGGGCCGGTGCTGACGGTGCGCCGGACCTCCGGGGGAGGCGCTCAGGGGTACATGCGGGTGAGCATGCGCGGGAAGGGCACGACCTCGCGCAGGTGCTTGGCGCCGACGATCCACGCCAGCGTGCGTTCCAGTCCGAGACCGAAGCCGGCGTGCGGCACGCTCCCGAAGCGACGCAGATCGAGGTACCAGCCGAACGCCGACGCCGGCAGGTCGTGGGCGGCGATGCGCTCCTCGAGCAGCGCCAGATCGTGGATGCGTTGCGATCCTCCGATGATCTCGCCGTACCCCTCGGGGGCGATCATGTCGTCGCACAGCACACGAGTGGGATCTCCCTCGACCGGCTGCATGTAGAACGCCTTGGTCGCCGTCGGCCAGCGCTCCACCAGCACCGGGCGGTCGAAGTGTTCGCCCAGCAGCGTCTCGTGGGGAGCGCCGAAATCCGCGCCCCACTCCAGCGTCTCGCCCTTGTCGGCCAGCAACCCCAGCGCTTCGTCGTAGCTCAGCCGCGGGAAGCCGCCCGCCGCGCTCGGCTCCAGCAGCCGGGGGTCGCGACCGAGTAGCTCCAGCTCACGCGAACGACGCTCCAGTACGCGTCCTACCAGGTAGGCCACCAGCTCCTCCTGGAGCTGCATGTTCTCGTCGTGCTCCAGGTACGCGACCTCGGGCTCGATCATCCAGAACTCGAGCAGGTGGCGCCGCGTCTTGCTCTTCTCGGCTCGGAAGGCGGGACCGAAGGTGTACACCTTGCCGAAGGCGAGGGCCCCGGCCTCGGCGTAGAGCTGGCCCGACTGTGACAGGTAGGCGTTGTCCTGCTCGAACAACTCGATCTCGAAGAGGTTGGTGGTGCCCTCCACGGCCGTCGGCATGAAGAAGGGCGCGTCGAAGCGGAGGAAGTCGCGCTCACCGAAGAAGTCGTGGATGGCGCGCTCCAGCTCGTCGCGCACCCGCAGCATGGCCCACGGCCCGCGGTGCCGCAGGTAGAGGTGACGGTTCTCGAACAGGAAGTCGACCCCGTGCTCCTTGGGGGTGATGGGGTAGTCGTGGGAGGCGGACACGACCTCGACGTCCGTGACGCCGAGCTCCACCCCGCTCGGCGCGCGGGCATCCTGCCGGACCTCGCCGCGCACCACGACGCTGGTCTCCTGCGTGAGGGCACGAGCCCGTTCGAAGGCCGCCTCGCCCGCTTCGCTGCGCGTGATGACGCCCTGCACGAAGCCGCTACCGTCGCGGAGCTGGAGGAAGGCGATCTTGCCGCTGGAGCGGAGGTTGGTGACCCAGCCTCGCACCTCGACGGCCTCCCCGACGTGCTCGGGGAGCCGCAGGATCGATGTCGTAGCCATGCGTGCGAGTCTACCAGGGGCCGGCGTGCCGGGCGCGGCTCAGCTCCGGCCGGACGCCGCGAGGGCCTCGTCGAGCGCTGCCACCACGCCGCACGACTCCACGTCGCCGGCCACGTCGGCGAAACGCTCCAGCAATTCGGGCGCGCTGTTCGCCATCACCACCGGGTGTCCGACGGCCTCCAGCATCGACAGGTCGCCGAGGCTGTCGCCCACCGCCATCATGTCCTCGAGCCGGACCCGGAGCACCTCCGCCACGTGCCGCACGGCGCTCGCCTTGGAGACGCCCTCACGCGTGACGCTCACGAAGGCGGTGTCCTTCAGGGCCGGACTGGTCGCGGTGGACACCTGCACGCCGTCGCCCGAGAGGCCCGTGACCGTGGCGACAAGGTCGAGCGGCACGATCCACTGCGCGCGCACGACCGGCTCGTTGGCCACCACGTCCTCGAGGTCGCGCACGATGGCGTTGACGCCGAGCATCTTGGCGTGCGCCTCGCTCATGTCGGTCTTGCGTTCGACGAACAGGTTGCTCGGGGTGTACAGCTCCAGCACGCTGCCGAGCTTGCGCGCCTGCTCGATGATGCGCCTGGCAGCAGCCTCCTTGAGCGCCGATGCCTTGAGGGTCTCACCGTCGGGGTAGGCGATGTGGGCGCCCGACTGGAAGACGTGCGGCGCCGTCGGCCCCAGCCGTTGCGCGACCCGCTGCGCGACGCCGAACGCCGGCCGGCCCGTGCACACCACGAGCTTGACGCCGGCCTTGCGCACGCGCTCGGCGGCGTCCCACACGCACGTCTGCACCACGCCCTGCGATCCGATGAGGGTACCGTCGAGGTCGAGAACGACGACCGGGATCATGCGCGTTCGCCTGCCAGGGCGAGCCCCAGCTCCCGGAGCTGTTCCTCGTCCACGGAGGATGGAGCGCCGGTGAGAGGATCGCCGCCGCGTTGATTCTTGGGGAAGGCGATCACGTCGCGCAGGCTCGAAGCCCCGCTCAACAGCATCACCAGCCGGTCGAGGCCCCAGGCGATTCCGCCGTGCGGGGGCGCGCCGTAGGAGAGCGCCTCCAGGAAGAACCCGAAGCGGCGTTCGGCCTCGTCGTCGCTGAAGCCCAGCGCGCGGAACATGCGGCGCTGCACGTCGAGACGGTGGATGCGCAGGCTGCCGCCGCCGATCTCGTTTCCGTTGAGGACCAGGTCGTAGGCGTGCGCCCGCACCGAGCCCGGGTCGCTCTCCAAGCGGTCGAGATCGGCCTCGTTGGGCCGTGTGAAGGGGTGGTGCATGTAAGTCCAGCCTCCGCCGTCTTCATCCTGTTCCAGCAGCGGGAAGTCCACGACCCACAGGAATTCGAGCCTGTCTGGAATGTCGATGCCGAGGAGCTCGGGGAGGCGGCTGCGCACCGCGCCCAGCGCCGTGCCGGCAACCTTCCAACGATCGGCGACGAGAAGCAACACGTCACCCTCGTCCTCCGCCAGCTCCTGCAGCCGCGTGCGCTCGCCGTCGCCCAGGAACTTCGCGATCGGGCCGCTGAAGACGTCCTGGCTGCCGCGTCGGAGCCACGCCATCCCCTTGGCTCCGTGGCGTTTTGCGTGCGCTTCCAGTTCGTCCAGCACCCGTCGTGTCAACGGCGCGGCCTGGGAGGCCGGGACCCGGAGAGCCTTCACCACGCCACCGGCGTCGAGCACCGAGGAGAAACCCCGGAACGCGGTGCCTTCGAACGCGGGTGAGGCGTCGGCAAGCGGCAGGCCGAAGCGGGTGTCGGGCTTGTCGCTCCCGTAGCGGTCCATCGCCTCGCGGTAGCTCAGGCGCGGGAACGGCGTCGACATCTCGACGCCCGTGGCCGCGTTCACGACGGCTTGCATGAGCCCCTCGTTGAGCTCCAGCACGTCGTCTTGATCGACGAACGCCATCTCGACGTCGAGCTGGGTGAAGTCGGGCTGGCGGTCGGCGCGGAGGTCCTCGTCGCGGAAGCAACGCGCCACCTGGAAGTAGCGATCGACGCCCGCCATCATCAGGAGCTGCTTGAAGAGCTGGGGCGACTGCGGCAGCGCGTAGAACGAACCCGGCTTGAGGCGCGCAGGAACCATGAAGTCGCGCGCCCCCTCGGGTGTGGAGAGCGTGAGCAGCGGTGTCTCCACCTGGATGAAGCCGCGGTCGTCGAGGTAGTCCCAGATCGCCTTGGTCACGCGGTGACGCACGCGCAGCGGCGACAGCGCCTGCGGGCGCTTGAGGTCGAGATAGCGATGTTTGAGGCGCAGGTCCTCGCTGACCTCCCGGGCATCGACGCTGCCGTCGACCTGGAAGGGTGGCGTGCGGGCGGGCGAGAGCACCTCGAGTCTCCTGGCCACCACCTCGACCTCGCCGGTCGCGTTGCGGTTGTTGCGCTGGTCGGCGGGGCGGAGGCGGACCTCACCCTCGATCTCCACCACGAACTCGCTGCGAACGCCCTGGGCGGCGGCGAAGGCTTCGGCGTCGTCAGGCTCCACCACGATCTGGGTGAGGCCCTCGCGGTCGCGCAGGTCGAAGAAGATGAGCCCGCCGAGGTCGCGCCTGCGGTTGACCCACCCCTGCAGGACGACGGTCTGGGAGGCATGCGAGGCACGCAATGCCCCGCAGGAATGGCTCCGTCTCATGCCCGTGAGCTTATCAGAGCGCGCCCCCCGGGCGTCTCCGCGCGCGTCTGCCGGCGGTTCACAGGCGCTCCCGCAGGTAGCGCATCACGTCGCTCTCGGCGACGGCCGCCTGCTCCCCGCTGGCCAGGTGCTTGAGCTGCACGATGCCGCGCTCCCGCTCGCTGCTGCCCCGCAGGGCGGCGAACGTCGCGCCACTGCGGTCGGCCTCCTTGAGGCCCTTGCCCGGGTTGCGGGGCTGGTAGCTGTGCTCGACCCGGAACTGCTCCCGCAGCGCACTCGCCAGGCGCGTCACCTCGAGGACCGCCGGTTCGTCGAGCGGCACCAGGTAGAGCGCCGGACCGCTGTCGTTGGCGGGGGTGATCCCTTCCTGCACCAGGGCGTCGAAGATCCGTTCGACGCCGACCGCCCAACCCACGCCCGGGAGCGACGGCCCGCCGAGTCTCTCGATGAGGCCGTCGTAGCGGCCGCCCCCACCGAGCGCGGACTGGGCGCCGATGCCCTCGAAGTGGACCTCGAACGCGGTCCGGCGGTAGTAGTCGAGCCCGCGCACGATGGCGGGGTCGATCTCGTAGGGCACGTCCCAGCCGTCGAGGTAACGACGGACCTCGTCCAGGTGGGCGCGGGCCGCTTCCCCCAGGAAGTCGAGCGGGCGCTTGAGGCCCGCCAGCAGGGCCTGGTCCTCCTCGGACTTGCTGTCGAGCACCCGCATGGGGTTGAGCTCCAGCCGGCGTCGGCTCGTTTCCGAGAGGGCTTCCGCTTGTGGAGCGAGCTTCTCGCGGAGATAGGCGTTGTAGGCCGTGCGGTCCTCGGGGTCGCCCACCGACCCCAGCCGTACGCGGTGCCGCCGCAACCCTGCGCGTTCCAGCAAGCGAACCACGAGTTGCACCGCCTCGGCGTCAGCGAGCGCCTGGGAGAGGCCTACGATCTCGAGGTTGATCTGGTGGAACTGGCGGTAGCGGCCGCGCTGCACGTTCTCGGCGCGGAACAGGGGACCCACGCTCCACAGTTTCACGGGGCGCGGCAGGGTGTGCATGCCGTGCTCGATGAAGGCGCGGAGCACCCCGGCCGTGAACTCCGGCCGCAAGGTCAGGCTGCGTCCGCCCCGATCCTCGAAGGTGTACATCTCCTTCTGCACGACCAGATCGGCGGAGTCGCCCACCGACTTGTCGAAGACCTCGCTGTACTCGAACACCGGCGTAGTGATCTGACGGACGCCCGAGCGCGAGAACTCACGCTCGACCGCACCCAACAGGTGCCGCCAGAGGGGCTGCTCGTCGGGCAGGACGTCATGGGTGCCCTTCACGGCTTGCGGTTTCATAGGGTCCGAGTCTACCGTGCGTGTGAGCGCCTGCACCACGAGAAGCGGGGCCGCCGATGGCGACCCCGCACGCTCGGTGAGCGGCGCGATGCCGCCCGCAAGGTTTCGCTCAGGGGAAGTTCGCGGGGAGGCCGTTGCTCGGCTGGCCGTTGACGACCACGAAGACGAAGCCGTATCCCGCGTTCTGCGGCTCCGGGAACTCGATGCGGTTGGGGCTCCACGACGACGGCTGCACCTTCATGCCGCCCTCGCGGTTCATGTTCGCCCCGACCAGGACGTAGCTGTTGGCCGCCGTGCCGCCGTGGCCGTCGCCGAAGTAGCGGCCCTGGAGCACGACGGTGCCGCCGCTCGACTGCGGGGGCGTGACGGAGATCAGGGTCGGGGTCACGTTTGTCTCCACCGCGGTGGTGGGTGCGCACGCTGCGAGCGTGATGGCCAGCAACCCGAGCGCTATCCAGGCAAGACGCTTCACGGTCTCCTCCTCGTTCACCAGAGCCTACGGAGCACGCCGCCACGCGTCAATGCGATGTTTCATAGCCTGCGGGCGGGCCCCTCCGTTGCCCACGGTACGATATCCGGCGTGAGCAGCCACTACTTTGCCTACCTGGCTCGCCTGAAATACATCCTGCGCTGGGGTCTGATGCGCAATACGCGTCCAGAGAACACCCAGGAGCACAGCCTGCAGGTGGCGATGGTGGCACACGCCCTGGCGGTCATCCGCAACAGGCTCTACGGCGGTTCGGTCGACCCGGAGAGAACCGCCTTGCTGGCAGTGTTCCACGACGCCGAGGAGGTCATCACCGGCGACGTGCCCACCCCCATCAAGTACTTCAACCCCCGGGTCGCCGAGGCGATGGACGGCATCCGTGACGTGGCCCGCGAGCGCCTGCTGAAGATGCTTCCCGCGGCGCTCCGGCCCGACTACCGCGAGCTGTACTTCCCGGCGGATGCCGACGCCGCCGAGTGGCGGCTGGTGAAGCTCGCGGACAAGCTCACCGCTTACCTCAAGTGTGTGGAGGAGGCCAAGGCGGGCAACGAGGAGTTCGCGCGCGCGGAGCAGGCCATCGGGGCCGACCTGGCGGCGGCGCAGGAGCCCGAGGTGGCGTACTTCCTGGAGACGTTCGTGCCGAGCTTCCAGCTCACGTTGGACGAGTTGAACTGAGGCGTCGACGCCCTCCGTCACAAACGCACGAGCATCTTGCTTGTGACGATGTGCGCATGATGCGTGGCGTCGACGGCCGCCGCCGGCGGGGAAGAGCGGCGTGCGGCTGGTAGACTTCTCTGGCGCCGTAGCGCGGCAGATTGCGTGTGCGGCGCCGGCGACGGGCGGAGGTGAGGCACATGGTACAGGCTCCCGATCTGGAGGCCCAGCGCGACGAGCTCCTGGAGCTGGTCGAAGCGCGGCGTTTCGAGGAGCTCCGGACGCGGCTTGGCGACCGGGAACCGCCCGACCTCGCCGAGCTGATGGACGACCTGCCGCACGAGGCGGAGGCGGTGGTGTTCCGCATCCTGCCCCGGGACCTCGCGGCCGACACCTTCGAATACCTGAGGGTCGATGCCCAGGAACGCCTGCTGAGGGCGATGGGCGATCGCGACGTGGCACTCATCCTCAACGACATGTCGCCCGACGATCGCACCGCGCTCCTGGAGGAGCTGCCCGGCAAGGTGACGAAGCGGCTGCTCAACCTGCTTTCGCCTGACGAGCGCAGCGTGGCCACGCGCCTGCTCGGCTATCCGGAGGACTCGGTCGGCCGCCTGATGACGCCCGATTACGTGGCGGTCAAGCCGCACTGGACCGTCGGGGACGCCCTGGCGCACATCCGGCAGTTCGGCAGCGACTCCGAGACCCTCAACATCCTCTACGTCACGGCCAAGGGCGGGCGGCTCATCGACGACCTGCGGATGCGCGAGCTGTTGCTCGTCGATCCGGAGACCCGCATCGAGGCACTCATGGACCGGCAGTTCGTGGCGCTGGAGGCTACCCAGGACCAGGAGGAGGCGGTCAGCGCGTTCCGCAGGCTGGACCGCACCGCGCTCCCCGTAACCGACACCGGCGGGATCCTCGTTGGCATCGTCACGGTGGACGATGTGCTGGACGTGGCCGAAGAGGAAGCCACGGAGGACTTCCACAAGCTCGGCGGCGTCGAGGCGTTCGACGAGCCCTACCTGCGGCTCACGATCCCCGCGCTGGTGCGAAAGCGCGCGGTGTGGCTGGTGATGCTGTTCATCGGTGAGATGCTGACGGCCACCGCGATGGGGTTCTTCCAGACCGAGATCGCCAAGGCCGTGGTGCTGTCGCTGTTCATCCCGCTGATCATCTCCAGCGGAGGCAACTCGGGCTCGCAGGCCGCCACGCTGGTGACGCGCGCCATGGCGCTGGGAGAGGTGACGGTTCGCGACTGGTGGCGCGTGATGCGCCGGGAGCTGGTGGCGGGGCTGTCGCTCGGGCTCATCCTCGGTACCGTGGGCTTCGCGCGCATCACCGTGTGGGCGCTTGCGTTCGACATGTATGGCCCGCACTGGCCGCTCATCGCTGCCACGATCTTCTTCTCGCTCATCGGGGTGGTGCTGTGGGGCTCGCTGACGGGCTCGTTGCTGCCGATCGTGCTCAAGCGCATCGGCGCCGACCCGGCGGCGTCTTCTGCGCCCTTCGTGGCGACCATCGTCGACGTCACCGGCATCATCATCTTCTTCACCGTGGCGGCGACCTTGCTGACCGGCACGCTGCTGTAGGCGCGACCGCGCGCCCGCGGCGCCGGCGTCCTTGCGCGCGTGCGTGTGCGGCTCGATACTCAGGACGGGGGCGCAGCCGCTCGCGGCCGCAGGAAGCGAGGGACCCGGTGGCAGTGCGCCGACGACCCGCACGCAAGCGTTCGAAGGGGCCCCCGAAAGGCGGCTCGAGGGTCCCGACGGACGCATGGCTGGGGCCGCTCCCCGCCGACCCGCGCCCCTGGCTGCTGTCCTGCGACGAGCCGAGCGCCCGCTGGCTGACGCTCACCGAGTTGGTGGATGGGCCGGTCGACGAAGCGGACCTGGCGAACGCCCGCCGGGAGGTCTCGCCGACCCGGGCACGCAAGCCTGCTCGGAGCGCTTGCCGCTGTGGAGACGCCGTTGGCTTCTCCGAGGTGCTGGTGCGGTTCGGGCGCGCCGACGACGGCCGCGTGCAACGCGCTGCAGCGCGCATCGAGGCCGATCTTGCGGAGACGGACCAGGGGCTGGCTGGCTCTGCCGGCCGGACCCGGCGGTCGGCTTCCGCGGACCGGGCCGCAAGAGCGACTGCCGGGACCCCGTAGGGGTTGACGTCGAAGGGGCGGGAGGCGCGTTTTGCGCCGACCTGCGTGCCGGCCTGCAAGCAGTCTAGGATTATCAAATCTATTACGGAGATCCGCCCCCCCGAACCATCGCCGCCACCGACCCCTCGTCGACGCACCGCTCCGCCCTACGAAAGCCCGTCCACGACGAGAAGCACCGTAGTAGATAGAGCGGTCGGTCGACGCTGGGACGTGGTGGACCGACCGTACGGTCCAGCGGTCGAGGACGACGCCTGCTGGTCGCGAGGCTCGTTGCGGAACCGGTCACGACCGTGGCGGCGGCACGGGTGGCGGCACGGGTGGCGCCGCCGGTCTGGCCGGGACGCTGGACGGAGGGCGCTCGAAGCCGTCCGGGGTCCGCGGGCGACCGGGTTCGCGGCCTGGGTCGAGCGACAGTCGCAGCGCCCCGGCGGCGCGAGACGCTGCGAGTGGTCGCCGTCGCGGCGCAGTCTTGATCGGCGGCGGCCGCCGATCAAGGCGGATGCCTTGGATTGGCTGGAGGCGTGAGTTGCCGGGCTCGAAACTGTAAAAAACCTGATAACTCGTCTTATCAGGTCTCGCTATGATGACCGCATGAAGAGGTGTTCGAACCTACGAAAGCGCCTGCACGCCCGTCCGGGTGCGCAGTGAGCGACCTCCAACGCTACCAGGGCGACGCGCTCGGTCGCGCCGAGGGCTGGGCCTCGCTGCCGGCCGACGAACTCCGGCGACGGGCCGCGCGTGCCGCCAACGCCCGCGATCTGGGCGAGTTGTGGGCGCTCACCGAAGCCTACCTGTTCCTACACGGCTCCAAGGGCGCGCGCGCCAGCCGTCACACGCTCCGCACCTACCGGCGCGGCATCGCGGACCTGCTCGAGGGCTGGCAGGACGAGAACCTGCTCCGTCCCACCCGCGATGCCGGCGTTCTCTACATCCGTCGACTGGAGTCCGCGTCCAGCGGGGCCTCGGGCGAGCGGCCGCAGGCCTCGACGTTGCAGGTGAAGCTGGCCGCGGCGCGTACGCTCTACCGCGCGCTGCGCTGGGCGGGCGCCACCGAGGCGCGGCCGTTCGAGAACGTACGGGTCGCCAAGGACCCCACGCCGCCCTGGGAGAAGCGCCGTCCCTACGGCGATCGTGAGGTGGAGCGGCTGCTCGACCTGGCCGAGCCGGCCGAACGCGTGGTGGTGCTGCTGGGCGCGCATGCCGGGTTGCGCATCAGCGAGATGACGGCGCTGCGTTGGCGTGAAGTCGACCAGGCCCGCAACGAGCTCACAGTGAAGGCCGGCAAGGGCGGCAAGCGCGCCCGCGTGAGCATGACACGGCGCCTGCGCGCGGCTCTCGAGGCACTCCGGGCGGACGGGGCTACGGCGCGCCGCCAGCGGGACCCGGAGTTGGTCTTGCCGTGGGGCACCGACCACACCCGCAAGCGCTTCCGCATCCTGTGCCAGCGTGCGGGGGTCGACTACGCCTCGGCCGGCGTGCATGGCCTGCGTCATGGGGCCGGTACGCGCTACTACCGGCAGACTCACGACCTCGGGCGGGTGGCGGCGCACCTGCGGCACGCCGACATCCAGACCACCAGAATCTACGCCAAGATCGACCAGGACGCTATCGGCGAGGATATCGACGACTGGTGAACGGACCCGGGGTCGTGCGTTCCGGCGCACGACCCCGGGTCCAAGTTCATCGTCCGGGTCCAGCGCTCACCCGCCTAGCGCGTACGGTTTCAGTTGGGCACGCATCTCGCCGGGCTTGTGTTGCTCGGAGTGGATCTGGACGTACAGGTCGCCGGCCTCGAGCGCCTTCACCTGGTCGGCGGTGAGCTGGAAGGTGCCACGGATGCTGCCTGCGATGCTTCCGTCGACCTGGAGACTGTACAGGATCGGGCCGTTGTCGCTCGGGCCGCCCTGGTGGATGTGGGCGCCGCCGCGTAGCTCGCGGGCAACGGGACTGGACAGTGCCAGGAAGGACCCGAGCACGTCGAGCCGGTGGCCGTGCAACACGGCCACCGCGAAACCGCTGGCCCTTGTGTGGACGGGCGGAACGACGTTCTGGGGACTCAGATCTGCGGTGAAGATCGCGAGGGGGGCCGACTGGGCCGCGGCAGTCGCCATGATGCCCGCCATCACCAGCAGCGCCAGCGTGCCGATCACATTGCGGAGCGTGCGCGGGAGCGAACGAGGACGAGTCATGCGCCTCACCTCCAGGCCCACGGTGGCACGACAGCCCGGAGGAATGCGTCGCACGCGAATGAGGTTCGCCTGAGGCCAGACTGAGCCACCACAACCGGCGCGGCGCCGGCAGGGCCCCGCTTGGTGCCGGAAGTGTCCGAGGATCGTTCATGCGATAGCCCCGATTCTTCTTGGTATGCGAACTGGTGTGGGAAGGTTCTCGTGTGTGTGGGCATCGGAACCCCCGTGTTGGAGGTTTCGGATCTCCAACCCTGCAGTGACCTCGACGAGCGCCCGCACGAAAGCCAGGGGGATCTCGATGCAGGCCACGCGCCCGTCAGGGGCCGGAGCGGCGTTCGGCGCCAGCACAACATCCCCGTGCCTGACCTGCGACTCTGTATGAAGCACGGGGCGCACCGCTTCCGAAACGCGCGCATGGCCTGAGTTCGCGACTCCACGGTGTCTTCCCAGCTTCGTCGCTGAACGCAGCGGAAGCAGTTCCCTAATCGGTTTCGAGCCGAGCCACTGCGTCGATCGCGTTGCGTCGCGGCTCCGAGCGAGCGCCCATGACAGCGTAGAACCGCTCAGGCACGGTGGGTCGCTGCTCGCCAGAGACCGTCTCGCTCAGGCAGGGCCGCAGCGTGAGCGGTTCCGCCCAATCGATGAGGACGCCCCGCGCATGGCGCCGTCCCACCTCGGCCAACGCCAACGCGTGCCGTCTAGCTCTCCGTCTTCGTCCCCGATCCTGGGCGCCGGTGAAGCCAGCGATCAGAGACCGCAGCGGCCTGAAAGTCTGAAGCAACGACGGAATGGGATTCGATCGTTCGATGAGACCACCGTCAATCCGATATCCGCCGATGCTACGGGCCGCGCACTCCAGGGGCCAGAGGCGGCTGGACTGTGAAGGCCGGGGTCTACACCCCCACCCGGCGCGCGAGGCCCGCGCCTTCTGTCGGGCTTGCTGTCCGCTGGCGCGGCGTCGGTCCACTCACGAAGAAGCTGTACCGTGACTCGAGAAGGCCAGAGGGCGCGGTGGACGCCGGCGGCGCAGGTGCTCAGTACGTCGGTCGAGGCCCGGCCCAGGGCGCGCCCTGGTTCCTGGCGGGCCGCTCGAGCGACTGCGTGCAGCTTGCAGGGCGAGAGGACGGCGATCCTATGACGACGGACGGGACCATGGGTGATGCCTGGGGTGCCACCAACACGACCCCAGAGTTGGACCAGAGCTGCATCGACACCCTCCGCTTCCTTTCGGTCGACATGGTGCAGAGAGCGGGTAGCGGGCATCCCGGCCTGCCGATGGGCGCTGCCGCGTTCACGTATGTGTTGTGGACGCGTTTCCTCCGGCACAATCCGGTGAATCCGCGATGGGCGGATCGAGATCGGTTCGTGTTGTCGGCCGGGCACGGCTCGGCGTTGCTGTACAGCCTGCTCCACCTGACCGGCTACGATCTTCCTGTCGGAGAGATCGAGCGGTTCCGCCGCTGGGGCAGCGTCACCCCCGGGCACCCGGAGAGCGAGCTGACGCGGGGTGTTGAGGTCACCACCGGTCCTCTCGGACAGGGCTTGGCGAATGCTGTCGGGATGGCCATCGCGGAGCGCTACCTGTCGTCACGATTCAACCGGCCCGGCCACGAGATCGTGGACCACCACACGTATACCCTCGTGGGCGACGGCGATCTGATGGAAGGCGTCGCGTCGGAAGCCGCCTCGTTGGCGGGCCATCTCAAGCTCGGTAAGCTCCTCGTGCTCTACGACGACAACCGCATCACGCTCTCCGCCGGCACGGCCATGACCTTCACCGAGGATCGCGCGGGGCGCTTCGAGGCGTACGGCTGGCATGTCCGGACGGTGGAGGACGGCAACGACCTGGAGGCGGTCGACGCCGCCCTGCGGTCGGCCCGCTCGGAGACGGAGCGGCCGTCGTTGATCCTGCTGCGTACCCACATCGGCTACGGCTCCCCGAACAAGGAGGACACCTTCAAAGCGCACGGCTCGCCGCTCGGCGTCGATGAGGTCCACCGGACGAAGCGGGCCTCGGGATGGCCGACGGAGCCCCCCTTCTACATCCCTGACGGCGCCCTCGCACACTTCCGTCTGGCCGTCGAGCGGGGCAAGCAGGCCGAGGCCACCTGGGACGAGGCGTTCGCGGCGTACGCCAGCGAGCATCCCGAACTCGCGCGAGCCTACCAACAGGCGGTTGGAGGTGACGTGCCGGCCGGCTGGGACGCGGACATCCCCGTCTTCGACGCCGATACCTCCGGGATGGCCACGCGGGTCGCATCGGGAAAGGTCCTCGACGCCATCCGCCGCCGGCTGCCCGGTCTGGTGGGCGGCTCGGCCGACCTGGACCCGTCGACGCATACGGCGCTAGCGGCCATGGGGGACTTCCAGGATCCGGCGGACGCATACGGCGACCTGCAGGGTTCGGCGGGCGGCGGCTGGAGCTACGCAGGACGAAATGTGCACTTCGGCGTCCGCGAACACGCCATGGGGGCGATCGCCAACGGTCTGGCAGCTCACGGTGGCCTGCTCCCGTTCACGGCCACATTCCTGGTGTTCTCCGACTACATGCGCCCGCCCATTCGGCTGGCCGCCCTCATGGGACTGGGCGTCATCTTCGTGTTCACCCACGACAGCATCGCCCTGGGCGAGGACGGCCCCACGCACCAGCCGATCGAGCAGCTGGCGAACCTCCGCGCGGTCCCGAACCTCACCGTCCTGCGGCCGGCCGACGCCAACGAGGTGGCCGTCGCCTGGCGCGTGGCCGTCGAAACGCGCGACCGCCCGACCGTACTGGTGTTCACGCGGCAGGCCGTGCCGACCCTCGACCGGAGCCAGCTCGCGGCTGCCGACGGGCTCCGGAAAGGGGCCTACGTCCTGGCCGACGTTCCGGGTGGCCGACCCGACATCGTGCTCATCGCCAGCGGCTCGGAAGTGGGGCTGATCGAGGAGGCGCGCCGGCTGTTGGCGCAGCAAGGGATCAAGGCCCGGACGGTATCCATGCCGAGCTGGGAGCTGTTCGAAGCACAGCCCGTGGAGTACCGCGAGTCGGTGTTGCCGGCGTCCGTGCCCGCGCGCCTGGCCGTCGAGGCCGGTGCCACGCAGGGGTGGCACGCGTACGTCGGCGACGGCGGGGCCGTGATCGGGATCGACCACTTCGGGGCGTCTGCGCCGGGCGAGGTGGTGATGGAGAGGAACGGCTTCACGCCCGACAACGTCGTCCGCCGTGCTCTCGTAGTCTTGGAACGCCGGGGCTGACCGGCGCCGGTATGCTCATGGCTGGAAGGAAACGAAGGGACCGCGGTGGTGGCATGAAGCCGTACTCGCCCAACAAGGTGTCGCTGGTGCTCGCCGATGTCGACGGGACCCTGGTGACGAACGACAAACTCCTGACGCCGCGGGCGAAGCAAGCGGTGACGTCCTTGCGGGCGGCCGGCATCGCCTTCGCGATCACGAGTGGCCGGCCTCCGCGCGGCCTGAAGTCGATCATCGAGGATCTCGGTATCGACACCGTCGTGGCCGGGTTCAACGGTGGCGTGTTCACGACGCCGGAACTCGACGTGGTGCTGTCACGGTTCCTGGACAGGGCAATGGCCCAGCACACACTTCGGCTCCTGAGCGAGCACCAATTGACCGCCTGGCTCTACACCGACACCGACTGGTACGTGCCGGACCCGGACGGCCCGCACGTCGCGCGGGAGACTGCCACGGTCGATTTCGAGGCCAAGGTAGCCCAGGACTTCGAGCCTCTGCTGGAACGCGCCGTCAAGATCGTGGGAGTGAGCGACGATCTAGACGCGGTTGCCAGTTGCGAAGCAGCGATGCAGGCCGCTCTGGGCGACGACGCTTCTGCCGAACGCTCGCAACCCTACTACCTGGACGTCACCCACAGCAAGGCGACGAAGGGCGCGGTCGTCGAGTACCTGTCCGAGACCATGAGCATCCCGAGGCCGGAGATCGCCACCCTCGGCGACATGCCCAACGACGTGCCGATGTTCGACAACAGCGGCATGAGCATCGCCATGGGCAACGCCAGTGGCGAGGTTCAGGCCCAGGCGAACTTCACCACGCTGGGGAACGACGAAGACGGTTTCGCGCGGGGTGTCGAGACGCACGTCCTGGGCGAGCGGCAAGAGAGGGGCCACGGGACGTAGGGTGGTCGAGCCCAACCCCGGGTGTCGCCGTTCAAGCCTGAGGTTCGTCGACCTCCCAGCGCGTGTGGAACGTGCCCTTCATGTCGACACGCTCGTAGCTGTGGGCGCCGAAGTAGTCGCGCTGCGCCTGGATCAGGTTGGCCGGGAGCCAGTCGCTGGCGAAGGCGTCGAGGTAGGCCAGGGCCGTCATGAACCCCGGCGCTGGTACGCCGAGCTCCGCGGCTACGCAAACGATGCGCCGGAGGTCGCCATCATGTGCTTGGACCTTGGCTGCGATCGCCTCATCGAAGAGCGGGTTCGCCAACGCGGGCTCGTTGCGGTAGGCCGTCCGGATATCCTCCAGCAGTGCTGCCCTGATGATGCATCCGCCGCGCCAGATGCGCGCGACCTCTTGCAGGTCCAGATGGTAGGCGTAGGCCCCCGATGCCGCCTTCAGGAGCGCCATCCCCTGGGCGTACGTGATGACCATGGCGGAGTACAGGGCGCCGCGCAGTTGTGCGAGCAGGCCGTCGCGATCGCCTTCGTAGGTCCGCGCCTGGCGCTTGAAGGCCTTGCCCGCCGAGTCGCGTTGGCTCTGGGCTGCCGATAGGTTGCGCATCGCCACGGCGACGTCGATCGTCGGCGCCGGCGTCTGGAGCGTCATGGCGATCTGCGAGGTCCACATGCCGGTGCCCTTCTGCTTGGCCGCATCGAGGATCTCGTCGATCAACCGCTTGCCGGTCTCGTCGTCGGCGCGGTTGAAGATGTCGCTGGTGATCTGCACCAGATAGCCGTTGAGCTCCCCGTCGTTGAACGTGCCATAGACGTCGTGCATGTCGTCGTCGGAGAGGCCGAGCCCGCGCTTCATGAAGTCGTACGATTCTGCGATGAGCTGCATGGCACCGTACTCGATGCCGTTGTGGACCATCTTCACGAAGTGCCCGGCCGATCCTGGACCCAGATAGGCTACGCACGGTCGGTCGTCGACCTTGGCTGCGGCGGCCTCCAGGATGGGTCGGACACGGTCGTAAGCGGCCTTGGGTCCGCCGGGCATGATGCTCGGCCCACGGCGCGCACCCTCCTCGCCACCGGAGATGCCGACGCCCAGGTACTGGATGCCCTTCTCGGCAAGGGCATGGGCCCGCAGGTCTGTGTCTTCGAAGTAGGAGTTGCCAGCATCGATGATGACGTCTCCGCGGCTCAGGTGCGGCAGCAGGTCCTTGACGACCTGATCCACGACCTTGCCGGCCGGCACGAGCATCATCACTGCGCGCGGCTCACCGAGCAGCGCGATGAAGTCCGGCATGCTGCCGACAGCTTCGATCGCTCGTTCCTGAGCGGCCTCGCTTAGGGCCCTGACCTTGTCCGCGTCGAGGTCGTAGCCCGCTACCGAGAAGCCGTTATCGGCCATGTTCAACACGAAGTTGCGGCCCATCACGCCCAGGCCGACCATGCCGATGTCACAGCGTTTGGCTTTTCGCGAGTCCGTCATGGACCATCCTACGTCCGCGCGCGATCCGCGGCCGCGCGATCCAGCTGTTCAGAGCCGCGGGACGTGATCAGGAATCGGGCGCTGCCGGTATGACCCGCACACTGCCCGAGCACACACTCACGCGGCCTTCCGCGGTGGCGAGCAGCAGGCAACCGCGCGCGTCGACGCCCAGCGCCTCCCCCGTCACGACGGTCTCACCCGACTCCACGCTCACGGTGCGACCAAGCAGCGCATCGTGGCGCGCGAACCGTTGGGGGAGGCCGGATTCGTCGTCGCTCCAGGCGTCGAGACCGCACTGGATGCCGGCCAGCACTGCACCGTGAACGCCTTCGAGGTCCCAGCCGCGCAGGGCGGCCGCGCCCGGCGGAGGCTCGTTACCGACGTTGACGCCGACCCCGACAAGGAGGTGCCCTCGAAGGTACTCCGTCAGGATGCCCCCGAGCTTGCGTTCCCGGTAGTAGAGGTCGTTCGGCCACTTGACGGCGGCACGCACGCCGTAGCTGGCGAGTGTCTCCGCCAGCCCGACCGCCACGGCGACGGCGGCGCCGCCGCGGCCCAGGCGTGGCGGCGCCGGGTCTCGCACCACCAGCGTCTGGTAGCTTCCGCCGGGCGCGCTCTCCCAGCGTCGACCGCGGCGGCCTCTCCCCTGCGTCTGGCGCGCGGCGCGCACCACCAGACCGGCGACGTCCTCGCCGCGCTCCAGCCGCGAGCGCGCCTCGCTCTGGGTGGACGGCAGCGTATCGAAGGTTTCGATGCGGAAGGCGATCGCGAGCGGCACGCGCTTCAGCCTACCGGCGCGGCTTCGTCACGCCGGATGCTGAACACCCGGCTCACGCCGTCCTCGGTGGTGATCCCCCACAACACGTCGGCCACCTCGAAGGTCGCTTTCTGGTGGGTGATGAGCACGAACTGCGTGCCGGTCTTCGCGAGCCGCTCCAGGAACGCACAGTAGCGCCGGATGTTGGCCTCGTCGAGCGGGGCGTCGACCTCGTCCAGGACGGCGATAGGGAGGCCCGAGCCGTCGCTCCCGTCCGCCATCAGCGCGAACAGGAAAGCGAGCGCCCCCATGGTGCGCTCCCCCACGGAGAGCAGGTGGAGCGATTGCGTCTGCTTGCCGGGCGGTTGCAGGCGGATGCGGACGCCGACCGGCCGGCCTTCCTCGTGCTCGACGTCGATGTCGCCCTGGCCCTCGGCGCCGAAGAGCTGCTGGACGTGTCCCCGGAAGCTGACGCGGAGGCGTTCGAGCGCGGCGTGCAGCCGCGCCGTGGTTTCGCGGTCGATGCGCTCCAGCGTGCTTTCCAGTTCGGTCACCGCCAGCGCCGCCTGGACCGCCTCGACCTCGAGGCCCTCCTTGCGCTCACGGGATTCGTTCAGGTCCCTGGCCGCCCGATGGTTGACCGGCCCGAGCTCTTCCAGGGCGGTCTCGACTTCACGCAGCTTGCTCTTGGCGGCGCGCTCGCTGAGCTCGAGCGGCTCTGCGCCCTCGGGGAAACCCCGGAGCTCCTCGGCGGCGAGCTCGAGCGCGGCCTCACGGCGGGCGAGCTGGACGTTGCACCCTTCGAGGTCCTGGCCGCGCGCTGCCTGGTGCTCGGTAGCCTCGTTCAACGCCGCCTCGAGCACTTCGCTCTGTGAGCGCACCTCGGACAGCGCCGCCTCCGCCTCCTCCAGCCCCGTCGGCAGCGCGGCCTGGGCCTCGATCCGGGCGGCCTGCGCGGCGGCGAGCGCCTCCTGGAGATCCGCCAGCGCCTGCTCCTGACGGCCGATCGAGGTGCGCAACTCGGACGCTCGGGAGCGCTCCTGCCGGAAGCGCTCGAGCGCCGAAGCGTACGACCGCAGGCGCTCCTCCAGCAGCAGGCGACGCTGCCGCACCTCCCCCAGTTCCTGACGGCGCTCGGCATCACGGTCGCGCAGGGCTTCGACGCTCTGGGCGGCGCTGCTGGCGGCTTCGGCGGCCGCCTCCAACCGGTGGGGGTCCGGCGGATCGGGCGGCGCTTGCAGCGCATCGCGTGCGCGCTCCACTTCGACGGCGCGTTGCTGCAGGTCTTCGAGCAGGCCCTGCCGGCGCGAGCCCCGCTCGCGCGCCTCTGCCAGCCGCGTGCGCGCGTCCTCCAGCGCCGTAGCAGCCTCGGGCAGGTGCTCCTGCAGCGCACGGACCTCCCGTTGCCTGCCTTCGAGCTCCTCCCTGGCGACCTCAGCCTGGTTGCTGGCCCGCTCCTCGGCCGCTTCGGCCTCCTCGAGCTCCGCGGCCGCGCCCAGCACGCTCGACTGCGGCCCACGCCGCCCGCCGCTCATGGCTCCGGACGCCTCCAGGATGTCGCCGTCGAGCGCCACCATCCGTGCGCGCGGCCCGGGCCCGCGCGCGAGCGCGGTGGCCCGCCCCATCGTCTCCACCAGCGCGGTGCCGCCGAGGAGCTGCTCGGCGACGGAACGGTAGGCCGGATCGACCTCGATCACGTCGACTGCGGCTCCGAGGACGCCGTCCTGGGCGAGCAATTCGCGCGGGGGCCTGCGACCGTCGTCGCGCAGCAAGTCGAGCGGGAGCACCGTGACGAAGCCGCCGTGTTCGCGTACCCAGCGCAGCACCCTGCGCCCGGTATCGGCGTGATCGACGACCACGTACTCGGCGCGCCGCCCGAGGGCGGCCGCCACGGCCGTGCGGTAGCGCTCCGGAACGTCGAGCAGGTCGCCGACGGAGCCGAGGACGCCTTCGATGCCCGAGGTGAGGGCGTTGCGCGGGCCCTGCGCGTACCCGCGCCGTGCTTCGAAGGCTGCGCGCTGGCGCTGCGCAGCCCGACCCAGCGCCTGCCGTTCGGCCTCCAGGTGGGCGTGACGTTCATGCGCTTGCGCCAGGTGGTTGCGTGCCGTCTCCAGCTCTGCGGCTTGCGTCGCGGAGTGCCGGCGCGCCTCGGCCTCGGCCGCTTCGAGCGCCGCCAGGTCTTCCTGCGGCGCGCCGACGAGCGCATCCAGCCGTTCCTGGAGCTCGCGCGCCTGGCTCTCGAGTCCGGCGCGCCGCGTTTCGAAGGTGGCGCTGCTGCGTTCGGCAGCCGCTTGCGCTTCGCGCAGCCGCTCCAGCTCGCCGCCGGCCTCCTCGAGGGCGGCGCGCGCCTCGGCCAGCTCGGCCTCGGAGCCTTGTAGCGCCTCGCTCAACGAGGCCTCGCGCTCGGCCAACGGTGCCGGGTCGCCTTCGGGGGCGCTCGGTGGCTCGGCCGCTTCCAGCCGGCGGGCCTCTTCGCGCGCCGCCTCCAGGGCGTCTTGCGCCGTCTGCCACCGTTCGCCGGCGCGCTGCGCGCGCTCGTCCGCCACCCGGAGGTCGCCGCGCTTGAGTTCGGCTTCGGCCAGGGCGCTGCGGTACGTCTCTTCCCGGGCGTCGCGGGTGCGCCGTGCGCTCTCGAGCTCGGTGCGCAGCTCCTGAAGCCGTTCGCGCCCTTCCTGGATGGCTTCCGTCAGCTCCGCGCGGCGCTGCTGCAGGGCCGCGAGCTCCTCTTCCAGTGCGTCCACGCGTCTGCGGGAGGCGGTGACACGCAGGCGGAGCGCTTCGGCGCTCAGGGAGGCGTGCCGCTCGGCGTCGGCGGCCTCCTCTCCGAGGCGAACGCAGCGCTCGTCGAGCTCCACCAGGACGTCCTGCAGCCGGTCGAGGTGGCCGCGCGCAGTCTCCAGGCGAGCTTGCGTCTGCTCGCGTCGCGAGCTCATGCGTCCCACGCCGGCAACTTCGGCGACGTAGTCCAGCAGCTTCGGCGGATCCGCCATGAGCACCTGGCTGACCTCGCCCTGGCCGATGAGCGCCACCCCCGCTCGGCCCAGCCCGCTGCCGGACAGGGCTTCCTCGAGATCGAGGAAGCGGGCATTACGGCCGTTGAGCCGCAATCGCGTGGTTCCGTCGCGGTCGAGGCTGCGATAGACCTTGATGGTCCGGCCGTCGCCACGGAGCTCCACCTCGACCTCGGCCAGACTGACGCCACGCTTACCCGTGGCGCCGTGGAAGATCAGGTCGGTCTTGTCGCTGGCGCGGAACTCCCGCGCGCGGCCGCCACCGGTGGTCCACTTCAACGCGTCGATCAGGTTGGACTTGCCCGAGCCGTTGGGCCCGATGATGGCGGTGACGCCCGGAGCGAACTCGACCAGCGCGCGGTTCCCGAAGCTCTTGAAGCCCTGGAGCGACAGGGAGGTGAGGCGCACGCGCCAGTCTACCCTGGCCCGGAGCTCACGCCGGGCGCCCGGCCAGTGCCCGAAGCAGGCGCGCGCTGGTCTGGATGCCCCGGAGGTAGTCGCGCACCGCGAACTTCTCGTTCGGTGCATGGGCGCGGTCGTCCTCCAAGCCCAGGCCCACCAACACGACCTCGCTGCCGAGCAGCTCCTGGAAGTCGGCTACCACGGGGATGGTGCCCCCGGTACGGGCGAAGACCGGCTCGCGACCGAAGGAGGCGCGCAGCGCTTCGGCGGCGGCCCGGACACTGGCGGCATCGATGGGCGTGGAGGCGGGACGGCCGCCGTGCAGGCGCTTCACCTCGACCTCGACCCCTTCGGGCGCGAGCGCTTCCAGCGCGCGCGTGACCTTGTCGGCGATGTCGTCCGGGTCCTGGCCCGGTACCAGACGGCAGGACAGCTTGGCGGCGGCCGTGGCAGGGATGACGGTCTTCGCGCCCTCCCCCTGGAAACCGCCCCAGATGCCGTTGCAATCGAGCGTGGGCCGGCCCCAGAGCCGCTCGATGAGACTGTAGCCGGCCTCTCCCGGCGTGGCGCTCACGCCTGCGTCGGCGCGGAACGCGGCCTCGTCGAAGGGAGCGGCCGCCATTCGCGCACGCTCCTCGTCGCCCAGCGGTACCACCGCGTCGTAGAAGCCGGGCACGGCAACCCGTCCGTCGCCGTCCTTCAGGCCCGCGATCATGCCCGCCAAGGCGTTGATGGCGTTGGGTACGCCCCCGCCGTAGGCGCCCGAGTGCAGGTCGCGGCCGGCCCCACGCACATGTACCTCCAGGTATGCAAGACCCTTGAGGCCGTAGGTCAGGGTGGGGGTATCCGGTGCCAGCATGGCGCCGTCGGAGATGACGACCACGTCGGCCGCCAGGGCGTGGGCGTTGCGCTCGAGGAAGGGACGCAGGTGCGGGCTTCCGATCTCCTCCTCGCCCTCGACCACGAACACCACGTTGAGGGGCAGGGCGCCATCTACGCGGGCGAGCGCCTCGACGCCCTTGATGTGCGCATACACCTGACCCTTGTCGTCGGTCGCGCCCCGGGCCCGGATGTCCCCTTCGATCACGGTCGGCTCGAACGGCGGCGTCTGCCAGAGATCCAGCGGTTCCGCCGGCTGGACGTCGTAGTGACCGTAGATCAGGACCGTCGGCGCGCCCGGAACCTCCGGCGAGCGCGCGACCACGATGCCGTGCCCATCGGTGGGCTCCACCGTGGCCTCCAGGCCGGCGCGCTCCAACGCCCCGGCCACGTAGGCGGCCGCGTCGGCCACGTCCCGCGTGCGCTCCGGGTCGGTGGACACCGAAGGGATGCGCAGGAACTCGAAGAGCTCGTTGAGGTGGCGCTCGCGGTTCTCTTCCAGGTAGTCCGTCAGCGACATGCCGGCGAGTATACCGGTGCGGGGGTCAGTCCTCGTCCTGCTCGGGCTCCTGCTCCCCCGAGGGAAGCGCCTGCTGGCGCATGATGTCGAGGTGGTCCTTGAGGCGGACCTGCAGATTGGAGATGCGGTTCTCCATGCTGAACTGGAGCTCGTCGAGGCGCCGCCTCAGCTTGATGATCTCCTCGACTCCGGCCAGGTTCACGCCCAGCTCCTGGGTCAGGCGACGGATGTCGCGAAGCTGCTCGATGTTGCGTTGGGAGTACAGTCGCGTCTTCCCCGCGCTTCGGCTCGGCTCGATCAACCCCTTGCGCTCGTACAGCCGCAGCGTCTGGGGGTGCATGTCCACCAGTTCCGCGGCCACGCTGATGACGTACAGCGGCTTGTCCTTGTCGATGCCCTCGGCGCGTTCTTCGGGCGTTTCGCCCTCCGTCGCGCCGCTTTCCGACACGTCGTCCTCCGCCACGTCGTCCTCCGGTTCGGGGTTGCGCTCCGCGCTCATGCCGCCGTCCCTCCGTCCGTCAGCTTACCCAGCCAGTCCGAGGCGGCCCTGGCCACGCCCCGCCAGAAGTCGTGGTGCACCGTGACGACGAGGTCGCCCCGGCCCAGCCCCTGCCCCTGCAGGCGCACCTCGCCGCCGTCGGGCGTTCCCGCCGGAACGTTCACCGGCTGCCCGGCGAAGCGGGCCGTCACTCCCCGGGTAGCCTCTGCCGGCATCACATGGACGTCGGCGAGCACGTCGTCGCCCCGCAGGCGCGCGCCGGCGGGCAGCGCCACGCCGATCTTCACGAACAGGTCTCCCGGCGGGTTGCCGGGTCCTCCAAGCCCGCGAAGGCGCAGACGCGTACCGTCACGGACACCCGCAGGGACCTGCACGTCGACTTCGGCGCGGCCGTTGCGCACGCCCGCGCCCCCGCAGTCGGGACAGGCCGCACCGGACACCGTCCGCTGCCCGCGGCACGTGGGGCACACGCTGGTCCCGGGCACGCGGACCCGACGGATGCCTCCGGCGCGCGCCAGTGCCAGCGGAACCTGAACGCGGATCTCGCGGGTCTCGCCGGGAAGCAGACCGGCGTTGCGAAACAGCCCCGTCATCATCCCGAAGAGCGCGTCGAACACGGCGTTGCCGCTGTGTGGGGCGCCCTCGCGGCCGTCCCAGTTGATGGGGATGTCGGCCTCCCGGAAGATGGTGCGCCAGTCCACGGTACTGAAGTCCGGCGCCCCGGCCGCACCGCTGCCGGTGGTCCCGTAGCGATCGAAACGCTCCCGTGCGTCCGGATCGCGCAGCACCGCGTAGGCTTCGGAGATCTCCTTGAAGCGCTCCTCGGCCTCCTTGTTCCCCGGGTTGCGGTCCGGGTGGTAGCGCATCGCCAGCTTGCGGTAGGCCGCCTTCACCTCGTCCGCGCCGGCGTCCGGTGTGACGCCGAGAACCTCGTAGGGATTGGTCATGACGGGACTCACTACCGCGTATAATACATAACTTGAGTCTGGCCTTGTTAACCCGTGGGGCACGTTGGAGCAGGCTCGACCGAAAGGCTCGCAAGCCCTCGGTGCTATCCTGGGAACCGTGCCTCGCGGTCACGGGGCGCGGAGGTGTGCATTGAAGAGGACGCTCGTCCTGGTGGTGCTCGCGGTGGTATTGCTTGCCGGCCTGGCCGGTTGCCGCAACGAGACGCAGAACCGGATCCGTCGCAGCATCCAGGACTTCACCAACCAGCGCATGTACATCACGCTCTACTCCTACGACGGCAAGGTCGTCTTCGACGGCGTCGTGGACGGCAAGGTGACGCGCTCGAGCACGGCTTCCGAGGGCGGTGCCGGCGGGAACTCGCAGGGCTACTACATCTACTGGTACGACGACCGCGGCCGCTACCACCAGTCCGATCTGCCCTACGTCCTCACGACCTACGATCGGAGCAAGCCGGGGGCTCAACAACCGTCGACGTCGACGCCCTGACCGGGGCCGTCCCCGGGGCGCAAGCGTGACCCGCGACACACTTGCCTTAAGCAGCCATGAATGCGTCACGCACGGGCGGAAGGTTCGCCTCTCGTATCATGGGGGCAAGGAGATACGCTCATGAGCCACCATCGACTCGTCCGTTTGGCACCCGTTGCCCTGGTGTTGGGCCTGGCGCTGTCCGCGTGCAGCATCTACGTACGGCCCGGCACACCCGTGCAGGTCGGCGTTCCCCTCGACAACGTCATCACCTACTTCGAGCCGACGCGCGGCTCCGGCGCCACCTACTTCCTCGGCGACGGGATCGAGTTCCGCATCCGTACGAGCGACAGTGGCTATGTGACGCTCTCCGCCATGGACCCGGACGGGCGGGTGTACGTCTTCGCGCGCAACATCTACGTGCCGGGCAATCGGACGGTCATCCTTCCCACTCCGGAGATGCGTGTGAGTTTCAGTGCGGCGCCCCCGCGCGGCCTTCACCGGATCAGGGCGTCGTTCACCTCGGCGCGCACCGATCCCGGCCACGTCCACTACAGCGGACGGCACGGCGAAGGGGACTGGACCAGCGCGATCGAGATCGACATCAGGGGCTACCCGGTGCGAGACGTGGCGGTGACGACGTTGTACATACGCTGAACTCCGCGCCTACGTCTAGAACGATCCCTCCGCCGTCCCACCCGAGGGGTGGGGCGGCGGACGTTTATGGGCGCCGCGCGGCGTTCTGACGGCGCGCAGCCGCCCTTCGGTCGGGAGCGGCTCCGTTCCGGGCGTAGCCGTGCGATACAATGGCAACTACGCCGTCCGGCGACATTCTCAGGCAGCACGTGCACAGACCGGGAGGAAGCATCCTTGTCAGGCCATAACAAGTGGTCACAGATCAAGCGCAAGAAGGCGGTCAACGACCGTCAGCGCGGGAAGATCATCAGCAAGCACATACGGGCCATCCAGTCTGCCGTTCGTGAGGGCGGCGGCGGGGACTCGTCGGCCAACCTGTTCCTGAAGAACGCTCTGGCGGCTGCCAAGACGGACGACGTGCCGCAGGACAACATCGACCGCGCTATCGAACGCGCCCTCGGTGGCAGCGAGGGCGGCGATTACGAGCCCGTCCTGTACGAGGGCTATGGACCGGCCGGAATTGCAGTGCTGGTGGAGGCGCTCACCGACAACCGCAATCGCACCGCGTCCGAGGTCCGACATGTGTTCAGCAAGCACGGCGGCAACATGTCGGGATCGACGGCCTGGCAGTTCGAGAGCAAGGGCGTGATCGTGCTGGACGCCGCGGACGACACGCTGCAGGAACTCGCCATCGATCTCGGCGCCGAGGACCTCGAGTCCATCGATGGCGGCCTCACCATCTACACCTCGCCCACCGAACTGTACGCCGTGGTGGACGGCCTTCAGAAGGCTGGGCACGCTCCGGAGGTATCGCAGCTCAGCAAGTTCGCCCAGACCGAGACCGAGCTGGACAGCAGCGACGCCGACAAGGTGGTCCGGTTCATCGAAGCGCTCGAAGACCTCGACGACGTACAGAACGTCTACTCCACGGCCAACCTGGAGAACGCTGAGCTGGTCGGCTGACCTCACGAGGGAGGGGTATGAGCTTTCCTGTCCTGCCCTGGGATGACCTCCCGGCGATCACGGCTGCCCAGATGCAGCAGCTCATCATGCTCGCCACCGGCAAGTACGGTCTGGACAACCGGGTGCTCGTCGAGCACACGGCTCGCAATCTCGTCACGCTAGTCGACGCCTTCGGCGGGGATGGCCCCGTGCTGGTGGTCGCTGGGCGCGGCAACAACGGCAGCGGTGGCCTCGCCGCTGCCCGCCTACTGGGCGCCCGGGGTCATCGGGTGTGGGTGGTCCCCACGCACGAGGCCGAGAACTACTCCGGTACCCCCAAGGAGCAGCTCGAGCACCTGCGCCACTTCGACAAGGTTCGGGTCCGTACGAGCCTCCCCAAGATGAAGTTCGCGTGCGTCATCGATGCCGCCATCGGCACCAATCTCGAGGGGCCGCCGCGTGGCCGCACCCAGGACGTCATCACCGTGCTCAACAACATGGGCGACGGCTCCTGCGTGATCTCCCTCGACGCGCCCACCGGCATGATGGTCGATGACGGTGAGGTGCCCGGCGACATCGTGCACGCCAGCATGACGCTCTCCGTGGCGTTGCCCAAGAA
>CAWAPF010000009.1:0-174920 GCA_963783895.1 uncultured Trueperaceae bacterium
GCCCGAACCGAGGAACGAACCGGGGCGGCCCTTCAAGGCCGCCCCTTCTTCATGGCTGCGAAGGTGGGCCGGAAGGCGGCCGCCGGTGGTCCGCGCGGGACGCCGAGCCGCGTCAGCCCCGCCTCTGCCACAGATCGCTCGCGAGCCAGGCCAGCGCGCCGAGGGCCAGCGCGCCCTCGAGCAGCCCCACCGGCACCGCGGTACGTCCGAGCGCATGGAACACCATCGCCAGGCCGCCGGTGGCCAGCACCAGTACAACGAAGCCGTTGCGCGCCGCGCGATCGGCGATCTCGCGCCCCCGCTCGTCGCGCCGCAGGATCGCACCGTTGGCCGTGCTCAGGTAGCGGCCGCTGCGGCGCGCGACCAGCAGGACCACGAAGATCAGACCGCCGAACATGCCGGCGAGGTAGGCCGAACCGCTGACGAGCCCGGCCAGGACGGCCAGCACGACGGCGACGAACAGACGGGTTGCGACGTAGCGCGCAGACAGGATCATGGTGCTTCCCCTTCCGCGCGGTCGAGCCAGAACAAGCGCTCGACCGCGATCGACAGCTCCGTGGCCAGGAGGAGCGCCAGCGCCACCGAGGGCACGTACCCCCCGCGCTCGATGGCGATGATCGTCTGCCGGGTGACGCCGATCCGGTCCGCGAGCTCGGCCTGGGTGAGCTCGGCCGCCGTGCGGAGCTCGCGCACGCGGTTGCGGAGTTCGCCTTCGCGCGGCGTTCGGTCACGGGGCGGACGGTGGGGTCGTGGGGCGCTCCTCATGTCAAAGAAACTTTACATCCCCGCCCTGCCGATGTCAAGAGGCTTTTACATCGCGGGCGCGGCCGCCCGCCCACGCGGGCGCTCCCGTCGCATGGGGGCGCCCCAACCGCGCGAACGCGGGTATAGCATGGGCGCGTGGGTCTCCTGGACATGATCGGCCCCGTCATGGTGGGACCGTCGAGTTCGCACACCGCGGGCGCGTGCCGGCTGGCGTTGCTGGCCCGGCACACCCTCCTCGCGCCGCCGACGCGGGCGACCCTCACCCTGCACGGATCGTTCGCCAAGACCGCGCACGGGCACGGGACCGACGTCGCCTTGACGGGCGGCCTGCTGGGCTACTTCCCCGACGACCCCAGGATCCCGGAAGCCTTCGCCCACGTCGAGGCCCAGGGGCTCGAGCTCGCGTTCACCACCGCCGACCTCGGCGACGTCCACCCCAACACCGTCCGGCTGGAGCTGTCGAACGACGACGAGATCCTCGAGGTCACCGGCTCGAGCCTCGGGGCCGGCATGGTGCGCATGTTCAACGTGCGCGGCTTCGAGGTCAACGTCACCGGCGCCTACCACACGCTGCTGGTGCTACATGACGACAAGCCCGGCATCATCGCGCGCGTCGCGCGCGTCATCGCCGACGACGAAGCCAACATCGCCACCCTCCACTCGGCCCGGCGCAAGCGCGGCGGGTTGGCGATGATGTCCATCGAGATCGATCGGCGCCTGGAACAGTACGCGCTCGACTACCTCACGCACGTGCCCTACATCCACTGGCTGCGCATGCTGCCCGAGGTGATGAGCGGCGACGACGTGGAGGTCGGCGCCGGGGCCGGCGCGGAGACGTCGTGACCCTCGCCGAGCTGGCCGCCGCTCCCGGCAAGGCCTCGGAACTGGCGCTCGCCGACGAGGTCGGCACCGACCGGGCCGAACGCGAGCGCGTACTGGCCGGCATGCGCGAACGTATCCGGGCGATGCGCGACTCGATAGAGCGCGGACTCGCTTCCGACGAACCCAGCCGTACCGGCATGGTGGGTTGGAACGCCAAGGGCCTGTGGGAGGCCGACGACGCCGTCCGGGCTCCCCTGCTCAAGCGCGTCCAGGCCTACGCCATGGCCGTCAACGAGGAGAACGCCCGCATGGGGCGGATCGTGGCGGCCCCCACCGCCGGCAGCGCCGGCACCGTTCCCGGCGCGCTGCTGGGCGTCGCCGATCATCTGGGTCTCGAGGACGACGCTCTGGTCCTGCCGCTGGTGCTCGCGGCGGCCGTCGGCGACGCCATCCAGGCGAAGATGTTCATCGCCGGCTCGACCGGCGGTTGTCAGGCCGAGATCGGCTCCTCCGCTGCCATGGCGGCGGCAGCCGTCACCGAGCTCCTCGGGGGCGACGCCCACGCCAGCATCCAGGCGGCCGCCATGGCCCTCATGAACACCATCGGCCTGGTGTGCGACCCCGTGGGCGGCTACGTCGAAGTGCCGTGCGTGTCCCGCAACGCCTTCTACAGCGTGCACGCCGTCAGCTCGGCCCAGCTCGCGCTGGCCGGCCTGACCTCGGTCATCCCGCCGGACGAGGTGGTGCAGGCGATGGCGTCGGTCGGCCGGATGCTGCCTCCGGAGCTGCGCGAGACCGGCGAGGGCGGCATCGCCGACACCGAGACCGGCCGCCGCATCGCGCTCAAGCTGGCCCGCTGAGACGGCGCTCGCTGTCCCGGGGGCACGCGGACGTGTCGGCCGCGGCACCCGGAGGAGGCGCGAGGTCGCTTAGCGTCGCTTGACGGGGCCGAGAAGGGCCCCACCCACGCCGTTCGCACGTACCCCGTGAGGAGGTGGACGCCGGCATGAACCGTCCACGCGTGATCATCGTCGGGGCCGGTTTCGCAGGCTTGAACGCCGCGAAGGAACTGAAGAACGCACCCGTCGATGTGCTCATCGTCGACCAGCACAACTACCACACGTTCCAACCACTGCTCTACCAGGTGGCCACGGCCGGACTCGACGTCAGCGACGTAGCCCACCAGGTGCGCGACATCTTCCGCCGCCAGCGGAACGTGCGCTTCCGGCAGGGAACCGTGTCCGGTGTCGACTGGGAGGCCAAGACGCTCGAGCTCGCCGACGGCGCCCGGCTGGCGTTCGACTCGCTGATCCTCGCCGCCGGCGCGATCTACGACGACTTCGGCATCCCCGGCGTGAAGCGCTACGGCTACATGATCAAGAGCGTCTCCGAGGCGAACACCCTGCGCAGCCACATCCTGCGCCGCTTCGAGCGCGCCAGCGCCGACCCGACGCAGGCCGACGAGGGAGCGTTGACCTTCGTGCTGGTCGGAGCGGGACCGACCGGCGTGGAGATGGCGGGCGCGCTGGTGGAGCTCTTCGACCGGGTGGTGCCGCTCGACTTCCCGGAACTCGATGCCTCCAAGGCGCGCGTCGTCATGCTCGAGATGACCGACAGCGTGCTCCCACCCTTCGGCCCGCGCTCGCAGCGCTACGCCGAACGGGTGCTGCGCCGCCGCGGCGTCGACGTGCGCCTGGGCGCCAAGGTGTCGGAGGTCCGCGAGACCGAGGTGGTGCTCGACTCCGGCGAGACCCTCCCGACCCACACGCTCATCTGGGTCGCCGGCGTGCGCGGCCACCCGCTGGTCGAGGCGCTCGGGCTCGAGCTCGGCAAAGGCTATCGCATCCCCACCCGGGGCGACCTCAGCCTCCCCGACCACCCCGACGTGTTCGCCGTCGGCGACCTCTCCGGCGCCGTCGACGAGCAGGGCGACCCCTACCCGCAGGTGGCGCAGGTAGCCATCCAGCAGGGGCGCCATGCAGCCCGCATGGTGCGCCGCTCGCTGGAGGGCGAACCGCGCCAGCGCTTCCACTACGCGGACCGCGGCATGATGGCCATCGTGGGGCGTAATGCCGGCATCGCCGAGCTCACCCGCCGCTTCGGCGGGTTGAAGCTGCGCGGCTTCGTGGGATGGCTGGGGTGGCTGTTCCTCCACCTGCTCTACCTGCCGGGCTTCAAGAACCGCGTCAGCACCCTCGTGAACTGGATCTACAACTACCTGACCTACGAGCGCCACGCCCGCCTGATCCTGGAGTCGGCCCCGTCGCCCGCCGAAGTGGCCGACCGCGAGGGCGCGCTCGCCACGCAGGAGGAGGCTCTGGGCGCGCCGCCGGCGAACCGCAAGAGCGTACCGGGTCGCCCGCGTGCCGCTGCGGACGCCGGTGGAGGCGAAGACGGCGAGAGGAAAGCCGCGAAGGCCTGAAGCGGGACGGCAGCAGGCGCTCCGGGAGCCGCAGGCGCCGCTGATAGGATGACACCATGCCCAGCAGCGACCCTCGCGACCCATTCCTGCACGTGGCCATCCGAGCCGCCCGCGAAGCGGCCCGGATCCAGCTCGCCCATCTCGGCAGCGAGCTCGAGGTCGACACCAAGTCCAGCGAGGTCGACATCGTCACGCAGGTCGATCGCCTGTGCGAAACGCGCATCCGGGAGATCCTTCTAGGGGACTACCCCGACCACACCGTGCTCGGCGAGGAGGAGGGCGAGGAGCCCGGCCGAGCCGACGGGGGGCGCTACCGCTGGATCGTCGACCCGCTCGACGGTACCGTGAACTACGCCCACGGCTTCCCCTTCTTCTGCGTCTCGATCGCGCTGGAGATCGACGGCCGCGTCGAGGTGGGCGTGGTGCTCGACGGCTGGGGCGACGAGCTCTTCACCGCCGTGGCCGGAAGGGGCGCCGCCCTCAACGGCCGGCCCTTGCGCGTGAGCCGCGAGACCGTTCCCAAACGCGCGTTGCTCGGGACCGGCTTCGCCTACGTCGACGACACCATCCACCGCAACCTCGAGGTGTTCGCCCGCATGCTGCCGCAGGTGCAGTCGATCCGCCGGCCGGGCGCGGCGGCGCTCGACCTGTGCTCGGTGGCCGCCGGCCGCCTCGACGGCTTCTGGGAGCTCGGTCTGCACCCCTGGGACGTCGCTGCCGGAAACCTGATCGTGCAAGAGGCGGGGGGCACGGTCACCGCCGCCGACGGCAGCCCCTACCGGCTGGGCGGGTCCAGCCTGGTCGCCAGCAACGGCCACCTCCACGGCAAGATGCTCTCCATGCTGGACCTCGGCTCCGTCGTGGCAGGGTGAGGACCGGCGAAGGGGCACCGTCCGTGGAAGACCGCGCGGCCCTGAGCGCGGTGCTGCAGCGCGCGGCCGGGCGTCGTGGACGCGTGCGGCTCGTGTACGGAAGCGTGCCCTACCTGGTGGAGGTGCTCGCCTTCGACGGCAAGCTCGTCACGGGCGCGAGCAAGGAGCGCGGCGTGCTGCGCTTCCGCCTCGAGCTGGTGCGCGAGGCGACCGAGCTGCCGTCGAGCGACCCGCTCTTCTAGCGCAGGGGGTCGGCACGCACGGCCCCCGCGGGAGCCACGCGGCCCCGCCGTGCCGGCCGTTCAGGCCTCGGCCGGATCCTCGAAGAGCTCGGTGCTGATGTAGCGAGCGGCGGTGTCGGCGGCGAGCGTGAGCACCACCTTGCCCGGCCCCAGCTCGCGGGCGACCTGCAGCGCGGCAGTGACGGCGGCGCCCGAGGACATGCCCACGAACACCCCCTCCTCGCGAGCCAGACGGCGCGCCAGCGGGAAGGCATCCTCCTCGTAGATCATCTTGCACTCGTCGAGAAGCGCCAGGTCCAGGTTCTTGGGCAGGAACCCCGGCCCCATCCCCTGGAACTTGTGCGGGCCGCGCTCGAAGCCGTTGATGACGGCGCTCCGGGCCGGTTCGACCCCCACCAGCCGCAAGCTCGGCTTCTGCTCCTTGAAGTAGCGGCCGATGCCGGAGATCGAGCCGCCGGTGCCGCTGCCCCACACGAAGGCGTCGACGCGCCCCTGCATCTGGCGCCACAGTTCCGGCCCCGTCACGCGGTAGTGGACGCGCGGGTTGGCGGGGTTCTCGAACTGGTTGGGCATGTACGCGCCCGTCTCCTCCACGATCGCCTGCGCGCGCGGGATGGCCGCCTGCATGCGCAGCTCGCCCGGCGTGAACTCGAGCTCGGCGCCGTAGGCGCGCAACGTCTTGACCCGCTCCCGGCTCATGCTGTCGGGCAGCACGATGATGCAGCGGTAGCCGCGCACCGCCGCCAGGAACGCCAGTCCGATCCCGGTGTTGCCGCTGGTGGGCTCCACGATGCGCTGTCCGGAGCCCGGCGTCAGGACACCTCGTTCCTCGGCGTCCTCGATCAGGCCCAGCGCGGTGCGGTCCTTGATGCTGCCCGCGGGATTCGCACCCTCCAGCTTGACCCACACCTCGGCCATGTCCGGCTCGACCACGCTCTGCAGCTTGATCACCGGCGTATTGCCGATGAGCGCGTCCATCCGTCGGGGTGCGGGCATGTCGGGATCCTGAGCGCGCCGGGTCATGCCCGAGTCTACGTGCGCCCGGGGCGGGACGATGTTGCGGCTTTTGCTATCGTGGAAGCGTGAGCGAAGTCGCCCTGGTGAGCTTCTTTCGCGACCTCCGACGCGCGGTCGCGCGGGGGAACGAGGGCCTCGAGGCCCAGCCCTACCGACACGGCACCTTCCTCGTCGACGCATGCGCCGGCGACGTCGAGCTCACGGTCAGCGACGTGACCGAGGAGGACGCGGTGCTCATCGCGGGCGAGCTCGGCGAGCTCGGCGTACGCGCCGTCATTCGCGCCAGTCGCATCTGTCCGCACTGTGGCGCGCGCGTGCCCGACCAGGCCTCCTGCGTTCGCTGCCGACAGCCGCTGGACGCCGCCGCCTGAGCCGAGCCCGGCGCGAACGAGCCCGGCGGGCCGGTCAGGTTGCTTCCCGCACCGCCTCCAGCGGCCGCCGCTCGGCGTCGGTCAACCCCGTCAGCCGCTCACTCAACGCCCACAGCCGCTCCGTGGTCTCGCGGTCGCGCGCCGGCGCCTTGGGCCGGATCGGTTTGCGATCGGCGTAGTACGCGCCCGACACCTGCGCGACCTCCGGGGATGTCGCCAGATACAGACCCGTCTCCGCTCCCTTCTCGGGGGTGCGCGCGAAGAGACGGGCGGCCAGACGCAACAGCTTGTTCATCAACCTGCCACCGCTACCGAACCCGGAGTCGACGAAGCCGGGGTGGAAGGCATTGGCGCTCACGGGGGTGGCTTCCAACCGCCGAGCGAGCGCACTCGTGAACGCCAGGTTGGCGAGCTTCGACTGCCCGTACGCGGCCCAGCCGCTGTAGCCGTGCTCCAACATGGGATCGTCCAGGCGCAGGCGGCCGGCTCGCGCCGCCTCCGAGGCGGTGGTCACGACCCGTGCCGCGTCGGAGCGCAGCAGCGGCTCCGCCAGCAGGTGCGTCAGCAGGAACGGCGCCAGGTGGTTGAGCGCGAACGTCGCCTCGTGACCATCGACCGTGGTCCGGCGGCGCGAGAAGTAGGCACCCGCGTTGTTGAGCAGCAGGTCGACGCGGTCGGTGCGTTCCCGCACCTGGGCGGCGGCGTTGCGCACGTCGGCCAGCGAAGAGAGATCGGCGGGGAGGAAGTGGATGGAGTCGTTGCCGGTCGAGGCACGTAGGCTCGCGACGACCTTGCCCCCGCTTCCGCCGGCGCGTGAGATCGCCAGCACGCTGGCGCCGCGCGAGGCCAACCCCCGCGCCATCTCGAGCCCGATACCGGAGCTGGCCCCCGTCACCACCGCCACCCGCCCTGCGAGATCCGTTTCCATGCCTCATGCTAGAGGCGACGCCCCTTCCGTTCGGTAAGATACGCCCCCAACTCTTCGCACGCGCCCATGCGAGCTCACCCCAGCAGGCGACCCAGACCCACCGCGACCTGGTAGACCGCGAAGCCTACCAGCGCTACCACCGACGCCCCCATCAGCACGCGCCGCAACCCCTCGCCCATCCGCGCAGCGGAGCCGAACACCACGATCAACGCCGCGGTCGCCGCCAGCATGACCCCGTAGAAGGCGATCATGAACGCCAGGGCGCGGGGAGGCGCCTCGTGCCACGCGGCGATCACGATGGGCGCACCGACCAGCCCCCAGAACAACCACGGGTTGGGGTTGAGCAGGTTCGTGATCGCACCCTTCACCACACCGCCGTAGGCCGCTTCGCTGGCGAACGTCCCCGCGATCAGGGAACGCAGCGCGCCGTAGGCAAGGTAGGCGACGAACAGGCCGCCCGCCACCCGCATGCCCTCCACCAGCGCCGACGGGAATCGACTCACCACCAGGAACACCAGCACCAGCACCGGACCGTCGGAGAGCAGCGGCGCCAGCGCCACCGGCAACGTCCGGCGCCATCCGCGCCGGACCGACTCCGACACCAGGAAGGCCTGGAACGGTCCGGGAAGCATCGCCGCCGACAGACCCAGCACCGCTCCCTGGAGGAGCGACGCCGTCAAACCGGCTCGCCGGAAGGGCCGAATTCCGCGCGGCGCACCGTCAGCCGCTCGACCAGGTCGCGCTTGAGCGTCACGCCCAGGCCGGGGCCGGCCGGGACCGTCTGGACGCCCGCCTCGGCCTCCAGCAGCGGATCGACGATGTCTTCCTCCCAGTAGCGGCTGGCGCTCGAGGTGTCCCCGGGCAGCGTGAAGGCCTCATGCGTGGTGAGGTGCAGGTTATGGGCGCGACCGATGCCGAGCTCGAGCATTCCACCGCACCAGACCGGCGCGCCGAACGCCAGCGCCACGTCGCTGACGCGGCGCGCGCCGAGATGCCCGCGCACGCGTCCGAGCTTCACGTTGATGACGCGGCCGGCGTCCGACTCCAGAGCTTTGCGGGCGTCCTGCGGCGAGTGCACCGACTCGTCCAGGCACAAAGGCGTCGCCAGCATGGCCTGCAGCTTGGCGTGATCGGCGAGGTCGTCGTGCGCAAGCGGCTGCTCGATGTAGTCGAGGCCGAGCTCGTCGAGCTGGTAGAACACGCGCGCATCGGTCAGGCGGTAGGCGCTGTTGGCGTCGACGCTCAAAGGCATGTCTGGAAGCGCCTCGCGCACCGCCCTCAGCGGCGCGACGTCCCAGCCAGGCTTGATCTTGAACTTCAGCCGCTGGTAGCCCTGCGCGGCGTGGCGCTCGGCCTGCTCGACGGTGGCAGCGATGCTGCCCTGGATGCCGATCGACGCCCCCACGGCGATTCTACGCGCGACGCCGCCCAGCAGCGCCCACAACGGCAGGCCGGCCGCCTTCGCCTGGAGATCCCAGAACGCCATCTCGAGGGTGGCCACCGCCATGTTGTGCCCGCGAATGCCGTCGAGCGAAGCCAGCAACTCGGCCGGCGTCGCGAACGAGTGACCCACCACCCGGGGGAGGATGTAGTTCTCGAGCGCGATCCAGGCCGTATCCGCGGTCTCGTAACTGTAGCCGGGAACGTTGCCGGCGGTGACTTCCCCGTACCCCTCCAGGCCGTCGGCGTAAGCGGTGAGGATGATCTTGCGCAATTCCTGCTCGACACCGAAGCTCGTCTCGAACCGGAACTTGAGGCGTACGGACAGCTCACGGAGCTCGACCCGCTCGATCTTCATGCTGACCTCCAGGCTGCCCAATATACCGTTGCCGCGGAGCGCGACGCCCACGCGAACGCCGAGGGAGCCCTCACCGCACGGACTCAGAACTCGTCGGGGAACTCCAACCGTGGGCGCGGCTTCTCGTCCTCTTCGGTAGTCGACCCGGCGCCATCGGAGCGGTCGGGGCGTTCCACGAGCCGACGCTCGCCGGCGGTCTCGTCGACCCGATCCTGGCGCGCAGGTTCCCGGGGCGCAGGTTCCCGAAGCACCGGCGCGCCCTCGGGCGGCGCCTCCTCGCCTGGCTCCCGGCGGAGGCGCTTCTGGAACGTGCGCTGGTCGGCCGCGCGTTGCTCGGCGGTGCGCTTCTCGGCCGCGGGCTGCTCGGCGATACGCTGCTCGGCGATACGCTGCTCGGCCGCGGGCTGCTCGGCGGCACGCGCGTCGGTCGTGCGGGATTCCGCCGCCCGAACCTCGGCCGCTCGCCGCGCCTCGCGGCGCTCCTGTTCCCGCCGCTCGGCGTCCCTACGCTCCGTCTCCGCACGCTCTGCGTCCCGACGCGCTTGCTCACGCAGCGCCCGCTCACGCATTGTCCGCTCACGCAGCGCCTTCTCATGGAGCGCCTTCTCACCGAACGCCTTCTCACCGAGCGCCTGATCGCGGCGCTCGCTCTCGCGGCGCACCTCTTCGCGCCGCGCGGCTTCGCGCTGGCGCGCATCGCGCTGCCGCGCTTCCCAGGGCTGCACGTCCCGACGTTCCGGGTCCAGGCGAGCGGCGGAACCGCCCTCGCTGCGCGTTTCTGCTGGCCCCGCGTCAGGGGGGGTCTCGGCAGGGGTCTCGGCAGCGGGCGACAGCGGCGTTCGCGGGCGCCGGGGCGGCCACGTCACAACGGTCTCCCCAGGTGTCCCGGCCGTGCTGCCGCCCGGGCCGGCGCGCGGCGCGCGCCGCGCGCCCCGGCTTTCCTCGCGTTCCGAAGGCGCGGCACCGTAGGGCACCTGCGCGTCGGCTTCGCCGGGGCGAGACGAACGCGGTCGGGCCGACTCGGGCCGCGGCTCGAAGCGCACGTCGCTCTCCAGCTCCGCCTCCGGAAAGCGAGCCTCGACGGCGCGCTGCGGGGTCGCGGCCCGCTGGCTCGAGCCGCGCACCCTGGGCCGGCGCGCGGCCCCCCGGCGGCGCAAGCCGCGCTCGGCCAGACCCCGTAGGGCCTCGATCTTCTGGTCCAGCGGGAGGACACGGAAGCGGGCGCTCCAAGGCTCCCATCGAAGCCTGGCGCGCACCCGGAACGTCTTGGGAGGCATGTCGGGCACATAGACGAACAGCTCCAGCATGCCCTCGTCGCCGCCGGCCTCCCGCAGCTCGGCACTCACCTCGACCGCACCGTGCGGGGGCAGCACCGCCGGCACCTCGGCCGTCGTCGGCGTGGGAGACCCGTTGGTGCGCACTGCCAGCTCCAGGAGCTGCACCGGCACGGCGCTCAGGTTGCTCACGGTCATCGACAGCTCGAAGGCGCCGTCATCGGGCGCGTGCAACGACGACGACACCTTGCCCGGTGCGTCGATGAAGCGCAGCTCGCCGTGGGAGATCAGCAGCTCGGGACGGCGCGCCATGACGGGACGTCGCGGCCGGAGGATCAGGACCAGCAGGATCAACATCGCCAGCGCGGCCAGCACCCACGTGAACGGGACCCACGTGGAGGGGTCCGGCGACAGCGTCGACCACCAGCGACGCAGCGACTCCGCCGTCGACTGGACCTGGCTCGCCATCATGGTGAACAAGCGTCTCATGCGACCGGCCAATCCCGGCCCCCATCGGGGACCGCCGCATCCAGCTTAGCGGTTCCCGAACCCCGACTCATGTACCGTGCCTAGGGCTCGAACACCGACCAGCCCAGGTCCGACGCGGTGCGCCGTAGCACCCGATCGGGGTAGACGGCCACCGGCCGGTCGCTAAGAAGCAGCATCGGCACGTCATCCCCGGAGTCGCCGTAGGCGGCATAGAGACGCTCGCTGCCCAGCGCCTCGTGCAGCCGGCGCGCCTTGGCATCGCCGACGTTGAGCGGACCGTCCAGACCACCGTCCAGGCGACCCTCCCTTACGGCGACAGGGCTCCCGATCGCTATGGGAGCGGGCGTCCGGATCTCCTGCGGCAGCCGCCGGGCGAACGCCTCCACCACCGGCTGGAACGCTCCCGAGGCCAGCACCAGCCGCTCGCCGGCCGCCTGATGTACGCGCAACGCGGCCACCACTTCGGGCCGCCGCTGCGGCCAGAGGTGGTGCTCCACCACCCACGACGACGCCTCCGCGAAGCTCTCGGCGGCGTCACCGCGGAACAGGTTCAGAAGACCCAGCATCCAGCGTTCGCGCACCACCTCGATGGGCAAGATCCCGCTCCGCGCCATCAACGCCCAGGGCAAGTTGCGCGCGAACATCCGCCGGTAGGCGCGACCGCGGCCGTGCGCCACCAGGTACGCACCCAACGCGCGCCACGTCTGTGCGGTGGTGAGGGTCCCCTCGAGATCGGTTGCAACGGCCACGGACCTCGTTATACCCCGTTCCCGGCGCACCTCATCGGCCCGCCCGCGGCTACAGTGAGGGCGTGGACGTTCGCCTCACCAAGGACGGCAGCCGGACGCTGCTCTCGCCGCGCTACCACGAGACCTACCACTCGCACCACGGCGCCGCCACCGAGTCCCGCCACGTCTTCCTGGAGGGAAGCGGCGTCGCCCGCAGGCTGGCCGAGGGAAAGCCCACCACCGTGCTCGAGGTCGGCTTCGGGGCCGGACTCAACACCCTGCTCACGCTCGCCGAGGCCGATCGCTGGGGGACGCCGCTGCGCATCATCACGCTGGAGCTCGACCCGTTGCCCGTCGCCGTTCTACGCGAGCTCGACTACCGCGCGCTGCTGCCGCGTCCCGAGCTGGCCGATGCGTTGTACGACTGGCTGGCGGCGCTGCCGAGCGGCGTGCGGGCGCACGCCACCCAGATCGCCGCCTGTCGCATCGAGCTGCTCCTGGTCGAGGCACGCGACGCGGCCCTTCCCGAAGCGGCGCACGCCGTTTACCACGACGCCTTCAGCCCCGACGTCAACCCCGAGCTGTGGGAGCCCGCCTTCCTCGAGCGCCTGTACGGGGCGCTCGAGCCGGAGGGCAGGCTGGTGAGCTACACCGTCAAGGGGATCGTGCGCCGGCGCCTGGCGGCGCTGGGCTTCGAGGTCGCCAAGGCACCGGGACCGCCCGGAGGCAAGCGCGAGATGCTCGTCGCCCGCAGGCCGGCAGCGCCGTGAGCGCGCGGCCGGTCGCCGTGGTGGGCGCCGGGGTGGCGGGCCTGTCGTTGAGCTACGCCCTCGGTCGCCGGGGCGTGCCGGTGGCGCTCTTCGAGCGCGGTCGCATCGGCGCGCAGGGCGCGTCGTCGGGTCCCGCCGCGCTGCTCAACCCCTACCGCGGACGCAGCGCCCGCGCACACGAGGACGACCTTGCCGGTCTGGCCGCGTTCTGGCGGCGGGACCACGCGTTGCGTGCGCAGGGGCTCGATCCGGGAGCCGAGCCCACCGGGGTGCTGCGGATCGCACCCGACCCACGCCGGGCGCGGTCCTGGCGGAAACGGGAGGGCGCGCGCTGGCTCGAGCCGCAGGACGTCCCGGCGCCCTACCGTGCCCCGCACGGCGCGCTGCTCGCCGAGGGCGGGGGTTGGCTGCGCCCGCGAGCGCTGCTCGCCGCGCTCCACGAAGCGACGGCGGCGACGGGCGCCGAGGTACGCGAGGGGGTGCGGGTGCTACGGCTCGAGCCGACGGTCGACGGCATCCGCCTGGTCACCAGCGCCGGCCCGAGGACGGCTGCGCTGGTGGTGCTGTGCGTCGGGGCCGACGCCTCGCCGGAACTGCCGCTGCCGCCGATGCGCCACGTCGCGGGGGAGGTGGTCGAGGTCGCGACCGACGGGCTGACACCGCCGCCCCGACTGCCCCTTGGCGGATCGGTGTACGCCGCCTTCGAGGAGGGCCGCGGCTACGTCGGCGGCAGCCACCGCGACCCAGAGGTGCCCGACCCGCAGGCACCACGACGGCTGCTGGAACGGCTCGACAGGACGCTGCCCGGTATCGGCGCCGGCCCCGGGCTGGCGCTCTGGAGCGGCGTCCGCGCCAGCGGCGACACCCCCAGGCCGCTGGTGGTCGAGCGTGCGCCCCGCGTCACCTTCTTCGGCGCGCTGAGCGGCAGAGGCTTCCTGGTCTCGGCGTTCCTGGCCGAGAGGCTGGCGGGTGAGCTGGCTGCGCGGCTGGCGCGCGAGGGCTAGGCCGGCGCCTCGCTCGTCACGCCGTAGAGCTCGTCTGCGAGGCGGTAGAGCATCGTCTTGGTGAAGACGCGCTTCCCCTCCGCCAGGTTCTCGCCGTCCGGCGCCAGCGTCAGCTTGCGATAGGTGTGGGACTCGTAGGGGTGGAGCACGACCTCCTTGAACACGGCCTTGCGCGGGCTGGCGTTCACCAGCAGCACCGGCTTGCTCCCCTCGTCGGACAGGCTCGCCGACATCACCGTGGTCGGCAGGTCGTAGGGACGCTCCATGCGGTAGATGTAGTCGGTGAAGTCGGCTTCCTTCTCGAAGTGAGCGCCGGGGCGCTCCGCGGCGTAGTCCCGCATCCACTGCAGCAGGCTCGCCCACGCCCGGTAGAATGCGCGGTCCTTCTCGTCCATGGCTCCAGTCTACGGCAACGGGCCCGCGCGGATGCGGGGCGCCCGCGCGGACACGGGGCCGGGACCGCGCTCGGCCTAGAGCCCGAAGCGCTCCTCGAGCAGGGCGCCGAGCGCCTGCGGGTCGCCGGCGGCCGGAACGCCCAGCCGCGCGCCCTCCTCGGCAGGGCCCATCAACACCGCCTGCATCCCGTAGGCGAGCGCCCCTTCCACGTCGGCGACCGAGTCGCCGATCATGACCGTCTCGCTCGGCAGCGCTTCGAGGCCGGTGCAGGCCAGGGAGAAGATGCGCGCGGCGGGCTTGCGGGTGCCGACGTCGGGATCGCCCGAGACCAGCACGCTGCGGAAGAAGCCTTCGAACCCCAGACCGGCGAGCGCCGCACGCTGCATGTCGACCGGACCGTTGCTGACGAGGGCCATCGGCACGCCGCGGCGCCGCAGCCGCGCCAGCAGCGCAGCCGCTCCCGGCACAGGGCGCACGTCCTCGGCGTAGGCGCGAAGGGCCGTGCGTGTCATCTCCTGCAGGTCGCCGGGCGCACGTTGCTCGAGCCGGGCCAGCGCTCGCCGGAGGGAGCTCTCCAAGGTGAGCGGACCGTCGCGCGAGAGCTCGTCGGTCACGACCTCCGTGAAGCGGTTCAGGTCGCAGTTGTGGAGCAGGAGCTCGTGGCGAAGGAGCGCCAGGAAGGAGCGGAAGTCCCCCGCGTAGGCCGCAAGGGTGCCGTCGAGGTCGAAGCAGAGCGCCTGGATCACGGCATCAGCCTACCGCCTGACGGCATTCCGCCCCGCGGACGGTGCCCATCGGAGGGCGCGGTAAGATGCCCCGTTGTGCCGGAACACGAGTTGCTCGAACCCCTGAACGACGAACAACGTGCTGCCGTACGCCACTTCCAGGGACCCGCGCTGGTCCTGGCTGGGGCCGGGTCGGGCAAGACCCGCACGGTGGTGCACCGCATCGCCTACCTGATGGCCGAGCACGGGGTGTACCCCCAGCAGATCCTCGCCGTGACCTTCACCAACAAGGCGGCCGGAGAGCTGAAGGAACGGGTCGCGGCGCTCATCGGCGAGCCCGCGCGCGACCTCTGGGTCGCCACCTTCCACAGCGCCTGCCTGCGGGTGCTGCGCAGCTACGGCGAGCGCATCGGCCTGCAACCCGGCTTCGGGATCTACGACGACGCCGATCAGCTCGATCTCCTCAAGGAGCTCCTCCAGCAGGTGCAGGGCCTCAAGGACGCCAACCCGCGCGCGCTGCGCGGCGTGATCGATCGCGCCAAGTCGAACCTGTGGTCACCGCAGCAGCTGGCTACCGAGGGCGAGCAGGCGTTCGGCCGCATCGTCGCCGGCGTGCCGCTGGAGCACGTGGTGGAGGTGTACGAGCGCTACCAGGCACGCCTCGAGCGGGCCAACGCGGTCGACTTCAACGACATCCTGGGCCGCACCGTGGAGCTGTTCGAGGGCCACCCCGACGTGCTCGAGCGCGTTCAACAGCGGGCCGTGTTCATCCACGTCGACGAGTACCAGGACACCAACCAGGCGCAGTACCGCCTCACCCACCTGCTGGCCGATACCTACCGCAACCTGATGGTGGTGGGCGACCCCGACCAGAGCATCTATGCCTTCCGGGGCGCCGACGTGCGCAACATCCTCGACTTCCAGCGCGACTACGAGGACGCCGCGGTGTACCGGCTGGAGCTCAACTACCGCTCTGTGGGCAGCGTGCTCGAAGTCGCCAACGCCGTCATCCTGCACAACCAGGGGCGGCTGGAGAAGAACCTCCGGCCGATCAAGGGCGCGGGCGCCAAGGTACGCCTCTACCGGGCGGCCGACCACCGCGCCGAGGCCGACTTCGTGGCCCGGACCGTGGAGCGGCTGGTCGCCGAGCGCGACCTTCGGTTGGACGACGTCGCGGTGCTCTACCGCACCAACGCCCAGTCGCGCGTGCTGGAGGAGTCCCTGCGGCGCGCCGGGCTGAGCGCGCGGATCGTGGGCGGGGTGGGCTTCTACGAGCGTCGCGAGGTGAAGGACGTGCTGAGCTATGCGCGCGCCGCGCTCAATGCCTCCGACGACGTCTCCTGGCGACGCATCCTCAACCGGCCCAAGCGCGGCATCGGCAAGACGTCGGAAGACAAGCTGGTGGCGTGGGCGGCCCGCAAGCGCGTTCCCTTCTCCGAAGCGCTCAAGCATGTGGATGACGCGCTCAACGGCACCCCCGCCGTCAAGCGCGTGCAGGACTTTTTGGAGCTGATGAACGATCTGGCGCGCGAAGCCGAGGAGCTGCCGGCCGCGAACTTCCTCAAGGCGGTGATGGACCAGTCGGGGACCATGCGCGCGTTCAAGGAGGAGGGTAGCTACGAGGCCCAGGGGCGGCTCGAGAACCTCGAGGAGCTCCTGAACGCCGTAGCGGAGTGGCAGGAGGAGTCCGGCGGCTCCATCGCCGAGTTCCTGGACGAGGCGTCGCTGATGAGCAGCGTCGACGACCGCGCGGTGGAGGCGGTCAACGGCGAGGTCGAGGACGACGCGGTCACCCTGATGACGCTCCACAACGCCAAGGGGCTCGAGTTCCCGGTGGTGTTCCTGGTCGGCATGGAGGAGAACCTCATCCCTCACCGCAGCTCGACGGGCAACCTGCAGGAGATCGAGGAGGAGCGGCGTCTGCTCTACGTCGGCATCACCCGGGCGCAGGAGGATCTCACCCTGGTCCACTGCGAGGCGCGCATGACCTTCGGTCGCACCGAGATCGCGCGCCCGAGCCGCTTCCTGGAGGACATCCCGAACGGCATGCTGCAGGAGGTCGACGTCTTCGGCCAGGAGCTCGCGGACGCGCGCCACCTCGCCAAGAGCCTGCGGCAGCGCTGGCGGCCGCCCAGCGCCCCCGCTTCCGCCTCTGCCGCGGCGGTCGCCGGCGCGGCAGCCGCCGGACCTAGCTACCGGGGCGGCGAGAAGGTCCGCCATCCCAAGTTCGGCCTCGGCACCGTGGTCGGGTTGAGCGGCGAGGGCGCGCGCGCCGAGGTGACGGTGGTCTTCGACAGCGCCGGGGCCAAGCGCCTCCTGGTGAAGTACGCCAACCTCAGCGCGGCCTGAACGCACCCGCTTTTCGCCCTCCCCGAGGGCGTTCGCGTGCCGGCTTCATCGCCGACCGGGAGCCCTCGCGGCGGTGGTATAGTTCCCCAAGTCCGCGGGAAGACGCGTCGCTTCGGTGCCCCGCCGGGCGCCGGCCGAGGAGGAGCAGCTACTGTGAACGCTAGAGCCATCGTCGTGACGTCCGGCAAGGGCGGCGTCGGCAAGACGACCACGACTGCCAACGTTGGCGCGGCGCTCGCCCGGCAGGGGGAGAAGGTCTGCGTCATCGACACCGATGTGGGCCTGCGAAACCTCGACGTGGTGATGGGGCTCGAAGGTCGTGTGGTGTTCGATCTGATCGACGTGTTCGAGGGCCGTTGCCGGCTGCGTCAGGCCCTGGTCCGCGACAAGCGCGTCGACACCCTCCACCTCCTCCCGGCTTCGCAGACCAGCGACAAGAGCGCGCTCTCCGAGTCACGCATGCACGAGACGGTCCGCCTGCTCACCGAGGAGGAAGGCTTCGACCGCGTCATCATCGACAGCCCGGCCGGCATCGAGTCCGGCTTCCAGACCGCGGCCAGCGCCGCGGACGGCGCGTTGGTGGTCGTCAATCCCGAGGTGTCGAGCGTGCGCGACGCCGACCGCATCATCGGGCTCCTCGAGGCGCGCGAGATCACCGACATCCGGCTGGTGGTGAACCGGCTGCGGCCCGAGATGGTCAAGCGCGGCGACATGCTCGAGGTCGACGACGTCCTCGAGATCCTCGGGGTCAAGCTGATCGGTATCGTCCCCGAGGACGAACGCATCCTGGTCTCCACCAACGTCGGCAGCCCGGCCGCCCTCGACGAGGCGAGCCGCAACGGTGCTGGCGGCGCCTTCCGCGACATCGCCAGCCGCATCCGGGGCGAGGACGTACCGTACGCCCAGCTTCAGGCGCAGGGGAGCTTCTTCACCGGGCTCCGGCGGTTGTTTGGAGGCAGCTGATGTTCGGGCTCTTCGGGCGCAAGCGCAGCAAGGACCACGTCAAGGAACGCCTCAAGCTGGTGCTCTCCTACGATCGGGCCAAGCTCTCGCCCGGCCGTATGGAGCAGCTCAAACAGGAGCTGATGGGTGTCATCACCAAGTACTTCCCTGCTGCCGAGTCGGATTACGACGTGAAGCTCGAGCAGCACGGCGACCGCATGGTGTTCGTCGCCAACCTCCCGCTCTCGCAGGCCGACGCCTAGCTCACAGCGGCCTTCAGGTCGCGCGTCGCCCGCCCCGGCCCGAAAGCGCGTACCGCACCCCGGTCGCCACCAGCAACACCGCGAACAGCCACCGCAGGGTGTCGTTGGGAAGCGCCAGCGCCACGCGGCCACCCAGGTAGGCGCCCCCCGCAACGCCGAAGGCCAGGGCCGGCGCCACACGCAGGTCCACGTGGCCGTGCCGCAGGTGCTGCAGGCTCCCGGCCAGCGCCGCCGGCACCATCACCGCCAGACTGGTTCCCTGCGCCGTGTGCTGCCCCACGCCGAACAGCAGCACCAGCAGCGGGACCATCACCGAACCGCCGCCCACCCCGAGCAGCCCTGACACCGCACCCGCCAGCAGGCCCGTGCCGAGACCCAGCGGCAGCGCCCAGGCCGCGGCGACAGCGTGGGCCGGCACCAGGGCGTCGAAGGGCAGGCTGGCACCGGTGACGATGACGAGGACGCCGAAGACGCGCCGCAGCGCTCGCGCCGGAACGCGCGGGCTCAGACCCGCCGCCAGCGACGAGCCCACGATGGAGGCGACCGCCAGCGCCAGCGCCAGCCGCACTGCCACCGCGCCTCCGAGGGCGTACGGGATCACGCCGACCAGCCCCGTGAGCACCACCGCCACCAGGCTGGTGCCGTGGGCACGATGCTGCGACAGGCCCAGCCAGGCGCCCAGGAGCGGTACCATCACCACGCCGCCCCCGAGCCCCCCGATGCCGCCGAAGATGCCGGCAGCGACGCCGATCAGCAGTCCCTGCCACGCCATGCGGGCCATCGTACAGCAGGAGCGCATGGTATCGTTGGGGACGTAGCCATGCCCTCCCGAACGATCCTCCTGGTGGATACGGACCCTCTGCAGCGTCAGCTCGTCGACATGCTGCTGGCGGAGGACGCTCCGACGATCGTGAACGCCGGCACGGGGCGTGAGGCGCTCGAATTCCTCAAGGAGCACACGCCGGACCTGGTGCTCATGGGGATCGAACTCCCCGACATCGGCGGCGACGCGGTGTGTGGCAAGCTCAAGAGCGTCAGCCGCCTCTCTCGCGTGCCGGTGATCCTCACCCTCGAGCCGCCGGGACGCGCCGGCATCCCGCAGGACGTCCGCGACCGGGCGCGCTCGGTCGGTGCCGACCTGCTGGTCCAGAAGCCGCTGGGCGACAAGGGGCTGCGCGACCGCGTCCGCCAGCTGCTGGCCCGCTGGGACTCCCCCGGCGCGGCCACCGGCCGTGCCACCAAGAACACCGGCGTCATCGAGGAGGCGCTCGACGCCCTGAGCGAAACGGACGACGACGACGCGGCGACCACGCCGCGCGATCCCATCACCGACGAGCTCTACCGGGAGAACGAAGAGCTCCGGCAGGAGGTGGCCTCGCTCAAGCGCCGGGTGGCGCGGTTCGAGGCCGGCCTATCCGAGCATGACGGCGCCGCCGAGCCGGCACCGGACATCGTGGCAGGATCCGAGCCCGCGACGCCGGCGCAGCCCGCGGCGTCCGACGACCTCGAGGAGCCACCTGCCGGTCGCCCCGGCGACGCGCCGGAGAGCACCGTCGAAACGCTGGAGCATCGCGTGCGCGAGCTCGAGCGCCGCAACAAGGCCCTGCGGGCCGCGCTGGAGGAAGCGGAGGCCCGCGGTAAGGAGAACCACGGACGCGGGCTCTTCAAGCGGCGCCGATCCTGAGACGCCGACCCTGAGACACCGATCCTGAGATGTGAATGCTCGTGCTGAGATGCGGCGCGAACGGCGCGCGCCCCTAGGTGGCGGCGGGCTCGCTCGTCTCGTCGATGTCGGGCAGGTGCGTCAACGCCCAGCCGCGGATCGACTCGATGACGTTCTCGAGCGCCAGGCCGGGCTCCGTGAGGTCGTAACTGCAACGCGGCGGGGTGACGGAGTGCACGGTCTTGTAGACCAGTCCCAGCGTCTCCAACCGGGACAGGCGCTGCGTCAGGGTCGTGGGATTGCAGCCCCCCACCTCGCGGCCCAGCTCGTTGAAGCCCTTCGGGCCTCCGAGCAGGGAGTGCACGATATGGAGCACCCACTTCTCTTGCAGGATCTCGATCGCTTCGCCTGCAGGGCAGCTTCGCACATCGTGTGGGTCGTGGCAGCGCTCGTTCATGACTACGGTTCGAATCTAGCACGCCCTTCCGGGCGCCCGACCCCGCCAGCCGACATGCGTCGGACACGTCACGAACGCCGTTCAACGAGGGGACGTACCTCCCTCTCGATCGGCTCGGGCCGGTGCTACACTACGCACACCAGGCGACCTCGCGACCTCTGGCGAAGGGCCCGAAGGGAGCAACATGAACATCTACAAACTCATCGGTCGCAATATCGACATCACCGACTCCATGCGCCAGTACGCCGAGGACAAGCTGCAGAAGCTCGACCGCTTCTCCGACCAGATCGTGGACGCGCGCGTGGTGATGTCCTACGACGGCAAGGGGACGGGAGCCAGCGGCGCGAACCCGGCCAAGGTCGAGGTGCAGGTCAACGTCGCCAACGGCATCGTGCGCGCCGAGGAGCGAGGTCAGGACACCTACGCCGCCATCGATCTGGTCGTCGACAAGCTCGAACGGCAGCTCAAGAAGTTCAAGGGCCGCTTCATCGCCAAGCGAACCGAGGAGAAGCCGCAGCCCGAGCCCCCGGAGCCGACCGAGACGGAGCCCGCTATCGTGCGCGTCAAGCGCCACGTGCTCCGGCCGATGGCCCCGGAGGACGCCGCCGTCCAGATGGAGGCGCTGGGCCACACCTTCTTCATGTTCCACAACGCCGACACCGACGAGATCAACGTCATCTACTTGCGAAGCGACGGCGACTACGGGCTGATCGAACCCGCCAACTAGGACGCTCCTGCGCCGCTCGTTCGCGAACCGCGCTCAGCGGTTGAGCACCGTTCCGCTGGGGACCGCGTACAGCGCGCGCAGCGTGGCGACATCGCGTTGGGAGATGCGGCCGGAGGGCGACGCCGACAGGGCGTCGCCGGCATACGGGCTGCGGCCGATCATGCCCACCGCTTGGCCGAACGCCAGCAGAGCGTAGCGGTAGATCTGGTCCGGCTGGAAACGCGGGTCCAGGATGACCTCGGTAGCGTGGAAGCGGTACTGGTTCTGCGCGTTGATGGTGAAGCCGTAGCGGTAGCTCGCGACCTTGTCGGTGAGCTGCTGCCAGGTGACCGTGATGGCATCGGGCGTGTCCTGCCCCACCACGACGAAGCTCAGGATGTCCGGCGCAGCCTGCTGCCAGGCCTTGATGGCACGGAGGACGGCATCGCGCATGGCCTGGCCGTTGCCTTCGGGCGCCGGCGGCACATACACCGCGATGGGCATGTCCTGCGAGAGGTAGTGCAGCAACCGCGCCTGGCCTCCCGTGCTCGAGGGGTCCGAGGCGATGTCGGAGAGATAGGTCTGGGGGCTCTGCTGGGCCGAAGCCACGGCCAGCGCTACGAACGTGAACAGCAGGGCGAGAACTCGCCGCATCGCTTCACCTCCACCGCGGCGCCTTGCTGCGCCGCGGGAACGCACCCACCGCAACCACTCCGAAGGCGGACCCTCCGGCGTGCGCCCGCCACGCAACGGCGGAGGCGCCGGGCTGCACGAGCACGACGTGGGTCGTGGCTTCGACCGACTCGACCAGATACCAGGAGCCGATGCACAGCCACGCCGGACACCACAATAGGAAAAAGCGCGGCAACCGGGCGAACAGCGACAACACGAGCCGGGGCAGCGAGCGCCGCAGCCGGGGGTCCGCAGCGGCAGCGTCGATCGGCGATGCCCGCAGCGCGAGCGTCAGCCGCCGCGAGGGGTTGCCTCGACGTCCTCCTGTACCTGCCGCAGCTTGACCAGTCGGTGCGCCCCCACCACGCCGCGCACCATCGCACCGTTGTAGATGATGGTGCCTTTCCCGACGATGGTGCCGGGCGCGAGCACGGCGTTGCAGCCGATCGACACGCCGTCGCCGAGGGCGGCCCCGAACTTCCGAACGCCGATGCCGCGGCCGTCGACCTTGACCTCCTCGCCGGTGGTCTTGAAGTTCGCGAGCTTCACGCCGGCGCCCAGGTTCACCCCCGAGCCGATGACGCTGTCGCCCACGTAGTTGAAGTGCGGCGCGCGGGCGCCGCCCAGGAGCAGCGAGCGCTTCACCTCCGAGGCGTGGAGCACCCTCGCGTCCGGGCCAAGCACGACCGGGCCCCGCAGGTACGCGGCATGCCCGATCTGCGCGCCCGGCGCCATGTAGACGGGGCCCTGGAGGTACGCGTAGGGCCCGATGCTGGCGCCCTCACCCAGGTACAGCGGACCTTCGATGATGGCGGTCGGATGCACGCTTCCCAGCCGCGCGGGGGACAGCTCGGACGCGAAGGCATCGAGCCGGTCGAGCACCTGCCAGGGCGACGGCACATCGAGCAGCGCGCGCAGCGGCTCGGGAACCCGTGCGAGATCGAACAGCTCCGCTGTCGTCGGCATGCCCCAGTGTAGCCTCCGGCCACCCCCCGTCCGCGAACGCCGGCCCTGCGGCCCGGCCGTGAAAGCCCGGCGTTCACGCCCGCCGGTCCCGACGGGATAGAATCGGCGCGGCCGTGCTCCATCTGATCTACAACCCCGTCGCCGGGCGAGGCCGGGCGAGCGCCGCTCTGGTGCAGACGCGGGCGTTCCTGGACGCCCGCTCTGTGCCCTACCGGATCCTGTCGACGGAGGCGCCGCGCCACGCCACGCAGCTCGCCCTGGACACGCCTCCGGACGCGACGGTGGTGGCCGTAGGCGGCGACGGCACGGCCCACGAGGTGGCCCGCGCCTGCATCGGCTCTGAGCGCACGCTCGGGGTGCTCCCGGTCGGTTCCGGCGACGACTTCGCCTTCGCGCTGGGCATGCACCGGACCGATCTGGCGGGCGCGTTGGAGCGACTGATCGCCGGCGAGGTCCGCCTCGTCGATACCGGCCGCGTGAACGGCGAGCCTTTCGTGAACGCCGCCGGCGCGGGCTTCGACGCCGACGTCGCCACCCGGGTCGCCGGCGCGCCGCGCCGCTTGCGGGGGCTGGCGGCCTACCTCTGGGCCGTCATGACCGCCCTGGGCGCGCTGGACGCGGCACCGGTCGAAGTCCGCGTCGATGGCGAGCGGGTCTACGCAGGCCGCTCGCTGCTCGTGTCCACCCATCTCGGACCACGTACCGGCGGGAACTTCCTGTTCGCCCCCGACGCGTCGTTGACCGATGGCTTGTTCGAGGTGCTGGTCGCAGGCAACCTGGGCCGTCTGGGCACACTTGCGCTGCTGCCGCGCGTCATGCGGGGCGCCCACCTGGGCCACCCGGCGGTCCACCAGTTCCGTGGACGTCACGTGGAGCTTCGCTGGGAGCGCGACCAGCCCGGCCACGCCGAAGGTGAGCCGCTCGCGGCCGCGCGCACGTTCCGCCTCGACATGGTGCCGGCGTCGCTGCGCGTCCTGGCTTGACGCCGCAGGCCCGCGCGGGCGCGCCGGGCCGACGCGCGCTCCGCGCCCACCGTGCCAACCACCGTGCCAACACGAACGGGGCCCCGCTTTCGCGGGGCCCCGTTGTTGGCGTGTCTACGCCGAATGTCCTACGCCGTGATCAGAAGTTGACGGTGTAGGTGATCTGGAAGGCCTGGGCCGACGAATCGACCGGCGTCGCTGGCGGTGTTGTGGTTCTGGTACACGCCGTACGAGAACTCGAGGTCGTAGTAGTTCCAGATGACCTCGTAGCCGCTCGTGTTCTGCTGCGTGTCGGACACACCGTTGTACACGTCGCCGTTGCTGATGTTCGAGGCGCTGTTCGCGCACGTCGAGGTGTTGCCCGCAGAGTCATAGCACGTCGTGCCGTTGACCGCCGTGGCGGTCTCGATGTTCTGACCGCTCCAGGAGCCGTACTTGGCCGTCAGCGTGCTGTGGTCGAAGAGGAACTGGTTCAGGACCAGCCCGACGCTCCACTGCAGCTCGTTGGCCGTGTACGTCTGCGCGTTCGTGTGATCCGTCGTCCGGTAGTTCACGGCACCCATGAGGCTAGGCTTCAGGGGCACGTTGAGCGGGGTCGTGGTGAGGCCCGCACCGGCCTGGATCGTGGAGGTGTCGTCACCCGTGGCGTACGTGTGGGTGATGTTCTCGTACTCGGCGTACGGCGTAAGCGTGACGATGGAGACGTTGAGGGTGTAGTCGCCCTTGGCGTCGATCGTCGTGGTGTTGTAGCTCGCACCGGTCTGCTTGTAGGTGGCCTCGAGGTTGAGGCCCTTGATCAGTGCGTTGGAGGCCGAGCCGTCGTGCTTCAGCGTGACGCCGAAGCCGGTGTCGTAGTTGTTGTCGAGCGAGACGTCGCCCATGGCCGCCGGCAGGAACGCGGTGCCGTTGGCCTGGAGGTTGCTCTCCAGGTCGCCGACCTGCGTGCCGTCGATGGTGACGTTGTGGAAGAAGCCGCTCAGGCTGAAGCCGGCGAACAGCTGGGCCGTCGCATCGGCGCCGTAGGCCTGGACGCTGTGGGTCGGGGTAGCCGTGACGTTGAAGTCGTAGCTGTCGTAGTAACCCGACACGTCGAGGATGAACAGCCCGAGAGAAGCACTGGCGCCGTAGCCGGTCTGGCCGATGGCATTGCCTTCGCCGTCGGTCAGCGCGAACGGGTAGTTCCCGTCGTTGTTGTTGTTGGGCGCCATGTTGAAGCCGTTGGCTTCCCAGTTCTGCGGGATGTCGCGGTAGTTGACGTCGAGGCTGTTGAGGATCGGGATGTTCTTGCCGTCGACGTTGAGCTTGGCGTAGAGCAGCGTGTTGCTGACGTCGTTAGCCGTGTTCACCTGGTCGGTCTTGCTGCCCTGGGCCCACTCGAAGCCGAGGTTGAACATGCTGACGCTGGCGTTGGCGTCGACGCCGTAGACCGTGTCGGTGATGTTGTTGTTGTTGACGTTGTTCTTGTCGTTGGCGTTGGCCGCGGTCTGGGCGAAGCTGCCGCCGACCGTGATGCCCGTGAAGGGGTTCAGGGTCAGGTGCGCGCCGCGCAGGTAGGTGCTGTTGTTCGTGCCCGCGTTGCCGACGCTGATGGCGTCAGGCGCGGTGTACGCCACGGTCAGGCCCGGGTTGATGAACTTCAGGAAGTCGGGCGAGGTGAGCGTGGCCACGAAGCCGGGCTCGTCCGTCGACACGATGTAGTCCGTGAAGGTGGTCTCCACGTTGGTGCCGAAGGAGAACGTCAGCGGGGCCGCGCCGATGCCGTTGAACGTGGTCGTGAAGTCGTCGACGTGGAGCACATAGCCCTCGGTCGCGCTGCCGTCACCCGTGTACGGCGTGCTGCCGTCGGTGTTCGTGATGGCCAGGCCACCGGTCTTGAGCAGGCTGAGCTTCAGGACCGCGTCGAAGCTGTTGAGCGCGTTCGGGCTGCCCGCGCCGTTGAGCGAGTTGCCGAGGCTGATGTTCAGGTCGAGGGTGGCCGAGACGTCGCCGGGCTGTGCCGTGATGTCCTGGCGGTCCTGTGCGACCTCACCAACGTCGGTCTTGTAGCCGCTGTCGCCCGAGCTGTCATCGGTGAGCTCGGCTGCGCCGGAGCTGAAGATCGAATCACCCATGCTGCGCGTCTGACCAACGCCGTAAGCGCGGTCCACGTCGAACGGGTGACCGATCGTGCGGCCGACGAAGTAGCTGAGCTCGATCGAGCCGGAGATGCCGAGCGGGTTGCTTTCGAGGGCAGTGACGCGATTCTGCAGGCTGGCGATGTCCTTGCTCTGCTGCTGGTCACTGGTCTCGAGGGCCGACACGCGATCGCGGAGAGCGACCTGGTCCCGGCGCAGCAGGATGACGAACTCGCGGATGTTCGCGATATCGCTCGAGTTGCGCTGGATGTCGCCCTTGACGCCGGAGAGGTCGACAGAAGGAGCGGCCGGCGCCGAAGCCTGCGGCTGCGGCATGTTGTTGACCTTGTCGCTCAGCATCTGGATGACCTTGTTGGCGGCCGCGATGTCGGATGCGTTCTGCTGGGCCTGCGACATGGCCTGGTTGGCCAGGTCGTGGGCGTCGTTGGCGCGCTTGGCCGCGGCGTCAGCCTGGGCCTGCGCGGTGTCGATGGCAACGCGCTGCGAAGCGATCTGGTTCTGCAGGTCGCGAAGGACCGCGGAATCCGTGCCGCTGGGCAGGTTGTTGAGCTTCTGCTCGACCTGGTCGAGGCGAGAAGAGTTGGAGGCGATCGACGACTTGTTCGCCGTCACATCGTCGGAGAGGCTAGCGATGGCGCTCTCCGCCGAGGACAGACGCACCCCTTGCGAGGCAACATCCGAGGCGAGGCCCTGCACGGCGTTACGCAGCGATTCGATGTCGGACTTCGTCATGGCCAGCGAGCTGTTGACGTTCTGGTTGACAACGTCGAGCAGCCGGCTGATCACGAGCGCAGCCTGGTAACGCGTGAAGGCTTCGTTGCCGCGGAAGGTACCGTCGGGGAAGCCGATGACGATGCCCAGGTTGGCGATGCGGGAGACGGCGTCGGCAGCCCAGTGGTTCGCCGGAATGTCCGGGAACGACGTGCTGTTCTGCGCGAGAGCGCCGCTCACCAGCGTCGCCGCCAGGAGCGTTAGTACGAGTCTTTTCATGCTTGGGTACCCCTTGAACTCTGAGAGTCGAATTCGTTTCGCGACGGCGCCCAGTACCTGGGGTGCAGGGATGCGGGAGTGTCCTTGTTTCCTCGCCGCTTCTGCACATGCGGTGTCTGGGATTCCGTCGAGACTCGCCTGACGCAGGGACCGGTTCAAGGTAGTGCACCTCCTTCCGGGTGCGGCCCCAGGTCACGGACAAATCCGGCCTAGTATCCCACAACGATGAGGGGGTGTCAAGGCGAATGAATCGATTATGAGAGGGAGAATCTGCGCTCGGTATCGCAGAAATCGACTTTGTGAAGTCGCGCACTCATGTTCTACTCATGAGAGCGAAAGCGGCCCGTCCCGGACGGCGCCCGCGAAGATGAGGAACGCGAGAAGGTAGGATGCCCGGCATGGCGCGCATCACCGTCCCCGAAGCCGAGGCCCTGCTGGACAAGGCGTTCCCCGTCCTCGACCACGGCTTCGTGCGGCTGGTCGACTACCTCGGAGGCGACACCCGCATCGTGCAGGCCGCCCGCGTGTCCTACGGCGAGGGCACCAAGACGGTGCGCGAGGACCGCGCCCTGATCGACTACCTGCTGCGCAACCGTCACACCAGTCCGTTCGAGCAGGTGATCCTGACTTTCCACGTGAAGATGCCGATCTTCGTGGCGCGCCAGTGGATCCGGCACCGCACCGCCCGCCTCAACGAGATCAGCGGTCGCTACTCCGTGATGCGCGACGAGTTCTACGTCCCGCGGCCGTTCGAGGTCCGCTTCCAGAGCCAGCGCAACCGCCAGGGGGGCAGCGAGGACGAGGTTCCCGACGAGCTGCGCGAGCGCGTGATCGAAGCGCTCCGGCGCGACCAGGCGACGACCTACGGTCGTTACGAGGACCTCCTGGAAGACGGCATCGCGCGCGAGCTGGCACGCATCAACCTGCCGCTGAGCCTCTACACCGAGATGTACTGGCAGATCGATCTCAACAACCTCTTCCACTTCCTGCGTCTGCGCATGGACTGGCACGCCCAGTACGAGATCCGCGCCTACGGCGACGTCATGTCGACCATGGTGCGCGCCGTGTGCCCGCTCGCCTTCGAGGCCTTCGAGGAGCATGTGCTGGCGGCCCGGACCTTCTCGGCCAGCGAGATGCAGGTGCTGCGACAGGCGATCGACGAGGCCGCGCTGGCCGAGGCGCTCGAGGCCAGTACACTGCGTAAGACGCGAAGGCGCGAGTTCCTCGACAAGCTGGCCGAGCCAACCGCTGTGCCCTCCGGGGCTCCCGCTGCGGCGGGCGCCGACGTCGACGCCGGAGCTGCGTCCGTATCGGACCCCGGCGCCACGGACGATCCCAGCGACGGCTGAGCGCGGCGCGTCGTGCGTTACCGCGTGATCGCCGTCGGCCGCCTCAAGCGCGGCTTCTTCAGCGCCGGCTGCCAGCACTACGTCGAGCGGCTGCAGCCGCTCTCCCGGCTCGAGGTGGTCGAGATCAAGGAGGGGCGGGCGGGGGACGCGGCCGCCGTCCGTGAGGCCGAGAGCACCGCTCTGCTCGCAGCCGCCCAGGGACGCGCCGTCGCCCTCGATGAACGCGGGAGGGCCTTCGACACCCGCGCGCTGGCCGCCCACCTCGACGCCCTGGAAGTGCGCGGGATCAGCCAGCTCAGCTTGCTGGTGGGCGGCGCCGAGGGACACGCGCCGTGGCTCCGCGAACGCACCGAGGAGGCGTGGAGCCTCTCCCCGCTCACGCTCCCGCACGAGCTCGCACGTCTGGTTCTTCTGGAGCAGCTCTACCGCGTCGAGACGCTGCGGGCCGGGCACCCTTACCACCGCGGCTGAACAAGACCGGGGCTGGGGACGGACCCTGGGGACGGACCCGGTCGCCACCCCGTTTCCCGCGGCTCAGCCCCCCGCTCGGTCCGCGCCCCCCTCCGGCGCACCCGCGCCGCCGCCGGCCGTCCCCTCCACCATCGCGAAGAGGGTGAACAGGTCGGTGGCCAGCGCCTCGAGCGCCTCGAAGGGAGCCGCCTCGGGGCCCTCGCACAAGACCAGCATGTGCCGGCTCCCCACCACCAGCATGGGGCTCACGCCCCGCCCCACGAGCATGCGCTGCATCACGCGCTGGACCGGCCGGGTGAGCCAGGCCCGGGCAGCATCCTCGTCGCGCGCGAACACGCTCACCTCGGCGTCGAAGTCGGACAGCTCGGACAGGGCCAGTCGACGACTCCCGGTGCGACCGGCCTCGATCGATTCGAGCACGGGGTTGCGCCTCGTCTGCGCCCGCAGGGGCGCGGCCGCGAGCGGCGCGGTGGCGCGCAGCAGAACGCCCGTAGCGAGCGTTCTCACGCTGCCGGTCGGGCCCGAGCGGGAGCGTTCCTGATCGAAGAGGAAGAGGGTGGGCTGTCCGGAACGACGCAACCCGTAGAGGGGCTCCAACGCGCGTTCCCCCAGGTCGAGCCACTCCCGCAAGCGGGCCTCCTGTTGCTGCGCGTCCGCCAGCTCGAGCCGCCGCGCGAAATCGCGCCACTGCTCGCGCCGCGATGGGTTCCTCTGGCGGCCGCGGAAGAGCATGGCGTATTCAACCACAGGCCCGCACGAAGGCGCCCCGCGGGGACGGAAGTCAGATGTTGAAGCCGAACATGCGCATCTGCTTCTTGCCATCGTCGGTCATCTTCTGCGGCGTCCAGGGCGGAGACCACACGAAGTCGACCGACACCCGGCTGACGCCGTCGACCTTCATGACGGCAAGCTCGGCATCGGATTGGATGAGGTCCTGCACGGGGCATCCCATGCTGGTCAGGGTCATGTCGATGTTCACGTGGCCCTCGTCGTCCACATCCAGCTTGTAGACCAGACCCAGATCCACCACGTTCACGGGGATCTCCGGGTCGCGCACCACCTTCAGCGCTTCGAGGATCTCCCCCTTCAACCGCTCCTTATCGAGGCCACTCATGATCCACAAGCTAACAGACGCCACCGACAGGGCGCGTAGCGCTCACGCCCCCTCGTCCTCCGCGCCCGCGGGCCGCACCATCCGGGTCAGCGCGTCCTCGGTCTGGGCCACGTCGGCCGCCAGCTCGTCACGCACCCGCACCACCCGCTCGTGGAGCGCGTCGATCCGCTCCTTGTCGCGCGTCTCCATGGCCGCCAGGGCGTCCTGCAGCGTGCCTTCCAGGGCCTGGACAGCGCTCGGCGAGGTGGCTCTCCAGCGTCACCGAGGCCGTGCCGATCCGCGAATCCAGGCTCTCCTTCGCGGCGCTCACCTGCGCCTTGAGCTCCGTGATCGCCTCGTCCAGCCGCCCCTCCAGCCGGCCGGCGGCCTCGCGCTCGCGCGACCCCAGCTTCGAGCGCACGTCGGCGAGCTGGCGATCGAGCTGCGTCACCTGCCGCAATTGCGAGGCACGGTCCAGGAGCGCCGCCAGGAAGAACAGGACGGCGAGCGCCACCAGGGTCAGCAGCAGCACCAACCCGAGCGGCCCCTGCAGCGTCACCACCAACAGCCGGATGGGCACCGGCTGCGTCAGCGTGTCGAAGTTGAGCGCCGCCAGCAACACCGCCAGCAGCACGACGACGGTCAGGAGGATGCCGCGAAATCGCATCGTTCTTCGACTCTACCAGGCGCGGCACGACCCGCCGCGCTCGGCTGGCACCACACGCGCGCGGCGCCGCCTGCCGGCGCCTGCGGCCGGCCGCGCCCTCACCACTCCGCGAAACGATCGCGGTGGACGACCAGCGCCAGCCCCAGGGCCATCAGGGTCGAGATCAGGCTGGTGCCGCCGTACGACACCAGGGGCAGCGTGATGCCCGTGACCGGCGCCAGGCCCAGCGTGACACCGATGTTGACCAGCACCTGGAAGCTGATGAGCACCATCACCCCCATGATCACCAGCTTGTCCCGGTCCTTGGGACAGTCGTTGGCCATGGCGACCAGCCGCCAGAAGAGCACCCCGTACAGAAGCAACAGGGTCACCGACGCCACGAAGCCCCCCTCTTCGGCGAGCACCGGGAAGATGAAGTCGGTCTGGCGGAAGGGGATGAAGCCGAGCTGCGACTGGGTGCCCTTCTTGTAGCCCTTCCCGAACAGCCCGCCCGAGCCCACCGCGATGGTGGACTGGATCACCTGGTAGCCGCTCCCCTGCGGGTCGGCCGAGGGATTCACGAACGAGACCAGGCGCGCGCGCTGGTATGCGCCGAGATGGGGCAGCACCACCGTGGGGACGGCCACCCCGAGGAGCACCACGGCGACCGCCAGGTGCCGCCAGGGGATGCCGCGCACCAGCATCATGCCGGCCCCGATGGCGGCGATGACGAGGGCGGTTCCGAGGTCGGGCTCGAGCACCACCAGCGCCAGCGGCGGCAACAGCAGCAGGATGGGGCGGGCGTAGTTGAGCGGGCCCCGCAACGGCCGCTCGTGCATCGCCGAGGCCATCACCAGGATCAGGGTGAGCTTGGCGAACTCCGAAGGCTGGAAGCCCGGAAGCGGACCCAGGTAGAGCCACGACTTGGCGCCGTTGACGGTGGTTCCGATGGCGGACACCGCCACCAGCAGCACCAGGCTGAGGACGTACAGGTAGGGGACCAGCCCGGTGATCCGGCGCCAGCCCAACCACAACAGCCCCCCCGCCATGGCCAGGCCTGCCACCAGGAAGACACCCTGGCGGAGCAACTCGTGCGGCGGCGCGGCGCTGCTCAAGGTGGCCAGACCGGCCGCCAGGAGCAGGACCACCACCGCGGGCAGACTGAGGTCGACGCGTGCCAACGCCTTCCCTCCCCTTCCTCGGCGAGAGCGGTCTCTCTCGCGCTCCACAGCCTACCAACCCGGCCTCCGGGAGCGCAGGGTGGCGGCGTCACGGTCGCCCCCGGCCGGCGTCCTCGAAGGCACGGTTCGCGCCTGCCGGCCCCGCCGAGGCGCGGGCAGGGACCGCGCTGCGCCGGCGTCGGGCGCGCGACCTCCCGCCCCCGCACGCGGCCGCATCCTACGGCTGGATGAGTCTGCGGTCCCCCGATCCCCTGTTCGCGCGTCGACGCCGCATGCCGAGGGCGGCGCGGCGCGGGCTGGAGCGCTGCTCGCGTCCTGCGCGAGGGCGTGCGCTGGGGCGTGCTCTGCTGGCGCTCGCCCTGACGGCCGGCATCGCCTTCGCGGCCCCCTCGGACGCCACGGGGCAGCGCTCGAAGCTGCCGCCCCCTCCCGCTCGCTCCGGCCCGCCCCCGGCCCGGCTCCTCGACACCACCGTCATCGCCTTCGAAGCGAGCGATCCGCTCGGCGGCTTCACCGGCCATGCTCCCGTGGCCAGCGCGACGCTTCAGGTCGATCCGGCGCGCCCCTCGACGGCGCGGGGGTCGCTCACCGTCCGTGCCGGTAGCATCACCACGGGCAACGTCGTGCGGGACCGCAACGCCGAACGCGGCGTCTTCGAGGCCGACCGCTACCCGGTCGTCCGCTACGCCGTCACCGACGTGCAGGCGCACCCCGCCGACCTACCCGACGGCGGGACCGGTCGTGTGGTCGTGACCGGGGAGCTCACGATGCACGGGACCACCCGCCAGGTCGTGGCCACGGGAACCGTGGAGCGCCGCGGAGACCGACTCGAGGCACATCTCCATCTCGACGTCCGGCTGACCGACTTCGGCATGGACCGGCCCCGCTTCCTCTTCATCCAGGTCGACGACCTGGTGAAGGTCACCGTCGACCTGGCGTTGCGCTCGGCCCCGACGCCCTGACGCCCCGCCGCCCGACGCTCTCACGCCCAGGTCGGGTCAGCGTCCGCGGCGGGAAGGACGCCGCAGGAATCCGGGGACGGGGGGGCGACGGAAGGCGGGCAACCCGCTCCACAGCAGCCACTCCGCAACCAATGCCAGCAGCGCCAGCGTCAGCAGGATCCAGGCCAGCGAGCTCGCAGGGGCTTCGCCCAGCAGCGGGCGCGCCTCCCCGCGGGCGGCCCGGGGCGTTCCCTTGCCGTCGCTGACGGGCGGCGCCGGAAGACGCGACTCGGCGTCGCTGTCGAGGCTGGCCACCACCACGCCGCCGCCCGGCTCGCGGTAGATGCCGGGCCGCAGGGCATACGAGACGGCCGCGCCGTCCAGGCTGGTGCCCGGCGGCAGCGCCGCACCCAGCGCCACGCTGGCGTCGCCGCGCACCTGACGCAGGTAGTTGGCCACCAGCGCGGGGAACGCCGCACGCAGCACCAGATCGGTCTGGGTGGGGTTGAACGCGGCCTGCAGCACCCGTACGCCTTCGCTGTCGCGGTAGCGCAACACCGGCTCGAGCTCGGCCGTGCTCGCGAGCGTCTGCCAGCCGCCGGACGCGGTCCAGGGCGTACGCGCGGGGTCGAGCCCCACCACCACGTCCTGCAGGTCCACGAAGCGCATCAGCGGCGACCCGCGGTCGAACTCTCGCACCACCCGGTAGTCCGGCTTGGAGGCAGCCGGCGCGAAGAGCAGATAACTGCCCGGCGGCAGCCCCTGCGGGTCCGCGCGGGTCAGCACGCGCAGGTCGGCGGGGATCTCCGCGGCGCTGGCGTTCACCCGCACCGTCACGCCGGGCACCGCCGCCAGCGCCTTGATGACCGCCCGGTCGCCGTGCTGCACGACTGCGGTGACTTGACGGGCGCCCGCGTAGGCCTCGTCGTCGAGGGTGAGGGCATCGCCCGCCGGGGACCCGACCTCCACCCCGACCGGCGGCGTGATGGCCGCGCGGTACAGGCCGCGGACGTCGGAGAGCGGGAAGGTGATGCTGCCGGTGCCCCCGGCCGGCACCAACACCGAGCCGCTCGCGACGGCTGCGCCGTCGCGAGTGAGCGATACCTGGACCTGGACGGGACGACGACTGTTCGACACCACCCCCACGTAGGCCTGCTGGAGGCCCAGGTCGAAGGCGCTGATCCCTACGTTGATCCCGTCCCCGGCAACGTTGTGCTCACGCACCGAGACCCCGCCCACCGCCGGCTGGTCGGTGATCAGCTCCAGCTGGGCCCCGGGCTCGACCGCCTGCCCGATCGCCACTGCGCGCTCCAGGTCGGCGCTGCGGTCGCCCACCGTGAACTGCTGCAGGGCGCGCCGCACGGCGCCCCGATCGCCGGTCAACGGCACCAGCACGCGGGCGTCCAGGCCGGCTCGGATGACCGCCACCCGGCCAGCGCCGGCGAGGAGGCCCTCCGCCACCGCCCTGGCCTTGTCGATGCGCACGCCGTCGGCGTCGCGTGCCGCCATGCTGGCCGAGGCGTCGAGGATGAGGATGCGGTCTGGGGCCACGCCGCCCCGGATCTCGGGGCGCGCCAGCGCGAAGGCGGCGAGCGCCACGAACAGCAACTGGGCCAGCAGTAGCCACGTCGGCGAGACGCGCTTCCGACGTTCGGCCACCTGACGCGCACGCTGCCACAGGAACAGCGCCGAGACCTGGTGGCGACGCCGGCGGGCCCGCACGAAGTGCAGCAGGACAACCAGCGGCAGCGCCAGCAGACCCCACAGGAACTGGGGCGCGGCGAAGCTCACCGCGACCACCCTGCCCGGGGGGCGCCCTTCGTGCGCTCTGCCGCGCGAACGCTGTCCATGTCCGGCCAGTGTAGCGCCCGCCGGCAACGCACGCGGCAGCGCGTGCAGGCCGCCTCACGCGCCCCGAGACGCCGCCTCACGCAGGCGCGCCGGCGCCGGCGCCGCGGTACCGCGTACGAAGACGCTCTTGCCGTCGGTGGAAGCGGCGCGGTCGTCCCGCATGCGAGCGGCCTCAACGGCCAAGCGACGCGACCTTCCCCCATCGTGCGGCAGCATGAGGACACGATCGGCGGTCCTGCCGGAATCGACCGGGACCGCAGACGCGCCAACGAGCGCGCCGCGAAGGGAGCGTCATGGGAACCACGACCTTGCGAGACGACGTCATCCGCCAGCAGCTCGAGGGCCTGGTGCGCGGGGAGGGTGCCCACGTGAGCGTCGACGGGGCGCTCGAAGGGCTCCCCGAGGCGCTCCGCGGGCGCGTGCCCGACGGCCTGGCCCACAGCGCCTGGCAACTGCTCGAGCACCTGCGCATCGCCCAGGAGGACCTGCTCCAGTACGCACTCGATCCCGAGTGGACGTCGCCGTCGTGGCCCGACGGCTACTGGCCGGCCGACCCGCAGCCGGCCTCGGACGCCGCCTGGCAGGACAGCGTGCGCGCCTTCGAGCGTGACCGCGAGCTGGCGCTGTCGCTGGTGCGCGACGCCGAGCGGGACCTCACCGCGCCCCTGGCGCACACGCCAGGGCACACGCTGCTCCGCCAGCTCCTGCTGGTCGCCGACCACAACGCCTACCACGGCGCCCAGCTCGTCGACGTCCGGCGCGCGCTGGGGGCGTGGCCCTCCGCCTGATCGAAAGCGTCAGGTCGAGACCTGCCGCATCAGACCTGCCGCATCAGACCTGGAAGACCCCTACACGGAACGGCGGCGGCTCGCTGTCCAGCGCGCACACCTCCAGCGCCCGGATGAGGCGGTGACGCAGCTCGAGCGGCATCACAACGTCGTCGACCCACAGTCGAGCCGCGCCGTAGCGGATGTCGAGGGCATGCTCGTAGCCGGCGCGGATGCGCTCGAAGAGCTCGGCCAGGGTGTCCTCGTCGGGTTCGGTGCCGGCTCGAGCGAGTTGTGCCGCCTGGATGTCGAGGATGGTCTTGGCCGCCTGCTGACCGCCCATCACGGCGTAGCGCGCGCTCGGCAGCGCGAACAGGAAGCGTGGCGCGTAGGCCTTGCCGCTCATGGCGTAGTGCCCGGCGCCGTAGGAGCCTCCCAGGATGACGCTGAGGCGAGGCACGACGCTGTTGCTCACGGCGTTGACCAGCTTGGCGCCACGCCGGATGATGCCGTCCTGCTCGCTGTCGACCCCCACCATGAAACCGTTGACGTCGTGCAGGAACACGATGGGGATGCCCGCCTGGTTGCAGTTGAGCACGAAGCGCGCCGCCTTGTCGGCCGCCTCGGCGTAGATGACGCCGCCGACCTCGAGCCGGCCGCGGTTCTTCACCACCCGCTTCTGGTTCGCCACGATCCCGACCGGGAAGCCGCCCATACGGGCGGTGCCGCACACCAGGGTGCGGCCGTAGCGGGCCTTGTACTCGTCGAACGCCGAGCCGTCGACGAGGCGGGCGATGATCTCGCGGGTCTCGTAGGGCTGGCTCCCGCCGTCGACCGGCAGCAGGCCCTCGAGGTCCTCGGCCTTCTCCGCCGGCTCCAGGCTCTCGCGCCGGTCGCGCGCCCAGGCGGCCAGGGCACGGGGCGCGTAGCTCGCGGCGAGCCGGCGCAGGCGCAGCAGGGCATGGGCGTCGTCGGGCTCGAGGTAGTCCACCGTGCCCGACACCTCGGCGTGCATCACGGCTCCGCCCAGGTCCTCGCTCGTCACCGTCTGGCCGATCGCCGCCTTCACCAACGCCGGCCCGGCCAGGTAGAGACCCGAGCCTTCGGTCATGACCAGCGTGTCGCACATGACCGGAAGGTAGGCCCCGCCCGCCACGCAGTTGCCCATGATGGCCGCCATCTGCGGGATGCCCTGGGCGCTCATGCGCGCGTTGAGGTAGAACACCCGACCGAAGTCGTCCTGGTCAGGGAAGATCTCGTCCTGCATGGGGAGGTAGACCCCGGCGGAGTCCACCAGATAGACGGTCGGAAGGCGGTTCTCGAGCGCGATCGTCTGGGCCCGGATCACCTTCTTGGCGGTGATCGGGAAGAACGCACCGGCCTTGACGGTGGCGTCGTTGGCGATCACCATCCAGGGGCGCCCGTCGATGCGTCCGATCCCCGTCACCACACCTCCGCCGGGCGCGCCTCCCTCGGCCTGGTACATCTCCCAGCCGGCGAAGGTCATCAGCTCGTCGAAGGGAGCGCCGTCGTCGAGCAGCTTCGCCACACGCTCGCGCGCTGTCCAGCGGCCCTTGTCGTGCTGGCGCTTGCGCGCCTTGCGCCCGCCACCTTCCGCGACCGCCGCGCGCTGCTCGAGGAGCGTCGCGCCCGCTTCCTTCCAGTCCTTGCGGTTGGGGCGGTAAGGGGATCGACGGCGGTCCTCCAGCGTGACCTCCGTCGCGATGCGATGGGACGCGCGTTTGCCGGGCACGCTAGCGGACGTGGGTTGCGAGGACCACCAGCAGGCCGCCGCCCGCGTTCTCCAGGTGGTGGCGCGTACCGGCCGGCACGCTGACGAGCTTGCCGGTGCCCACGCGGTCGCTGCCGGCGTCGTGACGGAGCAGCACCTCGCCCTCGAGCACCTGATACAGGCAGCTCGAGTCGTACGTGTGGTCCTCGTCGCGTTGCCCCGCCTCGAAGCAGTGCAACGTCACGCTCAGGTCCCCTTCGGTCACCAACTCGCGGTTCTGGACGGCGTCGAGTGAGAAACGGCGAGCGTCGGCGATGGTCACGATGTTCACGGTGCTAGACCTCCCTCAGGTCCCTGCGTCCGGCCCACGTCCCTTGCGGTGCCGGAATTGCGCCCTGGTCGGCGACCATTGTGCGCTGTGTGGATAACCAATGCAATCTGTGGATAACTCGGGTCCCTTGACAAGGGGCCGAAAGGTCTGGTAGATGCCCCGGCCACGCCGCCGAGCGGAGAAACAACGTCCTGGACATACTTTCTAACGCCTCACCTGCCAGCAGCGGGCTCTCCGACGCGTACGCGGGACTTCTCCACATACTTGTGGAGAACTCCGCTCGCCTGTGGAGAAGATTGCCTTTCACGCCTCACGCACGGCCTGGACGAAGGCCCGGACACGCTCGGCGTCCTTGATGCCCGGCTCCGACTCCACCCCGGAGGCGACGTCGACGGCATACGGACGCAGCGCCCGTACCCCCTCCCCCACCGTCCCCGGGTCGAGGCCGCCGGCAAGCACGAGCCGCGGGTGCCCTCGCCAGGCCCCGGCGTCCGTCCAACGGAAGGGCCGCCCCGATCCCGGCGTGGGAGCGTCGAGCAGGAACGCGTCCGCCGGATAGTCCTCCACCGATGCGGGGGTGAGGTTCGGCTCGAACGCCATCGCCCGCACCACCATCACGTCGCCCCGCAGCGCTGCAGCGTAGCTGGCGGGCTCGTCGCCGTGGAGCTGGACCACTCCTAGCTTGAGGCGGTGCACGGCGGCGTGCACGGTGTCGAGCGGCGCGTCCACGAACACCCCGACGCGCGTGATGAAGGGGCCGAGACCCGCCACGATGCCGGCAGCCGCCGCCAGGCTCACCCTCCGCTTGGAACGCTCGGCGAAGATCAGGCCAACCGCGTCGGCTCCCGCTCGTTCGGCTACACGCGCGTCCTCGGCCCGCGTGATGCCACAGATCTTGATCCGTACACGCCCGTCCATGGCTCCATTATGGTCCCGCCCCGCCATCATGCCCGTCCGTAGCCGGCGACCACCTCGACGCTCACACCCAGCGACGCGGCCATGAGGTCGGAGCGGGCGGCGGCCTCCCGGATCTCGATCTCGGCGTCGCCGTCGGCGAGCGCCTCCACCTGTAGGTAGCCGGCGCCGAGGTGGCAACGCACGGCGCGCACGCGCTGCGCTTTGCTGCGCTCCAGGTACTCCGCCAGGCGCAGCATGCCGGCCAGGCGCGCGAGCCGGTCCAGGTCGCCCTCCTCGAGGCTGGAGCCGTAGCCCTGGTCGCCTGGGGAGCCGCGACGGTGATAGCGCACCAGCAGGGCGATGAGCACCTGCTCGCGGTGGCTGAACCCGGGCATGGCACGCCCCATCACCAGATACATGCCGTGCTTGTGGTGAGCGTAGTAGTCCACCGCCATGCCGATGTCGTGCACCAGCGCGGCTGCCGCCAGCAACCCGCGCTCCCAAGCGCCCATGCCGTGAAGGCTCGCGAGCTGGTCGAAGAGCTGCAGGGCGAGGTGACGCACGTGCAGGTTGTGCGGTGCATTGTCGTAGTACTCCCGCATCAGGTTGAGGGCACTGAACTCCCGCACGTCGGGAGCGAGATGGTCACCCTGCGGGAACAGGAACGGGTAGAACAGCCCCTCGCGCAATCCCTGCCCGCTGATGCTCACCTCGTCGACCTGCAGAGCGGCCAACGCCTCGGCGATCACGACGCCGCCGGCCACGATGATGTCGGCCCGGTCGCGATTGAGGCCCTTGACGTCGCGGCGCCGGCGCAACGGCCGCTGCGCCAGATCCGCCACCAGCTCCTCCAGCGCCTCGCGCTGCAGGCGGTAGCCGTGCAGCAGGTCCGGCCGATAGTCGGTGCGCGACTGCACGATGTTGGCGAGGTTGCGCACGGTCCCGCCCATACCCACCACCGGCAGACCCGCCGGCAACTCGGCCAGCCGGGGCGCCAGCTGCTCGCGGACGTGCTCGCGCAACGCCTTGAGCTCGCGGCCCCTGGGCGGGTCGCTGGTGAGGAAGGCCTCGGTGGTGCGCACCGCGCCCAGCGGCAGGGCACCGCCCTGCACGAAGCGGCGACCGCGCAACCGGCTGAGCTGCATGCTGCCGCCCCCGAGATCGAAGACAGCGGCGTCCTGCACGTCGAAGCTGTTGGCGACCGCGAGCGCCCCGTACTCCGCCTCCTGCTGGCCGGTGAGGACCTCGATCTCGATCCCGGCCCGCTGCCGCGCCGCCTCGACGAACGCCTCGCCGTTGACCGCGGCGCGCACCGCACTGGTGGCGGTGGCGCGCAGATCGTCGATGCCGACGGCGTCACAGTAGCCTCGGAACGTGCGGAGCGCCTCCAGGCCGCGCTCGAACGGCTCGGCGCGGAGGATGCGCGAGGACCCCATCCCCTCGGACAGCCGCACCACCTCTCGCAGCTCGTCGAGCAACTGGAAACGGTAGTCCGCCTCGTAGAGCAGCACCACCAGGCGGGCGGTGTTGCTGCCGAGATCGATGATGCCGACGCTGCGCACGAGGGCAGTATGGCACGCATGGCGAACCCGCCCGGCCGCGCCCTGGCGGGCCGGGCGCGACCTCGGAGGACGTCAGAGGACGTCGCGCAGGTGCTCGAGGCGGGCGGCACCCTCTTCGCCGAGCACCACGATGGCGTCGAAGCGCGTGCGCGCGTCGGGATCAGCGAGGCGCGTTGCCAGGTAGTGGCGCGCCGTTCGCCGCAAGCGCTCGAGCTTGCGGCGATCGAGGGTCTCGGCCGGATGCCCGTAGCGTTCGCTGCGGCGCTGGCGCACTTCGACGAACACGACCGTGGCGCCGTCGCGGGCGATGACATCGATCTCGCCAGCTCGCACGGCGTAGTTGGCCTCCAGCACCACCCAGCCCAGTCCTTCAAGGTGGCGCCGGGCGAGCTCCTCGGCCCAGTGCCGCGCTGGTGCCTCCCCGGGCGCCAAGATCCGCGTCAGGCGGGGGTGACCTGCACCCGCCGCGCGTCGGCCCAGAGTCCCTCGATGTCGTAGAAGGCGCGGGCCTCGGGACTCATGATGTGAGCCACGATGCCGCCGAAGTCGATGAGGACCCAGCGGTCGCTGGGCCCCTCCACGCCGCGCGGGGGGAAGCCGTGCTGCTTGAGGCGCTCCCGCACGGCGTCCTCCAGCGCGCGAAGCTGGAGGTGCGACTCCCCGGTGGCGACGATGAAGTAGTCGAGCGTGGCCGAGACCTCGGTGAGGTCCAGCACGACGATGTCCTTGGCGCGGCGGTCGTCGAGCGCATCGACGACGAGCTGCACCTCCTGCGGTACGGCGGTGCTCTTCTGCAACGTCCCTCCCTCGCCGGCGGGCCCGGTCATCGGGCGCTCGCCGCCTTTGCCACGTCCACACCGGTGGGGACCATGGTCGTGGCGTCCGCGCCGAGCACGAGCTCCAGGTCCACGGAGCGCCCGCGATAGGCGTCGAGATGGTCCACCTGCTGCTTGCTGGCGTGGAGAAGCGAGGCGTAGTACTCGGCATCTCGCCAGCCGGGCAGCGTCGCCAGCAGCCGGCTGGGCGTCGGGTCGACAGTGCCCTCTTCGCGCACCAGGATATCCTTCGCGGGCACCCCCATCGCCTCCAGACGCTTCTGGAACCACGCGCCGAGTTGCGGCGTGCCGCTCCGGTTGGTGATCAGCAGCGTCGCCGTCGGCGCCTGGCTGAAGGTGCGCGGCGTGCCTCCGAAGGTGTCGGCAAGGAAGTGATTGACCTGTTGCGGATCGACCTTCAGCACCGTGCCGACGTCCGGGATCTCGACCTCCTCGGTGGGCAGGGTGGCGGTCTCCTTGAGCTGCAGGCTGCCTACGCGCGACGCGAGCTGGCGCGCGAGCGCGGGGCTGGCGTTGGTCTGTACATCCTGGAAGAAGGTGTCGACCAGGCCCGGGACCTTGGTGACCGCCCGCACGTTCAGCTCCTTCACCTTCGCCATCAGTGCGTAGGCAAGGCGTTTGACGTTGTCGAGGCGGTCGATGTCGCCGCGCAAAGTGTGGCGGTAGCGCACGAAGTCGGCCGCCTGCTGCCCGTCGATATGCTGCGGGCCTGCGGCGAAGTGGATGTGCAGGTTGCCCGCGTTGTCGTCGTAGTTCATGGCGTAGGGCACGTTGACGTTCACGCCGCCGAGGGCGTCGACGAGGTGCTTGAAGATATCGAGCTTGATGATGGCGTAGTAGTCGACCGGTACTCCCAGAATCGCCGACACGCGGCGCCGCAGCGCGTCGGGCCCCTCGCGCGCGAACACGCCGTTGATCCGGTAGCCGGCGTCGGACAGCCAGATGTCGCGCGGAAGCGCGATCATGGTGATGGCGTCGCCGGTGATGTCGACGTAGAGGATGGTGTCGGTATTGATGCCGGCGGTGCTGCGCGTGCCCTTGTAGTTCCAGCCGACGATCGTCCCGCCCTTGCCGTAGATCGGATCGGCCTCGGCCTTGGAGTAGAAGATGTCGCGGCCGGCGACCACGAAGCTGACGTGGAAGGCGTTGCCCTTGATGCCCAGGAGCTGACGCTGCTCACGGCTGAGCGGCGAGCGGTGCACGTCGCGGGTCAACCAGTAACCCGCCAGACCGGCCAGGGCGAGGAGCACACCGGCCAGCATGAGGATACGCGCGTTACGAACGGTGAACAATCTGCTCATACACCCTCAGGGTGGCGGGGTGGACGGCCTTCCCCTGGGAACGGAGATAGCGCACCTTCGACTCCACGGAGCGCGCATAGGCGGTGTCGAGATCCCTCAGGGCCAGGGCCCGGATGTCGTCGTTGACGCCCCGGCCCGGCTCGCACACGTCCGCGATATAGACGGCGACCCCGACCCGGTTGCCCGGAGCCACCCCGAAGACGTGGCCCTCGACCGCTTGCAGCACGTCCGTCTCGTGCACGCCCCAGCGCTCGGCGATCACGCGCGCGGCGCGTCCGTGCACCGACAGCGGGTGCCCTTCCTCCGTGGCGTTCTCGGGCGGGGCCAGCTCGAACAGCTCCTCGGAGGAAAGGTCCCGCGCGGCGTCGTGCAGCACCGCGGCAAGGCAGACTGCTTCGATCTCGGACGGGGTGAAGTGGTTGGCGCTGGCGATCGACTCGGCCAGCCTCGTCACGCGCAGCACGTGCTGGAAGCGCTCCGCGGAGACCATCGCTCGCACCTGCACGCAGTACGCGCTGAGCTCGGGACGGCTACAGAGGTCCGTTTCGGGCAGCGGATTGGGTTCGGCCATCGTTCCTCGGTTCGTCGCAGGGACGGTCGCGAGCGCCTCCGAGCGCACCCGGTCACCCCCGACCGCCGGCTGGCGGCACCGACCATTCAACCACACGAAGGTGAGAGGCTGCGGTCGGTCGGCCGACGGCGAGGGCGCGCTCGCGACACGCCCCTGGCGAGCACCCGTCACCCTTCCGCGTCGGGCGCGCCTTCCTCTTGCTCTTCGGAGAAGTACTCGAACACGGCGTCGCCGATACGCACGTCGTCGCCGTCCCGGGCGCCCGAGCGCTTCAGCAAACGGTCGATGCCGTAGGTCTTGAAGTAGCGCTGCAGGTAGTTCACGGCCTCGGCGTTGGAGGCATCGAAGCGGTCGACGAGCGCCTCGATCTCGCTGCCGCGGACCACCCAGCCCTCGCCGCTGGCGTCGCGTCCGACCTCCAACGCACGGACCTCCACGCGCCGTTCCGGTGCCTCCCGCCCCACCGCTTCGGGCCGCGCGGGCAGCACCGCGAAGAGCGCCGCGACGAGGTCGCCCAGCCCCGCGCCCTCCAGCGCCGACACGCTCACCACCGGCAACCCGGCCGCGCTCAAGGCGCGCTCGGCTTCAGCCACCTCCGCGGGCGCCGCCAGGTCGGTCTTGTTCAGCGCCAGTAGCGCCGGACGCTCCAGCAGCCCCGGGTCGAAGCTCACCAGCTCGCGGCGCAGCGCCTCCAGCGTGGCCATGGGATCGGACGCGATGTCCAGCACGAAGACGAGCAGGCGGGTGCGCGAGATGTGCCGCAGGAAGTCGAGTCCCAGCCCCTTCCCGAGATGGGCGTCCTCGATGATGCCGGGGATGTCGGCGATGGTGAAGCGCTCCATGTCCCGCTCCACCACGCCCAGGTTGGGGCTGAGGGTGGTGAACGGGTACTCGGCGATGACCGGTCGCGCGTTGGAGAGCGCGGCCAGCAGGCTCGACTTGCCGGCGTTGGGGTAGCCCACCAGCCCGACGTCCGCGATGGTCATGAGCTCGAGCCGCAACCGGCGCCGCTCCCCCGCGGTGCCGTACTCGGCGAAGCGCGGGGCCTGACGCTGAGCACCGGCGAAGGAGGCATTGCCCCGTCCTCCGTCACCCCCTTGCGCCACCTGCACCGTCTGGCCGACCGTGATCAGGTCGGCCACCAGCTCGCCACTTTCGAGGTCGACCGCGGTGGTGCCGACGGGGACCTCGAGCACCAGGTCCTCACCGCCCGGCCCGGAGCGATTGCGCCCCTCCCCCTGCTGACCGGTGCCCGCCTTGTAGCGACGGCGCGGCACCAGCCGGTCGAGCGAGGAGACGTCGTCGATCGCCCGCAGGTAGACGCTCCCGCCGGCACCGCCGTGGCCGCCGTCGGGGCCTCCCTTGGGTATGTACTTGAGGCGCAGGAAGGACAGGGCGCCGTCGCCGCCCTTGCCTCCCTCCACCGTGATGTCGAGCACGTCTCGAAAGGGCATCGCTCACTCCCGTAGGCCCCAGCAGCGTGGGCGCGGCCATGCTGGCCGCGCCCACGCACCATTTCGTCGCACTTACCTTCGTCGCACGTACCGCCGTGCCGATGGAGTCGGTCAGTCCGCCGGGATCGCCTCGTCCGCGCCGGACCCCGCTGCCGCCTGCTCCGCCTCGACGCGGATGAAGCGGCCCTTGCGACCCTTGTCGGCGAAGCGCACCACGCCGTCTCTCAGCGCGAAGAGGGTCCAGTCGCTGCCGACGCCGACGTTCAAGCCGGGCTTGAACTTGCTGCCCCGCTGCCGCACCAGGATGTTGCCGGCGCTGACCACCTGTCCGTCGAAACGCTTGACGCCCAGCCGCTTCGACTGGCTGTCGCGACCGTTCTTGGAGCTGCCTACGCCTTTCTTGTGAGCCATCTCGCTCTACTCCTTCGGTGTGCTCAGCCCTGGATCTTGGTGACCCGGACGTCGGTGTACGGCTGGCGGTGGCCGCGATGGCGGCGGTAGTTGTTCTTCGCCTTGAACTTGTAGATGTCGATCTTGGGCCCGCGACCATGGCCGATGACCTCGGCCTTGACCGTGGCGCCGTCGACGTGGGGCGTTCCGACCTTGACCTCGTCGCCGCCGAGCAGGAGCACCGGGAGCTCCACCGTCTCGCCCGCCTCGACGGCGAGCTTCTCGACGCGCACGACGTCACCTTCCGCGACGCGGTACTGCTTGCCGCCCGTTCTCACGATTGCGAACATCGTCAACCTCCCGCGGCCCGCGCCCTCAGCGGGTCGGCCGCCTCACCTGCACCTGCATCGGGTGCGCCTTCCACCAGCACGCGCCGGAGCCGCCCCTCGCAGGACCGCCCGGCGCCGATCAGCGCTCGATTCAGCGGAGGCGGCCCCTCGGGCGCCATCCACCAGAACCGCTATTATAGGCGAGGCTTCCCGCACACGCAAGCGGCGGCGCGCCAACGCTACAATCACCCTGCCATGCGCGAGCCCCACCACTCCGCGAACCTCCGCGACCGCGCGCCGGCCGAAGAGGTCGAGCGCTACCTCAACGAGCACATCCCGCTGGCGCGGGCGCTCGGCGCCCGGGTGGAACGCTACGACGCTCGCGAGCTGCGGGTCTCCGCGCCGCTGTCGCCCAACCTCAACCACCGGGACACCGCCTTCGGCGGCAGCCTCTCGGCGCTGGCCATTCTGGCCGGCTGGGCCAGGGTGGCCTTCGACCTGCGCGCTGAAGGTGTACGCGCGCACGTGGTCGTCCAACGCAGCACCGTCGACTTCGATGCACCGGTTCAGAGCGCGTTCGAGGTCCGCATCGCGGCCCTCGACGAGGCCGTCTGGGCCACGTTCCAACGCACGCTGGCGAGGCGCCGCAAGGCGCGCATCGTTGTCCAGGGCACGCTGCTGGCCAACGGGGAGCCGGTAGCCCGCTTCGACGCGCGCTACGTGGCGCTCTCCGGCGACGCCGGCGCCGCTTCCTCCCGACCGCGCTCGAAGAGGTAGAACGCCGCCGGGACCACGAAGAACGTGAGCAGAGCCGAGACCAGGATGCCACCGAGCATCACCAGGGCGATGCCGTGGTTGAACTCCGATCCCGCGCCGCGGCCCAACAACAGCGGGAAACTGATGACCAGCACCGTAAGCGTCGTCATGACGATGGGGCGGAAGCGCAAGCCGCGCCGACTCGACCATCGCCTGCTTGAACGGCATCTTGCCGATACGCTCGACCACGAACTCCAGGTAGAGGATGGCGTTCTTCGCCGACAGGCCGATCAGCAGCAACATCCCCATGAGGCTGAAGATGTCGAGCGACTGGCCCTGCACCACCAGGAACCACACCGCACCGGCCACCGCCAGCGGCACCGGCAACAGCAGATAGATGGGGTAGCGGAAGGAGTTGAACTGCGCTCCCATCACCAGGTAGGCGAGCAGCAGTGCCAGCGCGAACACGCGCGGGCCCAGGGTACCGAGCTGCCGGGACAGCCCGGCGCGACCGAAGCTGTCGCCGGCGCCCAGCGTGACGTGGCTGTCCAGCACTCCGGCCTGGGTGAGCTGCTCGGTGATCTGGCGCTGGAACTCGATCGGGCTCGGCGCATCGGCGCTGGGCGTGATGGAGAAGCGCGCGCTGTACAGCCGGTTGCTGCGGCTGATGCTGATCGGCGCCTGCCTCTCGACGATGGCACCGAGCTGGCTGATCTGGAGGTTGGTGTGCAACGACGGCGCGTAGATGGGCAACGACAGAAGCGACTGCGCGTCGTGGAGGTAGGTGGGATCGAGCTGGACGACGATGCTGTCGCTCTCGCCACCGGTCTGCACGGCACCGGCGGTGCTGCCGCCGGTATAGGCGCGCAACGTCTGCGCGACGCTGTTGGCGGAGATGCCGGTGCCGGAGAGCAGGTCGGGATTGGGCACGAACACGGACTCCGGCGAGGACTGCTGGTTGCCGGCGTCGACGCTGAGCACGTACGGGTTCCCCGACAGCACCGCCGACACCCGTTGCAGGCGCTGGTTGAGCAGGGCGTAGTCGGTCGACAGCAGGTCGAACGACACGGCCGAGCCCTGGCCGCGGAAGCCGCCGCCCGTGCGCACGAACACCCGGGCCCCGGGGATGGCGCTCGCCGCGCTCTGCAGCGCACCCTGGTACTCGGCGCCGAGCGCGTAGATGCTGGGCCGCTGGGTAACGGGCACGAGCTGTGCTTGCACGCTGACATCGTTGCTGCTCACGCTCGTCTGAACGGTGCGCACCGCCTTCTGCGCCAGCAGGTAGCGCTCCACGTTGCCGGCCACCTGGTTGGCGGCGGCCAGGGTGGTACCGGAGGGCAGCCGGGCGCCGATCTGCATCAGGCCGGAGTCGGTCTGCGGCACGAAATTGAGCGACACCCTGGGGCCCACCACGAACAGCGTGAGCGCCAGGAAGGCGCCCGCGCCCAGAAGGACCAAGGCGCTGAACGGGAGCATCCGTTCGAGCAACGCGGCGTAACCGTCGCGCGTCCTGCGCAGTCCCGCCTCGGTCCAACCGTGCAGGGTGGTCGTGAGCGCCTCCAGCGTCGTGAAGACCGCCCTCACCAGATAGGCCAGGACCATCAGCGCCGGCGGGTAGAGCACCAGCGCGAGCAGGGACAGCGGGGACGCCAAGCGCCACAGAGCGTAGGCGCCGGCCGCCGCCGCGAGCAACCCGAGCGGCCGGCGCCAGGCGCGCCAGCCCCAACGCACGGCGTCGCCGAAGGCGACCAGGCTGCGGCCGGCGTCGCGCCAGCCGCGGGGCGGCGCGTCGCCGATGTAGGCCATTCGGACGGTCAGGAACAGCAGCGCCTCGAGCCAGGAGAGGAACACCGCGGCCGCCAGCCCCAGCCCGAACTGACGCAGGTAGGCGCCGGCGAAGCCGCCCATGAAGCTCACCGGGATGAGCACCGCCAGGATCGACAGCGACGCCGCCGTGACGGCGCCGAACACCTCGCTGGCACCGCGCAGCACGGCGGTGCGGCGGTCCATGCCCATCGCCCGGTAGCGCTCCACGTTCTCGGCAACCACGATGGAGTCGTCGACCACGATGCCGATCGCCACGATGAGCGCCAGCAGCGACACCTCGTTGAAGGTGAAGCCCATCAAGCCGTAGAGCACGGGCGCTGCGGAGAGCGCGATGGGGATGGCCAGGATCACCGTGAAGGCGGTGTTGAGCCGCCCCAGGAAGAGCAGCACGATGATCGCCACCACGATGGCGGTGATCCACAGCTCGTGGAAGGTGGAGTGCACCGACGCCACGATGGGGCCGGTGGTGTCGTTGCTGATCGTGACGCTGTAGCCGGTGGGCAGCACGGTGCGCTTCAGGTAGGCGCGCACGCCGTCCGCCACGGCCACGGCGTTGCTTCCCGACGCCTGCTGCACCGACAGAAGCACCGCCGGCTTGCCGTTGACGCGGGTGTAGGAGTTCGCGATGGAAGCCTGCTGCACCCGACCGAGATCCTGCACGCGGACGTTGCGGCCGTTGTCGACCACCATGGTGGCGATGTCCTGCACGCCGGTGGGCTGGGTGCGGGTGGAGAAGGTGAGGACGTCGTTCTGGCGCGTGATCGAGCCGATCGGCTGGTTGACGATGGATGCCCCGATGGCCTGGCTGACCTGCTGCGGCGTGAGGTTGTAGTAGCTCAACTTCGCGGGGTCGAGCAGCACCTGGTAGCGGCGACTCGAGCCGCCCGAGACGTTGACGTTGGCCACGCCGGGCACCAGTTGCAGGGCGGGAACGAGGATGTTGTTGGCGTAGGCGTAGACGTCGTCCATGTTGGCGCCGTTGCCCTGCAGGCCCAGCTCCAGGATGGGCTGCGCGTTCGGATCGAAGGTCCGCACGATCGGTGAGTTGGCGTCGCTGGGGAGGCCGCGCAGGGCGGCGACCTGCGCCGCCACGGCGTTGGCGATGGCGGCCTGATTGGTGTCGGTGCCGAACTGCAGGATCACGCGGCTCGAGCCGGTGCCGCTGTTCGAGCTGATGCTGGTGATGCCGCCCACGGTCGAAACCGCGGACTCCACCACCTGCGTGACCTGCTGGTCCACCACCGCCGGCGACGCACCGGGGTAGCTGGTGCTGACCATCACCACGGGGATGTTGGTGGTGGGCAGCAGATCCACGCCCAGGCGGCTGGTCTCGATCAAGCCGAAGACGACCACGCCCACGAAGATGCCGATGGACAGCACGTAGCGCGCCACCGACAACCCCACCAGCGGGTTGACGCGCGTGGCAACCACCGCGCCGGCCTCTTCGCCCTCGGCCCGCGACGCAGCGGGTTCCCGCTCGTCCTCGCCCATCACTGGCCTCCGCCGGCAGGCGGAGCCCCGCTGCCGCCGGTGGGACCGCCCGCGGGGGAACTACGACGGCCTGAAGGGGCCGTCCCGCCCGGCGCGGCACTGCCCGGTACAGCCGCGGAAGGTGCAGCCGTGCCAGGTGCCACGCCGCCGGCGGCCCCGCCACCGTTCGGGGCGCCCGCTCCCCGTGCGCTCCGTGCCGGGGGTGCGCCGCCGTCGCTCGGAGCGCCACCGCCCGACCCGCTGCCGGCCGCCGTGCTGACCTCGGAGCCGTCGAGCAGCCCGGGTGGGGGCTGATCGATGACCGTCGCCCCCGACGGGACTCCGCTGACGGCTGCGTCGCTGCCGGCCTGCGCCAGGATGGTCAGATCGGTCTGCACCGCCTTCCCGCCCTCGATCAGGAACACGAAGGTATTGGTGCCGTCGTTCTGGATGGCGCTGATCGGCACGAGCGTGGCCGTGGCCAGGGTGACCCGGTAGGGCACGGTACCCACGACGCCGATGGCGAGCGAGCCGGCGGAGCCCCCCGTCGCACCGGACGCGCCCCCGGACGCGCCGCCCGTCGGCGCGTCCTGTGCAGTGGAGTTCTGTGCAGTGGAGTGCTGTGCAGCGGAGTCCTGTGCAGTGGCGTCGAAACGGGCGGTGACCGCGACCCCCTGGTTGACGGGGACGCCGGGCCGCTGGGTGACGGTGATCGGGTACTGCGCCACGCCGGTATCGAACGACAGTCGCGTGCCGGAAGGGAACGCGGCCGCGTCGGAGGGCGGCACCGACATCTGCACCTGCCGCTGCGCGCTGACGACCGTCGCCACAGCCGTGGACGGCCCCACGTACTCGCCGGGGGCCACGTTGAAGGCGGCGATCTGACCTGCGAAGGGAGCGCGGATGGTGGCGTTCGCGAGGTTCATGTCCGCCTGCTTCACGCCGTTCTGGGCCTGCGATACGGCCAGCCGCAACTGCTGCAGGCTTCCCGTCTGGGCACGCTGGTTCTGCGACGCGTTGTTCTCCGCCGAGGTGACGTTCGCCCGGGCCTGGTCGAGCTGACTCCTGGCACTGTCCACGCTGGACTTCGAAGTGCCTCCCAGCGCGTAGACCTTCTGCGCCGAGGCGTAATTCGCCTCAGCCGCCGACAGCGCGGACTTGGCTGCCTCCAACTGATGGTTGAGCTGCGCGACCGCCTGTTCGGTGTTCGTCTGCTGCGTGCTCAGATTGATCTCCGCGTTGCTGAGCGACGTCTTGGCGTTGGCGAGGGCCAGTTCCAGGTTGTCGGTGGCGAGCTGCATGATCGGCTGCTGGGCCTGGACCTCATCCCCCGCGGCCACCAACAGCGTCTTCACGGCGCCGCTGGCCTGCGCCGCCACATTGCTCTGCATCACCGCGGCCACCGTTCCGGTCGCGGTGCGGTCGGCCACCAGCGGGCCGGTCTTCACCGTGACCGCCTGTACCTCGACGGTAGCGCCGGTGCCGCCGCCCCTTGCGAACCCGCCACCCGGGGCGCCTCCCGCTCCGCCGCGCGAGAACCCGCCGGCGCCGCCGCGTGCGCCGCCGGGAAACGCTCCACCGGGTGCGGCACTGCCGGCGCCGCCGGCCCCGGCGGGGACGATCGTGCTGCCCCGGAGCGCGTAGCCGCCGAAGCCCGCGGCGACCACCAGCACCATCAGGAGCGCCCAGCCGCGGGCTCTCACGGAGCGCCTCCCGACCCCGGCGTCGCCGGCCCGACCAGCCCGGTGAGGTCCTGCCCGGCCGAGACGGAGAGCGTCACGAGCGCGGTGCGGTAGCCGTCGACGGCCTGCAGCAGGCTGTAGGCCGACGAGGCGACCGCGACCTCATCGGATTGCACCTGGAGGGCGGACACCGTGCCCGCCTCGAGGGCCGCCCGGTCCTGCTGCAGGACCTGGCGGACGTTGTCGAGGTTCTGCTGCGCGATGGCGATCCGTGCGTCGGCGTCGTGCGCCGCCTGGTAGGCGTTCGCCAGGCTGGTGGCGGCGTTCTGCCGGGCGGTGTCGAGGCTTCGGCGGGCGTTGTCCAGCGACGTCTTGGCCGTCTGGTAGGTCATGCGGGGGGTGTAGTCGTTGTCATAGAGCTTGACCTGGAGCGTGTAGAGCTCGACCGACTGCCGCGCCTGGACCACCGAGGGCAGGCGCTGCAGCAGCCCCTGCTCGAGATCGGCCAGCTTCGCCGTCACCGGCGGCAGGTCGGGCGGGGCCGCGACCGTCACCGACCCGAGATCGGTCACGCCGAGCAGCGTGGCGAGCTGCGCGCCGGCCGCGGGCACCTTGGCCTGGGCGTTGGCAAGGGTCTGCTGGGCGCTCTGCAGCGCGGTCCTGGTCTTGGAGACATCGAGCGAGGTGGCGTTTCCGTCGCCGAACTTCGCCTGGGCCACCTGCAGGTCGCGATCCGCCAGGTCCCGCTGGGCCTGCGCCACCGCCACGTTCTGCTGTGCCTCGTAGAGCGACAGGTAGGCGTTGACGACGCTCTGGAGCACCTGGAGGCGGGTTGCCTCCAGCCCGACCCGGCTCCGCGCAGCCGCTTGCTGCGCCTGCGTCTTCTGCAGCACCAGCGCCGACGGGTCGGCCTGCACCGCTTTGAGCTGGAGCTCCGCGTTGGCCAGGTTGGTCTGGGCGCTGGCCAGTTCGGCGCCCTGCCCGTAGGCGCGTGCCAGCGCCTGGGGAAGATCGAGCGTGGCGGCTTTCGCTGTCGACGAGGGCTGAAGTGGAACGGCGTTCTGCTGCGCCGACGCCGTTGCGACGAGCAGAGCGACGAGGAGGAACGTGCGGATTCTCATGGGAGCCCTCCCGGGGTTGCAGTGAGCTCCCCCAGCGCGTTGCGCAGTTGGAGCAGAGCCAGATAGTTCGCATTCTGATCCGACTCGACGGAACGTTGCGCCTGGTCGTGGGCGACGCGAGCGTCGCCGACATCCAGTGCGGTGGCGAGGCCTGCGGCGAGACGCGCCTGGGCCGTCGTGAGCGCCTGCTGTGCAGCGGCGAGCGACGCCCGGTCGGCGGCCAGCGACCCCTCGGCCGCCCGCCACGTCGCGTAGCGCTGACGGATGTCGAGCGCAGCGGAGCGCCGGGTGGCCGCCAGCGCCGCCTCGGCGCTGGCCAGCGCGGTGCGCGCGGTGCCCACGGCCGCGTCCGACGACGGTGCGTCCAGCGGGATGCTGACCGAGGCGCCGATGCTGAGCTGGGTGGTGACGCTCCCCGACGTACCCGGCGCGATGGGATAGGAGACGCTGCCGCTGGCGACGCCCTTCTGGAAGTCGAGCCCGGCGTTCACGCCGAGGCCCACCTGCGTGCCGCTGGCGTCGTGGCTCGTCACCCCGAGGGCGAGGCTGGCGCTCGGGATCCAGCGCTGTGCGGCACTGACCGACAGCGAGCCCTGGGCCTGCCGGACCCGGAGTTGCGCCACCTGCACGTCGTCGCGTCGGGGCACGCCCGCCTGCACGAGGTCGGCGAGCGATCCGGCCGGACCCGTGGGCTGCGGCACCGCCGTGGTCAAGGGAGCGTCGGTGAGGGGCACGCCGAGGGTGTCGAAGAACGTGCGGCGGGCGAGGTCGAGCGTGCCGGCCGCCTGGTCCAGGGCGGCCTGGGCCCCCACCACCGCCGCCTGCGCCTGGGCCAGCCCCTGGTCGCTGAGCTGTCCCTGGGCGTGTTGCGCCTGGGCCGCGCTCAGCTTCGCCTGCGCCAGCCGGGTCGCGGCCTGCGCCGCGTCGTGGGCGGTCGCCGCCAGACGGGTCGCGAAGTACTGCTGCTCGACGGTGAGGCGCAGTCCCGCGCGGGCGCCGTCGCGGTTGAGGGCGGCCACGGCGAGCGCGACCTCGGCGTTGGCGATCGACGCGTCGACGGGTGCCCACGGCAACACCGTGGCGGAGGCCGAGACCGAGACCTTGGCGGTCGCTCCGTTGCGACCGCCCGTGCCCGCCAGGGTGTCGGTGCGGTCGTAACTGCCGCCGGCCGCCACCTGCAATCCGGCGTTGGCGCGGGCGGCGGCCAGCGCGTCCGCCGCACTCCGGTAGTCGAGGTCGGCCTTCTGCCAGCCGGGCGCCTGGGGAAGCGCAGCGAGTGCGTCCGCGAGGGTGAAACCGGGCGCATTCGCGGGCGCATTCGCGGGCGCATTCGCGGGCGCATTCGCAGGCGCATTCGCAGGGGCCTGGGCTGGTGTCTGGGCCGGCAACTGGGCGGACGCCTGTGCGCGCACCGGCGGGCCGAGCAGGAACGGGACCAGTACGAGCGCCAGGACGAGGACCGCCCCCGACGCCCGCATGCGGTTGGGACTCATGCCGCCAAGCGTTCGCCAGCGGCGTGCAGGAATGGCGCGGACCATGTGCAGCTCGTGTGCAGATGCGCCAGCGGCCCGCCGGCCCGGCCGAGACTGGGGGCGGGGCCACAACGCGGCGCCGGACAGGGCTGCTACAATCGATAGTTGGCTATGTTGAACTTTTCGGAAATCCCAACTGTTCTCGCGGATCGCGCGCCACGCGCGCCGACGAGCGGGCCCGTGCCCCGTCCCGATCGAACGTGGTCATGAAGGACTCCCGCTCGGATACGCGTGCAGGTCTACTGTCCGAGCTTCACGAGACCACCTTCCGCATGATGAGGGTGCAGCGCCAGGTCGCCGAGCGGGCGTTCTCGCCCCTCGGCCTGCGACCGGTGCAGGCCTTCGCGCTCGCGTTGCTGGGGCAGGAGGCCAGCTACCCGAAGGAGCTCGCACACCTGCTCGACGCTCCGCCCTCGGTGGTGTCGGTGCTTCTCTCCGACCTCGAGGGGCGAGGCCTGGTCAACCGAACGGTGGACCCGGCCGATCGGCGGCGGGTACGGCTCGAGCTCACGGCCGAGGGGCGCCGCACGCTCGACGCCATCAACTGCGCCTGGCTCGACGCCAACGCCAGCCGTCTCGCCCGACTCGGCACGGCCGACCTGGAAGCCCTGGTGCGCATCCAGAAGGCCCTGCTAGAGGAGTGACGTCATGAAACGGATTCTCTTGCTCACCCTGCTCCTCCTCGCGCCGTCCGTGACCGCACAGTCGGGGCAGGACGCACCCACGCTGAGCACCTTCCTCGCCCCCCTCGCCGGCCAACCGTCGCTCCGGGCGGCGGGCGAGCAGGTGGCCTCGGCCGAGGCCCAGCTCCGGGCGGCCTACGACCCGGTCTCGCTGCAGGCGTCGGGGGGGTACACCGCCTTCGACACCACCTCGGTCGACATCAACCCCGCCCAGCCCGGCGTGCAGAACCTGCCGGCCAGTGGTGGACAGATCTCGGCCGCCGTGACCGTACGCCCCTGGCTGTTCGGCGACACCGCCGACCAGGCCGACAAGAGCCGCCTCCAGCTCGACCAGGCCCGGCTCGATTACCGCGACGCCCTGACCGGCCTCCAGATCCAGGCGGTGCAAGCCGCCTACGGCGTGCAACTCGCCCGCGAATCGCTGGCCTCGGCCCAGGAGGGCGAGAAGGTCGCCCAGGCAGCGCTCGACGCCACCCGCTTGCGGCACGACAAGGGAGCGGCCAGCGACCGCGACCTTCGCAGCGCCCAGACCGGGCTCGAGCAAGCCCGCCAATTCGTGGCCAACGCCAAGGGGGGGCTGGCGCTCGCGCAGACCACGCTCGAGAGCCTCGTCGGCCCCACTGCCGCGCCTGACGTGGCGACGTTGACGCTCGAGGTCCCCGACGGCACCGCGCTGTCGGTCCAGAAGGCGCGCCTGAGCGCGGACCTGGCCGGCGTCTCGGTGCGCAACGCCACCCGCTCGGTCTACCCCGTCGTGCAGGCCGGCTACACCTGGAACGTCGACAGCAAGGACAGCGTCGGCGTGTCGATCGAGTCGCGCACGCTCCAACCCAAGGTCAGCTACGACTTCCAGAGCCCGGGGAGCTCGTTCCCTCAGGACCAGATCAACGGCAGCTTCCAGATCGGCGTGTCGATGACCATCTCCCCCGGTGTCATCGACGGCCTGCAGGCCACCCATGCGCAGCTCCGCGCCGCCCAGGACGGCGTCGACGCCGCGAAGCGCGGCGCTGCGGTGCAGAAGGCGTCGCTCGACAACGACCTCGCTCAGGCCAAGCGCGCGCTGAGCCTCGCGCAGCGTCAGCTCGACGATGCGCACGCCACCCTCCAGGAGGACCAGACCCGCGAGAAGCTCGGCCTGGGAACCCCCCTGACCACGCAACAGGCGGCGCTGGACCTTACCCAGCGCCAACTCGATCTACAGCAGGCCCGCCAGGACGCCCTCGCAAAGACCCTGGCGTACTACCGTTTCTACGCCCACCCCCTGGTGAGCCAGACCCCGTCGGAGGTCCAGCCGTGAAACGCCTCATCTTCGCTCTCGTCGGCGTGTTGCCGCTGCTCCTGCCCGCCGCGCACGCCTTCGGATTCCAGGACGCCCTGCAGGCCGCGCAGACGCGGCCCGACGCCGTGACCAAGCGGCTCGAGCTGCTCAACGACAGCAACGAGCTGGTGCGTGTGCAGGGCGATCCCCTCGCCCTCAAGATGGATCTCGTCAAGGCTCAGCAGGCGGTCGCACTCGATCGCGCCGAGCTCGAGAAGGCCTACGACGACGCCCTCGTGACCATCGCCAAGGCCTACACGGGTGTCCTCGAGGCGCGCGAGCAGGCGGCCCTTGCGGACAAGGGCGTCGCGGTGAGCAAGGCGTCGCTCGACATCGCCAAGATCCGCCGCACCAACGGCAGCGGCACTGACCTCGACGTGCAGGACGCCCAGGTGTCGCTCGACAACGCCACCAAGAACTCGCAGACCGCCCACAAGAGCCTGGCGATCGCCGAAGCCAATCTGGAGGGCCTGGTCGGGCAGACCCTCGACCCCGGCGCGCTCGAGCCGATCCCCGACGTCTTCCTGGTGGACGTGCCGTCGACCGACGCCGCCACCCAGGCGCTGCCGCGCACGCCCCAGCTCCTGCAGTCCCAGCAAGGCCTGGTGCTGGCCCGGCTCGGAGTCCAGATGCTCGACCCGAGCTACGCATCGGCGTCGCAGATCGAGTCCGCCAAGACGCAGTTGCAGACCACCGAGAAGCTCGTCGCCGAAGCGCAACGCGGCCTCCAGATCCAGGCCAAGAACCTGGTTGTGCAGGCCCAGAGCGCAGCGGAATCCTTCCGCATCGAGCAGGACAGTCTGGCCAACGCCAACCAGCGGCTCGGGTTCGCCTCGGACCGGCTGAACGCCGGCCTGATCCCCAAGATCCAATTCCAGAAGGCGGAGCTCGACCAGCTCCAGGCCAAACTCTCTGCGCTGCAGGCGCGCGACGGCTACGTGGTGGCGCTGCTCCAGCTCCAGGCTGGCACCCAGCTCCAGCTGCAGGGCCCGAGCGTTTACGACTTCGCTGCCACCGTGGGACCCCTGCCCGGCGACGCCGGCGTAGCACCCAGCGGAGGCGCAGGGAACGGTTCCAGCAATGGGCAGTAGGGCGGCCCGTCGGACGCTCACGGCCCTGCTGCTGACGCTGGTGCTGGTCCCGCTGACGGCGTGCGGTGGCCGCAAGGCGAGCGACCAGAGCGGCACCCAGGCAGCCGCCGGATCGACCGCCACGCAGGCGGCCGCCGGATCGGCGGGGGCGGCCAGCGACGTACGCAAGGTACGCGTCGTCCAGCCCCGTCAGGGTCAGCTCACAGCGCAGCGCAGCGCCTCGGTGACCATCGACCCGGCCCGCTCGTCGATGGTCGCGGCCGGCACCTCCGGGCAGGTGGCGAGCGTGCTCCACCGTGAAGGCGCCACCGTGAAGGCGGGCGAGACGGTCGTGCAGCTCGACACCACCTCGTTGAAGCTCCAGGTCCAGAACGCCGAGACGGCGCTCGAGAGCGCGAAGGTCAACCTCGCCAAGGCCGAGAAGTCGGCCAAGGACGGCCTGGCGCAGGCCCAGGCCGCGCTCGAGGCCGCCCAGCAGAACCTGTCGCTGGCCCAGAGGCAGGTCGACAACGGCCAGAACCTCTACGCAGCCGGTGGCATCTCCGCCACCGACCTGCAGAGCCTGCAGGCGCAGCTCGCCCAGGCGCACTCGAGTTACCAGCAGGCCAGGGACGCGGTCGATCAGGCGCAGCGCGCCGAGACCGAGGACCTCCAGCTCCAGCGGCTGCAGGTGCAGCAGGCCCAGACGCAGCTCGACCAGGCGCGGCACACCCTGGCCGAGGCCACCATCACCGCGCCGTTCGACGGTCAGATCGCCGACATGCGGGTCTCCGAAGGTGAGTTCGTGGCGACCGGCAGCCCGGTGTTCCGGCTCGTCTCCGTTCTGACCCAGCTCGCCAAGTTCGATGTACCCCCACAAGACGCCCAGCAGCTCTCGGACAAGGGCCTGGTGTACGTGAGTTACGGCGGCCTCGACTTCGCCGCCCAGATCGTGCGCAGCACCACCGTGCCGGGATCGTCGCGGCAGGTGGAGCTGACCGCCCGCATCTACGCGTCCAAGCACGCCATCCCCACCGGCGCGACCGGCCAGGTCAACTACCAGGTGACGCTGGCGTCCGGTCTCTTGCTCCCGTCCGACGCACTCAAGACCGACAGCGGCGAGAGCACGGTGCTGCTGGTCAAGGACGGCGTCGCGACACAGACGAAGGTGCAGCTCCTGGCCGAGGTCGGGGGCACCGCCGCCATCCAGGGCCTGCCGGCCGGCGCTCAGGTCGTCTACCCGGTCCCCAGTGACCTCCTCGCGGGCTCCAAGGTCCAGATCGTCGGGGGCGCCACGTCGCCATGAGACGCCTGGTCCAGTTCTTCGTCAACAACTACGTCCTGACCATCAGCGTCTTCGGGGCACTGGTGCTGTTCGGCGCCGTGAGCACCCTGAGCCGCGGCATCGAGCTGTTCCCGCCCATCACCGTGCCGGTCATCGCCGTCACCACCAGCTACAGCGGGGCGGGACCGGAGGAGGTGTCGCGCCAGGTGGCGCAGCCCGAGGAGGGCGCCCTCACCACGCTCCCCGGCATCAGTTCCGTCAGCTCGGTCAGCTACGAGGGCTACGGCATCGTGATCGCCCAGTTCAACGCCAATGCCGACATCAACCAGGCCGCCATCGATGTGAGCCAGCGTATCTCCCAGATCGGCAACCAGCTCCCCGACGGCGCCGGCAACCCGACGGTCCAGAAGTTCAACCCCAACGACCAGCCGATCCTCAGCGTGGCGGTGTCAGCGCCCGGTCAGGACCTGATGGCCGTGCAGAACTACGCCGAGAACACGCTGCAACCCGCGATCGAGAGGGTCAACGGGGTGGCGGACGTCACCGTGGTGGGGCCGGCCAAGGAGCAGGTGCAGGTCCTGCTCGACCCCAACGCGCTCGCCAACTTCGGCTTGACCCCCCAGCAGGTGGCGAACGCCATCCAGGCGTCGGCGCTCGACGTGCCGGCCGGCAGCCTGGACTTCGCCAACAGCCGCGTTCTGCTCACGGCGCGCGCCACCCCGACCGATGTCGCGCAGGTGGCGTCGATCCCGGTCGATCCCTCGCGCGGCCTCAGCGTCTCCGATGTCGCCACGGTGCGCGACACCACCGCCAAGCCCACGTCCTACGCGCGTCTCAACGGCGAGCCGGTGGTGCTGCTGCAGGTGCGCAAACTGTCCGACAGCAACGCCGTGGCGACCGCCAACGACCTGCGTGCGGCACTGAAGAAGCTCGACCTGCCCTCCGGCTACAGCACGCAGATCGTGGGCGATACCACCACCTACGTGGCGTCCAGCGTCTACGACACCCTCCAGGAGATGCTGATCGCAGCCCTCGCCGTCTCCCTGGTCGTGCTGATGTTCGTCGGCCGGCTGGGCTCGGTGTTCGCGGTGGTGCTCGCCATCCCGGTGGCGCTGTCGGGCGCCCTGGTGATGTTCTGGCTGTTCAACTACAGCTTCAACATCATCACGCTCCTCGCCCTCACCGTTGCCATCGGCCTGGTGGTCGACGACGCCATCGTGGTGGCCGAGAACATCGACCGCTACCGGGAGATGGGGTACGCACGCCACGAGGCGGTGCTCAAGGGCGCCAGCGAGGTCTCCACGGCGGTCCTGGCGGCGACCATGTCGCTGCTGGCGGTGTTCCTGCCGATCTCGTTCCTGCCCGGCATCATCGGCCAGTTCTTCGCCCAGTTCGGCATCACCCTGGCGGCCACCGTGGCCTTCAGCTACTTGGAGGCGATGTTCTTCCTGACGGTCCGCCTGGCGCTGTCGCCGGATCCTTTCCCGCCGTCGTGGCGCGACCTCCCGGCTGCGCTGCGAGGGACGCGCAACGATCTGCAGTGGGGCCTGCGCTTCTACCGCAGCGTCTGGTTCTGGCTGATCGCGCTGGCCGCGGGCGCCGGACTCGTGCGGGCCCTTGGCGTGCGCTACCTTGCGCTGCTGGTGCTGCTGCCGTTGCTGCTGGTGCTGCTCCGCATGCTCCTGCGCGTCGTGCTCGCGGTGCTCGGGGCGCTCTCGCTCAACCTCTTCCAGGTGGGAGACTTCCTGATCACGCGGACCCGCGAAGCCTACGTGGCGGCGCTATCGCGCCTGCTCCCGCGATCCTGGATCGTCCTCGTCACCGCCGCGCTGCTGTTCGCCAGCCTGTTCTGGGTGTTCCCGCGCATCGGCTTCAACTTCCAGCCGCCGTCGGACACGGGCCAGCTCGTCGTCGATGCCCGCCTACCGGTGGGGACCAGCCTGGCGCGCACCAACCAGGTGGCCACACAGATCGAGGCCGACCTGCTGGCCGACCCCATGGTGACGACCGTGCAGACGACGGTCGGCTCCGGCACCCAGGTCGGCGGAGCGCTGCCCGAGGACGCTACCCTGACCGTGCAGCTCGTCGACAAGGGCCAGCGCAAGCGCACCACCAGCGAGCTGGCGGTGGCCGTCCAGGATCGCTTGCGCACGATGTTCGCCGACCACCCGGAGATCCGCATCAGTGTCGGCAGCTCCGACCCCAGCAACGCCCCCACCAACGCCGGCTACGACCTGACGCTGGCATCGACCAACCTGGACGCGCTGCGTCAGCACTCCGACCAGGCGGTGGTCGTGCTCCAGAGCGATCCGCAGCTCCGTAACGTCCGCTCCGATGTGTCCTCCAGTTCCACCGAGCGCGTTTTCGTGGCGGACGCCGCGCAACTGGCGGGCACCGGGCTGACACGCGCGCAGGTCTTCCAGGCACTGCGGACCTACAACGTCGGCACCCATGCCGCCACCATGCGCAAGGCGGGCGTGGAGATCCCCATCCAGGTGATGGCCGATCCCCGCAACCTCGTGAACGAGCAGACCATCCTCAGCCTGCCGTTGTACGCGCCCGCCCTGCAGACCACCGTCACGCTGGGCGACCTCGGTCACTTCGAGACCCGCCTCGCCCCCGCGGTGATCCGCCGCACCAACCAGTCCTACAGCTCCGACGTGACCGCCGACCTGGCGCCGGGCGTGACCCAGTCCGAGGCGAAGCAGCAGGCACACCAGCGGTTGGTGGCGGCCGGGGTGCTCGACGCGCAGGTGGTGCAGACCACCAGCGGCAACCTCGACCTGCTAGGCGACCTGCTCAAGTACGGTCCGATCGCGTTCGCACTGGCGCTGTTGCTGAACTACCTGGCCATCGGCAGCCAGTTCAACTCCTTCAAGTACCCGCTCTACCTGTTGCTGACGGTCCCCTTGGCGCTGGTCGGAGCGATCTGGCTGTTCTACATCACCGGCAACTCGCTCGACGTCATCAGCATCCTGGGGGTGGTGATGCTGGTGGGTCTGGTCACCAAGAACGCCATCCTGCTCCTGGACGTGACCATGCGGCGGGCCTCCGAAGGGGACGACCTCTACGACGCCCTGGTGGAGGCCGGGCGCGTGCGCTTCCGGCCCATCGTGATGACCACCCTCACCGTCGTGGTCATCAGCATCCCGCTCATGGTCGGCGCCTCGCAGGGAGCGGAGTTCCGCTTTCCGCTGGGTCTGGTCATCGTGGGGGGCGTGCTCAGCTCGGCGCTGCTGACCTTCTTCGTCGTGCCTGCCGCCTTCTACCAGTTCGAGCGCAAGCGCTACGAGCGACTGGGAGCGGCGGCCGTCCCGCGTGGCGGCGCGGCCCCGGACGCCTCGCCCAGCGGCGGCGGCGCGACCGGCCCGGTGGAGGGTGGGCACGAGCGCTCCCCCCGGAGCGGTGGACCCGGCCCCTCGCAGCGACGTCCGAGCGGCGCGAGCCCGAACACCGGTAGCCCGAACACCGCCACCGAACGTGGCCGCGCACGCACCGAGCCCGGGAACCCCGACGAGGCGACCGGGGGCCGCTAGATGCCAGAGCGTAGGATGGGACCACCATGACCGCCAGCACGCCGAACACCACCATCGCCCTGCTCACGGACTTCGGGCTGCGCGATACCTACGTGGCCATGCTCAAGGCGGTGATCCAGGGCATCGCCCCCGATGCGGCCGTCATCGACCTCACCCACCAGGTGGCGGCGCACGACGTGCGCGAAGGCGCGTTCGACCTGTTCGTCTCGCACGCCTTCTTCCCGGCCGGTACGGTGTTCTGCTGCGTGGTCGATCCGGGCGTCGGCTCGAGCCGGCGCGCGGTGGCGCTGCGCCTGCGGCGCGGCAAGGGCCCCCCCTACCGGTTCGTCGGGCCCGACAACGGCCTGTTCACGGCCGTCCTCGACGGCGCCACGGTGGAAGCTGCCACCAGCCTCGATGACCCCGCCTACCAGCTCGCAGCCGTGAGCAGCACCTTCCACGGCCGCGACGTCTTCGCCCCCGCCGCCGCCCACCTGGCGCGCGGCGTGGGCATCGAGGCGCTCGGCGCGGCGGTCGACCCGGACTCGCTGGTCCGGCTGCCGTGGGACCAACCCAGGCGTTCGGGCGACGGCTGGGAGGCCGACCTCATCCACCGTGACCCCTTCGGCAACCTGATCAGCAACCTTCCGAGCCAGGCGTTGCAACCCGATCTCTCGCGCTGGCGCGTGTTCCTGGATCGTTTCGAGATCGGGCCCATCCGGCGCGCCTTCTCCGACGTGCCGGTGGGCCGCCCGCTCGCCTTCGTCGGCAGCAGCGGCCTGCTCGAGATCGCGGTGCGCGACGGCCGGGCCGCAGACGTGCTCAGCGTGAGCAAGAGCAGCGTGGTGCGGGTGCGACCCGCCACCTGAACACCGCCCGGCGCACGCCTCAGGCCACCGTCACCTCGTCGGACAGGTAGACGTCCTGGATGAGGTGGAGCAGGGCCACGCCCTCCTCGAAGGGGCGCTGGAAGGCCTTGCGCCCGCTGATCAGGCCGCTGCCGCCACCGCGCTTGTTCACGACCGCGGTGGTGACGGCTTCTGCGAAGTCGTTCGCGCCCGAGGCACCTCCGGAGTTGATGAGTCCTACGCGGCCCATGTAGCCGTTCGCGACCTGCCAGCGGACCCATTCGATGGGGTGATCGGGCACCAGCTCGCCGTACATGCGCGGGTCGCTGCGACCGAAGCCGATGGCCGTGAAGCCGCCGTTGACCGTCGGGAGCTTCTGCTTGACGATGTCGGCCTGGATGGTCACGCCGAGGTGGTTGGCCTGGGCGGTGAGGTCGGCGGCGGTGTGGTAGTCGGTGCCGTTCTTCTTGAAGCCCTCGTTGCGCGTATAGCACCACAAGATGGTGGCCATGCCGAGCTCGTGAGCGTGTGCGAAGGCCTCGGCGATCTCGATGAGCTGCCGGTCGGACTCGTCGCTACCGAAGTAGATGGTGGCGCCGACCGCCACGGCCCCCATGTTCCAGGCCTCCTCGACGGTCCCGAAGAGGATCTGGTCGTAGGTATTCGGGTAGGTCATGAGCTCGTTGTGGTTGAGCTTCACGATGAAGGGGATGCGGTGCGCGTAGCGCCGAGCCACCGCACCCAGCACGCCGAAGGTCGAAGCGACGGCGTTGCAGCCGCCTTCCATCGCCAGCTCCACGATCTTTCGGGGGTCGAAGTAGTCGGGGTTGGGCGCGAAGGAGGCGCCCGCGGTGTGCTCGATGCCTTGGTCCACCGGCAGGATCGAGAGGTATCCGGTTCCCCCCAGGCGGCCGTGACCGTAGAGCTGCTGCAGGCTGCGCAGCGTCTGCGGGTTGCGATCGGTGTCGAGGAACGCGCGCTCGATGAAGTCCGGCCCCGGCAACGTGAGCCGCTCCTTGGCGATCCCCGTTGCGCGGTAGTTGAGCAGCGGTTCGGCCTGGTCACCGAGGTGTTCTAGGTAGGTCTGGGCCATGCTCGGCTCCTTTCGCAGCGGCAGCGCGGTGCGCCGCCGGAGCTCGCGTTCCTCGGGTCGCGCCCGCCTCGCTCCTCGCGCGATGTGGGCCCGAGCGCCGGTCGTGCCTCCAGGGTACGAGACGAGCGCGCCTTCTGCCGTTGGCCCGCCTCCCGGGCGGCCCGGCGTCCGCGGAGGCACGAGGGCGCACCCCTTCACACAAATCACCCGGCGGTCGCAAGAAACCTCATCGACCGCCGGGACTCGTAAGAGGGTTCGTAGGTGCCATCTCAGGCATGCATCTACGATCGCTCTTATGGGAAGCCCATCATAGGCACCGCCGCCGCCCTTGGGAAGGGACAGATGTCCCGTCAGGGAGGGGGATCCTGGTCACGCGCAGTCACGAGTCGCCAGCCTGCAACGTAGGCTGAACGCCCCGGCCGCGAGCGCCCGGCCAGAATGGGGCATGTCAGCTCCTAGCGCCACCCTCCTCCCGCTGTACGGCCTCACCACCCGCATCGCGCTCGCCCTCGGGGTGCTCGCCCTCTTCGTGATCGTCAACCTGATCCTGCAGGCGGTACTGGCCCGGGCCCTGCGCAGTCGATCGGTCCATGCAGGCCTGCGGGTGCTGGTCCGCCAGGGCCTGCGCGTGGTGCTGTGGCTGGCAGGCCTGGCCTCTGCCCTGGGCACGCTGGGGGTGAACATCTCGGCGCTGGTCGCGGGCCTCGGCCTCGGCGGCTTCGCGCTGGGCTTCGCGCTGCGCGACATCCTCGCCAACCTCGTCGCCGGCGTGCTCATCCTGGTGTACCGGCCGTTCACGGTGGGCGAATCCATCACCGTGGCAGGCCAGAGCGGGATCGTCGCCGCCATCGACCTGCGTTACACGGAACTGTCCAACGAAGACAAGCGTGTCCTGGTCCCCAACCAGACCATCTTCACCAGCGCGGTGGTGGTGACCCCGCCGGCGCCTCCGGCGGCGGCCCCGACGGCGGCCACGGACGCGGCTCCGACCTGAAGGCGCGTTTCTGCACCCGGCGGCGCGCCCTGGCCGCACCGTGCGCTAGCATGACCGCACCCAGCAGGAGATCGGGGAACAGCGGCCGGCTCGCCTGCCGGTCGTGGGAGGGGGAACATGGTGGAGACGACCTGGGGAACCTTTCTGTGGGCCGCCGGCGGTGGGCTGGCGGCGGAGGCACTGCGCTGGTGGCGCCTGATCCGCGCCCAGCAGCAGGGAACGACCCTCAACCTGCCGGTCTACGCCCGCAGCCCGCTCTACTGGGGGCTCACGGTGGTCATCGTGCTGGCGGGCGGCATGCTGGCGGTGGCCTACGTGGCCTCGGGGCAACGACTGGGGCCCATCCTGGCGGTCAACGTCGGTGCCAGCGCGCCGCTCATCATCCAGGGGCTGGCGGCCAGCGCGCCGGACGGGATTCGGCCCGCCCCAACCAAGCGTCCTCTCCCCGACGGCGACGGTGCGCCTGTGGCGAGTCCGCCATCGCCTGCGAACTTCCTGCGGGGGCGATGAGCGGTAGGACCTTCCGCAGTCACGAGCTCGGCAGCGCGAGCCAAGTCCGGAGCATGGCCCAGGCCCGTTCTATGGCGTCGCGGTCGAAGGGCGCCAGACCCGCGGCGCACACATCGCGAAGGTCGAGGTTGCCGCCTACGTCCCCAGCGAAGGGGCTCCCGCCAACCCCGCCGAGAGTGGCATCGAGCGCGTCGGCGCCGGCCCTGTGAGCGGCCTGCGCACTGGCCAGCCCCTGCCCGCCGTCGTGCAGGTGTACACGCAGGAACGCCTCGGGCCACGCCTTCCGGGCCTGTTCGATGAGGGAACCGACGTCGTCGGTCCGGGCGGCCCCCGTGGTATCGGCTAGCCCGATGTCCCGCACGCCCATGCGGTAGAAACGCTCGCCCCAGTCGAGGGCCACCTCCGGCGCCAGGAAGCCCTCGTACGTGCAGTGCCAGACGTTGGCCAGGCCGATGCCGACATGCACACCGTCCTGCGCGGCCCGCTGCACCAGGTCCCGGTAGTCCGCCAGCGTCTGTTCTCTCGTGCGTCCGCTGTTCTTCTGGTGGTAGGTCGCCGACAGGGCCAGGACGAGTTCGACGCGATCGACGCCGGCAGCGACCGCCCGCTCGTAACCCCGCAGGTTGGCCACGAGCGCGTCGCGGGCCGTCGCTCGATCGCCCAGGCGCGCCCACAGCGTCTCGGCATCGGCGAGCTGGGGCACCCGCTTCGGGGACACGAACGAGGTGACCTGGAGCGCCTCCACGCCGGCCACCTCGAGCGCGTCGTGAAGGGCGACCTTGCGGTCCGTTGGGAGCACCGCCCGCTGGTTCTGGAGGCCATCCCGGAGGGTCACGTCGCGGATCAGCATGCGGCTTGCCCCAGCTCCACGACGTGGCGCTCCGCGAGTCCGGCGATCGCCCGCTCGTCGAGCTCCAAGGCGTCACGCAGCACCTGCGCGGTGTGGGCGCCGAGGGCGGGCCCTGCCCAGCGCACACGGCCCGGAGTCGCCGTGAGGCGGGGTACCACGCCCTGCATCAACAGCCTCCCGACCTCGGTCTCGACCTCGACCACCGTGCCGCGCTCACGGAAGTGCGGGTCTTGGGCAACGTCCTGGGCAGTGTTGACGGGGCCTGCCGGAACGGCCGCGGCCTCGAGGACGGCGAGGATGTCCGCGAGGGGGCGGTCCCGGGTCCAGCCCTCGATGCGCTCATCGAGCTCGCGCTGATGCCGGCCGCGCCCCTCGTGGCCGGCGAGGCGCGGGTCGCTCGCCAGCTCCGGAACGCCCATGGCATCGCACAGACGCTCGAAAGGGCCATCGGCGTTCGCGCCGATGACGACCCAGTGCCCGTCTTGCGTCGGATACGTGTTGGACGGAGCGACGCCGGGGAGGGTGTTGCCGGACCGATGGCGGACCACGCCCGACGTGCTGTACTCCGGCAGCACGCTCTCGAGGACCGCTACGACTGCGTCGGTCAGCCCGGTGTCGACCACCTGCCCGAGCCCCGTGATCTCACGCTGGCGCAGTGCCGCCAAGATGCCGAAGGCGGTGTAGAGGCCGGCGAGCGTGTCGCCGATGGCCAGCCCAACCCGCACCGGCGGCCGGTCCTCCTCACCCGTCAGGAAGCGCAGCCCGCCCATCGCCTCCGCCACGCCGCCGAAGCCCGCCCGCTTGCTATAGGGTCCGGTCTGACCGAAGCCCGAGATCCGCGCCACGACCAGCCGCGGGTTCTCGGCCAGCAGGTCGTCGGGGCCGATCCCCAGGCGCTCCAGCGTGCCGGGCCGGAAGTTCTCGACGATGACATCGCAGGTCAGCGCGAGCCGCCGCACCAGGTCGCGCCCCTCCTCCTGCTTCAAGTCCACGACCACGCTCTTCTTGTTGCGGCCGATGACGGGCCACCACACCGGCGGGCCGTCTCCGAGGTTCACACCCCACCGCCGCATGGCATCCCCGGTACCCGGACGTTCGACCTTGATGACCTCGGCCCCGTGATCGCCCAGGATCTGGGCGCAGTACGGTCCTGCGATGAACTGCCCCAGTTCGAGCACGCGAACGCCTTGCAGAGCCGTCATGGCAACGCCTCGCCCAGCATGGTCCGGACACCGACCTGCGCCTCGAGGTTATCGAGGAGGTTCCGGCGGGTGCGCTGCAGGTGCTCCATCATCGCGGCGGCAGCCTCGTCGCCGCGACGCTCGTGCACCAACCCGACGATGCGGCGGTGCTCGTCGTCGGCTCGCGCGACGGTACGCGCGGACGCCAACTCCAGGTAGCGCGCACGCGTCACGCGCGGGAACAGGCCCGCCAGGGCATCGGCTACGAAGCGGTTGCCGGACGCACGGGCAAGGCCCAGATGCAGGCGCGCCGTGAGGTCCAGCCGCTCCTCCGGCGTCCGGTCCTGGTCGAGGCCCTGCAGGGCCACGTCGACGTCCCGGAGGTCGGCGCTCGACGCCGACGACGCCGCCCAGCGGACGGCCGCCGTCTCGAGCAGGATCCGGAAGGCGAACAGCTCGTCGAGCTCGGCGACGTCGACGGGGGCGACTCGATAACTCCGGCCCTCCCGGCGCACCAGGCCCTCGCGCGCGAGCCGCGACAGAGCCTCCCGCACCGGGCTACGGGACACCGCCAGTAGCCGCTCCAGCCGGCGTTCCGGCAGACTCTCCCCGGGCCGTAAGGCGAAGGACAGGATGAGGCGCCGCAGCTCGACCGCGGCGTGTTCGGCTAGCGGGATGGAAGAAATCTCGTGGGCGCGCTCGAGTGAGGGTTCGCTGCGCTCCGCGTGAGGCGCTCGCGAAGCTTCGCGCGGAGGCGTTCGGCGATCTGGCATGGGCCAACGTATCACACCGGTATACCGCTTTGGTATACCGTTCCGGTCGACCCGTACAGGCGGCGTCTGGCACGGACGCCGAGAGAACGCTCCCCGCCCCCAAGCGGAGGGCGGGGAGCGAAGGTCACGGGCCGGCGCTCGCCGGCCCGTGGCCCGTGCCGGTTACTTCAGGAAGGGCTCGAGATCCTTGGCGCCGATGTCCAGCAGCACCTTGGCGTTGCCCTGGGTATCGACCTTGACCGCCTCGAATCCGGCGGCCACGTTGCCGAACTGGTTGAAGTCGACCGGGCCACTCGCTCCCTCGTAGTTGATGTCCTTGCCAGCCGACAGCAGCGCCGAGCAATCGGCGAAGGTGGTGCACGCCGTGCCGGGGGCGCTCGCCACGTCGTGCATGGCCTGGAACACGGCGCTCCCCGAGGTCGTGCCCGCCTTCTGCCAGGCCAGCGCCATCACGTTCATGGCGTCGTAGCCGTAGTTCGCGAGCTCCACCGGGTTGCCGCCGTACTTGTTCTTGTAGGCGTCGTTGAAGGCACCGGCGCCGCTGCCACCCGTCGAGCTGCCCTCGATCGAGGCGATCATGGCATCGGCCGTCTGCGCACCCACGGCCTTGATGAAGTCGGCCGAGGCCGTCACGTCGGTGCCGACGTAGGGGACGGTCGAGCCTTCGAGCTGGGTGACCTCCTTGAAGAAGGTGCCGCCGGTACCCGGGTCGAGCTGGAAGAAGATCACGTCGGGATGCGCAGCGTAGATCTTGAGGATCTCGCTGCGGTACGAGCTCTGGTTAGGCGAGATGCCGATGTCGGCGACGATGGTGCCGCCCTCCTTCTTGAAGGTGTCGACGACCGGGGCCTTGAGGGTCTGGGCGGAGGCGTTCGTGCCGAACACCACCGCCGCCTTGGTGTAGCCCTTGGTCTTCGCGTAGTAGGCCATGGCCACGCCCATGAGCGAGTCCGAAGGCGTCGTGCGGAAAAGATTCGGGAGCGGGTTGTTGTCGAGGGCGGTGGTCCCGCCCACCATCACGTCCAGGATGTCGAGGTTCTTGATGAACGGCAGGGCCGCCTGGATCGTCACCGAGGAGGGCCCGATGATGCCGTTCACGTGATTGACGTTCACCACCTTCTGCAAAGCCGGCACCGCATCGATGGCGTCACCGGTGGTGTCCCCCGTGGACGCCTCGATGGTCTTGCCCATGACGCCGCCGGCCTTGTTGATGAGGTCGGTCGCGAGCTGGACGCCCTTCATGGTGTCGGGCCCGATGAACGACTCGAAGCCGCTGAACGGCCCGACCACGGCCACCTTGAGGCTTCCCTGTGCGAATGCGGCCGGCAGCACGGCTGCCACCGCGACGAGGATCACCAGCACGCCTGTACGGATACGCTTCATGAGCTCCCCTTCCGAACGTCCCCTGGGAACCGGTCCCAGTTGGTACTTGTGCGATTCGGCTTCGGCCATCTCAGTCGCTCCCCTTTCCTTCACGGGGCGGGCCGGACTTCGTCTGGGTCCGGCGGCCCGGTGAATGCGAGGCGTTGCGGACGGCTTGGACCATGCGGTCTTTGGCCGTCATGACGTGCCCCTCGGCGAGGCGCCGAGCGAGCAAGGGATCGCGGTCGTTCAGGGCGCGCAGGATGATGCGGTGACCTTTCAACGGGTCGGAAATGAGCCGCTCCGCGCCGGCCACCGCGCCCCCGGCGCTCTCGATGTAGTCCCACAGGTTGGCGAGCATCGTGATCAGCATCCGGTTGCGCGAGGCGTTGTAGATGCGCTGGTGGAACTCCCGGGTGGTCTGCTGGAGCGCCGACAGGTTGTCACGCTCCAGGTAGAACCCCATCAGCTCGACCACCTCGTTGAGCTCCTGCAGTTCGTCATCGGTCAGGTTGATCGCCGCCAGTTCGGTGGCCAGGCCCTCGAGCGCGCGGCGGACCAGATACACCTCTTCGAGCTCCTCGACCTCGAATCCGGTCACCGTGATCTGCCGCCGCTGCGTGGTCACGAGACCCTCGGTCTCGAGCATGTGGATCGCCTGCCGAATGGGTGTCCGACTGACCCCCATGGCCGTGGCCAGCTGGTTCTCGCTCAACTTCTGGTCGGGTCGCAGATGCCCCCGTAGGATCGTCTCGCGCAAGGTCCGGAATGCGAGCTCCCCGAGCGAGGCGCTCGGGTCCTCGCGCTGGTGCGCCGCAAACATCGCCGCCAATGCCGCCGGGAGCTCCATTACTTCCCCAGGTAAAGGCTGCCGACCTCGGGATTGTCGAGCAAGGCGGGTCCGGTGTCCTGGAAGCGATTCTGACCACTCGCCAGCACGTATGCCCAGTCGGAGAGCTGCAGCGCGGCCGCGGCGTTCTGCTCCACCAACAGAACGGCCACCCCCGCCTCACGCAGGGTCTGCACGTGCCCGAGCGCCGACGAAGCGAACTTCGGCGACAAGCCGGCGGTCGGCTCGTCGAGCATGACCAGCTTCGGGCTGAGCATCAAGGCCAGCCCCAGCGCCAGCATGTGCTGCTGGCCGCCCGAGAGCTTGCCGGCCGCCTTGCCCCGCGCCGCCGCCAGATCGGGGAACATGGCGTACACCCGCTCCAGGCGCTCGCGCAGGTTCCCGCGAAGCGTGAACGCACCGATCTCCAGGTTCTCCTCCACGGTAAGGCTGGGGAAGGTGTTCTCGACCTGGGGCACGTAGCACAACCCGAGCCGGACGATGCGATCGGGCGCCCAGCCGGCGATGTCCTGGTCCTGATAGAGGACCGAGCCACGGGATGGCTTCAGCAGACCGAAGATGGTCTTCATCAGCGTGGACTTGCCCGCCCCGTTCGGGCCGATGATGCTCACCACTTGACCCGGCTCCACGGTGATCGCGACATCGCTCAGGATCGTCGTGTCCCCGTAGCCGGCCGTGAGGGCGGTCACCTCGAGCAGGGCCACTCAGACCACCGTCCCGAGGTAGGCATCGACCACGGCGGGATTGTCACGGATCTCGCGCATGCTTCCCTGCGCCAGGACGCTCCCTTCGGCCATGACGATGACGCGTTCGCACAGGCGCTCGACCATGTTCAGGTTGTGCTCGATGATGAGCAGGGTGATCCCGCGGGCACGCATCGTCTCGATGTACTCGGCGATGTTGCGCGCCGTCGTGGGATTGACGCCAGCCAGCGGCTCGTCCAGGATGAGCAACTCCGGGTCCGTCATGAGCGAACGCGCCAGCTCGAGCAGGCGCTTCTGCCCGCCGCTCAGGTTGGCCGCGTACTCGTTGGCCAGTCGGTCGAGCTGGAACAGCTCCAGCAGCTCGAACGCCTTCCGGACCCCCTCCTGCTCCGCCGCCCGGATGCGCGGCAGCTCGAACACGGTCTGTACGAGGCCTTCGAAGGGTTGAAGCTGCGCGGCGATCAGCATGTTCTCCATCACCGTGAGAGCGCGGAGCTCGCGTGAGATCTGGAACGTGCGAGTGAGCCCCCTCCGCGAAACCTTCCACATCGGCAGGTTCTGGATAGCCTTGCCCTTGAACTCGATGCTGCCGCTATCGACCGGCATCCTGCCGCTGATGAGGTTGACCGTGGTGGTCTTGCCGGCGCCGTTGGGACCGATCAGCCCCACGCTGCTCTGCGCGTGCACAGTGAAGCTGCAGCCGTTGACCGCCCGGTTGCCACCGAAGCGCTTGTGCACAGACCGGACCTCAAGCATGGGGGGGCTCCTCGGTTTCGGCGGCGCTGGCCGCTGCCTTCCCCAGCCGGCGGTTGTGCTTGGTGGCCCGATGGAAGCGGTCGGGGCGCTCCGGGATGATCCCCTGGGGACGGAACTTGAGCGTCAGGATGAGCAGCAGGCCGATGATGATGTAGCGGAACGCCTCGATGAGCTGGGGATTGGAGGGGATGTTCGGGAGGAAGCGCGTGCCCTCGGTGAACACGACGGGCACGAGGATCGCCCCCAGGATGGCCCCCCAGTTGTTGCCACTGCCGCCGATCAGCAGCGCCGCCCACACGAAGAAGGTCTCCCCTACGAGGAAGGCACTAGGGTTGAACGCCCCCACGTAGGCGGCAAGCAGGGCTCCACCGATCGACGACAGCACCGCGCCGGTCACGAACGCGCGCAGCTTCAGCGACGCCGTGTTGCGCCCGAAGCTCTCGACCACCAGCTCGTCCTCCCGAACGCCCCTCAGAATGCGACCGAAGGGCGCCCGCAGCACAGCCTGTGCGAGCCACAAGACCAGCGCCAGCATCACCAGGCTCAACCCCAGGAAGAAGAAGTTGTAATCGTTGAACGACAACTTCAGCACGCCGTTGAAGGGCTGTGGGATCCCCGAGATACCGTCCCAGCCGTTGACGAGCCACGTCTCATTGCCTGCGACGAGCCACAGGATCTGGCTGAAAGCGATCGTCGTGATGGCCAGGTAATCGCTTCGCAGACGCCTCAGCGCGACGGCTCCGAGGATCCAGGCCACCAGGCCTCCCGCGACCGCAGCCGCCAGCAGGCCGACGACGAACGGCGCATGGATGCCCAGGATGTAGGTCTGGCCGGCCCCCGGAATCGGCTTGCCGAGGGTGAACAGACCGTAGCTATAGGCACCGATGGCCACGAACGCGTACACGCCGAAGTTGAGGATGCCGGCGAAGCCCCACTGGATATTGAGCCCCAGGGTGATGATGCTATAGATGCAGGCGAAGATCGCCAGGACGGTGACGTAGTAGCTGAGGGCGGCCATCAGCCGCGCCCCCGCGAGGCGAAGATGCCCTCGGGCCTCACCAGCAGGACGCCGATGAGAACGGCGAATGCGATGGCGTCCTTGTATGCGGAATCCAAGTAGGACGCCGCTACCGAGGTGATGACGCCGATGATCAGCGCTCCCAGCATGGCCCCGTAGGGCTTACCGATACCGCCAACGATGACGGCCGCGAAGATCACGAGAAGGAACCCGAAGCCGGTGAAAGGCGTGAAGCTGGCGGTGTTGATGGCCAGCACGACGCCCGCCAGGCCGGCCATGGCCGTGCTGATGAACCACGTCCAATCGGTGAGCCAGGTGGTGTTGATGCCGACGATCCGCGCGAGCGTGCGGCGGTCGGACATCGCCCGCATCGCTTTGCCCAGGCGTGTGTAGCGAAGCAGCACGTGAACGATCACCATGGCCGCCAGGGCCAAACCCAGGATGACGAGCTGCCTGGGTGTGAAGATGAACGGGCCGAGGTGCAGGGGTTGGCTGGCGCCAAGGGCGAACTTCTGGAACTGCGAGCCCCACAGGGCGAGAAGCCCGCTCTGGATCACGAGCGAGACGCCGATGGTGGCGATCAGGAGGATGATCGGGTTCGATCCGCGGCGCGTGAACGATTCGAGCACGACCCGGTTGGTGATGACCCCGGCGAGGCCGGTGCATACGATCACGAGCGGGAGCGCCTCGTAGACGTTGAGGCCGAGGACCGAACCGAACAGCAGGGTGAGATACATTCCCAGCGTCATGAAGTCGCCGTAGGCGAAGTTGACGAAATTGGTGACGCCGAACTGCAGTGACAGCCCGACAGCGGCGACCGCGATGACGGACGCCGTGATCAATCCGAACCCGACGGACAGCAGGAGGATGTTCACGCCCGACCCTCCCCGCGCTCGAACGTCAAGCCCAATGGCACCGTTGCCGTCCAGCACGTGGGATGCCGCGGGCTTCCAAGCGCCTCGCTGTGAATCGGCGAGCACCCGACAGCGAACCCATGCCAAGGTGCGGTTGCAACTGCGCTTCGCATCGATCACCCCTTTCAACGGGGACGGGGCACGAAAGCCCGCGGACCCACCGAGGCGGGCCTGCAACACGGTGCGCCGGAGCGCACCCAACGACGAGGTGTAACCTGGTATACGCGGGGTACATGTATACGAAATGAGAGAAGCTGCCCATCTCTCTCATCGCGGACCACGAAAAGCGGATCCCGGCGGCGCCTCGCGCAACCGGGATCCGCTCCCCCTACCTCCGCTACTTCAGGCCATCAGGTATCGGCGTCCGCCGGCGTGAACCGGGCGGGATTCGGCGCGACGCCGCCTCGCGGGGTCCCGCTCGCGGGTTCGGGCACGGGAGCGGGCGCGTCTCCGCCGCGATCCAGCGGAGCGTCGTCGCCCTCGAAGAACTCGTCGTGCTTCAGGCCGATCTCGGGCAGCAGGAAGGTGGTCAGGAAGGCCAGGATCGCGACCACCAGGCCCACCATGAAGATCTCGCCCATACCGTGGCTGAGGCCGACGCGCACGGCGTGCACGAACTGGTCGTAGAACGTCTGGCCCTGCGCTCCGAAGCGGGCGAAGCTGGACCGGATGGCGTCCTGAGCCTGCGCCGTGATCAATCCCTGCGGGTTGTCCAGCGCCGCCTGCTGCTGCGGCGGCAGCGCGGCCAGCATCGTACGGAGCGGGCCGGGCAGCGCCTGGTGGAAATGGCTGGAGAAGCTGCGGGCCAGCACCGTGCCGAGGATCGGCGCGATGATGACGCCACCGAGCGAGCGCACGAACTGCTGCGTGGCGTTCACCACGCCCATGATCTTGTACGGGAAAGCGTTCTGCACCGCCACGTTCAGCAGCGGCAGCAGCGTGCCGATGCCCATACCCATGACGATCATGTTGCGCACGACGGTGGGCCAGGTCGTGGACACGCCCATGAAGTTGAACAGCACCATGCCGCCCACCATGAACGCCGCCCCGATGATGGCCAGCACCTTGTAGCGGCCGGTGCGCGTCATGAGCCAGCCGGAGCCGACGCTCCCGACGATGAAGCTCAGCATCATGGGCGTGAGCACCTCGCCGGAGCTCTGGGCCGACAGGCCCACGACCCCCTGCACGTACAGCGGCAGGAACATGAGCGTTCCAAACATGCCCATCGTCGCGAAGAGCGCGATGACGACCGTGGTCGTGAAGATGGGCTTGGCGAAGAGCTGCGGGTCGAGGATCGGCTCCGCCGCGCGGCGCTCGTTCCACACGAACAGTCCGATGAAGACGACCGCCGCAGCGAACATGCCGAGGATGAGCGGGCTGCCCCAGGCGTACTGCCCGCCCGCCCAGGTGAGGGCCAGCAGTAGCGGTACCAGGCCCAGGGCCATCAGCGCGCTGCCCTGCCAGTCCAGATTCACGCGGTGATCGACGCGCACCCGGGGCAGGGTGACCAGCACGGCGACCAGCGCTACCGCAGCCACCGGCAGATTGACGTAGAACACCCAGCGCCAGCCCATGTGGTCGGTGATCCAGCCGCCGACGGTGGGGCCGATGATGCTGGAGATGCCGAAGGTCGCCGCGATCACGCCCATCCAGCGGCCGCGCTCGCGTGGGTTGAAGATGTCGCCGATGGTGGCGCGCGGCATGCTCATCAGGGCGCCGGCGCCGATGCCCTGAGCGCCCCGCGCCAGGATCAGCTCGAGCATGGTGTGCGCCTGTCCGCTCACCGCGGAGCCCAGCATGAACACCACCAGGCCGAAGATGTAGAAGGGCTTGCGCCCGTAGATGTCGGAGAGCTTGCCGTAGATCGGAACGGTGATGGCCGACGCCATCATGTAGGCGGTGAACACCCAGGCGTAGATGGAGAGCCCCTTGAGGTCGCCGACGATGACCGGCAGCGCCGTCGACACCACCGTCTGGTCGAGCGACGCGAAGAACATCGACAGCAGCACCGCGCCGAGCGCCCACCAGCGGGCGTTGCCGGTGATGCGATTGGTGTCCTGCGCCGCGCGTACGCCGGCCCGTCTCATGCCGCGCCCCCGGCCGGTTGGGCGGCCTCACGCGTCTCCATGACCTCGGCGAGAGCCTCCATGTCCTGGGCGATGCGGGCGAACGCTCCCGGCGGCACGTCGCGTAGCGCGCGGTCGAGTACATCCCCCAGGGCGGCCCAGCCGGCGGCGCCGGCCTCGACGCCCGCTTCGGTCACCACCACCACGATGCGACGCCGGTCGACGGTGTCAGGTCGGCGTTCGACGTAGCCAAGCTCGCTCAGTCGGTCGAGCGCACGTGTGATCAACGGGGCCGCGATCCCGGTGCGGTCCTTGAGCTCGTGAGGATGGGCCGAGCCCCCTTCGAACGCGCGCAGCATCACCAGCTCCTTGGGCGAGAGGCCGCAGGCCCGCTCCACGGGTTCCGCGGCGACCGCGTGAAGGGCCCGCCCCATCCGCCGCGCCGCGCGGGTCGCCCGAAACAGATCGTCCATGATGACAGTCGTTTTCACGCGGAACAATATAGTCGAGAATAGTTACCTTGTCAATTGTTCATGCGACCTCGTTGTCCGGCAGCCACGCGGCCCAGCGCTAGGGCCGCGAGCACCCGCAACAACGCTCCTCGCGGCCGTCGCGTGCCGTCGCACGCCGTCCCGGCCAGTCGAGCGCCTCCCGCGCCGGCCGCGCAACGGCGCCCCGATGACGTCACGGCTAGGCTGGGGGACGTCGAGGAGGAGCGATGGACGCACAAGCATCAGCGGACAGGGTTGCCTGCCGCACCGTGGGAGCACGGGCGCACCCGGCCTTGGCGCCGAGCGCACGGCACCGCGTCGTTCGTCGCTGATGCGGTCTGTGGGTCGTTCGGTCTGGCGGGTGCTGCGGACCACCGTGGAGGGCTGGCGCGCACACGGCATCCCCCGCCTCAGCGCCGCGCTGGCGTTCTACACGGTGCTCTCGCTGGCCCCCCTGGTGGTGGTGGCGGTAGGGGTGGCGAGCCTGGTATTCGCGCGACAACAGATCCAGAGCGAGATCGTTGCGCAGCTCCAGACGCTCGTCGGCCCGTCCGGGGGCCAGGTCGCCCGAACCCTGTTCGACAACGCCTACCGCGCCTATCGGCCCAGTTCCGGCCTGGTGGCCTCTGCGATCGGCTTGGGCGCACTGTTGTTCGGAGCCTCGGCCGTGCTCGCTCAGCTCAAGAGCGCCCTCAACACCATCTGGGGCGGCTCCGACGCCGGCCGCGAAGGCGTGCTCGGGGCCGTGCTGGACAGGTTGCTGTCGTTCGCGCTGGTGTTCGCTTTGGGCTTCCTGCTACTGGCCTCGCTGCTGTTCAACACGCTCGTCACCGCCTTCAACCGCACCGTCAGCCGGGCGGCCGGGGTCCCTGCCGAGCTGCTCAGCGCCGTCAACGGCGTGGCCGCCCTCATCTTGACGGCCGTGCTGATGGCGGTGCTATACCGCTACCTGCCCGACACCTTGGTGCGCTGGCGCGACGTCGTACCGGGTGCGGGCATCGCCGCCGTGCTGTTCGCCGCCGGCAAGTGGCTCCTTGGCCGCTACCTCGGTCACAGCGCCATCGCCTCCGCCTACGGCGCGGCCGGAGCGCTGATCATCGTGCTGCTGTGGATCTACTACTCGGCGCAGATCTTCTTCCTGGGCGCCGAGCTGACGCGGGCGATCGCCCAGGAGCGGGCCGTTACGTGGCCCGGCTCGCCACCCGGTCGCACCCGGGACCCTGCCGGGCGTTGAGCGGCATGGCGATCTCCGCGTCCGCCGCAGACTCGCCTGGCCTGCGGTCGTGCGGCCCGGGAACCATCCCGCGCCGCACGATCAGAGCGAGCTCGCCAGGGTGCGGCCGCTAGGGTGCGCTGGCGTCGGCGCCGGTCACCGTGAACGACAGATCGAACGACGGCAGACGCTCACCGGGATGGTCCACCACATTCAGCATCGGCAGCAGGAGGTAGTTGGCGTTCGCGGTGCTGGCCGGCGCGCCCGGACCCTTCAGATCCCCCTTGTAGATGGAGGGGTAGAGGCTGACGTAGTGCGTCCCGGGCTGCCCCGGCGCCTTGATGTGGATGACGACGTCACCCTGGCTGTTGAAGCCGCAGGCGTAGCCGAAATAGCCGTTGTCCATCACCAGCGTGTAGATGTTGGCGGTCGCGGTCCAGCCGACCCCTTTCAGGTGCACCGTGATGTCGCCGCCCGGTGCCACGGTCCGAGGCGACACCTCGAAGACCGACGGCTTGATGGTGTAGTCGGCCTGCGCCCTGGCGTCCCCGGCGGTGGCGACGATGTGGTGCACACCACCCAGGTCGTCCGGCGTATCGAACCGGTACTCGAAGGCGCCTTCGGCATCGGCCGTGACGCTGGCGAAGGGCCGCGTCGACTCCTGCCAGCCGGCCCCGGAGATGCGGTTGCCGACCACGGTGCTCCAGGTGAGGTTCACCTCGGAGCCGGCCGGGAAGCCCCGGCCGCGCAACACCGTGGGGCTACCGACCGCGCCGGTGGAGTAGTCGAGCGCCAGCGAAGGCGACGCGCCACCGCCCGCGGACGCAGCGGTGCCGGGGTCACGGGTCAGCCCCTGCGTCGCGGCCGGCGCCGATTGCACGGCGGGCCCCGGCGTGACGGTGAAGACGGCGCTCTCCACCAGTGGGACCTGCGGGATGTAGATGGGCGCCTGCTGCTCGTTGAGGTAGGGAGCGGCGTGGGTGCCCACGATGGCCTGCAGGGTATGCGGGCCGACGGCTCCGGTGGCAGGGATGGTGACATCCGCGGTGCCGCGGGTGCTCAGCGCAGACAGCATGCCGGTATCGGCGCCGTCGTACTTGAGATGCCACACCAGGTGATAGAAGCGGTAGCCGAGCCCCGTGAAACGGATGTGGATGGGCGTGCCTACCGGCCCCGAGGCGGGCGACATGGTGAGGTGCGGCGAGACGACGAAGCCCTGGCGCGCCACCCTTTTGCCGCCGGCATCGAGCAGGAAGACGTTGTGCGTGTAGCCGTAGTCACCGGGCACGGTGAAATGGAGCGTCAACGTGCCGTTCGCGCCGGCCACGCCGTTCGCCAGCGTGTGCTGCACCGTCGTGGCAGCGACACCGTTGAAATCGGCGCCGTCGACCTGCCAGGAAGCGTCCGCGGTCTCCCACGACAGCGCGACCTTAGCCCCCGGCGTGAGGCCGGTGGCCCGCGCCGTCACCTCCGTGCCGACCGGCCCGTGGTCGGGCGTGAACTCGAGTCGGCCCGCGGCCTGCGCCCGGGCACCGAACATTGCCAGCGCCAGGAGGCCGGCGACCAGGGCGGCCAGGAGGGTACGCGCGTGCTGACCGGCGCGCCGCTGCGGCGCGCCGGTCAGCACGCCGTTGGCGATCGTTTGCCGGGTGTCGACCATGATCCACCTCACGTTCTGCGCGTTCTGCGGTGCGGCCGCACGGCCGTTCGCGCCGGCCGCCTTCGGCCCGCTCGCGGCGACGGTGCGTTCCGCCCGGTGGCCGAACCACCGGTGGCCGCGGCCCCACGCCAAGGGTGGAGCCGCGGCCACCGGTGTCGCCTTCGTTATGCGGACGGGCTCAGGACTGCGGTTTGGCGATCGTGAGCTGGTTCAGCCCGACGCCCTGCCCGATCGGCGTGAACGAGTCCTTGTGCCCCGCGCTGTCGGTCACCGTGAGCGTCCAGTCGTAGGTCCCGGTTGCGGCGTCGGCAGGGATGTCCCAGGCGCCGGTCCAGAAGTGCTCCTGGTTGCTGGCGGGGGCGCTCGGGGGGTGCGCGCCGTACTCCATGTCGACGGTGTCGCCGTTGTCGAGCGTGACCTGGAGCTTGATGCCGCGCGCCTTGATGGCGTCCGGCGTGAGACGGCCGCCCGTGACGGCGTCGAAGACGTAGGCCTGCCACACCACGGCCTCGCCGGGTTGGAACACGGTGTTGGAGACGCACACCGGGCCCTTGGCGTTGGTCCCGCCTCGGATCGTCCCCGTCTGCACGAAGTACGTGTTGGCGAAGGCCGAGGTGGCCAGCACCGCCACAAGCACGGTCAACCACTTTGCGTAGCGCATGGTTCTCCCTCCCAATGCTGCCTATGAACGAACCATCTAGCTTCGTCTTCGAGAGTAGCATCGAACGGGACGTTCGTACCCATAGGACGAATGTCCCGACAGCGGCCGCGATGCCGCAAGCGTCGTCAGGGTTATCACGCCACGCTCAACCGTTTCATGCGATCGGCGCTCACCATGGCCGACGGCCCCTCGCGGGGCCGGAAGGAGGTCGGCATGCGCATGCACTCGAGGATTCTGACCGGCGCGATCCTGCTGCTGGCGGGCGCATCGTTCGCCCAGCAGATGCCAAGCACCCCGGTGAGCCAGGAGTTCCCGCACGTCCTCGCCACCGTGGATCTGCAACCCGGCCAGTCCGCTTCCATCACCGTTCCGGACGCCTACTTCACGGGCGAGGCCCCCGGGGAGATGACGATCTACCTCCCGACGAACGCCTTCCGGGATCCCGTCCGCTTCCAGGTGCTGGCATCGTCCAACAGCCGCTGGGACGGCATGGTGCAGAGCGGGTTGAAGGTGGTCGCGAACTTCGCCTACCGCGTGGTCGACACCAAGACGGGACAGCCCGTCCAGGCCTTCCAGGCACCTGTGCAATACACCGTATCCGACGGCATGATCGACAGACACAGCATGTACTGGGCCGTCAAACCCGGCGGCTCCCCCCAGATCATCAACGCCAACGCCCATAGCACCGTCCACGGCAACGTGCTCTCCCACCCCACGCCGACGGCGGCGGTGGGTTGGATCATCACCACGCCCAGGGCCGACCTGGCGAGCGCGATGAAGGGCGGCAGCTCGAGCGGCGGTTCGGGCTCGAACACCGGCGGCATGACCAACGGCTCGAGCGGCAACGGGATGTAGCCTCGCCCTCCCCCCTACGAACCCGAACGCGACCCCCGCCTCCCAGATGCCGTGCAACGGCCCTGGCGCGGGGGTCGCGCCTCGCGCGGAGGCACGATGCCGGCGCCCGGCGTCTCGCACACCCGCGCGGCGCCGAGGCGCCGCCTCATCCCTCGCGGTAGAAACGACTGCTGCGGTAGTACGCATCGAACAGCAGCTTGGCGAACCCCATCAGTGGAACGGCCAGCAGCGCCCCCAGCACGCCGGCGAAGTGCAGGCCCAGCAGTAGCGCGATGACGACGGTGGTGGGGTGCAGGCGCACCGTGCGACCCAGCACCAGCGGCTCCAGCACATGCCCCTCGAGCTGGTTCGCGACGGTGTAGACGATCAGCACCCCGATCACCGTCCACCACCCCAGCGGAGCGGCCAGCAGCAGCGCCGGCGTGATGGCGATGATGGGCCCGAGGTAGGGCACGAGGTCGAACAGGCCACCGAGGAACCCCAGAGACAACGCCAGCGGCACACCCAGGACGGCGAGCCCCAGGCCGGTGACCGCGCCGACGATACCGGCCACGATGAGCTGACCACGGAAGTAGCCGCCCACGGCGTGCTCGAACTTGTCGATCACGTCGGCAACGGTGGCCTGGTAGGGCTCCGGGGCGGCGAGTTGGAGGCTGCGGGTCACGCGCTGGAAGTCCGCCAGCAGGTAGGCGGTGAGAGCGAGCAGCCCGAGGAGCCGCACGACATCCCCGACGAGGGTACGCAGGGTGTGGAAGAGCCCGCCCCCCGTGACGTAGGTGGCGAACTGGTCCAGGAAGTGGCTGGCCCACTGACGGACCTGGGCGTGGAGCGCGCCGTAGGCGTTGCTCAGGGGAGCCTTCACGGACTGCGGAAGGGGGGCGTCCCGGATGAGTCCCGGAACGCTCTGTGTGACGGTGGTGGCCTGCTGGATCAAGCCGGGGAGCTGCTCCGGCAGGCCCGAGAGCTGCTCGAACAGGTCGAAGAACAGCAGCGCGAACAGGGCGAGCACCGCCACGACGGCGAGCACCGACACGACCAGACCCACCCAGCGCACATGGAAGCGGCGCCGGCTCCAACGCACCAACGGGTGGAGAAGGTAGGCCAGCACGAAAGCGGTCACCACGATGAACCACACGCCGCGGGTGTTCGCCACGAACCAGACGATCCCGGCGAGAAGCGCCAGCGCGACGAAAACCCGCGCCAGCGGGTGACGCCACAAGCTCTGGATCGCGTCGCGCATGCTCTTGCCCCGTTCCCTCCGGCTCGTCCCCGGCCCACCCGGGACGCTCACCGGCAATCTACCGCGTAGCGAAGACCGTTCAGGACGTACCCCCGACGTGCGGAACGCCCGGGCGGCTCGCGGGGGCCCTGTCCACAAGCTCTTGGAGTCGTGTGTACCGCCGTGGTACACTTATCTCGTGTGGCGGCGGCACACCACGTCGTCACTCCCCCCGCCAGCACGACGTCGATCACGCTGCCGGCCCGCCCGGAGCCGGTGCGCGTCCACGCTCCGGGCGGGGCGCCCGGAGCCGCGCGGGGGCGGACGGCCGCCGGCCGGAGATGATTTCATGACCAGATCCCCGATCCAGGAGCAGCACGACCAGGAACACGAGCACGAGCCCCTCGACCACGACGCCGTCCGTGAGCACGGCCAGGGGGAGGGGCAGGCGAACGCTCGAACGCCGCAGCGGAGCGTCGCGGACGACGGCAACGACCTTCAGCGCTACCTCAGCGAGATCGGGCGGGTTCCCCTACTCGCTCGCGACGAAGAAGTGGCACTGGCGCGCCGCGTCGACAGCGGCAAGGAAGCCGAGGCCCGGCTCGCGGCCGAGGGAGACGCTCTCGACCCACGCGAGCGCCGGCGCCTGACGCGCCAGGTCGAAGACGCCGAGCGAGCGCGACAGCATCTCATCGAGGCCAACCTACGGCTGGTGGTGTCGGTCGCCAAGCGCTATCGCACCCGCGGTCTTTCCCTCCTGGATCTCATCCAGGAAGGCAACGCCGGGCTCATGCATGCGGTCGAGAAGTACGACGTCAGCACCGGCTACAAGTTCTCGACCTACGCGGTGTGGTGGATCCGTCAAGCCGTGGCGCGGGCGCTGGCGAACGCCTCGCGCACCATCCGCCTGCCGGTGCACTTCCAGGAGACGCTCAACAAGCTACGTTCCAACGCCGAACGGCTCGAGCAGGAGCTGGGCCGTCCTCCCAGCCGCGAGGAGATCGCCGGCGTGATGGGCGAGGGCTGGACCGTGGAGCGCGTCGACCACACCTTGCGCCAGGCACGCGACACCCTCTCGCTCGAACGGCCTATCGGCGAGGAGCAGGACACAACCCTCGGCGAGATGCTGCCCGACGTCGATGCCGACGCACCCGTCGAGCTCGCCAGCGAGACCGCCCTTTCCGACCAGCTGAGGCGCCTGCTGGAGCGCCTCAGCGAGCGGGAAGCCAACGTGCTGAGGCTGCGCTTCGGTCTGGTCGACGGGGAGCAGCACACCCTCGAGGACATCGGGCGCCACTACGGCATCACCCGCGAGGCGGTGCGGCAGGCCGAGGCCCGCGCGCTGCGCAAGATGCAGTACCTGGCGCGCCGCGACGTCTCGCTGCGCGACTTCCTCGACTGAGCCCCGGGAGGGGTGAGGCGCCATGCCGCGCAACGAGCAACGAGCAGAGCTCAACGTGCGCGGGGGAGGCAGCGACGGGGCATGCTGCCGCGCCTCGCTCACCGAACGAGAGCGAGACGAGAGCGACCCTAAGACACCCAGAGACTTCTCGTCCCTGACGACGCCCCCAGCCTCTCTTCACGGCAGCTCCGACCCCGGTCGGAGCTGCCGGCGTGAGCTCCTACCCCCTTGCGAACGCCCCCATGCCGGCGCTATACTTGACATCCGATATAGACTTTTGCGCCGTCTTTTCGAATGAGGCTTGCCGCATCTCACCGCACGGGTGAACGTCGCACCGAACCCATGAGCAGATCCTGGAGCGGAAAACCCACAGGAGCTTGATGATGGTTCGTGAGAGCGCGCGCATCTTCGCACCGATCACGGGCGGCCACGGGGTCCGTCCCGTGACCCCCATCTCCCCCAACCGGTGGAAGGGTGAAGCGGACTGCATCGTCGGTCCCTTCTCGAATCGTGGGCTGGCCTTCGGCTTCGCCAACGTGACCACCGACTTCGGTCAGTACGGCGGAGTCCGCTTCCACATCTTCGCCAAGCGCGACTCCTGGTACGTCGAGGTGGAGTTGCAGAGCTGACGCCTCCGGGCCCGGAATCGAGCTCGGGGCGCCGGCCCGACCAACGAGCCGAAGGCGCGTGCCGCAAGCACGCGCCTTCGGCTCGTTGGTGGTCGCGCGGGAGCCCGGGCAGCCTCGCGGCCGCCGACATCCTCGCCGGAACCTGGGCGGCGCGCGGGCACTCCGTGGCCACCTTCGGTCGAGGGCCGCCCCCTCAGTAGGCGGTCGGGAGCTCGAGCACCATCCGCACGAACGCCCGCGTGCCCGCCCGGTTCAACGTCAGGCGCACGGCCGTGAGCTGGTTCTCCTGGCAGGAGCACGTGAAGACGTAAGCGTTGCCGCCGAACAGCTCCTGGCTGGGCGTGAACCCGAGCGCCGGAAGGCGCTGGTGGAAGTAGCTCAGGACGTCGTAGGGATCGGTGGTGGCGAGATCGAAGGGGATCTCGATGCCACGCTCGGAGACGTCGATGCCGATCACCGCGCGCGCAACGCTGCGCGTCACACCCACCACCGCCGCCCGGTCGGCCTCGGTGGTGGTGAAGCGCAGCCCGCCCTCCACCTCACCGGGCATGAGGGCCACCTTCACGGTGTTCGTGCCCATGTTGCGCGTGAAGATCAGCGAGCCGACGACGTCGCCGGCGTAGTTGAAGGCGCTGTCGTCGAAGACGAGCGAAGGCGCCACGAACCGCGTGGACTGGGCGAGCGCGATGCCGGCGAACGCGCCGCACAGGGCAAGGGCGGCAAACAGTCTGCGCATAGCGTGCTCCAATGCCGACAGCCAGGGACTTCGGTCGCCGTGGACGACAGCTTCTCACCTCCCTGTGGAGCGCTCGATCGCGGCCGCAAGACCTCGGCCCCCGGCCGTCCGGCCGACACGAAGTGCCGCGGCGTCCGCGGGAGAGGTTGCAAGGCGAGAGAGGACGGTTGCGCTGGCTCCGCCCCGAGTGTGGGCCAGGGGAGGGCATCCCGCTAGAGCCAAACGTCACCGCGCGAGCCCGGCCACCGCCCCACCGATGGCGTCACCGAAGCCCTCGGTGGCGACCACCCTCGCCAGCTCCGGGCGAGGCGTCAGGGCGCTCAGGAAGGCTTCGTCTGCCTGGCCCGTGCCCACGGCGATCACCCGGATGCCGGCGGCGCGCGCCGCGGCAGCGGCATCCAGGGTGGCCTCACGGCTGTCGGGCATGCCGTCGGTGATGAGCAGGATCACGCGGCGCCCGCTGCGCAGCCGACCCGCCGCCATGCGCAGCGCCCGGGCCATAGCGGTGCGCCCGTTGGGCATGAGCCCGGTGATGCTCCGCTGGAAGCGGTACGGGTTGCGCGTCGCCCCGCTGAGCACCCGCGCCGTCGAGCCGAAACCGATGACGCCGACGGCGTAGTTCCGCCGCCACGCCTCGTAGAAGAAGCGGATGGAGCCCCGAAGGAGCTGCGGCATCTTGCCCGGGTCGGCCATGCTCGCCGACAGGTCGAGGCACAGGTAGACGGTGCCGGTCAGTCGCGCCCGGCGCCCTACCAGGGCGTCGACCACGCGGCGCGCCGGCGAAGCGGCCGTGTCGTCGGGCTCGGGACGCACGGCCGACAGCCCGGCCGGCCTCGATCGGTCGTCCGCCATGACCCACTCTAGCGCCGCTCGGCACACCCTCCTGCGCAGGCGTATGCTTCGGAGCGATGGTCCTCGACACCCCTACCGGCCGCCTGCACGGCACCCTGGAGCTACCCGAGGGGCCGGGCCCCTTCCCGGTCGCGCTCGTCATCGCGGGCTCCGGCCCCACCGACCGCGACGGCAACTCCACCCTCCTCCCCGGACGCAACGACAGCCTGAAGCTCGTGGCCCGAACGCTGGCCGAAGCCGGGGTGGCGTCGCTGCGCTACGACAAGCGCGCCATCGGCGAGAGCCGCGAAGCCGGCCTCGACGAGGCCGGCATGACCTTCGACCTGGCGGTGGAGGACGCCGTACGCTGGCTGCGCCAGCTCGACGACGACGCGCGGTTCGCACGGACGCTGGTCGTCGGTCACAGCGAAGGTTCGCTGGTCGGCATGCTCGCTTCGGGCCCCGCCGGCGCCTCCGCCTTCGTGTCGTTGGAGGGCGCGGGGCGCCCCGCAGCCGACGTGCTGCGCTCGCAGCTGCAGGGGCAGCTCCCCGCCGAGCTGATGGACGAGGTCGACCAGGTGCTGCGCGAGCTGGAGGCAGGGCGAACGGTGGACACGCTGCCACCCGGCATCGCGGCAGTGCCCCAGATCGGTCAGGCGCTGTTTCGGCAGAGCGTGCAGCCCTACCTGGTGAGCTGGTTCCGGTACGACCCTGCGCGGGTCCTGGCCGAGCTCGAGGCCCCGAGCCTGGTGGTGCAGGGCACGACCGACCTACAGGTGCCGGTATCGGACGGCGAACGCCTCGCCGCGGCCGGAAAGCATGTCACGCTGGCGCGGATCGAGGGGATGAATCACGTGCTCAAGGCCGCACCTGCCGAACAGGCCGCCAACCTGGCGGCCTACTCCGATCCCGCGCTGCCGTTGGCGCCGGGGCTGGCGCAGGCGCTGCGGAGCTTCCTGAAGGCGGCGGGCCTCACTCCCTAGGATCGGCCCTGGGCTCGCTCCTGGGCTCGTTGGGCGCGCGGAGCGTTCTCAGGCGTCGTCGTGGCGGTCTCCGCGACGGGCAAACAGCACGAGGCCGAGGAAGATCAGCACCAACGGGCCCATGACGTTCCAGGACAGCCCGAACAGGAACACGGCCGATACCAGCAGCAGAACCACACCGGGAACGACCTGGCGCGACACCTCGCGATCGATGGCGCCGCTCGCCTGGTAGGCCTGGTAGGCCCGATAGAGGAACGCCGCGGCTGGGATCAGGAGGAAGACGACCCACCAGTTCTGGAACGCCACGCCGAAGCTGTCGCGCAGCAGCAAGATGCCGCCGACCACGACCAGAAGAAGACCCAGGCCGTAGCGATCGCGAGACTTGCGGTTCGCGCGACGCTCGCGCCGAAGGGACCGGTCTGACGACGACTCGGGGGAAGGGTTGGACTTCACGGATACCTCGACTCGAACGGGCCCTACGTGCGCCCGCCTCACGAGGACTCTACTGCCGCGGCGACCGACTCAACCGCGCAGATGTACCAGCCATCCGATGAGCGACGAACCCGACACCAGCTGCATGCCGGTCAGGGTCAGCAGCACGTAGATCGCGAGCGTGAACCCGCGCTCCTGGACGGTGCGGTTGAGCCACACGCCGAGCGCCGCGCCTGCGAACGCCAGCGGCAACAGCAGCACGGCGACCAGCAGGTTGTCGACGTTCAGCAGCCCCAGCCAGGCGTAGGGCACCAGCTTCACGACGTTGACGATGAAGAAGAACCAGGCCGCGGTGCCTACGAACAGCTCACGCCGCAGGCCACGGGGCAGCAGGTAGATCGCCACCGGCGGACCGCCGACGTGCGCCAACGTCGAGGTGAACCCGGCCACACCGCCCAGCACGGCACCCCACAGGCGTGACGGCGGGCGCTGCTGCAGCGCGCGCAGTACCCGGGCCCGCACCGCCTGCCAGCCCACGAACCCCAGCGCCAGCACCCCGATGCCGACCTCCAGGGCGCGCCCGTGCGGCGCCAGCAGGTCGAAGGCGAGCGCCCCCAGGACGATCCCCACAAGCGCGCTCGGAAGCAGCAGTCGCAGGTCGGGCAGGCTGGCACTGCGACGGTAGTGCCACACCGCGAAGACGTCCGCACCGATGAGCACCGGCAGGAGCAGCGCAGCCGCCTGCGGCACCGGCAGCGTCAGGGCGACCAGGGGGGTGGCGATGACACCGGAGCCGGCGCCGAAGCCCGCCTTGGCGACGCCGACCAGCAGGGCAGCAGCAGCCGCCGCCGCGAGCGCCTCGGGCGGCAGACCCAGGATCATGCCTGGCGCCGGCGGGGGCGTCGCGAAGACGGCAGCCGTTCAGGCGACACGGGCCGAGAAGGTCGGGCGCCGCCGCACCTGCGTCGCCCGCTCGAAGGCGTGGGCGAAGCCGATCAGCCGTCCCTCGGCGTAGGCGCCGGCGAAGAACGAGAGCCCGACGGGGAGTCCGTGGACGTGGCCCGCGGGGAGCGTCACGTGCGGATAGCCCGCCATGGCCGCGGGCGTGGCGCAGCCGCCGAGCCGCTTGTCACCATCGATGGGATCGATCGTCCAGGCCGGCACCATGGTGGGCGCCACCAGGGCGTCGAGCCGGTGCGCGCCGAGGGCACGGTCGATGCCCTCGGCGCGCGCCAGGCGGTGGCAGGTCTCGCGCACCTCGCGGTAGCGCGCTTCGTCGACCACACCGTCGGTGAGCGCCCGCTCGAGCAGCTCCTGCCCGAAGTAGGGCAGCACCGAGTCGGCGTGCAACCGGTTGAAGGCCACCACCTCCTCCAGGCTCCGGACCTTCGCTCGCGGGTGGTCGGCCAGGTAGGCGTCCACGCCGGCCTTGATCTCGATGAGCATCAGCTCCAGCTCGGGCGCCTCGTTCATGCGCTCGCGGCCCAGCTCGACCGGATCGACGATCTCGGCACCCAAGGCGCGCAACGTGCCCAGCGCCGCCTCCACCACGGCGTCGGCACCCTCGTGCCGGCCGAAGCAGTCGCGCGCCACGCCCAGACGGGCCCCCTCCAGCGCGCGGGGATCGAGGAACTGCGTGTAGTCCAGCGTCGGCGCCTGCGCCGTGACCTCGTCGCGCGGGTCGGGTCCGGCGATGGCCGTGAGCAGGGCGGCGGCGTCCGCGACCGTGCGCGCCATCGGCCCGGCGGTGTCCTGCGAGGCGGCGACCGGGATGATGCCGGCGCGGCTCACCAGCCCGACGGTGGGTTTGATGCCCACCACGCCGTTGGCCGAAGAGGGGCTCACGATGGAGCCGTCGGTCTCGGTGCCGATCGCGCCGGCGCAGAGGCCGGCGGCCACCGCCACCCCCGAGCCGGAGCTCGAGCCGCTCGGCGTGCGGTCGAGCGAATAGGGGTTGCGCGTCTGCCCGCCGCGGCTGCTCCACCCGCTGCAACCGCGCGTCGAGCGGAAGTACGCCCACTCGCTCAGGTTGGTCTTGCCCAGCAATAGGGCGCCCGCGGCGCGCAGGCGCTCGACCACGCCGGCGTCGCGCGGCGCGATGTTGCCCGCAAGCGCCAACGAGCCGGCCGTCGTCTGCATGCGGTCGCCGGTATCGATGTTGTCCTTGACCATCACGGGCACGCCGTGCAGCGGCCCGCGCGGGCCGCGCTCGCGACGCTCGCGGTCGAGCTCGGCGGCCGTCTGCAGGGCGTCCGGGTTGATCTCGATGACCGCGTTCAGCGCCGGGCCGCTGGCGTCGATCGCGGCGATCCTCTCCAGGTAGCCGCGCGCGATCTCCAGCGCGCTGGTCTCCCCCGAGGCCATGGCCGCCTGCAGCTCGGCGATCCCCTTGTCCTGGTCCTCCACGTTCGGCTCCTCCACCTCGGCGGTCCCCACCGCCGCGCTCACGGCGTCCGTTCAGCGTATGCAAGCGTACCCCGTGGCCCGACCCGGGCGCCGCCGGCGCGGTACGCGTTCGCGGCGAGAACGCGAAGCGGAAACCTGAACAGGCGCACGGCTGTCGTGGTGCTAGAATCGCGCCCACAGAAGTCGTGGGCGACGAGCTGTTTGAGGTTGGTCGAGGTGGAACCATCCGTGGAAATCTGGAAATAGGAGGAGGCCCTGTTCGAGCGTGACTGAAGAGCCGGCGAACGGTCCTGGGGCTGAGCCAGAAGGTGCTGGCGACGCGCGTGCGGTCACGGCGACGGTGCGATGCACGAGGCGGAGGAACAACGGCTCGCCGAAGCAGCGAGGGCGCGGCGAGGTCGGGCGTCCCCGCGGGGAAAGACGCGCCCGCGAGCGGCAAGACGCGGCTCAGAACGGGACGCAAGAGAGACACGACGCCTAGCGTAAGCGGCTACAGGGGGAGAAGACAGAGCTGACAGGACCATAGACGAGCTGGAGGCAACCCAGGACCGCCGCGCTCATCCTCACGTAACTGGCACTGGAAGGGGCCACGCCTTCGGGCGTGCCCCTTCCCACTCTCGCTCCCTTCGACCTCGCGCGCACCTCCGAGCAACCCGACATCCGTGCGGCCCGGACAGGCTCCGATCAAGCGTCGTCGGGGAGCGGTCCCCAGCGCGCGCGCCCGAGAAGACCCGGGCCGCGAAGATCGTGTCGCGCTCGCACCGGACCTCGGAGAGCCAACTGCGTGTCACGCGCTGCAGCGACGCTGCCGCCACGAACGCGGCCACAGACCGAGCAACAGCCGCGACCAGAAGGTCCAGGAGCGTGCGCCGGCCGTCGCCTGGCGCATGCGCCGCTGGCGCGCCGCATCGCGCATGAGATCCGCGTACCGCTCCCGTGCCGCTCGTTCACCGTTCCAAGAACCTGCATGTCCGCCTCCCTCTCCCTGCGGGTTTCCGTCTTCGGCTTGAGCCATTGCAGCGGAAACGCGAGGCTTCCGTGGTCACGGCGAGTGCCACGGCGGGCGCACCAGCGCACCGCAAGCGTTACGGCGAGCGTCGACAGGCGGTGGTAGAATCGCGCTCACAACCGTCTCGCAGCCGTCTCGCAGGAAGGCCGTCACGTTGCACGCGCCCCACGACGACGTCGTATTCGGGCGCTGGCTGCGCAAGCGCCGGAAGACGCTCGACCTGACCCAGAAGGAGCTGCGAAGCGGGTGGGTTGCTCGCCCGCCACGATCCGCAAGCTCGAGGCCGACGAGCGTCGACCGTCGAAGCGCGTGGCCCAGACCGTGGCCGAGGCGCTCGGAGTGCCAGCGAGGAACGTGATGCTTCGTCCGTTCGCGAAGCGGCTGGGCCGACGAGAACCGTCAGCGAGCGCCCGACCTGGAGCGCCGGCTCGATCGACACGAGCGGACTGCGCCCCGCGATACTCCTCCCGCGGTATCCAAGACGCCGCCCCGCTGGCCGCCGCTAGCGAGACCGAAGACGCACCCGTCCCCCGCCTGTGGCGCGAGAGCGCGAGTTAGAGCGCCTCGAGAGAGCCTAACGGGAAGCCACGACGGAGCGCGGAGCGTACTGCTCATCTCAGCGCAGCGGACAGGGAAAGACCGCGTGCTGACCTCCTTCGCTACAGCGCCCAGGAACTCGAACAGACCTGCTCGTCGGGATCGGGACGTGCAACGCCTACACCGGCGAGGCGACCCCTTCCACCCGTTCCGCGAGATCTGTAGCAGCTCACGGAGACGTCGCCGTGGGCGACAACCCGAGCGCCTTCGAGCGAAACGCGCGCATCACGCCTTTGGAGCTAGATGGGTAGAGAGGGCTGGGCTCTGATCGAGCACGGACCCCACCTCCTCGACCGACTGGTTGCGAGCGTCCGCTCCGTACGCGCTTGCTGGACGCAGGCGTCTACCTGCCGGGCGCGAACGGCCCGGCCGCCCACAGCTCGCCCACCTCGCTCTCCGAGGGCCAGGGAGCCTACGGTCAGGAGGCGCTACGAAGCGAGATCATCGCCGTACTGACGGCCTGGCGCAGCAGGCGCCGCTGCTGTTGCTGCTGGACGATCTGCAGTGGGCGGACGGCAGCTCCCTCGAGCTGCTCTTACAACTGGGCAGGACCGTACCCCGACACCCGATCCTGCTGGTGGGCGCCTTCCGACCTGCCGACGTGGCGCCCACGCCCGAGGGCAGGCGCCATCCGCTGGAAAGCGTTCTGAACGAGCTGACGCGGCTCTCCGGCGACGCCGCACGATCGACCTCGACCTGGCCGACGGCCGCGCGTTCGTCAACGCGTTTCTGGATGCCGAGCCGAACCGGCTCGACGCTAGGTTCCGCGAGGCGCTGCTTCAGCAGACCGCTGGCCAGCCCCTGTTCACGATCGAGCTGCTGCGCGCCCTGCAGGAGCGTGGCGACCTCGTGCGCGACGACGACGAGCGCTGGACGCAGGCCGCCAGCATGCGCTGGGACGCCCTTCCCGCCCGCGTGGCCGGCGCCATCGCGGAGCGTATCGCGCGGCTCGAACCGGCCACACGCGAGGCGCTTCGGGCGGCGAGCGTGGAAGGGGACGTCTTCACCGTCGAAGTCGTCGCACGGGTGGTGGAGCGCGATCCCCGAGCCGTCGTCCGTGAGGTCGCGGGCGCGCTCGACCGACACGAGCTCGTCGCCGGGATCGACGTTCGGCGCGCGCCCAGGGGGCTCGTCTCGCGCTACCGGTTCCGCCACGAGCTGATCCAGCGCTTCCTGTACGACCAGCTCGACGAGAGCGAACGCGCCTACCTCCACGAAGCTGTGGCGGAGGCGCTGAAGGCGGTCCTCGGCGACGAAGCAGACCCCGGCGCGCTCGCCTTCCACTACCTGCAGGCGCACGCTCCGCAGCGCGCCGCCCCCCACCTGCGCAGCGCCGGCGATCGCGCCAGGCGATCGGCGGCGCTGGCGGAGGCGGTCGACTTCTACACGCGCGCACTGTCCGCCTGGCCCGAGCAGGATGCCACCGGGCGCGCCACGCGCTGCGCGACCTGGGCGAGTGCGAATGGCTCCGGGGCCGGCTCGAGCGGGCGGAGAACATCCTCGGCCAGGCGCGCGCCGCCTTCGACGCGCTGGGGGATCACGCCGCTGCGAGCACGGTGCAGCTCTCGCTGGGACGCGTGTACTACGAGCTCGGGGACTTCGAGCGCTCGCTCCAGGACAGCATGGAAGCGCTCGCCAAGTTCGACGGCCAGGCCGAGACGAGAGCCTCGCTAGGGCCCAGAGCACCGTCTCACAGCTCCACATGCTGGCGTCGAACGACGCCGAGGCGCTGCACTGGGGCCGCCGGGCCCTCGACCTGGCCGAGCGGCTCCATGCCGACGACATACGGACGCACGCCTTGAACAACGTCGGCTCGTAGTGGCTCACTACGGTTCGGAGCACCACGACGAAGGCCTCGGCATGCTGGAGCAGAGCTGGCGGCTGGCGGATCGGCTGGGACTCGCTCACGACGGCTGTCGGGCTCTGTACAACCGTGCCGCCCTGCTACAGGCGTTCGGGAGAGTGCGCGAGGCTGAGGCGGCCTGGCGCCACCTCATCGATTACGCCGAGAAGCAACAGATCCTCGTGTTAGAGCTTCGGCGAGGCTGCCGATGAAGAAGCTCGAGTGGGACCTAGGTCGTTGGTCCGACACGCACCAACAGCTGGATCGACGTACAACAAAAGCGAGGTTTCGACGGACCAGGGGGTAACTACAAGCGCGAGCGCGTGGGGCTCGCGCTGGCATCGGCCGAGCTCGATCTGGGGCGTGTCGGCCATGCGCAGACCATCCTGCTCGAACACCGGAGCGCCTCGAACGGCTCGACGAGGAGCAGCTGCGCGCCGCTTACCTGCGAGAACGGCTCGCGCCGCAGCCGCTGCGGGACAGAGCAGCGAAGCCGATGCCTGCGCTCGTGCGCTGCTCGACAAGAACGGCCTCACGCTACTCACTCTGAGGATGTTTCGCTCTTCTCTTGACCTCTGTCTGATGACTCTCGACGCAATTGGCACGGACAACGACTACCTGCTAGAAGCCAGCTAAGCGCTATCGATGTGACGGAGGCGCAGTACGAAAAAAAAGAGAAATAGAGATATGAGAGAAAATATAAGAGCAAGAGAGAAAGAAGAAGAATGAAAGAGAGAGAGAATGAGAGAGTGAGTTAGATGAAAGAGAGAGAGAAGGTGAGAGAGAGCTAGCGAATGGCGCAAGAGGGCGAGACGAGAAAGCAAGGCAAGACAGAGACAGCGCAAGCGCAATGTTGGCAGACCTAGAAAGCAGGCTGCCTACGACAGAGCTGGTGGCAACGTTCGCCAGGGTGCAGGCCACCCTGCTGAGCTAAGAGGAAAGCTCTAACGCGTGACGCCCGACGCCGACGTCATCGTGGTCGGAGCAGGACTGGCCGGCCTCGTCGCCGCCGCCGAGGCGGCCGACGCCGGCCTGCGGGTGACGTTGCTCGACCAGGAGTCGCCGGCCAACCTGGGCGGACAGGCCTTCTGGTCGTTCGGCGGTCTGTTCCTGGTGGACACGCTGGAGCAGCGCCGGCTCGGCATCCGCGACAGCCACGAGCTCGCCTGGCGCGACTGGCTCGCCACGGCCGCGTTCGATCGCGACGACGACCGCTGGCCGAGGCGCTGGGCCGAGGCGTACGTCGCCTTCGCGGCCGGAGAGAAGCGCGCCTGGTTGCGCGCGCACGGGCTGCGCTTCTTCCCCATCGTCGGCTGGGCCGAGCGCGGCGTCGGCCGCGCCCAGGGAGCAGGCAACACCGTCCCCCGCTTCCACATCGCGTGGGGCACCGGCCCCGCCATCGTCGAGGCGTTCGCGCGGCGCGTGCGCGAGCACGAGCGCGACGGGCGCGTCCGGCTGCGGTTCCGCCACCGCGTGCGCGAGCTGGTGGTCGAGGCGGGCGCCGTGACCGGCGTGGCCGGCGAGGTTCTCACCGACGACCCGTCCGAACGCGGCCGGCCGACCTCGCGCGAGCCGGTCGGCACGTTCCAGCTCGGCGCGCCGGCGGTCGTGGTGGCCTCGGGCGGCATCGGCGGCGACCACCGAGATGGTGCGGCGCAACTGGCCGGGCGAACGCCTCGGGCCGCCGCCCGACGCCATGCTCACGGGCGTCCCGCCCACGTGGACGGGCAGCTGCAGCAGGCGAGCGCCGCGGCGGGCGGGCGGCTGATCCACGCCGACCGCATGTGGCACTACACCGAGGGCGTGCGCAACTTCGCGCCGATCTGGCCGGGGCACGGCATCCGCATCCTGCCGGGTCCGAGCAGTCTGTGGCTCGACCCCGACGGCCGCCGCCTGCCTCCCCCCTACCTACCTGGCTTCACCACCCTCGACACGCTGGGGCACATCGGCCGCGGCCGATTCCCGCACACCTGGTTCGTGCTGGACCGCCGGATCCTGCACGGGAGTTCGCGCTCTCGGGTAGCGAGCAGAACCCCGACCTCACCGGCAAGAGCCTGACGGGCGTGGTGCGCGGCAGGCTCGCCGGGTTGCAGCCGCCGCTGCGGGCCTTCCTGGAGCGCGGGCAGGACTTCCTGACGGACGCCACCCTGGAGGGCCTCGTGCGGAAGATGAACGCGCTCGTCGGCGACGAGCGCCTCGACCCGGCCGTGGTGGCCGACGCAGTGACCGCCCGCGACGAGCAGCTGGTGAGCGGCTTCGGCAAGGACTTCCAGGCGATGGCCATCCGCAACACCCGGAGGTCGCTGGGCGACCGCCTGGTGCGCGTCGCGCGCCCGCACCGCCTGCTGGACCCGGCGGCGGGGCCGCTTGTGGCGGTGAGACTGCGGGTGCTCACCCGCAAGACCCTGGGCGGGCTCGAGACCGACCTGCTGGGACGCGTGCTGCGCGAAGACGGCCAGCCGCTGCCCGGCCTGTACGCGGCCGGAGAGGTGGCCGGCTTCGGGGGCGGTGGCATGCACGGCTACCGTTCGCTGGAGGGGACGTTCCTCGGCGGCTGCCTGTTCAACGGGCGGGTGGTGGGGCGGGCGCTGGGCCGCGCCGGCTGAGCGAGCGCGCGACGAGCGCAGCCGCCGCGCACACCGTCCGACGCCCATCCCGCAGCGTCGTCCGCGCCCCGCCTGGGAAGGGAAGTCACGGTGGGGGGCGTGGGTGCGGCGTCCGCACGGCGCGCCCCGCGCCGGCCACGCTAGACTCGTGTTCACGCAACGAATCGCTAGGAGGAAGCGCAATGCGCCACCCGGACTCCCAACGAAGCCCGATGGTCCCGCGGGTCCGTACATCGGCCCGTACCCGAGCCCACGCCCGCCGCCTACCCGGGGCGACCCTCGTCGTGCTCTGCCTCGCGCTGCTCGCTCCCGCCTGGGCGGCAGCCCAGACCTTCACGGTCGTGACCGACCGGAGCCAGGCCAGCTACACCGTCAGCGAGAAGGTGGTGGGGCTGTCGCTGCCCCGCGACGCGGTCGGGGTCACCAAACTCGTTACCGGCACGGTCGTCCTCGCGGCCGACGGCAGTGTCGCGGAGGGCTCCAAGCTCACAGTTGACCTTCGCGGCCTGACGAGCGACGCCGCCCGCCGCGACCGCTTCATCCAGGGCAACACCCTGGAGACCGCAACCTACCCCGAAGCAGTGCTGGTGCCGACCGAGCTCCGGGGCCTGCCGACGCCGCTGCCCACGAGCGGCAGCGTGAGCTTCCAGATCGTCGGCGACTTCACCGTCCACGGCACCACGAAGACGGTGACCTGGGACGCAACCGGTGACTTCTCGGCCGACGCCGTGACCATCAAGGCCACCGCCGACGTGACCTTCGACGACTTCGGGTTGCGGCGGCCTGTGGTCGGGCCGATCCTGGCGGTCTCGGATCCCATCCATGTCGAGGTGGACGCCACCCTGCGGCGGGCCCCCGACTGAGCGCAACAACGAGCGCGCAAGCGCACGCGCATGACATAGCCTGGGGATAGGCTTCTGGACGTCCCTGTTGGCGCCGTGTGCGCTACGCTGCATGCCGCTGCGAGGGCGCGGCTAGTCTGGGGCGGAACCCGCGGGTACCGCCGGCATCGCATCGGCGCCCGCCGCGGGCTGTACCAGCAGACACGGGAGGTCTTCATGGCCATCCATCTCACGGTGAACATCCGTCGACCGAGTGGCGAGGTGTTCGACTACATCTCGGACCTTGGGCGGTTGTCGACCTGGCACCACGCCATCGACTCGGTCGAGAAGATCACCGGCGGAGACAACCGCACCGGAGCCACCTACCGGGTGAAGCGCACACTCCCCAGTGGGCACATCGAGAACCGCGTAAGCGTCACCGAGTTCGAACCGGCGAAGCGCTTCACGATCGAGAGCCAACCCGGTCCGAAACCGTTCGCCTACCGCTTCCGGTTCGTGAGCACGCCGCTGGGCACGCGAGTCGATGTCGATGCCAGCCGCGACGGCCTCGACCTCGATCGCATGCCGAGCGTGCCTCCTGCCGTCGCCTCGGCGCTGTTCCAGCGCCGCATGGCGGGGAGCCTGAAGCGCCTGAAGCACGAGCTCGAAAGCGAGAAGCCGGCCGACGCCTGGCCCGTGAGCTAGGCGCGCCGGCCCCCACCCCTTCCCCAAGAGTCCCTTCCACAAAGCCCCTTCTGTCGGGCGGATCCGCGCCCGCGCGCGTCATGTCCGTCGGGCCACCGCCGGGCCCTTCGTGGCGTGGCACGGTGGTCGGTCGGAGACCGGCGGACGACCGCCGATGCGTCCATGCCGAGGAGGGTCCCCATGCCGCAGCACACCGATACCCAGCGCTCGATCCGGCAACGTTTCCGTAGCCCGAACTTCTCGTGGGGGCCCGCCTCACGCCGGAGGCTATGGCAGAACTTCGCCGACCTCGTACGCCGCGAGGGCGTCAGCGCCGTCCTGCTCACGGCGGGCGCGCTGGTGAACGCGCTGGCTTTCGACCTGTTCCTGGCGCCCGGCCACGTGGCACCGGGGGGCCTGACCGGCCTGACGCTGGTGGTGACCCGCTGGCTGCCGTTCCCGAACGGCCTCGTGCTGTTGGTGCTCAACATCCCGCTGCTCTTGCTCGGCGCCTGGCAGCTCGGCGGAGCGAAGTTCTTCGCGCGCACGGTCTACGTCATCATCGTGACGGTCGTCGCCATCGACGGCTTCGCCCCTCTCGTGCCGGACGGAGGGGCCAGCCACGACCCGCTCCTGAACGCCCTCTACGGTGGCGCTGTCTCCGGCATCGCGGCGGGGCTGGTGATCCGGGCGCGCGGCAACATCGGCGGGACCGGCATCCTCAGCCGCGTGCTGCAGCGGCGCACCGGCGTGCCCATGGGACAGGTCTACCTCATGACCGACGGCGCCATCGTGCTGCTCCTGGGCGCCGTCTTCGGCTGGGAGCGGGCCCTCTACTCGCTGGTGGCCCTGTTCGTGAACGGCATGGCGACCGATTACGCCACCGAGGGCCCCTCGCTGGTGCGCACCGTGTTCATCGTGACCGACCGTCCCAGCGACGTGGCGGCGGCGCTGCAGCAGCGCCTGCGCAGCGGCGTCACCGCCTGGCGGGGCGAAGGGATGTACCGGGGCGGGCAGCGCACGGTGCTGTTCTGCACGGTGAACCGTGCCGAGGTGCGCGAAGTCACGCAGGTGGTGCGCGAGACCGACCACCACGGGTTCCTGGTGGTGGGCCAGGGGCACAAGGCGCTGGGGGGAACGATCGGCAAGAGCGACAGCGCCGGGTAGGGGGCCGGTCGAAGGGGCCGGCCTAGCTGCCTTCGGCCAGCAGGTGGCGCACGTCCTTCACGATGTGTTCGGGGTGGGAGGCGAGATCGTCGCCGCCGTAGATCAGGCGCAGGCGTCGTTGCGGGTCCAACACGTAGACCGACGCCGTGTGACGGATGAAATAGGCGTCCGGGCCGGTCTGGTCGGTCTTCTGGTAGCTCACGAAGTACTGCTTTGCCACCGCGGCGATGGCGTCGGGCGACCCCGTCAGCCCGTGGAACGCCGGTGAGAACGCGTGCGCGTAGGTAGCCATCACCTCCGGCGTGTCGCGCTCCGGATCCACCGAGATCATGGCCACCGCAACGCGATCGCGGTCCTTGGCGGGAAGCGAGCCGTAGATCTTCGCGAGCTCCATCATCTCTGTCGGACATACATCGGGACAGTGGGTATAGCCGAAGAACAGCATCACGACGCCGCCGTCGAAGTCCGACAGGTGGACCGGCCCCGACGCGCTCAGCAGCGTGAAGTCCGTGGCGACCGTGGGGTTGGAGAGCGGCTGGCTGAGGTAGGTATAGGGAGCCGGCCGCACCACGTTCCACAGGACTAGCACGGCGACCACCAACAGCAGCGCGCCCACGAGGATCCAGAGCGGCCGCCACGGCGCGCGCGGCGCCGCGGCGTCGGCGGGGTCAACAGGCTCGGGCATCGTTCCCCTCAGAGGTCCGTCACTTCCGGAGGACCCGGACGTGCACCGTCAGCGGGGCAGCGCCCTCGAACTGGAGGGTGATCTCGACATCGGTGCCTTCGGTCAAGGGGCCGTTCAACCCCATCAGCATCAGGTGGTCGCCACCCGGCTGCAGTGTCCGTCGCCCGTGTGCCGGGATGCTCAGCGCGTCCACCTTCACCATCGACACGACCGGCCCCGAGGGCGAACCCGTGTCCTCCTCGTGCGTCGTCATCGGCATGCACGATGCCGCCAGGACCGTGGTCGCGCCCACAAGGCGAACGTCGCGGTCGGTGGGGTTGACGAGCACGCCGTAGAGCGCGGTGTTGGGAACGGGCGCGGGGATCCAGCGCACCCACGCATCTTCGAGCTTCAAGCCCGGTGGGGCCGCCAGCGTCGCCGACAGGGCCATCAGGGCACCCATCCAGGCGAGACCACGAGCCGCCACGGTCATCGTTCGACGCCTCATGCGAGGCACTCTACCGCGGTCGGTCGACCCTCGGGCACGGTCGCGTCCACCGGGCCACAAGCGTCCGTCGTCCGCGTGGGGACGGCCCCGGCAGGACACCGCCCGCAGGTCCCGTGCCCCGGCTGCACCGGCGAGCGCACGGACACGAGTGGCGCAGCTCATGAGGCGCCGCCGGGGCCCACCGTACGATCGGTGCATGCCGCTCCGCCCCCCGCTTCGGTACGCCTGGCACAGGCTCTTCACAGCAACGGCCGCAGGACTGCTCGCGACCAGTCTGTTGCTGGCCGGCTGCAGCGCCGTGCAGCCACCGAGCCAGGCGTCGGAGTTGCTGAGCCTGGTCAATCAGGCGCGCAGCTCGGCACGGTCATGCGGCAGCACGCCCTACGCGGCCGCACCGCCCCTGGCGCTCGACGCCCGTCTAACGCGCGCCGCACAACTCCACAGCCTCGACATGCAAACGTCTGGGACGTTCAGCCATACGGGCTCCGACGGTCGCACGCTCGCCGACCGTGTGAACGCTCAGGGCTACACCTGGCGCCGCATCGGCGAGGACATCGCCTCGGGCTTCTCCACGTCCCAGGCGGTCGTGCAGGCGTGGCTCAAGAGTCCGGGCCATTGCACCAACATCATGGACCCGCAGTTCCAGGACCTCGGCGCGGGCGTTGCCGGCAGCTACTGGACGCTCGACTTCGCAACGCCGCGCTGAGCCGTCCGTTCGATCCGTGCTTCGTCGCCCCGTTCACCCCGGCGCTCCCGTGCCCAACCGCGATCCAGGCCCCGGCCAGCCCGATGCATCACGCCTGGCAGGAAGCCAAGGACCCCGCGGACGCCGGAACGCCCAACCCCCGGCCCAACAGTTCTGTCCAGGACATCGTTCCCCCGGGGCCCAAGGAGCGCAGAGGGGGCAACCGTACACACGCCTCGTGCGGCTGCGGTAGCGTGGCGTCGCGGCGACGTGGGAACGGGCGCATGCCGCGCCTGAACGCTCGATCAGTCGGAGGATCGCGATGAGGCCAGACCCCGAGCAACGTTCCGCGGAAGAGTCGAAGGGTGCAGCTTCGGCGAGCGTCGGGCTCGAGCCCGACGCACCACCGTCGGCCAGCCGCACCGCAGCCGTGCTCCGCGCGACCCGGCGCAAGCTGATCGCCCTCTTCCGCCAGGAGGGCGCCAATGTCGTCCTGATGAGCGTCGGCGCGCTGCTCTACGCCGCCGCCTTCGACCTCTTCCTGGTCCCCAGCAACGTGGCGCCGGGCGGGCTGGGGGGGCTGACGCTCGTCATCACCCACTACCTGCCGTTGCCGAACGGCATCGTGCTGTTCGTGCTGAACATCCCTCTGTTGCTGATCGGGGCGTGGCAGCTCGGCGGCCCGCCCTTCCTGGCCCGTACGCTCTACGTCGTGACCGCCGTCTTCATCGGCATCGACGCGTTGGCGCCCTACCTGCCACACGAGGGCGCGAGCCACGACCCCCTGCTCAACGCGCTGTACGGCGGGGCGCTCACCGGCATCGCCGGCGGGCTGGTCATCCGGGCGCACGGCAACATCGGCGGCACCGGCATCCTCAGCCGCGTGCTGCAGCGGCGCACCGGCATCCCGATGGGTCAGGTCTACATGGTGACCGACGGCATCATCGTGGCGCTGATGGGTGCGGCGTTCGGGTGGGACCGCGCGCTGTACTCGCTCGTCGCACTGTTCGTCAACGGCCTGGCCACCGACTACGCGACCGAGGGCCCATCCATCATCCGAACGGTGTTCATCGTGACCGACCGGCCCGAGGACATCGCCGCAGCGCTGCAGATGCGCATGCATACCGGCGTCACCGCCTGGCGCGGCGAAGGCATGTACAGCCGCGGCGAGCGCACGGTGCTCTTCTGCACCATCAACCGCACCGAGGTGCGCGAGCTGACGGGCATCGTGCGCGAGATCGACCACAAAGGCTTCCTGGTGGTCGGCCAGGGCCATCGGGCGCGCGGCGGAACGATCGGCAAGAGCAACAGCCCGGGGTGAGCGTCCGACCCCGTATCATCGGAACGTGAGCGACCCGTCCGAGCTTCTCGAACGCAACCGTGCCTGGGCCGGGCGCGTGGTCGGCGAGGACGCCGGCTACTTCCACCGCCTCGCCGCCCAGCAGAAACCCCGCTACCTGTGGATCGGCTGCGCCGACTCGCGCGTGCCGGCGAACGTCATCGCCGGCCTGGATCCCGGCGAGGTGTTCGTCCATCGCAACATCGCCAACGTCTTCTCCCACACCGACCTCAACGCCCTGACGGTGCTGGAGTACGCCGTGTCGGTGCTCGAGGTCGAGCACATCATCGTGTGCGGCCACTACGGCTGCGGCGGCGTGGGCGCCGCCCTCGATCAGCAGCGGCACGGCCTCATCGACAACTGGCTGCGGCTCATCAAGGACGTCGCGGCCAAGCATGAGCACGCCCTGGCGGACGCGCCCGACGACGCCGCGCGAGCCGACCGGCTGGCCGAGCTCAACGCCATCGAGCAGACCCGCAATGTCTGCACCACCAGCATCGTCCAGGAGGCGTGGGCCCGCGGCCAGGCACTCACCGTGCGCGCCTGGGTCTACGGCCTCAACGACGGTCTGCTGCGCGACCTGGGGTTCGTGGTGCGCGGCCCCGACGACGTCGACGCGGCGCACCGGCTCACGGTCTAGCGCGCGGTAAGGCCGCCGTCAGGTGGCCGTCGGTGGGCGCTGGCTGGCAAGAAGGTCGCGGATCTCGGTCAACAACCGCTCCTCGGCAGGCAGAGGCGGCGGCTCGACGGGCTCGGACGGCTCCGAGCGCTTCTCGGATCGACGCTTCATCTCGTTGAACGAGCGGATGACCATGAAGAGCACGAAGGCGATGATCAGGAAGTTGATGATCGTGTTCAGGAACGCCCCGTACTGGATGACGGGAGCGCCGGCCGCCACGGCATCCTTGACCGAGGCGTAGGTCCCGGCGCCCTTCAGGATGATCCCCAGGTTGCTGAAGTCGACGCCGCCGAGCGCCAGGCCGACCACCGGCATGATCACCTGGTTGACGAGCGACGTCGTGATGGCTCCGAACGCGGCACCGATGATGACCGCGACCGCCAGGTCGAGCACGTTGCCGCGGCTGATGAACTCACGGAACTCCTTGAGCATGACGTCCTCCCTTGGCCCTTCACGATCACTCTACGCGAGTCGGAGACTCGGCACTGCCGTGGCCCGAAGCCGACGCCGACTCCGGGCGGGACATCGTTCCGCCCGGACACGTGTAGCGCACGGGAGCTTGCTTCCATTCGGAACCGGTAGCATCGTGTGCGGGATCCAAACGGTCCCGGTAGAGGGCCCACGTGAAGCACATCCCCAACGACCAACCCGGACGGTCCCGTCGCGCCATGCGCGTGGTGGCGGCAGATCCCCTTGACCACGCGCGACGGCTCGATCGCGCCGAATGAACACGCCGAGCGGCTCGCCGCCCTACACGCCCCGCGGCTGGCGCCGCCTCGACCCCGTAGCGCGCGGGCTGATGTCGGCCCGGTTCCTGCGCAGCATGGCGCAGGGCGCGCTGGTCGTCGACTTCGTGCTCTACCTCAAGGCCCTGGGCTGGGGAGCCGCCACCATCGGCCTCCTGCTCGGCGCGACCGGCGTGGTGGGCGCCGCGCTGCTGCTCGCCGCCGGCATGCTGAGCGACCGCTTCGGCCGCAGGCCGTTCCTGATGGGATACCAGCTCGCTTCTGCGGCAGGCGCGTTGGCCGTCGTCGTCTTCCCTCACTCCTGGGTGCTGGTGCTCACGGCGGTCCTGCTGAGCTACGGCCGCGGCGCCAACGGCGCGGCCGGGCCGTTCGCGCCGGTCGAGCAGGCGTGGCTGGCCGCCAGCGTGTCGCCGGCGGCACGCAGCCAGGCCTTCAGCCTCAACGCGGCCCTGGGGTTCCTCGGCATGGGGTTGGGAACGCTGATCGGCTCGGCCGTGCCGCTGTTCGAGCGCTACCTCGCCGGTCCCACCGCGTACGAACCGCTGTTCGTGCTCAACCTGGTGGTGGCGCTCGTCACCACCTGGATGATCGCTCGTCTGCACGAACCGCCCCGCAGCACAATGCAGTCGGCGAGCGAGACGCCCTTCCCGGCATCGACGAGCGCACCCGCCCCCGAGGCATCGGCCCGTGCCGCGAAGTCTGGCGGCGCTCCTACCGGAACAGCAGACGCCGCCGGGGTGACGCGCCGCGAGAACGTCGCGCTCACGCTGCTGACGGTGGTCAACTCGGTCAACGCCATCGGCATCGGGCTGATCGGCCCGCTGCTGCCCTACTGGTTCGCGGTGCGCTTCGGGGTGGGCCCCGAAGCCATCGGCTCTGTCTACGCCGTGACGTTCCTGCTGACCGCGGTGTCCTCGGTGGTGACCGGCGAGATGGGCGCGCGGGTGGGGGTGGTGCGCTCCATCATCGGACCGCGTACGCTCGGTGTGCTCCTGCTCGTCGCCATGCCGCTGATGCCTGCTTACGGCTGGGCGGCGGCGATCTACGCCGTGCGCTCCATCCTCAACCGCGGCACCGCCGGAACGCGGCAGGCGTTCAGCATGGCACTGGTGCGCGACGCACGGCGGGGGCTGGCGGGCAGCCTCAACGCCCTGTCGTTCCGCCTCCCCTCGGCGGTCGGCGCGGCGGTGGCCGGTTGGCTGATCGGATTGGGCTTCCTGGACCTGCCGTTCTTCATCGCCTCCGGCTTCCAGTTCGCCTACGTGGCGCTGTTCGGCACGGTGTTGAGGCGCTACGAGGACGGCACCTAGGGCGCCCGCCGCCACGCGAACGAACCGGCTCGGTCAGCCGGGCACGTCGGCCAGTACGAAGACGAGATCCACATCTTGCCGATCGAGATCACGGTGGCGGGCGAATGGGCCTACGCCCGCGGCACCTACACGCTCGACACGTACAGGCAGCTCGACCGGAGGGGCACCCGACAACCCGCCACACCCGCCGGTTCCCGGCCCGGCAACCATCGCGCTCCGTTCGCCCCGCACCCTCGCACTACGCACGAGGGTGCGGGGCTCCTTGACGCGGCCCCCTCCCACCCCCATACTTGACGGACCCGCACTTCCACTTCCGCTCACGCGCGCCACGACCCCCCTTCGCCCCTCGCGCGCCCCACCGTTAGGGAGATCCCCGTGACGGACTCGCCGCGTTCGCCGTTCGTGGTCGCCGCCGTTCAGGCCGCGCCCCACTTCCTGGACAAGCAGGCCACCCTGGAGAAGGCCTGCGACCTGATCCACGAAGTGGGTGAGCACGGCGCACGGCTGGCCGTGTTCCCGGAGGGGTTCATCCCCACCTACCCGGTGTGGGCGTGGTTCATCCCGCCCCACGCCAGCCGGCGAGCTACGGCCGCTCTACGCCGAGCTGCTGGACAACGCTATCGACGTCCCCGGACCCGAGACCGAGATCCTCGGAAGGGCCGCGCGCGCCGCCGGCGTGCACGTGGTCATCGGCGTCAACGAGATCAACCGCGAGGCGAGCGGTACCAGCCTGTTCAACACGGTGGTGGTGATCGACGCCGACGGGCGCCTGCGCTCCGGCCACCGCAAGCTCGTGCCCACCGTGGCGGAGCGGCTGGTGCACGCCAGCGGCGACGGCAGCACGCTGGATGTCGTGGATCTGGGCGAGGCGCGGGTCGCGAGCCTCATCTGCTGGGAGAACTACATGCCGTTGGCCCGCTACGCGCTCTACGCCTGGGGCGCCGAGATCCTCGCCATGCCGACGTGGGACCGTGGCGAGCCCTGGCTGAGCACCCTGCGTCACATCGCCAAAGAGGGACGGGTGGTCGTCGTCAGTTCCTGCACGCCCTTCCGCAAAGACCTGATCCCCGACCGCTACGACTTCAAGGAGCGCTTCCTCCCGGACGTGACCTGGCTCAATCCCGGCGACAGTGCCATCGTCGATCCGGACGGCAAGATGCTGGCAGGACCGCTCCACGAGGAGGAGGGCATCCTCTACGCCGAGGTCGACCCCGCAGCGTGGCGCGGGGCGCGCTACCAGCTCGACGTGGCAGGACACTACGGACGGCCCGACATCTTCGATTTGCGTATCGACCGCACGTCGCGCTCCCCGGCCCGGATCGGCGGCGGGCCGCCCAGCCCCGGTGCGCCATCGGTCAGTACGCTGGCGGACCGCCTCGAGGACCGTGCCCGGCGGGGACAGCTCCGCACCGGCGCGGAAGATCCGACCGGACCCGCCCGCGGCGCCTCCCCGACCGGTGAGGCGCCCGAGGACGGCTGACGAGCGCAGGGATCCCTCCCGAGCATCGGCCCGGCGGGGTCCACGGGATCGGGTCTACGTCCCCTAGGTTTGTCGGGCAGCGTCCGAAACCGCGTCGAGGCGCTCGATCTCGTCGACCGAGAGCGTCACCCGCAGCGCCGCCGCTGCTTCCGCGGCATGCGCCGGCTTGCTCGCTCCCGGGATGGCCAAGACCGTGTCGCCGCGGGCGCGCACCAGCCACGCGAGCGCGATCTGCGAAGGCGTGGCGCCGCGATCCGCGGCGATCGCTTCCAACACCTCGATGACGGGCCGGCTCCGCTCCAGGCGCCGCCGGAGCATCGTGCGGCGACCGACCGGGGTGGCGTCCAGCAGCGTCGGGTCGCGGTGGAACTTGCCCGTCAGCAAGCCGGAGTCGAGCGGCGAGTAGGCGATGATGCTCACGCCCAGATCCTTGGCGGCGTCCAGCACGCCGTTGCGTTCGATCTCGCGATGCAGCAGGCTGTAGTGCACCTGGTTCGACGCCAGCGGAAGGCCGCGTCGAGCCAACGCAGCGTGGGCGCGGCGCATCCGGCGCTCGTCGAAGTTGCTCACCCCCACCGCACGGATCTCCCCCGCTTCGACCAGGTCCGCCATGGCCTCCATCTCCGCTTCCGGCGGGGAGAACGACCACGGCTGGTGGATCTGGTAGAGATCGATCCCGTAGGGAGCCAGCGCGCTCTTGCGGCGGCCGATGGTGCGGGGGAGGTTCGCCGCGGTGCGCATCAACGGCATCCATTTGGTTGCCACACCCACGCTTCCGGGTTCGACCCCCAGCGCCTGCAGGGCAGCCGCGAGCCCGCGCTCGGAGCGGCCGCCGCCATACATCTCCGCCGTGTCGAACCAACCGATGCCGCCCTCGAGGGCGGTCCGCACGATATCCGTCATCGCCGGCTGGTCGATGGACGGGAACATGAATCGGAAGAAACCCGCCCCGCCCGCGAACTGCATGATGCCGAGGCCGATGGGAGTGATGCGCACGTCGGTGCGTCCGAGCGTCCTGGTTGGCTCCACCAAGGTCCCCCTTCATGACGTCGCGGCGTGAGGCGCGCGGTCCTCTCCACCCTACTCCGGCCCCACCGACGCCTTCGTAGGCGCGCCGTCAGCGTCGCGGCGCGCCTGGCGTGCCAAGATCGACGGGCGGGCGGCCACCCCGATCGGAGGCACCACCCTATGCGCATCGTCACGCCCAAACGCGCCGAGCACACCTTCACGCAGCGTCTCGAGGCCGGGCCCGAGCGGGTCTTCCCCCTGCTCTGCCCGGTACGCGAGGCCGACTGGCTGGAAGGCTGGGACCCGTCGCTGGTGCTGAGCAATTCCGGTGTCGCCGAGCGCGACGCCGTCTTCGTCACGCCAGCGAACCCGGTCGATGCGGTGTGGTACCTCCATGAGCACGACCCGGCCGCCGGCTTCGTGGAGATGATCAAGATCGCGCCGCAGGTCGCCGCCACGCGGCTCACCATCCGTGTCCGCGCAACCGGGGACGGTGCGTCGGAAGCCACCATCACCTACGCCCACACCAGCCTGGGTCCCGAGGGCGACGCCCTCATCGATGCCTTCACGGCGGAGGCCTACGACGCGTTCATGCGCGACTGGGAGGCGCGGATGAACCACTACCTGGAGACCGGAACGATGCTGCGCGACGCTCCGTCGGAAGGCTGACGGACGCACGTCCCTTCGGACGCCAGGCGCGGAGCGACCCGACGCACGGCTTGACCGGTCGGCACGGGTCGGCTTACCCTTCGAAGACCCACAGCGCGAGAGACCCCAACGCTCCCGGACTCCAGGAACGGACGGCCCCATGCGCCCATCGACCCCCCACGACCGACACCTACCCATGCCCGCACGGAACCACCGGCGCCTCCTACCACGGATCGCGGAGCTCGTCCTGCTCGCGGCCATGCTGGCAGGTGCCGCAACCGCGCAGTCAACGGCGACGCCGGAACCCGTTACACCCGAGCGGCTCGCCACGCTCGTCCCGGCCACATGGCACGGCATCGGAGCAAGCGAGCACCGAGCCCGCTTCGACGCCTCCGGCGGGGCCACGGCCAGCGCCCACTACGACGACACCAGCGACGGGCGCAGCTCCCGCGACCTGTCGATGGCGATCACCGATCTGGGCCCGTACCGCGACGCCACGCTGCTGGTGGAGCGAGCGGACGTGGCCGAGGGACGCGCGACGGAGGTCGACGTCGGCGGCTACCCCGCCTTCGCTGCCACCGACTACGGTGGCCCCACGCTCGACGTGGTGGCCGGGCGCATGTGGATCCGCTCGCGCGCGTTCGGCGGTCTGTTCAGCGCCCGCGACCTGAAGGATGCCGTGAAGACCCTCCCGCTCGACGCCATCGCCGCGCTGTCGGAGGCGCCGGTCGCCGAAGGCGCGAACTATCGCCCGCTGGGCTTCACCACCGGCGCCCTGCGCCACTTCCTCCCCGAGAGCGTGCTCGGCCTCGACCGCGGTGACGGTTACTACGCCAAGCGTCACCCGGCCGGCGTCGCCTGGGGCGGCTTCCCGTACACGGGAACGGTGGACGGCCACGACGTTCGGGTCCGGCTCACGGTCTGGGATCTGGGGACGCTCGCCGATGCCTCGCGCCGGCGATTGGCCGCCCAGCCGGACGCCTGGAGCGCCTTCACACGCGACGGCCACCCCGGCTTCGTCGAGAGAGGCACGCCCACGCCGCGCGTCCTGCTCTACGTCGACCGCTTCCGATTGCAGGCCGAGGCACGCGGTCAGCCCGGCACCTCCGCGACGTGGCTCCAGGGCGCGTTCGACGAGGTGCATCTCGACCGCCTGGCGCGGCTCGCGGAGCTCGTCCCCGCCCCGGCTCCAACGCTCGATCCGCTCGCCGGCCAGCCCAAACTCCTCGCCCCGGACAACCTCGCCGAGGCGCTCCCCGAGACACTGGCCGGCATGCGCCGCAACGACCTGAAGGCCGAGGTGACGAGTTCCCGGCGCGACCCCTTCGACACCGCCTATGCCCGCGCCACCTACCGAAGCGAGAGCGGCGTCGCGCTGAACGTCATGGTCTTCGACCAGGGCATCGTGCCGCTGCGCGTGAAGGAGCGACTTGCGAGCATGCGCGCGATGGACGCACAGGGACATGTGCTCTACCTGGCCGACACACCGCCGACCGCGATGACCATCGTGGGTCATCGCATCGTCGTGACCATCACCCCGACCCGCGACAGCGACCCGGCGCCAACCGAGGCGCAGCTGCAACGCGCGCTCGACGGGCTGGACCTGTCGGGGTTGACCGAACTCGTGAAGAGCGCCCGTCCCGACTGATGGGCCGTCGCACGGCCCCGCACCCACGTCGCCGGCGGGAAGCGGCCCGCTGGACCCGCGGGGATCAGACCGTCGACGCGGCCAGCACCATCCAGGCCGCCTGCAGATCCAGCAGGCCGTGCACGACCATCAGGTAGGGGAGCAAGCGGGCCCTCCAGTGGAGCGCCGCGCCGAGCAGGAAGGCGAAGGGCATGAACATCAGGAGGCGCCACAGCACGAAGGCGGCGTCGACCCTTCCGTCTGCGCGCCGGCCTGCATGTGGGGCCGCACACCCGTGGGCGCGGGAGGTAGGCTGGAGCTCCATCCCTCGGTCGCCGCGGACGAACGGCCGGCGCCGCGGGTGCCCTTGTTCCTCTCCGGAACGCCGACGAGAGGCGCCGACGTGACCACCGGACGCCGACAGGGCGCCGGACCTCGAGGAGACGAAAGCGATGCCAACGGCAGCCGTCCACGGAACCACGCTCCACTACACCGTCGTCGGAGAGGGTCTCCCCTGCCTGGTCATGCACGGCGGGCTGGGCCTCGACCACCACTACCTGACCCCGGGCCTCGACCCGCTCGGCGACACGTTGCAGCTCGTCTACTACGACCATCGCGGCAACGGCTCTTCCGGGCGACCTCCCCGAGAGACCCTCACCCATGCCCAGCTCGCCGACGACGCGGCGGCCCTGGCGACCCACCTCGGTCACGAGCGGGTGGCGGTGCTCGGGTTCTCCTACGGGGGGTTCATCGCGCTCGAGTTCGCCCTGCGCCACCCCGACCGTCTGAGCCACCTGATGCTCATGGGGACCGCGCCCGCGTTCGACTACCACGACCAGGTCGTGGCCAACGCCCGACGCAAGGGCGCGACCGAAGCCCAGCTCGCGGCGCTGACATCGGAGGCGGAGGCCGCCAGCGACGCGGCCTTCGGCGAGCACATCGAAACGTTGTGGCCGCTGTACTTCCATCGCTACCGGCCCGCGTACCGCGCGCTCCTCGACGACGTCATCTACTCCGTGCAGGGGCAACCTCCGGCCGCCGAGACCGCGGCCTACGACGTACGACGTCGCCTGGGAGAGATCACCGCGCCGACCCTGATCCTTGCCGGAGGTGACGACTTCGTGTGCCCGCCCTCGCAGGCGCGGGCGATGGCCGATGGCATCCCCCACGCCGAGCTCCACATCTTCGAGCACAGTGGGCACATGCCCTACGTCGAGGAGCCCGAGGCGACGTTCGCGGCCGTGCGGGGGTGGCTGGCTCGACAGAGCTGAGGTCGCCGGCTGGGGACGCCCCGGCGGCGGTCCCGTCGCACGTCACAGGGGCCACGTCGCCTCCGGGGGGAGCGCTCGCATTGCTTGCGTCCCACGCGCTGCGACCCACGTGCGCCGCCAAGGGGTCGGAGCGCACGGCGTGCCCGACCGCCATGCCTGCAGGGCCGTGCCATCATGGCTCCATCGATCGCGTCGGAGAGGAACGGCCATGACCGACCCAGACACCGGCCAGCCCCCAACGTCCGAACCCCTTCGAACCGTGCTCAAGAGCCAGTTCCATGCCGCCCTGGCGATGCTCCGCGAGCCCATCGAACGCTGTCCCGACGTGTTGTGGGAGGATCCCACGCCCACCAACGCCTTCTGGCAGGTGGCGTACCACGCCCTCTACTTCACGCACCTCTACCTCATGCCGGACGAGGCGGCGTTCAGGCCCTGGGCCCGGCACCAGGCCGACGTCCAGCATCCGGACGGCATCCCCGGCCCGGCCGACCCGGCGAGCCCCCTTCCACTCATCCCTGAGCCGTACACGCGCGAGCAGGTGCTCGCCTACTGGCAGGTGTGTGACGATCTGGTGGACGGGGCCGTCGACGGCCTCGACCTCACGCGTCCTACCAGCGGCTTCCCCTGGTACCGCATGTCGAAGCTCGAGCACCAGCTCGTGAACCTGCGGCACGTGCAGCACCACGCCGCGCAGCTCGCAGACCGCCTGCGGGCGGCGGCCGATCTCGGCACGCGCTGGGTCGGTGCGCGTCCCGACGCACGAGACCTGGGAGCCGCGCTAGGCCCCGGACGGGCTCCGTGGCTCGTGGGCCGGTCCCCCACTTCCGTCGCCGACTACGGTTGCGGAGGACCACAGCGACGAGCGGCTGATTGACTTCGCATCGACGTTCCCCCATAATGAGCGCCTTCTTACGTTCTGCGCGTCGCCCTCTGGGCGGGCGACGCTCGCCGCCTCGAAGGAGTGTCGCCGTGAACCGCGTGGCCGACGACACCTCCCCACCGTGGTGTAGCCGACGTAGGTCGCGATGTCACGCCGGCGTCACACCGGTTGCCCTGAAGTAGTAGCCGGAGCGCCGGGTTGCGAGGAGCCGACGCGGGCGCGGCGGCCGCACGTGCGACGACACTCGACGGAGTGCGATGTGAGGACGCAAGGCGAGGAGGCCTTCGATGGACATCGTCTGGTTCGGCGAAGAAGGAAGCACGGACGTCACCCTGGTCGGGGGGAAGGCCGCCAGCCTCAGCCGCCTCGCCGCGCGCCACCGTGTGCCGCCCGCCTTCTGCCTCACCACCGCCGCCTACGAGACCTGGAGCCGTACCGCGAGGCCTGCCCACCCACAAGTCCCGCCCCAGCTACCGCGATCGTTGCGGGACGCCATCGGCCGGGCCTACGGCGAGCTGGCCGAACGCTGTTCCGCCGATCCGCTCCGCGTCGCGGTGCGCTCGTCTGCCGCCGACGAGGACGGGGCCGACGCTTCGTTCGCAGGCCAACACGAAACCTTCCTCAACGTGATCGGAGAACACGCCGTCGTCGACGCCCTGGTGCGCTGCTGGTACTCCGGCCGCAGCCAACGCGCCCTCGCCTATCGCCGTGAGAGCGGCCTCGACGGCGACCAGGTCCGGCTGGCGGTGCTCGTCCAACAGCTCGTGCCGGCCGACACCTCCGCGGTGGTGTTCAGCGCCGACCCGGTGAGCGGCCGCCGCGACCAGGTCCTCATCGACGCCAGCTACGGACTCGGCGAGAGCATCGTCGGCGGCAGCGTCACCCCCGACGCCTACCGGGTCGACAAACGCACCGGCGCGGTCACGCAACGTTTGATCGGCTCCAAGTCCGTCATGCACGTGCCCGCTCCCGACGGTACGCGCGAGGTCGCGGTACCGCGCCCGCTCCGCAGCCGGCCCGCCCTCACGGACGAGCAATGCGCCGACTGCGCCCGCTTGGCCACCGCCCTGGAGACCGAGCTGGGGCACCCTGTCGACCTCGAGTGCGCCTTCCACGGGCGCGAGCTCTACCTGTTGCAGTGCCGCCCCATCACCCGTCTCCCGGCGGATCTCGCCGGCCAGACCGACCGTGAGCACGACAGCCAGCAAGACCGCGAGGATCCGACGGCGCGACGCCACCCGGCGTGACGACCGACCTCCGGAGGGAGCCCCTGATGTCCGACCCGAGAGCCGCCCTCACACCCATCCCGACCCCCGCGTCCTTCCCGCTGGCCTGGGAGGAGCCCGCCTTCGCGCACCTGCAGTGGTCGCGCGACCGCATGCACTTCCCGGAGCCGGTCACGCCCGCCATGGAGCTGTTCTTCGAGGCCCACAACGCCGGCTTCCGGCACGCCTTCGCGCTCTATGAGATGCCGCTCGAGGTCATGATGCTCAAGCGCATCAACACCTACGCCTACGGCGCCGTCATGCCGCGTCCTTTGCCGCACGACGCCATGGTGGCCATGGGAGAACGGGCCCAGCGCAACCTCGGTGCAGCCATGATGCGCCTGGCGGAGCGCTGGGATGGCGAGCTCCTGCCCGAGGTCAAGGAGCATCTGGCGTTCTGGCAGGGCGCCGACCTCGGCGGCGCGTCGTTGTCGGAGCTCGCCGAGGTCGCGCGCGAGACGCGCCGACGCCTCGTCCGCCTGTGGGAGATCCACTTCGAACTGATGGTGCCCACCCTGCTAGCGGGCTCGCTGTTCCAGGACACCTACGCCGACCTGTTCGGCGCCGACCGCGCGTTCGATGCCTACACGCTGTTGCAGGGCTTCGGCAACAAGACCACCGAGATCAACAGCGCGCTGTGGCACCTCGCGCGCAACGCCGACGAGGACGTCCGCGCGACCATCCTCGATCACGATCCCGACGTGATCGCCGGCGTGCTCCGCGACAGCCCGACCGGTCGGCGCTTCCTCGAAGACTTCGACGCCTACCTGCAGGCGTACGGGCGGCGAAGCGAGACGTGGGAGCTGCGTTACCCGAGCTGGATCGAGGATCCCACGCCAGTGTGGCGGATGCTCCGCGAGCACCTGGCGGCGCCCGACGCCGACCCCGAAGCGGAGATCGCACGTCTGGCCCGGCAGCGCGACGCCGCGGTCGCCGAGGCGCAGCGCCCGTCTGGAAGGTTACCCGGCCCCCGTGATCGAGCACTTCGAGGCCATGCTGCGCGCGGCGCAGGAGGGGGTCGTGCTGTCGGAGGACCACGGCTTCTACATCGACTTCGAGGGCGGGCACCACGTGCGGCAGGTCCTGCTCGAGCTCGGTCGCCGGCTGGTGGAGGCGGGCGCGCTGGCTTCGGCCGACGACGTCATGATGCTCACGCTCGACGAGGCGCTGGAGGCGCTGGACAGCCTGCCCGGGGCCGATCTGCGCGCGCTGGTCGAGCAGCGCCGCGCCGAGATGGAGCACTTCGGCGCCCTCGAGGAGCCCGAGTTGATCGGCTCCATGCCACCCGGCCCCCCGCCCCAGGATCCCGTCGGGCGCGCCATCGGCCGCTTCTTCGGTACGCCGCCCGAAGCGAGCGCCGAAGCCGGACGTGCTGACGGGGCCATGCCGGCTCGCCGGGCACGGTGCGGGGCGTGGCCCGCGTGGTGCGCTCGCTGGCCGAGGCGCAGAACCTGCACCGCGGAGAGATCCTGGTCGCCCCCATGACCGCCCCGTCGTGGACGCCGCTCTTCGGATCGGTGGCCGGCGTGGTCACCGACACCGGCGGCGTGCTGTCGCACAGCGCCGTGGTGGCGCGCGAGTACGGCATCCCGGCGGTCGTCGGCACGCTGCGGGCGACGGCGCTGATCCGCGACGGCCAGCTCATCGAGGTCGATGGCCGGGCGCGGCACCGTACGCCTGGTCGGGCGCGAGACGCCCCCCGTGTGAGCGAGACACGGGCAGGCTCGTTGCCCGCCGAGGGAGGCGAGATCCGCCTGGTGGTCGCCGTGGCGCTGGCAACGATGCTGGCGCCCCTCAACTCGACCATGATCGCGGTGGCGCTGCCGCCCATCGCCGCGCAGTTCCACGCCGGCGCGTCCACCTCGTGGCTGGTCACGGGCTACCTCATCGCCATGGCCTCGCTGCAGCCGGTCGCCGGCAAGCTCGGCGACCGGCTCGGCCGGCGGCCGCTGATGCTCGGCGGGCTCGCCGTCTTCGCGGTGGCCTCGCTCGGCGCGGCGCTCGCGCCCGGCTTCGCCTGGCTGCTGGGGTTCCGCATCCTGCAGGGCGTGGCGGGCGCCCTTGCCTTCCCCAACGGCGCGGCGCTGTTGCGCGAGGCGATCCCCGACGCCAGGCGTGGCCGGCGCTTCGGCCTGGTGGGCGCGGGCGCCGGCCTGGCGGCGGCGCTGGGACCTCCCATCGCCGGCGTGCTGGTGTGGCTGAGCGGGTGGCAGTCGATCTTCTACGTCAACGTGCTGCTCATCGTGCCGGCGCTGTGGCTGGGTTGGACGACGTTTCCCCGTGGCCACCCGCGCGACGAGCGGCGCCCCTTCGACCTGGCCGGCGCGGCCCTCCTGTCGGTCGCGTTGATCGCCGCCGCCGCCCGGCTCACCCACCGGGGCCCGTCCGGCCCCATGGCCACGGCGATGTGGGTGGTCGCCGCCCTCGCGGCGGTCGTGTTCGTGGTGGTGGAGTGGCGCCACCCCGACCCCGCGGTGCAACTCCGGCTCTTCGCGCGCCGGGCGTTCGCGGCGGCCAACGCCTCCGTCGCCACCAGCAACTTCGCCATGTACGTGACGCTGCTGACGGTGCCGCTGCTGCTCGCGGGCCGTCCCAGCGGCAGCATCGGAGCGGGCGCCGTGCTGGCCGCGATGTCCGGCGCGATGTTCGTGGCCGCCCCGGTCGGTGGGACGCTCGCAGACCGCTGGGGCCGCCGCCGACCGGCGCTTCTCGGCCTGAGCCTGCTGGTCGCCGGCACCCTCGTGCTGGCGACGTCCGGGGCCGGCGTGTCGGTGCCCGTGCTCGTGGGAGCGTTGATGCTCGTCGGCCTCGGCATCGGGACCGGCACCGCTGCCCTGCAGACGACCGCGGTCGAGGCCGCCCCGGCACGCGACGCCGGCATGGCTTCGGGCGTGTACACGACCAGCCGCTACCTCGGCAGCATCGTCGGCTCGGCGCTGCTGGCGCACCTGCTGGGGGGCGCGAACCCCCGTGCCGCAGGCACGGTCGCGCTGGGACCGGCGGGCGCCGGCACCGTCTTCGCGATGGTCGCGGGGGCGGCCGTGCTGGCACTACTCGCCGCCCTCGGGCTACAGGACCAGCCCGGCCAGCGGGTGGAACCGCCAACGGAGGTCAGCGAGTCCGTGGCCTGACGCGACGCCGTGCCGCGACCTATCGCCCCACCAGCCGCCGCCGGTTGCGCAGCACGTAGCCGACGATCGCCAGATGGAGGACGATCGCGGCGCCGAGCCCCAGCAGGTGGTACGGCACCCCGGCACGCCCGGTGGCGGTGACCAGCCAGGCGCCGAGCCCACCCAGCGGCAGGAACAGCACGATGGCGGTCACCAGTCCCGGGTTGTAGCGGCGCATGGCCAGGGCCGGACCCAGGTGGACCAACGCGTTCACGAGCGTGGCGTAGATGCCGATGAGGCCGAAGCCGATGCCCGCGGTTGCCGCCAGCCAGATCGACACCACGTTCAAGAGCCATACCCCTCCGACGTTGATCACGAACACCGCGCCCGACGATAGGACGTCCCGGCCGCCGCCGATCTCGCGGTTGACGAAGCGGCGGAACCGATCGTCGTCGTGCTCCTCGTACTGGTGGAGCATGTAGATGGGAAGCTGCAGCACAACGAAGACGAACGCCATCGAGAGGCCCGCGGTGAACACGGGGAGCAAGAGCAACAGCAGGAACCCCGCGAGGAAGCCACCGTAGACCCAGGCGTGCGTCAGCCTCTCGAACGCGCTCACCGGGGTGGGAGACGTGAGCCGGTCCATACGGCGGATTCTAGCCCGGCACGGCGATGCGCCCGGGCCGGCCAGGCCCTCATACCTGTCGGCCCAGCCGCACCATCACCTCGAGGCAGCGCTCCACATCCGCGTCGGTGGTGGCCCAGGAGGAGACCGAGATGCGCATCGCCGTACGCCCCTGCCATTCGGTGCCCCCACACCAGCAGGTTCCCTCCTGCTGCAGCGCGGCGATCACCGCCCGGGTGCGCTCGGGCGAGCCGAACGACACCAGCACCTGGTTGAGCACCACCTCGTTGAGCACGTCGAAGCCCGCGGCCCGTAGGCCTTCGGCGAAGCGCCGTGCCTGGCGGCAGTTCCGCTCCACCAGCACCCTCACGCCGGCCCGACCCAGACGCTTGAGGGCGGCCCACACCTCCACGCCACGGGCGCGGCGTGAGAGCTCGGGCGTGAAGTCCGAGGGATCGCGCGCGCCGGGCTCCGGAAGGTAGGCGGCCGTCACCGCCATCGCGGCCTGCAGCGCCGCGGGCTCCCGCACCAGCGCGATGCCCGAGTCGTAGGGCACGTTGAGCCACTTGTGGAAGTCGGTGGCCCAGGAGTCGGCGTGCTCGAGCCCCGCGGCCAGCTCGCGCAGCGCCGGGCTCACGCGCGCCCACAGACCGAAGGCGCCGTCCACGTGCACCCAGGCGCCCGCCTCGTGGGCGCGTGGGATGATCTCGTCGAAGGGGTCGAAGGCGCCGGTGTTGACGTTGCCGGCCTGCAGGATGACGATGCTCGGGCCCTCGAGGTCGGGGAACCGGTCGGCCCGGAACCGCCCCTGCTCGTCGGCGGGCACCGCCTCCACGCGGTCCTTGCCCAGGCCAAGCAGTCCGAGGGACTTGCGCACGGTGGGGTGCATCTCGCCGCCCACCACCACCCGGATCGGCGGGGCGCCGAAGAGGCCGTCGGCCTCCACGTCCCAGCCGGCACGCTCGAGCACCGCGTGCCGCGCGGCCGCCAGCGCCGTGGCGTTGGCGACGGTGGCGCCGGTCACGAAGCCGGCGCCGGTACCGGCGGGCAGAGCGAAGAGCTCGCGCAGCCAGTCCAGCGCCACCGCCTCGAGCGTAGCGGTGCCCGGCGCGATGTGGTGGTAGCAGCTGTTCTGGTCCCACGCCGTCGCCAGCGTGTTCGCCGCCAGCGTGACCGGAAGGGCGCCGCCACACACGAAGCCGAAGAAGCGGCGACCGGCGATGCCGAGCGTCGCCGGGGACGCCACCTCGTCGAGCAGATCGAGCACCTCGGCGGGGTCGGTGGCCTGCTCGCCCAGGGGCTCGTGCAGGCGCTCGAGGCCGGCCACGGCCGCCGCGTCCGGCTGGACGCCGCGCGACTCCAGCCCGTCGAGGTAGCCCGCCGCCCGCGTCGCCGCGTCGTGCAACAGCGCCGCCGTCGCGGCGGCGTCGAGATCTTCGGCCTGCTCGTTGCCGGCGTGGGGGGGCCGGCCGTCACCGGCCGGGCGGGACGTCTGCTCCGACTCTTCCATGATCGCTCCTCCTCACCGGCGCCGGGCGCGCCGGCACGAACCGCGCCCCGCGCCGACGGCGATCGGGCGGTACCCCTCGCTGTGGCTGTCGGCCATGGGCGAGCATAGACGAATTCGCGCCCTCTCGAGCGTGGCCTCCAGGGCGCGCCCGGGCGTGCTGCGATGCCCACCTTCCGCCGCGCCCGCAACGGCCCGACGCCACGGCCGGCACCCTCCTGCCCGACGCACCCCCGACTTTCGGCGGATGCGAGCACGCCGCGCCGTCGACCATGGTGGTAGCGGCACTACCGGCACGTGCGGGCCGGCGGATGCACCGGCCGGGCGGGCGCCCGGCCCACCCTGGGAGGAAGGCATGAACACCACGATCCGCTGGACCGGTTGGGGCATGATGTCGTTCCTGGCGCTGCTGATGGCGCTTCTCGCCAGTCGTTACCTGACGCTCGACCCGGCCACGTACTTCCCGCAGCAACGCACGGTCTACATGGCGCACACCGCCGGGTTGCTCGCGCACATCGTCGGCGGCATCACCGCGCTCCTGCTCGGACCGCTGCAGTTCGTGCCGGCCGTCCGCAACAGCTGGCCGCGCCTGCATCGCACGACCGGCCGGATCTACCTGACGGGCGTGGCTCTGGGCGGGCTCGGCGGCCTGTACATGGCGCGCCTGGCCTACGGAGGGCTACCGGCCCGCGCCGGCTTCGCGCTGCTGGCCGTGGCGTGGCTGACCGCGAGCGCGATGGCCTACCTGCGGATCCGGCAGGGCGACCCGCGGCGGCACCGCGAGTGGATGATCCGCAGTTACGCCCTCAGCTTCGCGGCGCCGATGTTGCGGCTCGAGCAGGTGGCCTTCACGGCGTCCGGGGTCGAGTTCGCGACGGCGTACGTGGTCGTGGCCTGGCTGGCGTGGCTGCCGAACCTGCTCGTCGCCGAGGCGTACGTACGCTGGACCCGCGGCCGGACCGCGCCGAGTGCGGCCGCTACTTGAGGCTCCCCGACGCCTCGAACGCTCCGCGCGCTCTCCACGTGCTCTCGACATCTCCACGCTGGGATGCAGCGAAGCGCGCTCGTTCGATCCTGCCCGCCCTGCTCCTCGCCGTGGCACGGGCGGCACCGCTGCGTCCCACCACGGCGCACTCGCTGCCGGTGGGGGACGCGCCCGACGGCTACCCCATCCTCGGCATGCGCGACGCCGACGGCGCGTTGATCACCAACGCCGACCTCGACGCCTGTCACGGGCGCCACGAGAACGTGACCGTCGACGGCCGCTCCTACGACTACGCCTACCGCCTCACGTAGGCCTACCCGTACACCCTCGGGTGCTTCACCGGGGTCGTCGATCCGAGCACGATCCGGGCGTTGCGGCGGGCCATGGGGCCGCCCAGGGGGCGCCCCTAGGCGACCGGCAACGGACCGAGCGTCCGCGTCGGAGGCTCCGCCGAAGGGATCGGCCACCAGCCCCGCTGCCCTCCCGGCCCCCAGCCGCCCTAACGGTCGACCAGCAGCGGGAACGGGTTGATGGCACGCCACGCGCACGCATCGGCGGGGCTCTCGTACACGCCGAAGTGCAGGTGCGTGGGCGTGGTCGCGGCGTCGCCGCTGTTCCCGACGTAGCCGAGCACGGTATCGGTGGTGACGTACTGACCCTCGCGGAGGTCCTCGGCGAAGGCGTTCATGTGGGTGTAGAAGAAGCGTCGCCCGCCGCCCCCCACCACGGTGACGGAGTTGCCGCCCAGGCTCAGGCTCTCGATGCTGTAGACGAAGCCGGGCGCGGCGGCCCGGATCGGCGTACCCCTCGGCGCGAAGATGTCGACGCCCTCATGGACGCGACCACCGGCGCGGGCCGCCCCCCAGGTGTCGGCCACCTGCCGAACCAGCACGCCCTCGACCGGCATGAGCAGGACCGCGTCCACCTCCGCCCCGACCTTGGCGAAGAAGCGCGGAAGCAGGGTCGCGTACCGGGCGCGCATCTCGAAGCGCAGCCTTTCCGCCTCGCTCGCAGGCGTGCGCTGGCGGGCGGGGCACACCAGGTCGACCAGCTCGGGGCGCACGTCGGGATAGGCGGGGTCGGGCAACGTCTGGCCGGCCGCGAACGCGCTCCACGCGGTCCCCCCGAAGACGAGCGCGCATCCGACGATCCACTGGGCGGGACGGACGGCCACGACCCTACAGATAGCACCTACGGACGCCCGGCGCCGTGCCGGATCGGGTCGGCCAGCCGTCGACGGAACCCGGCCGCCGTCTCGGCGTCGGGGATCCGCGCCGCCAGTTGATCGACCACCGCGTCGGCACACGCACCCGCGTGGGCTGCGCGGTCCACATCGCCGCCCGCCGCCCACCAGCGCGCCGCATCGCGCCAGGCGCCGGCCTCGTCGAGAGGGAGGCCCGCGTCGTTCCAGACCTTGGCGGCGCCCTCGAAGGCGGCGGCCGCCGGCGAAGTCGCGCCAGACCCTGCCTCCTCGAAGGCGCGCGCCTCCAACACCGTGGCGGCGCCCTCCCCCGCTCCCACAAGGTCGCTTGCCGAGCCAAGCGCCTCGACCGCGGCCCGCAGCAACGATCGTTCGGGCGCACCCCGTGCTCGAGACGGGGACCGGCCGGGTGGCAGCCACCACCGCAGCACGTCCCGCAGCCCGATCAAGCACGCATCGTCCAACGGCACGCCCGAGGTGCACAGCTCGGCCAGGCGCGACGCCGTGGCCTCGGCCGAGGTCGCGTCGCCCACGGCGACGGCGTGACGTAGGCACGCGCGCAGGTACGGGATGCGGTGCTGCGGCTCGACCATGCGGTCGAGCGCTCCCGCGAAGGTCCGAAGGGACGCTCCTGCCGGCGCCACCCTGCCCAGATCGAGATCCACGCCGATCAGGGCGAGCGCGATGGCGGCCGCCTTGAAGTTGTCCCTCCCCGCCCTCGTCACCAGCGCTTCGAGAGCGGGGCGATCCCGGAACGCACGCGCCCAGCGTCCGTACCGCCACGCGACCGCCCACGCGCCCACCCGTCCGGCGCCCTCCATGGTGAACAGCTGGTACGAAGCCGCGTAGTCGCGGAGCTCGTCGAAGATCTCCAGGGCGCGATCCGCGTCGCCGGCGCTGGCGTGCATGTTCCCGAGGTTGAACGAGGCGCGACAGGCGTCGTACACCAGGCCGAGCCGTCGCGCGTCCTCGAAGCTCCGGCGCACCATGGCGAGCCCTTCGTCGCGGCGCTCGGGGACGAAGAAGGCGAGCGCGGACCCGACGTTGATCGAGGCGTGCACGACGACGTCCTCGGCGCCCACACGCTCCGCGATGGCGAGCGCCCGCGTCCCCCAGGCCACCGCGTCGTCGGCCTCCGACGCCACCATGTGCAACTGCGAGATGCAGCTCACCGCTCTCGCCATGGCGGGGCTCTCGGGGCCCTGCTCGAGCGACGCCAGGGCGCGATGGAAGGCCTTCAGCGCGTGCCCGTGCTCGGTGCGCTCGTAGAGCACGCGTGCCAGGGTCAGCTCCGCGATCCCGGCCCGCTGTTCGTCGCCGGCCTCCAGGAAGGTGTCCCGCGCCTCCGTCAGGGCGGGCACCGCTTCCTCGAAGCGACCCCGAAACCACAGGGCTTCGCCGAGCGACGTGAGCAGGCCGGCGCGCCACAGGGCGTCGGGCTCCTGCGCCAGACCGGCCGCATCCTGGTAGTGCACGATCGCCTCTTCGAGCGCACCGGCGCTGCGAGCGCGGTCCCCCGCCTTCACCAGGAACCCGGCCGCGTGCACGGGGTCCGACCCTCGCCGCAGGTGGTGCGCCAGAACGCCCGGATCGGCGTCCGGACCGTGGAGCGCCTCGAGCGCAGCGGCGACGGCGGCGTGGAGGTGGCGCCGCTCTCCGACATCGATGCCGTCGTAGACGAAACGTTGGATGAGGTCGTGCCGGAAGCGATGCCGCACGACACGGCGCGAGCCCTCCACCTGCACCTCGCCCTGCAACACCAACCCGTGCCGGCGAGCGAGCTCGCCCAGATGGCGCGCGACCCTGCCTCCGTCGACCTCCAGGACCTGCGCCACCACCTCGGCCGTGAACGTGCTCCCTTCGACGCTGGCCACCCGCAGCACGTCCGACGCATCCGGGCCCACACGCGCCAGACGCTGCGCCAGAGCCCCGGTCACCCGCGCGGGCACGTCGTCCCAACGGATCGCCCGCGCCACGCTCCAACGCCCCGTGGGCCCGCGAACGAGGTCCCCGCGCTCCTCGAGGTGCCGGACCAACTCCACCGTCAACAGCGGCTGCCCACCGGTCTGGCGCCACAACGCCTGCCGGAAATCCACGTCGAAGTCGTTGGGCTCGGCGTCGAGGTAGCCCTCGAGGAACGCCCACCCATCGGCCTTCGCGAGATCGACCACGACCTCGCCGTGGCGCCGCTCGAGCTCCCGGATCACGACCTCGAGCACGTGCGCCTGCCCCGCGGGCGAAGGCGAGAGATCCGCCGGCCGGTACGCACCCACCACCAGCAGCCGCTCCGTGCGGAGGCTCCGCCCGAGGTGCAAGAGCACCTCCGCCGAGCTGCGGTCGATCCACTGGAGGTCGTCGAGCAGGATCACGACCGGAGCGTCCTCCGCGATGCCGGCCAGGAACGCGGAGATCTCGCTCCGTCGCGCCTCCTCGGGCAGCCCGAACGCGCTGGACGGAATCGTGGACGCCGGCCCGGCCGCGCATCCCGGGCATGCCTTCGAGCAGCCGCGGCGCCACCATGACGTCGATCAGGTGGGGGCTGCGCTCGAGCAGCAGCTGGCGAGCGCGAGGCGCGAGCCGGAGCACGCGGCTCGCCCGCGCGGCATCCAGCAGACCGTCCGGGCCGCCCGCCCGCACGTCGCCGAGCGCCTGGCCGAGGACCTGCCGGAACGGCAGGAAGGGGTCGCCCGCGCCGACGTAGGCGTTGCCGCCGCCCGTCAGCACCACCAGGTCCGGGTCGCGCTGCAACGCCCGCGCGGCGAACGCGCCGAGCAGCGCGGACTTGCCCTGCCCCGCCTCCCCCGCCACCAGCATCATGCGCGGCTCCCCTGCGAGAGCCCGCTGGAGCCCGTTCTGGAGCGCGGCCAGCTCCTCGCGCCGGGCCACGAAGCGACGACCGGCTTCGCGGTCCTTCCCCCGCTCACCGGACGAGGGTCTCGGGCGGACGTCCAGGGCGGCTCGCCCTCGCGGGCGACGGCGGCGCCCTCCGGCACCTCCGGCAGCCCGGTCGCCGGTTCCGGCGGCGCCTCGGCCCACCCTTCGCGCGCGAACCGGACGAAGGCCCCGGCCTCGTCCTCCGCGATCCCGAGCGCCCGCGCCAGCCCCTCGGCCATCCGCACCGAGGGCCGGCGCTCGTCCGACTCGAGCTTGCGGATCATCGCCACCGAACAACCGGCCAGCGCCGCCAACTGGCGCTGGGTCAGGTCGAGCGCACGCCGCCTGCGATACAGCCAGCGGCCGAACAGCGACGAATCGAGCATCGGGACCCCCAGGGCTCCAGACTCCAGGTCGTCACAACGTGAACGTGAGTAGCGATTGTAGCACCCCGTCCGAGCGACATCCTGTAGCGCTCACCGCCACCAGCGACCCCGGCGAACCGCGTCTGCTGAGCGCCAGTGCGTCTCGATCGACGCACGCGGAGGGAGAACCCATGCCCGACACCACCACCATCGAACGACTCGCCGACACGCTGGACGGTTACGTGATCCGCCCCGGCGACGACGCCTACGACGTGGCGCGCGGGCTCTGGAACGGCATGATCGACCGCCGCCCCGAGGCCGTGGTGCGCTGCGCGTCGACGTCGGACGTGGCCCGCACGCTGCGCTTCGCCCGCGCCGAAGGCTTGCCCCTGGCGGTGCGGGGCGGGGGGCACGGCGTCGCCGGCCGCGCCAGCGTCGAGGGCGGGGTCGTCATCGACCTCTCGTCGATGCGCGACGTCACGGTCGATGTCGAGGCCCGCACCGCCCGCGTCGAGGCAGGCGCCACCTGGGCGGACGTCGACCGCGTCACCCAGGCCCACGGGCTCGCCACGACGGGCGGCATCGACTCACGCACCGGTGTCGGCGGCTTGACGCTCGGGGGCGGCCAGGGGTGGCTCGCACGCCGCCACGGCCTCACCATCGACAACCTGATGGCCGTCGACCTGGTCACGGCGGATGGCAGTCTCGTGCATGCCTGCGCGAACGAGCATTCCGAGCTCTTCTGGGCGCTGCGTGGGGGCAGCGGAAACTTCGGCGTCGCGGTGGCGTTCACCTACCGGCTGCATCCGGTAGGGCCCGAGATCCTCACGGCGCAGGTCTACTACCCCGTCGAGGACGCGGCCGCTGCGCTCCGCGCCTACCGCCGGTTGATCGACGGTGCACCCGACGAGCTGGCGTGCTACGCCCTGATCATGCACGTGCCGCCGGTCGCTCCGTTCCCGGAAGACCGATTCGGCAGCGTCGCGATCGCGCTGGTCGGGTGCTGGTTCGGCCCGGTGGACGAGGGAGCCGCGCGGTTCGAGCCGCTCCTGGAGGTCGGGGATCCCATGCTCTCGGCCGTCGTGCCCATGCCCTACGAGACCTGGCAACGCAGCTTCGATGCCGGCACCCCCGACGGCGCCCGCTATTACTACAAGACGCACTACCTGCGCGAGCTCTCCGATGGCGCGCTCGACGCGCTGGTCGAGCTCGCGCCGGGGCTCGAGGGGCCGCTGAGCATGGTGGGCATCGAGTGTCTCGGCGGGGCGGTGGCCCGGGTCGATCCCGCGGCCACCGCCTTCCCGCACCGCGACGCCGCCTTCTCCGTGGGGTTCTGGGGCGGCTGGCTCGACGCCTCCGACGACACCTCGATCCGCGCCTGGGTCCGTTCCGCATGGCAGGCCGTCGCGCCGTTCGCGACCGGCGGCGGCTACGTCAACTACATGGACGAAGACGACGACCGCGCCACGTCCGCGTTCGGCCGGAACCTTGCGCGCCTGCAAGAGGTGAAGGCGCGCTACGACCCCGAGGACGTGTTCCGCGGGAACCAGCTCCTGAAACCGCAACCGGCGCGGTGAGCTCGGTGAACGGCTCGTAGCGCGGGATGGTGAGCGGGGCGCCTCGCGCGCCGTTGGCAGCGGGCGCCGTGATTGCCGGGCCGCTCCGAAGATCCGCCGCGAGCGCGGCGTGCCGGCTCGCACGTGAAGTCCCGGGGGCGGCGCGCACCCGCGCGTTCGACGTCAGCGGGCTTCGATCAACCGGATGGTGGTGCGGTCGCCCTCGTCGCCGTACTGGCTCGAGCACGGGAAGGGCAGGTCCTCGGCCAGCGCCATCTCGATCGGCGCGCTGCCGTCGTCCATCTCGAGCCGCAGTGCCACGCATTCGTGGCCGGCGATGGTCTCGCTCTTGTCCATGTAGATGCTGCCCATGCCGGCCACCCGTACCGGCTCGCTGCGCACGTGGATGTCTTCCTTGCCCAGCAGCATCGGCAACATCATGAAGGCCGGACCGTAGAACACCATCATGGGCCCGAGCGCCAGCGCGCCCAGCATCGAGCCGCCCAGCGCGGCGGTACTGAGGTCGTCGTGGGAGACGCCGGTCTGGGTCACCTTCATGGTGGTGGCGGTGTCGTAGCTGTCGCCCTTCTGGGTGATGTCGAGCGTGATGGTCGCGCTCTGGGGACCGTCGCCGCTGTCGACCGTCATCTCCCAGGTGTAACTGTGGTTTCCGGTGGGGAAGGCATCCGGGTTCCACTGGAAGGCCAGCGCGGATCCGGCAGCGAGCAGTGCCACCGCGACCATGAGACGGATGATGGTGCGCATAGGGTGCCCCTCCTATAGGACCCCTCCAATCTAGCGCGCGAGTTGCGATCGGGCGCGGGCGGGCGCACGCATGGGAAAACGCGCCGCGCGGGACGCTTCCGCTACCGCCCGCGAGGGCTGCCGGATTGCCGGGCTTCAGATCACGCACCGGCTCCCGCACGAAACCCCGACAGCGAATCTGCCGGCGGCTCGCGCCGGGGACGATTGCCTCTTGGCGCGCGCGACCCGGGCCTCTATACTTCCGGCGCACACGTTCGCCGAACCGCGACGCCATAGGGGTCTGGCGGGTCTTGGCGCCCGAAAGTCTGGCGGGCGTGACGGCGACCGCTCGAGCTAGCGGCCGCACGCGTGCCGCCACGCCACCCTCATACCGTCGTCTCCGCCGTGACGGCGGAGGGGGTGTACGCCATGACACGCACGTGGTTCTTCGGATGCATCCTGGCGGTAGGGCTGATTACGGCACCGGCCGCGTTGGCCCAGCAGGGCGAGGTCGACACGGTGACGGTGCACGGCCAGAGCCTGGAGGGCAACCTGCTCGGCGCCTCGCCCGACCGCGCCGTCGCGGTCTACCTGCCACCCGGGTACCAGGAGGCGAAGGCAACTCACTACCCCGTCGCGTACTTCCTCCACCATCTCGACGGCAACCAGCATAGTTGGTGGTCGGCGAGCTCCTACGGAGGGCCCGACGCGGTGTCGGTCGCGGACGACCTGATCGCAGCGGGTACCATCCAACCCTTGATCCTGGTGATGCCGGACGCCTCGACGCGGTATGGCGCGTGCTTCTACGCCAACTCCCCGGTGTGCGGCGGCTGGGAGGACTTCATCACGCAGGACCTCGTCACCTACGTCGACGCGCACTACCGTACGCTGGCGCGCGCCAGCAGCCGCGCGGTCGTCGGCGACGATGCCGGCGGCTACGGTGCCCTGGTGTTGGCCATGAAGCACCCGGACGTCTTCGCCGTGGCCTACGCCATGAGCCCGCTCAACGCCGCGCTGCCCGAGCCGGCGTCGAGCGCCGTCTACTCCCCGGACGCCTTCGCGATGACGGCGCCCGACCGGGCGATGGGCCTGTCTCCTACGTCGTCCCTGAGTCGGGCGCAGCTGGCGATGGCAGCCGTGGCGTCCCCGAACCCAAACCGTCCGCCATACTTCGTGGATCTGCCCTTCGTCGAGGTGAACGGCCAGATGCAAGAGCGCAACGATGTGTGGCAGGCGTGGGTCGAGCACACACCGATCCGCATGCTGGACCAGTACCGGACGAACCTCATGAGCCTGCGGGCCCTCGGCCTCGACGTCGGCACCAACGAGAGGATCCCGGACGAGTTGCCGGGCGCTCGGGCGCTGCACGAGGCGCTGCTGGAGGCCGGCATCCCGCACCAGTTCGAGGTCTTCGCAGGCTCGGTGCCCGGCACGAAGGGCGCGCGGATGGCGACGGTTCTGCCCTTCCTGGCCGATGCGCTGGACGGGGGATCGGGGGCGGCCGCCAGTCCGTGACCCATGGAGGGGTGCGCACGGATGACGTGCATCCGTGCGCACCCTGCCACGGCCGAGCGCGCGCAAGCTCCGGGCCCCTCGTACCCCTTCTCGAAGGAAGACCGCTCGGCCGAGCTCAGGCCAGGTCGAAGCGGTCCGCGTTCATCACCTTGTCCCAGGCCGCCACGAAGTCCCGCACGAACTTGTCCTGTGCATCGTCCTGAGCGTAGACCTCGGCGATCGCGCGGAGCTGCGAGTTGGAGCCGAAGACGAGGTCGACGCGCGTGGCGGTCCACTTCCGCTCACCCGTCGCCCGGTCGAGCCCCTCGAACGTATCCCCGTCCTCCGAGGCCGCCTTCCACTGCGTGCCCATGTCGAGCAGGTTGACGAAGAAGTCGTTGGTGAGCGTCTCGGGACGATCGGTGAAGACGCCATGTGCGGACTTCCCGACGTTGGCATCCAACATGCGCATGCCGCCGACGAGAACCGTCATCTCGGGCGCGGTCAGCGTCAGGAGCTGCGCTTTGTCGACCAGCAGCTCCTCGGGCCGCACGGCGTAGGTCGCCTTCTGGTAGTTGCGGAACCCGTCCGCGGCCGGCTCGAGCGGAGCGAAGGCCTCGACATCGGTCTGTTCCTGCGAGGCGTCGGTGCGTCCGGGCGCGAACGGCACCTCCACGTCGACTCCCGCTTCCTTCGCCGCCCGCTCGACCGCCGCGCAGCCGCCCAGGACGATCAGGTCGGCGAGCGAGACCTTCTTGCCGCCGGACTGCGCGTCGTTGAACGCCTTCCGGACGCCCTCGAGGGTCTCGAGCACCTTCGCCAGCCGGGCGGGCTGGTTGACCTCCCAGTCCTTCTGCGGCGCGAGCCGGATGCGCGCTCCGTTCGCGCCGCCGCGCTTGTCGGAGCCGCGGAAGGTCGAGGCCGATGCCCACGCGGTCGAGACCAGCTCGGGAACGCTCAGGCCCGAGGCGAGGATCCTGGCCTTCAGGTCGGCGATGTCGGCCGCGCCCACCAGCTCGTGATCGACCGCCGGCACGGGGTCCTGCCAGATCAGCTCCTCGTCCGGGACCTCGGGGCCCAGGTAGCGGGAGCGCGGGCCCATGTCGCGGTGGGTCAGCTTGAACCACGCGCGGGCGAAGGCGTCGGCGAGCTCCTCGGGGTGCTCGTGGAAGTGCCGCGCGATGGGCTCGTAGATCGGGTCCATGCGCATCGCCATGTCCGCGTCGGTCATCATGATGGGGACACGCTTCGAGGGATCGTCCGCGGCCGGCGCCATGTTGCTGTCGGTCGCCTCCTTCGGCACCCACTGCCAGGCGCCCGCCGGGCTCTTCACCGACTCCCACTCGTTGCCGAACAGCATGTCGAGGTAGCTGTTGTCCCACTGCGTCGGGGTCGGATTCCAGGCGCCTTCCAGGCCGCTGCCGATGGTATCGGCGCCCTTGCCGCTGCCGTAGCTGCTCGTCCAGCCCAGGCCCTGCTCCTCGATGGGGGCGCCCTCGGGCGGGGGACCGACCAGCGCCGGATCGCCGGCGCCGTGGGTCTTGCCGAAGGTGTGGCCGCCGACGGTGAGCGCCACGGTCTCGTAGTCGTTCATCGCCATGCGCGCGAACGTCTCCCGAACGTCCTGGCCAGACTTCACAGGATCCGGCTTGCCGTCCGGCCCTTCCGGGTTCACGTAGATGAGGCCCATCTGGACGGCGGCGAGGGGGTCCTCGAGCTCCCGGTCGCCGGAGTGGCGCGCGTCATCGAGCCACTCGGTCTCGGAGCCCCAGTAGGTGCTTTCGTCAGGCTCATAGACGTCCGCGCGCCCGCCGCCGAAGCCGAAGGTCTTGAAGCCCATGGACTCCAGGGCGCAGTTGCCGGCCAGGATGTAGAGGTCGGCCCAGGAGATGTTGTTGCCGTACTTGCGCTTGATCGGCCACAGCAGACGGCGCGCCTTGTCGAGGAGCACGTTATCCGGCCAGCTGTTGAGCGGCGCGAAGCGCTGCTGCCCCGAACCCGCTCCGCCACGGCCGTCCCCGATGCGATAGGTGCCCGCGCCGTGCCAGGCCATGCGGATGAACAGCGGCCCGTAGTGGCCGTAGTCCGCCGGCCACCAGTCCTGCGAGTCGGTCATCAGCGCGTAGAGGTCCTTCTTCACGGCCTCCAGGTCGAGCTTCGCGAACGCCTCGGCGTAGTCGAACGCCTCACCCATGGGGCTCACCCGGGAGCCGTTCTGCCGGAGGATGTGCAGGCTCAACTGGTCCGGCCACCACTCCCGGTTCGGCCTCATCTCGGTACCCGTGTGCACGACCGGGCACTTGCCTTTGTCAGACTCAGGTTTGTCCGTCATCCTTGGCCTCCCATCTGCCGCCGCAAGCCGGCGGCGCGGCGAGCCGCCAACGCCGGGCTCCGGCGAATGCGAGCAGCGATCGTCCCTCGAGGACCCACCTCCTCGAGAACGAGGACGGCGTGCGAGGACGCCGTGTTCCGCTACGAGATCATCTTCGTTCGAGGGATGAGGTTCCAGTCCCGCAGCAGCCAGTGGATGGAAGTCTACCGCGGCTCGATCGGCACGGATGTACGCGTCCGGGGAGTGCGGTCCTTGGTCTGCGCGCGGCGCCCTCTCGTCTGCAACGCGCACGGCCCCGTGAGGCGCGGCGGCGACCGCGCCCTGATAGCATCGCGCCATGGGATCGACCTTGCACCCATTCTGGCGCAGGATGTGCAGGTTCAACTGGTCCGGCCACCACTCCCGGTTCGGCCTCATCTCGGTACCCGTGTGCACGACCGGGCACTTGCCCTTGTCCTTATCGGAATTCGATGCCATTCTTGCCTCCCGTCCCTGGCCGCGATCTGGTAACGCGGCAAGCTTCCAAGGCCGCGCTGCGGCGAATGCGAGCAGCGACAGCCTCCTCGAAGACGAGGACGGCGTAGGACTACGCCGTGTTCCGCCACGAGACCGTCTTCGGTCAGCACATGGGCTGCAGGTCCCGCAGCGGCCAGTGGGTCGAAGTCTACCGCGGCTCGATGGCGGTCGCTGTATAGGTGGAGGTGCGCCCGCTCCGTCTACGGGTTCGAGCGTCGCAACGTGCTCTCGGTCCGGCCGGCTCAGGCACCGTTCCCGACACGAAGCTGCGGCCGGCCCGGGAACGGACCGACCGCAGCACTCTTGCCGAAGCGTTTACTGGGAGATGGCGTCGTAAACGCGCGTGTCCACGGCGTCGGAGAAGCTCACCGGGTTCTTGAGCAGGCCGACCTTCACCAGCAGACCTACCGAGCTGTCGAAGGCCGCCTTGTCGAGGTGCCCGATCTTGGTGTCGGCAGCGGGCTTGACGAGCTTCGCCACCTCGGCCATCTGCCAGGTCTGGTGGATCACCGGGCTCTGGCGCGTGCCTGAGCCAGCACAGGTATCACCGCAGTGCTTGAGAACGAGGTCGACCGCTTCCTTCTGGTGATCGATGGCATACTGCCAACCCTTGATGCTCGCCCTGAGGAAGCGTTCGGCGACCTGCATGCCGGTGAGCCCCGAGCCCTTGAAGTTGGTGCTGCTGAGCACCTTCGGGCGTGGTGAAGATGTTGTCCTCGAGGAGGTTCGCGCCGACGTCTGCGGGGTTGAGGATGACCAACGAGTCGAGCGGGTACCCGAGCCCCACGATCTGGTCGAGCTCGTTGTAGGTCATGGCGCTCGCGACGTCGACCTTGTTGGGGAACACCAACGAGGGGTCGAAGGCGTACACCACGGTCTTGACGTCGGGGTTCTTGACCGTGGGATCGAGGTTGGAGGTGAAGCCGGCGGCGGCGAAGACCGCCTGCGCCGCGAACTCGTTGCCGAAGCCCCACACGCCAACGGTCTTGCCGGCGAGGTCCTGGATGCTGCGGATGCCGGAACTCTTGAGAGCGACCATCCGGTAGCCCGAGTCCTGGAAGATCTGCGCGATCGTGACGACGTCGAGACCCTTCTCGCGCTGCGCCAGCATGTTGGCGACCCAGTCGGTGCCGAAGTCGGCGTTGCCAGAGCCGACCTGCACGGTGGGGTTGACGTTGCCGCCGTCGAGGATGTTGACGTCGAGCCCTTCGTCGGCGTAGAAACCCTTGTCCTGCGCCACGAAGTAGCCGGCGAACTGCGCCTGCGGGAACCACTTCGATTGGAAGTTGATCTTGATCGAAGTTCTGCGCCATGCCGAAGGGCAGGCCCAGAAGCGCGAGCGCGAGCAGGGTGAAAGCTGCGCGGGAGAATCGTCTCATGTCTCCTCCTCCACGTTGGTCCTTCGGGTCGGAAGCCGTGACACGCGATCCGGGATCGGCCGACGGCGTCCGTGAGAAGTGGATATGCCCGCGGCGTGAGGTGCCTGGCTCGAAGGATCGGGAAGGGGCACGGCGGCACCCGCAGGCGGGCGGCTGTCGTCAGGGACCCATGTCAGGACCCCCTAGAGGACGGGTGCCACGACGTCGCGAGGCGTTCGAAGCAGCAGTGATGGCGCCGTAGAGAATCATCGAGATGAGGCTGGAGACGAGGATGGCGGCGAACACGACGTCGAAGGCGCCGCGGTGGGCGGAGAGGCTGATGCGCTGGCCGAGGCCGTTGGGCGGGCCGGGGATGAGGAACTCGGCCACGATCACGCTGACGATGGACGACCACCACCGAGATCTTCAGCGCATTGAAGACGAAGGGTAGCGAGTTGGGGAAGCGCAGCGCGGCGAACACCTGCCGCGGCGTGGCGGCGTAGGCGCGCAGCAGCTCGAGCCGCAGCGGGTCGACGCGCGTCAGCCCCTGGACGGTGTTGAGCACCACGGGGAAGAAGGTGACGATGACGACCACCGCCGCCTTGGACTGCCAGTCGACGCCGAACGCACGCCCCAGCACGGGTGCCAGCCCCACGATCGGCACCGCCCCGAAGGCGGTGCCAACGGCAGGAAGCCGCGCTGCAGGAAGCGGCTCGCCGGCGATGGAGACGCCGGCCGTGTAGCCCGCCGACAGACCGATGGCGAAGCCCAGCAGCACCTCCTTGACGAAGGTGACGTAGCTGTCCTGCGAACAACACGGCCAGGAGGTGACCAGAGCGGTGAAGATGTCCGTCACGCGCGGGAAGATGCCCATGGGAACGCGGTAGCCCACCACCAGCCCCTCCCACAACAGCAGGACCACCAGCGGCACCATGGCCACGGGCAGGATGCGCTGCAGGCCGCTGGTCGAACGGCGGCGCCTGAGGCCCCAGCGACGTGAGGCTCACGCGCCCGAAGGCGACGAGCGACGCCGACCACGAAGCCCCCAGAACGGCGGCCCAGTAGCCCCAGGCGCCGGGCCCGCAAGCGACGCGCTGGGCCGAGCAGGCTGAGGAAGGCCCCCAGCAGCGCGACCGGAGCCAGCGCGGCGACGCTGCGCAGGCGGCCGTGATGGTCAGCGCGACGGGCCGAGCCAGACGACGGCGGCCACCGCCGCCCACGGGCCAGGGCCGCGAGGCGCGTCCGGGCCGCCCGCGACGTGAGCGGGCCGAACGGGCCCACCGCCGCCAGCGCCAGGCGCGCCGACGGCGGGCCACGAGCGGGCGCCGGGCGCGGGCGCCGCGAGGACGCGGTCGCCGCGACCGGCTCACGCGCCGCTCCCACGGGCGCGGTGAGGCGCTGCACCGGCGCCGACGAGCGCCACCAGCCCGATCCCCAGCGCCGCGGAGACCAGCAGCAGGATCCACACGTCGGCGACGTTGCCCGCCTGCACCTGGCCGATGATGGCGTAACCGAGGCCGCGGCGGTTGTTGGACTCGGTCTCCGCCACCAGCGCGCCCGACCAGGGCCGCGGCGGTGCCCAGCTTGAGGCTGGTGAACAGGAACGGCACGGCGGCGGGGAAGCGCACCTTGAGGAACACCTGGAGCGGGCTGGCGGCGTAGCTCTGCATGAGGTCGAGCGCCAGCGGGTCGACCGAGCGCAGGCCGGTGACGGTCCCACCGTGACGGGGAAGAAGGCGATGTAGGCGCCGATCAGCGCCGTGGGGATGAGGCTGGTCTGGACGGTGATGCCGACGTTGCCGAGCACCAGCAGCAACACCGGCACCAGCGCGATGATCGGCACCGTCTGGGAGGCGATCACCCAGGGCAGGAGCGCCTGCTCGAGGGGGCGCAGGAACACGAACAGCACCGCCAGCAGCACCCCGAAGGCGCCGCCGAGCAGCAGCGCGGAGAGCGTGCCGGCGGAGGTGTAGAGCACCGCCGCGCACGATGTTGCGCGCGTCGGTGATGGGGTAGTGACCGAAGAAGGGCGCGATGCGCGCGGCGATCCAGTTGGGGAAGGGCACCGGGTGTTGCGGCATGCTGTAGAAGCACTGCAGCACCGTGCTGCCGCAGGCGGGGTGCGCGTAGTAGGTGTAGTCGGCGGCCCACACCACGCTCCCCGGTCGCGGCGCCGCGGCCAGCGTGAGGATGCCCTCGCGCATGTCGCTGACGAAGATAGTCGTGGTATTGCCGCAGCGAGGCGTTGCGCCGGGGCGGCGTGACGAAGGTGACGACCGGCCCGTCGCGCGTGTACTGGCTTCCGGGGCTCATGCAGCTGGCCGTCCACGGTCACCAGGCCGCGGGAAGAGGCGAAGGTGAAGCGCGCGCGCTGACCGTCGACGCGTTCTCCCGGCCGCTCCGGCGTGGAAGACAGCGCCGTGCCGTCCACGTACACCTGGCGCGACGGATCGGTGTCGACAACGGGGGCGTGCGCGAAGGTGAAGGTGCGGTTGCTGCCGTCGACCGCGCCGCTGAGCCGCTCGGCGAGACGCACCGCGTCCTGGCCCACGCGCGGCCGGACGCTGGCAGGCCGGGCGAGCGCGACGAGACCCTTGGCCGGGTCGAGCACCGCGTAGTCGCCGGTGATGCGGCGCACCTCGGCGTTGAAGGGGGGCGCCTGCGCGAACGTGACCTTGTCACCCTTGGCCTGGTAGTCCCGCCCCGGCACCAGCACCCGGTCGCCCACCACGATCGGGCCCGAGGCGTCGTCGAAGGTGAAGGTGGTCGCGCGGCCGTCGGCGCGCTCGACGGAGTCGGCGGCGCCGGCATGCAGCAGCTTCCGCCGAGGTAGAGCGGCGCCGCGGCGTCGACGCCGGCGGGCAGGCGGTACACCAGGCGGGCGCCGTCGAGCGGGCCCTCGAGCCCGAGCCCAGCCGCACCACGGGACGCGCCAGCGCGCCCTCGAGACGCACGGTCGCCCCGTCTTGCTGGTAGCGGGCAGCCAGCGGAGCGCCGTCACGCACCAGCACGCCGTTCGCCGGGGCGGCATCGAACGCTCAGGCTGGTTCCGGCCGTTCGGCACCTCGGCGACGGGCTGAGCGACGCTGGTGGCGGTGACCCAGTTGCTGAGATCATGCATGCGCTGGCGGGCCAGCGGCAGGCCGAAGAGCAGCGCGATCGGGTAGCCCAGGGCGACGGTCGCCAGCATCACGGCGATCACGGGCCAGGCGCGCCGCAGCCAGCTCATGGCGCCGCGGCGCCCCCATCGCTCGCCCGGACCGCCTTCGGGGCCCTTGACCGCCACGGTTGCCGCGGCCTGACCCAGGCGAAGCGCCTCGCGCACCTCCGTGGTGAGCTGGAAGAAGCGCTCGGACTCGCGCGTCTCGGGCGAGCGCGGGTAGGGCAGGTCGACGTCGATGATCTTCTGGATGCGTCCGGGCCGGGCCGTCATCACCACGATGCGCGAGGACAGGAACACCGCCTCGGCGATCGAGTGCGTCACGAAGAGCACGGTCTTGCCGGTCTGGCCCCAGATGCGCAGCAGCTCGATGGTTCATGGTCTCGCGCGTGATCTCGTCGAGCGCGCCGAAGGGCTCATCCATGAGCAGCAACCTGGGATCGAAGGCCAGCGCTCGGGCGATGGAGACGCGCTGCTGCATGCCGCCCGAGAGCTGCCACGGGTACTGCCGATGGAAGCTCTCCAGACCCACCATGGCGAGTAGCTCCGCGCGCGCCGCTCACGACGCTCGGCGCGCGGGAAGCCCATGATCTCGAGCGGCAGGGTGACGTTGGCGACCGACCGTGCGCCAGTCGTAGAGCACGGGCGCCTGGAAGACGAAGCCGTACTCGCGCGCCTGCGCGCCGCCTCGGGGCGCTCTTGCCCGCCACCTCGAGCGTGCCGGAGGTGGGCTGGATGAGGTCGGCGACGAGCCTGAGCAGGGTGGTCTTGCCGCATCCGGACGGGCCGATGAGGCTCACGAACTCGCCCTGATACACCTCCAGGTCAGCATCCTTGAGCGCCACCGCCTCCACGCTGCGGACGCGGTAGGTCTTGCACACCTTGTCTGCTCGGATGACCACCGGCTGTGCGTTGGTCGCCGCCGTGTCGGGCGAAGCCGGTACCGATGCGGGGGCGTCTCCCGCCGCCGCGCCGTCCCTGCGCGCCGGCCGGCACGCCCGGCCCGGGGGCGGTGGACGCGCTTCCGGACCTCGGCCTTGGCCGCTGCCCGGCGGACGGGCGTGGGTTCGGATCGGCTCGACAAGATCGCTTCCTCCTCCGGGATGAGCACGTCGGGCGGCGAGATCAACGGTGAAGCGTGGGCCGCCGGAGCATGCGGCCGCGCTTGGGGTCGCCGACGAAGGCGCCATCGCGGACGGCGACCTTCCCGCGCACCGTGACGACGCTCGGGCGGCCGTCGATCTCCATGCCTTCGAATCCGTTGTAGTCGACGATCATGGTCTGCCTGGCGGCGCTCAGCGTTGCCGCGGTAGGTGGGGTCGTACACCACCAGGTCGCCGTCGCTACCCACCGCCACGGTGCCCTTGCGGGGGAACAGGCCGAAGGTCTTCGCGGCGCGCGTGGAAGCGGCGTCGACGAAGCGGTGGATGTCGAGGGCGCCGCGACTGACCCCGTAGGTGTAGAGCAGGTTGACGCGATCCTCGATCGCGGGGATGCCGTTGGGGATCTTCGTGAAGTCGTCCTTGCCCATGTCCTTCTGGCCGTGGAAGTCGAAAGGCGCGTGGTCGGTTCCGACGGTGTCGATGAGCCCGTGCTCGAGCGCTCGCCACAGCGCGGCCTGGTCGGCCTTGGTGCGCAGCGGCGGTGACATGACGTACTTGGCGCCCTCGAAGTCGGGCCTCTGCGCGTAGCTCTCGTCGAGGATGAGGTGCGGGATGACCGATTCGATGGTCAGCGACACCCCGCGAAGCTTGGCGGCCAGGGCGGCTTCGAGCGAGGCGGCGTTGGAGAGGTGGACGACGTAGCCGTGCGCCCCGGTCATCTCCACGAAGCTGGCGAAGTGGTGGGTGCCCTCGGCTTCGACCCCCACCGGCCGGCTGGGCTCGTGGAAGCCGGGCCCGGTCTTGCCCTGCGCCAGCAGCATCTGCTGGCGGCGCGCCACCAGCTCAGCGTTCTCGCAGTGTGCGGCCACCACCACGCCCAGCTCGCGCGCCAGCTCGAGGGTCTGGTAGAGCTCGTCGTCGCTGACGTCGAGCGCCCCCTTGTACGCGAGGAACACCTTGAAGCGACGTCGTGCCGTCGTGCGACGATCTGGCGGAGTTGCGCGGCGGTGTCTTCCTTGAAGTGCGTGACGCCGAGGTGGAAGGCGTAGTCGCAGGCGCTGTTGCCGTCCGCCTTCGAGGTCCACTCCTCGTACGCTTCCAGAGCGGGCTGCGTTGGCCCGCCCGCGACCATCTCGATGAAGGTGGTGGTGCCGCCGACCAGCGCCGCCTGGCTCCCGGCGGTGTGGGAGTCCTTGGTCACCGTGCCCATGAACGGCAGGTAGATGTGCACGTGAGGATCGATGAAGCCCGGGAAGACGTACTTGCCGGAGGCGTCGATGACCTCGGCGTCCGCGGGCGCTTCCAGGTCCCTCCCGATACGGGTGATGGTCTCGTCCTCGCAGTAGATGTCGGCGGTGGTGCGCCCGTCGGCCGTGATGATGTCGCCGTTCTTGATCAGCAAGCTCACGTCATGATCCTCCCGCTCGTCGCGTGCCGGGCCGGCCGTGCCGGGTCCGGCGTCAATGGATGTCGATGCCCGTCTCCCGCCGGTACCGCTGCATCGCCTCCCACTCGGTGGTGACGCTCGGGGCGGTCCCGACGAGCTCGTTCCAGGTGACGCTTGGGCCGGCCCGATTCGACGGGCACCATGGTGATGCAGCCGTCCACGGGGCACACCAGCGAGCACAGGTCGCACCCGACGCAGTCGTCCTCGCGCACCCGCGGCTGCGGCTTGACGCCGGCGGAGAGCGTGTCGGGGTCGATGCGCGCGCCGTCGACGGTCAGGTCGATGCACTGATGGGCGCCCTCGTCGCAGGCCACGTAGCACAGGTTGCACTGGATGCACGTCGTCTCGTCGATGCGCGCCACCGTCTTGAACGACAGGTCGAAATCGCCGAAGGAGGAGATGCGGGGCACCGAGGCACCAACGAGGTCCGCCGCCGACGCCGCGCCCTTCTCGTCGAGCCAGTTGGAGAGGCCGTCGACGAGGTCCTCGATGATCCGGAAGCCGTAATGCATGACCGCCGTGCAGACCTGTACGTTGCTGGCTCCCAGCAACAGGAACTCAGCTGCGTCGCGCCACGTCTGCACGCCGCCGATGCCGGAGATGGGCAGCCCGCCCTGCGCGAACCGCGCGTCCGCCGCGACGGCCGAGAGCATGTGCAACGCGATGGGTCGTACCGCGGGGCCGGCGAAGCCGCCGTGGCCGCCCTTGCCGCCGACGTTGGGGCGGATCTCGAGGGTGTCGAGGTCGACGCCGACGATGGAGTTGATGGTGTTGATCAGCGAGACCGCATCGGCGCCGCCGGCCAGGGCCGCGCGCGCCGGCGGCACGATGTCGGTCACGTTGGGCGTGAGCTTGACGATGACCGGGATGGAGGCCGCATCGGTCACCCACCCCGTGATCATGGTGCAGTACTCCGGCACCTGGCCGACCGCCGAGCCCATGCCGCGCTCGGACATGCCGTGTGGGCAGCCGTAATTGAGCTCGATGCCGTCGGCGCCTGTGTCCTCGATGCGCTGCACGATCTCGCTCCACGCCTCCGGGGTGGACTCGACCATCGCCGAGACGATCACCGCACGGTCCGGCCACAGGTCCTTGACCTCTTTGATCTCGCGCAGGTTGACCTCGAGTGGACGGTCGCTGATGAGCTCGATGTTGTTGATCGCCACCAGCTTGTGGGCACCGTACTCGAACGCGCCGTAGCGGTTGCATGCGTTCAGCACGGGCGCGCCGATGGTCTTCCAGACGGCGCCGCCCCAGCCGTACTCGAAGGCCTTGTTGACCTGGTAGGCGCTGTTGGTGGGCGGCGCCGAGGCCAGCCAGAAGGGGTTGGGGCTGGCGATGCCGGCGAAGGTGCTGGTGAGGTCAGCCATCGCGGCCCCCGTGCGCGGCGGCGCCCTCGCCCTTGCGGGGTGGCGCGAACGCATCGCTGTGCTCCCTGCCCGCCCGGCCTGCGCCGGACCGGCTCACGCCTCTGGGGAGCCGCGGCCGAGCGGGGCCACGCCGAGTGCCTCCGCGATGCCTTGCGCCGCGATCTTGCCGTCCTGCGCGGCGGTGACGGTGAGGGCGTGACCGCTGAGGCGGACGCAGTCACCGCCGGCGAAGACCTGGGGATTGGAGGTGCGCAGCCGTTCGTCGACCTTGACGTAGCCGCGCTCGGTGTCGACCCCGAAGGCGTCGAAGAGCGGCTCGAGCTTGCTCTGCCCGATGGCCTTGATGAGCTGGTCGCAGGGGAGCACGAACTCGCTGCCGGGTACGGGCGCCACGCGGCGACGCCCGTCGCTGCCGGCCGGGCCGAGCTCCATGCGCACGCAGCGCAGCCCGGTGACGTGGCCGTCCTCGCCCAGCAACTCGACGGGCTGGGCCAGGAACCGGAACTCCACGCCTTCGTTGCGCACGAAGGCGACCTCGAAGTCGTAGGCGGGCATCTCGCCGTCGCCGCGGCGGTAGGCGATCGTGACCGACGCGGCGCCGAGCCGCCTGGCTACGGTGGCGGCATCGATGGCGGTGTTGCCGGCACCGATGACGATGACGTGGTCGCCGACCGGCAGGTCGAGCAGCCGCTCGAAGCCCGTCCTTCTCGGCCAGCTTGGTCTGGGCGATGAACGACAGCGCCTCGGTGACGCCGTCGAGGTCCTCGCCCAGGGATGCCGAGATCGGGCACCGCGCCGGTGCCGGCGGCCAGGAAGACGGCGTCGTAGGAGTCCAGCAGCTCGTCTGCCGGAACGTCGTTGCCGACCTCTACGCCGGTACGCATCTCGGCGCCGAGGCGCTCGATGAACGCGACCTCTTCCAGCGACACGCGGATCGGCTCGCGCAGCACCACGATGCCGTAGGTCGACAGGCCGCCGGGAAGCTCCTGCTTCTCGAACACCGTCGCCTGGATGCCGCGCCGGGCCAGCTCGCCGGCGCAGCTGAGGCCCGCGGGTCCGGCGCCGACGACGGCGACGCGCTGGCCGCTGTCGGGCGGCCGTTCGAAGGGCATGCGGCCGCTCTCGTAGAGGGCGTCGGTGGCGTAGCGTTGCAGCCTGCCGATGGCGATGGGACGGTGCTCGGCGCCGAGCACGCAGGCGCCCACGCACAACTCGTCGACCGGGCACACACGGCCGCAGGAGTGCCCGATGAGGTTCGACTCGAGGATGGTGGTGGCCGCGCCCAGCACGTTGCCGGTGCCGATCTTGCGGATGAAGGTGGGCACGTCGATGCCGGTGGGGCAGGCACGGATGCAGGGCGCGTCGAAGCAGTACAGACAGCGATCCGCCTCCACGACCGCCTCGCGCGGCGTGAACGGCGGGTTCGTCTCGCTGAAGCGGTCGCGCAACTGGTCCAGGGTCAGCTCGGTCTCACGCATAGGGCTCCTCGCTCCGGAATCGGTGCACCGTGCTCGTGTGCCGAGAACTTCGCGGCCGGCTCCTCAGGGCGCCACCAGCTCGCCGTAGGTCTCCGGCCGGCGGTCGCGGTAGAACTGCCAGAGGTCGCGAACCTCGCGGATCATGTCGAGGTCGAGGTCCGCGACGACGAGCTCGTCCTCGGTCGCGCGCTGCCCTCCGCCACGAACTGGCCGCGGGGGTCGCACGAAGTACTCTGGCCGTAGAACTCGCCGATGTCCCAGGGCTCCTCGTCGCCGACGCGGTTGATGGCGCCGACGAAGTACCCGTTGGCGACGGCGTGGGCCGGCTGCTCGAGCTTCCACAGGTATTCCGAAAGCCCCGCCACGGTCGCCGACGGGTTGAACACGATCTCGGCGCCGTTGAGCCCCAGCGCGCGCGCTCCCTCGGGGAAGTGGCGGTCGTAGCAGATGTAGACGCCAACCTTGCCGTACGGCGTGTCGAACACCGGGTAGCCGAGGTTGCCGGGCTTGAAGAAGAATTTCTCCCAGAAGCCGGCGCCTGCGGGATGTGGTTCTTGCGGTACTTGCCGAGGTAGCGTGCCGTCGGCGTCGATGACGGCGGCCGTGTTGTAGTAGACGCCCGGCCATGTCCTCTTCGTAGATCGGCACGACCATCACCATCGAGTAGCTGCTTCGCGTACTCCTGCATCAGCTTGGTCGGGCCGTCGGGCATCTGCTCGGCCGTCGTCGTACCAGTTCGGGTCCTGCTCGGGCAGAAGTAGGGGCCGTAGAAGATCTCCTGCAGGCACAGGACCTGCACGCCCTTCCGGCCGGCCTCCTCGATGAGCGGGAGGTGCTTGTCGATCATCGCCTTCTTGATGGCGTGGAGGTCGTCGTCGCCCGGGATGGGGTTCGAAGCCTGGATCAAGCCGCCCTTTACGGTGCGCGCCATGCGCTCTCCTTCCGTGCACCGGCCGTGTGCCGGCCCGCTATGGGAATCTTGTCGCTGCCGCGGCGCCGCTGCCAGGGTGACTCACCGGCGCCGGTCTGCACAATTATACAGACGCTTGAGATTTCACGCAGGGACGATGCGGCCGGCCGGCTGCGCCGTCCCCCGACTCACCTCCTTCCTGGTTCCCGCGTCGCGTGCGGCACGAGCTCACGCCACGTCCGCCAGCGCTCGTTCCATGAGGTCTGCGGCCTGGTCCACCTCGGCCGCGCTCACGATCAGCGGCGGCGAGACGCGGATGGCATTGCCGTACAGGCCCCCCTTCCCCAGCAGCAGCCCATGCTCGCGGGCAGCGTTGACGAAGGCGGTGGCGCGGGCCGCGTCGGGGGCCTTACCCCCGTCCGGGACCACGATCTCCAATCCCTGCATGAGCCCCATGCCGCGCACGTCGCCGATGAAGGGGTGACGGGCCTGGAGCGCCTCGAGGCGCTCCCTCAAGCGAGCGCCCTGGAGCGCCGCGTTCTTCGCAAGCTCGTGCTTCTCGATGTACTCGATGGTCGCCAGCGTCGCCGCCATGCTGACCGGGATTTCCGCCGAAGGTGGCGATGGTGAGCTTGTCGACCGCGGCGGCGATCTCCGGCCTGGTCACCGTCACCCCGACCGGCGAGCCGTTGGCGATGCCCTTGGCGAAGACCATGATGTCGGGCTCGACGCCCCAATGATCGAATCGCGCACATGTGATCGCCGGTCCGGCCCCAGCCGGTCTGCACTTCGTCGACGATGAGCAACCCACCCGCCTCCCGCACGATGGGGAGGATGCGCTTGAAGTAGTCGCGGGGCAGCACGATGAAACCACCGACGCCCTGGATGGGCTCGGCCATGAAGGCGGCGATCTTGCCGTCGGTGACCGTCGCGAGCGTCTCCTCCAGATCCTGCACACACAGGTCCAGGAGCTTGTCCTCGTCCAGGCCCAGCGGCGCGCGGTAGACGTAGGGGCTGCGCACGTGCTTGATATAGCCGTCGTAGACGTGCCCCGAGCGCCAGGATGCGTGCCCGGTGAGGCTCATGGCGGTCTGGGTGCGACCGCTGTAGGCATGCCGCAGGGTGATGACCTCCGCGCGACCGGTGTACATCCGCGCCGTCATGATGGCGGTCTCGTTGGCTTCGCTCCCGGAGGAGGTGAAGAAGCTGCTCGACAGGCGGCCGGGGGTGATCTGCGCGATCTTCTCGGCGACGCGGACGGTGATCTCGTTGAGGTAGAGCGACGACGTGTGCTGCACCCTCTTGAGCTGCTCGATGGTCGCCTCGGTGACCTCGTCGTTGCAGTGCCCCACCGACACGGTGAGGATGCCGCCGAAGAAGTCGAGGTACTCGCGACCCTCCACATCCCACAGGCGCAGACCCTTGGCCTCCCGCACCGCCAGGGGGTGGTCGCCGTACATCAGCATCTTGCTGACGATCGGGTAGATGACCTCGCGTTGGCGCTCGAGCAACGCGTCCGTGGCCGCGGCCTGGTTCTGGGATTCGGTGATCACGCTGATCCTCCCTCGGGCGCGCGCGCCCTCAAAACGTGCGGCTCCAGTGATCGGGCCAGCGCTCGATCACGATCTTGGTCTGGGTATAGAACTCGACGCCGTGATGCGCCTGTGCGTGCAGATCGCCGAAGAAGCTCTCCCCCCAGCCGCTGAAGGGGAAGAACGCCATCGGCGCCGCCACGCCCAGGTTGATGCCGATGTTGCCGGCGTGGACCTCATTGCGGAACTTGCGCGCCGCGGCGCCCGACGAAGTGAACAACGACGCCTGGTTGCCGTACGAACGGTCGTTGACGAGCGCGATGGCGTCCTCGATGGAATCGACGTGCATCATCGACAGCACGGGGCCGAAGATCTCGGTGCGGGCGATCTCGCCACGCGGGTCGACCTCGTCGAGGATGGTGGGGTGGACGAAGTAGCCGTTCGCGAAGCCGTCCACGTCGCGCCCCCGGCCGTCGACCAGGAGCTTCGCTCCCTCCGCGACGCCCTTGTCCACCAGCCCCTCGATGCGCTGCTTGGACTCGGCCGTGATGACGGGCCCCATCTCCACGCCGTCGTTCATGCCGTAACCGACCTTGCGACTGTCGGCGTTGGCGACCATCCGCTCCGTGAACTCGCCGCGCGCCTCCCCCACGGTGATGGCGACGGAAGTGGCGAGGCAGCGCTGCCCCGCGCACCCGAACACCGAGTCGGTCAGGATGCGACTGGTCATGGTCATGTCGGCGTCGGGGAGTGACCACAGCCGGGTTCTTCGCGCCGCCCTGACACTGCGCACGCTTGCCGTTGGCGGTGGCGTGGCTGTAGATGTACTTGGCCACCGGGGTGGACCCCACGAACGACACCGCCTTGACGTCGGGGTGCTCGAGGATGGCGTCGACCGTCTCCTTGCCGCCATTGACCAGCCCGACCACGCCCTTGGGGAAGCCCGCCTCCTCCAGAAGGCGGAACAGCAGCTGGGTGGTCATCGGCACCTTCTCGCTCGGTTTGAGCAGGAAGCAGTTGCCGGTGGCGGTGGCATAGGGCAGGAACCACAGCGGGATCATGCCGGGGAAGTTGAACGGCGTGACGGCAGCGACGACGCCGAGCGGCTGACGGATCATGTGCTCGTCGATGCCGCGCGCGATGTCCTCGTTGTTGCGCCCCTGCATGAGGATGGGGGCGCCGCAAGCGACCTCGACGTCCTCGATGCCCCGGCGCATCTCGGCTTCCGACTCGGCGAGCGTCTTCCCGCACTCCTTGGTGATGCTGGCCGCCAACTCGTCGATATGGTCCTCGAGCAGCCTCTTGAGGCGGAAGAGCGGCTGGATGCGGTCCTCGACCGGCACCTGACGCCACTCGGCGAAGGCCCGGACCCCTTCGCGCACGGCGGCGTCCACCTCCCGCCTCGGGCTCATCGGCACCTTCGCGATCACCTCGCCCGTTGCCGGGTTGAGCACCTCCAGGCGCTCGCTGCTCGACGAGCGTTGCCACTCGCCGCCCACGTAGTTGAGGAGATCCTGCACCTGGGTCGCGCTGTGTTTCGCCGTCATGGTTCGCCGCCCTTCGCTGTGGTCGTATGGCTGCGCCTGGGGGCGCTCGGGTTCTGCGTTGCCGCGGGTCCGTTCCGCTGCCGGGGGCTGCCGAGCCCCTGCCTTCGCCACCGCACCGCGTCAGCGGTGGCTGCGATGCGACGCTCCCGGGTCTCCGTCTCTCTCGGTATGCCCACGACCACGACCCTCCCCCTCCGAGCGCCACGCCATGTGAACCGCCGGTTCCCATCGAGCCACCGGCGCACCGACAGCCTGCCTGTGCGTTCTCGCTACCCTAGGACCTGGAGCGGGCGAGCGCTAGGTGTCGCCGTCACAAATCAAGGGGCGATCGTTTGTTGGAAACCAACAAGGAGGCACGGCACGCGAGCTGCACGCGGAAGCGGGCCTCGGCATCGCTCAGGTCGAGACCGGTGAGCTCCCCGATGCGCGCGAGGCGGTACCGGAGCGTGTTGACGTGGACCCCCAACGCCGCGGCGGCCGGGCGCTGCTGGAAGCCGGACGCGGCCAGCGCCTCCAGCGTCTGGCACAGCTCCGGCTTGTCCTCGAGCGGGCGGTAGATCTCCTGCACGAGCAGGTCGCGGGCGGACGTGTCGCCCCGCAAGATGGCCAGGACGAGCGCCCCATCGACATGCTGGAGCTCACCGAAGCGCAGGCTCGAGACCACCGTGAGGACCTCCTGGTAGCCCTCGTGGATGCCAGCCAGGCCGATCACCGGGCGCCCGACGACCAGCGCGAGCATGTCCTTCTGCCGCGACCACGACAGCGCAGGGTCGCCGGCGATCTGGTCCCACAGGCGCTGCGGCGAGATTCGCTCCGGCAGCAGCAGGCGGATGTGCGCCGTCGATGGAGACAGCAACGGCACCGTCCCCTCCCGTCTCAGCACAAGGCGAAGATCGCCCAGCAAACGCTCCCGAAGCGCGAGGTCCTCCGTCGACAGGGGCTGCGGTACGGCCAGCGCCATCAAGGCCACCCGGTAGCGGCCGTCGGGTCGAAACCCGTGCAGCCGCGCCCGCTCGAGCAGCGCGTCGGCGCCGCCGTTCCCGTCCGCCCCGCCTTCGAGCAGCGAGTCCACGAAGGTGTGGCCGAGCTGGGAAACGGTGTGGGCGATGCTGCGCTGGTGCGCGATGGTCAGGCCCGCCACCAGCGCTGCGTGCTCCGAAGCTCGCGCCTCGAGCTCGCCCAAGGGGGCCTCCCCGCCCCAGATCCACACCCAGCCCTCCACCTTGTCGTGAATGCGGATGGGGCAGATCACGCCGGCTCCGCCGCGGCCGCCCACCGCCGGCACCCGTACGGCGCCGACCGTGGCCTGGCCGCGGTCGTGGAGCAGCTGGTCGGCGGCGTCGAGCCGCGCCGCCGCCAGCTCCTGCTCCACCTCGTGCCGCGAGCCGGCGCGAGTGTGCGCCCCGAGGAGCTGGCCCTGCGCGTCCTCGAAAGCGACGTCGCGCCCCAGCAGGGAGCCGAGGCTGCTGGCGAGGTCCTCGAGGCTTCCCAGCGCCATGGCCGCGCGCGTCACCGTGCGATGGATCTGCTCGCTCCGCTGGATGGCCCGCAGCTGCTGCTCGATGACGTCGTACTGCTCCCGGAAGATGGCCGAGTTGAGCTCGAGCGTCAACTCCGAGAACGGGATCTCCCACGGGATCTCGAGCATCGGCAGGTGGTGGCGCGCGGCCTCCTCGTTGGCCGGCGCCGGAACGCGGTCGATGTACTGCGGCACCGCCACGCCGATGGCGGCCACCCCGCGACCCGCCAGGCCCCTGACGAGCAGCTGCTGCTCGTACTCGGTCCTGGGCCAGGCGTAACCCGTCGTCAGCACGAGCTGGTCGGCGCGCACGAACGGCAAGGGTTGCGGGTGGTCGACGGCGGCCACCACCTTCACCGACCGGTACAGGTGGTCGGCGCCCGCCACCACGCGAGCTCCGTTCAGGATAGGAAGCTCCAGCAGGCCTGCTACGTCCACGATGCGACCTCATCAGCGCCGCGCGGACGCGCGCTGCGGGCGTTGGCGCCGTACGCGCGGGCCGCGAACGCGACCGGATCGTCCGGCAGGCGCGCCGCACGGTCCGGGCGGCGATACGGGATGGCGCGAGCTTAGCACCCGGCGGCGACGGGCCCTGATAGCATCGCGCCATGCCGCGATCTCCTACGTCCTGGCGCGAGACCTACGAGCGTCACCTGTTCGCCTTGCAGGCCCGCACCGGCGTGCCCGGCATCGGGGTCACGCTGTTCACGGCCGACGACGTGCTGCTCTCGCGCGGGCTCGGCTTCCGCGACCGCGAGGCCGGCTTGCCCGTGACCGACGACACCCTCTTCGGCGTCGCCTCCATCACCAAGTCGTTCACGGCGCTGGCCGTGCTTCAGCTCGTGACCGACGGCCGCTTGAGCCTCGACGATGCCGTCTCGGAGCACCTGCCGTTCACGTTGTGGGACGGCCGCGAGCCCGCGCGCATCCGCCACTTCCTCAGCCACACCAGCGGCCTTCCCGCGCTCCCGACGATGGATTGGGTGCGCGCGCCCAGCCAGCTCGGCGACCCGGTGACGGGCAGCCAGGCCGAGAAGCAGGTCGCGAACCCCGGGCCCGACGTCCGTACCGCCGAGCGGTTGGTCGCATGGATCGACGCCAACGCGGTGCTACTGGGCGAGCCCGGCGAGGTGTTCAGCTACAGCAACGACGCCTTCTGCCTGCTGGGCGCCATCGTGGAGCGCGTGGCGGGCCAGCCCTTCGACGGCTTCGTGGAGGAGCGGATCGCGCGGCCGCTGGGCATGGCGCGCACCACCTTCGACCTCGAGCGCGTGCTGGCGGACCCGGACCACAGCACGCTGTACGAACGAGACGAGACCGGGACGGTGCTGCGCTCGCCGCGGTGGGAGACCACGGCGCGCCTGCTCGGCGGTGGCATGCTCAAGTCCACCCTCGGCGACCTGCGCCGCTACGTGCGCTACCTGATGGCCCCTGAGGGCCTCGACCGTCGATCCGGCGGTCCGGACATCGACCCCGAGCTCGTGCACGCCATGTCGGGCGCACACACCTGGTCCGGGCCCGGCCGGACGTACGGATTCGGGCTCATCACGCAAACCGATCACCACGGCATGACGCTGGTGGGGCACGGCGGCAGCCTCAAGGGGGTGTCGAGCCAGATCGGTTGGGTACCGGAGCTCGGGATCGGCGGCGTGGTGCTGAGCAACCTCGTCGACATCCCCGCCGAAGGGGTGTGGGTGTCGGGCGTGAACGCGCGTACCGGCGTGCCGGTGGACGCCCGCCCGTACGCCCCCGGAAGCTACGCCGCCAGCGCCGCCGAGGTGGCGGCCGTGCTCGGACGTTACGCGTCGGGAGAGCCGTACGGGCGGCTGCGCCTCTACTTGGGCGAGGGCGGCGCCCTGCGTGCCGGCGTGGGCGCTCCGGAGAAGGACGTCCCCGCCCGCTTCGCCGCCGCCGACGAGATCGCCCTGACGTTCCCCGAACACGAGGCCCCGGCCACGCTCCTGCGGGGCGATGACGGCGAGCTGCGCGGCGTGACGTACGGCTTGCGGGTGCTTCTGCGCGAGGCGTAGAGGGCGTACGACGGCGCCCGCAAGTTGCTTCGGCAGCGACGTCGCGAACGCGATGCCGCATTCCACCTACGCCCACAACGCCGCGTCCTCGGTCAGCGCAACCTGACGGGGTAGGCCGCCGCGGCGTCGTTCTGCGGTAGGTCCGAGGGGTTGTCGCGCCTGAGCACCAGTGTGGCGGCGACGGGAGCCTCGATCTGGTAGGGGATCTCCGCCTCGAAGGGAACGAACCCCATCGTCATCCATTCGCCGATCGCCGTCGCCCGGCCTGACGCGATCACGACGCCGTCCGGACCGAGCAACTCGATCGGGAACGTCGCCTCGAAGAACCAGACGCCGCGCGCCTCGCCGCGCACGTGCAGGGGGCTGGTGGCCGGGTCCGGTACGTCCACCCGCACGAAGTCGCTGAGGTCCCCGGATCGTCGGTCCGGCCACACGATGCTCCGGCCGTCGAACGCGACACTGCCGAGGACCTTCCCGAACAGCCCCTCGACGTGTGCGAGGTCGCCGTCGGTGAAGGCCTTCACCGCGCCGGGCGCGTAGTTCTCGAACCGCGAGAGCCATACGCTGGTCTCGAACTCCCAGCACGCTCCGCCCGCGCTCAGCCGCAGGAGCTGGCCCGTCGTGTAGCTGCCGGCGGCGCCCTCACCGACGTCACCGAAGCGCGACGTGGCGGGGCCCGTCGGCGCAAGGTCGTCCGTCGTGTCGAGCGGCATCCGAACGGCCGGCTGCAGCCCCGTCCAACCGCTCGGCTGAGCGAGCAGGCACGAGGTCACGCTCCTGAGGTCCCCGCGCCGCTTGATCGCCATGCCGGCCGACCTCAGGTTCGTGCCGGCGTACGCGCTCGGGCGCACGTACAGGCAGACGTCGAACCCCTCCCGACAGGCCGTGGGGCGGTCGCCCGGCGCCAGCTCCTCCGGTGTCCGCGCCAGGCCGAGATCTTCGGAGGGAACGATGGTGACGTGCCCACCGGGTAGCGTGAGCGTGGTGACGTCGCCGGCTGCGAGGGCGGACGAGGCCGGCGCAAGCAGGATCGGCCAGGCCACGACCAGCGCCGCCGCCGATCCATCGGGCCGCGATCCGCGCGACCCTCGGCACGTCCGCCATCGTTCACCCCCTGCGAAGACTCCCCGGCACGACGACCTTCTCCCCTACTCTACGGACGGCGCCCCCATCATGGAAGGCGACGACACGGCCGTCGTCACGAAGGTCGACGGGGAGTGGGAGATCGCGAGCCACATGACCACCGGCCCCCCCAAGACCCGGGCCGACCCCGGGAAGCCATCCGCCATGGTCTGATCTTCCCTCACGTGGGCGCGACACCGTGAGCGTGAAATCGTGAGCGTGAAACCGTTGGCTCGGGCGGTGCGTGCCGCGAAACGGCTCGTCCGGCATACGCGCGGGCGCCGGGGGTTGTGCCGGCCTCCGTCGCCTTGCCCGGCATCTAGGACGTCGTGTTACGGCGTGCGGATCGGCACATCGGCTGGGGGCGGGCTGAACGCAAAGCCCAAGCCGTCAACGCCACCTATACCGGTGACCGTCACGGCGGGCGTGGTCGACACGCTGCCCGACAACGCATCGGGGTTCATGAACTCCAGCAGTTCCGAGGGGTACCCGTTCCCAACCCACAGGTTGCCGCTAGCGTCGAAGGCCATCCCCGCAAGCTCGGCGCCGCTGGCGAACGAGGCGCTCGCGATGGTCGCCGCCGGCGTGGGGCTCCCCGACGACCCGAGCTGGGCGGCGTCGAAACGCACCACCGTGGCATTGCCGTTGTTCGCAACCCACAGGTTCCCGCTGGCGTCGAAGGCCATCCCCTCGGGCCCGGACAGGCTCGGGGTGGCGTTCGCGCTGATGGTCACCGTCGGCGTGGGGCTCCCGCTGGCGGTCAACTGCGATGGCGTGAACTCCACCACCGTGCTGCTGCCCAAATTGCCGATCCACAAGTCTCCGGACGCATCGAACGCCAGTGCGATCGGCGTCAACAGGCTCGGCGTGGCGTTGGCGCTGAGGACCACGGCCGCGGTTGCCGCTCCGCTCGTGCTGAGTTGCGCGGGTGTGTACTCCAACACCTGACCGGTATGCGGCGAGGTTGCCCACAGGTCACCCGAGGCATCGAAGGCCAGGCCTCCCAGGCAGCTGTACGCCGTGGCGTCGATCGTCACCGCTGGCGTGGGCGTGCCCGAACTCGCCAGCTGAGCCGCGTCGTAGCGATAGGCGTAGCCGCCACAGTCCGCGACCCACATGTTCCCGGCGTGATCGAAGGCGATGGCTTCACCGCGGGGGGTGCCCCCCATCCCGAGCGTCACGTCAGGTGAGGGTGAGCCGGAACCCACCAGGCTCACGCTCGGATACGACGCTGCTTCGAGAGAACCGTTCCACTGCGGGACCCACACATGCCCCGAACCGATCCGAACCGCGTAACTGACCGCCGTGGACACACTGGCGTTCGACGTCACCGCAAGGGTCGTCGACGACGCGGCGCCGTCGTAAGCCACCGGCACGATTGGGTTCCCTCCCGTGGTGGGCAACACCGTCACCGAGTACGTTCCTGGCGCCACGCTCAATGTGGTGGTGCTAGTGACGGTCTGCGCGTACCCGCCCGGGCCCGTCACGATCACCTTGCCCACGACGCTCGAAGGCAACCCGTTCAGCGTCACCTTCAGGCTCCCCTTCGGAGTCGAGGAAGAACAGGCGGCCAGCGCCACCATCAACAGCAAGGCCAGAACCGACAGCGTTGCGACACGAACGCGTCTCATGTCAGCCCCCTTTCTGGATGTGCTTACCAACCGAAGTCTAGACCAACGGCGCACACAAGCCAGCAAGAAGCGTCTCGGGCGATCGGGGTGCCCGGGTGATCGCATGGAGCCCTCGGCCACTACACGCCCAGCCAGGTACCGGGGCGGCGGCCCGAGCTCCAGGCCGTTGACCCACCAGGAATCTCTGACTAAAGTCAGATATGGATCGTGGAGCGCTCCAACACGTCCGGAGCTTCAACCGTGCCGTCACGCGGCAGGTCGGCGCCCTCGAGGAGGCCTTCCTCGGTCGCCCGCGCAGCATCGGCGCCTCCAGGCTGCTGTTCGAGATCGGACCGCACGGCGCCGAGGTGCGCGCGTTGCGCGGCCGCCTCGGGCTCGACTCGGGCTACCTCAGCCGCCTGCTCAGCTCCCTGGAGGACGAGGGCCTCGTCCGCCTCGGTCGGTCGCAACGGGACGGAAGGATACGCGTGGCGCGCCTCACCGCCGCCGGCGTACGGGAGCACGAGCTGCTCGATCGGCGATCCGACGCTGCAGCGGAAGCGCAGCTCGGCGCGCTCGACGAGAAGCGTCGGCAGCACCTGGTGAAGGCGATGCAGACCGTCGAGCGCCTGCTCCGCGCAGGGGCGGTGCAGGTCGGGGTGGCGGACGCCGCCAGCACCGCCGCGCAGACGTGCCTGGCCCGCTACTACCGGGAGCTCGCCGAACGCTTCCCTTCGGGATTCGACCCCACGCGCAGCATCCGCACCACTGCCCAGGACATGAATCCCCCGCTCGGGCGCTTCGTCCTCGCCCGGCTGGACGGGGCGAGCGTCGGTTGCGGTGGCCTGCTCCTCACCGGCGAAGTCCCCTACCTCAAGCGCATGTGGGTGGATCCCGAAGCGCGGGGCCTCGGCATCGGCAGACGCATCCTGGCAACGCTCGAGGACCTCGCCAGGGACCACGGCGCGACCCGCGTGCAGCTCGAGACCAACGCCTCCCTCACGGAGGCGCTGGCGCTCTACCGCGGCAGCGGGTACCGCGAGGTCGCGCCCTTCAACGCCGAGCCCTACGCACAGCACTGGTTCGAGAAGGACCTCTGACGCGCGTGGCCACCACGCTCCCACGGCGGCTCCGAGCGGCCCCGACACGGAGTCGGGTTGCCCCACCGCCCTAGACGCTGGCTAAACGGGCCTTCCCTAGGCTGACCCCGTATCGACGCGGAAGAGGGGTGCGCACCTTCGGCGCGTGCCGCTGCATCTGAAGTGGGATCCCATGCCGTCCCGTCGGTGGTCCGTTCTCGCCGTTCCCGTTCTCGCCGCTGCCATGGCGCTGACGGCCGGCGTCGTGCTCCAAGCGAACACCTCCGGCGTCGCGCTCTCCAGCACGGCCCAGACCGACCTGACCGCGGCCAGCTCGCTCACGATGACCGGGGCAGCGTGACGGGCCTGACCGATATCGCTTTCTACGCCGCCGGCGGAGACGTCCCCGAACGGTCCGACCGCCGGCCCGACGGGGCTCCGGCGTGTAGCCCTGCGCGTTGCCTACCGTTAGGTGTGCGCGGAGCGGAGCGGCTCGCCCCATGAGCTCCGGACCTACGCGGGAACGTAGGTCAGCCTGAACGCGTCCTCACCGACGCGCTCGCCGGCCACCAGGCGCAGCGGCGGGCGCGGCCCGGCGAAGAACGGCGTGCCCTGCCCGAGCACGAACGGACGGAAGTACAGCCGGTACTCGTCGATGAGACCGAGGTCGGTCAGGCTTCGCGCCAGCCCCGGACCCGCGACCTCGATCTCCCCGTCGAGTCGCGCCTTCAGGGCACGCATCGCCGGCTCGAGGTCCCCGGAGACCAGCGTGGCGTTCGGACCCACGGACGTGAGCGATCGCGATACGACCCACTTGGGCTGTCTTCGCCACACCGCCGCGAACGCGCGTTCCGCCTCGTCCCAGTCGGGCCGATCTTCGTCCCAGTAACGCATCATCTCGTACACCTTGCGACCGTACACGCTTCCGCTCAGGTCACGCACCCATTCGTAGAAGTGACGGAACAGCTCCGGGCCGGGCGCCGGCAACGCCAGCTCACCGGCGGCGTCGACGTAGCCATCCAAGGACTGCGACAGTCCGAACACGAACCTGGCCATGGTGCGGCATCTCCTCCCCGGAACCCACTCCGGCATCGTCCGTTCCGTGGCGACACGGCACGGGGGACCCGGTCCAGTCTAGGTGCCGCCACGCGATCGCCGGTGCAGCCACCATGTCAGGCCTCGGGCCCGGACCCGACGCCGGACCCGACCGGCGCGCCAAGGGGTCTGGAGCCCCGGGGCGGACCGATCAGGAATCGAGAAGCGCGCGCCTCCGCCCCACCCCTAGAATGGCGGTCATGGGTCCCGCCCCTCCAGGGGCCGGAGCGGACCCACCGTCGACCTCCGCTGACTTCTTGGACGAACGGCGCCGAGCCGGACTCCGCTCCGCTCCCCGCCGGCCAGGATGTCGGCGCACCCATCAGGAGGTACCTCATGGCCATCACCGTGGACTTCAAGAACGTCTCGACCGTCGGGCTGGAGTCGTCACCGGTCGCGCCCGCACTCGCCGGGTTGCGCGCGAACGAAGCGCGCTACTACAAGAACAAGTACGACCACGTCTTCACGGTGGAGCCCGCCAGCGAAGCCCGGGCGACCGTCGACTGGGTGCACCGGATCCTCGAGGAAGAACGCGGCATCGTCATCGCGTCGCGCCCTCTCGAGGCCACGGCCTTCCAGGTCGAGAACCTCCGCATGGCCTACGTGTTCTACGAGAGCGGCCTCTCGATCAACGTCATGTACAACCTCGACGACCCCAAGAAGCGGGCGGTCGGATTCAAGCTCTCCGACGGCATGGACGTACCGGAGGAGCTGGGCTCGTTCAAGTTCGCGCGGCAGAAGTCGAAGCTGGCCGGGACCATCCGTGGGTCGTACTTCGCGTTCAAGACGGAGTACTGAGCGCGGTACCGGGCTCGCGGGTCGTCGGGCTCGCCGTTGTCCTAGGGTGGAGGCATGAGGTTGAACCTGAAGCGCATGACCCTCGCCCTGATCGGAACCTGGACCTTGCTGGCGTTTGCCCTGGCGCAACCGGCTCCCGACCGGGCCCGTCAAGGCGTGGTGGGGAACTGGGAAGGCAAGCTCGTCGTCGGCCAGTCGTCGCTCCGCATCTGGCTCGAGGTCACGCAGGACCAGAGCGGCGAGCTGAGTGCCACGCTCTACAGCCTCGACCAGGGCGCCACGCCGATCCCCTGCACCAACGTCAGCCTGCAAGGCGATACCGTCAGCTTCGACGTGCCTGCCGTTTCCGGCACCTTCGTCGGCCAGCTCGACGCGAACGGCAACACCATCGACGGCACCTGGACGCAGGGCCGGTCCCTGCCACTGACGCTGGAGCGGCAACCGCCCGGCGCGAAGCGTCCAGGGGCCAGCGGCACCGCCGCCAGCCCCGCCAAGCCACCCGTTCCCCTCGACGAGCTCGGGGCCGCGCTCGCCGACGAGTTCCGGCCGGTGATCGGCACGCCGACCCTGAAGGCCTCGGCCGGCGTCGGCATCGTCATCGGCGTCCTCCAGAACGGCCAACGGCGCATCTTCGCCTACGGCGCAACCAAGCCCGACTCCATCTTCGAGATCGGGTCCGTCACCAAGTCCTTCACCGGACTGCTCCTCGCCCAGATGGCGACGCAACACGACGTCACGCTCGACGAACCGGTCCGCGAGCTGCTCCCGCCCGGCACCGTCGCGAAGCCCGACGGCCCGGAGATCACCCTCCTCGACCTCGCCACCCAGCACTCCGGGCTTCCGCGCCTCCCCGCGAACCTTCGGCCGAACGCGAACCCCGCCAACCCCTATGCCGCGTACGGCCCCGAAGACCTGTATGCCTACCTGGGCGAGCACGGCGTCGCGCTGCCCCAGAACCCGACGTTCCTCTACAGCAACCTCGGCTACGGCCTGCTCGGCCATGCACTGGCCCTCCGCGCGAACGCGTCCTACGCGAAGCTGATCGAGAAGGAGATCACCGCGCCTCTGAAGATGACGAGCACGGCCGTGCGCCTTCCGGCGAGCGAGCAGTCGCGCCTCGTCCAGGGCCACGACGCGGCCAACGCCCCCGTGCCTGTCTGGACGTTCGACGCGCTCGCCGGAGCCGGCGCCCTACGCTCGAGCGCAGGCGACCTCCTCACCTTTCTCGACGCCCAACTCCACCCTGACTCCCTCCCAACCGCCCCCCGGAACGCACCGGCGGCAACGCTGAGCGACGCCATCACCATGACCCACACCCTCAGAGCCGACGGGCCACAAGGCATGAAGGTAGGCATGGGTTGGCTCTACGAGGAAGCCACCGGGACCTACTGGCACGACGGCGGCACCGGCGGCTACACATCGATCGTCGCCTTCCAACCCGCACACGACCGAGCCGTCGTCGTGGTCTACAACCGCGAGGACCTCGGCAGTAGTGCGACCCCCTTCACGCAACGCGTCGCCGCCAACGTCATCGCACTGCTCTCGGGAACGCCGGCCGGATCGCTGCAGTAGCTTGCGCTGCGCCGTTGGCGACGGGAGCTGCTCCGCACCCAGGTCGTCCGACGGAGCCCCGCTCCCCGAGACGTCCATCCTCGGAATACGAGGGATGGCGCTTGCGGTCATGGCCTGCTATCGTCCGTACAACTTCTCGCCATGCACGGTCCCTCAGGAGGTTCGCTGTGCCGGACACCACCTGTCACATGTCCATCTCGCTGGACGGCTTCGTCGCCGGGCCCGAGCAGAGCCGGGAGAACCCCCTAGGAAAGCGAGGGCAGGAACTGCACGGCTGGCACATGGGCGACCCTCGAGCCACCGACGCCGACAAGGTTGCGAACGGATGGCTCATGCGGCCCCGGGGCGCCTACGTGATGGGGCGCAACATGTTCGGGCCGGTACGCGGCGACTGGGACGAGGACTGGACGGGCTGGTGGGGCGCCGAGCCGCCGTACCACGCGCCGGTCTACGTGCTGACGCATCATCGCCGCGACCCCATCCAGATGGACGGCGGGACGACCTTCCACTTCGTCACCGAGGGCTTCGACGCGGCCTACTCCGCGGCGCGCGAGGCCGCCGGGGACCAGGGCGTGGACATCGCCGGCGGCGCCTCGACCGTCCGGCAGGCGCTGGCCGCCGGCGTGATCGACGAGCTCACCCTCGACATCGCACCGGTGCTGCTCGGATCCGGCGAGCGCATCTTCGACGGCACGCAAACCTTCGGCTTCGATCCGGTCGAGGCGCTGCACTCGCCACTGGCCACGCACATCCGGTATCGCCGCGTCAGGTAACCCGGCGAACGGCCGGAGACCCCCGTGGGTCGAAGCCCAGGCTCCCGGCCTGGGCTTGCAGGTGTCGCCTCGAGATGGTCATGAAACTTCAGCCCACGCCTGCTCGACGATCTCCTCGGGGACGATGAGGTTCCACTCGGATATCAGGCGACCGCCTTCGCGCTGGCCGCGCTGAAGGTAGTGCGCGTGGTTCGGGCGCATCGCACGCAACGCCGTCAGATGCGCCTCCTCCACCATCAGGGCCTCAGCATGCTGGTCGAGGAAGAAGCCGACCTTCGCAGCCGTGGTGGCGTTGTCGAGCAACCGCACGTAGTCGAGCACGACGTCGAGATCGAAGAATTCGACGGCAGCGAGCGAGCGCCAGATCTCCTCCCAGCTTCCAGATAGGCCTGGACGATCGAGAACGTCCACGAGGGCGCGTTCCAGGCTCGTGACGCGCACCGCACCCAATTAACGCAAGCCGTTCGACGCCGCCGGCCGCGCAACGAGGGCAGTCTTCCCGCGAACGGCGGGGCCGGTGATAAGCGTGTGGTCCTGTTCCAGAACGCCGTCCCTTCGCCACTCGCGAATCGCCCGTGCGTTGCGCCTTCTGCGGCCGTGGTCCGCCGGCCCTAGGCCGCGGTGGGATCTGCGACACGCCCGGATGCCGTAGGCTGACCGCATGGCCGAGCGCGCCGCCGGTCCCATCGCCCCCGGGGACCGCACCACCCTCCTGTGCGTAGGGCACCAACTCGACGTGCTGCACGCCCGGCTCCCGGCGAGCGACGGGGACCCGACGCTGGACCTGAGCGCCCGCGACCAACGCGCCGTCCCCCACGGACGATCGTTCATCGTCCGCACAGGGCTCTCGCGACACCTCCCCGTCGCCGGCGAGTGGTTCGAACTGACCGTCGAACGCGCCTGGCGCTTCGGTGGCGGCAACTACCTGAAAGGCGAGGTGACCCGCTGCTGGCTCGACCTGCAAGCGCTCGCCCTTCCAGCACTCGGCCTGCTCTACGAAGGGCCATGGACCGTCGCCGGCTGGCTCCACGACTCGGGGCTCGAGCCAGACGACCTCGAACCCGCCTACGAGGCCGTCCTTGCCGCACCCGAACGGCGTCAAGTGGAGATGGAGCGCGTTTCACCCGAACCCCTGACCGGCCTGGAGCTAGAGGAGGACGCCATCCTCGAATCCATCGCCTGGCGCGACATGGGCGACCCCATGCACGCCGAGAGGCTCCTCAGCGAGCTGCTCCGCCAAGACCTGCGCTGCGTCGACGCCCACGCCCACCTCGGGAACCTGCACATGGAGGGGTACTGGGGAAGGCCACGGCCGGAGCGCGCACGGCGCCACTACCAGGTCGGCGTCGCGATCGGCGAGAGCACCCTGGCGCCCGACGGCAGCGACGTCACCCCCGAGGGCCTGATCGACAACCGGCCGTACCTGCGCGCGCGGGGAGCGGATCCGGACCTCGTGCCGGCGCTACGCGAGCACGACGGCCTGGAGTTGGTCGCGATGAGCTTGCCGCCGGAATCCGGCGACCGGTCCAGAACCAAGGCCTGCAGGGACCGCTCCGCCCTCCGCGCGGAAGCCTCGTCCCGCGTTCGGCGCACAGACCTGTAATCTCACAGCCTTGTAATTACGTTTCCATGTACCTATACTTACAGGCATGAGCGATGGCCGGTCTGCACCGCTGATCGATCGCCAACGGGAACTGCGAGAACTCCGACGCCTACTCGCCGACGGTGAGCCTAGACTCGCCCTCCTCACGGGGCGGCGGCGTGTTGGCAAGACCTACCTGCTCACCCACGCGTGGGGCGACCGAGATTACTTCCTCTTCACGGCCTCACGCGTCACCGCCGAGGCGAACCGCGCACAGCTCATCACCGATCTCGCCGACTGGTCCGGCGAAGACCTCCGCAGCGAGGATTTCCCGAACTGGCGTACGCTCTTCAATCTGCTTCTCGATCTCAAGCACCCCCAACCTATCGTCCTCATCCTCGACGAGTTCCAATACCTGGCCGAGGACGGCGATCTCGCCACCGTCGCCAGCGAGCTGAATGCCGCGTGGGAACGCCAACGAGCTCCGCGGCCCCTCGTGCTCGTGCTCTCCGGCAGCGCCGTCAGCACCATGGAAGGCCTCGCAGGCGGCGGGGCCCCCCTCTACGGGCGCTTCGCCTGGCAGCACAAGCTCCAGCCCTTCAGCTACTGGCATGCCACCGAACTCGCGCCCTTCGACGATCTCCGCGACCGCGCCGCCACCTACGGCGTCTTCGGCGGCACCCCCCGCTACCTCGCCGCCATCCACGTCGACCGCTCCCTGGTCGAGAACATCCAGACGCTCCTGCTAGCGCCCAGCGGCGAGGTCCGCACCCTCGTCGAAACCGCCCTCGACCAGGAGGAAGGCCTGCGCGACGTCGCCAAGTACCGGAGCATCCTCCGCGCCGTCGCCCAGGGGCGCACCTTGCGCAACGAGATCGCGGACCTCACCGGGCTCGGGAACGATCGCGGCCTCCGCGCCAAGCTCGACAATCTCATCGAGCTTGGCTACCTCGAGACGCACAGCAACATCGACGCGAAGGCCTCCGAGCCCATCCGCTATTACGTCGCCGACCCGGCCTTCCGCTTCTATCAACGCTTCGTCGAACCCAACACCAGCACCCTGGAGCGCTACGTGCCGAGCCGGATCTGGAGTGACGCCATAGAGCCGCAGCTGGACACCTACATGGGCCATGCGTTCGAGCGCATCGCGCGGCAAGCCTACGACCGGCGCGCGCCCGATCTCGGCTTGCCGCTCGTCCGGGAATGGAGCAGGTGGGAAGGCAAAGACCGAAACGGTGATCCCATCGAGATCGACATCGTCGCGCCCCTTCTCGACAAGCGCATGCTCACGGGCGCGGTCAAATGGAACCGCAAGCCCATCGGCCCCCACGTCCACTGGGCCCACCTCGACATGTTGGAGCGCAGCGCCAAGGCAGGACGCAAATGGGCGCACCAAGCCCAGGAACCCGACGCGCCCATCCTTTACGTTGCGGCTGGCGGCTTCACGCCCGCATTCACCAAGGTCATCGAGGAAACGGACCGCTCCATCACCCTCTGGACCCTAGACGACATCTACCAACCCTGACCGGCTGCCGGTTCGGGGAACAGCGGCAATCGCCCGAAAGCGCCAGCCGGCGTCGACTGAAGCGGCAGTCAACTACCTACCCGCGGTCCGGTCGGCCGCCAGGCTGGTCGCTCCGCACCCTCCGCAATTCGCACACGGTTCGCACACAAGCTCCTAGGGCGCAAATGCTCCACTTCTGCTGTGCTGCAAGCACGCTTCCGCCTCCTGCTCGGCGCTTCGTGATCGTCCTCAGGTAGTTAGAAATGAGCTCGGCGGACCCCCGCACGTCACCAGCAGATGCTCGCGCGCCCGCGTACAGGCGACATAGAACAGGTTCCGTTCCTGCTCCACGAACGATTCCCGCTCCACCTCATCCACCTTGGTGCCGAGCACGTACTGGTTCGGCAGGTAGCGTTCCTCACACCCCATCACGACCACCACCTTGAACTCGAGGCCCTTGGCGCGGTGCATGGTGCCGATCGCGATGCGCTTCGCCTCCAGGGGCCGGTCGTCCTTGAGGAGCTGCGCCTTGAGCCCGAGCCTTCCTGCGACGTGCTTGGCTCGCTCCTCCACCAGAGCGTTGGTCCGCGCGAAGATGGCGATGTCCGAGGCCGCGTAGCCGTTCGAGGTCAGCTTCTTGAGGAACTCGGTCACCTTCTCGATCTCCTCGGCAGGGTTGCGAGCCTGAACGACCTTCGGCTCCGGGCCCGAGAACAGCGAGATCGCGTCTCGCGTTTCCTCTTCCCCATCGGGATCCGTGAGGGCGGCGGGGAGAATCCTATCGGCATACCTGCGGATCTGCTCGGTGGTCCTGTAGTTGAGCCGCAGCCGGGACGAGCGGCCCCGGACGTCGATGCCGGCGCGCAGGAAGCTCGTTCCACCCTTGTAGATCCGCTGCCCGAGATCGCCCGCCAGGAAGAGGCTCCCGGCATCTCCCACGAGTTCACGCAGGAGCCCCAGCTCGGCCGGCCCGAAGTCCTGGATCTCATCGGCCACGACATGATCGAAGGGCCGTTCGCCGGCCTGTTCCAACTGCGCGGCCGTCTCGTAGCACAGTCGCTCGTACGTGCGCAGCCCCGCCTGCTCGAGCTCCTGATGGAGCACGTCGAAGACGCTCCAGGCCTGCATCCGCTGCCGCGCACCCAACGGTGTGCCGCGCCCCACGCGCGGGAAGCCTCGATACGCTTCCCAGCTCCGGATCCCCTCCGCATCGACGACGGCGTCCCATTCCGATTTCAGGAAGGCGAGCGGGAGGTCCGTGCCTCCAACGCGCTTCGTGGCGTTACCCAACGCCTCTTCGATCTTCTCGTCGTTCGCCAGATGGAAGGCCTCGTCGTGACCACTGCGCCACAATTCCGTCGCGACGTGGTGGAAATGATCCACACGGATCCTGTCGAGCTCCGGCGCGGCCTCTCCCACGAGCTCGAGGAGGTGCTGGTGGAGGCGGGCCGCCAGGGTCTTCGAATACGTGGTCAGCAGGATCCGCGCGTCCGGGTTCGCCCGCGCCAGCCTTGCGGCGCGATGCAGGGCCACCACGGTCTTACCGGTCCCCGCGCCGCCGGTCACGCGCGCGGGGCCGTTGAAGTCGCGGTCGACGACCTCCTGCTGCGTCGGGTGCAGGAACACCACCCACTTGTTCCAGGGGGCGGCCAGCGCCTGCTCGAGCACGCGGTCGTCATCGATGACGCGGAAGCTGCGCTGCGCCGCGGGATGGCGGAACGGGTCGCTGCCCTTGACGGGCACCGGCTTCGGACGGGGAACGAGTTCGCCACTCGCCAACCGCATCAGAGCCTCTGAAGCTTCTGGAGGCAGCTCCTCGATCAGTTGGTCCACGAACTGCGCCTCGTCCGCGATCTTCACAGCGTCCAGCCAGACTGCGGGCACGCCCAGGGCGAGAAGGTAGTCGTCCTCGAAGGAGGCGAACAGCGGAGGGCCGTGGACCTCCGCCGTGTGGAATTCATGGACGATCTCCTCGTGCCGCTCCTCGATAGTCACGAACTGGGGCACGCCCGTGAGCTCGTTGACGTCGAGGCGCCGCCGCTCCGCCCAGGCATAGGCGGCATCATGATGGTCGGCGTAGCAGATCACGGTGTTGTCGCCGTCCTTGTGCACGATGAAGCGCAGATCCTGGCTCACGCGAGCGGACCAGAAGCGCTTGTCCTTGACGGCATCGAGCCGGTGCAACTGGAAGCTCGGATGCTCCGGATTGGCCTTGAACTCGAAGACCGCCGCCGCGACCAGCCCCTTGCTCTGCGGGTCCAGGCGCGCCAGGCTGTCGGTGAACGTGTCAGTGATGATGAACTGCACGTGGACCTCCCGAGAGGAACGATGGTCTTGGGGCGCACTTGCCGCAGCGTTTTTAACGCGTTGACCGGCAACAAACCTGGGCGCCTCGGCGACCGCCGCCTCCGAGGCGCCGACAGCACGCCGCACGCTCACGACGACCTCGCCTGCTGGAGCCGATCGATCAAGGGCTGCAAGCTCGTGGGGTCGACATCGTGCGGATCGGCTCGGTAGAGCTCCGCGTCGTAGCGCCCGTCCGCCGTCCCCATGGACACGACCGCGAGCGCCCGCTCCCCCGACGGCCACACGGCGACAGCGGTCTCCGCCGTATTGGCGCCGTCGCGCTGGAGCTCGATGAACATCCGATCCGGGTCGGGCGCAGGCACCCCCGCGTCCCGGAGCGTCTCCAGGAACGGGAGCCAGCCGGCGTCGAACGCCCGTACGACCTCGAGGGCCTCGCTCCAGAGGGCGGCCGCGGCGGCGGGACCGGCCGGCTGGGTTCCCTCACCCCGGCGACTCGGGGCATCGTCCGCCCAGAGCGCTTGGCCGTCATGCAGGAGCTGTTCTTCTCGGACCTCGGGGACGGGCGGGTCGGGGATGATCGCCGAAGACGCGTCGTAGGGGACGATGTCGGGGGTCACGGCGGCCGCATCGAGGCCGTCGGCGAGCCTCTTGAGCTGTCCTCCGTCGGGCTTGTCGGCGCTCAGCACGACGCGGTCCCGGGCCCGCGTGAGGGCGACGTAGAGGACGCGCCGGTCCTCGGCCTCCTCGCGCTCCTTCCGGCGGCCTTTCAGGATCGTGTAGAGGCAGGGCTCCATGGCCTCGCCATCGTCGTCCTCGAGCTTCACCGCGACGCCGATGTCCGGCTCGAGCAGCACCGGAGGCGTCCGGTTGCCGCCGTTGCCGGCCAGATCGGCGACGATGACCACCGGCCACTCCAGCCCCTTGGCCCGGTGCACCGTCATGAGCGTGACGGCATCATCGGCGTGGAGCAACGGCCGCGGCACCTCCACCTCGTTCTGCACCAGGCGCTGCAAGCGACGCGCCACCGCGAAGACGTCCTCGCTACCGTGCTCGAGCTCGCGGATGAGCGCGGCGAACCCGCGCCAGTCCGCCACACGCCGCCGGGCCCCGGGGAGGTTGGCGAGCACCGCGCCGTACCCGGTGGCCTCGTCCGCTAGCTGCAGCAGTCGACTCGGCGGAAGATCGCGCTTGTGAGCGAGCAACCGCCCGAGCACACGGACGGGTCGTTCGAACTTCTGCCTGGCGTCGCTGGGGAGTCGACCCGTGCGTCCCGGGAGCTCCTCTTCGCCGCCGGCCGATGTCGCCGCCTCCAACGCCTCCCACCAGGACGCGTCCTTGTCCTTCGCCTGAGCCAGATCGTGCAAGGTCCGGTCGTCGATGGCGAAGAAGGGACTGCGCAGCAACGCGACGAGGGCGATGTCGTCCTTCGGGTCGGCCAGGAACCTCAGGAGCGCGAACCCGTCCTTCGCCTCGCGCGTGTCCAGGAGGCTGCCGCCGCCACTGTGCACGGCCGGCACGCCGAGCGCGGGGAGCACCTCGGCGTAGGTGTCGAAGGGCTTCCAGGTCCGCGCGAGCACGGCGATGTCGCCGTACTGCAACGGCCGGTGCGTACCCGTAGCCTTGTCGTGGACCGGCGTGCCGCGCTCGATGAGGTCACCGATGACGTCGCCGATGGCATGCGCCTCGGCCACCACGCGCTGCGCCCGGTTGGGGCCCTTGACCTTCTCGAGCGGCACGAAGCGCAGGTGGGGCGCGTCCCCAGCGGGCTCGCGCTCCGCCTGGAGGTCCTGATGGAGGTCCCCCAGGACCGCGGCGAACACCCGGTTGAGGCCCGTCATCAGCGCGCCATGGCTCCGGAAGCTCTGCTCGAGCACCACTTCGTCACCGCCCGCCGCGCGGATGCGCTGGCGGTAGCCGCGGAAGACGCCGACGTCGGCCCCCCGGAAGCCGTAGATGGCCTGCTTCTCGTCACCGACGACCGTCACGAGGGGCCCACGGGCATCCTCGCCGGCCGCCGTCGCGGCCGCCGTCGAGGCCCCCGGCACGTCCCCACCTTCCAGCAGCAGATCGAGGATGCGGGCCTGCACGGGGTTCGTGTCCTGGAACTCGTCGACCAGGTACGCCTTCCATCTCGCCGCGTAGTGCGTGCGTACCTCGTCGTGCTCCAGCGCCCGGAGGGCGTGCACTTCGAGGTCGGCGAAGTCCAGCGCCCGGGCGCGGCGCTTGGCGTCGTCCAGGTGCGAGCGCACGCTGTGGTAGGCCGCGCGCAACCAGGGCAGCATCGCAGCCCACGCGTCGTCGGCAGGGCCCCAGACGAGGTGCACACGCCCCTCGCCCGACGCGTCCTTGATGGCCCCCTTGACCGTGCGGAGCGCCTCCCGAACCGCTTCGAGCTCGGCCTCGTCCCACGCCTTCTTGCTGCCGGCGTTGGTGCGGAAGCGGCCCACGCACGCCACGGCCAGCTCGGCGTCGCCGGCTTCGAAGGCCTGCATCGCCGCCAGGCAATCGCGCCGCGCCAGCTCCCCCTTGTCCCCCTCGGCGCCGCGGTAGCGCTCGAGCACCGCCCGGTGGCCCGCCCAGTCGATCGAGGCCATGGCCTCCTCGAACGCTCGGGCTCGCTCGCGCTCGATGAGCTCGCCTCCACTGCTCGGGCCCACGGGCAAGCGCCGCCTCGGCGCCGAGCGGATCCTCGACGAGCGCCGGCAGCACCTTGTCGAGCACGCCGAACGGGACCTTCTCCAGCACCTCGGCCGGCAGTTCCGCGAGAGCCTCCTCGAGTCGGTCCGCCGTCCAGAGCTCGCGCTCGAGGTCCTCGAGGACCGTGAAATCGGCCGGCACTCCGGCGGCTTCGGGGTGATCGCGGCAGATGCGCGCAGCGAGGGCGTGCAGGGTGCTGATCTGGGCGGCTTCGAGCTCGGCGAGGGCGATCGGGCCACGGGACCGCCGGGGCCTCGGGATCCCTGGGAGCTGCGGCCCGCCGACGCCGCGTTGGGCTCACCGGCGGAGAGCCCTGTACCCGCCATCGCTCTCGCGGGCGAGCGCACGGATGCGGCTGCGCAGCTCGGCCGCCGCCTTCTCGGTGAAGGTGACGGCCACGATCTCCAGCGGCGAGAGTCCCTGAGCTCAGGTGGTGGAGGTAGCGATGCGCCAGCATGTGGGTCTTGCCGGTGCCGGCTCCCGCGACGACCGCGACGGACCCCTGGGCCTGCGCGGCCAACGCCTGATTGGAGGTCAATGCAGGACGCGTCATGGCCGGTCGCCCCCCTGGCGCTTGCGCTCGATGCGCGGCCCCATGCGGCACACCAGGTCGAACGCGCAGTAGCCGCAAGCCTTCTGCTCGAGATCGGGATCGACCGGGTAGGCGCCGGCCTCCAGGTGCCCCTGCACCCGCTCGACCAGGGCAGTCAGCTCCCCGTCGTCGATGGTGGCCTCCCCGATGACCTTCGCCTTCGTGAGCGAGTAGTAGTGGGCGCCGGCCACGGGGTCGCCCGGACGCAGGGCGTGCGCCGCCGTCTCGACGTAGAGCGGAAGCTGCACGTCCAGGTCGGCCTTGCCGCTGCTGCTCCTGGCGCCGTCGGGCATGGTGGCCCGCGTCTTGTAGTCGAGCAAGACGAGCCCGTCGGGACCGAGGTCGACCCGATCGACGATGCCCCTGACCCGAAGGCCGCGCCAGGTGCCCTCGAAGCCCTGTTCGAGCGACACGATCTCGCCGTCGGGCGTGAAGAAGTCCTCGGCCCGCAGGACCCGCCGCAGCACCTCGAGGTGCTGCGGGCGCCGCATGGGCCACGAGGCTTGCCGGGGGACCCCTACGTCGGCCTCGGCCTCGGCGAAGGCCGCATCGAGATGCTCGAGGGCCGCCTGCCCGGACGTCCTCGGCGCCTCGGGCACGCGACAGCGCGATCTCGAGAGCGCGGTGGTAGATGCTGCCGCGCACGAGCGGGCTGACCTCTTCCTCGGCCTCCTCGAGCTCTCCGAGGCGGAGCCGGCGCTGCGCGAACCACTTGAAGGCGCACTGACCGAGAGCGGTGATCTGCGACGCGCTGAACGTCCAGCGCGCCGGATCGAGCGGCACACCGACCATCCCGTCGTACTCGTCCCACGGTTCGCCGCTCTCGCGCCGACGTTCGATCCGCCAGGCCTCGCGAGCGTGGCGCAGGACGGGGTCGTCTTCGGGTGCGTCGACGACGCTCCGATCGACCGGCGCGGGCCCGCCGTCTTCCTTGCCGCTCCGCAACCACACCGCCCGAGCCTCCGGGAGGCTCGCGGGCGGCTTGTCGCCCGCCGCGACGGGCTCGAGCCCGAGCGCCGCGAAGAGCGGGCTGGCGACGCGCTCACCGCCGCCCACCAGCTCCGGGTAGGTCAGCGTAGCGCCCTCTTCGGCCGTGTCCAGCGCGGCCCAGAACGACAGGCGCTCACGCTCCGCGGCCTCCGTCGCGCTCTCGAGAGCGAGTCCGGCGCCGCGAAGTCGGGACCGCTCGAAGAAGTCGAGCAGCGGGTCGTCGCGCACCGGCGCAGGCGTGAGGCCCTCGGCCATGCCGAGCACGAAGATCTGGCGGTAGCGGGCTCCGAACACGGCCAGAGGCGAGTGGAGCGCGACCCCAGGAACTTCGGGAGGATCGACGGGCACGCTCAGCGTCGCCAGCAGGTCGTCGAGCTCGGCGAGGAACCCCTCCAGCGGAAGGGTGCCCGGCTCTGCCGATAGCTCGTTCAGGCCGGCGCGCAGCTTGCGCTCCGCGCGGCGGTCGATCGACAGCCGGTCCATCGCCGCCAGGCGGTCACGAACGCCCAGCGACGTCGAGGGTCTGCTCGAGCCGGTCGATGAAACCCTGCCGGCTCGCGCGCTCGGGCCAGCCCAGGACCTCGAGCTCGCTTGCCAGCGACGTCCATTCCGACAGCCCATGGGGATGCCCCTTGCGCGCCTCGGCCCACCGCCCGGCATCCAGCACCCTCGCCAGGGGATGGGCCAGGAGCCGCGCCGAAGGCTCGAAGGGGAGCTCAGCCCGCAGACACTCCGCCAGGTCCTCGAGCCACGCGCCGAGCCGCGTCTCCCGCAACCCGACCGCGTAGGAGAGCTTGACGGGCAGGCGGTACTCGTCGGCGACGGCCCGCACCAGCGGCCCGTAGAGCGCCTCGTCGCGGGCGACGAGCGCCACCGCCTCCGGATCCATGCCGCTGCGAAGCAGCGCCTTGACCTCGGTGAGCACCCATCGGACCTCGTCCTCCTGATCGGCGAAGCGAAGCGCTCGGGCTCCTTCTGGAAGAGCCGGCGAAACCTGCCCCCGTCCGCTGCCGAGCCCCGCCGCCAGCCGCTCGCCGACGGTGAGCCCAGGCGCGGGCTCCCGTTCCACGGCCCAGCCTCGGGCGGCGAGGTAGGCGGCTGCGTCCTCGCTGGCGCGGAACGAAGCGTCGTTCGCCAGGGGAAGCACGAACACGCTCCCGGCGCCGGCGAAGGCGTCGAGGAAGCGCAGCTCGCCGAGGCCCACCCGCGGGTACCCCGCAACGAGCACCGGCTCGGGACGCTCCACGCGCCGGCTCGCCACCCAGAGCAACTCGGCACGATCGACCAGGCTCTCGGCGCGGAGGAGCTCGCGGTAACGGGTGACGACGGCGAGAACGCGGCCAGCGCGATCGGAGATGGCAGCGTCCGGTCGTCCGCCGTCGTCAGCGCCCACCGCGCCGGAACAGCGCCGGACCAGCGCCGGAACCAGCAGCGAGCGGCAGGCCGTAGCCGGCACGCAGGATCTCACGCACCGTGGCTCCGTAGTAGCGCACGGTGCCCTCCAGGTCCTCCGGACGGAGCACGTCGCGCACGGCCTGCCGCAGCAGACGACGTTCCTTGAGCTCCGAGGCCAGCGCCAGGGGAGCCGCGGCGGCCCCCGAGAGCAGGTGCTTCCCGGCGATCCGTTCGATGGAGTGGACGGGGCCCGTCAACCCCAACGCCCGCGCGGCCCGCGCGTTCGGGACGAGCACGTGTTGGAAGCCGCTCACGTCAGGAAGGGCGCGGCGCGGGCTGGCCGCGAGGACGACGCGCCGCGCCGCGGGGCCGCCGGTGTTCGGCTGGGGGACGGCGTCGCCCATGTTCGTGTCGCTACGCATTGAGGCTCATCCTGATGCGGCTCCCGCGCTCGGCTGGCTCCACCAGGAGCTGCACGGGGATGCTCCGCTTGAGGTCGTCGACGTGGCTGATCACGCCGACCATGCGGTGGTCCTCCTGCAACCCCCGCAGGATCTCCACCACCTGCGCCAGCGTGCGCTGGTCGAGACTGCCGAAGCCCTCGTCCACGAACAGCGCGCCCAGCTCCGAGCCCCCGCTCTGCTGCTGCGCGATCTCGCTCAGGGCCAGCGCCAGCGCCAGGCTCGCCATGAAGCCCTCGCCTCCGGAGAGCGTGCGCACCTCCCGCATCTCCCCGCCGCTGGCGTGGTCGCTCACGTCGAGCTCCAGGCCGCGGGAGCTGGCGCTCTCGTCCATGCGCAGGTGCAACGAGTAGCGCCCGCCGGTCATGTGGTGCAGGTGGTGGTTCGCCGTCTGCAGCACCTGGTGGAAGATCGACTGCAGCACGAAGGTCTCGAAGTCCACCCGCGCGCGGCCGGTGAGCTGGCCGTTGGCCGTGTCGGAGAGGCGCTTGGCGGCCGATGCCCGCTCGCGAAGCTCCGCCTGCTCGCGCTCGATCTCCTGGAAGCGGGTCCATGCCTTCGTCAGTTCGCTGCTCCGCTTCCATGCCTCCGTCCAGCCTTGCTCGGCCTCCCCGAAGGCCGTCTCGGCCTGCTCGTAGGCGGCGGTGAGAACATCCAGATCGGGTCGTTCCTTGCCTTCGAGCTTCGCGGCCAGCTCGGTGAGGCGATGGCCTACCGTTGCAACCTCCTGATCGTAGTTCTTCACCTGCTCGATCAGCGCTTCGAGGTCGTCCTCCGGCAGCGCGGCGGCCTCGACCTCGTCGCGGTCGGCGAATCCCTCTCGAGCGAGCTTCTGGGCGAAGGCCTCCTGGAGCCGTTCGAGCGCCTCGTCGGCCGTCGTCGCCTGGCCTTCCAACGTCGTTACCTGCGCCGAGGCGATCTTCTGAGCCTCATGGGCTTGACGGGTCCTCTCGGCCGCGCCGTCGAACCGCTCCTTCAACGCACGGTGCTCCGCCTCTGCGCCGGACAGTGCCTCCATGAACGCGTCCGGATCCCGGTGCTCTTCCGCCAGACCCTGGAGCACAGCGTCGATCGCCGCCTCAGCCGCCCGAAGCTCGCCCCGTGCTTCCTCGGCCGCCCGGTGCGCGTCGGCCAGCGCTTCACGCCGCTGCGGGAGCCCCTCGTTCAGCGTCTCGACCTCGGAATCGATGGCCTCGACCCGCTTCGCTGCCGCCTCGCGCTCAACGCGCTCCTCCTCCGCGGCCCGCCGTGCGGCCTCGACGGCGTCGCGCTCCGGGACGACCTCCACCCAACCCCGCTGCTCCGCAACCTTCTGCCAACGAGGCCTGCAGCGACCGCGCCTTCTCCTTGTGCACCTCGACAGCAGCCGCCGACGCGCCGAAGGTCTCGAACGCGTGCTCCAACGCTTCGATGCCTCCGTCGGCCGCTGCCGGGCTCGGGTGGTGCACGTTGCCGCACACCGGACAGGGCTCGCCGTCGGTCAACGTGTCGGCGAGCAGGCCCGGCGCATGCTCGCGCACCGCCTGCGTGAAGCTCGCCAGCGGATCCTCGCCGGCCTCGATCTCGCGAAGCGCCTCCTCGACTTCGCGCCAACTGCCCGTGCAGACCGCGCGATCTCGTCGAGTGCCGCCAGGTTCGCGTCGAGCCGCGCCACGACCTCGCGAGCCTCCGACGCACCAGCGGCGAGGGGCCGCAACGCCTTGCGCTCCTCCGCTAGCGCCTTGAGCTGCTGCTCGCTCTCCTGGACCCGCGCGTCAGCCTCCTCGACGGCCCTCTCCGCAGCTTTCACCGCGTCCGCCAGACCGCTGCGCTGGGCGCGCTTCTGCGCCACGCTGTCGACCTGGGGCTTCAGCGCCTTGAGGTTCTGGTAGTGCTGCTCGGCGGCCTCGAGCTCGCCACGACGCTCCCCGAGCGTCTCTTGTGCCGCCTGAGCCGACTCCAACTCCGCCCTGGCCGCCTCAAGCGCTTCCCGTGCACGCGCCACCTGCTCCGCGAGCCTCGCGACCTCCTTGTGCTGCGCCTCGAGGTGCGCCAGGTCGCCCGCAAGCTTCGCTGCCCGCTGGGCGCGGGCCGCCTGTTCCCGCCACGCGCCGACCTCGCTCGCCTTCGCCTCGAGCTCCTCACGCCGCGTGCGCTGGCGACCCAGCTCGTCGAAGTCGCCAGCCAGATGCTCGCCGTCCGTCTTCGCCTTGAACGCCGCGTCACGCGCCTTGCCGGCCGCGTTCTTATGCTTCTCGGCGGCCTTCTCTTCGGAGGCGGCCCTCTCGACGAGCTCCGAGAAGGCGTCGGCGTTCTGGGCCTCGGCACCCTCGAGCAGGGCCGTCCGCTCCTTCTCCTTCGCTTCGATGGCACGGCCCAGATCGGCCGACATCGCCTTGAGCCGTTCGGCCAGCCGCGCGAAGCGCCTGCGTCTGGAAGATCGTCGCCAGGATGGAACGCCGCGCCTTGTGATCGGTCACTACCCTGCGGAAGGCCCCCTGCGGCAGCACCACGGTCTGCCGGAACTGATCCACATCGCAGCGCAGCATCTCCTGGACGGCCGCCGTCACGTCCGTGGCCTTGGCGCGCGAGCACCTTGCCGCTATCGAGCTCCTCGAGGCTGCCCTCGGTCTGCTCCGTGAGCGTCCCCTCGCCACGCTTCTTCGCCCGCTCCTGGGTCGGGAAGCGGGTGACCCGGTAGCGCTTGCCGAGATGCTCGAACTCGAACACCACCTCGGTGCGCGGCCAGTCCTGCGGATCCTCGATCGCCGCCTGCTTCAACGTGCTCACGAAGTCCGTACCGTCACGCTCGCCGCCGCTCGTCGTGCCGAACAACGCGAAACAGATCGCGTCCAGCACGCTGCTCTTGCCCGAGCCCGTGGGGCCGTGGATGAGGAAGAGACCCGTGCTCCCCCAACGCCGCGAAGTCCACCGTCTGCTCGTCCAGAAAGGGCCCGAAGCCCGTCACCTCGAGCTTCGAAGGCCTCACGCCTTCGCCTCCTCGGGCTCGTCCAGCGCCTCGACGAGCAGCGATTCCTCCAGCTCGCCCATGTCCTGCTCGAACACGTGCCGGTAGAACTGGCGGAAGGCGTCCTCCACCCGTAACGTCTTGTAGTCCCCCTCCAACTTCGGGGCGCGGCTCCGCACCTCGATCGCCGGCTGCTCCAGCAGCGCGTTCGGATACCACTCCCGCAACCGCGCCACGGCATGCGGGATGGGGTCGCGGTCCGTCACCTTCACCAGGGTGTAGTGCTGCGCGCTCGGCCTCGTCCAGAGCCCGCGCCCCTTCACGACCTCCTCGAACGACAGGTCGTCGATGACGCGCACCTCACGGCTGCACCCCGATCGGGAACCTGCTCGCACGACGTGCATCGACCGTCCTCCGCGAGCTCCACCAGCGTCACCGACTTCTCGGCGCCCGCCTCGCTGAACGAGTACGGGTACGGCGACCCGCTGTAGCGGACCTCCCCCGACGAGCCCAGCTTGCGCGCCCCGTGGATGTGCCCCAACGCCACGTACGCGAAGCCCTCGAACGCGCTCACCGGCACGCCGCCGGCGCCTCCCACCTGGATCGCGTCCTCGCCGTCCGGCTCCTCCGTACCCTCCACGAACGCATGCCCCACCAGAACAGCCGGGACGCCGGGCGAACGGGCCTCCCGCACGCGCCCGAGCACCCACTGCATCGCCCCGGCGTAGTCGAAGGCGTCGAGACCGGGCGACGCATCGCGGAAGGCCGCGTTCACGTGCACCGGCTTGTGGAACGGCACGCCGAACAGATCGACGCCGGCGATCCGCACGGGCTCGGCACTCGCTCCGAGCGTGTGCACGATGTGCAGGCCGGCGCGCTTCGCCAGACCCGCGTGCAACGAGATGCGCTCGGCATGGTCGTGGTTCCCGGGAATCACGACCATGGGAATGCCCAGCTCCCCCACGATCCGCTCGACCGCCTCCTCCCACAGCTCCAACGCCGCCACCTGCGGGACGTGCGTGTCGAACACATCGCCCGCAAGGATGAGTGCGTCGGGGCGCGCATCGGCAACGAGGTCGCCGATACGCGCCAGCGCCTCCCGCTGCTCCCCGATCAACGAGAAGTCGTGAAGGCGCTTGCCCAGGTGCCAGTCGGCGGTGTGGATGAACCTCACGCGATTACCCCATCACATCTGTCGAAACGCGATTCCAGCGGTGGACCCCATGTGCCGGACAGTCCGGCCTGGTTCCTCGAGCGCGTTCATGCGCTCGGCCTCGGCCTTGAACCCATCCGGATTGGGTGCGTTGCTCGCTCTCGTCATGAACACGGTTCCTTCCTGAGCATGCTAGCCCACGCAAACTCGTGTTCACCCAAGCGGGGGAGCCTCACCGCGCCGAGCTGGGTTCGTTCTCCGCAGGCCAACCGAAGCACATCAGCAGCACCGGCGCGAGCGGTGGCGTCAAGCCGAGCACCGACGCCGTCGCCTCGTCCCGGATGCCACCAACCAGCACCGCGCCAAGGCCCTGCGCCACCGCCTGCAAGTGGATGTTCTGCGCCGCAGCGCCAGCCTCGATGAAGGTGTAGCGCGCCGCGCGATCACCGAACACAGCTTGCTCGGCAAAAGCGCGCCCCATCAAAGCAAGATCGGCCGACACTGCAAGGACGCCCGCCGCCGCACCAATCCAGGGTTGATCGCCAATAGCGGCCTCCTCGAGCGAAGAGGCAACGTCTCCACCTCGCAACCGCTCGAAGGTTCTGGCGTCGGGATCGGCGCGGTACAGCCCGGGCGCGAGCCCCTCGATGCGGCGCGCCGCGAGCTGCAGGCGTAGCGGGTTCACGTGGTGAGCCGACGGCGCCGCGCGGTTGCCGCCATCGTCGGTACGACCCTGCGCCGCTCGCACCAGCGCACGAACAGCGTCGAATGGCACGTCCCGGTCGTCGAAAGCCCGGCAAGTGCGGCGCCGGGCGATAGCGTCCTCAAGGAGAATGGATCCCGGCTTCACCCTAGAATCCTAACGCTGTGCTCTTGGCCTTACCCTGGACGAGAGAAGTCGTCGGACGCTTGATGACGGCCTCCACTCGCCGCCCGCATGGGCCAACGATGAGTCACCAGACGAACCGGTGCCGCGCGGCATTCGCGCGTCGCGCGGGCCCTCGGTCGCGTTCACGGCCTTGCGCTCGTTCATGATTCATGAACACCTCTCTATTCGTGAACGCACAAGCGCACGCTGGCGCACCCAACTGACACGACACCACACGAAGAGCGGCTTCGAATCTCCGAGGCCGCTTCTTCTTTTCGCCGCCCCTGACGGTCTTTCTCTGGTGGAGCTGAGGGGATTCGAACCCCTGATCTTCTGAATGCCATCCCGGCTTAGAAATGCCGTCCTGTAGCTGCTTTTCCCGGATTCGTCCCTTCCTGACGCGAGCGGGGTCCCGGGGCTTCACGGCTCGTGTTGTTGCGTCCTCGCCTGTCTGCCGTCAGGTCTGCCGTCAACACTCCCAATCGAATCGAGTGCTCACCGGGCGCGTCGCTGTATCTGCAAACCGATTAGCTGGTATTACCAACGCTAGACTCTTGACTAGACAAGACTCCTCTGCGTATCCTCCGAACACGCTTCGAAAGGCAACGCATGGGAAGAAGCCTAAGTCTTTCGCAACAGCTCTCCCGGTCCATCCCCGCATGGGCAACCCTCGCATTGCTGCTCCTGTTGGCTGGCATCGCCGTCGAGGGTTTCCTTCTCCCCGAACACCTGCTCATCGTGGGACAACAGGTCGCCCCCCTCCTCCTGGTCGCGGTGGGACAGACGTTCGTCATCCTCACGGGCGGGCTTGATCTGAGCGTCGGCTCGGTCGTCACCCTCAGCCTGGTTCTCGTTGCAGGAGTCAGCGGCGGCCACGACGGGCGCCTGATCGAGGGTGTACTCGCCTCTCTCGCTGCCGGCCTGGCGGTCGGGATTGTCAACGGGCTCATCGTTGTCCGCCTCAGGACTCCGCCCCTGGTAGCGACACTAGCCACCATGTCGATCGTTCAGGGCATCGCCTGGGTCTACACAGCCGGCGCGCCCAAGGGCTCCGTCCCCGACACGCTACAGTTCATCGCAAACGGGTCCCTGTTGTCGCTACCCGTCGCCGATATCGTAGTCTTCGCGATCGTGGTCGCAGCCTGGTTCGTGCTGGCGAGGGCGGTCTTTGGAAGGCACCTCTTCGCGACGGGGGCAAATCGTGCGACCGCAAAGCTCTCGGGAGTGGACACGGGAGCCATCGTCGTCGTCGCCTACGGCGTTTGCGGGCTCTTCGCGGCACTCGGCGGCCTCATGCTCGCTGGCTACATCGGCGTAGGCACCCTCGAGGCGGGAGGCAGCTACATCCTCGAGTCCATTGCCGTCGTCATCATCGGAGGCACCACGTTCGCTGGGGGTGTCGGCGGCGTCATCGGTACCGTTGCCGGGGTCGGCGTTTTCGCCGTTCTGACATCCCTCCTCATCCAGGCTCACACGCCGGTCGCCCTGCGGTCGGTGCTCTTGAGTGCCATTCTCGTCGCCGCTGCCGTCCTTCACGCCCGACGCGAGAGGAGGTAAGCATTCGAGAACGAACCTGAAGGCCCTGGCAGCCTACTACTCTCACGAGCAGCCACTAGGAGGTATCTGGATGAAAGCCATACGTCTCGTCGCAACCCTCTCGATCTTGCTGGCCCTGGCGCCCTTCGCGGTGCTGGCAGCCAACTCTGTCCCAGCCACGCCGAACATTGTGGACGGCAAGGTCGACACGAGCATCTACAAGAAGGCTCCACCCTACGTCATCGGGGTCAGCAACGTTTCCGTCGTGAACAGCTTCCGCGTGCAGATGATCGGTGAGCTGAAGCAAGCAGCCGCAAGCAACCCCGACATCTCGAAGCTGATCGTGACCGATGCAGGCGGAAGCGCCAGCAAGCAGATCTCGGACATCGAGGACCTGCTCGCACAGGGCATCGACGCCCTCCTCGTCGCGCCGGCGTCCGGCACGGCCATCAACCCAGCCATCGAGCAAGCCTACAAGGCGGGCATCCCGGTCATCGTCTTCAACTCCGATGTGACCACCAAGCAGGTCGTGGCCAAGGTCCTGTCGCCCTACCATGACTGGGCCCAACAGACGGCCGAATGGCTAGCGAAGTCGATGGGAGGTAGCGGGAACGTTATCGCGCTCCGGGGCATCGCAGGGCTCGCTGCCGAAGCCAACGAATGGGATGGCGTCCAGCAGGCTTTCAAGGACTACCCCGGGGTCAAAGTGATCGGCTCCGAATACGCCGACTGGGCCTACGACAAGGCCAAGACCGCGATGCTCAACCTCGTTGCCAACCATCCTAAGGTCGACGGCGTTGCCTCGATCGGGGACGGCATGACGTGGGCCGCCGCGGAAGTCCTCAAGAACCGCGGTTACAACGTGACGAGCATCCCGATGATCGGGATCTGGCGGAAGCAACGGCTTCCTCAAGTACTGGCAAGAAAACAACCTCGACGGCTACGTCATCGCCGACCCTACAACCATCGGCGCCAATGCGCTTGACGTGGCACTCAAGGCACTCAACGGTGAGCCCGTTTTGCCCCTGGTGTCCCCGCCCACGATCGTCATTAACAACGACAACCTCGATCAGTACGTGAAGCCATCACTCCCCGACAGCGCCTGGGTAGGGACCAACCTCACGACCGAGCAACTCAAGTCCATCCTGGGTCAGTAGCCACGTGACGCGCGCCGCCCTCATTGAGGTCAACGATCTCCGCAAGTCGTTCGAAGGCGTCAAGGCCCTCAAGGGCGTAAGCTTCGCCATCGAACAAGGGGAGTTCCATGCCCTCCTGGGGGAGAACGGTGCGGGCAAGTCGACTCTGATCAAACTCATCACCGGCGTCTACCCCGCCAGCGGAGGCCAAATCCACTGGCGGGGTAACCACGTCATCGTCAGCTCGCCTCAAGACGCACGCGAGCTCGGCATCGGCGTCGTTCACCAAGAGGAGACGCTACTTCCCGACCTTTCCGTCATGGAGAACTTCGCGCTCGGGCAACCGTCCCAGGGGGTCTTCGGCTGGGTGCCGTGGAACAGAACCGAGGACCGCGTTCGCGAAGCAATGCGTGGTGTCCACCTAGCACTCGATCCCCGAACTCCCGTTTCGCGCCTGTCCGTGCGGAGCGCAAGCGAGTGGCGATCATGCGCGCGCTCGCCTTCGATCCCAACCTCATCGTCCTCGATGAGCCCACCGCGGCACTCACCACCGACGAGGTCGAGCGCCTGATGGAGTTGCTCGCATCATTCAAGCGCGCGGGCAAAGCCATCCTGTACGTGACGCATCGTCTTCAGGAGATTCAGGGGCTGGTCGATCGCGTAACGGTCCTCAAGGACGGGAACCAGCAGGCTACGCTGGGCCGGGATGAAGCGACACCGACGAAGATCGTATCCCTCATGGTCGGCCGTGACGTCCAGGATATCTTTCCACCGCCCGCATCCGAGCCTGGGACCGAAGTCCTATCAGCCAGGAACCTGCACCGACCAGGCGCCTTCGAACGGGTACACCTCCAAGCGTCTGCCGGGGAGATCATCGGGCTTGTCGGCCTCGACGGCCACGGCCATTTCCAGACCGCACGGGCCCTGTACGGCAGCCCTCCAGCCGACCACGGAGAGGTTCGCGTGGAGGGTCGGTCCGTCAACATCTCGGGGCCTCGCTCTGCGATCCGCGCTGGCATCGGTTTCGTGAGCGATGATCGCATCAACGAAGGCCTCCTCACGAATCTGACCGTCCGCGAGAACCTGGGGCTCGCGGTGTTGTCCCGGTGGGCGCGCTCCGGCTTCGTTCAACGAAGAAGCGAAAATCGCGGCGTCGCACAACTCGAAGACCTTCTCGGAATCAAGGCAGCCTCGATGGAAGCCCCCATCGAGACCCTCAGCGGGGGTAACCAGCAGAAGGTCGTCCTCGCAAGGTGGCTTGCCGCAGGCGTGCGCGTCCTGGTGCTCCTCGACCCGACTGCTGGCGTCGACGTCGGAGCTCGCGTAGAGATCTATCGTGTACTTCGCGAAATGACCAAGAGAGGTGCAGGCCTGATCGTCGCCACCAGCGACCTAGGGGAGGCACTCGGGCTCTGCGACCGAATCTATGTCTTCTACCAGGGGAAGGTGGCGCGTGAATTCCGCCGAGATGACTTCAGAGAGCAAGACGTGCTCGCAGCCATGACGGGCCATGCCGAGGTCACGGCATGAGGCAATCGCCCCTTGTTCCCTATTCCATCCTCGTCTTAGGCGCGCTCGCTGCCGCACTCTTCGTCCCCCACTTCCTGAGTGGGCTCAATCTCGGCAACGTGCTGGTCCAGTCAGTCCCGCTCTTGCTCGTGGCCGCCGGCCAGACCATCGTCCTGATCACGGCGGGCATCGACATGTCGATCGGCGCCACCGTGACCCTGTCAACCATCGTTGCTTCGTACATCATGGGGCACTCCGATGGGTCCATAGCGCTCGCGGTCGTGGCAACCCTGGCAGCCGGCCTACTGGTGGGCCTCCTGAACGGACTCGGTGTTTCCCGACTCGGGCTCCAGCCGTTCCTGATGACGCTCGCTGCCATGTTCGCGCTCCAGGGCGTCAACCTCTACTTACGTCCAGTCACCAGGCGGCTTCGTTCCCGAAGCCTTC
>CAWAPF010000010.1:0-27871 GCA_963783895.1 uncultured Trueperaceae bacterium
TGGGCCTGCGCGCCGCCTCGCTTGCGTCTGTCGGGTTGGAAGCGGGAGCTAGTTGCCCGACCCGCTCGAGCTGCCGCCGCTGGAACCGCCCGACGTGCCGCCGGTGCCGCCGGTGCCGCCGGCCGGGGCCGAGCCGGTGCCGGAGGGCGTGGATCCGGAAGGCTGGGGCGGTGCCGGGAGGCGGTCGGGGAAGGTCTTCACGCCCGAGCTCTTGACCAGCGCCTGCACCTGCTGGTTGGCGTGCTCCTGGCGGAGTTTCGACTCGACGTCGCTCTTGACCTGATCGAACGGCTTGGTGGTGGCCTGCGTGTGCTTGCTCACCAGGATCACGTGGTAGCCGTACTGCGTCTTGACCGGACCCACGACCTTGCCGACCTGGGCCTTGAAGGCGGCGTCGGAGAAGGCCTGGACCATCTGGTTCTTGCCGAAGCAGCCGAGATCGCCGCCCTTGGAAGCGCTCGGGCCGGTGCTCTTGTCCTTGGCCTCCTGCGCGAAGTCGGCGCCACCGGCCAGGTCCTTCATCACCGCCTTGGCGTCGGCCTCCGTCTTCAGGAGGATGTGGCTGGCGCAGACCTGCTCGGGCGTCGTGTAGTCCGACTTGTGCGCCTGATAGTAGCCCTTGAGCTGGGCGTCGGTCAGCTTGACGCGGTCCTTCAGCTTCTGCATCTCCTGGTTGATGAGGTCGGACTCGCCGATCAGCTTGACGAGCTGGGCCTTGTCCTTGAAGCCCGCCTGGTCGAGCAGATCCTGCAGCTTCTTGCCCTTGGGGACGTTCCCCTCGACCTGCGACAGCACGGAGTCGACGTGCTTCTGGTCGATGGTGAGGCCGTCGGACTTGGCCTTGGCCAGCAGCACCATCTCGCTCGCGCGCTGCTGCAGGTACTTGGGCTGGTACACCGCGAGCTGCTGACGGAGCTGTGGGGTCATCGGCATGCGCTGCTGGGCGGCCAGGCTGCGGATGGCGATGTCGAAACGAGCCTCGAAGTCGCTCAAGGTCTCGGTCTGGTCGCCGAGCTGGATGACGACCGGGTCCTTGCCGGAAGCGTTGGTCGCGGTCGTGCTCTGGGACGTGCTCTGGTTGGTGCTCTGGGCGCTCGCGAGCCCCGCCACCACGGCAAGAGCCAGCAGTGACGGCAACAGGCGGCGGAGCCGCGTGGGGAATCGAGTCATGGCCGCAAGCCTACCACCCCACCCCGGTCGATCGGCGTAGGGCCGAAACACGTTCGCCAGGGCACGCGGCCCGGCTCGCGGCGCGCGGGGCCGCGCCCTCAGGCGGCCGCTTCCTCGCTGCGCCGGCCGCCCTCCCGCTCGGCGTCGCCCGAGGTCTTGCCCTCGGCGTGCGCCTCGAGCTGCCGGTAGAGCTCCTGCTGCTCAGGCGTCGGCTTCTTCGGTACCACCACCCGGACCTCGGCCATCTCGTCGCCACGGCCACCGTCCTTGCGGGGCCAGCCCTGCCCCCGCAGGCGCAACACCCGCCCGCTCTTGGTGCCCTGAGGCAGGGTCATCTCGACCTCGCCGTCGAGGGTGGGAACGCGCACGCTGCCACCCAGGGCGGCACGGTAGTCGGGCACCTCCACCCGCACACGGACGTCGTCGCCCTGCACCGTGAACACCGGATGGCGGGCGTGCCGCACGATCAGGATGAGATCGCCCCCGCCAGGCGCCTGGCCGCGCAGGCGGAGTCGCGCGCCCCTGCGCACGCCACGGGGCAGCGTGACGGTGAGCGCCTTGCCGTCCACCCGGAAGGTGGTCTCGCCGCCTCGGTAGGCCTCCTCGAGCCCGACCTCCAGCTCCGCCTCCACGCCCCGCGGCGCCCGGCCAGCCTGCGTGCCTCGCATCTGCGTGGCGCCGAAGCCACCCTGCCCGAACACGTCGCCGAAGCCGCTCTCGGTGGTGAAGCCGCGGCCCCCCATCATGCCGCCGAACAGCGATTGGAAGAAGTCGCTGAAACCGGCGTACTCTTCGGCCGAGACGGTGCGGAAGCCGCCGCCACCCTGCTGGGCGAACGGCGGAACGTCTCCGGTCGTTCCGTACTGGTCGTAGATCTTGCGCTTCTCGGGGTCGGAGAGCGCCGTGTAGGCCTCGTTGACCTCCTTGAAGCGGTCCTCGGCGCCGGCATCGCCGGGATTGCGGTCGGGGTGATGCTTGGCGGCGAGCTTGCGAAAGGCAGCCTTGATGTCCTGCTGCGACGCATCGCGCGGGACATCCAGGATCTGGTAGTAGTCCTTGTAGCCTGCCACGTCGAATCACCTCCCGCGCCGGGCGCGCGTTGCGGCCCGGCCGGGGCCTGGCCTTACTCCGGGTCCTTGTACACCACCACGCGCGCGGGGCGCACCAACCGGTCGCCGCGCTTGAAGCCCGCCTGGAACACGTCGGCGATGGTGCCGGCCTCGGCGCCCTCGGTGAGCGGCACTGCCGTCAACGCCTCGTGCTGGTTCGGGTCGAAGGGCTCGCCGGGCTCGCCGATGGGCCGGATGTCGAGGTTCTCGAGGTTGCGCTCGAGCGACTCCTTGACCGCCCGCACGCCCGGCACGATGGTGGCCGGATCGTCGGTCGTCTCGGCCGCCTGCAGCGCCCGCCCCAGGTCGTCGAACACGCTCAGCACCGCCAGCACGGCACTGTCGAGACCCGCCTCGCGGGCACGCTCGACGTCGTCGGAGACGCGGCGGCGGAAGGTCTCGAGCTCGGCGCGGCTGCGGAGGAAGCGGTCACGGTACTCGGCCGCCTCCCGCTGCGCCTCGCCGAGCTGTTCTTGCGTCCGGGTCAGTTCCCTGCGCAGGATGTCCACCTCCTGGTCGGCCGCCGCGGCCGCCGTGGCGGGTTCCCCGCCGTTTCCGTCGGGGGCGACGTCCACGCGCACCTCCGCGGCATCCGTCTCGTCGCCCGGCCCGCCCTCGTCGACGGCGCCGACCCTGCTGTCGTCATGGTTCTTCGGATCGCTCATAGCATCGTCCTAGGGGTCAGCGCGCGACGCGCTCGAGGCGGCGCCGCGCGCTGCGTGTCGCTCGCCCCGGCTCAGCCGGCCGGCTTGAAGTCTGCGTCGATGACTTCCTCGTCCTCGGCGTCGCCGCCGGAGGCCTCGGATGACGCGCCGGGCTCTCCGTCCTGCGGGCTGCTCTGCTGTGCAGCGGTCGCCTGCTGGAAGGCCTGCAGCGCTTCGGCCAGCGTCTTGGTCGCGGCGTCGAGGGCATCCTTGGCCGCACTCTGATCGAGCGCCTGCTGCGCCTGCTGGATCGCGTCCTCCACCGGATTCTTCTGCTCCTCGGTGGCCCCTTCGGCCTCGTCGACCGCCTTGCGCGCCTGCAGACGCAGGCTGTCGAGCTGGTTGCGCGACTCGGCGAGCTCGCGGGCCTGACGGTCCTCATCGGCGTGCGACTTGGCGTCGGCCACCATCTTCTCCACCTCGTCGTCACCGAGAGTGGTGGTGTTCTGGATGGTGATGTTGGCGGCCTTGCCGCTCGACTTCTCCTTCGCCGTGACGTGCAGCACGCCGTTGGCGTCGATATCGTAGGTGATCTCGATCTGCGGCATGCCCGACGGCATGGGCGGCAGACCGTCGAGCTTGAAGCGTCCGAGCGACTTGTTGTCGTTCGCCATCGAGCGCTCGCCCTGCAACACGTGCACCTCGACGCCGGTCTGGTTGTGATCGGCGGTGGTGAAGGTCTCGGTCTTGCGGACCGGCACCGTGGTGTTGCGCTCGATCAACTTGGTGAACACGCCGCCCTTGGTCTCCACCCCCAGGCTGAGGGGGGTGACGTCGAGCAGGACGATGTCCTCCACGTCGCCGGTGAGCACGCCGGCCTGGATGGCCGCACCCAGCGCCACGACCTCGTCCGGGTTGACGCTCTGGTTGGGCTCCTTGCCCAGCAGCTCCTTGACGATGCGCTTGACGGCCGGCACGCGGGTGGAGCCGCCGACCAGGATGATCTCGTTGATCTCGCCCTTGCCCACCTTGGCGTCGGCCAGCGCCTGCTCGACCGGGTGACGCAAGCGCTGCAGCAGCGGGCCCACCAGCTCCTCGAACTTGCTGCGGGTGAGCTTCTGCTCGAGGTACAGCGGCGCGTTCGAGGCCGGATCCATGGCGATGAAGGGCAGGCTGATGGTGGTCTCGGGCAGCCCGGAGAGCTCGATCTTGGCCTTCTCGCCCGCCTCGATGAGACGCTGGAGCGCCTGCTTGTCCTTGCGCAGGTCGACGTTGTACTCCTTCTTGAACTCCTCCGCCATCCAGTCGACGATGGCGTGGTCCATGTCGGAGCCGCCGAGATGGGTGTCGCCACTGGTCGAGCGCACCTCGAACACCCCGTCGCCGACCTCCAGCACCGACACGTCGAAGGTGCCGCCGCCCAGGTCGAAGACCAGGATCGTCTCGTTGCCCTTCTTCTCCATGCCGTAGGCGAGCGCCGCCGCCGTGGGCTCGTTGACGATGCGCAGCACGTCGAGCCCGGCGATCTTGCCGGCATTCTGCGTGGCCTCGCGCTGCGAGTTGTTGAAGTACGCGGGAACGGTGATGACCGCCTGGTTGATCTTCTCGCCCACGCGCTCGCTGGCGTCGTCGACCATCTTGCGCAGAACCATGGCCGACACCTCTTCGGAGGTGTACTTCTTGTCGCCGACGACGAAGCGCACGCCGCCGTCGTCACCGCGCACCACCTCGTAGGGAGCGCGCTCGGCCTCGTGTTTGATCTCGTCCCAGGTGCGGCCGATGAAGCGCTTCACCTCGAACAACGTGCCCTTGGGGTTGAGCACGGCCTGCCGCTTGGCGACCTGCCCGACCAGGCGGTTCTCGTCTTTGAATGCCACCACGGACGGGGTGGTGCGATTGCCCTCGCTGTTGACCAGCACGGTCGGCTCGCCGCTCTCCATGATGGCGATGACGCTGTTGGTGGTGCCGAGGTCGATGCCTACTGCCTTTGCCATGGTTGGAACTCCTCTTGCCTCGGGATTGCTCTCAGGTCGAACCTACATCGTGCGTCACAAAACCTGAGTATAGTCGACGCAAACCTCACTGCTAGCGAGTATAGCCAGGCATCGACCTATTGTCAACAGATATGAGTGCGGTCGTATCAAGTTTCCGCGGGGCACGGGCGTCCGCGGAGAACTGGCGCGGCCGACCCCACCCGCTGCCCGCCTCCTCCAGCGTCGGATCGATGCGCGGTCTCGCACGTGCCGGGGACAACCCCCGGCCGCTTCCGACCTCCGCGGTACAGTGGCGTCAGCACCCGATCCAGGAGGTCCCATGCTCTACATCGCCCTCGCCCACGACGGTACCGACCCCGAGGCGGCAGCGCGCCGCCAGCGCGTACGCGCCACCCACCTCGAGGGCATCCGGCCCGCGGTGGACTCCGGCATGCTCCAGCTCGGCGGCGCCATCCTCGACGACGCCGGCACCATGATCGGCTCCGTGCTGCTCGTGGAAGCCGAAAGCGCCGACGCCGCCCGCGACTTCATCGACAACGACATCTACAGCCGCGAAGGCGTCTGGCAGAGCGTCGAGATCTACCCCTTCCAGCGCGCGGTCTAGGCCATCATGGACCCCACCCGTCCCGACATCGCGATCCTTGGCGGGGGCATCGTCGGCCTCGCCACCGCGCTCTCGCTGCAGGACCGCCACCCGCAGCTCCAGCTCACCGTACTGGAGAAGGAGTCGCAGGTCGGCCGGCATCAGACCGGTCACAACTCCGGCGTGGTGCATTCCGGAATCTACTACCGGCCCGGATCCCTGAAGGCCCGCCTGTGCGTGGACGGCGTCCACCTATTGCGCGCCTTCTGCGAGCAACACGACATCCCCTTCGATGCGGTCGGGAAGGTGATCGTGGCGACGCGCGCCGACGAGTTGCCACGCCTCGACGACCTCCTGGCGCGGGGCACCGAGAACGGCGTACCCGGCCTGCGCATGCTCGACGAGCAGGAGCTCCGTGAGATCGAGCCGCACGCCACCGGCCTCCGGGCCATCCATTCCCCCTCGACCGCCATCACCGACTACGGCGCGGTGACGCGCGCCATGCGCGGTGAGTTCGAGCGGCGGGGCGGCCAGGTGCTGACGGGTGCTGCCGTTCACGGCATCCGCGCCGACGCCGACAGCGTCCATCTCGATACCGGCGCGGGCGATGTCGAGGCCGCCCACCTGATCACCTGCGCGGGGCTCTACGCCGACCGCGTGGCGGGCATGGCGGGCGTCGACCTCGACGTGCGCATCATCCCTTTCCGCGGCGAGTACATGGTGCTGGCACCGGAGCGCCGGGCGCTGGTACGCGGCCTCATCTACCCGGTGCCCGATCCGGCGCTGCCCTTCCTCGGCGTCCACCTCACCCGCACCGTGGCGGGCGAGGTGGAGGCGGGCCCGAACGCCGTGCTGGCCTTCGACCGTGAGGGCTACAGCGTGCTCGACGTGAGCCTGCGCGACACCGCCGACAGCCTCACCTTCCCCGGGCTGTGGCGCATGGCGCGCTCGTTCCTCGGCATCGGGCTGTACGAGTACTACCGCTCGTTCTCGAAGGTGGCCTTCGTGCGCGCCATCCAGCGCCTGTTGCCGGAGATCGAGGTGGCCGACGTGCGGCGCGGCGGCGCAGGCGTGCGCGCCCAGGCGATGGGCCGCGACGGCAAGCTGCTCGACGACTTCGTCATCCGCGAGAGTCACCGCGCCATCCACGTCCTGAACGCACCCTCACCGGCCGCGACCGCCTCGCTGGCGATCGGCCGGCACCTCTCCGACCTGGCCGACGAGCGCTTCGCGCTCTGAAGCTCCGTCCCCGGTCCCCGCCCCGGTCCCCGCCCCGGAGGGACGCTGGCGCCGACGCAACGTGACCGCCAGGGCAAGGCTCACGAGCGCCAGCGCCAGCGAGGCCGCGACGAAGCCGGGCCGCAACGCGATCGCGGCGGCGCTGAAGCCCTGCCCGCGCATGCCCGCACCGGCAAGGACCCCGACCACCGTTCCGGGCAGACCGCCCAGCGCGGTGGCCGCCGCGAACGGTCCGAACGGGAGGCCCAGGGCACCGGCCGCACCGTTGACCAGGTCACCCGGTACGAAGCTCAGGCGGCTCACCAGCACGGCCTCGAAGGCCCCGTGCCGCAGCCGTCCCATCCACCCCGGCGGCGTGACCGGGCTCTCGTCCGCCGCAGCTGCGGGGCGCCGCCCTCGCCAACGGCGCACCAGCAGGTAGCCCATCGAGGCCGATGCCAGCGCCGCGACGTGCGCGACCGCCACGCCCCACAGGGGGCCGAACAGGAAGCCGCAGAACGCGGTCAGCACCGTCACCGGAAGCAGCAGCAAGGGACGCACGAGGTAGATGCCGGCGAGCAGCAGCAGGCCCTGGGGCGAGAGGCGGACGGTCCGTAGCGCCGTCTCCAGCACACCCACCACGCCCCCAGGATGGCGCGCGGCTGCCGCCAGGAACGCCGTCAGCAGCGCCAGCCATAGCAGCAGCGCGATCCCCTTGCGCACGGCCGGCGAACGCGGCATGGGCCAGTCTACGGTGTCCTTCCGCGACGCGCTGCTGGGCGCGGGGCGCCCGCTCGGCCTAGAATGACGCACGCATGGACAGGGCTTCCGACGATCCCGCGGAGAGCGCCCGCCGCCCCCTCCGCCTCGAGGACGTGACGGCGGCGGTGCTGTGCGGAGGCCGCTCCTCGCGCTTCGGCGCCGACAAGGCGCTACACGTGATCGGCGGGCACACGCTGCTCGACCGCGTGCTGGCCAGCCTGGCGCCGGCCCGGGAACGGCTGCTGGTGGGCAAGCCGTACCCGATCGACGGAGCCCGCTTCGTCCCGGACCTGCGGCAGGGCCGGGGACCGCTGGGCGGCCTCGAGACCGCGCTGGAAGCGGCCGCCGGCACCTGGCTGGCGCTTGCCGCCTGCGACCTCCCCTGCCTCACCCCCGAATTCTGGCACTTGCTCTGCAGCCGCGCCCGGGACGGTCGGGCGGTGGTGGTGCGCGACCCGGAGGGCCGGCTCGAGCCCCTCGCCGCCCTCTACCCGCGCTCCGCGCTCGCCGAGGCCCGCACACGGCTCGACGGCGGGCTGCTCGACATGCAGGGGCTGCTGCGCGTACTCCCCCTGGTCGAGGTCGACCGCGGCGAGGTCGAAGCGGCCTGTGGGCGCTCGGTGCTGAGCAACGTCAACCGGCCGGACGACCTGCGGCGAGGAGCCGATCCGTGCACAGCCTGATGCCCATCGAGAGCGGACGCCACTACCGCGACACCGCCTTCCGCAACCTCGAGCAGACGCGCGCCGTCGAGGGCTCGACCTTCGTGGGCTGCACCTTCGACGACGCCCATCTGCGCGAGGTCGCGTTCCGGGATTGCCGCTTCCTGGCGTGCTCGTTCGTCGCCTGCGACCTGAGCCTGGTCGACGTCGGCGGCAGCGTCTTCCGCGACGTCAGCTTCGATGCCTGCAACCTTACGGGGGTGAACTGGGCGCGTGCAACCGCCACCCTCCACGACCCCCTCGAGGTCGACTTCCGGGACTGCATCCTCGACTTCGCGGTCTTCCAGGACTGCGCGTTGGAAGGCCGCCGCATCCATCACTGCGTGGCCCACGAGTGCGACTTCCGCCGTGCCGTGCTCGTCGACGCCGTGTGTCGGGGAACCGACTTCGCCGGCGCCAACTTCGAGGGAGCGGACCTCTGCGGCGCCGACCTGCGCAAGGCGCGCAACTACGCCATCGACGTGCGCAGCACCCGCGTGCGGGGCGCGCACTTCTCCCTGCCGGACGCCACTGCCTTGCTGCAGGGCCTGGAGATCGAGCTGGACTGAGCGCTCAGGTCGGCACCGCCTCGAGGGCGACCTCGACGCGCGCGCCCACGGCAGGCCGGCCGAACGCCTTGGCGGCGCTGCCGCCGCGCAGGAAGAGCTCCATGAAGCGCATGCTGCCGCCGCCCACCAGCGGCCAGCCGCTGCTGCCGGGCGCGAACGCCAGCGTGCCGGCCGGCACCGAGAAGCTCCCGCCACTCACGAACGCGATGCGCTCGGCCTCCCCGACGCGTACTCGGACGCGCGTGCCGGGCGCGAAGGGGCCGGGGGCCGCCCACGTCGTCTTGAGGTTGCCGAACCCGTCGATGTACGCCACCCGCCCCTCGGGCACGTCCGGCACCGCGTCGGCAGGCAGCCGTTCGTGCAGAGCGTGCGCCTCGCCGCGCGCCAGCGCCGCCACCGCGTCCGGGAAGACGTCACGCGAGCGGAATTGCGAGCCGGCCGCCCCGGCCTGCGCGTAGTGGAGCTCGACGCCCGCCTGCTTGAAGAACGAGAAGGCGTGGCCGGCGTGCACCCCCACCACACAGCTGCCACCGGGCAGGTGCGCGGCCACCAGCCGCTCGCCGGCGTTGTCGGCCCGCGGCCGCTCGTCGTCGCGCCGCGGCGCCACGTTGTGGAACACCACCGTCCCCGGCGGGGCTTCGTTGAGGGCGAGCTGCGCGCTGACGAAGCCGGCGGCCAGGGTAGCGAAGGGGGGACGGCCGTCAGCACCAGCTCCGCTTCGGGGAGCCTGCGTTTGAGGCGTTGCGCGACCTCGGCGAACGCCAGATCGCCCACACCGAAGTCCGCGACGAGGTGGAGGAGCATCCCGTAGGTTATGGCCCGGCGGCGGGGCCCGCGTCAAGTCCGGCACCCTCCGCGGAGGGCCCGCCATGGACGCGCTCGCCCGCCACCCGGACCTCTTCGATGCTCTCCTCGCCCGCCAGCGTGATCAGCGCGGCCAGCGCCGCGGAGGCGTCCTGGGCGTGCGCAAGGACCTCGGCAAGGGTCGATCCCGGCCGCGGTCGCAGCACCAGCAGGTCGGCCTCGCGTCCGGCCGCGAAGTCCCCCACCACGCCACCCAGCCCGAGCGCCCTGGCGCCGGCGCCGGTGGCCAGGTAGAGCAGCCTCGCCGGGTCGAGCGCCGCGCCGTCGGCGCGCAACATCTGGACCTGGTGGGCAGCCAGCGCCTCCTTGAGCAGGCCGAAGCCGGTCCCCGCCCCGACGTCGGTGCCGAGCGCCAGCCGCACGCCGGCGTCGAGATGTCGGCGCAGGGGGAACAGCCCGCTGCCGAGCGAGACGTTGCTGGTGGGGCAGTGCACCACCGTGGCGCGCGCCGCGGCCAGGCGCCCCAGCTCCCCCTCGTCGGGGTGCACGTCGTGCGCGAAGAGCGAACGCTCCCCCACCAGGCCGAAGCGCTCGTAGGTCGCCAGGTAATCGCCGGCCCAGGGGAAGAGTCCCTTCACCGCCTCGATCTCCTCCTCGCTCTCGTTGAGGTGGGTGGTGAACAGCAGGTCGGGGCCCGTGCCGAGCAGCTCCCCGCACGCCTCCAGCAGCGCCTCGCTCGACGACAGCGCGAAGCGCGGGGTGACCGCGTAGCGCAGGCGGCCGCGGCCGTGCCAGCGGCGGGCCAGCTCGAGCCCTTCGGCCAGCGCCCGCTCCGGGGTGGTGTGGAGCGCCTGGCGCAGGTTGCGGTCCGCCACGGTGAGCCCGGCGGCGACGCGCAGCCCGGAGCGCTCCGCGGACTGGAAGAAGCGCTCCATGGCGGGCGCGAAGTGGGCGCCGAACACCAGGGCCGTGGTGGTGCCGCTGGCGGCAAGCAGCCGCAGGAAGACGTCGGCGCGGGCGGCGGCGTAGTCGGGATCGGCGTAGCGTGCTTCCTCGGGCAGCGTACGGCGCTCCAGCCAGTCGAGAAGCCGCATGCCCACCGCGCCCACGACCGGCACCTGCGGGTAGTGCACGTGGGCGTCCACCAGACCGGGCACGATCACCGCGCCGCGGCGGTCGTCGACCGGAGCTTCGGGGTAGCGCCTGCGCAGCGCCGCGTAGTCCCCGCTCGCCAGCACGCGGCCGTCCTGCAGAGCCAGCGCCCCGTCGCCGAAGGCCTCCAGCGCCCCACCGTCCCGGAACGGGTCGCGCGGTACGTGCATGACGGTCCCCCGCAGCAACGCCGGAGCGCTCATCTCAGCCCTCGACGGCGAACGGCACGATGCGCCCCGCGAGCACGTCCACCAGGCCACGGTCGGTGAGGCGGAGCTCCGGGATCACCGGCAGCCCCAGGAACGACAGCGCCATGAACGGCGACGGAAGCGTCGCGCCCAGCGTCACGGCGGCGTCGTCCAGCGCCCGCATGCTCCGGCGGACATCGGCCAGAGGGGCGTCGGTCACGAGCCCGGCGATCTCCAGCTGCAGCTCGGCCAACACCCGGCCGCCCTCCACCGCCACGAAGCCGCCGCCCAGCTCCTGCAGCCGCGCGGCCGCCATCAGCATGGCCTCGTCATCGACGCCCACCGCCAGCAGGTTGTGGTGATCGTGTCCCACGGTGGACGCCAGAGCGCCCCGCTGCAGCCCGAAGCCCGTCACCAGGCCCAGGGCCACGGCACCGTGGCGGCCGTGCCGTTCCACGCACGCGAGCTTGAGCAGGTCCCGCGACGGGTCGGCCACCACGGCGCCGCCCTCCACCGAAGGGCGCAGCTCGAGGGTGCCGGTGAGGATCTGGTTGGGGAGCGCGCGGATCACGCGCACCGGCCCGCCCGGGTCTTCCAGGCGAAGGTCCGCCAGCTCCAGGCGTGGGAGCCGCACGGTGCCGAGCACCGCGTCGTTCGCCCCGGGCACGGGGGCGCTCCCGCTCGCCCCGTCGGGTTCGAAACGCCCGTCCACGGCGACGCGCCGCCCGCCTTTGTAGACCGCGTGCGCCCGGAACGCCGTGAGGTCGTCGATCACGACCAGGTCGGCCACGTAGCCGGGGGCCACGGCGCCACGGCGCCGCAGGCCGTAGTGGCGGGCGACGTTGTAGCTGGCGCAACGCACGGCGTAGACCGGATCGGCACCGGCCTGGATGGCGCGGCGCACCAGGCAGTCCACCCCGCCCTCTTCGAGCAGATCGTGCGGCAGGCGGTCGTCGGTCACGAAGCCGATGCGGTCGGCATGATCGGGGCGCACCAGCGGCAGCAGCGCGTCCAGGTCGCGCGTCACCGAGCCCTCGCGCACCATCAGGAACACGCCGGCAGCGAGCTTCTCGCGCCCCTCCTCCAGCGTGGTGCTCTCGTGGTCCGATCCGATGCCGCTGGCCAGGTAGGCCTGCAGAGCGCGGCCGCCGAGCGCGGGGGCATGCCCCTCGGCCGTCTTGCGCGCCGCCTCGGCCAGCGCCACCTTGCCCAGCTCGGCGTCGTCGCCCGCCACCACCGCCGGGAAGCTCATCATCTCGGCAACGCCGACGACCTGGGGGTGCTCGAGCAGTTCCTCGATCTCCCGAAGGCCAAGCGCCGCCCCCGCCGTCTCCATGGTGGTGGAGGGGACCGAGCTCGGCACCGTCACCCAGACGTCCATCGGCAGGTCGCGGGAGCGCTCGAGCAGCCATTGCACTCCCGGCACCCCGGCGACGTTGGCGATCTCGTGAGGATCGCACACCACCCCCGTGACGCCCCGCGGCACCACACCCTCGGCGTAGGCCGCGGGCGTCACCAACGACGACTCGATGTGCACGTGGCCGTCGATCAGTCCCGGCGTCAGGTAGGCGCCGCGCAGGTCCACGGTGGTCTCGGCAGCCGGGGCGTCGTCGGCGCTCCCGACCGTGGCGATGAGCCGACCGGCGATGGCGACACTGACCCGACGGATGCGCCCGTCGAAGACGTTGAGCAGGCGGGCGTCCTTGAGCAGCAGCGTCGCCGGCCGCCGACCGGCCGCCACGTCGACCGCATGACGGATCTCGTCCGTCGTGACCGCGTGGGCGTCGTGCGGCTTCGATCGGCTGAAAGGCATGGGCACCGTCCTGATCGGCCGGAGGCCGGGTTGCGCGAGTATACCGCCGGGCCCAGCCGGGCGCCGGAACGGGCCCAGGACAAGACGATTCCCGGATGCCGCCCAGGCACACTGTCCTACACGGCACCCTGTACGCCCTTGTCAGAATCCTGTAAGAACCCCGCCCCTATGCTCCAGCATGGGCGCGCCCAACCGTACCGTGTTGGTCGCGGACGATGACCCCGGTCATCTCCGTCTGCTGGAACTCGTCCTGGGCGCCTACAAGCTCGACGTGATCAGCGTCGAGAACGGGCACGACGCCCTCACCTATCTGCAATCGCACACCCCGGACATGATGATCCTCGACGTGAACATGCCGTTCATGACGGGCCTCGACGTGTGTGCGCGGGCTCGCCGCCTGAGACGCCTTCAGGGCGTGCCGGTCATCATCATGACGGCGCTGATCGACGACGCCACGCGCCGGCGCGCCGAGGACGCCGGCGCCGATCTGTTCCTCAACAAACCCCTCACCGGCACCGACCTGCGCGGCGCCATCAGCTCCCTGCTCGCGGCCGGCTAGCCCCGGCGCGCCGGGCTCAGGAGAGCGGCGACTCCGTGGCGCCGTCGGTCGACACGTAGTACGGGCTGGTGCCGGCGGCATGATCCGTGCTGTCGCGCACGGCGATGATCTCGGGAACGTGCTGCGTGAGGATGCGCTCGACCCCGCCCTTGAGCGTGAGGTCGGCCGCCCCGCAGCCCTGGCACCCTCCACCGAACGAGATGTAGGCGACCCCGTCCTCCACGCTTTCCAGGCTGACGTTGCCACTGTGCGCGGCCACCCCGGGGTTGATGACGGTGTCGATGACCTCCTGCACCTTCTGGGCCAGCGGATCGCTCCAGCTCGGGCTCGGGAAGAACACCCGGAACCCGCTCTGCATGGCGCCCTCGACGAAGTCGACGGTGGCGCCGGAGAGCCGATCCGAGGTGAGGGGATCCAGGTAGACCTCGAAGTCGTCGACGCGGAACACGGCGTCCGTCTCCTCGCGGTCGCTGGGCTTGACCAGCCACAGCCGCTGCGACGTACGGTCGCCGGCGATGCGCAGCGCGCTCACCTCCTGGTCCTTCTGCAATTCGAGGAAGTGCGCAACGCGCTTGCGGGCGGTATCGGTGAAAGTCAGCATGCCACCTCCGAGTATAGGAGCCTCGCCGGAGCGGTACGGCGCTCCACCCTACGCCCGTGCCTCCAGAGCTGCCGAGGGCCCGGCCCGTCGCGTCCTCCAACCGCCACACCAAGAACCGCCCCGGCCGTGGTGGCCGGGGCGGCGGAGAGCGAGCGGGGTTCGCGAAGCGATTCGCGAAGGGGGTGCGGGGTCAGAGCACCTGCATGACGTAGTGGTCGGTGGCGCGCTCCAGCCCGTCGAGGTTGGCGACGTACACGCCGCGGGTGCCTTCCAGGGCGCCCTCGGCCCGCAGCTCGCCGAGGATGCGGGTGATGGTCACGCGGCTGGAGCCGGTGAGGTCCGCCAGGTCCTCGTGCGTCAGCGCCAGCGGCAGCTTCACGCCGCCGTCGATGCCGCCGCCCTCGAGGTGCTCGCCGGCGCTGTCGCTGGGCTGCCCGAACTGCCGAGCCAGCCGCAGGAACGCGCGGGTGACGCGCGCACCGACCGGCATCTCGGCTTCGTCGAGCATCTCGCGGCTTCTCCTGAGCTGCCGCGCCAGGCTGCGCAGCACGTAATCGCGCAGGCTGCGGTCGTTCATCGCCTGCTGCGGGTCGATGGGGGTGAGGCAGGCGTCGTGCACCGCGGTCACCGTCTCGGCGTGCAGGCCGCCGTCCAACGCGCTCAAGCCGAGCACGTCCCCGGCGCCGTACAGATCGGCGATGCGATCGCGCCCCAGGCTGGTGGGCACCACCGCCTTCAGCACACCGAAGTTCACCACGTACAGGCTGCTCGCCTCCCGATTCGCCTCGAACAACACCTGACCCGGCTCCAACGTACGCGTCGGCAGGGCCAGCCCGCGGGGGACGATATCCGGTGCTTCGCAGTTCGACGGCGTCTCGAGCGATTCGAAAGTGTCGAGCATCATGATCCTTTCAGCTCCTCGAACGGTTCGTTGTCACGTGTGGAAAAACGCGTCCATGCATGAGGACGCGGAGAGAGCGAACCAACTACATAAACTATAGCAGCACAGGGGGCACCCTGTCTACCCCTCCGGGGCCGGGCATCACGCCTTCCATCGTGTTCTGCACGGCGTTTCTCCCCCTTCTGCGCGCCCCGCGCGGGTTCGGCCGCAGTCGGTCGCGTTCGGGCGTTCGGGGGTACGGGCCCGACTCCGGCGGCCCGCCGGACGCGCCTTGCGCGCCCACCGTTGACAGCGCCCACGTCTTCACCTTACCATTTAAGGTAACGTGAAGGAAGACCTCTCTCCTACGCAGCGCAAGGTGTACGAGCGCCTGCGCGACCATCACCGACGCACCGGCACGATGCCGGAGCTGTCTGCGTTCGCCCGCTCGATGGGCGTGCACTACGTCTCGCTCAAGCAGCACCTGGAAGCCCTCGATCGCAAGGGCTTCCTGGTGTTCGAGAGCCGCGGCCGCGGCCGCTCCCCCCACCTGGCGCTGCCTGCCGGGGCCACCGGCGTGCCGGTCCTCGGCGGCATCCCCGCCGGCGCGCTCAGCGAGGCGCTGGCCGAGGCCGAGGGCTACCTCCCGCTGAGCGGCCTGCAAGACGGCAGCTTCGCGCTGCGCGTCGAGGGCGATTCCATGGCCGACCTCATCCAGGACGGCGACGTGGTGCTGTTCGACAAGCGCCCGCCGCAGCGCAGCGGTGAGATCTGCGCCGTGCGCGTCGAGGGGAGTGACGTCACCCTCAAGTACCTCGACCGGCTCGAACCGGAGCGCTTCGCCCTGCGCCCCCACAACCCGCGCTACCCCACCCTCGAGGTGGCCGCCGAGGACCTCGTCATCGATGGCGTCTACCGGGGCCTGCTGCGCGGCTTGCTGGTCGACGCGCTGCTCGAACGTCCCAGCTAGATCACCTCCGCCCGGACCCCCCACCCAGACCCCCCACCCGGACCCCCCACCCAGAACCTCTACCGAGCCCCTCCAGAGGGGCCGTCGGCGCCCGACCCGATGCTCGGGACAATCGCCTTTGACGGCCGGCAAGGGCGTGGCTACTGTCGAGACAGCGCGCAACCTGCGCAGTCGGCACCGGAACCGTCCTGGGCGGAGGATCTCGGTTTCAGATTCCACCCGTCCCAGTGACCACCCGGAGGGGGTGACGGCGCCGTCACGGTTGGCACGACCTGCGCCGCAACACCCCGACCACGACGGACGGGCTACCGGCATCGGGACGCGCGCCAACCGAGGGAGGTGGATCGGTTGAGAAGGATCACGCTCGTTCTCGCCACGCTCGTGCTGACCGGCCTGGTCAGCGCCCAGACTCTCGACGTCTGGGTGTGGGACATCAACAAGCCGGCGCTGGAGAGCACCGTCGCCAGCTTCCAGCAGATGCACCCCGGCGTCCAGGTGAACGTCGAGGACCTCGGCAACCAGAACGTCTACGATCGTGGCCTGGCCGGCTGCGCCGCCGGCGGGCTCGACATGCCCGACGTGTACCTGGTCGAGAACAACGAGGCCCAGGTGTTCTGGGCGCAGTTCCCCGACTGCTTCACCGACCTGCGCACGCTCGGCGCCGACAGCCTCAAGCCGGACTTCCCCGCCTTCAAGTGGGCGGAGCTCACCCAGGACGGCGCCGTCTACGCCATCCCTTACGACTCCGGCCCCACGGCGATCTTCTACCGCCGTGACCTCTACCAGCAGGCCGGCATCGACCCCGCCTCCATCAACACCTGGGACGACTTCGCCACCGAGGGCAAGAAGCTCGTCACCCTCTTCAACGGTGACGTCAAGATGGGAACCATCGCCAAGGGCACGGACGACGAGTGGTTCCGCATGCTCGCCAACCAGGCAGGCTGCTTCTACTTCGACAACGCCGGCAACAACGTCACGGTCAACCAGCCCGGCTGCGTCACCGCCATGTCCACGATGAAGCAGTTGTGGGACGCCGGCATCCTGTGGCCCGGCGACTGGGGCAACCAGATCCAGTTCTTCCAGCAGAGCAAGGAAGCGTCCGCCTTCTTCGGCTCCTGGTATGCCGGCACCATCGAGTCCGAGGCGCCCGACCAGAGCGGCAAGTGGGGCGTCTACATCACCCCGGCGCTGACGCCGGGCGGCGTCCGCGCCTCCAACCTCGGCGGCTCCGCGCTGGCCATCCCGAGCTCGTCGAAGAACCCCAAGCTGGCCTACGACTTCGTCACCAACGCGCTGGCCAACAAGGACAACCAGATCAACATCCTGTTCAACTACGGCCTGACGCCCTCCCTGCTGTCCGTCATGAACGACCCGCGGCTCGACCAGGGCGTGCCCTACTTCGACAACCAAGCGATCTGGAAGACCATCCTCGGCACCCTGGGCGACGTCCCGCCCGTGGTGGGGACGCAGTTCTTCCAGGAAGCGCGCAACGTCATGATCGCCGTCGTCAACGACTACCTCGACGGCAAGTACCCCGACGCCAAGACCGCGCTCGATACCGCGGCCCGACAGATCTCGCAGGCCACGGGCCTGCCGGTCGCGAAGTAACCGGACGGGGTCCGGCGCGCGTACCACGCGCGCCGGACCCACCGGCCCCGTCGAGCCCGCCGACCGTGAACGCAGTGTCCGTGAACGCAGTGTCCATGTCCACGCGCCCGCCATCGACCCACGCCTCGCTTCCGTCACGCCGGCGGAGAGCCCCGTGAGCCTCGGCAGCGGCCGCGCGGCCGTACCCCCCGGAGCATCGCACCGATCGCGGCGGCGCCGAAGTCCCCTCACGCCCTATCTCTTCCTCAGCCCGTTCTTCGCGCTGTTCGCGCTGTTCTGGATCTACCCGATCGCGTACTCGTTCTATCTTTCGTTCGTCAACACCCGGCGGCGCCCCTGGACCTTCAGCTGGTCGTTCAACTGGGACCGGCTCATCCACGACCCCTTCTTCTGGAAGGCGCTCGGCAACACCCTGACCATCCTGGTGGTGCAGGTGCCCGTGATGCTCGTGCTGGCAGTGGCGCTGGCGATCGCCTTCAACAGCGATCTGCTACGCCTCAAGGGCTTCTTCCGCTTCGCGTTCTTCGCGCCGCTCGTGCTCGGGGCGGTACCGTACTCCGCCGTCTTCCGCCTGATCTTCAACACCGAGTTCGGCGTGCTCAACTACGGCCTGCACGTTCTCGGGCTGTCAGCGGTGAACTGGCTCTCGCAGGGGGCGCCGGCACTCATCACGGTGATGATCGCCATCACCTGGCGCTGGACAGGCTACAACGCCATCATCCTGCTGTCGGGCCTGCAGTCGATCCCGCTGTCGCTCTACGAGGCGGCCCGGATCGACGGGGCCAGCGGCTGGCAGCAGTTCCTGCGGATCACACTGCCTCTGCTGCGCCCGGTGCTGCTGTTCTGCTTCGTACTCTCCACCATCGGCACGCTGCAACTCTTCACCGAGCCCTGGCTGATCACCAGCACCGGGCCGGGCGGCGCCACCGAGACGCTCATCACCTACCTGTACAAGCAGGGCTTCCGCTCGTTCAACTTCGGCTACGCCTCGGCCATCGCCTACACCGTGGCGCTGATCGCGGCGGTGTTCTCGTTCATCCAGATCCGCGTGGTCGGGGGACGGGAGCCGTGAGGCGCCAGCGGTTGGTCCAGGCGATCGCGCTCAACGCCGGCATGCTGGTGCTGGCGCTCGCCTTCCTGATGCCCATCGTGTGGATGATCGTGGCTGCCACCAAGGCCAACCACGAGATCCTGTCGGTGCCGCCCAGCCTGGCGCCGGGCAGCAGCCTGGCGGCCAACTGGAAGGACCTGAACAGCGACCTGCCGTTCCTGCGCAACGTCTTCAATTCGGTCGCCATCGCCTCGATCTTCACGGTGTTCGCCACCATGATCTCGGCCATGGGCGGTTATGCCTTCGCCAAGTTCTCGTTCCGCGGACGCGCAGCCCTGTTCATGGTGGTGGTCGCGGCACTCACCATCCCGTTCGAGGTCCGCGCCATCCCGCAGTACCTTCTCATCGCGCGCGACCTGCGGCTGGCGAACACCTGGATCGCCGTCATCCTGCCGTGGCTCGCCTACCCGCTCGGCATCTTCTTCATGCGCCAGAACATGCTGTCGGTGCCCAGCGAGTTGCTGGAGGCCGCCCGCATCGACGGCGCCGGGGAGGCGCGCATCTTCCTGCAGGTGGTGCTGCCGATCATGCGGCCGGCACTGGCCGCGGTGGCGATCGTGGTGTTCCTGTTCCAGTGGAACGACTTCTTCTGGCCGCTGCTCATCCTGACGCAGAAGCAGGCCTACACCATCCCGGTGGCGCTGGGCACCCTGGTGGGCCTCACCCGCGTGTCCTGGGGCGGCATCATGGTCGGCACCGCCATCGCCACGGTGCCCTTCCTGGTGCTGTTCCTGTTCCTGCAACGCTACTTCGTGGCGGGCATCACTGCGGGCGCGGTCAAGGACTGACCGGCCCCCGCCCGCTGAATCGAGGACCCCATGCCCGAGTTGCCGTCATCCGCCCTCGGCGTCTGCTACTACCCCGAGCACTGGCCCGAGGAGGCCTGGGAGCACGAGGCCCGGCGCATGGCCGATCTCGGCCTGCGCTGGGTGCGCATCGGCGAGTTCGCCTGGAGCCGGCTCGAACCCGAGCCCGGCCGCCTCGCCTTCGGCTGGCTCGACCGCGCCATCGACACCCTGGCCGATGCCGGCCTGCGGGTCGTGCTCGGCACCCCCACGGCCACGCCGCCCAAGTGGCTGGTCGATCGCCATCCGGAGATCCTCCCGGTGGGCCGCGACGGCCGCGTGCGCGGCTTCGGCTCGCGTCGCCACGTGTGCTTCAGCAGCCCCGCCTACCGGAGCGAGACACGCCGCATGGTGACGCTGCTGGCCGGGCGCTACGGCGCGCACCCCGCCGTCGGTGCCTGGCAGACCGACAACGAGTACGGCTGCCACGACACCGTGCGCTGCTACTGCCCGCGCTGCCGCAGCGCCTTCCAGGACTGGTTGCGCGAGCGCTACGGCAGCGTGGACGCCCTCAACGAAGCGTGGTGGACCGTCTTCTGGAGCCAGGAAGTCCGCCACTTCGACGAGGTGGAGCTGCCGGGCCAGGCGGTCACCGAAGCGAACCCCAGCCACAGCCTGGACTTCTACCGCTTCGCCTCCGACCAAGTGGTCCGCTACAACCGCCTGCAGGTCGATATCCTCCGTGACCACTCGGACAGGCCGGTCCTCCACAACACCATGGGCTTCTTCGGCGACTACGACGCCTTCGCCCTCGCCGCCGACCTCGACCTCCTGGCCTGGGACGCCTACCCGCTGGGCATGCTCGAGGAGAGCCCGCTGCCGGCCGCCGTGAAGGAGCGCTACCTGCGGGTCGGCCATCCCGACCTGATCGGCTTCAACCACGACCTCCTGCACGGCCTCAAGGACCGGCCCTTCTGGGTGATGGAGATGCAGCCGGGCGCGGTTAACTGGGCGAAGACGAACCCGCTGCCGGCCGACGGGGCCGTGCGGCTGTGGGCGCACCAGGCGTTCGCGCACGGCGCCGAGGTCGTGTCGTACTTCCGGTGGCGCGCCGCCCTCGGCGCGCAGGAGCTGATGCATGCCGGGCTCGAGCTGCACGACGGCCGCCCGGCGCCCGCCAGCACCGAGGTCCGCCGCGTGGCCACGGAGCTGGCGCCGATCTCCGGCACACGTCCCCGGGTGGCGCTGCTGCTGGACTACGAGGACCTGTGGGCCACCGAGCTGCAGCCCCACGCCGAAGGCTGGAGCTACTGGGGCCTGCAGCTCGCCTTCTACGGCGTGCTGCGCGCCCTCGGCGTCGACGTGGCGATCACCCACCCCGATCGCGATCTGGCGGCGTTCTCGCTGGTCGTCGCGCCCTCGCTTCACCTGATGGACGAGGCGCGCGCGCAGCGCCTGCAGCGCTACGTCGAGGCGGGCGGCCGCCTCCTGCTGGGCCCCCGCAGCGGCGCCAAGACCCGCAGCAACATCGCCCAGGCACCGGCCCCCGGCCCGTTGCGGAGCCTCAGCGGGGTGCGCATCGACCGCGTCGACGCGCTGCGGCCGGGCGTGACGGGCGAGGTCGAGCTCGACGGGGCGGTCCTCGGTTTCACGACCTGGGCCGATCTGCTCGAGGCGGAGGACGCTTCCGAACCCGGGGCCGCCCAGGTACTCGCGCGCTACCGCGAGCCGGCCTACGGCGGCGCCGCGGCGCTGACCCGCCGCGCGGTCGGGAAGGGGGCGTGCCTCACCCTCGGCGCCTGGGGCGAACCCGGCCTGCTGAGCGCCGTGCTCGAGCCGCTGCTGGCCGAGTCCGGCGTAGCGACCACGCGCCTGCCCGAGGCCGTGCGCCGCAGCCGCGTCGGCCGCGGCGCGCTGCTCAACTTCGGCGCCGACGACGCCGCCGTCGACGGCGTGCAGGTGCCCGGCCATGGGGTGGCGTTCCTCGACCCGCCGGCCTGAGGCGCGGCCGCGGGGTCATGCCCCGTTGGCGACGCCGAGCTCCTCGGGCCGGTGGTAGCGCAACCGCAGGGCCAGGTCCTGGGGGTAGTTCCCGAAGCGCCGCCCGAAGAGGTTGAGCCCCCCGACATGGGCCGCATCCGGCTCGACGCCGACGCGGACGGAGACGTGTCGGGAGCGGTCGATGGCGAGGTCGTCGATGGTGACGTCCGAGACGCGCACCCCGTCGACGTAGCTCCCGCTCTTCTCGACGCGCCACTCCTTGAGCAGCCCGTACTGGGAGTTCCGGCTGTCCCACCAGACCGGCGTCAACAGCCCGCGCTGGCCGCCGAAGTCGGCGGGACTGGTGAAGGTGCCCACCCGACGGTCGTTGATCCAGACCGTGATGTCCGAGGGCCAGTCGTCGTCGTGCATGGGCGCTTCGGAGCAGACCTCCATGCTGAACCACACCGCGTCGGCGACGGTGCGCGGCGGCAGGCGGTTCGGGAAGTGGTACTCCACGAAGCCGCTGCGGAACCACAGGAGCTGTGCGCGGACGTGCTCGGGCTCGAAGAACGAGGTGGGGTCGTCCGCGAAGCCGATCACGCTGTCCTCGCTCGCCAACCCGCAGGTGGGGTTCACCTCCGAGCGCACGTAGCCGCCGACCGGCATCGACAGCTCCACGATCTGTTGCTCGGGCTCCCGCTCGTGACCGGGGATCCGGATGAGGACCTGGTCGTACACCCGCTGGCACACCTTCTGGAGGCCACGCTCGCCGGGTCGCAGGTCGGCGCGGAGCAGGCCCGCGTCCTCCAACACGTTGACGTGAAGGGTCGCCGTCGACAGCGGGATCGACAGCGCCTCCGCGATCTCGCTCACGTTGAGCAGCCGCTCGGAGAGCACTTCCAGGATGCGCGTGCGGGGCTCGGACGCCAGCGCCTTGAGGACGGCGCGGCCCTCCTCCCGCGAGGCATCGAGCGTGAGGAGCAGCTCGGGATCGGCCGGCACGTCGGCGCGGGTCGCCACGGGCGGATTGTAGCAGATTGCTTCAGGATCCTCCGAAGGTATCCCGTCGCGGTCGGAGCCGGCAGGGATCGCCGCCACGACCGACGAACACCGCCCTCGAAGGCTCGTCGTCGGGCCGCTCGAGGGGCGCCGCGCATTGACAGGCCCCCCTTACTCGTGCTAAAACCTGCATTACATCAGTAATTCCTGTTGCTTTGCCGATGGGCAGCCGCGGAGAACGCGAGCGAGGAGGCGAGCATGGAGACCCCAGCACCGATCAGGCCCCAGCCGGCCCCCAGGGCGGGCCCGCGACGACGGGCCCGCGGCCTGCAGGACAACCTGGAGGGCTACGGCTTCGCCGCGCCCTTCCTCGTCGCCTACGGCCTGTTCCTCATCTACCCCTTCTTCAAGGGCATCTGGATCAGCCTCCACGACTGGAACCTGCTCGCCGTCGTGTTCAACCCCGCGGCCAAGCACTTCGTGGGCCTCAAGAACTACGTCCACATGGTCTGGGGCCAGCACCTGGTGTGGGGCGTCGATCACCTGGTGTGGGCCCGGCTGATCGGGCTCGCCGCCGTGGTGGCGGCCGTGGCGTTCGCCTCCTCGGGGCGCCTGCGCTGGAGCACGGCGATCCTCTTCGCCGTCATCGGCGTGCTGCTGTTCGGCGTGGCGCTCGGCATCCACCCCGCCAGCGACGGCCGCTGGTTCGACCGCCGCTTCTGGCACATCGTGTGGAACACGCTCCTGTTCGTCCTGCTCACCGTGCCGATGGTGACGGTGATCGCGCTGGCGCTCGCCATCGCGCTCAACCGGCAGAGCCGCCACGCCGCCGCCCTGCGGACCGCCTTCTTCCTGTCCCAGGTGCTCTCGGTCACCGTCGTGACGCTCATCTGGCAGTTCATGTTCAGCCCCAAGCAGGGGATCCTCGCCAACGTCATGCGGGGGCTGGGCATGCAGCCGATCGAGTGGATCACCAACACCTCGCTCGCCATGCCCGCCATCGTCATCACCACCGTGTGGTGGTCGATCGGCTTCGCGATGATCATCTACCTCGCCGGGCTGCAGGAGATCCCCGACGAGCTCTACGAGGCCGCCCGCATCGACGGCGCGGGCGGCTGGACCATCCTGCGGAACATCACGCTGCCGGCCCTGTCCCGCACGACCACGCTGGTGGTGGTGCTGCAGATCATCCTGCAGTTCCAGGTGTTCGGGCAGTCGCACCTCATCACCCGCGGCGGGCCCAACGACAGCACCCAGGTCCTGGTGCGCTACATCTACCAGACCGCCTTCCAGAACTCGCGGCTCGGTTACGCCTCGGCCCTGTCGGTGTTCCTCTTCATCTTCATGCTGGGCTTCTCGCTCCTCCAGGCCCGCGTCCAGGGGGCGGACTGAGATGGTCGGGCAGCGCGGTCGCAACCGCATCCTCATGCCCTTCCTGACGGTGATCGCCGTGCTGTGGCTCATCCCGGTGCTGTGGATGGTGTCGATGTCGCTGCAGCCCAACGAGCTGCTCGCCCGCACCACCTCCAACACGCTGCTCGGCCTGATCCCGGTCCCCTTCACGTTCGACAACTTCATCCGCCTGTTCACGCTGGGCCTCACGCCCCGCTGGTTCCTCAACTCGATGGTGGTGTCGATCGGGATGACGACGCTCGTCCTGGCGCTGTCGTCGATGGCCGGCTTCGCGTTCGCGCGCATCCCGTTCCGTGGCCGCAACATCCTGTTCGCGGTGGTCCTCGCCGGCCTCGTCATCCCCGAGCAGGCCGTCTTCATCCCGCTCTACACGATGTTCGCCGACTGGCACTGGCACAACACCTACCAGGCGCTGATCGCGCCCCGCCTGGCGGTGCCGATCGGCGTGTTCCTGATGACGCAGTTCTTCCGCGGGATCCCCTCCTACATCGAGGAGGCCGCACAGCTCGACGGCGCCAACCGCTGGACGATCTTCACCCGCGTCATGCTGCCGCTGTCGATCCCCGCCCTCACGACGCTCGCGATCCTGACGTTCCTCTACTCCTGGAACGACTACCTGTGGCCGCTCGTGTCGGCCAACCACAAGGAGATGTTCACCATCACCGTGGGGCTGGCCAGCATCCAGAGCAACTTCGCGCAGTCCGAGGGCCTGGGCCGCGTGATGGCCTCCGGCGTCATGGCGAGCCTGCCCATGATCCTGCTGTTCCTGATCTTCCAGCGCTACGTGGTCCGCGGCATCGCGATGGGGGGCGGCAAGTGAGCCCCGACGCGACCCGCGCGACCCCGCCCGAGGAACCACCGGTCCGGAACCGTCGTCGGTCAGACCATCGTCGGTCCGACCGCCGCCGTCCCCACCGAAAGGAGACCGTATGAAACGCACGCTCACCCTCCTCGTCGCCGCACTGGCCCTGTCCCTGGGGGCCTCCGCGATGGCCCAGACCGACATCACCCTCGGCCGCTTCTTCGGCGCCTGCGAGCAGGCGGGCACCGACATCCAGTCCGCCGTCGGCGAGGCCTGCATCATCCAGACGATCATCAACTCCTTCTCGGCGGCCGACAACGGCGTGAAGGTGAACACCCTCCCCACCGACTGGGGGAACTACTACGACCAGCTCAAGGCGATGTTCGCCGCCGGCAACGCCCCCAACGTCTTCGTGATCCACAAACACGCCATCCCCGAGTTCGCCAGCCTCGGCGCCCTCGCCGACCTCACCCCCGATCTCGCGCAGGCCGGCATCGACCCGAGCGACTGGACCGCGGCGGGCAAGGCGGCCGTGACCTACGACGGCAAGATCTATGCCGTGCCCATGGACGTCCACGCCAACCTGTGGTACGCGAACATGGACATCATGAAGCAGGCGGGCCTCGTCAACGCCGACGGCACGCCGATGGTCCCGCACAGCCCCGAGGAGATGCTCCAGCAGGCCAAGATCGTCAAGGAGAAGACCGGCAAGGACTACCTCACCGCCGACTTCTCGCAGTTCCCGATCGGCGTTCGCCTGGTGCTCTCGCTGGTGTGGCAGCAGAACAGCGAGCTCTTCGCCAACGGCAAGGCCAACGTCGACTCGCCCGCGGCCAAGAAGGCCGTCGAGACCATCGTGAGCCTCTTCAAGGGCGGCTACGCCGATCCCACCCTCAACTACAACGACTCCATGCAGGCCTTCATCAACGGCGACGCCGCCATCCTGGTCAACGGCGACTGGGTCGTGAACAGCCTCGACACGCAGGCCCAGGACCCCAAGGTGGCGCTCAAGCACTTCTACGTGGCCGACTTCCCGACCCTCTTCCAGACCCCGGCCACCTGGGCCGACTCGCACACCTGGGCGATCCCGTCGACGCTCAAGAAGCAGAACCCGGACAAGTACTGGGCGGCCCTCAAGCTCATCAAGTGGATCTACGACCACGACCTCGACTGGGCGCGCACCGGCCACCTCAGCATCTCCAAGAGCGTCGTCTCCAGCGCCGCCTACGCCGCGCTGCCGCACCGGGACGAGTACGCCAACACCGTCAACATCGCGCGGGACGTGCAGCAGACGACCCACTACGACGCCATCCAGAACGTCCTCAACCGCGAGCTGCAGGCCATCTGGCTGACCGGCAAGCCCATCGACCAGGCCCTCAAGGACGCGAACGGACAGGTTCAGGACCTGCTGGACCAGTAGGCCGAGCCCCCGCGCCGAGAACCCCAGGCACGCTCCCACCTGCCCGTGGCCTCGCCCCTTCGCAGGGCGGGGCCACGGTGCCGACGGGCACCTACGGCCGGGCCAGAACCAGGAACGGAACTCCTCCATGGGCAAGCCCCCCCGCACCGAGTACCCCCGCCCCCACTTCAGCCGAAGCACCTGGTCGAGCCTCAACGGACTCTGGAGCTTCGCGGTGGATCCTCCGACCGGCGCCGATCCCGACGAGCGGCGCATCAGCACCGGATTCGAGCAACCGATCCTGGTGCCGTTCCCGCCCGAGAGCAGCCTCTCCGGCGTGCACCGGACCGACTTCATGCCCTCGGTCTGGTACCACCGCGCGTTGACCGTGCCGGAAGGCGTGGGCGGGCCAGCGCGTCCTCCTGCACTTCGGCGCCGTCGACTACGAGTGCCGCGCCTTCCTCGACGGCGTCCTCCTCGGCCGTCACCTCGGCGGCTCGAGCTCCTTCACCTTCGACATCACCGAGGCCGTCCGCTTCGGCCGCGCCCAGCACCTCGTCGTGCACGCCCTCGACGACGTCCGCACCCGGCAGCAAACGGCCGGGAAGCAGAGCGCCGCTCCGGACTCCTACCACGTGTTCTACACGCGCGTGACCGGCATCTGGCAGAGCGTGTGGCTCGAGCCCGTCCCGATGCGCAGCATCCATCGCCTGCGGCTCGTCCCCGATGCCGCGTCGGGCCGCTTCCTGCTGGAGCCCGCCTTCCAAGGACCGGCCCGGGCCGACCGCTGGGCCGCCCGCCTCTCCCTCGAGGGGCGGGAGGTCGCGCGCTTCGAAGGTCCGGCGCACGCCGGCACCTTCGCCGTCCTGGAACCGAGCGTCCGTCGACTCTGGACGCCGGACGAGCCCCATCTCTACGACCTCGACCTCGAGCTCCGTGACGGCGCCGGCAACGTCCTCGACAGCGTTGGCTCCTACGCCGGCCTGCGTTCGGTCACGGTCGCCGAGGGACGCGTGTGGCTGAACGGCGAGCCCCTCTACCAGCGCCTCGTGCTCGATCAGGGCTACTATCCCGACGGCGTGTGGACGGCGCCCTCGGACGGCGCCCTGCGCGGCGACATCGAGCACGCCAAGGACCTCGGCTTCAACGGAGCCCGCCTCCACCAGAAGGCCTTCGAGGAGCGCTACCACTACTGGGCCGACCGCCTGGGGTTCCTGACCTGGGCGGAGTCGGCGTCGTGGGGCTTCGACGAGGCCGACCCCGAGGCCGCGCGCCGCTTCCTCGACGAGTGGCGGGAGCTCGTGGAGCGCGACCGCAACCACCCCTCGATCGTTGCCTGGACGCCCCTCAACGAGTCGGACCCGGGCGTCCACCCCGATGCCCACGCGCGCCTGGCCCGGGACGTCACCGCGCTGACCCACGCCCTCGACCCCACGCGACCGGTCAACGACGCCAGCGGCTGGGTGCACGTCTGCCCCGACCTGTGGACCGTGCACTGCTACGAGCAGGACCCGCAGGTCTTCCGCGCCCTGCTGGAGCGGCAACCCCCCGACGTCTACCGCAACGTGCCGGAGCTGGAGCCGGCGTACGCCGGGCAGCCCTACCTGGTGGACGAGTTCGGTGGGATCAAGTGGATCCCCGACGACGCCCGGGAGCGTCCTGCCGATTGGGGGTACGGAGACGACCCCGCCGACGAGGCCGCCTTCTTCGGGCGCCTGGAGGGCCTGCTGGCGGCCCTCCTGGACCTCCCGTTCGTCACCGGCTACTGCTACACCCAGCTCACCGACGTGGAGCAGGAGCGCAACGGGCTGTTGAACGACGACCGCAGCCCCAAGTTCTCGGCGGAGCGACTCCGCGCGCTCTTCGAACGTCTCCCGGACCGCGCTCGCGCCCGACATCGACCCGGGGTGAGCGACGCGGCGGCCCGACCGGTTCCAGCCCGGCATCGCCGCCCACGACATCGCGCCGCCCACGAAGCCGGCTGCTAAACTCAACCGGGTGGTGCTCGGCGTACCCCGCGCCGCCCATCCCGTGTCCTTCCGAAAGGAGGGGTC
>CAWAPF010000011.1:0-86134 GCA_963783895.1 uncultured Trueperaceae bacterium
CCCGCTTGCAGGTAGGCGTTGCACGCCTGGGTGCTCACCGTGAATCCCGGCGGCACCGGAACGCCGAGCCGCGTCATGTCGCCTAGGTTGGCGCCCTTGCCGCCCAGGAGCGCGCGGACCTCGTCCCAGCTTCCTGTCTGGGCCTCGGCCTCTCCTACCTCATTGAACTGGTAGACCCACTTCTTCGCCACTCGGACCGACCTCCTTCTTGCGGGTGTCCCGCCGACCGTCCATGCGAGCACCCGCGCGACACGCGTGCCGGCGCGATCCACCCCCGGGGGTTTCGTTGGGGTTGGGGGGCGTCCTCGTCACCTACGCGCCTCGACTCGACCATGCTCTCTCGCACCGTCCGTACACTGCGAGGCTACCGCCGGGGGGGAGGGGGTGGCCAAGTGGCGAACGTCCCGTGCCGGTGGCGGATCCGGGGCCCCCATGGGCGCGCGAATGGCGGCGGGGAGGGCAACGGGTGTGAAGGAAGGCCGAAGGTACACTGGTGGCGTGACGCGAGGCGATTTGCCGGAGCTCCCCACCCACAGCGGGTGCTACCTCTTCCACGACGCCGACGGCACCGTGATCTACGTCGGCAAGGCGATCAACCTTCGCAACCGCGTGCGCAGCTACTTCGGTCGGCACGCCGGGGTGAAGGCCGCGCTCATCACCCGCGAGGCGGAACGGGTCGAGTTCATCGTCACCAGCAGCGAGGTCGAGGCGCTCGTCCTGGAGGCGAACCTCATCAAGCGCCACAAGCCGCACTACAACGTGCTGCTTAAAGACGACAAGAGCTACCCCTTCCTGAAGCTGACGGCCGAGCCCTTCCCGACGCTGATCTTCACGCGCCGCGTGATCAAGGACGGCGGCACCTACTACGGTCCCTACCCCAACGCCGGGGCGGTTCGGCGCGTGCTCGAGCTCATCTACGCCATCTTCCCACTCCGGCGCAACAGCGGCGTGCCCATGAAGCCGCGCAAGAAGCCCTGTTTGCGCTATCACATGGGGCGCTGTCAGGCACCCTGCATCGGCGCGGCCGACGCCGAGGCGTACGCGCGGGTGGTGCGGCAGGTGCGGAGCTTCCTGGAGGGCCGCGTGGTGGAGACGGCGCACGCCCTGGAGGCGGACATGCGGGTCGCGGCGGAGCGCCGTGACTTCGAGCTGGCCGGCACCTACCGCGATCGCCTCGATGCCCTGCGCCGCCTCACCGGCTACGACAGCAGCGTGGTGAGCGCCCGCGGCGACGAGCTCGACTTCCTGGGCCTGGCCCGGGCGGGCAACTACGCCATGGTCCAGCTCTTCCAGATGCGGCGCGGGAGGGTGGTGGGTCGCGACAAGCGCTTCCTCACCAACGCCGCCCGGGCGGGCGACGGCGAGATCCTGGAGCGGGTGCTGGCCGACTACTACGGGCAAGCGACGCACGTGCCGCCGTTGGTGCTCGTGCCCGAGACCGAGCTGGACGCGGGCGTGTGGCAAGCCTTCCTGGAGGAGAGGGCGGGCCGGCGGGTGGAGCTGCGCACGCCCCGTCGCGGCGACAAGATGGAGCTGGTCCGCATGGCCGAGCGCAACGCGCGCACCGGCGTCGAGGGCGAGATCACGCTGCTGGAGCGCCGCGGGGAAGCTCCCGGTGTTCGCGAGCTGCAGGAGCTCCTCGCGCTGGAGGCGCCCCCCTGGCGGATCGAGGGCTTCGACATCTCGAACCTGATGGGGAGTCACACCGTGGCCAGCATCGTGACCTTCGAGGGCGGCCGCTCCATGAAGAGCGCGTACCGCCGGCTGCGCGTACGCGGCCTCGACAAGCCCGACGACTTCTTCAGCATGCACCAGGCGGTGTTCCGCCGCTTCACCGGCAGCCTGGCCGACAAGCTGCCGCCTCCCGACCTGCTCCTCATCGACGGTGGCAAGGGGCAGATGTCGGCTGCCCGGCGTGCGCTCGACGAGGCCGGCGTCGAGATCCCGCTGGTCGGGTTGGCGAAGAAGCAGGAGACGCTGCTGACCGAGGACGGACGCGACATCCTCGTCCCCCACACGCATCCGGCGCTCAGGTTGCTCATCAACGTGCGCGACGAGGCGCACCGCACCGCCGTCGGCTACAACCGGCAGCGCCGCGGCAAGGCGATGACGCACAGCCTCCTCGACGACGTTCCCGGCATCGGTCCGAAGCGGCGGGACGCGCTCCTGGCCCACTTCTCGAGCATCGACCAGCTCCGCGAAGCCGACGTGCGGGAGATCGCCTCGATCCCCGGGGTGGGGCCCGCCGCCGCCGAGGCGGTCAAGGCCTTCTTCCTGGAGGAGGGATCGCCGGCCGGCGGCTGACGCGCACCCCGGGGCGTGCCGTGCTCAGGCCAGGCGTTGGCGCGCCCGCCCCTCCGCCGATGCCGGCGAGCGCCCACCGTGCGCCTCCAGGTAGGCGCCGCGGTAGAGCTCCATGTGAACGTCGATGCGCCCTCCGGCGATTTTGCTGCGGCTCACCTCGCGGAAGCCCACCTTCTTGAAGGCTGTCTGAGCGCGCACGTTGTCGCCGAAGGTGTTGAGCCGCACGTGCTCGAGCCCCAGCTCGTGGAAGGCGTGGACCAGCAGCGCGTGGATCGCCTCCGGGCCGTAGCCGTGGCCCCAGTGGCTGCGCTCCCCGATGATGATGCCCAGCGTCGCGCTCGAGCCGCGCAGGTCGTAGAGCTCGATGGTGCCGATGTAGGTGTCGTTCTCGTCGAAGATGCCGAAGGTGGCCCGGTCGGGACGGCGAGCGTCGGTCTTGAGCACGCGCTTGAGGAGCCATAGGGGCATGCGGTTGGGCGGCGTGCCGTTGAGATGCGCGATCTCGGGATCGCGGAAGTGGCTTTGGATCCGGCGCCAGGCGACGTTGTCCAGGTCCGTCAGGGGCCGCAGCGTCACCCTCCCGTGGCGGGGCGTCATGCGGCCAGTCTACTCCGGGTAGGGCGGCGCTCCCCGTTGCATTCGCCGCTTCGAGGACGCGCGGTCCCGTGCCCGATGCTGCTACGCTTGTCGCAACATCGGCAAGGAGGCCGTGCATGGAGACGCGCACAGCGCAGGCGGCGCCCGGCGCCTTCCAGGAGAAGTTCCAGGCTCTGGCGACGGCCATCGGCGGCGTCATCCTGGGGCAGGAGCGCGTGGTCGAGGATCTGCTGGTGGCGGCGCTGGCACGCGGACACGTGCTGGTAGAGGGCGCGCCGGGACTCGGCAAGACGCGCCTGGTCCGCACCTTCGCCGACGCCACCGGGCTGACGTTCGGGCGCATCCAGTTCACGCCCGACCTGATGCCCGCGGACGTGACCGGCACCACGGTGTTCATCGAGGAGGGCGGGCACGGACGCTTCGAGTTCCAGCGCGGGCCCGTGTTCACGAACGTCCTGCTCGCCGACGAGATCAACCGCGCCACTCCCAAGACCCAGTCGGCGCTGCTGGAGGCGATGCAGGAGCGCGCGGTCACCGCTTCGGGCACCCGCTACGCGCTGGAGGAGCCCTTCCTGGTGCTGGCGACGCAGAACCCGATCGAGATGGAGGGCACCTATCCGCTGCCCGAAGCGCAGCTCGACCGCTTCCTGTTCAAGATCCAGATCGAACGGCCCGACGCGGCGACCCTGCGGCGCATCCTGCTCACCACCACGGGTGCGGAGACGGGGCCGCTGGAACCGATCTTCAGTCGCGCCGAGCTGCTCGAGCTGCAAGCCATGCTCCGTTCCGTGCCGGCGGCGAACGCCGCGCTGGATTACGTGGTGGCGCTGGTCGAGGGCACCCACGAGCACCCGCTGGTGCGCCTCGGCGCCAGCCCCCGCGGAGCGCAGGCCATGACCCTGGCGGCCAAGGGTTACGCGCTCGCGGCCGGACGCCCCAACGTCGAGCTGGAGGACGTGCGGCGCGCGGTACTGCCGTCGCTGCGCCACCGGCTGCTGCTGAGTTTCGAGGCCGAGGTGGAGGGCACCGACCGCGACACCATCCTGAACGAGATCGTCAAGCGGGTCGATCGGGCGGGCCGCTGAGCGGGCGCGAGGGGCGGGGCCACGCGTGATCACTCCCCGCAGCCGCGTGCTGCTCGATCGTTACGCGCTGGCGTCGCGCGCCCTGAGCCGCGAGTCGGGCGAGCGCATGGCATCGGAGCCGGGGCAGAGCGTCGAGTTCCACGACTTCCGTGCCTACCAGTTCGGCGACGAGCTGCGCTACGTCGATTGGCGGGTGTACGCCCGCACCGGGCGGTTGATGACGCGGCTGTTCCAGGCCGAGCGCAGCATCCGCCTGCACCTGGTGCTCGACACCAGCGCCAGCATGCTGCTGGGAGGCAAGGCGCGCTATGCCCGTCTGCTGGCGCAGCTGCTGGTCTACGTCGCGCAACGCGATGCGCCCACCCAGGTCCACCTGCTCGACGGCCGCGGCAGCCGTACCGCCCAGGGGCTGGCCGCGATCGGGAAGAGCTGGCGCTTCCTGGAGGAGGCCGAGACCCTGCGCGGCGAGGAAGCGGCGCCCATCCGTGCGTTGAAGCGCTTCGCGCTGGAGCTGCCACCGGTCCGCGGCGCGGCGCTGGCGCTGGTGGTGTCGGACTTCCTGGAGGACGCCCCGCTCCAGGGCGCGCTGGCCGCGCTCAGAGCGCGCGGCCTGGACGCGAGCCTGTTGCAGGTCATGAGCGAGGGGGACCTCGAGCCCTCCGAGGGTCAGCTCGAGCTCGTCGACGTCGAGAGCGGCGATCGCCTGCAGGTGGGTCCGCGGGAGGTGCGCGCCTATCGCGAGGAGGCCCACGCCTTCGTGCGCCGGACCCGGGCCGCCGCGGTGCGCGCGGGCTTCCGCCACCTGCTGCTCCGCGTCCCGCCGTCGGCGCCGGAGCACGAGCTCGAGCGCCACGCCTTCGCTGCGCTGGTGCGCGAGGGCGTGCTGATCCGCCGCTGAGACCGCCGCTGAGATCGCCGCCAATGCCGGCGCGTGCCGCGGCGCGTCCCCGAGCGCGAACCACGGGCCCGTCGGCGAGTAGGAAGCCTCGCACCGGCCGGCGGGAGCGGTCGGCTATCCTGGATGGGCGTGGACGTCATCGGGACGCGCTTCGGGATGGGTCTCCAGGTGCTCCGGGAGATCGGCAAGGGTGCGCTGGCGCGGGTCTACCTCGTCAGCGACGGTCGTGTGGTCAAGGCCGTCAAGCTCTTCCCGCCCACCCACCGGGAGCGCGCGGAACGCGAGCTATCCATCGGTCGCGGCCTCGACCACCCCCACCTGAACCCGGTGGAGGACGGCGTCGAGCTGGCGGGGTTCCCCGGCGTGCTGATGCCCTTCGCGCCTGGCGAGCGGCTGGGTCGCTGGCTGGCGGCGCCGCCCGAGCGCGGCGCCTTCCTCGGCGCCATGGCCGGCGTCCTCGAGGGCCTGAGGTACCTGCACGACCGCGGCATCGTCCATCGCGACGTCAAACCGGAGAACATCCTGGTGGAGAAGGGCGGCCACGTCCGGCTGGTCGACTTCGATCTTTCGGTGCGCGTCGGTGAGGAGCAGCCGCGCCCCATCCTTGCCGGCACCGTCGCCTACCTCAGCCCCGAGCAGGCGCGGGGCCGACCGGTGACGCCGGGGAGCGACCTCTACGCCGTGGGCATCATCTTGTACCGTGGGCTCACCGGCCAGGTGCCGTTCACCGGTAGTGTGGCCGAAGTGCTCGCTGCCCATCGCGACGACGCACCGCTCCCGGCGTCGAGGTTCGACGCCGGGCTGGCGCCGTTCGAGCCGTTGCTCGAGCGCTTGCTGGCGAAGGACCCCGACGCCCGCTTCCGCAGCGCCGACGAGGTGCTGGAGGCGCTCGGGCGGCTCCCCGACGACGCCGTTTCACCCCCCCACCCCGGAGGTTAGATCGTGGCATTCGACCGCAGCGCCGGCATCCTGTTGCACCCCAGCTCCTTGCCGGGCGATACCGGCATCGGCGAGCTGGGCCCCGCGGCCTTCCAGTGGATCGACTTCCTGGAGGACGCCGGCCAGCGCCTGTGGCAGGTGATGCCGCTGGGCCCGACAGGCTACGGCGACAGCCCCTATCAGTCGTTCAGCGCCTTCGCCGGGAACCCCTACCTGCTCAGCCTGCAACGGCTGGCCGAGGAGGGGTGGCTCGAGCCCGGGCAGGCGCGCGCGCTCGCCGGCATGGAGGCGGGCCGGGTCGATTACGGCGCGGTCATCCCCGCCAAGCTCGAGCTCCTGACGCGCGCCGCGGAGCGCTTCGAGCGTGACGCCGCGGCGCCTCAACGCGAGGCGTTCGAGGCGTTCCGTGAGCGCGAGCGCGGCTGGCTGGACGACTTCGCGCTGTTCATGGCCCTCAAGGAGGCCCACGGCGGCGCCCTCTGGAACACCTGGGAGGAGCCGGTGCGCCTGCGCCGGCCCGAAGCCCTGGAGGGCGCGAGGCGCGAGCTGGCGACGGCCGTGCGGCGGCACGAGTTATGGCAGCACTGGTTCTACCTGCAGTGGACGGCGGTGCGCACGTACGCAGCCGAGCGGGGGGTGCGCATCGTCGGCGACATCCCCATCTTCGTCGCGCTCGACTCGGCCGACGCCTGGGCCCACCCCGAGCTGTTCCACTTCGACGCCGACGGCCAGCCGCTGGTGGTGGCCGGCGTCCCACCCGACTACTTCAGCGCCACCGGGCAGCGCTGGGGCAACCCGCTCTACCGCTGGGAGCGCATGCACGAGACGGGCTTCGCCTGGTGGTTGGAACGCTTCCGCTCCACCCTGGACTTCTTCGACATCGTGCGGGTCGACCACTTCCGCGGCTTCGAGGCCTACTGGGAGATCCCGGCCTCGGAGCCCACGGCGGTCAAGGGACGGTGGGTCGAGGGCCCCGGCCAGGCCCTGTTCGATGCCCTGGCCACAGGTCTCGGCGAGCTGCCGATCATCGCCGAGGACCTGGGCGTCATCACGCCGGCGGTGGAGCGGCTTCGCGACGACAACGAGCTGCCCGGCATGAAGGTGCTGCAGTTCGCCTTCGGAGGCGACGCCGGCGACCCCTACCTGCCGCACAACTATCCACGCAACAGCGTCGTCTACACCGGCACCCACGACAACGACACCAGCGCCGGCTGGTATGCCCAGGCGCCCGAGGCCGAGCGCGACTTCGTGCGCCGCTACCTGGGGCGTGACGACGACAATCTGCCCTGGGAGTTCATCCGCCTGGCGGTCGCTTCGGTGGCCGACCTGGCCATCTTCCCCCTGCAGGACGCCCTGGGGCTGGGGAGCGAGGCGCGTATGAACACCCCCGGGCAGGCGGCCGGCAACTGGTCGTGGCGCGTGACCTGGGACGACGTGCCGCCCTGGCTGGCCGGGCAGCTCCGCGAACTGGCGCGCGTCTACGGGCGTCTGCCCGGGGCGGCGGCGGCGGACACGCCCTACCGGCAATCGGCGCTGCCCGGGGAGGCCGGACCGGACGAGGGCTGAGGTCGCGGCGGCCGGCGGGACGCACGCCCGGCGCGCGCGCACGGGTCACACCCGCCGGGGTCACACCCGGAAGATCACGCCCTCGCGGCGGAAGTTCCGGTAGGCGAACACCAGAAGCAGCGCGATGATCACCAGCAGCGTCAGCCATGTGGTCAGCACGTGCGCCGCCGCGGCGGTGCCCTTCACGATGTCGTCCATGAGGACCAGGACGTTGAAGATGGGGATGAGGTAGACGCCCTCGCCGAAGCCGAGCAGGTCCTTGAACTGCAGACCGATGGCGGGGAGGATCAGCAGGAACGACAGCGGCGCCACGTAGCTCTGGGCCTCCTTGAACGAGCGTGCGAAGAGCGTGATCCCCAGCAGCAACGCCGCGACGGTGGCGGCGAGCAGCAGGGCGCTCACCAGCAGCAGCAGGATCGAGGGCAGGGAGATGTCCAGCGAGCCGCCCATCACCTGCACCATGTCGCTGGCCTGGGCGCCGAGGCGCGGCTGGAACACCGAGCCGAGGATGGCACCTCCCACCACGTACCCGACGATCGCCATCACCGCGGCGCTGAGGCCGAAGGTGAGGGTCGCCAGGAACTTGCCGATCACCACCTCACTGCGGCGGATCGGCGCTACCAGCAGGGCCTCCAGCGTGCCTCGCTCCTTCTCCCCGGCGGTTGCGTCGATAGCGGTCATCTGTCCGCCCGTCAGCGTCCAGATGGCGATGAAGAAGGGGATGAGCCAGGAGAGCTGGCCGCTCGACTTCTCGGCCGCCGAGCTGGCGTCGACCGACCGCACGTGGACGGGTTGCAGGATGCTGGGGTCGAGCCCCGCCGCCGCGAGCCGCGACGCGACGAGCTGCTGGGTATAGGAGCTGACCGCCTGCTGCACCTTGCCGGCGTTCAGCTCGCTCTTCATGTTGCCCTTCTTGCTGTACAGGGTCAGGTCGGCGCCCCCGTTCGAGGCGACGTTCGTCTCGAAGCCGGGCGGCACGCCGATCGCGACCGGCACCGTGCCGTCGCGCACGGCGGCCTCCGGGTCGTCGACGGCAGTGAGGTGGACGTTCTGCTTCTCCAGCAGGCTCTTCAGCGCGGGCGGCAGGTTCGCTTCACCCTGCACGCCCACCGAGGTGACGCTGGTCTGCTCGCGCTGGAACAGCCCGCCCAGGAGCAGCGGCAGCCCCAGCATGATGACCGGCAGGATGACCAGCGGGATGATCAGGTTGGAGAGGATGGCGCGCTGGTCGCGCAGCGTGGAGAGGATCTCCTTGCCGGCAACGCGCCCGATCATCGACGGTCTCATGCGCTCGCCTGCGCGGCGCCGTCGCGCAGCCCGCTCTCCTCGACCAGGTGGAAGAAGGCATCCTCCAGATTCGCGCCCCCGCCCTGCTCGGTCAGCTCGCCGATGCTGCCCTCGGCGATCTTGCGACCCCGGTAGATGATGCAGGCGCGGTCGCACAGCTCCTCGACCTCGCTCATCACGTGGGTGGAGTAGACCACCGCCCGGTCCTCGCTGGGGTAGTGCCGCACGAAGTCGAGCACCGCACGGCGGGCGACGACGTCCAGCCCGCTGGTGGCCTCGTCGAAGAAGATCACCGGCGGATCGTGCAGCACGGCGCGGGCGACCACGATCTTCTGCTTCATGCCCGTGGAGTAGCCGCCGGCGCGTCGCGAGAGGGTGTCGCCCAGCTCGAGCAGCTCGTCGAGCTCGGAGATGCGGGCGTCGATGGCGGGCCCGGACATGCCGTAGAGACGGCCGAAGTAGTGGAGCACCTCGCGTCCCGTCAGCCGGTCGTACAGCCCCATGCCGCCGTTGACCACGCCGATGGAGCGGCGCACGGCTTCGCCCTGTCGAGCGACGTCGAAGCCGGCCACACGGGCGCGACCGCGGTCGGCGACGAGCAAGGTGGCGAGGATGCGGAGGGTCGTCGTCTTGCCGGCGCCGTTGGGGCCGAGGAGTCCGTACACCTCGCCCGCTGCGACGTCGAAACTCAACGAATCGACGGCGGTGACGCCGTCGAACGCCTTGCTGATGTTGTCCACCGAGACCAAGGGGGGTCCTTTCGTGTGGGGCCGAGAGCCACCGCCGGATTCTAGGCTTGGCCCGGTGGCCTGTCAAGGGTGGCGCGTCCCGTGCTGGACGCAACGTCTCGGCCCACGGTGGGCGTGGCGCGCCTGCTATGATGGCGCCGTGAATGAACGCGAGTTCGCCGCTCTGGACGGCTATCAGCTCATCCCGCGGTTGCTTCACGAGGTGCAGGACGTCGACACCCGGACCACGCTGCTGGGGCGGCCGCTGGTGAGTCCCCTGCTCCCGCGCCGGCGGGCGGACGCCACCGGTCACGGGGGCGGGCTGGAGGTCGTGGACGCCGAGGCCGTGCTGGCGGACCCGGCGCACAACGCGCCCACCGACGCCATCGCACTGCTGCGCCCGGCCAAGATGGGCGAGCTGATGCCTGCCGTGCGCCGCCTGAGCGAGCTGGGGGTCCCCGCCATCGGTCTCGACATGGCGCCCCTGGCCGACACGCCGCCGTTCGGGCGTGGCGCCTGGCGGCCTCGCACCCGCGAGGACCTGGCGGAGCTGAGCGCCGCCGCCGGCTGTCCGCTATGGGTGTTCGGGGTGGCCGGCCCCTCCGACGCCGAGGTGGTAGCGGAGGCCGGTCTCGAGGCCGTTGTGCTGCAGGGGGCCGCCGGCGTGCACCTGGGCGGACCGGCGGTGGTGGACATCCTTCCCGAGGTCATCGACGCGGTGGCGGGGATGCTGCTCATCGTGGCGGGCGGGCCCGTGCGCGACGGCATCGACGTTCTGCGGTACCTGGCGGTGGGTGCCGAGGCGCTGGTCGTCGAGAGCGACCGGGCGCTCGAGAGCCTGGAGGCCGAGCTCCGCTACGGGATGCGCCTCACCGGTTGCTCGAGCCTCGGCGATGTCGGCTACGACATCGTCTTCGCGCCCCTGTTCGGAGAGTCGTGATCGCCTTCCTGGAGGGCGTGGTGCGCGAGGTGCGCGAGGCCAGCGTGGTGGTCCAGGCGGGCGCGTTCGGCGTCGAAGCGTGGGCGCCGGCAGCTTCCCTGGGGCAGTGCCAGGTCGGGGAGCGCGTCGTGCTCCACACGCACCTCACGGTGCGCGACGAGACGCCTGTGCTGTACGGCTTCCACCACCGCGACCTGCTGCTGCTGTTCCGCCGGCTGCTGGACGTGGGGGGCGTGGGGCCGAAGCTGGCGCTGGCGGTGCTGTCGGCGCTGCCCCCCGCGCTCATCGCGTCGGCGGTCCTCAACCAGGATCCCGCGCTGCTCACCGGCGCTCCGGGAGTGGGCAGACGGACGGCGGAGCGCATCGTGCTCGAGCTCAAGAACCGCATCCCCGAGGAGCTTCTGGCGGGCCCCGGAGGCGACCGGCGGCCGCGCAAGCTCCTGACGGGCGCGGGTGAGGACGCCGCCGAGGCGCTGATGGCGCTCGGCTACCGGGAGTCGCAGGTGAAGACCACCGTCGCCGAGCTGGTGGCCGACTTCCCCGACGACGCTGCGGAAGCGCTCATCCGGCGGGCGCTGGCACGCCTGCGCTGACCGCCTGCGCTGACCGCCTGCGCTGGGCGGCTGCGCTGGGCGCCCGGGCTGGCGCGCCTGGACAGCGTCGTCGCCCTAGGCGACGTGCGTGCGGGTAGCCAGGGCCTCCTGGGGGTCGATGGTGGGCAGGTCGAAGGCCTCGCCGACGGCCCGGTAGGTGAGGTGCCCGGCGTGGGTGTTGAGTCCGCGAAGCAGCGCGCGGTCGGCCAGCAGCGCGGCCGTTCCGCCGGCCGCCAGCGCCAGCGCGTAGGGCAGGGTCTGGTTGGAGAGCGCCCGCGTGCTGGTGTTGGGGACCGCGCCCGGCATGTTGGCCACGCCGTAGTGCACCACCCCGTCCACCACGAAGGTGGGGGCGTCGTGCGTGGTCGGGTGGATGGTCTCGATGCAGCCTCCCTGATCGACGGCCACGTCGACGATCACGCTTCCCGGGCGCATGAGCGCGAGCATGTCGCGGGTCACGAGGTGCGGCGCCCGCGCACCGGGGATGAGCACGCCCCCGACCACCAGGTCGGCGCGCTCCATCATGGCCCGGATGTTGGCCAGGTTGCTGGCCAGCGTCTGGATGCGACCGCCGAAGACGTCGTCGAGGTACTGGAGCCGGGCGTGGTTGATGTCGAGCAGCGTGACGCGTGCCCCGAGGCCCATGGCAATCTTTGCCGCGTTGGTGCCCACCACGCCGCCGCCGAGGATGACCACCTCGCCTGCCTCGACGCCGGGTACGCCTCCCAGGAGGACGCCGCGCCCGCCCAGGAACTTGCCCAGATGGTGGGCGCCGACCTGGGTGGCCATGCGGCCGGCGACCTCGCTCATCGGCGTCAGCAGCGGCAGGCTACCGTTGTCGAGCTGCACGGTCTCGTAGGCGATGGCGGTGGTGCCGCTCGCCAGCAGCGCCTCGGTGAGCGGCTGGGCTGCGGCCAGGTGCAGGTAGGTGAACAGGGTGAGGTCGTCGCGCAGGTAGCCGAACTCGCTGGCGATGGGCTCCTTCACCTTGAGCACCAGGCGCCGGGCCCAGGCCTCGGCGGCCGCGCTCACCAGGGTCGCGCCGGCGGCCCGATAATCGTCGTCCTCGAAGCCGCTGCCCAGGCCCGCACCGCGCTCCACGAAGACGCTGTGCCCGGCGTCCACGAAGGCGTGCACCGCGCCGGGTGTGGCCGCAACGCGGTACTCATGAGCCTTGATCTCCTTGGGAATGCCGATGTCCATGTTGTTCTCCCTGCCCAGTGTGCCGGGCCGCCACGTCTCCAGGGCGCGCCCGGTCTCCCGGACCTTCGTCAACGGGAATCCGTTGGCCAGTCTACCGCGGCCACGGGTACCCCGGCGGGCGTGTCCCTGGCGGCGGAGGACCCAGCGCCATCGGCCGGTGCCGACCGGTCCGGTCAGTCCTGCGAGGTCTCGGGCCACACCCGCAACAGGCGCACGCGCCCGTCGATCGATTCAGCCACGGCCGCCAACCGGCCCGACGGGTCGAGCAACAGTGCGCGGCCCTCGACGCGAAGCTGGGGCCGCTGCCCCTGGCGCACCCGCCGCGCGGTGTCCGCGTCCAACGCGATGGCGGGGTAGGGGAGGACCTCGCTGGCGTTGAGGGAGCGAGCCTCCTGCAGCGCGTCGAGCGGGACGCAGTCCTCGAGCCCGATACGGCCGGCCCGCGTGCGCACCAGACCCGCCAGGTGCGCGGGCACGCCCAGGGCCGACCCCAGGTCGCGGGCGAAGGCGCGCACGTAGGTTCCCGCCTGCACCCTCAGCGCGAGCAGCGCGGTGGGCGCCGTGGTGAGGGTCGGGGGCAGCGCAGGGAGCGTGCCGTCCGGCGAGGGTGCCCACAGCCCGTCGGCGCCGGGCGCGAACCGCTGCGGGAGCTGTGCGCGCTCCGGAGCGAAGTCCAGCAACTCGATCCGCCGATAGCCGGCGGGCCGGGGAGGGAGGTCGACAGCGTCGCCGCGTCGGGCGCGACGGTAGCTGCGCTCGCCGTCGCGTTTGACCGCGGAGAAGGCGGGCGGGCGCTGCTCGTCGAGGTCCAGGAAGGGGGGAAGGGCGGCCGCGACGCCGTCCGCACTCACGTTCCCGGCGTCGGCCTCCTCGCTCACGGGCCCCTCGGCATCGAGGGTGTCGGTGCCGACACCGAACGCGACCCAGGCCAGGTAGTCCTTGTCGCTGCCGGTCAGGTAGGGCGAGAGCTTCGTGGCGGCCTCCGTGAGCAGCACCAGCACCCCGCCGGCGAGCGGATCCAGGGTGCCGGCGTGGCCGACCCGGCGGGTGCCCAGCAGCGTGCGGGCACGGGCGACCACGTCGTGCGAGCTGAGGTGGAGCGGCTTGTCGACGGCGAGGATCGGCACGGGCCCGATTCTACCGGTCCGCACGGTAGCCGCCGGCGCGGTCGTCGCTCCCGTACGGCGGTAGCGTGGTCGACGATGCTCCTCGCGCTCGCGGTCGCCACGGTGCTGTTGTGGTGGGGACTCACGCTCGACTGGGCGCTGGGGGTGCGCAGCATGGCCAGCCTGCGGCGGGCCCGGCCACCCCTGCCGAGCGCCTGGCCGTCGCTTTCGGTCGTGATCCCGGCACGCGACGAGGAGGGAGCCCTGGGGCACACGCTGCGCACCCTGCTGGCGCAAGACCTGCCCGGACTCGAGATCGTGGTGGTCGACGATCGCTCGACCGACGGGACCGGCGCCGTCGCGGCGGAAGCGGCGCGGCACGACGAGCGCGTGCGCGTGGTCACGATTCGATGAGCTGCCGAGCGGGTGGCTGGGGAAGACGCACGCCCTGCAGCGCGGAGCCGAGGCGGCGGCGGGCAGCTGGCTGCTGTTCACCGACGCCGACGTGCGCTTCGCGCCGGGCGCGTTGCGGCGTGTCGCTCGCCTACGCCCTCGACCGCGCGCTCGACCATCTGGTGGTGCTCCCCCGGCTGGAGGCCCGCGGCGCCCTGCTCGCCTCGTTCGTCGCGGCGTTCGGGCTGCTGTTCTCCGTCTACACCCGCCCCTGGCGTGCCCGCGATCCGCGCAGCCGGGCCTCCATCGGCATCGGTGCGTTCGCGCTCTTGCGCGCCGACGCCTACCGTCGGGCGGGCGGGCACGCCGCCATCCGCCTTCGTCCCGACGACGACGTCGCGCTGGGACGGCTCGTCAAGGGGGCGGGCCTGCGGCAGGAGGCGGTGTTCGGGGCCGAGGACGTGGTCGTCGAATGGTACCCGGATCTCGGGAGCGCGCTGCGCGGCCTGAACAAGAACGCCTTCGCCGGCCTGGGGTACTCGACGTTGCGGCTGAGCGTCGTGGTGCTCGCGCTGCTGGTGACCAACGTGCTGCCCTTCCTGGCGCTGCCGCTCGTGGGCGGCGTCCACGCGCGGCGTCTACGCGCTGGTGGTGGCCACCGTCGCGTTCGTCTACGCCTTCGATGCTCCGCGACTGCGGCACAGCCCCTGGCTGTTCGTGCTCCACCCCGTGGGCGCGGCGTTGCTGGCCTACGCCGCCGTGGCGTCGGCGGCCAAGGCGCTGCACCGCGGTCAGATCGAGTGGCGAGGCACGCGCTACGCCCTCGACGAGTTGCGCCGCGGCCGACGCCGGTGACCGGCGGGGCCGCGCGAGGGCGGACCGGCGCCGGCGCCGCACGTGGCGGAGCCCGCCGAGGGCGCCGGCGCGCGCCCACCTATACTGCGCCATGCCCGACTCCGGTCGAAGGTCGCGCGCGGCAACGCGTGCTGAGGCTTCTGGCCGCGCTCCTGCTTGTCGGTCGGACCCGGCGCGCACGCGGTCGCCGCCCGCGTCGTCCACGCACCCCACGTCGACGTTCTGTACGAGGATCCTGCGCTCGCGCCCTACGCCCAGCAGGTGGCGGCGGCGGCCGAGAGCCGAGCTGCTGCGCGTCGCCGCACTGTTCGGACGGGCGCCGTTCCCCATCCGCATCCGGCTGCAGGGCGGCGACGACGTCTTCAACGCCTTCGCGCTGCCGCTGCCGCGGCCGCACGTGACCTTCCGGCCGTTGTTCCCGCTGGACGGCACGGTCGGCTTCCACGGCCCCGACCTGACCGAGCTGGTGCTGCGCCATGAGATCACGCACCTGGTGCAGCTCACCGATACCCGCGTGCCGCCGGGCAGCGCCACGCTGCCGCACGTCGGGCTGGTGGGGCAGGGCACGGCCGTGCTCCCGCCGGCGTGGCTGCTCGAGGGGATCGCCACCTGGGTGGAGTCGACCGGCGGGCTGGGCGGGCGGCTCGACGACGCCCGCACCCGCGCCCTGCTGTGGACCCTGGCGGCGCAGGGTCAGCTTCCCGACGCTCGCCGACGTGAGCCTCATCAGCTACCGGCGCTGGCCGGGCGGGCGCGCCCGCTACCTGCTGGGCGCCTCGTTCATCGACCACCTGGTGAAGGCCCACGGTTTCGACGCGCTGGTGCGCGCGCTCCACGTCTTCCAGGCCGGCGCCTACCTGCTGCCGTTCGACGCGGCCTGGAAGCGCGCGGTCGGCACCGATCTGGAGGCGGAGTGGACGTCCTGGTCGAACGGGCTGGCAGCGCAGGCGCGCGAGCAGGGGAGCCTGAGCGTGCCCGGCGGGCTGGAGCCGGCGGCCTCGACGCTCGGCGCCCCCGCCCTGGCCGGCGACGGCCGCACCCTCGCCTGGCCGGTCGCCGGCGGCGTGCGGTTGGCGACGTGGCAGGGGGGTGCGCTGGCCGGCGCCCGCACCCTCCCCACCGGGCCCGCCGCCACCGGCCTCACCTGGCTCGACGATCACACCGTGGTGATGGCGGCGGTGGGCCGCGCGCCCGGGCGCTACGACAGCGACCTGTTCGCGCTGGACGTCCGCAGCGGCGCGGTCCGACGCCTCACGCATGGCGCGCACGCGCACCTGCCCCGCGCCGACGGTGCGGGCTGCGTGCTCTACGTGCGCGACACGGTGCCCGGGGGCGCGTCGTTGCGCCGCTGGTGCGCCGGCAGCTCGGAGCGCACGGTCTGGGACGCGCCCGCGGGCGCGCATGTCGTCGGGCTGGCGGTGAGTGCCGGCGGCCGGGTGGCGCTGAGCCTGTACCGGCCGGGCGGCGTGGACCTCGCTCTGCTCGGGGCGGACGGTCTCACGTTCCTGACCTCGGACGGCGCGAGCGAGCTGGCGCCCCGCTGGGTAGGGGAGGACACGCTGCTGTACGCGAGCGACGCGAGCGGGCTGTTCCAGCTCTACCGCTCGCGGCGTCGGGGGCGGGGTTCACGGCCGGCGGGCCGCCCCTGACGCATGCGCTGGGCGGGGCGGAGGAGCCGGTGGCGGTGCCGGGCGGCGCGTTGTACCGGACGGTCCGAGGGGACGGCTACGCGTTGGCGTTCGTGCCGCTGGAGGCTGGCGGTGCGGCGTTGCGGACGGGGGCTCGGCGGGGCCCGGCGCTGCTGCGGCCGCGCCACCGCCCGCGGCGCGGAGTCCCGCGGCACCCGAACGCCTGCCCCAGCGCGAACGTCCGCCGGCACCCAGGTCTCCGGCGGCGGCCCGGGGACCGCGGCCGCGCCCCTACCCGGATACGCCCTACAGCCCCTGGCCGAGCCTGCTGCCCTACGGCTGGTGGCCCAGCGCCGCCCGGCTGTCGCTGCGGCCCCTCGGCGCCGGACTGGAGATCACCGCGCTGGGACTGGACGACAGTGCGCGGCACGCGCTCGATCTCACCGTGGGCTACGACACGGCCCTGCGGGGGCCGCTCGCGGGCGGCTACGGCTCGGTTCGCTACGCCTGGAACATGCCCGATCCGGTCGCCGCACCCGGTCCGCCGCCTCCGCTGGGGGTGGCGGTGCGCCTCGGCGCCTGGCCGCACGGCGCCTACCTGGGGCCGGTCGACGAGACCGCCTACGGCGTTCAGGCGGTGGCGTTGCTGCGCGCGCCGGTGGACCGCTTCGCCGGTTCCCTGGAGGTTTCCGGGAGCTTCATCGGCGCACCCTCGCTGGCCGGCTGGCGACCCGAGGCGGGCATCGACGCGTTCGCCGACGCCCGTGCGGTCGATGCCTTCGGCGCGGTGTCGGGAGGGGAGCTGTTCGCCGTGCGCGCGCGTTGGAGCTACGGCGCCGCCGGCCCGTCCGCGGGCGCCTGGGCGGAGGCGCGGTGGTGGCCGTCCGTGGTGCCGATGGTGCATCCCCAGCTGGCGCTGACCGCGGGTTACCGACCGCTCCCGCCGGTGCCGGTGGCGCTGCCCGAGCTCGCCGCCATCGCCTCGCTGGGAGCGCGCCTGTCGGTTCCCGTGCGCTGGCGCTGGGCCGACGGGCTGGCGGCCCTGGAGCGCATCGACGTCCAACCCGCCGTCCGGCTGTGGGGGGGACCGGCCCGGCGGCCGGGGCGGGGGGCGCCTGGGCCTCGCGCGTGGGGGTGGGAGGCGACGTCGGACTGTGGGCCGACACCGTGCTGGACTACGAAGGGGTGGTGCGCCTGGGCGTGCGGGGGGGCTACGCGGACGGCTGGTGGCTGGCGTTCGGCCTGGGGCTGCCGTTCTGACGCCGCGGCGTCGGCCGACCGGTCGCTCACAGGCAGGCCGTGCCGGTGCGCAACGACCGCACGTAGGCCAGCGCCGAGCGCACCGACGCCGGCGGGCGGGTGATGCGACCGCCGTCCTTCCGGGTCGGGGTCGAGCGCCACCACCTCGGCGCCGGCCTGCAGGCTGGCGAGCAGGAACTCCTCGCGGGCGCGCGGATCGTTCGCGGGCGCCGAAGCAACGCGCACGCCGGCCGGCGCACGGTCGCGCAGCCGCTGCGCGGCCTCCCGGCTCGAGAAGACGGGCAGCCCATCTGCCCTGACGCCCCTCCAGCACGACGACGCCGGAGCGGTCCGACGGGGCCCTCGCACCAGATAGAAGAGGTCGATCGACAGATCCTCGACCATGCCGCTTCCAGCCTACGCGGCCGGAGACGGGCTCAGGGCAGGAAGAGGCTACGCGCCCACGGGCTCAGGACGACGGCCAGCACCAGCCCCACGTTCAGCACGAGCTGCGCCAGCAGCGGGGTGATGCCGTTGGAACGGCGGCGGAACACTTCCGCGAGCGTCAGCCCGAACGCGAACAGCAGGGCGACCGGCGTGACCAGCGCCAGGCCGTAGAGCGCGGCCGATGCGATCGTTGCGATGCCGGCGTCGTAGCGCCGCCGCAAGCGGCGGGATGAGGAAAGCGCGGAAGAAGAGCTCCGTGAGCGGAAGCAGCACCAGCGCCGCGATCACCAGCGGCGTCAGATGGGTGAGGTTCAGGTAGAAGGGCCCCAGCAGCCCCCCACGCGGGACGTAGGCGAGGTAGGCCAGCACGGCGGCGAGCAGCACGATGCCCAGCCCGATGCCGGCCATGGCCTGCTCGGCGCTGCCCAGCAGCCGCTCGACCGGATCCCAGCCGTTCATGCCGGCACGGCGCCAGGTGAGCCCGACCAGCAGCAGCGACAGGGCGATCAGGAACACGGCTCGAACGTCGGTCTCCTGGAGTGGGGTGAGGAAGGCAAGGGCGTTGTTGTACACCGCCAGGCTGTAGACGAGCGCCGCCAGCGCCGCCAACAGCAGGCTCGCCACAAGCACGCCGTAGGCCTGCCCGACGCTCCACTCCTGCGGGCCCTCCACCACCTCCAGGGTGGTGGTGTTGGCGATGCGGCTCTCACCCACCAGGTGGACCGCCACCAGGAACAGCAGCAGCAGCAGCCACAGCAGCCCGTTGCTGACGAGCAGGGTCTGCAGGTTGCCGCGTCGGGTGGCCTCGCGCAACGCCAAGCCCCCCGACTGCACCTCGCCCTGGGCGTAGTAGACGAGCGCGAGCTTGCGGAGGTCGCCGGCCTGCGCGGTGGTGTCACGCGAACTCCGCAGCGCCAGCGCCGTTTCGAGCTCGCCTGCGGCGGCGGTCAGCTCCCCCATCGACCACAGCGCGGTCCCGATGAGGGCGTGGACGTCCGGGTTCTTGGTGTCGCCCGAGAGCTTCATGTAAGCCTCGAGCTGATCGCGTGCGCTCGACGGGTCGCCGAGCTCGAAGCGCAGCCGGGCCTCGGCCAGGCGGTAGTCGACGTTGAGGCTGTCCTGCTCGACGGCGGTGCCGTAGGCGGCGAGCGCCGCGTTGTAGAGACCGCCGTGCTGCTCGACCTCGCCTCGGAGGAAGGCGGCCCTGGCAGAAAGTTGCCGGTTGGGCTGCTTCTCGAGCCGGGTCTGCGCTTGCTGCAAGAGGGCGTTGGCTTCCGCGTAGCGGTCGAGCTGCACGGCGGCCTGTGCGAGCAGAACCAGCGGCTCGGCGCTGGAGGTCTGGTCGCGGATCTGTCGCAGGCGTTGCTCGGCCGAACCGGTCATCCCGAGCTCGAGCTCGATGCGGGCGAGCGCCAGTGTCGCGTCCACCATGCCGGGGTTGATCTGCAGCGCGTTGAGGCAACTCTGGCGCGCAGTCTCGAGATCGCCGCCGGCCTCGAAGCGGAGGCACTGCTGGTAGTAGCGGTTGGCGTCGAAGCTCTGCGCGTGGCCGATACCGTGTCCGAGGAGCAACGCAACGACCAGCAGGGCGATGCCCAGCGGCCGCGACGGGCGCGCCTTCGCGGCGATGGGACCGACGGGCGGCAGGGCGACGGCGTGCGCGGCCCAGCTCGGGACCGGTGGATGACTCATGCGAGACCCCTTCATGCGGTACGTCGGGGAGGCATCCGGCTCGGCGTCCACGTGCCTGCGCGCCGCCTCCGCGGCGGCGGCCGTCTGCTGCGCCCCTCTCCCGCGTGCTTTCACACCGCGTCCATGATGACCGACGAGGCGGGCCGGTGGGGTTAGGTCATTCACTCTGGTGCCTCCCCGAGCGCATTTCTCGGACTCTCCTCGGGCCGCCCGGGGCCGCCGGCCCTGTCCGTGCGGCGGAGGCGGCGGCCGTGCATCGCACCTGACCCATGAAGGTTCCCTTAAGTCGCTCCAGCAGCGGATTCATGGCGCGCTGGTAGCATGGGTCATGGATCGGGGTTGGATTCCGGGGCGACGGCCGTGAACCCGGGCATCATCATGCTCGTGGCGCAGAGCGTGCTCGTTCTTCCTTCCCTGCCGGCGGGCACCGAGGTGCGCCTGGTATCGCCGGACCTGCTGACGGTCTATGCCAGCGCTCGGATCCAGGACGCGCGGCTCACCTTCCCGACCGCGCCAGCGCCCGGAACCGAGTTGCGCCTGCTGTTCTTCCTTCCCGACGCCACCCAGGCAGAGCGCGCGGCCGCGTTGAGCGGCGCCCGCGCCATCAGCGGCAGGATCAGCGTGGACGGGAAGGACATCTTGGTGCAGTTCCCCGAGAGCGACCAGCCGCTGTCGCTGCGGGCGCTGCTCGAGCAGCGCGACATCACCCTTGCCATCGCTCCTGGGAAGGGGGACTAGGTGTCGAAGAAGCGCATCCTCATCGTGGAAGACGACGTCGACATCCTGCGGCTGCTCACCTTGGAGCTGCAGGATGCGGGCTACGAGGTCCTGGCCTTCGAGAGCGGCATCCGGGGACTCTCGGCCATCCGCGAGGCGGAGCCGGACCTGGTGGTCCTCGACCTGGGCCTGCCGGACCTGAGTGGCCAGGAGATCGCGCGGCGGGTGCGCCGGACCGGCGACACGCCGATCGTCATCCTGACCGCTGCCGACGAGCTGAACACCAAGGTCGACATGCTCAACGCCGGCGCCGACGACTATCTGGCCAAGCCGTTCCACATCGAGGAGCTGGTCGCTCGCATCAACGTGCAGCTGCGCAAGCGCAGTCTGGGGTCCACGCGCAAGGTCGGTGACATGACCATCGATCCGGTCCGGAGGCAGGTCTTCTGGGGCGACGACGAGGTGCGCCTCAGCCCCCGCGAGTACGACCTGCTGGCCTACCTCGCCAGTCAGCCGGGGCGCGTGTACAGTCGCAAGGAGATCGAGACCAACGTGTGGGGCGAGAACCTTCCTCCCTCCAGCAACGTCGTGGACGTGCACATCGCCAACATCCGCGGGAAGTTGCGCGACGCCGGCGGCTACGGGGTGATCCGGACGGTGCGGGGCATCGGCTACGCGCTGAAGTCCTGACGGTGGCCGGCCGCGGCCACGATGCCGTCGTGCCCCCGACCGGGCACGCACGCTTGGGGGCGGAAGCGTGCCACCGGGGCCCGCGGAGGCCCGGGAACCCGGCCCGATGAGGTCCCGGCCCCTCCGCACGGGCGGGTTGCCGCTGACCTGGCGCGTGGCCGTGCTGGCCGGACTCGCCATCGCCGTGCTGACGGTGGTGGGGATCGTGGCGGCCTACTTCGTGGTGCGCTCCAGCCTGTACGCCGACCTGCGCCACGCTCTGCGGCAGGACGCCGCCGCGGTGGCCACGCTCTACCGCGAAGGCGGTCAAGGCAGCGCCCGCACCCGCGTCACCGGCCCCACCGGCGGCGTGGTCGTGCAGGTGTACGACCCCAAAGGCATGTTGCTGGTGGCCTCGAAGCCGGAGTTCGAGCAGGCGCAGGCGGCGATCCCGCCGTCCGACGTGGCCTCGGCGCGCTCCGGCAGCCTGCTGTGGAGCGGGCGCCTGGCCGGCAAGCGCATGGAGGCGGCGCTGGCCCCCTTCGACGTAGGCGAGGTGGCGGTACTGGCGGACCCGAACTACATCGGCCTGGCGCTCGCGGGGCTGTCGCGGGCGCTCCTGTTCACGGGGCTGGCGCTGGTGCTGCTGAGCGCCGTGGTGGGCTACCTCGTGGCGGCCGCGGCGATCCAGCCGATCGCGCGCCTGTCGCGGCTGGCCGCGGCGCTGGGGCCGGAGCGGCTCGAGCCCATCCCCTACGAGGGCCCGGGCGACGAGGTGGGGAAGCTGACCTTCAGCCTCAACGGGCTGCTGCACCGGCTGCAGGAAGCCATGGACGCGCAGCGAGCCTTCCTGGCCGAGACCAGCCACGAGCTCCGGACTCCACTCACCAGCCTGCAGGGCTTCCTGGAGCGCGCCAAGCGCCACAGCGACGAGCGCGCCCGCCGCGACCTGGAGGATGCGCTGCGCGTCAGCGGCACCATGAACAGACTGGTCGAGGACCTGTTGCAGCTCTCGCGCGGCGAGCTGGTGCCCGAGGACGTCTCCACCCACCTCGTGGATCCCGCCGAGGACGTGCTCCAACCGGTCGCCGAGGAGTTCCCCGGGGTGCGCCTGCGCTGCGCCTCGGGAGGGCTGGTGCTGGGCGATCCGGAGCGACTGCGCCAGCTCGTGCGCAACCTGGTGGCCAACGCGGTGCGCGCCAGCGGCGGCGGCGAGGGCGTGGAGGTGTCGTTGCGCGTGAACGACGGCAACGTCGTGCTGGGTGTGACCGACGACGGGCCGGGGATCGCGCAGGAGGTGTTGCCCCACATCTTCGAGAAGTTCTACAAGGGGGCGGGCGGGGGTGCGGGCCTCGGCCTCGCCATCGCCGAGCAGATCGCGCGGCACCACGGCGGCTCGATCGACGTCGAGAGCGAACCGGGCCGCACCCGCTTCACCATCCGGCTTCCCGGCGTCGAGCTGGGCGACGAGAGCGAGGCCTGACGTCGCGGGCGGGCGCCGACGCTTCGGTGCCTACAATCGCGGAAGCGTGACGCCGCGTTGCCCCTGGTACTTGCCCTTGCGTTCCGCGTAGGTCTGCCTGGGCCGGTCTCCCTGGAAGAAGACGAGCTGCACGATCCCCTCGTTGGCGTACACCTTGGCGGGGAGAGGGGTGGTGTTGGACAGCTCCAGGGTGACGTGCCCCTCCCAGCCCGGCTCGAGCGGCGTGACGTTGGCGACGATGCCGCAGCGGGCGTAGCTCGATTTTCCGAGCGCCAACACCATGACGTCCTCGGGGATGCGCAGGTATTCCACCGAGCGGGTGAGCACGAAGCTGTTCGGCGGGATGATGCACTCGTCCCCCTCGAACTCCACCAGGCTGCGGGTGTCGAAGTGCTTGGGGTCCACGACCGAGTTGAAGGCGTTGACGAAGATGCGCCACTCCGGTGCCGCGCGAAGATCGTAGCCGAAGCTGCTGAGGCCGTAGCTGATGACGCCCTCGCGCACCAGTCCGTCCTCGAAGGGTTCGATCATGCCGGCAACGGCACGCTCGCGGATCCACCAATCCGGTTTGACGCTCATGGGGGAGAGTCTACCAGCGCCCCGGCCTCGGGGCGCGAAGGGGCGCGGTGGTAGACTCACGCCGTGCTCCTGGCCGTTGACGTAGGCAACACCACCACCGTTCTGGGCCTGTACCGCGACGAGGACCTGGTCGCCTCCTGGCGCGTGGCGACCGATCGCATGCGCATGGCGGACGAGTACGCGGTGCTGCTGAGCCGGCTGTTCGAGCTCGAGGGGCTCGAGCCTCCCGACCGGGCCATCGTGTCGTCGGTGGTGCCGCCGGTGGCGCCCGAGCTGTCGGACGCGCTGAAGCGCTACTGGGGCGTGTCGGTCCGGCGCGTCACCCCGGAGCTGGTGGCCCCCCTTCTCGATGTCGCCACCGACAACCCGCGCGAGGTCGGTGCCGACCGCATGGTCAACGCCGTGGCGGCGCTGCAGTACGAGGCCGACGCCTTCATCGTGGTCGACTTCGGGACCGCGACCAATTTCGACGTGGTCGTGCGGCCCAACCGGCTGGTGGGGGTCGCCCTGGCGCCGGGCCCCGGGGTCGCGGCGGAGGCGCTCTTCGCCCGTGCGGCCATGCTCCCCCGGGTGGATCTGGTGGCGCCCGAGCGCGCCATCGGCCGCAACACGGTGAGCGCGCTGCAGTCGGGACTGGTGTTCGGGTACGCCGCCATGGTGGACGGCATGGTGGAGCGCCTCGGCGCAGAGATCGCCGCCGAGCATGGCGAGCCCTTCGTCATCGCGACCGGGGGCTTCGCCGACGTGGTGAAGCCGCATGCCAAGAGGATCGACGTCACCGACCCGCTGCTCACCCTGCGCGGGTTACGGTTGCTGGCCGAGCGCACCTGAGAACGCGAGGGCGGGACGGACGTCCCTGGCGTCTGGTATCAGAGTGATATCATATTGACGCCAAAGGAGGCGTCATGATTCGCGTGCAAGAGAAGCGGGCGTTCGCCATCAACGGTTTCCCCCCTCTCGTCTTCGTTCTCGGGTTGGCGGGCGTAGGGGCCTGGCAGTTCGTGGCAGGTGCGTCTTACGAGGCGACGGGAGCCCTGCTGGCCGGCGTCGCGCTGTGGATCGTCGCGGCGCTCCTGGCCCCGGGGTTCTTCGCCGTGCAGCCCAACGAGGCCCGCGTGCTGGTGTTCTTCGGGAGTTACGTCGGGAGCGTGCGGCTGCCCGGATTCTGGTGGACCAACCCGCTCACCAGCAAGCGCCGGGTGAGCCTGCGCGTCCGCAACTTCAACAGCGACAAACTCAAGGTCAACGATGCCGACGGCAACCCCGTCGAGATCGCGGCCGTGGTGGTGTGGCGCGTCGTGGAGTCGGCCAAGGCGGTGTTCGACGTCGACGACTACGAGGAGTTCGTCGACATCCAGGCCGAGACCGCGATCCGCAGCCTGGCGACGCGCTACCCCTACGACGCCAGCGGGCAGGACCGTCAGAGCCTGCGCGAGAACCCCGAGGAACTCGCTCAGGCCCTCAAGGAGGAGCTCGACGCCCGGCTCGAGGTGGCCGGCGTGGACGTCATCGAGGCGCGGCTGACCCACCTCGCGTACGCTCCCGAGATCGCCCAGGCGATGCTCCGACGCCAGCAGGCTCAGGCCGTGGTGGCCGCGCGGCGGCTCATCGTGGAAGCCGCCGTCGGCATGGTCGAGGACGCGCTCGACGGCCTGTCCTCCCGGGGCGTGGTCGAGCTCGACCAGGACAAGCGCGCTGCCATGGCGAACAACCTCATGGTGGCGCTCACCAGCGAGCAGGCGAGCACCCCCGTCGTCAACACGGGAACGCTCTACGCCGGCTGATCCCGAAAGGACGTCGTGATGCACAAGACCTTCGTTCTTTGCGTATTGGCAGTCTGGCTGGGGGTCGCCGGCGCGCAGGCCCAGAGCTACGCCATCCGTCAGGCCGGGGCCGACCTGGGGTCCTTCGAGCTGCGGCTCGCCTCCACGGCGGCCGGCACCGTGAGCACCTCCGGCCTCCACCTCACGGGGCTGGCCGATCTGACCGACCGCCTGGTCGTGAACGCCGACGGCGCCGCCCAGAGCTACCACCTGGAAGGAACGGCGCGCGGCGCCGCGCTGTCGATGGACGTCACCTTCCAACACGGGCAGGCGTCGTTCGTCATCGAACAGGGCGGCAACCGGCAGACGGTGCAGGTGCCGCTCCCCGGGCCCGTCGTGGTGCTCGACAACAGCATGCTGGACGGCTGGCAGATCGTCGCGTCCCGACTCGACCCGAACGTCACGCAACCGCAGCGCTTCGACGTGCTCGTCCCCCAGGCGGCGCAGACCGGGACCGTCGCGTTCACGGCGAAGGGCCCGGAGACCGTCGAGGTGGGCGGGTCGTCGGTCACCGCGGAGCGGTTCGACGCCACCCTCGCCGTGGCCGGGCAGAAGGTCGGCCTGACGCTCTGGCTCGATGACGGCGGCACCATCGTGGCCTTCGCGCAGCCCGTCGTCGACCTGCGCTACACCTTGGAGACCGCATCCTCGCGTGCGGCTGCGGACCGGCAGCGGACCGAAGCGGACGCGGCACGCGCCGCGCTCGAGAAGCACCTCTCCGCGCAGCGCTCGTGCTTCACCGAGCAGCAGGTCGAGGTCCAGAGCACGGGCGCGTCGCTCGCCGGCACGCTCACCGTGCCGCGGGAGCGCCCGGACCGAGGGGCGCCGGCGCTGCTCCTCATCCCGGGGAGCGGGGCGGTCGACCGGAACGGCAACGCGCCCCCCCTGATCACCAACGGCATGTACCGGCAGCTGGCGTACGACCTCGGCTGCGCGGGGTACGCGGTCTTGCGCATCGACAAGCTCGGCATCGGGGCGAGCACGGGGGACGGGAACGCCGTGACGCTGGCGACGTATGGGCAGAACACGGCGGCCTGGGTGGCGCTGCTACGCTCCCGGCCCGACATCGATCCCCGCCGGGTCGGGCTCATCGGGCACTCCGAGGGCGGGCTGGTGGCGCTCTATGCCACGGCCAAGGGCTACGTCGACCCGACCGCCGTGGCGCTGCTGGCCTCGCCGGGGTTGCCGCTGGGGCAGGTAGTCGTGGACCAACTGGTCCGCCAGGCGCGCCGCAACGGCGCGTCGGCGGCCGAGATCGCCGCCACTCAGGCGCAGGCCAACCAGGCGATGGACGCCATCCGGGCCAGCACGGGCACACGTCTGGCGCTGACCGGCGACCTTGCGAACAACCCGATCGCTGCGGTCTTCGCGCACGCCGCCGGGCTGCTGCGCAGCGAGATCGACGTCGACCCGGCGCAGCTGGCCGCGAAGGTGAACGCGCCCATGGGCATCGTCCAGGGGGGCAAGGACATCCAGGTCCTGCCTGCGAACGGGGACGCCCTGCACCGCGCCGCGCCCCATGCGACGTACCTCGTGCTCCCCGATCTCGAGCACGACCTCTACGAGGCATCCGGCCCCGCCGCCACCCACGCCGTTCCCGGCCCCGGAACGCTCCTGTCCACGACGCTCCTCGATGCGCTACACGCCTTCCTTGCGGGAGCCCTGCTGCCCGCGCCGTGACGGGTGCGGACACCCGCAGATCCCGAGAACGGACCATGGCCGAGAAGAAGCGCTTCCTCCTGCGGATCGATCCGCAGGTCCACCGCGCGCTGGAGAAGTGGGCGGCCGACGACCTGCGCAGCGTGAACGCGCAGATCGAGTTCCTGCTCAAGGAAGCGCTCGCGCGTGCGGGGCGGGTGCGAGAGGCATCGCGTGACGCGGAAGCGTCCCGGGACGAGGAGGGGTCCGGCGATGCGTGAGATCGCCCCCCGGCGCGAGCGCCCCCGGAGCTGGCCGGTCGTGGCGCTGCTCGTCGTCGGACTTGCCGTTCCCGTCGTTCTCCTGTGGGTCGCGATCGAGCCGGGGGTCCCGGCCCAGCAACGACCGGCACCGGGACTCGTGACGCTCGTCGCGGTCGTGGAACTCATTGCGTTGGGGATCGGTACCTGGTCGTTGAGCCGCGCACCGCGCCGGCTCGACTACCGGCTTCGCGGGCGGTCGCTGGAGATCACCACGCTGCTCGCAAGGATCCGGATCCCGCTGAAGAGCGTGCGCCACGCCGAGGTCCTACGCTACGACCTGCTGGTCCTGCCCGGCGCGCGCCTGGGACCCGTCCAGAGCCATCTTCCCGGTTACTACGTCGGTCGCTGGCGGCTACGCGGCCCGCGGTCGTCGCGCGTGATCGTGGCCGCTCCGCGGGGCGACGGCGTGCTCCTCCACTTCGACGAGGGGCCACCCCTGCTCCTGGCGCCCCGCGACCCCGAGGCCCTGGTGGCGCTCGTGGAGCGCGGCCGGGGCCCCGAAGGAGGGGAGTTCAGAAGTCGTCGTTGACTCAGAAGTGGTAGTTGACGCCCAGCCCCGCCCCGAACGTGGGGACCTCGGCCGAGCCGTCGGAGAGCCCGATGGCGCCGCCGAGCGTGGCCTCCGCGAAGATCCCGAGCTGGGGAAGCCCAAGGTCGACGAAGCGGAACTCGCCGCCGAGCAGGGCGTGCAGGTCGAGCCAGGCATTGCCCGCGCCGAACTCGATGGCGGGCCCGGCACCCAGGTACACGGAGAACGGTGACGCCGCAGCGATGGTGTGCATGGCGTCGAGGCCGATGCCGACGCGGGCCTGGCCGCCGTGTGCGACGACGTGCCCGCTGATGCGCAGGTCGAAGCCGTTGGACAGCGCATTGGCGATGCCGTAGTGGATGGTGACGCCGAGCGGGTAGCCGGTCCGGACGCCGAACCAGTTGCCCTGAGCGCTGGCGCTCGAGATTCCGGAGACCAGCGCAGCAATGACCAGTGCGAACAGGACGCGGGTTCTCAGGGAACGCTTCATGCCGGTCATTGTAGCGGGGCGCGTCGTTGTTCCGTGAGAAACCGGCCAAGAGGGGCTCACACCAGTCTCGAGCGCAGCCACGAGGATGCGAAGTCGATGATGTTCACGACGATGACGATGGCGAGGATGGCGATGATCATCTGGTCGTAGCGGCCGGAGGACATCTTGTCCTGGATGAAGAAGCCGATGCCCCCTGCGCCGACCAGCCCGAGCACGATGGAGACACGGAAGTTGATCTCGAAGCGGTACAGAGTCCAGCCCAGGAACAGCGGGGACACCTGTGGCAGGATCGACCAGCGCACGACGTTGCTCCCCGACGCCCCCACCGCCTCCAGCGCTTCGATCGGACCTCGGTCGACGTTCTCGATCGACTCCGAGTAGAGCTTGCCGAGGTCGGCGATCGAGTGGATGGCCATGGCGAGCACGCCGGCGAAGGGGCCGAGGCCGACCGCCGCGACGAAGATCAGCGCCAGGATGAGGGTGTCGACGCCGCGGTCGAGGTTGAAGAAGCCTCGCGTGAGCGCGAACACCAGCCGCATCAGGGTGTTGCCCTGCGTAAGGTTGCGCGCGGCCAGGAAGCTGAGCGGCACGGCGAAGATGGCCCCCAGGAAGGTGCCCACCAGCGCGATCTCGAGCGTGATGAGCATCTGGCTCGCGACCTCCTGGAGCGGGAAGATGCCGAACTGTCCGTAGCTGGGGTCGGCCCACAGCGGCGGCCAGGCCCGATCGAGGAACTTCATCAGGAACGGCCATCCCTCGGCCAGCTTGCCGAAGCTGAACTCGGTCGACGCGAAGGCAGGGGCCAGTGACAGCACCACCGCGGCGTAGAGGATGCCCCCGGCAACGTCCCCCGTCTCGTGCAGACGCGGCCGCCAGGCGAGCATGGCGCCGCTCCCAAGCAGCACGCCGGCTAGAAGCATGGCCACCCACACGCCGTACTGACTCTTGGCCGGCCGCACCATGCGGTAACCCCGCTTGGACGCCGCCTCCGGCAGCCGCTCCGTGCCGAGGCTGGCCACCGCGTCGATGGGCGGCAGCGCGTGGAGCCCGATGCGCTGCCGCTGCGCGTTGATGGTGTCGAGGTTGGCGTTGTACTCGGCGACGATGTCCTTCTGGGTGGCGCCGTCGACGGGCAGAGCCAGCCGGTAGTAGCCCTCGGCGTTGGGGAACAGGCGATGCCCCGCCGGCGAGACCAGGAAGCCGAAGGCCAGCGCGCCCGCGGCGATGCCGATCACCAGGACGGGGACGCGCAGGCGGCGCGAGCCCCAGCCCAGCAGCGTCAGCGAGGCGGCGAGTGCGAGGCCGGTCAGGGCCTCCATCAGGCCGGGCAGCGCATGCAGGTGGACGAGCTGCGGAGGCCGAGCCTGCGCGCTCACGACCAGCCCGGCCGCGATCACCGCGCCGAACGCGGCGAGCGACCCGCCGATGCGCCGCGGCAGGCGCGCGGCCGCGATGCCGAGAAGGGCCGCGACCAGCACCAGCGCCAGGGCGGGATGGATCGGGGTCAATCCGAACAGGGTAGGGCTCACCGTGTCGCGGCTGACGAAGCCGTCGGCCGCGAGCAGGGGGAAGGCGAAGTAGGCCACGGCCAGGCCGACGCCACCACCGATCACGAGGCGACGCATGGAGCCGTTGGCCAGCCCGATCAGCACCGAGGCGAGCACTCCCAGGGCGAACGCGAGCCACATCAGAGCGCCTCCAGCGAGCCTGCGTAGATGGTGGATTCCAGTTCGGTGTCGAGCTGGGAGACCGGACCGTCGAAGACGATGCGACCCTGGTTGAACGCGATCACGCGGCGGGCATAGCGCTTCGCCAGCTCGATCACGTGGATGTTGACCAGGACGGTGACGCCACGCGTCTCGTTGTAGTGCTTGAGCAGCCCGAGGATGACATCGGAGAGGCGGGGGTCGAGGCTCGCCATGGGCTCGTCCGCCAGGATCAGGTCGGGCTCCTGGGTCATGGCGCGCGCGATGGCCACGCGTTGCTGCTGCCCGCCCGAGAGCTGATCGACGCGGGTGTCCTCACGGCCGGCCAGCCCGACCTCGCGGATCGCCGCCCGGGCGAGCTCGTAATCACGCTCGCTGTACAACGCCAGCATGCCGCGCCAGGTGGGGTGGTACCCGAGCCGCCCGGAGAGCACGTTGTCGAGCACCGAGAGGCGCGTCACGAGATTGAACTGCTGGAAGATAAATCCCACGGTGCGGCGGTAGCGCTGGAGCGCGCGGCCGCGCAGACCGGCGACGTCGCGGCCGCCCACGGCGATGGTGCCGCCGGTGGGGTCGACCAGGCGATTCAGGCAGCGCAGGAAGGTCGACTTGCCCGCGCCGGACAGACCGATGACGGCGACGAAATCGCCGTCGGGGATGGACACGCTCACGTCGCGGAGCGCCTCCGTACCGTCCTGGAAGACCTTGTGGAGGTTGGTGACCTCGATCATGGGGCGATGGTTCGAGGGGCCGGGCGGCGCCCGCCCGGCCCCTCGACGGGGCGCTACTGCTTCTTGTCCAGCCCGAGGATCTGCCGCGTGTCGCGAACCACGGCGTAGTCCTGGCTGTCGGCGGGGACCATGTAATCGATCTGGTAGAGGTTGTACAGAAGCTTGTTGTCGGGCGCCTTGATGGCGGCGATGGCGGCCGCGATCTGGTAGGTCAGGGCCGGGTGGTCGGCCGCGAACTGCTTGGAGACGCTGAAGGTATCGCCGGGGATGGGCCGCGTGTAGAAGATGGCCGTCAGGGCCTTGGCCTGGTCCGCGCTGAGGAACTGGGTCCAGGCGCCCGACTTGTTCTGGTCGTCGTTCGCGAACACCGCGGCCGAGTCCACCGAGCCGTTGTAGACCGCCAGCACGGCGGCGTCGTGGCCGCCGGCGAAGGTCTGCTTGGAGAAGAAGTCGTCGGGATTGATGCCCGCCTGGATCAGCGCGGCACGGGGGAAGGTGTAGCCGGCGGCCGAGTTCGGGTCCACCCAGGCGATCGACTTGCCCTCGAGGTCGGCGAGCTTGGTGATGCCGCTGTCCTTGCGCACCACGATGGCCGACCAGTAGTAAGGGTTGCCGAAGCGCACCGACTTCAGCAGCACCTGCGCGCCTACCTGCTGGTTGGCCACCACGAAGCCGTCGGGCGGGAAGAAGGCGAAGTCCAGGTTGCCCGAGCCCATGGCCTCGATCAGGCCCCGGTAGTCCGTGGGCGTGTAGACCTTCACCTCGACCGCGCCACCGAACTGCTTCTCGAGGTAGGTGGCGATCGCATTGGCCGCAGCGGTGAGCTGGTCCGAGTTCTGGGTGGGGTTGAAACCGATGCGCACGATCAGCGGCTGCTGTGCGGCAGCCGTTCCGATGACGCCGACGAGCAGGACGGTGGCCAGAGCACGGCCGAGAAGCTTCAACATCAGGACCCTCCTTGGGGTGGCTGGATTGTGAGGCCGCGGTGAGCAGCCTGCACAAACCTACCACCCCATGTCATGGCCCGGTGAGGGTGGTTGCGGGGCAGGCGAACGCTCATGTGGGCCTCACCTGCGCGCACGGCTCCCACGCGGGAGGCATGGCGACGAGTTCGTGTGTGCCGTACACAAGCGCGCTCTGCACGGTAACCGTGCCGAATCCTTATACTGAGCGTGGCTCGAAAAGCGAAGAGACAAGCATCAGGAGGTTCTATGAAGCGCCGTGATTTCCTCAAGAAGGCTGGCGTTGTAGCGGCCGGTGCGACCCTGTCGCCCCTCATGTTCGCCAACGCCCAACGGTCCAAGATGCAGTGGACCATGGTGACGTCGTGGCCGCGATCGCTCGACAACCTGTTCGGCGGTGCCCAGAGCATCGCCGACCGGGTGAAGGCCATGACCAACGGCGACATCACCATCCAGGTGTACGAGGCGGGTGCGCAGGTCGGCGGGCTCGAGGTCTACGACGCCGTTTCGAGCGGTGCGTTCGAGATGGGCCACACGGCCTCGTATTACTACATCGGCAAGGACCCGTCGCACGCGTTCTTCACGACCGTCCCCTTCGGCCTGACGCCCGAAGCAGATCAACTCCTGGATCGAGTCCGGCGGCGGGCAGGAACTGTGGGACGAGCTCAGCGGCAACAGCAACCTCAAGCCGCTCCTGGCCGGCAACACCGGCCAGCAGATGGCGGGCTGGTTCAACAAGGAGATCAACACCCCCGCCGACCTGCAGGGCCTCTCCTTCCGCACAGCGGGCCTCGGCGCCCGGGTCTACTCGGCGGCGGGCGTCAACGTGCAGACCCTCGCCGGCGGCGAGATCTTCCTGGCGCTTCAGCGCGGCGTGCTGGACGCGGCCGAGTGGGTCGGCCCGCACGACGACGAGATCCTGGGCCTGAACAAGGCGGCCAAGTACTACTACGGCCCCGGCTGGCAGGAGCCCGGCGCGGCGTTCTGCCTCTACGTCAACCTCGATACCTGGAACGGCATGCCCGACGACGTCCAGTCGGTCGTGGCCAACGCGGCCCAGGCGGTCAACATCCAGATGCTGTCGGACTACACCGACAAGGACCCGGCGGCCTTCAAGCGGCTGGTGGCGGCCGGCGCGCAGCCGAAGGTCTTCCCGGATCCGGTGCTGAAGGTCCTGTACGACAACTGGGTGAAGATCAACGACGGACTGCGCGGCAGCAACGCCATGTACAAGAAGATCTCCGACTCCATGATGCCGTTCATGGAGCAGGTGCGCGGCTACGACAAGATCAACCAGTACGCCTACCTCAACTTCATCTACAACAACACCTGAGCCACACCGACCGTACCGAGCCTGGCAGACGGCGCGCCCCGAGCGGGGCGCGCCGTCTACACGGTGGGCGGGGGTGGAGGCGTCCGGCCGTCAGTGGCCGGCGGCCAGCGCCGGAAGCAACTGCACGATGCCCGGTGCCAGGGCGATGATCACCACCGCGATCACCTGGATCACCACGAAGGGGATGATGCCGCGGTAGATGTCGACCGTGCGCACCTCGGGAGGTGCGACTCCCTTCAGGTAGAACAGCGCGAAGCCGAACGGGGGGGTCAGGAACGACGCCTGCAGGTTCATGGCGATGACCACGCCGAACCACACCATCATGTCGGGACCGAACATGCGCAGGGCGATGGGGGCGATGAGGGGCACCACGATGAAGGTGATCTCGATGAAGTCGATGAAGAACCCGAGCAGGAAGATCGCCAGCATCGTGAAGAGCACGAAGCCGAAGCTGCCCCAGGGCAGGTTGGTCAGGAAGTTGTCGACGGCCACGTCGCCGTGCAAAGCCCGGAACACCATGGAGAAGGCGGTGGCGCCCACCAGGATCATGAACACCATGCTGGTGAGCTTCAGCGTCTGGTCCATGGTGTTGATGAGGTTCCGGAGGGTGAGCCGGCGGTTGACGATGGCCAGCAGCATGGCGCCGACCGCGCCCATGGCGCCCGCCTCGGTGGGCGTGGCGATGCCGAAGAAGATCGTGCCCAGCACCAGCAGGATCAGGAACAGCGGCGGGATGAGGTTCTTGATGACCTTGAACGCAAGCTCCCCGCCGGAGATGTTCCGCGCCTCCTTCGGCAGAGCGGGTGCCTCGTTGGGCCGGAGGATGGCCACGAGGGCCACCCACACCATGTACAGGCCGGCCAGCACGAGCCCCGGGATGAACGAGCCGAGGAAGAGGTCGCCTACCGATACCCCGAGCTGGTCGCCCAGGATCACCAGTACGATGCTGGGAGGGATGATCTGACCGAGCGTTCCCGACGCGGCGACGACCCCTGTCGCCAGCGGCTTGCTGTAGTTGTACTTGAGCATCACCGGCAGGGCCAGCACGCCCATCGTCACGACCGAGGCGCCGACGACCCCGGTCGAGGCCGCCAGCAGGGCGCCGACGGCGACCACCGAGATGGCCAGGCCGCCGCGAAGGCTCCCGAACAGGATGCCCATCGTTTCGAGCAGCTCCTCGGCCAGCCCCGACTTCTCCAGCATGACGCCCATGAACACGAAGAACGGCACCGCCACCAGCGTGTAGTTGTCCATGATGTTGCCGAAGATGCGCTGCGGCAGGATGTTGAGGCGGGCCACATTGAAGATGGGGTGCCAGGGAAGGCTGAAGCCCAGGAACTTCTCGGTGAAGTCGCTCCCGATGAAGGTGAACAGGACCGCCGTGCCGCCCAGGCTGAACGCCACCGGGTAGCCGATGAGCAGCAGGACGACGGCGCCGGCGAACATCCATAGGCCGAGCATCAGGCACGCACCGCGCTCTCATCTTGCGCGTCCTCGTCGTCCGTGGCGTACATGCTGCCCGACCCCTTCCGGCCCGACAGGTAGGCGATGTTCTTGATGATCTCGCTGATGCCCTGCGCGATCAGCAAGCCGAAGGCGATGATGATGACGGTCTTGATGGGGTAGCGGGCCAGGCCGCCGGGATTGGGACTCATCTCGTGGGCGCGCCAGCTCGACGCCACATAGCGGTGGCTGAAGAAGATGCCCATCATGCTGAAGGGCACCAGGAACAGCACCGTCGCGACGATGTCGATCCAGGCCTTGACGCGCGCCCTCAGGGTCGAGAACACCACGTCGACCCGCACGTGGCCGTCGGTCCGGAAGACGTAGGCCGCGCCCAGCAGGAACACCAGATCGTAGGCGTACGTCTGGAGCTCCAGGTAGGTGTTGCCGCTGGCCTTCTCCGCGATGGCGTCACCGAAGACGGCGGCCACCACCCCGTAGCCGTAGCGTGTCAAGACGTTGTAGACGCCCACCAGAACCATGAACAGCGTCAGCCACCACATGATCTTGCCGATCGCCGTTGTGAAGGCGTCGATGCCTCTGGCCACCGCAAGGAAGAACTTCAAGGTCGCGCTCCTTCGAAGGACCCGATTGTCGGGTGGTCGATTGACAGCATGGTATTCGCATTGTCCACAGAGCGTCAACGCGCTCCGGCGTGAGGAACACAGCGCGCCCGCGCTCCGGCAAGGGTGTAAGGAGCTTCCGCAGGGCCGCCGGGGACACCGATCTCGTCAGGGAGCGTTGCCTTGCAGGAAGCGCCGGACGTCCTCGTTGTGCGCCTGCAGGGTGGTGTTGGGCCGGAACACGGTCTTGCCGTTGGACTCGGCGTGCAGGAAGTAGAGGTAGCGCTCGCCGCGGTCGTTGGTCCGCACAGGGTCGAGCACCGAGCGAAGGGCGGCGTGGCCGGGGCTGTCGATGGGGCCCTTGGGGAGGCCGGTGCGGGTGTAGGTGTTCCAGGGGTTGTCCTGCTGCAGGTCCTTGGCCTCGAGCTGGGGCAGGGGCTTGTTCAGCCCGTAGGCCACGGTCGGATCCGACTGCAGCGGCATGCCGAGGTCGAGGCGGTTCAGGAAGATGCCGGCGATGATCGGCATCTCGCCGGGATTGGCGGCCTCCGCCTGGACCATGCTGGCGAGCGTGACCCATGCGTGGACCGACATCCCCCGAGCTCGGAGCTGCTCCTCGGTGGACCCGTCCAGCTCCTGCCGGAAGCGCTGCAGCATGAGCTCCAGGACCTCCCTCGGTGAGCTCTTGACCGGGACGTCGTAGGCGGCGGGGAACAGGTAGCCCTCGAGCCCGTCACCTGAAGGCACGAAGCCGGGCCGCAGGTCGCCCGGAGCCCGGACCAGCGCCAGGAAGGCGTCGGTGGTCCCGAGTCCCGCGTCGTGCAGCGCCTGGGCGATGCGGCTCGCCCGCCACCCCTCGGGGATGACGACATGAACGGTGCGCGGCCGCCCCCCCTTCTCGAGGGCGGCCGCGATCTGCGCCGCGCTCATCGAGGGGCTCAGGTCGTAGAGGCCCTCGCCGATGCTCCGGTCGAGCCCGCGAGCGCGCAGATAGAGCTCGAAGATGCGGCCGTTGCGTACCAACCCTTCGCGTTGCAGCACGGCTGCCACCTCCTTGCCGCCCCAGCCGGGCTTCACCTCGAAGGTCACCGCCGAGGGGGTGGCGCTCGCCGGCGTGAGCTCGTAGGCGACCACCAGCGCCGCGGCCACCATCACGATCAGCGCGCCGAGCGCACTCAGGACCCAGGGCCGGGCGCGACGCCAGCGTGGGGGGACGCCCGACCCGCCCGCGTCACCGTCGTCGACCGGAGCGGTCGCGTCCTGGGCGGGCTCCGCCGCGTCGTTCGGGACTCCGTCGCGCTGCGACTCCGGGTGCGGTTCGTCGGGCACAGAGTCAGCGCTCCCGCACGTCGCCGGGCTCGACATCGGGACCGCTCGGCCCGTCGTCGCGCTCGGACGGGCCGTCGCCCTCGGGTGCCGCGTCCGAGCGCGCCAGGTAGCTCTCCAGGATCAGGATCGCCGACGCCTCGTCGACCGCGCCCTTGGCGCGCCGCTTGCCTCGCGGGAGCGCCGCCTCGCGGAGCTGGCGTTCCGACAGGGCGGTGGTGAAGCGTTCGTCTTCGAAGACCACGTTCATACCGGCGCGGCTCAGGGCCACTGCGAACGCCCGGACCAGGCGCGTTTGCGACGACTCCTGGCCCCGCGTGGGGCGGGGCAGGCCCACGACGATGAGGCTCGCGCCCTCCGCGTCCGCCAGGGCGCGCACCGCCTCGACGTCGGCGACGGTGCCGCGACGACCGATGGCGCCGCGCCCGAACGCCAGGCCGTTGCCGCGCTCGGCGCGCGCCACGCCGATGCGAGCGCGTCCGACGTCGAGTCCGAGAATCACGAAACCCACGCTACCGTCCCGTCGTGGGCGCTTCGTGTGCGCCCGCGGGCCCCGCGTCCGCCAGCCACTCCTCGAGCGTCTGCGCCACCGCGTCCGCGTCGTTGCTCGCGACGATCAGGTCGGCTGCCTCCCGGGCTGCGGGAGCGGCGTTCGCTACGGCGACGCCGATCCCGGCCCAGCGGATCATCTCGACGTCGTTGCGCTGGTCGCCGAAGGCTGCCACCTCGCTCCGGTCGATGCCGAGGCCGGAGCAGAGTTCCTGCAGGGCGCCCCGCTTGTCCACGTGCGGGTCGAGCAGCTCGAGCATGGTGGGCGAGCTCCAGGTGCGGTAGAGCGGAAGGCCGTCGACGACGTTGGCCAGGGCTGCGGCGTCCGTTCCTTGGCGGCGCACGAAGAGCTTGATGGCGCCGCCCTCCAGGAAGTCCTCCACCGGTCCGACGCCGGTCGGTTCCTCCGGCCCGAGCCGGGCCTCGGACGATCTCAGGCGGTACAACGCGGGGTCGAGGTACCAGCCGTGATCGGTCTCCAGCCCCGCCATCAGCTCCGGGAAGGCCTTACGCAGGCGCCCCAGGGCGGTGCGTGCCGCGGCCGGGTCGAGATGGTGCCGGACGTGGAGCGCCCCTCCCGACGGATCGGCCACGGCGGCACCGTTGAAGCACACGAAACGGTGACCGAGGCCGAGCTCGGCGACGTAGCGCAGCACGCTGCGCGGCGGCCTCCCGGTGCACACCACCACGTGTACGCCCCGTGCCGCCAGCCGGCCGATGGCGGCACGGGCTCGCGGCGTCACGCGCTTGTCGCTGGTCAGGAGCGTCCCGTCGAGATCGAGCGCGACCAGGCGCGGCAGCGCCCCGCCACGCAGGGCGGACGCCACCGTCGGATCAGCCGCCGAGCACATCTGGCACGGCGGCCAACGCCCGCGGAAGGGACGAGGGGTCCTTCACCCCCGCCTGCGCCATGTCCGGCCGTCCGCCGCCGCCCCCACCGACCGTACGGGCGATCTCCCGGAGGAGGTTGCCGGCGTGCGCGCCGCGTTCCCGGGCGCTCGCACTGACCTTGGCGACCAGCATCGCGCCGCTTCCGACCACCACCAGGTCGGCCCCGCTCTTGCCGAGCAGCGCGTCGGCAGCGCCGCGCAGGGCGGCGGCGTCCAGCCCGTCGAGCGCTGCGGTGGCGTAGCGGAACCCGCCCGCCTCCTGCAGCTCGGTCGCGGCGGCCGCCCCGGCGGTCTGGGCCGCGGCGAGGCGGTCGCGGAGCTGTGCGGCCTCGCGCTGCGCCTGCTTGAGGTCGTTCTGGAACCTTCTGGGCGCGCTCGTCGATCTCGGCGGGGTTCCCTCCCAGGGTACGGGCGAGGCGCTGCAGAAGCGTGCGCTGGTCCTGTTGGACGCGCAGCGCGGTCATGCCCACGCTCGCCTCGATGCGGCGAACGCCGGCGGAGACCGCCTCCTCGGAGGTCACCAGCAGGCTGCCGATCTCGCCGGTGCGACGCACGTGCGTGCCGCCGCAGAGCTCGATCGACACCGCCGCCTGGCCCGCCTGCCCGAGCGCCTCGCGGTCCGCGCCCATGGTCACCATCCGTACCTCGTGGCCGTACTTCTCCCCGAACAGCATCATGGCGCCGGCCTTGCGCGCCTCCGCGATGGGCACGACCCGCCAGTCGACCTGGAAGTCCGCCTGGATCCAGCGATTCGCGAGGCGCTCGACCTCCACGATCTCCTCGGAGCTGAGCGCGTGCGGGTGGGAGAAGTCGAAGCGCAGGCGGTCGGGAGCGACGAGCGAGCCGGCCTGGGCCACGTGCGTGCCGAGCACGCTACGCAGCGCGGCGTGGAGCAGGTGGGTGGCGCTGTGGTGTTTCTCGGTCTCGCGCCGCGCCGGATCGATGCGGGCGTGCAGGCGCTGCCCCGCGTGCAGACGGCCGCGCACCACCCGCGCGTGATGAAGGATGAAGCCCTGGCTGCTGCGCGTGGCCGTGCGCACCACCGCGGCGCCTCCGTCCCATTCGAGCTTGCCGCTGTCGCCGATCTGCCCCCCGCCCTCGGCGTAGAAGGGCGTCCGGTCGAGCAGGACGATCCCGCTCTCGCCCTCACCCAGCCCGTCGACCTCCTGCTCGTCGGCCAGCACGGCCTGCACCGTGGCGTCGGCCGCGAGCTCGGCGTAGCCGAGGAAGACGGTCTCCTCGATACGCTCGGCCAGCGCGCCCAGGGTGTCGCGGCTGGCCGCGAACAGCTCCGCGGTCTGGCGGCCGCCCCGGGACACCTCCCGCGCCCGCTCGCGCGCCGCCTCGTACCCCTCGCGGTCGACCTGGATGCCGCGTTCGGCCGCCATCTCCCGGGTGAGGTCGAGCGGGAAGCCGTAGGTCTGCCACAGGTCGAAGGCGGTGGCGCCGTCCAGGGTCTTCCCGTCCAGTTCGCCGAGGAGCTGGGCGACGCGCTCCATGCCGGACTCGAGGGTGCGGAGGAACTGCTCCTCCTCGGTCTTGAGGATGCCCTGCACGCGCTCGCGGCCGTCGAGCAGCTCGGGGTAGGGTTCGCCCATCGCCTCCACCACCGCGTCGACCAGCCGGTAGAGCACGGGTTCGTGCAGTCCCAGCAGCCAGGCGTGCCGTGAGGCGCGCCGCAGGAGCATCTTGATCACGTAGCCGGGCCCGTCGTTGGCGGGCAGCACGCCGTCGGCGATGGCGAACACGACCGCTCGCAGGTGGTCGGCGATGACCCGGTGCGAAACGCTCTCGACGCCCGCGTACGGCACGCCGGAGAGCTCGGACACGCGCTGGATGGTGGGCTGGAAGAGCTCGGTGGCGTAGGCGTCCTCCGCGCCGGTCATGACCGCGGCAAGGCGCTCGAAACCCAGGCCGGTGTCGATGTTCTTCTGCGGCAGCGGTTCGAGCGCCCCGCCCTCGCGCCGGTCGTACTGGGTGAACACCAGGTTCCAGACCTCCACGAAGCGGTCGCCGGAACCGGTGTTGGGACCGGTCTCGTCGTCGCTGCCGAACGCGGCCCCGCGGTCGTAGAACACCTCGGAGCAGGGGCCGCAGGGGCCGTTGGGCCCCTCGCTGACCGCGTTCGCGGGCCAGAAGTTCTCGTCCTCGCCCCAGCGGGAGATGCGCTCCGCGGGCACGCCGACGTGCTTGGTCCACACCTCGAAGGCCTCGTCGTCGTCCTCGTAGATGGTGACGTAGAGGCGCTCCGGGTCGAGCCCGAGCCACGCCGGGTCGGTCATGAACTCCCACGCCCAGCTTGCCGCCTCCTTCTTGAAGTAGTCGCCGAAGGAGAAGTTGCCCATCATCTCGAAGAAGGAATGGTGCCGCAGGGTGCGCCCCACGTTCTCGATGTCGTTGATCCGCAGGCACTTCTGCGCCGTCGTCACCCGGTGGTGGACGCCGTCCACGCCGGCGAACTTGGGCGTGGCGCCGAGGAAGTAGGGCTTGAACTGCACCATGCCGGCGCTGGTGAACATCAGGGTTGGGTCGTCGGACTTGAGCGAGGCCGAAGGGTACGCGAGATGCCCCTTGCCTTCGAAGAAGCGCAGGTACTTCGCCCGCAGCTCGTTGATGAGTTGGATGCCGTGTGCCACGTTGGTGCCTCCCGCTCGCACTGAGGCAGCATTATACCCGGCCCGGAGGCGCTCTTCCGGTCGGCGCCGGCACGCCGACGGCCCGTCCCCGGCCCGCTCCCTCGGCGTACGATGGGGGGCATGCTGCGCGGCCTGGTCGACACTCCGGAGCGCCGGGTGCTCTTCGCCGCGGGGACCTTGACGTTCCTCGCGATCGGGGCCATGCAGGCGATGTACGGCCCCTCGTTCCCGGCTTTCCTGGCGCGCTTCGGCGTCGGGGTGGGCCAGGTGGGCGCGGTGGTGAGCGCCCACTTCCTCGGATCGTTCGTCACGATCGCGGCCAGCGGGATGCTGCTCGGGCGCTTCGGCTACCGCCGACTCCTGCTCGGCGGAGCGCTCCTGCTCTCCCTGGGCGCCGCCGGCGTGGCGCTCAGCCCGCTCTGGGCCTTCACGCTGGCTTCCGCATTTCTGGGCGGTCTCGGCTTCGGGTTGCTCGACGTGGCCACCAACCTGCTGTTCGCGCGCTGGTACGGCGCGCGTTCGACCGGCGCGCTGAACCTCCTCAATGCCGCCTTCGGCCTTGGCGCGGTGGCGGGACCGGTGCTGGTGGGGCTGCTGGCGCCCCACGTGGCCCCTGCCTTCCTGCTGGTCTCCGCTCTCACCGTCGTCTCGGCCCTGTTCGCCCTCCGGGCCCCGATGCCGAGTCCGCTGGTGGTCCCCTCTGGGGTGCTGCGGGCGCCCCGGGGTCCGATGGTGGGCTTCATGCTGCTGTACTTCCTCTACGTCGCTTCCGAGGTGGGCGTGGCGAGCTGGGAGCCGACCTACCTGGCCCCGCTGCTCGGCGAGGCGCGCGCTGCATTCTTCACCGGGCTCTACTGGGGGGCGCTCACGCTCGGTCGCTTCGTGGCGGCCGCGCTTTCCGACCGACTGCGCCCGTCGGACATGGTGTTCGGCGCCGTGCTTCTGGCGCTCGTCGCGACGTGGACCGCGACCGTGGGCGTGCTGGCGCCAGTCGCCTACGCGCTGGTGGGCTTCGCCTTCGCGCCCGTCTTCCCGACCGCCCTGGCGTGGCTGCAGGAGGTGTTCCCGCAGCGGGCCGAGCAGATCGCCCCGCTCGTGATCGCGGTCGCCAACCTGGGCCCTGTCCTCACGGCGCCGGCCATCGGGTGGGCGGTCGCGTTCGCCGGCACGGCGAGCGTGCCGCTGGCGCTCGGGTCGCTCGTGCTGGCGCTCTGCGGCGTGGTGGCGCTGCTGTGGCGCGGCACGCGCAAGCAGGTGCGGGTCGCCGACGATCGGGGTGCTGGTTCAGGCGTTCGGTAGGCTGAGGGCTATCGACTCCCGGAGCGCAGGAGGAGGAAGATCATGGAGCAGTCCCTGGTGACCATGTGGCTCGACGAAACGAAGGCCTCGTTCCGCTCGCAGAAGGAGCTGGGCGACGGCGCGTTGCGTCAGCTCGAGGACGCGGACGTGACCCTGCGGCCGGATCCCGGCGGCAACAGCATCGCGGTCATCGTCAAGCACCTGCGGGGGAACATGCTGTCGCGCTGGACGGACTTCCTTCGAAGCGACGGAGAGAAGCCCGAACGCGATCGCGACGGCGAGTTCGAGGTCGAGGCGGCGACCGTGGCCGAGGTCGTGCGCTGGTGGGAGGAGGCGTGGTCGGTGGCGCTGACCGAACTCGACGCCCTCACCGCGGAAGACCTTCCGGGCGAGGTCCGGATCCGGGGGGAGCCCCACACCGTTCCAGCGCGCGCTCCTGCGGCAGCTCACGCACACCGCGCAGCACGTGGGCCAGATCGTGCTGCTCGCCAAGCAGGCGCGCGGTGAGCGCTGGCGAACGCTGTCGATCCCCAAGGGGGGGACGGCCGGCTTCAACAGGGAGAAAGGCTTCGATCCCGGCCCGGGCCGGTGACCGCCGCCGGTGGCGCTAGGCGTCCGGGAGGCGGAGGCGTTCCTTCAGCTCGCTCAGGAAGGCGGCCTCGTTGGTCGACAGGCGCCGCCCGAAGAGCCCGCTGCGCGACGCGTCGGCCACGCGCTCGGCGAGCTCCAGCAGGAAACGCTTGAACTCCGCTCCTTCTTCGTCGTCGTGGACGACGGAACCGACCACCTCGATGCGCGTCAGGAGCTTCTCGCGGGTCACGTCGTCAAGATCGACGCTGCGCTCCTCGGCATGGCTGAAGAGGTCCTGTACGAGGGCGTTGTCCCGGTAGCGGCGGCGGGCGTCGTAGAGGTAACGGCCGGCAGCCATGATCTCACGGAAGTATCCGATCGGCCCGGTCCGTTCGGCCGCGACGGCGGCGACCAGGACCTCCGCGGCGGCGTCAAGCAGGAGGGCGCGTTGTTCGCCTGTGTAGCTGCTCATCGCTTGGGCTCTCCTCCGTGCATGGCTTTGGCCCCCTCGCGGGGGCGGGGACGTCCAGCCTACCGCACGGAGGGTCGGCGAGCGGAAGTGCGTGCGGCCAGGTACGCGATTTCACGGGATCGGGAGCGAGGTGTGGGGACAATGGAGGGTCAACGCTGCCGGCAACCCGAGGGCGGGGGCCGCCGGCGGTCGGGTCCCGACGGGAGCGGCCCGTGGCGGCACGCGTGCGGGACCCCGCCGTGTTGGGGGACAGGACGATGAAACTGGAGCTGATGCTGCTGGCGTTGCCGTTGCTGACGGCCGTGATCGCCTTTCCGGCGATCGCCTGGTCGGTGGCGCGGCGGCGGGAGCCCGGCCGTCGGGCTTTCGGAGCGCTTGCCGTCGCCGTGGTGGCCTGGTCGCTTGCGGTACTCCTCTCCTGGACCCGGGCGACCGACGCCCAACTCGAGCTCGCCGTGCGACTGGCGCTCAGCGCCGCCGCCGTCACGCCTGCGCTGGCGCTGATCGCGGCGCTGCGGCTGGTGGGCCGCAAGACCTCGCTCGTCGGCCTCCTGCTCGTCCCCGCGGTGGGTGCCGGCGCCCTGGTGTGGACGCCCGCCGTCAGGCCCTGGGTGGTGCGGGCGCTGGTGCCGGTCGAGGTCGTCGGCCTGGGCTCCGTGGGCGTCCTTCCCGGACCCGCCTTCTGGGCCTGGTGGGTCGGGGCCGGATTCGCTCTGGGAATCGCCACATCGCTGGTGTTCGTCCTGGGCGCGCCCCAGGGCCGGCCCCGGGAGCGGGCCGGCGCGGCATTGCTGGTGCTGGCGCCGTTGCCACCGCTGGTGGTGGCCGGCTATGCGCTCCTCTCGCTGGGGACCCTGACCGCGATCGACCTGACGCCTGTCGGCCTCGGGGTGAGCGCGATCCTGCTGGCCTGGGGCATGGAGCGGCGCTGGGCCGAGCTGCGCGGTCCGGTCGAGTATCGCGACGTGTTCGCCGGGCTCGGCGACGGCCTCATCCTGGTCGACGAGCATGGAGTCGTGCTGGACGTGAATCCGGCCGCCGAGCGGGCGCTGGGCGTGACCGCCCCGCTCGCGTTGGGCCGCCCGTTGTCGTCGATCCGGCGCGACTTCGCGATCATGGGGCGCGAGTCGGTGGAGCTGCCGCCGGTCGACGCTGGGCCGGTCTACGAGGCGAGGAGCCACCCGTTGCCCAATTCCGGGAGGCTCCTCATCATCCGGGACGTGACCGCACGGCGCGCCGCGGCCGATGCGCTGGGCCGGCGCGCGGAGGTGCTGGCCGCGACCGAGGCCGCCGCCCGCGAGTTCCTCGAGGAGCCGGACTGGGCGATCGCCGTCGACGGCATGCTCGCCCGCCTGGGATCGGCCAGCGGGGCAAGCCGGGTTGCGCTGCTGGAGTTCGACGCCGCTCCCGGTGGCTGGCCGGGAGGCCAGCCACCGGGAGCCCCACGCACGCGTCGCTGGGAGAACCTGCAAGCCGCCGCCTGGCCCGACGGGCACGCGCCCTACGGGTCGCGGTTGCTCGAGTGGGCCGTGACGCCGCCGGGCTTCGCGGGGGACGTGGACGAGGTGCCGGCCCGTGACCGCGACGCCTTGCAGGCCGTCGGCGTGGGATACGTGGCCCTGTTGCCGGTGTCCGCGGGAGACGGCGTGTCCCGGGTGCTGGCCCTCGAGTGGTCGGCTCCGCATCCGCGCTGGTTGCCCCTGGTGGTCGATACGCTCCGTGCGGCCCCCGCTGCGCTCGAGGCGGCGGTCCGCCGGCGCAGCGGCGAGCTGGCGAGCGAGCGTTACCGCAGGTACCAGGCCTCGCTCCTGGAGGCGACGAGAGAGCTCGTGGCCCAGGAGGTCACCCCTGCGTTCTACCAGGCCCTGCTGGAGCGCGCCGTCGGCGTGATCCCCGGCGCACAAGGGGGTTGCGTCCTGGTTCGCGGGCCGGACGGCGGGTTCGCGCTCGCCGCGGCAACCGGGGCGGAGGCCGCCCTGCTGGGCCGGGTACGGTTCGAGGAGCGCGACCTCGGTCACGAGGGGCCGGGCCGGCCCGTGCCCCGGCTCGTCCGGGGTGACGCGCTCGACCGGGGGGTGGACGGGGCGCGCTCGCGCGCGGCACGCGAGACGCGGGCGGGGCCCGGGCCCGCCGTGTCGCTCGCGGTGCCGGTGGAGCTGAACGGGCGCGTGGAGGCCTCCCTTCGGCTCGACAATCTGGACGCGGACGACGGCTTCCCCCCCGAAGCGATCGGCATGGCGGAGGCGTTCGGGCTGCAGGTCGCCGCGCTGCTCCAGCGCCTCCGGCTGGAGGAGCGGCGCGACCGGGCTGCACGCATGAACGCCCTGCTGGCCGATATCGAGCGCCTGCTCCTGGTAGGGGGCGACCTGAGTGACTTCTTCCCGGTGTTGGCGGGCCTGGCGCTGGAGGTTCCGGGCCTGGATTTCGAGCGCATGGCGGTGCTGCACCTCGAGGCCAACGATGTGGGGCTCGACGTCTTCGATCCCGCGGGTGTACACGACGAGGATCTCGAGACGGCGCTGATCGAGGCGGGCTGGGTCGCCGGGACACGGGGCCCGCTGGCGTCGCTCGAGACCGACTCGCGGCCGCGCTTCTGCGAGCACGACGACGGTCCGGTGGCCGCCTACGCCGCGCAACCTCTGATGCTGCGGGGACAGCCGTGGGGGATGATCGTGTTCTGCGCGTCCGGGCCGCGTACCTTCGACGGCCACGTCCGGGACACGCTCGCGCAGCTCTCCAACAGCATCGAGCTAGCGCTCGTGCGGCAGCGCGACGCCGAGCAGCGCGAGTGGCAGCTTGCCAAGCTCGAGGCCGTGGTGAGCGCCAGCGAGGCGCTGCGAGGGGCCACGCGCCGTCGGGATGTGGTCGTGCGTGCCCTCAAGGCCGTGCTCGAGATGACCCGTGCCGACGTGTGCGACCTCTACCTCATCGACGTAGAGGCCGACGTGTTGCGGCGGGTCGGAAGCCGGGCGGGCGACGGTCGGGACGCCTATCCGGTGGGCGGGCACCCGGTGACGCGGGTCGAGGGCGCGCTGGCCTGGCAGGTGGTGGAGGACGGCCGGACGGTCGCCGCCCGCGACGCCGGCGGCCTGACCGATGTGCCGGTCCCTTCCGGCGCCCCGCGGCCGGTGGCCTTCCTGGGCACGCCCCTGCGCAACGGCGAGGGCGAGATCGTCGGTGTGGTCAGTGCGCTGGCCCAGGCGGGGGGCCGGAGCTTCGAGCGCGAGGACGCGGGCTTCCTCGAGGCGATCGCGCTGGCCAGCGGCAACGCACTCGACCGGCTGGCCCTGGTCGAGCAGAGCCGTGGTCAGGCTGCCGAGTACCGATCGTTGTTCGAGGCCGCGAAACGCCAGGCCGCCGAGTTGACGCTGCTCGATCGCGTCCGTGGCGCGGTCGCCAGCGAGCTCGACCTGCCGGCGGTGTTCGCCGCCGCGGCCTCGGCAACCGTGGAGGTGCTCGGGTACCGCAGGGTGGGTCTGTTCGCATGGGACGGGGGCGAGCTGGTGTTGCAGCATCAGCTCGGCTACGAGAGCGCGTCGGCGCGAAACGCGCTCGGTGGGGTGACGCAGGTTGCCGCCCGCGTGGCCGAGACCGGCGAGCCGCTCCTCATCGGAGGCGGCGCGAACGACGAAGCGACCGGCGTCCATGGGGCGCCGATCGGGGCTCCGTGGCAGGCGGCGGTTCCGCTCGTGGCGGGCGACGGAGTGGTGGGCGTGCTGGTGGCGGAGGGCCGTGCCGCCGGATCGGCCGACGAGGACCTCCGGATGCTGCGGGCCCTGGGCGAGCAGCTCGGGGTGGCGGCGGAGCGCGGGCGCCTCTACGGAGTCGTCCGCCAGAGCGAGCAGCGCTTCCGCCTGCTCGCCGAGCACATGCAGGACTTGGTCTGCCTGCACGACCCTGCGGGGCGCTTCGTCTACGTCAGCCCGTCGTCGACCACCGTCCTCGGTTACGCCCCGGACGCGCTCGTGGGGGTCGACCCCTTCACGCTGATACACGAGGAGGACCGTGACCGGGTGCGCGAGAGCGGACGGCAGCGCCTGTTGGAGGGACAGGAGTCGGTGCAGGTCGGGTACCGTCTCCGGCACGCCGACGGTCGCTACGTGTGGCTCGAGACCGTCGCCCAGACCGTGCGCGAGGAGCGGGGAGAGGTGGTCAATTTCGTGACGGCTTCGCGCGATATCACCGAGCGCAAACGTATCGAGGAGCGCCTGGTGCAGGGTGCGCTGTTCGACGAGCTGACCGGCCTGGCCAACCGGGTGCTCCTGCTCGACCGGCTGCGCCAGGCCCTGTCGCGCGCCGCCCGTAACGAGTCCTGGCGCTTCGCGCTGCTCTTCCTGGATCTCGACCGCTTCAAGATCGTCAACGACAGCCTCGGTCACAACGCCGGCGACGAGTTGCTCAAGGCCCTGGCCGTGCGCCTCAAGACCTGCGTGCGCGGTTCCGACACGGTGGCTCGCCTGGGCGGGGACGAGTTCTGCGTGCTCATCGAGGACGTCGATGGCCCCGACCACGCGACCGCGACCGCCACGCGGATCCAGAGCGCCCTCGCCGAGCCGTTCACGTTGCACGGCCACGACATCTTCACGAGCGCTTCGATCGGGATCGCCTTCTCGGCGTCCCACTACCGCGATCCTCAGGAGCTGCTGCGCGACGCCGACATCGCGATGTACCGCGCCAAGGCGTCGGGCAAGGCGCGCTTCGCGATCTTCGACAAGGGCATGCATGCCAGCGCGCTCGGACAGATGCAACTGGAGACCAGCCTCCACCGCGCGCCCGATCGCAACGAGCTGTTCCTCGAGTACCAGCCCGTCTACCATCTGCGAGAACGCCGCCTGGTGGGCGTCGAGGCGCTGGTGCGTTGGCAACATCCGGAGCGCGGGCTCGTGCCTCCTTCGGAATTCGTGCCGTTGGCGGAGGAGTCGGGCCAGATCGTCGCGATCGATCGCTGGGTGCTCGGCGAGGCGACGCGTCAGCTCGCGACCTGGGCGCGCGAGCTGGGCGGGAGCGTGCCGCCCCCCGTGGTCAGCGTCAATGTGTCGGCCCGGCACCTCGCGCTGCAGGACGTCGGCGTGATGCTACGAGCTGCCCTGGAGGAGGCGGGCGCGCCGGCTTCCAGCCTCAAGCTCGAGATCAGCGAAGGCGCCCTGATGAGTTATCCGGAGGCCGCCACCGAGTCGCTGACGCGCCTTCATGAGCTGGGCGTGCGCGTCCAGGTGGACGACTTCGGTACGGGCTTCTCCTCGCTGAAGTACCTCCAGCGTCTCCCCATCGACTCGCTCAAGATCGACGGCTCCTTCGTGCGGGGGATCGACGCCGACGCGGCCAATCGGGACGTGGTGAGCACCATCGTCGGGCTCGCGCGGAGCCTCGGCATCGACGCGGTAGCCGAGGGCATCGAGCGCGAAGAGGAGCTCGAAACGCTCCTCGAGCTCGGCTGCGACTACGGCCAGGGCTACCTCTTCGCGCCTCCGCTCGCCCCCGACGAGGTGGCGCGCCGGTTTCAAGCCCAGCGGGCGCTGTAGCCCCGGCGATCCGCCCGCTGGCGCTCTTGCGGGGCCCTGGAGGCTGTGCTACCGTTGGCGCAACCGGTTGCGAAGTAGCTTCCGCATCGTCCCTGCGGGCCACGTGTCGTGGCCCGATCGGGGCGGCGAGACGGGCGGTCGAGTGTGAGGCGCAAGCTCACTCTGAAGGACCTCTCCGAGCGGCTGGGGCTGGCCCGTTCCACGGTGTCGCGTGCCTTGCGGGACGACCCACAGATCGCCGCGGTCACGCGTACGCGCGTCCGGGAGCTCGCCGACACGCTGGGCTACCGTCCCGACGCCGCGGCCCGGGCGCTGACGCGTCGCAGGGCGCAGGCCGTCGGGCTGATGCTTCCCCGGAGCTCCGAGCTGGTCTTCGCCAACCCCTACTTCAGCGAGCTCCTGCTCGGCGTTAGCAGCCGGGCCGAGGAGGCGGGCTTCCCGTTGCTCCTCTCCACGGCGCCCCGTCCCGACTTCACGCTGTGGCTGCGCGAGGGCCGAGTGGACGGCCTGCTCGTGCTCGGATCCAGCGTAACCGAGGACGACGTCGACGGCCTCAATCGACTGATCGCCGCGCGGTATCCGGTGGTCGCCATCCACGCCGGCCCGCGCAGCCTCGACGCGGTCAGCATCGGAAGCAACGAGCGCGCCGGTGTCTGGCAGGCGCTGGCGCACCTCGAGCAGCTCGGTCTTCGACGGGTGGCGTTCCTGAGCGGGCCCCGCGGCTCGCGCTACGCGGAGCGGCGCATCCGTGCCTACCGGACCGGGGTCGAGACCTTCGGGCTGGTGGCCGACCGATCGCTGGTGGTGCCTACCGACGACAGCCGCACGGGCGGCGCCGAGGCCTGCGCGCGCCTGATCGCCGGCGGAACGGGCTTCGAGGCCGTCCTTGCGAACAACGACCTGGTCGCCCTGGGGGCGTTGCGCGCCCTTCGGGCGGCGGGCCGTTGCGTGCCCGGCGACGTCTCCGTGGTCGGCTTCGACGACACGCCGCTCGCCGCCGCGGCCCGCCCCGCGCTCACCTCGGTCCGGCAGGCCACACGCCGCCTTGGCGAGATGGCTTTCGACGCGCTTCTCACCCTGATGGCCGGCGGGTCCGCCCAGTCGGTCCGGCTGGCGACCCAGCTCATCGTCCGTGACAGCACGGGTCCCCCCGCCACGATGGAGGTGCCGCCTGCGTAGACGACCCGTCCGTTCGCCAACACCCCAAGACGATTCCGGAGGTCATCATGAACCGACTTACCCGTATCCTGCTCGCCCTGGCGTTCGCCGCGCTGCTCGCGACCGGCGCCGCCCAGGTGAATCTCAAGGTCTTCATCGGCGGTCAGCAGCGACCCGACGTGATCGGTCCCCTGCTCGACAAGTTCAACGCCGAGAACCCCGACATGCATGCCACCTTCGAGGTGGGCGGTGCGACTAGCGACGTGCAGCAGCAGTACCTGAGCACCGTGCTCACCAGCAAGTCGTCGGCGATCGACGTGATGCTCATCGACGTCGTCCGGCCCGCGCAGTACGCGGCCTCGGGTTGGGCCGAGCCGCTCAACAGCTACTTCGCCAGCGCCGACGCGGAGAAGACCTACCTCGCGTCGTTCCTGCCCGGCCCGGTCACCGCCGATACGGTGAACGGCAAGCTGTACGCCGTCCCCGCCTTCACCGACGCGCAGTTCCTCTACTACCGCAAGGACCTGCTCGACAAGTACGGCCTCAAGCCGCCCAAGACCTGGGAAGAGCTCAAGAACGAAGCGCTCACCATCATGAAGGGGGAGAACAACCCCAGACTCCAGGGTTTCAACTACCAGGGCGCCGCCATCGAGGGCACGAACTGTACCTTCCTCGAGGCGCTGTGGACGGCAGGCGGCAACTGGCGCGACGCCAACGGCAACATCACCGTCGACACGCCCGCCGGCAAACAGGCGCTCGACTGGTACAACGAGACGCTCTCGTCGGGGATCACCATCCCGGACATCGCTTCGGTCGGTACCGACGACTCCCGCAAGATGTTCCAGTCCGGCGATGTGGTGTTCATGCTGAACTGGGGTTACGCCTGGGCGCACTTCCAGGCCGACAAGGACAGCGCCGTCAAGGGCAAGGTCGGCGTGGCGCCGCTGCCCGCCTTCCAGGGGCAGCAGTCGGCGACGTGCGTTGGGGGCTGGCAGTGGGCGATGAACCCCTACAGCGCGCACAAGCAGGACGCCTTCAAGCTGATGCGCTTCCTGGCGAGCGAGGACAGCCAGCGCACCCTGGCCGTGAAGGCCAGCAACATCCCGGCGCGGAAGTCCCTCTACAAGGATCCGGCGGTCCTCGAGGCGGCCCCGCAGTTCTCGCAGTTCTACGACGTCATCATCAACGCTCGGCCCAGGCCGGTGACGCCGCTCTACCCCGACGTCAGCAACCTGATCCGGACCACCATGAACGCCTTCTTCGCTCGGTCGCTGAACGTCGATCAGACGCTCAAGAAGATGCAGACAGGACTGCAGGACATCCTGTCCCAGTAGGGGATCCGTTCCCCGATCGAATCTCGGGGGTGGGGCGCCCGTCGCCCCACCCCACCGATCTGACACCCTGTATCTACTCATGACCGAACCCCGTTCCACCACCCCGTATCGCAAGCCCGGCTTCTGGCGGAGGCTGCGGACCGGCAACCTGTCGGACGCCCAGTTGGGCATCCTCTTCCTCCTGCCCGCATTGCTGACCCTGGCAGCGGTGATGCTCTACCCCATGATCTCGGTGGTGTGGCAGTCGCTGCATTTCAACCGGCTCAACCAGCCCTTCCGCGGCACGCCCTTCATCGGGTTCGAGAACTTCCGGCGGATGCTGTGGGGGGAGGGGCTGACGTGGAACCTCTCGCACCTGCTGTGGCTACGGCTGGTCGGAGTCGCTCTGTTGGCGCCGCTGATCTGGGTCGTGCGCCGGCGCTGGCTCTCGCCGTTGACCGGTGTGGTCCTCGGCCTGGTCCTGGCGTTGCTCTCGATCTATCTGCTCGGCTTCCATCCCGGTCCCGACGGACGTTGGACGGACAGCCGCTTCTGGGACTCCTTCTCGATCACGATGGTGATCCTCGTCGCGAGCGTGATCGGCTCGTTCGTGGTCGGCCTGCCGCTGGCCCTGCTCGCCAACGTCGAGTCGCGACTCCGTTGGCTCGGCCGGGTCTCCTTGCTGCTCCCCTGGGCGATGCCGCGGGTGTTCGCCGGGCTCACCTTCGCATGGTTGTTCCAGAACCAGTACGGCGTCATCAACGACGTGCTCAGGCATCTCGGCATCCAAGGCCCGCTGTGGCTGGCGCGCGTGGCACCTGCGATCGCGGCCGTGAACCTCACCATCGTCTGGAAGACGTCCTCCTTCGTCGGCCTCATCCTCCTGGCCGGCCTTCAGTCGATCGATGCCAGCCTCTACGAGGCCGCCGTGGTCGACGGCGCCAACGTATGGCAGCGGTTCTGGCGCATCACGTTGCCGCTGCTGCGGCCGTCGATCGCCGTCGCCCTGATCTTCCGGACGCTCACGGCCATCCAGACCTTCGACATCCCGTTCGCGATGACGCGCGGCGGCCCGGGTCGTAGTCTGGAGACGCTAGGCGTGTACATCTACAACAGCACGCTGGCCCTCAACATCGGTTATGCAGCGGCGCTCTCGGTGGTGTTGTTCGTGATCAGCCTGACCGTTACCCTCATCTACCTGCGATGGATCTACACCGAATGACCGGGGCAGCGCGACGGACTTCCCAGCGGCGGATCGGCTACGTCTTCGTACGTCTCGGTCTGCTGTTGATGCTCCTCAACGGCCTGTTCCCGGCGGTGTGGCTGGTGCTGACGTCGTTCAAGTCGGAGAACGAGCTCACCCGCATCCCGATCACCTATCTGCCACAACACCCGATCCTGCACAACTACGTCGACGTGTTCACCCAGAATCCGTTCGGCCGGTTCCTGTTGAACTCGGCGGTGGTGTCCATCGTTGCCACGCTCATCTGTGTGCTATTTGCGTCCCTGGCAGGGTATGCCCTTGCCCGGCTGAGGTTGCGCGGCCGCCGCGCGCTGCTCACGGCCATCGTGATGACGAGCATGTTCCCGGCGCTCGTCATGCTGGTCCCGCTCTACCGCCTGTTCGTAGGCGTCGAGGTCCCCGGCCTCAGTCAGGTCGTGGCGTACCTGCACGCCATGGGGTGGAGCTTCCTCCCGACCACCGTCATGACGCCGAACCTGCTCAACACCTACTGGGCACTGATCATCCCCTACGTCGCCCTGAGCCTGCCGATCACCACCCTGATCCTGACGAGTTTCTTCCAGCTCATCCCGGAGGACCTCGAGTCGGCGGCCACGGTGGACGGCGCCAGCCGCTTGGGCGCGCTCGTCCGCATCGTGGCCCCGTTGTCGGCGCCCGGTATCGTGACCGCGGGTATCATCGCGTTCGTCAACTCCTGGAACGAGTTCCTGCTGGCGCTGACGTTCAACACCGCAACCACCATGCGAACCATCCCCGTCGGCATCACCCTCTACCAGGGCGAGTTCGCCTTCCCCTGGGCGGTGATCTCGGCCGCCGTCACCCTGGGGATCGTCCCCCTCGTGCTGCTCATCCTGTTCTTCCAGCAGCGCATCATCAGCGGTCTCACCGCCGGAGGAGTCAAGGGATGATCGAGCGATGATCCGGCCCCGTATCGGGTTCGTCTCGGTGACGCGGCCCGCCTTCAAGGGGGACAGCGCAGCGGCTGCGCGCCGCAGCCTCGAAGGTATGGAGAGGCTCGCGGAGCGGCTCGGCTTCGAGCTGGTCGCGCCTGTGCAGGCGGTGCGCGACGCGCCCGAGGCTGCGCGAGCCGCCCGCACGCTCGCCGAAGAGGGCCTCGATTACCTGCTGGTGCAGCTCACCACCTTCGCGACCGGCGACGTGGTCGCCCCCCTGCTCGCGGCCGCCGAGCGGGTCGGCTTGTGGGGCGTGCCGGAGCGGGCGGGTGGTTGGCGCGACGGGCCCTTGCCGCTCAACTCGCTGTGCGGCCTGAACATGACGCTCTCGCTGCTGGACGCGCCCCAGGTCGCCAAGTCCGAGCCCGTCAAGTGGTTCTACGGCCTGCCCGACGACCCGGAGTTCGGGCGACGGCTCGCGGCCACGGTTGGTGCCCTTCGCGGTCTGGCTGCGGTGCACAGCGCCCGCATCCTGGCGATCGGCGGCACCGCGCCGGGCTTCTACGGGCTCCAGGAGGCGCCCGCCCTCGAGGGCGTCGAGGTCGTCGCGCGCGACCTGGCGGCGCTGTTCGAGCGCGTGGCGGCGGTGCCGGAGGCCGAGGCCGAGGCGCGGGCTCGCGGCTGGCAGGAGCGCGAGCGCGCGGACGTATCCTTCGAGCAACTCGTCCGGGGCGCACGGATCGACGTTGCCCTCGAGAGGCTGGCCGAGGAAACGGGGGCGACGGCACTGGCCGTGCGGTGCTGGCCGGAGGTGCCGGACACCTGCGGTTCGATGGCATGCGCCGCGATGGGGGACTCCAGCGCCCGCGAGGTGCCTGCCGCCTGCGAGGGGGATGTGATGGGAGCGCTGTCGATGCTCGCGCTACAGGGCATCAGCGGCGATCCCGCCATCCTCATGGACCTCTCCGACGTGGACGAGGCCGACGACAGCCTCCAGGTCTGGCACTGCGGAAACGCGCCGGTGGCGTGGGCGGCGCCGGGACCCGCGGGGGGTCCCGACACCCGTCTGACCACGCACTTCAACCGTGACGGCACCGGCGTCGTGCGTGACATGCGCCTTAGGGCCGGTCCCGTGACCGGTTTCCGGCTGCTGAGTTCCGGGGGGCGCGCCGTCATCGTCGGCGGCGAGGTACGCCGCGAGGAGAAGGTGGGCTACGACGGCGTCCGCGGTTGGGTCGGTGGGCTGCGCTGGGGCGAGAGCCCCGTCGACGTGCGCGCCTTCATCGCCAACTTGCTCGACAGGCGGTTGCCGCACCACCTCGCCTTCGGTCGCGGTGACCGGGTGGAAGCGCTCTACGAGCTTTGCGCCTACCTCGGTGCGGACGTCCTGCCGGCACTGCCCCCGGCGTCCTATCTGCGCTCGTGAGCGGGCCTCGCGTGGTGTGCGTCGGGCTGTCGTGTCTGGATCACGTGTGGCGTGTCGAGCGCTTCCCGCCGGTCCGCTCGCGCACCGATGCCACCGCCTACCGGACGCAGGGAGGTGGGCCGGCCGCGACAGCCGCCGCGGCGGCCGCGCACCTCGGCGTGGCCGCCGCGCTGGTGGCGCTCCACGGCGACGACGCTGCCGGTAACACCGCCCTTGCCGATCTCGAAGCACATGGGGTGGACGTCTCCGGCGTGCGCCGGCTGCCCGGCGCGCGCACGTTCGTCAGCGCCGTGCTGGTGGCGCCCGACGGGGAACGCTGGATCTTCCCCTACCGCGGGAGCGGGCTCGAGGACGACCCCTCCTATCTGCCGGCCGGTTTCCTCGAAGGGGCCGGGGCGGTGCTCGTGGACCTGAGGCATCCTCGCCTTTGCCGCGCCGCCGCCGAGGCCGCCCGCGCCGGCAACGTCCCCGTCGTTGCCGACTACGGCAACCTCCGCCACTGGGAGGATGCCGGCCTGGCCGATCATCTGCTGGTGGCGCGCGAGTGCGCGCAGGAGCTGATCGGCCGGGACGACCCTGAGGCGGCGTTGCCACGCCTCCGGCGGCGCCCCGATCAGGTGGTCGGGATCACCCTGGGTGCGGAGGGGGTGCTGCTGCTGGAGGGCGAGCGCGCCGTGCACGTGCCCGCGCCGAGCGTCGAGGCGGTGGACACCACCGGCGCCGGCGATGTGTTTCACGGCGCGTACGCCGCCGCCATTGCGCGGCGAGCGTCCGCCGAGGAGGCCGCCCGCTACGCGGCCACGGTGGCGGCGATGGCGTGCCGCGCCTTCGGCGCGCGCGCCGGGCTTCCCAGCCACGATGAGGTGACCGCCTTCGGCGCGACCGACGAACCGAGAGGGACTCCGTGACGATGACGATGATGATGGAGGTGCGAGCATGAGCAAAACCCTGAGTGCCGGCAAGTTGCGCGCGATGATGGCGCTCGCCGACGACGACGGCGTGTTCCGTATGGTGGCGGTCGATCAGCGTCCGCCGCTGTTCCAGGCGCTGGCGCGCGCCGGCAACCGCGACCCGCAGAGCCTGAGCTTCGAGGAGGTGGCCGACGCCAAGGCGCTCCTCACCCGGGTGCTGGCCCCGGAGGCGGGCGCGATCCTCATCGATCCGGTCTGGACGCACGCCACCGCCCTGTCGGCCGTTCCTGGCAGCACTGCGCTGATCGGCACGCTCGAGGACTACGGGTTCGAGGAGGTCGACGGGGAGCGTCGCTCCAGACTCATCGAGGGATGGAGCGTCGCGGCCATCAAACGCGCAGGGGCGTCCGGCGTCAAGCTGCTGGCCTGGTATCGCCCCGACACCTCGGAAGCGACGCGCGAGCACCAGGAACGGCTGGTGGCCGAGGTGGGCGAGGCCTGCCGGGCGAGCGACATCCCGTTCATCCTGGAGCTGCTGGTCTACCCGAAACCGGACGAGGACCCCGCCTCGCCGGAGTACCAGGCGCATCGCCCCGAGCGCGTCCTCGCGTCCGTACGGCGCTTCGCCGAGCCGCGTTTCGGGGTGGACGTCTTCAAGCTCGAGTTCCCCGCCGACCTCAAGCACTGCCGCGGCTACCACGGCGGCGCGTTCGACGGTCGCGAGCGCCCCGCCCTCTTCTCCTTGGACGAGGTGCGCGCCTTCCTGGCGGAGATCGACGACGCCTGCCCCGCACCCTGGGTGCTGCTGAGCGCGGGCGTCGGGCCAGCCGAGTTCGAGGCCGACCTCGAGCTCGCGTTCGAGGCCGGCGCCAGCGGCTTCCTGGCGGGCCGCGCGGTTTGGCTGGAGGCCCTCGAGGCCTACCCCGACGCGGCGGCGGTCGAGGAGCGGCTGCGGGCGCGCGCGTTGCCCTACCTTCGCGCCATCTCCGCTCGGGCCGACGGCGCGCTGCCGTGGCACGACCACCGCCGTTTCGGCGGGGCGCCCGCGATGGAGGGCGCCGGGGAGGGTTGGCACCGGAGGTACCTGCCATGAGCGTCTCGGAGCAACGGTCCCAGGATCCGCTCGGCGTCGTGGTCGTTGGCGCAGGCGACATGGGCGCCCGTCACGCACGCTGGTGGGCGGAGGCCGGCGCCCGCATCGTGGCCGTGGTCGACCCCGATCGGAGCCGGGCCGAGCGCGCGGCTGCCGGCTTCGGGGCCCTCGCTCTCGACGACCTCGGCACGGCGCTGGAGCGCGCCGATGTCGGTGCGGCTTCGATCTGCACCCCGACCTACCTCCATGCCCGCTACAGCGTGGCGGCGTTGCGGGCTGGAAAGCACGTGCTGTGCGAGAAGCCGGCCGCCCTGCGGCTGGCCGGGGCCGAGGCGATGCGCCGGGCCGCGGAGGAGAGCGGCAAGCTCCTGCGCATCGGCTTCATGCGCCGTTTCGACCCCGCCAGCCACCAGATCCTCGAGTTCGGAGCGAGGATCGGCGGGCCGGTGCTGGCACAGGCCACCATCGCCGCGGGCATCCGACCCAAGCTGCTCATGCACGACGCGGCAGCCAACGGGGGCCCGATCATCGACATGTGCTGCCACATCTTCGACCAGTGGGAGGCGTTCTACGGCGAACGTCCGAGCGGGGTGCGCGCCTACGGCTACACGTTCGGCGACGGCAAGCCCGCACTGGCGAGCATCCGGCACAAGGCGTTGGACAGCGCGCACATCACGCTGCGCTACCCGGGCGGGGGCGTGGGGCAGATCCAGGTGTCCTGGGGGCTTCCCGCGGGCATCGCCGCCACCGAACGTCACACCTACATGGGGCCCGACGGGCTGATCACGGCGGAGTGGCCCGACCGGGTCGAGTTGCTGACGTCGCGGGGGACGTTGCGTTGGGAGCCCCCGGCCTCCGACCCCTGGCGGGAGGAGATCCGGGCGTTCCACCGGGAGCTGCACGGGCTCGAGCACCGCCCGCTCGCGACCATCGACGACGGCGTGCGCGCCCTGCGCACCTCGCTCGCCGTGCTGAGCTCGATCGCCGAGGACCGCGAAGTCGCCCCGGCCGACGTGCAGGGCGACCTCCCGCCACTCGCGGGGGAGGCGGCATGAGCGGCGGCAGTGGGCGCCTTCCGGTGCGTGTGGGCATCATCGGCGGCGGCCGCTGGGCTGCCATGCACCGCGCCGCGCTGGAGAGCGTCGGCGCGCCGCTCGCGGCCGTGCTGGTACGCAGCGAGGCGAGCGCGCACCGTTTGCAGGGTGCCTGGCAGGTGCCGGTGACCACGGACCTGGAGGCGTTCCTCGCCTCCGAGCTCGACGCCGTCATCGTGGCGAGCCCCAACGACCTGCACGCCGGGCACGCCGTGGCCGCGCTCGAGGCCGGGAAACACGTGCTGGTGGAGAAGCCGATGGCGATCGGGATCGAGGACTGCGACCGCATCCTCGAGGCGGCGCGCCGCGCGGGCCGGGTGCTGGCGGTCGGTCACGAGATGCGCGTGTTCCGCCTGTTCGAGGCGGTGCGCGCGGAGGCCGGGAAGCTGGGCCGGCCCCATCACCTCGACCTCCGCCTGTTCCGTCGCCCCTACCGCGCGGGCGCGTCGGGCTGGAAGCAGGATCCCGCCAGGCTCGGCAGCAGCATCCTCGAGGAGCCGATCCACTACTTCGACCTGGCGCGCTGGCTCCTCGGGGAGGTCACGGAGGTGCAGGCCTGGTCGGTGAGCCGCGCGGGCCGTGAGGGGGCACACGAGAACCTCGACGTGCGGCTGTCGTTCGCGAGCGGAGCGCGCGCCATGGTCACGCGCACCATCGCGGGCTTCGAGCACCACGTGCGTTGCGACCTCAACGCCGAGGACGGCGCCCTGCGGGCGCGCTGGGACGGGCGGCAGGACACCGACGAGGACCCGACCGTGTCGCTGTGGACGCAGGACGACGACGGCATCCGCACGGTCCCGGTGCCGCAACGCACGGGGCACGCCTTCGACCTGCCGCGGCAGACGACGGCGTTCCTGCGTGCCGTCAGCGAGGGAACGCCGGTCCCGGCCGACGGTCACGACGGGCGCGTTGCGGTGGCGCTGTGCGTGGCCGTGGAGCGCTCGCTCAGGGAAGGTTCGTCGGTGGTGCGCCCGCCGGCGTGAACGCGTCGCTGCGGGCCATCAGGGAGGCCGTGCCCGCAGCCAGCAGGTAGGCGGCGGCGGCGGCCAGGTGCACGTAGGGGAAGCCCCAGGTCAAGGCCACGGCGGTGGCGGCGCTGCTTCCCAGGACGGCCGCGATGCCGTTGACCGCCCAGCCTAGCGCCACCTCCGAGGGGCCCGTGCGTCCGACGGCCCGCAGCGCCAACGGGAACGGCATCCCCATCGGCAGCGCCACCACCAGCAGCGTCGCCGCGGCCAGCGCGGCTCTTGCGGCCGTGGGCCAGGCCAGGGTGGCCCCCGACCACGCCGGGAACAGCAGGCTCCAGGCGAGGCCGGCCGCCGCCACCAGCAGTGCCGCCAAGGCGGCCACCCGGACCTCGCCTCGGGGCGCGTTGCCAGCCCGGCGACCGGCGCCGCCCGCCAGCCCGGCGCCCAGCCCGGCCCCCACCAGCAGCGCGGCCAGCCCCACCGCCAGCGTCAGGGTCGGGTGCCCCAGGTAGAGGCGCAGCCGTTGGAGCGCCCCCACCTCGAACAGCATGAAGCCGGCGCCGAGTGCGCCGAACAGCAGCGGCGCCAGCCGTGCGGGCCCGCGCCGGCGACGTTGCCGGAGGGTCAAGAGGACGGCTGCCGCGGCCGTCAGCGCGGCCAGCCCCACGAGCAGCGACGCCAGGGGCCGCGGCAGGCCCGGTTCGAACTGGAAGAAGAAGGGCCGGCGGTCGTGCGTGGGGCGGATGTCCACGCCCCCACTGGCGGCCTCGATGCGCCGCAGGTTGGTGCTTCCCGCGCTCAGGGCATCGAGCGGCGGGTGCTCCACGAGCCCTGGGAGGTAGAGGATCTGCAGCCCGGCCGAGCGCGCCAGGCGGCCGTAGGCGAGCGCCTCGTCGCGGCCGAGCGCATGGTCGAACACCATGAGCAACGGGATGGGGCGCCCGCCCCGCGCGTCGAGCACCGCCAGGGTGTGGTGCAGGGCGTCGGCCTCGCTCATGCCGTGTTCGGACAGGGCGGTCACCGCGGTGGTGAGGGCGCGTGTGAGGGTGACCTCGTCGTAGAGTTTCAGGGCGATGGCGCCGCCCGGAGCGAGGTGATCGAGCTCCTCCCGGAAGGCCTCCACCGTGTACACCCCGTTCTCGACCAGCGCGTACGAGCGCGCCTCGGCGGCGTCCGTGACCACCTGCGAGAGCAGGATCAGGTCGAAGCGCTGTTGCGTGCGTCGCAGCGTGCTACGGCCCTCGTCGATGCGAAGCGTGGTGCCGTCGTAGGCGGGGGCACCCGCGATCAGGCCGTCGGCCGACGCCCGGCGCGCCAGGCGCACGCCGGCGCCGTTCAGCTCCACAGCGGTGACGTCGGGCACGTGGAAGGCATGGGCCAGGGCCACGTCCAGGCCGCCGCCGGGACCGATGATGAACACGCTCTGCGGGCTCTGGACGGCGTACGCGTAGGCGCCCACGTCGTGCAGGTAGGTGGTGGGCCGCGAGGTGTCCGGTACCAGCGAGCCGGCCCCGCCGTCGAGGTAGAGGTAGAGGCTTCCGTCGGGCCGGCGCACCAGGTCGCTGCGCCCCAGGGCGTCCCAGGCGTGGGCCACTTCGCTGGCGCCGCTTCGCAGCTCGCGACTCAGGGGCTTGGCTGCGGCGAGCCGGGCCATCGGCGGCTGCGGCCAGCCGGTCGCCGCATGCCCGGTCAGCAGCGCGGCGCCGAGCGCGACCACGATCGCCGCGGACGGCCGGTGGGCATGCGGGGCGAGCAAGAGGGCGGCGAGCGCGAGCACCAGGCCCGCCAGCAGCACCGCACCGAGCGCGCCGAGAAGGTCGAGCGCCGCGACGGACGCCAGGGCGCCGATCCCGGCGCCGGCCAGGTCGTGGAGGTAGAGCCGAGGGGCGCGGGCGCTGTGCAGGGCGAAGAGCGTGGCCAGGGCGTGCCCCAGGAACGTGAACGGGAGTGCGCACAGCGCCAGAGCGACACCCTGCAGGGGCGCCGTCGCCACCCTCAGGAGCAGGATCACCACCAGGGGGGTGGCGAGCGCGCCGGCAGCGGCGGCGATCGCGGCGCCGGCCCGGGTGCGGGTCGCGGGCAGCAGGGTGGCCGCGGCTGCTCCCAGGCCGGCGCCCAGCACCGCGACGGCGAGCAGCACGTAAACGAAGGGGCTGAAGTAGAGCAGCGACAGCACACGGGTGAGGGCGATCTCCAGCAGCAGGCCCGCGCCGGCCAGCAGTGAGACGGAGGCGCGCACACGTGCCAGGCGGACCGAGGCCGAGGGTGGGCCCGGCTCGCGCGCCTCGGCCGCGCTCAAGGCCTCACCGCCCCGGGATCAACGAGACGAGCGCGGGTCGAGCACGTCGCGCAGGCCGTCGCCGAGGAGATTGAAGCCGAGCACCGTCACCATGATGGCCAGGCCCGGGAAGATGCCCATCCAGGGGGCCTGGTGGAGGAACGAGCGTCCCTCGGAGAGCATGCGCCCCCAGCTCGGCTCGGGGGGCTGCGTGCCGAGACCGAAGAACGACAGCGCCGCCTCCGCCAGGATCGCGAAGGCCAGGCTGAGGGAGGTCTGCACGATGATCGGCCCCAGCGAGTTGGGGAGGACGTGGCGCACCATGATGCGCCACTGCCCCTGGCCCATGGCGCGCGCGGCGGTCACGAACTCCCGGCCTCGCACGCTGATCACCGCGCCGCGCGTGACGCGCGCGAAGATCGGGATGTAGACGATGGCGATGGCGATCATGGCGTTGCCGACGCCACGCCCCAGGATGGCCATCACCGTGATGGCGAGCAGCACCGCCGGGAACGCGAACAGGATGTCCATCACGCGCATGACGAGCTCGTCGAGCCAGCCCCCCCGGAAGCCGGCCAGCAGCCCCAGCAGGACGCCCACCGTGCCGGAGAGGCCGACGGCGATGAAGGCCACCTTGAACGACACGGCGGCGCCGTAGAGCACGCGCGAGAAGACGTCGCGCCCGAAGTCGTCGGTGCCGAAGGGATGGGTCCAGGAGGGCGGCGCGAAACGGGCACCGAAGTCCATGCTGGTCGGATCGAAGGGCGCCAGCCAGCGCCCGAAGACGGCGACGACGGCGAGAGCGAGGACCACGACGCTGCCGGTGACCACGAGCGGGTGGCGCAGCGCGCGCCGTAGCAGCGAGCGGCGCCCCGACGTTTCCTGCGTGCCGGGCGCGCCGGGTGCCGTGGCGATGGAGGCGTCGCTCATGCGTACTCCACGCTCGGGTCGAGTAAGACATAGGAGAGGTCGGTCAGCAGGTTGATGACGGCGAAGGAGGTGGCGAACAGCAGCACCGACGCCTGCAGCACCGGGTAGTCGCGCTGCAGGGTGGCGTTGAGGGCCATCGAGCCCAGCCCCGGCCAGGCGAAGATGATCTCGACCACGACCACCGACGAGAGCAGCGTCGCCATCTGCAAGCCGATGATCGTGACGATGGTGATGGCGGCGTTGCGGAGCACGTGCTTGCCGATGACGCGGCGAGGGTCGAGCCCCTTGGCTCGAGCCGTCCGCACGTAGTCGTTGCCGAGCACCTCCATCATCGCGGAGCGCACGAAGCGCGCCATGATCGAGCCGCTGATGACGCCGGCGGTGGCGGCGGGCAGGAGGATGTGTTTGAGATAGGCGCCCAGCCCCTCGGAGAGGGGAGCGTAGCCGCTGGAGGGCAGCCAGTGCAGGTACTGGGCGAAGACCAGGATGAGTAGGATGCCGAGCCAGAAGTCCGGGATCGACACTCCGATCTGGCTCATCAGCGACACGCCCAGGTCGCGCGCGCTGCCGGGACGCAGCGCCGATAGGATGCCGCTGGGGATGGCGATGATCAATCCGATGAGGAGGGCGGTGAAGGCCAGGATCAGGGTGGCGGGCAAGCGATGCCGGACCTGCTCGGTGATCGGCTTGCCGCTGATCAGGCTCTTGCCGAAATCGCCGTGCAGCACGATGCCCGTCACCCACGTCCAGTACTGGGTGGGGAGGGGGCGGTCGAGGCCCATCTGGTGCTCGAGCGCGGCGACCGACGCGTCGGTCGCTTGCACGCCGAGCGTCACACGAGCCGGGCTTCCCGGCACCAGCGGGATGATCGAGAAGGTCAGGATCGATACCCCGAACAGGACCAGCAGCAGCGTGCCCAGCCGTTGCAGAAGATAGCGAAGGCTCACAGGTACCTCGGTAGACAAGATAGCGGAAACAGACCAGTGTGGGAGGCGGGCGGACCCGCCTCCCACGCGGCTCAAGGCACGAGGCTCAGTTGTTGAGCCAGGTCTGGCTGAAGTTCACGGCCTGATCGGGACGCGCCGAGTAGCCCTTGACGTAGTCGCGGTAGGCGTTGATGTTGGCGGGGTTGTACATGTAGATGTACGGCGCGTCGTCCACCACCATCTTGTTGACCTGCTGGTAGATCGCCTTGCGCTGGTCGAAGCCCTGCGTCTTGCGGCCCTCGCTCAGCAGCTGGTCGACCTTGCTGTTGCTGTAGCCGGTGAAGTTGAAGACCTCACCCGTCTTCTGCTGGGCGTAGAAGTAGTCGTCGGGGTCGACGAGGCCGTTCCACGAGCACACGTAGGTGTCGTAGTTGCCCTTGCCCTCTTCCTGCAGCCACTGCGCCCACTCCAGCGTCTTGATGGTCACCTTGATGCCGATCTGGCCTAGATTCTGCTGGATCACCTGGGCGCCGCGCACCGACTCCGGGTACTGGGTGGTGGGCATGATCATCATGCGGAAGCCGTCGGGGTACCCGGCGTCGGCCAGGAGTTGCTTGGCCTTTGCGGGGTCGTAGCTGTAGGGCGCGTAGTTGTACGCCCAGGCGCTCGACGACGGGATCGGATCCTGCGTCGGCTGGCCGGTGCCGAAGGTCATCGCGGTGGTGATGTCCTTGCGGTTGATGGCGTAGTTGATGGCCTCACGCACCTTGGGGTTCTTGAGGTACTGGTTGTTGAGGTTGACGCCGATGTACCAGTAGGCGCCCGCCGTGGTCTTGTCCACCACCACGCCCTGCGCGTTCTGGAGCTGGTCCAGGCTCTGCGGCGGCACGCTGATGGCCCAGTCGATGTCGCCCGAGAGCAGCGCCGTCTGGCGCACTGATTCATCGGTGATGATGCGGATGTCGACCTCGTCGAGGTAGGGAAGGCCCTGCTTCCAGTAGTAGGGGTTCTTCTTCAGCACGACCTTCTGACCGGGCTGGAAGTCGCTGATCATGAACGGGCCGGTGCCGATCGGCTGCGTCTTGATGGTGCCGTTCTCGACCGACTCCTTGGCGATGATGCCGACGGACTTGTTGACCGCCAGGTGGCCGAGCAGCGCGACGTTGGGCGCCTCGAGCTGGAACTGCACGGTGTAGTCGTCCGGCGCGGTGACCTTCTTGACGCCGGCAAGCAGGTAGGCGTTGCCGGACCCGGTCTTGGGATCGAGCATGCGGTCGTAGGTGTAGACCACGTCCTGCGCTGTCATCGGCCGCCCGTTGCTGAACTTGACGTCGTGGCGCAGGTGGAAGGTCCAGGTGAGCCCGTCTGCGGAGGACTCCCAGCTGCTGGCCAGCGACGGCACGATCTTGTCCTGCTGGTCGAGGGCGACCAGGGTGTCGAGCACGTTCTCCAGGACCTGGAAGCTCGAGTAGGCGCTGGTCACCTGGGGGTCCAGGCTTACCGGGTCTTGGGCCCACGCCGCGATCAGGGTGCCGCCGCTCTTCTGGGCGAAGCCCAGGCTGGCGGCGGCCAGCATCGCGAGAAGGCCGAGTGTCAGGGTCAAGCGTTTCATGGTTCGTCTCTCCGTTTCGGGCTCGTTGTCGTGGCGCTGTCGTCGGACTCGGTCGGCAAGGGCCAGTCCCAGACGCTCTTCTTGATCTTCACCACGTGGATGGTCTCGCTCTCGTAGACCCCCTCCCTTCCAAGCTCCTTCTGGATGAAGGCGTGCACGTCCTCGACCGAGGCGTGGAGCGACTCGACCACGAGGTTGCGGCTGCCCACGCCGATGGCCAGGTAGCGGACCGCCTCGTTCCGGGCGAGCGCGTCGGTGACCTCCTCCAGCACGTTCGGACTGACGCTCGCGTAGGTGGTGGCGACGATGGGGACCCCGAGCTTGAGGGGGTCGCTGATGGCGAGGATCCGCATCCAGCCGGACTCGAGGAGCTTGCCGGCACGCTTGCGCACCATCGACTCCGAGACCGCCAGGCGACGGGCGATCTCGCGGTAAGGCATGCGCCCGTCGGTGCGCAGCAGGTCGACGATCTGCTGGTCGATGCGGTCGAGCTGGTGATAGGTACCGATTCTCATCCAAGACCGGACCTGCCTGGGCGAGGGTCCGTCCTCCCGTGTGCATGACTTTTCAGGCAACTCACATCATAGGAGAAATGCGTCATGCAAGTCAACGAAATGGACGCATTGCGTCGATGACGGGGCCGCCGAGGCCCGAGCTCGCTGAGAAGTGTGGGACGGGGCGACCCGGGCTGCCGACCGAACGCGGGATCCGGCGTCGGTCCGCGCGCGAAGCGTGCCGGGCGGAAGGGGACGCGGCTGCCGGGCGCGGCGTGGGCCCGGCCGCTACAGCCGAACGGCGCTCACCGGGGGGTCGCCCGCCAGCACGCGAGCCACGTCGCGCGCCACGTGGCAGGCGCCGCGCTCCAGCGCCTGGCTGGTGACACCCGCCACGTGGGGCGTCACCAGCAAGTTGGGTGCGCCCCGGAGGGGGTCGTCCTCGCCCGGTGGTTCGGGATCGCGCACGTCCAACACGGCTGCAGCAGGCCGGCCGCGACGCAGGGCCTGCGCAAGCGCACGTTCGTCCAGCAGTGCCCCGCGGCCGGTGTTGACGAGCACCGAGCCCGCCTTCATGCGCTCGAACTGCGACGCTCCGAGCAGGTGGCGCGTCGCCGGCGTCAGAGGCGGATGGAGGGTCACCACGTCCGAGCGTTGCAGGAGCTCTTCGAGCCCGACGAGCGTCACGTCGTTCTCCTGTACGGTGAGGCTGGCGTCGTGCAGGTAGGGGTCGGTGGCGAGCACCGTCATCCCGAAGGCGCGTGCCCGCCGCGCGACGCGCGCCCCGATGTCGCCCAAGCCCGACGATGCCCATCACCCCGCCGAACGCTTCGCGACCGGTGGCCGCCTCGCGGTCCCACCCTCCGGCGGCGACGGCGTCGGCCACCGCGCCGAAGCGCCGGTAGACGGTCAGCATCGCGCCCATCACGTACTCCGCCACGCTCGCGGCGTTGGCGCCCGGAGAGAAGGTGAGGGTCACGCCTCGGTCGCGCAGCGCACCGCGATCGAAGTTGTCGAGACCAACGCCCACCCTTCCGACGACCCGCAGGCGCGGCGCGCCTGCGATCAGCTCCGCGTCGACGCGCGTCTGGTTGCGGACCAGCAGCGCCTCGGCGTCACGAAGGAGCCCCAGCAGGTCGGGGCGCCGGGCGTGCAGATCGGGCCCGCCGACGACCTCGCCGGCCTCGCGCAACAGCTCCAGCGCCGCCTCCGGCAGGTACTCCGCCACGACGATGCGGCTCACGAGGGGGCCGCAGGCAGCGGCCGCTCGCCCAGGGCGATCGCCACCGTGGCCTCGACCAGAGCGTCGGTCGAGGCCACGAGCGGCAGCTCCAGCTCGGCGCCGTCCAGCGCCTCCTGCGTCAGCACCAGCGGGACCTCGGTGCAGCCGGCCACCAGCGCTTCGGCGCCGGCTTCGCGGAGCGCGCGGGCCAGACGCAACATGCCCCGCGTTACCTCGTCCCCCTTGTCGCCGCCCTTGATCGCGTACATCAGTTCCATGAAGCGCGCGCGGTCGTCCCCCTCCGGGACCAGCGCCGTCACCCCCCGCGCCCGGAAGGCCCGCTGGTAGAGCCCGGCGTCGAGCGCGCCCTCGGCCGCCAGCACGCCGACGCAACGGGCCTCCGGCACGCGCGTCAGCGTCGCGTCGACCGTCTGATCGATGATGCTGATGAAGGGGATGGCGACGGCTTCGACGATCGCGCCCTGGAAAGCGTGTGCAGCGTTGCACGTCATCACCAGGAAGTCGGCCCCCGCCCCCTCCAGGCGCCGCGCCATGGCCGCGAGCCGGGGCGCGGGCGACGGTCCGCGTCCCGCCACCGCGTCGTTGCGATCGGGGACGCCGGGATCGTTGTCGATGATCAGGTGCAGGTGCTCCTGGTCGTGTTCGGCGGGGGTGCGCCGCAGCACCTTGGCGAAGAAGTCGAGGGTGGCCTCGGGGCCGAGCCCGCCGAGCACGCCCACCGTCCGGCGCGGCCCGCGGCTGGGGGCGCCGCTCATCCCAGTAACGCTCATCCCAGCAACACGTCCTGGTAGGCGTAGAGAGCGGGGGACCCGCCGGTGTGCAGGAACAACACGTTCTCGTCGCGCTCGAAACGCCCGCGCCGCACCAGATCGATCAACCCGGCGGCCGCCTTGCCGGTGTAGACCGGGTCGAGAAGGATGCCCTCGAGCGAGGCGAACAGCTTCACGGCCTCGATCATGGCGTCGGTCGGGAGCGAGTAGCCGGGCCCCACGTAGTCGTCGAGCACGCTCACGGCCTCGGGCGGCAGCTCGGCCTTCACGCCGGCCAGCTCCGCGGTCCGGCGCGCAAGCCCCAGGATGCGCTCCTCCTGCGCCGCCTTCTCCGCCCGCACGCTGATGCCGGTGACGGGGACGTTTGCGCTCGTTCCCCAGGTCCCCGCCAGCAGGCCGGCATGCGTGCCGCCGCTGCCGCTGGCGCTCACGATGTGGTCGAGCTTCAGCCCCATCTCGAAGGTCTGCGCCAGCAGCTCCTCGGCACACGCCACGTAGCCCAGCGCGCCCAGCGGGGTGGAGCCGCCGCCGGGGATGACGTAGGCCCGGCGCCCCTCGGCCTCGAGGGCCTCGGCCTCCCGCTGCATCGCCGCCATCAGGTCGGTTCCGCCCTCGACGACGGTGATCGACTCGACGCCGAGCAGACGGTAGAGGAAGTTGTTCCCGCTGGCGCCCGGGTCGTAGCTGCCCGGCACCCGCTGCTCCAGCACCAGGCGGCATTGGAGTCCCTCGTGCACGGCGGCGGCCAGCGTCAGCCGGCAGTGGTTCGACTGCACGGCGCCGGTGGTGACGAGGGTGTCGGCGCCCTGGGAGAGCGCGTCGGCGACCAGGAACTCGAGCTTGCGCGTCTTGTTGCCGCCGGCCGTGAGGCCGAGCTGGTCGTCGCGCTTGATGTAGAGGTTGGGGCCGCCCAGGTGCGCACTGAGCCGCTCCAGCGGCTCGATCGGGGTGGCATAGGGGGTGTAGCGGCGTCGCGGGAACCGCGCCAGGTGCATGGAGACTCCCTCCGGGTGAACGGCGGCTGCGGGCGTGCAATCACGTGTGGCAGCCCTCACATCATATCGCGTTCCAGGGCGGGTTCGAGCGACCACGACATGTATGCTGGGGCGTGCCCGTCGCTACGGCAGCACGGGTGGGGAGCGAACTTATGAGCATCGAGAGCGACACCGCGGAGCGGGCGCTTCAGGGGGTCGAGAAACGCAACCCCGGCATGGCCCTGACGCTCGACTGGGTCCGGGACGCACGCGTCAACCGCAGCGCCGTCGAGCGCCGCGCCGCGACGCTACCCGCCCGCAGGAGCGTGAAGAAGCAGTGGCAGCTGGCCTGGCTGCTGCGCGCCGTCCGTCTCATCGATCTGACCACCCTGTCGGGCGACGACACGCCCGGACGGGTGCGCCGGCTGTGCGCCAAGGCGCTGCACCCCGTCCGCCGCGACCTGCTGGAGGCCATGGACATGGCCGACGCCGGCCTCACCACGGCGGCCGTGTGCGTCTATCACGAGATGGTGCCGGTGGCGGTGGAGGCCCTGCGCGGCACCGGCGTGCCGGTGGCCGCGGTCTCCGCAGGATTCCCGGCAGGGCTCTCGCCCTTCGAGACGCGGCTCGAGGAGATCCACCGCAGCGTTCGGGCGGGCGCCGCCGAGATCGACATCGTCATCTCGCGCCGCCACGTCCTCACCGGCGACTGGCAAGCGCTCTACGACGAGGTGCGCGCCTTCCGCGAGGCGGCCGGCGAGGCGCACCTGAAGACCATCCTCGCCACCGGCGAGCTGGGCACGCTGCGCAACGTCCACCGGGCCAGCCTGGTGGCGATGATGGCGGGTGCGGACTTCGTGAAGACCTCGACCGGCAAGGAGAGCGTGAACGCCACGCTGCCCGTCGGGCTGGTGATGGCGCGCGCCATCCGCGCGTACTACGAGCGCACCGGCGTGGCCGTGGGCTTCAAGCCCGCGGGCGGTCTGCGCACCGCCAAGGACGCCCTGGTGTGGCTGTCGCTCATGCGCGAGGAGCTGGGGCGCCGATGGCTCGAGCCCGACCTCTTCCGCATCGGGGCCAGCTCGCTGCTCGCCGACATCGAGCGCCAGCTCGAGCACGGCCTCACGGGCCGCTACTCCGCCGGCTTCCGGCACCCGGTGGGCTGATGTTCCGGCTGCCTCTGGACGACGCCCTCGCCCTGGTGCTCCTCGAGGAGCGTCACGCACCCCTGCTGGCGTCCCTGGTCGGGGAGAACCGCGAGCACCTGGGTCGCTTCCTGCCGTGGGCGCTGACCTCCGACGAGCGTTCGGTGCGGGAGTACATCCGGGCGGGCGCTGGAGAAGTTCGCCCGCGGCAACGGGTTCGAGACGGGGATCTGGTTCGAGGGCGAGCTGGTCGGCGGGCTGGGCGTCCACTACCTCGACCGGGTCGTGGGCCGCACCGAGTTCGGCTACTGGATCGCGCGGCGCGCGTCCGGCCGCGGCGTCGTCACCCGCGCGGTGGCCGGACTGACGCGGGTCATGTTCGAGGAGTACGGCCTCAACCGGGTGGAGATCCGGTGCCAGCCGGACAACATCCCCAGCCGCCGCGTCGCCGAGCGGCTCGGGTTCCGACACGAGGGCACGCTGCGAGCGGTGCATCCGGCCGGCGGGGGCGAACCCGCCGACCTGGAGGTGTTCGGCCTGCTGCGCAGCGAATGGCAGCGTCAGGAGCGTAGCGCATGAGCAGGACCGCGGAACCGACCGTGAAGGCGATCTTCGAGACCATGGAGTACGGCCCGGCGCCGGAGAGCGACGAGGTCGCGCAGGCCTGGCTGGAGGGCCACCAGCGCAGCTTCGGGCACTTCGTGGGCGGGCGCTTCGTCGACCCCGCCGACGGCGAGCGCTTCGCGACGACGCATCCGGGCGACGGCGCGGAGCTCGCGCAGGTGGCGCAGGGTGGCGAGGCCGACGTCGACGCGGCCGTGCGCGCTGCGAAGGACGCGCTGCCGGCGTGGCAGGCGTTGGATCCCTTCGAGCGCTCGCGGCACCTCTACGCGCTGGCGCGTCACGTGCAGAAGCACGCGCGTCTGCTGGCGGTGTTGGAGGCTCTCGACAACGGCAAGACCATCCGCGAGACGCGTGACATCGACGTTCCGCTGGTGGCGCGTCACTTCTACCACCACGCGGGCTGGGCGCAGCTCCGGGACAGCGCGTTCGCCGGCTACGAGCCGGTCGGGGTGTGCGGCCAGGTGATCCCCTGGAACTTCCCGCTTCTGATGCTGGCCTGGAAGGTGGCGCCTGCGCTGGCGGCGGGCAACACGGTGGTGCTGAAGCCCGCGGAGTTCACGCCGCTCACGGCGCTGGCCTTCGCGGAGATCGCCGCCGAGGCGGGTCTGCCGGCCGGGGTGCTCAACGTGGTGACCGGCGACGGCCGCACCGGTGCCGCGCTGGTGGCGCACGACGGTCTCGCCAAGGTGGCGTTCACCGGCTCCACCGAGGTGGGGCGCATCATCCGGCAGGCCACCGCGGGCCGGGGCGTGAAGCTGTCGCTCGAGCTGGGCGGCAAGAGCCCCTTCATCGTCTTCGACGACGCCGACCTGGACAGCGCGGTGGAGGGCGTGGTCGACGCCATCTGGTTCAACCAGGGCGAGGTGTGCTGCGCCGGCAGCCGCCTGCTCGTGCAGGAGAGCGTGGCGGCGCGCATGGAGGAGAAGCTCCGGGCCCGCATGGAGACGCTGCGCGAGGGATCCTCGCTGGACAAGGCCATGGACATCGGTGCCATCGTCGCGCCGGTGCAGCTCGACAAGATCACGCGCCTGGTGGAGCAGTGCAAGGCCGAGGGCGGCCGTTGTTATCAGCCCTCCTGGGCTGCGGAGGTCTCCGACAGCGGCGGACTCTACTTCCCGCCCACGCTGTTCAGCGAGGTGGCGCCCTCCTCGGCCGCAGCGCAGGAGGAGATCTTCGGTCCCGTCATCGTGAGCATGACCTTCCGTACGCCGGCCGAGGCCGTCGAGCTCGCCAACAACACCCGCTACGGGCTGGCGGCGAGCGTGTGGACGGAGAACGTCAACCTGGCGCTGGACGTCGCGCCCAAGCTGGAAGCGGGCGTGGTGTGGGTGAACTGCACCAACGTCTTCGACGCCGCCAGCGGCTTCGGCGGCTACCGCGAGTCGGGCTTCGGGCGCGAGGGGGGGCGCGAGGGGATGTTCGAGTACTTGAAGCCGTCGTGGGAGGCGGGGCTCGAGCCCTACGGCGAGGGGGAGCTCGGCGACGCTGTCAGCGGCGCGGCGCTGGGAGCCGGCACGCCGGCTCCCGAGGGCGGCCCCATCGACCGCACGGCCAAGCTCTACATCGGCGGCAAGCAGACCCGCCCCGACGGCAACTACAGCTACCCGGTGCTCGCTGCCGACGGCACGCACCTGGGGGAGGCCCCGCTCGGCAACCGCAAGGACGTGCGCAACGCCGTCGAGGCCGCGCGCAAGGGGGTGGCCTGGTCGAAGGCGACGGCCCACAACCGGGCGCAGGTGCTCTACTTCCTGGCCGAGAACCTGGACGCGCGCGCCGCCGAGTTCGCCGGCCGGCTGCGCGCCATGACCGGCGCCCGCAAGGCCGACGCCGAACAGGAGGTCGCGGCGAGCGTGCGGCGACTGTTCCTGTACGCGGCGCACGCCGACAAGTTCGACGGGGCCGTGCACGCCACGCCGCTGCGCAACGTGACGCTCGCCATGCCCGAGCCGTGGGGCGTGATGGCGGTGGCGTGCCCCGACGAGGCTCCGCTCCTGGCGTTCGTGTCGCTCGTGGCTCCGCCGTTGGCGATGGGCAACCGCGTCGTGGCCGTCCCGTCGTCGCGCTGGCCGCTGGCCGCCACCGACCTCTATCAGGTGATGGACACGAGCGATCTCCCTGCCGGGGCCCTCAACATCGTCACCGGCGACCGCGACGAGCTCGCCACGGTGCTGGCGCGGCATGCCGACGTGGCCGCGATGTGGTACGTGGGCTCGGCGGAGGGTTCGACGGCGGTGGAGCGTGAGAGCGCGGACAACCTCAAGGCCACCTGGGTCAACTTCGGCAAGCGCCGCGACTGGTTCGACGCCGAGCAGGGTGAGGGCCCGGAGTACCTGCGGCGCGCCACCCGCGTGAAGAACATCTGGGTGCCGTACGGGGAGTGATGTCGGCGGGTCAGCCGACGAGGCGTAGCAGCAGTCGGGGGAGCTCCGCGCGGGCGCGTCTCGATGCGCCCACCACGACCCCCGCGGCCAGGGCCGCACCCAGCGCGGCCCAGGGGCGGGTGCGAGCGAACAGGCGCACGCCGGCTACGGCGGTCTCTCCGGGGCCGGAGGCCCCTGCAGCCGCCGCGCGGCGAAGGCGCGCCTTGGCGTCGGCGACGCTCAGCGGTTCATGCGGCTGGCGGCCCATAGGAGACCTCCCGAGGCGATCAGGACGCCGAACCCCGTGAGCAAGCGCGCCAGGGGTGGCGCCATCACCGGATAGAGTGCCGTCAACAGCGCCCAGGCCAGCAAGGCGACGGCGCCGAGCGCGAGGAGCCCGGCGGCTGCCAGCAGCACGACGGCACCGGCCGCGCGCGTCAGACCCTTGCGGGCGCTGCGCGCCTCGGCCTCCAGCAGCTCGAGCGCCGCGATGAGCACGTCGGCAATGGCGGCGCGCATCTACTTGCGCGAGACGAGCCACCCCAGCAGCGCGCCGACCCCGAAAGCGGTCAACAGCGAGGGGAGCGGCTTCTCTGTGACCTCGTCGCGTACCTGACCGGCGACGTGCTCACCCTCCTCCTGCACGGTGGAAGCGGTCTTCTTCAAGCGCTCGATGAGCTTGTCGGCCTCCTCGCGGAGGGACTCTCGAGCGGCCTGCACGCTGTCGCCCGCTGCCTTGCCACCCGCCTTCGATAGCTCGGAGAGGTCGTCTCGCAGGGACTTCAGATCGGCCTTGAGGCTGTCGATCTCGTGTTGAACATCGCTCGTCTGTGCCATGGCATCACCTGCCCAATGTGGGTTCGGACGTTGCTGCGTTTCTGCGGGACCGCGCGGCCGGGCGCACCGGAGTGCGAGGCGGGGTCACCGGGTACCGGCCCGAGCCGTCGCCCGTTCGGGCGCCAGGCGGGTAGCGACACGGGACCCGGGCGACCCTGGATGGGTCGGCTTGGTACGTTTCGACCGTAGCACCGGCGCCGTGGACGCGACGTGACATGGGAAGCGCGGCGGGGCGCAGCCGGCCGTCAGTGCTGCTCCATCCAGTGGTCGATCTGACGATCTGCTTCCTCCTTGCTGACGCCATAACGTTCCTGGAGCTTGCCGGCGAGCTTGGTGCGGTCGCCCTTGACCTCCTGGAGGTCGTCGTTCGTGAGCTTGCCCCAGTTGGATTGAACTTCCCCGGTGAACTGCTTCCACTTGCCTTGGATCTGATCCCAGTTCATGTGCGGCCCCTCGCTTCGGAGTTCGGGTCCGGGGGCAGCATCGTGGCGGGGTTCGGCGGTGGGGTACCGCTACGCCACGCTGCGGCTCGCGGGCGACGAACCGGAAATCGCGATCGAACGCCGTGTGCGTGCTTCGGTCACCAAGATGGAACGGGAAGAAGGAAGGCCGCGACCGACCGGACCGGCGCTTCGTATCGCTGACCATGACGGTAGCATGAGGCGTGCCTGACGGGCTCTCTCGCGTCACACCGTGGTCACGGTCACGGTCACGGTCGTGGGCGGGCGCGGAGCGCGGGCGTCCGGATCGTGCCTGGGGTCACGACTCCGTGGTTGCCTGGCGCAACGGTTGACGCGTTCTCGCGCACGGCGCCGGGTGGCGCGGTAGCGTGGACGGGGGATCCTACGCGAGAGCGGGGGCGTGCGCCTCGCTTGGCCCCATGCCGGGAGGAGCAGTCATGGGACGCGACTACCTCGATCACCTGGAGAAGCAGCTCGACGAGCTACGCGACGGAGGGCTCTTCAAGGGCGAGCGCATCATCACCTCGCAACAACAAGCGACCATCACGGTCGACGGCGGCGGGGAGGTGCTCAACTTCTGCGCGAACAACTACCTCGGACTGGCCAACCACCCCGCGGTGATGGAGGCGGCTCAGCGCGGCATCGAGGAGCGTGGCTTCGGGATGGCCTCGGTCCGCTTCATCTGCGGCACGCAGGACATCCACAAGCAGCTCGAGGAGCGCATCAGCAGCTTCCTCGGCACCGAGGACACCATCCTCTACTCCTCATGCTTCGACGCCAACGGCGGGCTCTTCGAGGCCCTGCTCGGTCCCGAGGACGCCATCATCAGCGACGCCCTCAACCACGCCAGCATCATCGACGGGGTGCGGCTCAGCAAGGCCCAGCGCTTCCGCTACGCCAACAACGACATGGCGGACCTGGAGCGCCAGCTTCTCGCCGCTTCCGGTGCCCGCTACCGGCTGATCGCCACCGACGGCGTGTTCTCGATGGACGGCGTGGTCGCCGATCTGGAGGCGATCTGCGATCTGGCCGAGCGCCATGACGCCATGGTGATGGTCGACGACAGCCACGCCGTCGGCTTCCTGGGGGAGCGGGGCCGCGGCACCCACGAGTTCCGCGGCGTGATGGGACGCGTGGACATCCTCACCGGCACGCTCGGCAAGGCCCTAGGGGGTGCGTCCGGCGGTTACACCAGCGGGCGCAAGGAGGTCGTGGCGTGGCTGCGCCAGCGCAGCCGGCCCTACCTGTTCTCCAATTCGGTGGCGCCCGCCGTGGTGGCGGCGTCGCTGGCGGTGCTCGAGCTGCTCGAGCGCTCGGGCGACCTGCGCACGCGCCTGCGCGAGAACAGCGTCTTCTTCCGTGACGCGATGACGCGTGCGGGCTTCAGGTTGGCGGGCGAGGGCCACCCCATCATCCCCGTCATGATCGGCGACGCCGCGCTGGCCACCGCCATGGCCGAGAAGCTGCTCGCCGAGGAGGGCATCTACGTCATCGGCTTCTCCTACCCCGTGGTGCCCAGGGGACAGGCCCGCATCCGCACGCAGATGTCGGCGCTCCACACCCGCGAACAGCTCGAGCGCGCGGTCGACGCCTTCACGCGGGTCGGCCGCGACCTCGGGGTGATCGCGTGAAGGCGCTGGCCAAGCTCCATCCCCGCGAGGGCATGTGGAGGATCGACGGGCCCGAGCCGGAGATGGGGCCGAACGACCTGCTCATCGGTATCACCCACACCTCCATCTGCGGCACCGACGTGCACATCTACAACTGGGACGCCTGGGCCCAGCGCACGATCCCGGTGCCCATGATCACCGGCCACGAGTACGTCGGCGTGGTGGAGGCGGTCGGCTCCGAGGTGCAGGGTTACGCGCCCGGCGACCGCGTCTCCGGCGAGGGGCACATCACCTGCGGCCACTGCCGCAACTGCCGTGCCGGCCGCCGCCACCTCTGCCGCAACACCCAGGGCGTCGGCGTCGACCGGCCCGGCGCCTTCGCCGAACGCTTCGTGCTGCCGGCGGGGAACGCCTTCAAGGTCCCGGCAGGCATCCCCGACGACTGGGCGGCCATCCTCGACCCCTTCGGCAACGCCGTGCACACGGCGCTGGCGTTCCCCCTGGTCGGGGAGGACGTGCTGGTGACCGGCGCCGGGCCGATCGGCCTGATGGCCGCGGCCGTGGCGCGCTTCGTGGGCGCCCGCTACGTCGTGATCACCGACGTCAACGCCGAGCGCCTCGCCATGGCGGAGCGCATGGGCGCGGTCGACCGCGCGATCGATGTCTCCCGGCCCGACGCCGACCTGAAGGACGTGATGGCGGAGCTGGGCATGACCGAGGGTTTCGACGTGGTGCTGGAGATGTCGGGGGCACAGGGCGCCCTCGAGCAGATCCTGGCGTCGATCAACCACGGTGGCAAGATCGCCCTGCTGGGGATTCCGGGCGCGCCCATCGCCGTCGACTTCAACCGCATCATCTTCAAGGGTCTGGAGATCCGCGGCATCTACGGCCGGGAGATGTTCGACACCTGGTACAAGATGTCCGCCATGCTGCAGGCGGGGCTCGACCTGGCGCCCGTGATCACCCACCGCTTCGCCGTGGACGACTTCCAGCAGGCCTTCGACATCATGCGCTCGGGGCGGTCGGGGAAGGTCATCCTGGATTGGACCTGATGGCGACGTGCGCCGGTCCGGCGGCCGGCGCGCCGGCATGGAGGCCCCTCCTTCCGCCGCTGTTGGGGATAAGATGGCGGGACCAACACCTTGAAGGAGGAACCATGGTACGACTCCGCACCTCATGGATGGTCCTGGCTACGCTCGCGGCGGCGCTGCTGCTGACGTTCGGCTCGGCACAGTCCGCGCAGCAGCAGACCCTCGTCATCGGCGGCGACTGGAGTGACCTGATCACGCTCGATCCCGGCGTGGCCTACGAGTTCTCGTCCACCCCCATCGACGACAACATCTACGAGCGGCTGGTGCAGTTCAACGGCACCGACCTGTCGAAGGTGGTGCCCGGCCTGGCCACCAGCTGGGACATCGCCAGCACGGCCGACGGCGGCAGCACCATCACCTTCCACCTCAAGGACGCCACCTTCTCCACGGGCCGGCCCGTGACGGCGCAGGACGTGGTGTGGTCGTTCGACCGCGTCATCCAGATCAACGGCCCGTCGGCCTTCCTGTTCACCGACGTGGCCGGCATGAAGGTGGGCTCCACCAAGGCGCTCGACGACAAGACCGTGCAGCTCACGCTGCCCAAGGGCGTCAACCCGCAGATCATCCTCAACATGCTGACCTTCAACATCGGCGGCGTCATGGACGCCACCGAGGTACAGAAGCACGTCGACGGCAACGACTACGGCCAGAAGTGGCTCAACGACCACTCGGCAGGTTCGGGTCCGTACATGCTGGACCGCTGGGACCGCGGCTCGCAGGTGGTGCTGTCGGCCAACCCCGAGTACCCGAACCCCGGCTCGATCAAGCGCGTGATCCTGCGCAACATGCAGGAGTCCAACGCCCAGCGCTCCGCCATCACCTCCGGTGAGATCGACGTCGCCTACAACTTCACGCCCGATGCCTTCAAGCAGGCCGAGAGCGATCCCAACCTGAAGACGCTCAAGACCGATACCTTCCAGATGTCCTACCTGGGGATGAACTCCGGCCCCGGCGCGCCCTTCGAGGACAACCGCGTGCGCGACGCCGTGCGCTACGCCATCGATCAGGATGGCATCATCAACGACCTGCTGGCGGGCCTGGGCCGCAAGATGCAGACCATCATCCCCTACGGCCTGATGGGCGCCGACACCACCCAGTACTACACGCACGACATCGAGAAGGCCAAGCAGCTCATGGCCGAGGCCGGCAAGTCCGGCGGCATGACGGTCGAGTTCCTCATCTCCACCGGCGCCTGCGGCGGCGGCATACCCTGCGCCGACCTGGCGGCGAAGGTCCAGTCCGACCTTGCGAAGATCGGCATCACCGCCAACATCAAGCAGACCACCGGCGCCCAGCTCTACACCATCTACCGGCAGCAGGCTGCCCAGCTCGTGCTGGCCGCCTGGAGCCCGGATTATCCCGACCCGAACGGCAACGCCAGCCCGCTGGCGGATTACAACGCCAAGTCGCTGGCCTGGCGCAATGTGTGGAACGACGCCACCGGCACCAAGCTGGCCACCGAGGCCGCTGTTAGCACCGATCCCGCGCAGCGCAAGGACCTCTACGCCCAGCTCACCAAGTACGTGGCGCAGAACGGTCCCTACGCCATCCTCTACCAGCCGAACGTGCCGATCGTGACTACCGCCAAGGTCGACGGCTTCGATCGCAGCGCGCAGGGCGACGTCGACTACACGGCCATCAGCAAGCAGCCTTGAGGTCCGCGGGACCTCGTGAGACCGACGTGGGAGGGGCCACTGGCCCCTCCCACGCCCCCGCTGTCCCCTCGGAGGTGCCGTGCTCGCCTTCCTGCTGAGGCGCCTGGGCTACCTGATCTTCGTCGTCTGGGGGGTCGGGTTCGCCGCCTTCTTCATCTCCCACATCGTCCCCGCCGATCCCGCCGCAGCCGCCCTGGGGAGCAACGCCCGCCCGGCGCAGATCGAGGCCTACCGGCACAAGTACGGGCTCGACCTGCCGGCCTACCGGCAGTACCTGCGCTACATGGTGGACCTCTTCCGGGGTGACCTCGGCAACTCGCTGCGCACGCAGCGGCCTATCTTGTCCGACCTGCGGGATTTCTTCCCCGCCACGCTCGAGCTCACGCTCGGCGCCATGGTGTTCGCCATCCTCTTCGGCCTGCCGGCAGGGGTGATCGCCGCGCTCTACCAGGACCGGCCCGTCGATCTGGGCGTGCGCACGCTGGCGCTGGTGGGGGGCGCCACGCCTGTGTACTGGCTGGCCATCCTCGCGCTCGAGCTGTTCCACTCCCGGCTCGGCTGGTTGCCGGGACCCGGTGAGCTCAACGCCTACCTGATCGAACCCCACCGCGTCACCGGCATGCTGGTGGTCGACGCCGCCATCGCCGGCGACTGGCCTGCGTTCGTGAGCGCGGTGCGCCACCTCATCCTCCCCGCCGCCGTGCTGGGTGCGTTCTCCACGGCGCTGCTGGCCCGGATGGTGCGCAGCGCCATGCTCGAGGTGCTGTCCCAGGACTACGTCCGTACCGCCCGCGCCAAGGGGCTTGCGAGCCGGGTCGTGACGTTCAAGCACGCGCTGCGCAACGCCGCGCTGCCGGTGCTCACGGTGATGGGGAGCCTGCTCGGCAGCCTGCTCACCGGCGCGGTCCTCACCGAGACCATCTTCTCGTGGCCGGGTCTGGGTTCGTACGCCACCTCCAGCGCCATCGGGCTGGACTTCCCGGCGGTCATGGGCGTGACGCTGGTGGCGGGCCTCGCCTACAGTGTCATCAACCTCCTCGTCGACATCTTCTACGCGGTCTTCGACCCGCGCATCACCTACGCGTGACCGCCCCGGCCTTCCTCCGAAGCAAGCCGGCCCGGCGCTTCCTCCGCAATCCGGGGACGCTGATCGGCACGGGTCTGTCGATCGCGCTGATCTTGCTGGCGCTGATGGCACCCCTCCTCGCCGGCGACCCGCTCCACCAGAACCTCTCGGAGCGGCTGCAAGGCCCGAGCGCCCAGCACTGGTTCGGCACCGACCAGCTCGGCCGCGACGTGTGGTCGCGGGTGGTGTGGGGCTCGCGCATCTCGCTACGCATCGGGTTCGTGGTGGTCGCCGTGTCGCTGTTCACCGGCGGCGTGGTGGGCCTCGCCGCGGGCATGCTGGGCGGCTTCTGGGACGAGCTCCTCATGCGCGTCACCGACATCTTCCTCGCGTTCCCGGCGCTGATCCTGGCGATGGCGATCTCCGCCGCGCTCGGCCCGAGCCTGACCAACGTGATGATCGCGGTGGCGGCGGTGTCGTGGCCCAACTACGCCCGCCTGCTGCGGGCGCAGGTGCTGGCGGTGCGCACGCTCGACTACGTCGAGGCGTCGCGCGCGCTGGGTGCGGCGAGACTCAGGCAGGCGTTCCTGCACGTGCTGCCCAACACGTTGACGCCGCTGCTGGTGCAGGCGAGCTTCGACATCGGCAGCGCCATCCTGACCGCGGCGGGCCTCGGGTTCATCGGTTTCGGGGCGCAGCCGCCCACCCCCGAATGGGGAGCGATCGTCTCGGAGACGCGCAACTTCATCAACGAGGCGCCGTGGGCGTCGTCGGCGCCGGCCATCGCCATCCTGCTCACGGTGCTGGCGTTCAACCTGCTCGGCGACGGCCTACGCGACGTGCTCGACCCGCGCGGTCGGACGCGGCGCTGATCCACGGCGCAGGCCCGACTCCGGGTGCGACGCGCGTGGCGGGCGGGGGTGCGCCGCGCGCTGCGGGTGCGCTACCGTGGCGCCATGGAGCAGCCGCAGGAGGGGTGGCTCGCCGAGGGGAGGCGGGCGCTTGCCGACGGTCGTTGGCGGCAGGCCGAGGCGGTCTTCGCCCGCGCCCTCGAGCAGGAGCCCACGGCGCCGGCCCTGGCCGGGTTCGCGGAGGCGGCATGGTGGCTCGGCGACACGGCGGCCGCGGTGGCGCACTTCGAGCGTGCCCACGCGGCCTACCTGCGCGACGGCGAGCCGGCCGAGGCGGTGATGGCGGCGTTCCAGCTGTACTTCGTGGCGCGCATCAGCCTGGGGCGGCGGGCCGTCGCGAACGGTTGGCTGCGGCGCGCGGCGCGCCTGGTTGAGGAGCACCGGCTCGAGCCCCTCGACGGCTGGATCCTGCTGCTCACCGCCCATGCGTCGGACGACGTCGCGGCGGCCGAGCGGGCGGCGAGGTCCGCCGTCGACATCGCCGTGCGGACCGGCGACCCGGACCTCGAGCTGTGCGCGCGCAGCCAGCTCGGTGCGTGCCTCGTCGGCATGGGTCGGATCGCCGACGGTGTCGACCTCCTCGACGAGACGATGGCCGGTGCGCTGGCGGGCCAGGGCGAGCGTCTGCAGACGGTCGTGTATGCGAGCTGCAACACGGTCACGGCCTGCAGCCGGGTGGCGGAGGTGGGTCGGGCCCTGCAGTGGATCCGCGCGGGCCACGCCTTCGCCGAGCGCTTCGGTTGCCCGCACGTCTTCACGTTGTGCCGCGTCCACCACGCCCGCCTGATGTTCGTCACCGGCGACTGGCGGAGCGCGGACGAGCACTACCTGGCCGCGCTCCGGACCGGTCGGGACGCCGAGCCGGCGCTGCACGGGATGGCGCTCGCGGGGTTGGCGGAGCTGCGCCTCGCCCAGGGAAGGCTGGAGGAGGCCGAGGAGCTGGTGCAGGGGTTGGCGGGGCAGGCGGTGGGTGGGCGCGTCCGCGCGGCGCTCCTGCTGGCGCGGGGCCAGAGCGCTGCGGCGGCCGCCGCGATGGAGGGCGCCGAAGAGGGCGGGGAGGACGATCGGCTGCTCGCCTACACCGCCGGGGCCGCGGCGGGTCTGGAGCGGGCGGCCGCACTGTCGGTGCAGGCCGCGGCGCTGGCGGCGGCGGGCCGGGGCCGGGAGGCGCTCGCCGTTGCCGATCGACTCGTCGGTCTCGGCGAGGAGACCGGCTGCCAACCGATCGTCGCGCAGGCCGATCTGGCGCGCGCACGTGCGTTGGCGGCCGCACGCGACCCCGAAGGCGCGATACGGTCCGGGCGGCAGGCGCTGACGCGCTTCGAGCGCCTGCAGATGCCGCTGGAGGCGGCGCGCTGCCGGCTCCTTCTCGGCGAGCAGCTGGCCCGGCGAACGCCCGACCTGGCCGCACCGTGGCTCCGGAGCGCCCTGGCCTCGTTCGAGGACCTCGGCGCGGGGGGCGATGCCGACCGGGCGGCCGCCGTCCTTCGGACGCTGGGGGTGCGGGCGTCGCGCCGCGGGCCCAAGGGCCTCGGCATGCTGACGAAGCGCGAGCGCGAGGTGCTGGAGCTCCTCGAGCAGGGCCTGTCGAATCCTGCCATCGCCGAGCGCCTGTCCATCTCCCGCCGGACGGTCGAACATCACGTCCAGAGCGTGTTGTCCAAGCTCGGGGTGAGGAACCGGACCGAGGCCGCCCTGGTCGCGCGCGGCCGCTTACCTAGCCGCGACTAGGCGATCTCACCGATGCTCCGCGACGCTGCGGCGTGGCAGGCTGGACCAGATTCGGCCGTTGGAGCCGACCGTCCTCTCACGAAGGAGGCCCGCCATGACCACGACAGCGTCCAGTACGAACCCGGTGCCCGATCCCGCGAAACGGCAGATCCGTGCGACGTGGGCCACCGGCGACTACGGCGCGATCGCCCGCCGCGAATTCTGGCAGACGGGGGAGCGCCTCGTGCGACGGCTCGACGTGCGTCCAGGGGAGGACGTGCTGGACGTCGCGTGCGGGACCGGGAACGCGGCCCTTCGCGCGGCGACCGCGGGCGCCCGCGTTGTCGGGATCGACCTGACCCCGGAACTGTTCGCGACCGGGCGCGCGCTCGCCGCGGAGGCGGGCGTGGAGGTCACCTGGCTCGAGGGGGACGCCGAGGCCATGCCGGTGGCCGACGCCAGCTTCGACGTGGTGCTGTCGACGTTCGGGTGCATGTTCGCGCCCGGCCATCGCGCCGCTGCCCGGGAGATCGCGCGCGTCCTGCGACCCGGAGGACGCATGGGGCTGTGCGCGTGGATCCCGACCGGGGCGATGCGGCCGTTCTTCGCCATCCTCGCGCGCTACCTGCCGCAGCCTTTCCCCGACGCCCCGGCCCCGCTCCGGTGGGGGACGGAGGAGCACGTGCGCGACCTGTTCGCGGGCACGGGCATGGTGTTGCAGTTCGAGCGGCAGAGCGTGCCGAGCAGCTACGACTTCCCGTCGATCGACGACGGCGTCGCGTTCTACACGAGCACCTTCGGCCCGTTGATCGTCGCGCGGCGCCTGACGGAGGCAGACGGCCGCTGGCCGGACCTGCGAGGCGAGCTGGCGGACTTCCTGGCGCACCAGGAACGCGAGCGCCCGAACGCCGAATACCTGGTGACGCTGGGGCGCCGTCCCTCGGAAGCTTGAGGGGAGCTGCGCGCACACGCGATCGACCGGGACCCGGCGGGCCGCGCCTCCCTCACAGCGACAGGTAGGCCTCGCGCACCGCCGGGTCGTCCAACAGCTCGCGTCCGCCCCCCTGCTTGACGATGCGCCCGTTCTCCAGGACGAAGGCGTGGTCGGCCAGGGCCAGCGAGCGCTGCACGTTCTGCTCGACCAGAACCACGGTGACACCACCCTCGTTGATCGCCTTCAGGGCGCGGAACACTGCCTTGGTGAGGCCGGGGGCCAGCCCCAGGCTGGGCTCGTCGACCAGCAGCAGGCGCGGCCGGCTCATCAGCGCGCGGCCGATGGCCAGCATCTGCTGCTCGCCGCCCGATAACGTCCCCGCGAGCTGCTGCCGGCGTTCGGCCAGCCTCGGGAACAGCTCCAGCACCATGGCTCGCGTGCTCTTGGCCTCACGGGCGGCGCCGGGCAGGTAGTCGGAGCCGCTGGCGAGGTTCTCGGCCACGCTCATGAGTGGGAAGAGCTGCCGCCCTTCGGGCACGTGTCCGACGCCGGCGCGCACGATGCGGGCCGGGCTGTGGCCGCGGAGGTCCTCACCGAAGGCCCGCACGGTGCCGCGCACCCCGGGCACCAGCCCCGACACGGAACGCAGCAGGGTGGTCTTGCCTGCGCCGTTGGCTCCGATGATGGTGACGAACGATCCCACGGCGACCGTCAGGTCGATGCCCCACAGCACCTGGATCTTGCCGTACCCGGCCTCCAGGCCGCGTACCTCCAGGGCGCGCACCTCTTGTTGAGCGGGCACCTCTGGGGCGGTGTCCCGCGGGGTGGGCGTGGCCGCGCCGGCTGCGTCGTGGGCGTCTGTCATGCCTCGTCCTCCTCGTCGTCGCGCCCGAGGTAGGCCTCGACCACGCGCGGGTCGGCGGTGACCTGCTGGTAGGTGCCGGCGGCCAGCGGCCGCCCGTAGTCCATGACCAGCACGCGATCGGCGAGGTCGCGCACGACCGGCATGACGTGTTCGATGAACACCACAGTGACCCCACGCTCGCGTACCCCGCGCACCAGGTCGACCGCCAGACGCGCTTCGGCGGGCCGCAGGCCGGCCATGACCTCGTCGAGGAGCAGCACCTGGGGGTCGGTGGCCAGGGCCCTGGCGATCTCCAGCCGCTTCTCCTGCAGAAGTGTGAGCTCTTCAGCAGGCACATCGCGAAGGGCCGCGAGGCCGGAGCGCTCCAGCGCGTCCTCGGCCCGGCGGCGGGCTAGGGCGTAGGGCGTATCAACCTTGCCGTAGAGCGCCCCCACCATCACGTTCTCCTCGACGGTCATCTCGGGGAAGGGTTGCACCACCTGGAAGGCGCGACCCAGGCCGGCATGGCAACGCTCGGCGCTGCTCGCCGCGGTGATGTCGTGCCCCGCCAGCTCGATGCGTCCCGCCGTCGGGGTCAGAAGGCCCGAGATCATGTTCAGGGTGGTGGTCTTGCCGGCGCCGTTGGGACCGATGATGGCGAAGATCTCGCCCTCCTCGACTTCGAAGCTCAGGTCCTGCACGGCGGCCAGACCGCCGAAGCGCTTCTCCAGTCCGTCGACGCGCAGCATCAGCCCGCCTCCTCGGCGTCTTGGGCCGGCGGGGCCGCGCGCCGCCGGGTCAGCCGCGTGAAGAGCCCCACGATCCCGCGCGGCATGAACAGGATCGACGCCACCAGCACGATGCCGTAGCCGATCAGGTAGCCCTCGGCGAAGGTGCGCCGCAGCGTCTCCTCGACCGCGGAGAGCACGCCGGCGCCCAGGATCGGGCCCAGCGTGGTGTAGAGCCCACCGAAGATGGGCGTCACCAATGCGAACACCGTGGTCGAGATGGCGAAGGTGCCGTCCGGGATGACGCTCCCCAGCCGCATCGCTTCGAGCGCGCCGAGCATGCCGACCAGCGCGCTCGAGAGCACGAACGCCAGCAACTTGGCGCGGGCGGGGCGCACGCCCATCACGGCGGCGACCTCCTCGTTGGTACGCACGGCCGTGAAAGCGGCCCGGAGCCGGGTGCGCTGCGCCACCGTCGAGACGAGGATCGTCAGGATCAGCAGGCCTCCGTAGACGTAGAAGTAGGCCTCGTTGCGTTGGAAGGCGATCTCCCAGCGTTGCATCACGCCCGGGACGAAGTGGGGGCGGAAGAGCGGGGGCACGTTGAGGCCGGCCGCGCCCCCTGCCAGACCGGTGGGCAGTTCCTGGACGACGGCCTTCAGCACCTCGGTGAAGGCGAGGGTGGCGATGGCGAAGTAGATGCCCTTGAGTCGCAGGGTGACCGAGCCGAGACCGAGGGCCAGCAGCGCCGCTGTGAGCGCGGCGAGCGGGAGCCCTAGTGCCAGGGGGAGGCCGCTCGCCTTGGCGAGGATGGCGGCGGTGTAGGCGCCGGCGCCGTAGAAAGCGGCGTGGGCGAGCGAGAGCTGGCCGGTGCGGGCCAGCAGGTCCCACGACAGGGCCAGGATGGCGAGGCTGATGGCGTTGGAGGCGATGGAGAGATAGCTCACCGACGCCTGTGCGAACAGGGCCTTGAGGACGGTCGGTGCCAGCGCCACGGCCGCGGCGAGCAGCAGCGTCCACAACAGGTCGGGCAGCGCACGTCTCATGCCGTCCTCCGAGCGCGGACCACCAGCACGATGAAGATGATGGCGAAGAACACCGCGTTGCGCAGCGCGTCGCCGTTGGGGACGAGGGTCGCCACCAGCGATTCGGAGACCGCGACCGCCAGGGACGCCCACAGGATGCCGCGGATGTTGCCCAGCCCCGCCAGCACCACGATGGCGAACGCCTTGAGCGTGAACGCGAAGCCGACGGTGGGGGTGGGCGACTGGATGACGGCGATCATCACGCCGCCGATGCCGGCCAGAAGCGCCGAGAGCGCGAACGCCACAAGATAGATGCGGTTGACCTCGAGCCCCACCAGGCTGGCGCCGATGCGGTTCTGGGCCACCGCCCGCATCGCGCGGCCGAGCTTGGAGCGCGCCAGCACGGCATAGAGCGCCAGCACCAGCACCAGCGAGATGAGGAAGCTGCCGAGCGGCACCAGCCCGATGCTGACGCCGCCGATCTGGTAGCCGATCGAGCGGTAGGGCACGCCGCTGATGGAGCGCGGGTCGCCACCCCAGATCACCAGCGCCAGGTTCTGCAGCACGATCGACAGGCCGAAGGTGAGGAGCATCTGGTTGAGCTCCGGGGCCTCCAGCACGTAGCGGATGGTCGTCTGATAGATGACGGCGCCGATGACGAAGAGGGCGGGCGCCACGAAGATAAGCGAGAGCAGGGGGTCGATCCCGAAGCTCACGAAGAGCTGGTAGGCGAGGAACGCCCCGATCATGAAGAACTCGCCGTGCGCGAAGTTGATCACGCCGATGACGCCGATGGCCAGCGCCAGCCCCACCGACACGAGGGCGTAGAGCCCTGCGGCGAGCACGCCGGACACGAGTCCCTGGGCGAGGAGGGTCAGGTCCACGGGAGGGGGGTGGGGGGAGAGGGTTTCATCAGGATCATGGGCGAATCCGCCCGGAGGCGGTGAGCCGGCCGGGGCCGACCCACCGCTCGGGCCGGACAGGACGTCAGTTGCCCGCCTGGCAGCTCTGCAGAGGCGCGGTGGCCTTGCTGGTGGGCCACACGATCTGGCGCACGCCGTTCTGGTACTGGAAGACCAGCCACATGTCGGAGCCGAAGCCCTGGTGATGGGTGATCTTGGAGTCGTGGAACTTCCAGGGGCCCATGGGCGACTTGAACGTGAGGCTCTCCATGGCCTTGATGACGGCCTGCTGGTCGGTGGTTCCCGCCTTGTTGATGCTGTCGGCGTACGACCACAGCTGGGCGTAGGCCAGGGCCGACATGTAGTTGTCGGGCGCCTTGTTGTACATCGCCTCGAAGCTCTTGGTGAAGGCCATCGCTTCGGGGGTGGGCAGGTTGGGCATGAAGCCGATCAGGCCGGTGACGCACTGGGCCTCGGGGGCCTTGGCGAAGTCGCTCGGCCATCCCGGAGGCGCCCCGAAGATCTGCTGGGGCGTGTAGTTCAGCTCGCGGGTCTGGCTGATCATCGGCACCACGTCGGAGTCGTAGCCGATCCAGTAGAGCATGTCGGCCTTCGTGGCCGCCGCCTTGCTGATGGCGGCGCGGAAGTCGCCGGTGCCGCCGAACAGCGTCGACTTGAAGGCTTCGTTGATGGTGACCTTCAGACCCGCGGCCTCGAGCAGCTTCTGGGCCTCCTGGGAGCCGGGACCGCCGAAGGCGGAGTCCTCGTGCAGCAGCGCCACGGACTTCACGCCGCTGTCGGCGATGAAGTTGGTGGAGGCTTCGGTGTTCTGGTAGTCCCAGGGATGCACATGGAAGAACCAGGGCTCGTTGCCGAGGATCTCCTCGATGCCGTCGAAGTTGTCGATGCCGACGCCCGACACGGCGCCGCCGATCCAGCTCACGATCGGCTGGAAGGTCTTGAACGACTCGGCCAGCGCCAGCGTCACGCCGGAGCTGTAGCCGCCACCGATGAACTGGACGTTGTCCTCGGTCATGAGCTTCTCGAAGGCCGCCACCGCGACCTTGCCGTTGGCCTGGGTGTCGGCGTAGA
>CAWAPF010000012.1:0-103233 GCA_963783895.1 uncultured Trueperaceae bacterium
GCGCGCTCTACCCCGGCTGCTGGGACGTGGTCGGGGGCCACGCCGAGGCGGGGGAGGGCGTGCTGGAGGCGCTGGAGCGCGAGGTCGCGGAGGAGACGGGCTGGCGGCTACAGGCCGTGGCCGAGGTGGTCGAGATCCTCGACTGGGAGGCCGGCGGCGAGGCCAAGCGCGAGATCGACCTGCTGGTGACGGTTCAGGGGGATCTGGACGCTCCGCGGCTCGAGCGCGGCAAGCACACCGCGGCGCGCTGGCTGGCGGCCGCCGAGCTGCCGCTGCTGCTCGAGCGGCGCGACCCGGACGACGTCTTCATCCACGACATCGTGCGCCGCGCGTTCGTGCTGCTGGGGCTTCAGCGGGATCGCTAGCCGCGCTGTCGGGGGTGGGGAGCGCGTTCCATCGCGGTCCACCCACCCGGGTCTAACCGTCCGTTAACGAGGGTCCGGCATACTCCTCGCATGCCTGCCCACGAAGCCACTCTCCCACATCCGTGGTGCGCGCGGTGACCGCGCGCGAGCAGGACACGGGGCCCCGTAGCCGCGCCGTCCTCCATCCCGGCGATCGAGCCGGCCTCCTGCTGTTGAGGCTGGGACTCGGCGGCGTGCTGGTCTGGTTCGGCGCGGCGGAGCTCCACGACCCCAGCTCCTGGGCCGTGTTCGTTCCCAAGCTGTTCGATCCCGTACAGGCGCCCCTGATGTTCCTCCACGCCACCGCCCTGCTGGTGACCGGCGCCCTGCTGTTCGTCGGCATGTTCCACCGCGTGACGGCCTGGCTCGGGGGGCTCATCCTGCTCGCCATCCTCGGCGCGCTCGCCATGACCGGCTCCATCGACAGCGTGTTCGTGCGTGACGTCGGTCTTGCCTGCGCCGCCTTCGCGCTTGCGCTCTCGCCCACCGCCGCGCAGCTCCCCGGCGTCGATCGCTGGCTGGCGCAGCGGCCGCATCGCGGCTACGCCGTGCCTGCCGTGTCGTACGCGGTGCTGCTCGCTGCCGTCGTCGGCTTGCTGGCGGCGACCGCGGCACCGACCGGCGGGTCCAGCAAGGCCCTCAACAACCTCGGAGGCATGAGCGGCCTGTCGACACTGGGCGGCTCGCCCGCCGGCGTTGCCGGCTCCGGCAGCGCCCCGTCGACCGGTGGCGGGACCGCGCTGGGTGGCGCCTCGAACGGCGGCGCGGTGGGCGGCTCGTCCAGCTCGTCCACGTCCAGCTCGTCCACGACCGGCTCGTCCACGACCGGCGCCTCCACGACCAGCGCCTCCACCTCTTCGTCCGGCCTCGGCTCGCTCGGCGCGACGGCATCGAGCTCCACAGGCCCCTGACCGACCTCAGTCCGCGCCGCGCCCGGCGCCCCCATGGAACGCACCGCGATCGCGCCTGCGCCGCGGCGTGCCAGGGACCCGAGCGCTCCGGAACCCCGATCCCCGGTCGGCCCTTCGGCGCCGACAAGCATAGGAGACCTACCGTGAACGAACGCCACGCCCCCGCCTCACTTCCGGCCGCCTCACGCCGCCTTCGGCTCGCCTTCGCGCCGCTCCTCGCGGCCGCCCTGATCGCGAGCCTGGTCGGCTCGGCCGCCTTCGCCCAGAGCGGCTCGAACAGCAACTCGAGCACGTCCTCGCAGTGCCGCAAGCTCAAGAACACGCAGTACTGGCAGGTTTCCTACCAGATCGCGCCGATGCCGAACCCGGTCCCCAACCGGACCAAATCGGCGATGGACGGCTTCGTCCTCAGCACCCAGAAGAACTCCGACGGCACCATCACCGTCGACATCGAGCGCCAGGGCCGCTCGGACAACGAGAAGGGCGAGAAGCCCGATCAGGACGACATCAAGGTCGACGTCGCCAACGGCCAGAAGCTCTACTTCCTCGAAGGCGAGATGGGCGACGACGCCGTGGGCATCGACACCCACCTCAACGACGAGGCCGTGGTCCTCACCGACGCGAACGGTTGCATCGTCCACTGAGGTCCCGACGGCGGCCGCTGTCCCAACGTCCCTGTTGTTCCCACGCCCCGAACGCGCCCCGTGCGCGCTCGGGGCGTACGCGTGTGCGGGGGGGTTGTGAGGCCGGCGCCAGCGCCCGCGCGTGCGATCCCGTCCGTGGCGGCGGTGCAGCGCTCGTTCAGAGCCCGGCGGCTGCGCGTGCGATCCGCTACGACCCGGGTGCCGGGAACCGTCCCGGGTACAGCGCCCGGTACACGGCGATGTTGACCAGCACGCTCTGCATGTACTCGCGCGTCTCCAGGGAGTCGATGGCGCGGTAGAGGTCGTTCATGTTGCGCTTCACTTCGGGCCCGTCGAACAGGCGTCCGATGTAGCCCTGCCCGCGGTTGTACGACGACACCGCCAGCGCCAGGTCGCCGTGGAACTGGCGCATCAGGAAGCCGAGGTAGTAGCTCCCGTAGCGGATGTTGGCGGTCGCGTCGAAGGGATTTGCCGCGGGTGCGTCTCCCTGCAACTGGCCGAGCCAGTCCCAGGTGGGGGGCGTGACCTGCATCAGGCCCATGGCGTCGGAGCGCGACACTGCCACCGGGCTGAAGGCGGATTCCTTCCGCATGACCGACCACACCAGCGCGGGTGAGATGCCGGCCGCCGCGGCCTGGCGCTCCACCGTCGAGGCGTAGGCGGTCGGGTAGGCGAGCCGCCATACCTCGACCGAGCGGCTGCCCAGCGCGATGAGCTCACGCGCGGCGTGAACGCTCTGGCGGTACTCGTCGAGGCTCTGCAACATCTGCGCCACCGACACGATGCGGGCTTCCTCGTCCAGGCTCGGGGGTGAGGTGGCGTCGGTGGTTGCGCCGAGCCCGCGTAGCTCGAACAGCAGCTCGCCCACCGCCGCGGGTGTGTCGTGCACGCCCACGAGCGCTCGGGCGAGCTGCAGGGCGGGGGCGGGGTCGCCCTGTCCGGGCGCGGAGCCCAGCAGGGGGCCCGTTGTGGCCGTGCTCGCGCCGCCGGGCGCGGCGGCTGTCTGCGTGGCGGCCCGTGAGGCGGCCCGGGCGGCGGCTGTGGTCGTTGCGGGATCGGCGAGCACCGACCCCGAGGGTGCGGGCGTGGGAACGTCGAGGCTCCGGCCCAGCTGCAGCGCGAAGAAGCTGTTGTCGGGCACGAGCGCGGCTGCGGTCCGTGCCGTGTCGGCCTGCCCCAGGCGCTCGGCCAGTACGTAGGCGCGGTAGGCGGCATCGTCGGCGTAGGGGCTGGTGCCGCGCGCGAGCCGCAGGTAGATCGGGATGGCGTCGCCGTAGCGCTGCTGGTCCTCGAGCAGGGTGGTGGCGCGCCACAGGTCGTCGGCGCGCTGCGTGCGTTCCAGCAGCGCCACGGCGGTATCGGTGTCGCCGCGACGCTGGGCGATGAGCGCCCGGCCGTACAGGGCGTTGGCGCCGGGGAGCGCGGCGAAGAGGCGGGCGGCCTCGGCGTTGTGCCCCAGGTAGAAGAGCGTCCAGGCGAGCCCGCCGCGGGCGGTGGCGTCACCGGGTGCTTCGGCCACCCACTGCCGGTAGGCGGTCAGCGCCTTGTCGTAGTGATCGAGGTTGAGCTCGGCCCGTGCGCGGATCGGTGCGTCCTGGACGTTGCCCAGGGCATCGAGTGCGTCCTGGTAGAGGCGGGCGTCCAGCAGGTCGCGGGCCAGCGCCTGGGGGTCGGACTCGAGCCGCTTCAGTCCTGCGAGCGCCCCCTTCAGGGGTAGCGCCTGGCGGTAGTAGGCGACCGCCGCATCCCGGGCGCCGGCCTGCTCGGCCGTTGTCCCCGCCTCCAGGTGGAGCGTGCGCGCCTCGTCGCGGGCCAGCGGGTCGTCGATGCGAAGGCGCAGCGCGCGCCGGTAGTACGCCAGCCGCGTGGCGGCGTCGATGGTCTTCCAGCGCGCCAGCTCGAGCGCTGCGCGGTAGGCGAGGAAGCCGTCCGATCCGGCGGCGAGGCGCTGCAGCGTCAGTGCGTCGCCGGAGCGGACCGCTTCACGGAAGTTGCCGTAGGGCTTCAGCGGCGCCGCCGCGTAGGGGTCGAAGATGGCGGCCAGGCTCGCGTCGGCGACGCTGTGGTGGGGAACGGACAGCGCCCCGAACAGCAGCCCGCAGCCCACCGCCAGGGACACGAGGAGGAGGCGGCGGCGGCGCATGGCCCAGTCTACGGGGGCGGGCGGCAGGCTTCTGCGAGGTCGTTCCCACGCGCCGGAAATCCCCCGCCTGGACAGGGAATTGAGTGTCACACACTCATGGATTCTGCGGCTGCGGTGAGAAATGTGATACAATTATCGGCGGTCAGCTTGATCCAAGCGCGAATCCGCCCACCGAACCATCGGAAGATTCGTTCCTCTTTCGGTTCTATGTAGCCCGTCACTCAGGAGGTTTCTGTGAAAAGACTCATCACGTTCGTCCTCGCAACAGCCATGCTCGTCGGAGGCCTCGCCTTCGCGCAGCAGTACAAGAACGATTCGCCCATCCGCGTCGGTTCCAAGCAGTTCACCGAGCAGATCGTGCTCGGCAAGGTCATCGTCGAGGCCCTCCGCGCCAACGGCTACCAGGTCACCGACCAGACCAACCTGGGCGGCACCGCGGTCGTGCGCAAGGCTCTGACCAACGGCGAGATCGACGTCTACCCCAACTACACGGGGACCGCGATCAGCAACTGGTACCGCGACACCAAGTGGGCGCAGGACTCGATCCCGGCCGGCGCGTCGGGCAACGCCTACCAGTCGTACTCCATCGTGAGCTCGCTCGACGCCGCCCTGAACGACCTGGTGTGGCTCGAGCCGGCCCCGGCCAACAACACCTACGCCATGGCCGTGACCGCGGCGTTCGCCAAGGAGCACAACCTCGCCACCGTTGCCGACCTCGCCAAGTACATCAACGGCGGCGGCCAGGTGAAGCTCGCCACGGGTGACGAGTTCGCGCAGCGCCCCGACGGCGTCGCCTCCTTCGAGAAGACCTACGGCTTCAAGTTCAAGGAGAGCCAGATGCTCGTCATCGCCGGCGCTACGCCCGCGCAGACCGAGCAGGCGCTGAACAACGGCTCCAACGGCGTCAACATCGCCATGGCCTACGGCACCGACGGCGCCCTCCAGGCCTACAACTTCGTGGTCCTGAAGGACCCCGACGGCGCGCAGCCGGTGTTCGCGCCCACCCCGGTGTTCCGCGGCGACGGTCATCCGCAAGTACCCGGAGATCGTCGGCATCCTGAACCCCATCTGGGCCAAGTTCACCACCGAAGAGCTCCAGAACCTCAACGCCAAGGTCGAGGTCGACGGCCAGAACGCCGACCAGGTCGCCAAGGACTTCCTGAAGCAGAACGGCTTCATCAAGTAGGAGCCGTGCGCGTGGCGAGGGGCCGAGAAGGCCCCTCGCCGCTTTTCTATCTTTGTGTTCACGCGAGACGCGCACAGACATCGTGCCGCGCCCTCGACCGTGACGCCCCCTCGGACCGCGCGAAGGTCGCGAGCGGCTGGCGGACCGAGCGGAGGTCCCGGCGTAGCGGCGCCCCCGGGGGACGGGGGAGCCGCGCATCCTGGAGGTGAGCGCCATTCCGAATCGCATCGCCATGTTGGGCAGCGCCGTGGCAGGGCTCGGCTTCTTCTTCCTGCCGATCGTGTCGCTCAAACCCAACCGTCTCGCGGCCGGGGTGCCCTTCAACCTGCTGCAGCTCCAAGGCGACTACCGCTACATCCTGCTCTTCGCGCTGGCACTGCTGCCGTTCGTCGTCGCGTTCCGCAAGGACGTCGGGATGCGCGGCTGGCTGCTGGTGGGCCTGGGCAACTTGCTGCTCCTGCTCACGCTGCTGCTCCCCGCGATGGCGGGCGAGCACCTGCTGGCGAACGCCAAGCAGTTCCTCGGCGAGAACGCCTTCGTGCGCAACCCGCGCGTGCTGCCCACCGGCGGCCTCGCGCTGGGGCTGGCCGGCGGCTACATGACGCTCTTCGGGGGGCTGCACGACCTCGAGCGCTCGGGCGTGCAGCGCTGGATCCGGGCCGTCGCGGCCTGGGGCGGCGTGGCCCTCATCGGCATCCTGCTGGCGGCGGGCACGTTCGACGTCTACTCGATCATGGTCGAGTTCCACACCAACGGCGCCCTGCTCCAGCAGAAGTTCGTCGAGCACCTGATGTTCGTCATGGTTTCGCTGGTGGTCGGCTTCGTGGTCGGCGTCGGCCTCGGCCTGTGGGCCTCGCGCGACGAGCGCGTCGCCAACGTCATCCTCTACGCCGTCGGCATCATCCAGACCATCCCCAGCCTGGCGCTCTTCGGCGTCCTGCTGGTGCCGCTGGCCCGCCTGGGCGACGCCCGCTTCGTGCCGGTCGCCGTCTTCTTCGGCGTCTCGGCGCTGGTGGCGATCGGCGTGGGCCTGGCGTACCGTTTCCTCGCCTCGCGCCTGCCCGGGCGCCTGCGAACGCTGTCGCTCATCGTCACGGCCGTCGTCGCCGCGGTGCCGCTGGTGCTGTTCACCGGCATCTTCGTGAGCTTCGTCTACCGGGGCGCGCGCATCGGCTTCGGCGGGGGTAGCTTCAGCGGCATCGACGCCGGCATCGGGTGGTTCGTCGTCGGTCGGGTTGGCGCTGTGGATGGGCCGGCGCTGGCTGTTCAAGCGCGAGGGCGCCTTCAACACGGTGCTCCGCTACGGCTCCCTGCTCTCCTACGCTGGGGGCGGTGGTCACCTTCCTGATCATGATGGTGCGGGCGGCCGGCACCGACCAGTTCCTGGGTGCCGTTCCCAGCCTCGGTGCGCTGACGGTGCGCAACCTCGGGGTGTCGGGCATCGGGGTGGCGCCGGCACTGGTCGCGCTGACGCTGTACTCGCTGTCTGCCGCTGGTGCGCAACACCTACGCCGGCCTGGAGAACGTCGACAACGCCATCATCGACTCCGGGCGGGGCATGGGGATGACGCCGGCGCAGATCTTCTTCCAGATCGAGCTGCCCCTGGCCTTCCCCGTGATCATGGCCGGCGTCCGCAACGCCGGCGTGGCCCTGGTCGGTATCGGCACCGTCGCCACCGTCATCGGCGCCGGCGGGCTCGGCGACTTCGTCATCCAGGGCATCGTCAACACCTCGATCGACCAGATCCTGCTGGGCGTCCTGCCCGCCATCGCACTGGCGATGGTCCTCGACGCGCTGCTGCGCTTCGTCGAGGGGCTCCTCACCTCGCCCGGCATCCGCCATGTCCAGAACATCTAGGAGGAACCCGTGATCGAGTTCCAGAACGTCGTCAAGCAGTTCCCGGACGGCTTCCGGGCCGTGAACGGGCTGTCGCTCACCATCCACGATGGTGAGATCACCGTCCTGATCGGACCGTCCGGCTGCGGCAAGACCACCTCCATGCGCATGGTGAACCGGCTGCTGTCGATCACCGAAGGCAAGATCCTGGTGGAGGGCCGCGACAACCGCGACTTCCCGGCCGAGGAACTGCGGCGCAAGATCGGCTACGCCATCCAGCAGATCGGCCTCTTCCCGCACATGACCGTGCTCGAGAACATCGCCGTGGTCCCGCGACTCCTCAGCTGGGAGGAGGACCGCATCCGCAAGCGCGCCGACGAGCTGCTCGAGCTGGTCGGCCTCGACCCGGACGTCAACCGCGACAAGTACCCGCGCCAGCTCTCCGGCGGGCAGCAGCAGCGCGTCGGGGTAGCGCGTGCGCTCAGCGCCGACCCGCCCATCATGCTGATGGACGAGCCCTTCGGCGCGATCGACCCGATCACGCGCGAGGTGCTCCAGGACGAGTTCCTGGAGATCCAGAAGCGCATCAGCAAGACGATCATCTTCGTCACGCACGACATCGACGAGGCGATCAAGATGGGCGACCGCGTCGCCATCCTGCGCGAGGGGTCGCTGGTGCAGTACGACACCCCCGACACCCTGCTGGCCAAGCCCAGGAACCGCTTCGTGCGCGACTTCGTCGGCGCCGACCGCCAGCTCAAGCGCCTCGGTCTGCTGCGGGTGCGCGAGCTGATGGTCAAGGACACACCGGTCGTCAACCTTCGCGCGAGCGCCGATGACGCCAAGCGGGCCATCGAGAAGGCCGGCGTCAAGAGCGCCTTCGTGGTGGATGAGGACGGGGTCCTGCGCGGATGGGTCGACCGCGAGGGCTTGCGCGAGAACCCCGATTCGCTGCTCGACGCCATGAACGAGGGTGACTACCGCGAGATCGGCGTGCGGCAGATGCGCCACGGCGCGTGAAGCGCTGTCGGCCATGGTGGCCCGCGGCTTCCGCATCACCCCGGTCGTCAACGAGAAGGGCGTCCTGGTGGGTAATATCACGCTGCGCGCCCTGCAGGAGCTGGCCGAACAGGGCTGGGTGGAAGGCGAGCAGGCGTCGTGAGCGGGCTGCGCCGCTTCCTCACACCGGCGACGCTGGTGTGGTTGGCGTTCGCCGTGCTGCTGTTCGTGCTGTTGACGGTGCGCGAGCCCATCCACGACCCGCAGCTCCGAGCCGCGGGCGTCACGAACGCCACGGTCGTGCCCGACCTATGGCTGCCGGTGTTCAAGTTCAACGCCAGTACCTTCCTCGACATCAAGGGCAGCGACGACCTGAGGCTGCTCACCTTCGGCATCCTTCCCGCCGTGGTCAGCGACAGCCCCAACCCTGCGGCCACCGGCGACGTGGCGGGGGTGCCGGCGCGGGTGAGCCTTGGCTGGTTCGCCCTGTTCATGGTGCTGGTCGAGGGACTGCTCGGCCTGCGCTACGCCGACAGGGACGAGAAGCTGGTGAGGCCGCTGGTGCGCGCCGCGGGGATCTTCCTCGTCATCTGGTCGTTCTACGGCCATGAGCCCTTCTGGGACTGGATGCTCCATGGCATCTTCCCGACCAGCCCCGACCTGCTCTACAACTCCAACACCGTGATCAGCATGGCCGGGCAGCACCTCACGCTGGTGGTGATCTCGTCGATCATCACCGTGGCGATCGGCCTGGTGCTGGGCATCATGGTCACGCGCGCGGAGTTCCGGGAGTTCCTGCCGCTGGTGTCCGACATCGTCAACTCCGGCCAGACCGTCCCCACCCTGGGCATCGTGGCCATCATGGCTCCCATCATCGGGTTCGGCTTCTGGCCGGCCATCGTGGCGCTCATCCTCTACGGCCTGCTGCCGGTGGTGCGCAACACCATCGTCGGGCTGGAGGGGATCGACCCCTCCATGATCGACGCGGCCAAGGGGATGGGCATGACGCCGAGCCAGATCCTGTGGAAGATCGAGGTTCCCAACGCCAGCCGCATCATCCTGGCCGGCGTACGCACCAGCGTCGTCATCAACGTGGGCACCGCGGCGCTGGGCGCCTACGTGGGCTCGGGAGGCTTCGGCAACCCGATCGCCTCGGGCCTCAACCAGGCGATCCAGCCCTGGGTGCTGCTGGGCGCGCTGGGCGCGGCCCTGCTGGCCATCCTGCTCGACTACATCCTCGGTCGCGTGGAGTACGTGATGACGCCCAAGGGGCTGATCATCGAGGGCTGAGCACGCCGAAGCCCGGCACACGGCCCCCTGCGGGGGCCTGTGCTAGGGTCCCATCGTCCTTCACGGGCGTTCCCTGGGCACGCCCTCCCGAGAGGGAGGTGTGCTGCAGGGCGCTCGTGCCTGCAACCGAAACGAGAAGGCCTTCGCCTTGTCCTGAAAGGGTTGGTTACACACGTGATTCGAGCCGAAGGCGTCACCAAGATCTTCGGTCCGGACCCGGACGCCGCCTTGCAGCTCCTCGAGCAGGGGCGCAGCAAGGACGACATCCGGGCCGAGACCGGCCACACGGTGGGCGTCAACAACGTCAGTTTCTCCCTCGAGCCCGGCGAGTTCTTCGTTATCATGGGGCTCTCCGGCAGCGGCAAGTCGACGCTCCTGCGGTGCATCAACCGCCTCATCGAGCCGACGGCCGGGCACGTCTACCTGCAGACCGAGGACGAGGGCGAGGTGGACATCACCTCCCTCGATCCGGCCAGTCTGCGGCAGCTCAGGAAGATCCGCATGAGCATGGTCTTCCAGCGCTTCTCGCTGTTCCCGCACCGCACCATCCTCGACAACGTCACCTACGGGCTCGAGATCCAGCGCCGCAAGCGCGACCGTGCGCGGGAGATCGGCGAGGAGATGATCGGATTGGTGGGGCTCGGGGGCTACGAGGCCTCGTATCCTTCGGAGCTCTCCGGCGGCATGCAGCAACGCGTGGGGCTGGCCCGGGCGCTGGCCACCGAGGCCAACGTGCTGCTCATGGACGAGCCCTTCAGTGCGCTCGACCCGCTCATCAAGATGCAGATGCAAGACGAGCTGCTCAAGATCGAGCGGCAGCTCCAGCGCACCATCCTGTTCATCACCCACGACCTGAACGAGGCGTTGCGGTTGGGTGACCGCATCGCCATCATGGAGTCGGGCCAGGTGGTGCAGTTGGGCACCCCCGAGGACATCATCGTCAATCCGCGCACCGAGTACGTGGCCGACTTCGTCGAGCACGCCGACCCTACCGGGGTGATCACCGCCCAGACGGTGGCGCTTCCGCTTGCGCACGACCGCTTCGTGCTCGATCACCGCGAGGGCGAGGTGCGCTTCTTGCGCCACAAGGCGCAGGAGGACGTGCTCATCGGCGTGGACGGCGACGAGGTGTTCACGGAGATGCGGGTCGCCGGCGAGGCGGTGCCGGCCAGGCCGCTGCTGGAGGTCCTCGAGGAGGAGCCGCCCGACACGCGTCGGCGCGACATGGTGCTCACCTGCGCCCCGGACGTGACGCTGCGCAAGCTGCTACGGGGGCGCACCTACGTGGCGCTTCCGGCGATGGTGCTCGACGGCGACGGCCGCGTGCGCGGCGTGGTCACCGAACGCGAGCTGGTGGAGGGCATCCTCGAGAAGCGCGGTAACCAGGACCTCGGTTCGCTGGAGGCGGTGGCGTCCGAGGCGGAAGCCGGCGTCGTCGCGGGGGCGCGCTAGATGCTCTCCGAACTGTTCGGCTACCAGCTCTTCGACAATCACACCATCCCGCTGCGGCAGTGGATCGCCGCGGCCGTCGACTGGCTCTACACCAACCACCGCCCGTTCTTCCAGGCCATCAAGATGCCCGTGGAGTGGCTGCTCAACGGCATCAATCTGGGATTGCACGGTGTGCCGCCGCTGCCGATGCTCCTCGCCATCTTCCTGCTGGCCTGGTGGGCTGCGGGCTGGCGCATCGGCGTGTTCGCGTTGGTCGCGCTCGGCTTCGTGGGCTTCCTCGGGCTGTGGGGCGACACCATGACCACGCTGGCGATGGTGATCAGCGCGGTGGTGTTCTGCGTGATCGTGGGCGTTCCGTTGGGGATCGTAGCCTCACGCAGCGATGGCTTCGCGGCGTTCTTGCGGCCGATCCTGGACGTGATGCAGACCACCCCCGCGTTCGTCTACCTGGTGCCGGTGGTGATGCTGTTCAGCATCGGCACGGTGGCCGGCGTTATCGCCACCATCGTGTTCTCGATGCCGCCACTCATCCGCCTGACCAACCTCGGCATCCGCCAGGTACAGGTGGACGTGGTGGAGGCAGCGACCGCCTTCGGCTCGAGCCCGCGCGAGATCCTGTTCAAGGTGCAGCTCCCGTTGGCGCTACCGACCATCATGGCGGGGCTCAACCAGACCATCATGCTGTCGCTGTCCATGGTCGTCATCGCTGCCCTGATCGGTGCCGGCGGCCTGGGACTGCCCGTGTTCGAAGGCCTGAACGCGCTCAAGACCGGGCTGGCCGGCATCGGTGGCCTCTCCATCGTGCTGCTGGCGATGGTGCTCGACCGCATCACGCAGGGTCTGGGAGAGCAGCGTGGGCGCGGATGAGCGCCCGCGCCGACTTCCTCCCCGCCGGGGGCTCTGTAGGCTGGCTATCGCGCCTCGTCGCGCGAGCCATTACACTGGAACCGCACGTTTGTGAAAGCCGCTTCCCGTCGATGCGAACGGGGCTGCGGACCGTTCACGCAATTCGACCGTAACGAAGAACTCTGTCTGAAGGAGGCACGAGATGAAGAGATCTGTCATGCGTATGGTCTTGCTGGCGCTCGTCCTGTCACTCGCCGGTTCGGTGATGGCACAGGATGCAGCGCTACCCGGCAAGGGCGTCAGCGTCCAACCCGCCGTCGCTACCTGGAGTTCGGCCAAGCCGCTGGAGGCGATCTTCGCTAGCCTGCTGGGCGACCTCGGCTACGACGTGAAACCAGCCAAGGCGCTCTCCAACCCGATCTTCTACCAGTCGTTGGCGCAGGGCGACGTCGACTTCTGGGCCAACGGCTGGTTCCCCCTGCACAACGCGCAGTTGCCCAGCAACTTCGACCAGAACGCCGAGATCCTGGGGACCATCGTCAAGCACGGGGCGATCCAGGGCTTCCTGGTCGACAAGAAGTCGGCCGAGAAGTACAACATCAAGTCGCTCAACGACTTCAAGCGTCCCGAGGTCCGCAAGGCGTTCGACGCCAACGGCGACGGCAAGGCCGACCTGGTGGGGTGCCCTCCGGGCTGGGGCTGCCATGAGGTGATCAGCCACGTCATGGACGTTTACGGCCTGCACAAGGACATCAACGTGATCAGCGCCGGCTACGCCGCCTCGTTCGCCGACGCGCTGGCCCGCTATCAGAACGGCCAGCCGATCCTGTACTACACCTGGACGCCGAACTTCACCGTCTACAAGCTGGAGCCCGGCAAGGATGTGGTGTGGATCAATGTGCCCTACAACGCGCCTACGGAGAGCCAGAAGCCGTTCGAGAAGTTCATGACGCAGTCGAACATCAAGGGGGCGGTCACCGACCCCATCAAGATGGGCTTCGTCGCCAATGACATCCGCGCGGTGGCGAACAAGAAGTTCGCCGACAACAATCCGGCGGCCAAGAAGCTGCTCGAGGAGGTCACCATCCCGCTGAACGACATCTCGCAGATGACGAACGAGATCAACAGCGGCAAGGACACCGACCAGCAGATCCAGGCGATGGCCAAGGACTGGATCCAGAACCACCAGTCCGAAGTCGACCAGTGGCTGAGCGCCGCGCGCCAGGCGGCGACGGGCCAGTAAGAGCGCCGCGGGCGCCCCGGCGCCTGCAGTGAAGCGGGCCGCAAGCCCGACACGCGGCAGGAGGCGACGCCTCCTGCCGCGTTCTTCGTGTAGCCCGAGGGCCGCCCCCTCCGGCCGCCCTCGAGTCGCGAGGTCGGATCCCCGGCCCCGTGCGCCGTGCGTGGCACGATGCACGCGATCGGCGGACGCGATGCCGTACACTGGCAGCGGCCAGCCAGGCTCTGCGGGCCGACGTGCATCCGTGCCGACACCGGCGGCCCCCGAACGGGTGGCCGGGGCCGTACGGTCCGCGCGGCGGGGGCGGGCTAGAATGGCTGACACAGCCAACGAATGCTTCGGCTTGCTTTCCGCGTGAGGGCAAGCCCAATCCTCAGATGGGCATCGGGCAACACGGAGGTTCACGGTGGCTAGAGTTCGCGTCACACAGGAGGGGTACGAGCGCCTACAGACCACGCTCGAACAGGAGCGCGAGCGCCTGGAGGAAGCCACGCGCATCCTCCGAGAGCTCACGGGCTCGTCGGACGATTACGACGACTCGGGGCTCGAGGAAGCCAAGCGCGAGAAGGGCCGCATCGAGGAGCGCATCGACAACCTCGAGGACCAGCTCGATCGCGCCGAGATCATCGAGGCCCACAAGATGGACAGCGTCGAGCTGGGCGCGGTCGTGACCCTGCAGGAGAGCGCGTCGAAGGAGGCCTTCGAGATCCAGGTGGTGTCGCCGGTCGAGGCCGGCGTGCTGGAGGGGGACATCCCCAAGGTCTCGGACGAGTCGCCGCTGGGCAAGGCGGTGCTGGGACGCAAGCCGGGGGAGACCTTCAAGGTCACCATCAACAACAAGTCGACGAAGTACACGCTGATGTCGATCAACTGATCGGATCTCGGGCGGCGTAGGGGCTCGGCATGGCGGCCGTGGGGGTGAAGCGGCCCGTTGCGGACCTCGGCCCGGTGTTGCCGGACGGAACGGCACGCCGCTGGCCTGGCGCCTGCTCCTCGGGGCCCGTCACCCCGTACAATCAGGGGTCATGTCGCAGAAGTCGCTCCAGGAGCAACGCCAGCAACGTCTCCGCAACTTGGAGAGCCTCGAAGAGCGGGGCTTCGAAGCGTACCCTTACCGCTATCGTGCGAGCCACCGCGCCGCCGACCTGCACGCCGCGCACGACGCTGCCGAGGCCGGCGAGGCCTTCCCCGACGAGGTCGTGACCCTGGCGGGTCGCGCCATGACGGTGCGCAACATGGGCAAGGTCGCCTTCGTGACGCTGCAGGACCCGAGCGGCACCCTGCAGGCGTACTTCCAGCGCGACGCGCTGGAGAACTACAACGCCGTGAAGAAGATCGACCTGGGCGACTGGCTCGAGGTCACGGGTCCCCTGTTCGTGACCCAGACCGGCGAGCTCACGGTCGAGGTGCGGGCCTTCCGGCCGCTGGTGAAGAGCCTGCGCCCGCTGCCCGACAAGTACCACGGCCTCACCGACAAGGAGGCGCGCTACCGGCAGCGCTACCTCGACCTGATGGTGAACCCCGAGGTGAAGCGGGCGTTCGTGTTGCGCAGCAAGGCCATCGCCTACATGCGGCGCTACCTCGACGACCTCGGTTTCCTGGAGGTCGAGACGCCGGTGCTGCAGGCGGTGCCGGGCGGCGCCGAGGCGCGCCCTTTTTTGACGCACCACAACGCGCTGGACTACGACTTCCACCTGCGCATCTCGCTGGAGCTCTACCTCAAGCGGCTGATCATCGGGGGCTTCGAATCCGTCTACGAGATCGGGCGCAACTTCCGCAACGAGGGCATCAGCTTCAAGCACAACCCCGAGTACACGATGCTCGAGCTCTACTGGGCGGGCCGCGACTATCTCGACATCCTGGAGCTGGTGGAGACGATGTACAGCGGTCTGGTGAGGGAGCTGACGGGCTCGATGGAGCTCGTCTACCAGGGGCGGACGCTCGACTTCACGCCGCCATGGCCCCGCGTGGACTACACCGGGTCGCTGCGGGAGCGCGCCGCGCTCGACTTCGATCCGCTCGATGAGGAGCGCCTGCGGGAATGGGTGCGAGGGGCGCACGCGCCGGCGCCGGGCGAGCCGGCGCTCGCGGAGCAGCCCATCAACCACATCTACGACAAGCTCTACGACCTCTATGTGGAGCCCGACCTGGTGGGGCCGGTGTTCGTGATGGACCATCCGGAGGCGATCAGCCCGCTCGCCAAGCGGCACCGCGACCGCCCCGGGTTGGTGGAGCGCTTCGAGCCGGTTGCGGCGGGGATGGAGCTCGGCAACGCCTTCAGCGAGCTCAACGATCCACTCGATCAGCGCCGTCGTTTCGAGCGCCAGCAGGCGCTGCGGGACTCCGGCGACGAGGAGGCCCAGATGCTCGACGAGGACTTCCTGGCGGCGCTCGAGTACGGCATGCCGCCGACGGGCGGGCTGGGCCTGGGCATCGACCGGCTGGCGATGCTGCTCGCCGACACCGCCAGCATCCGCGATGTCATCCTGTTCCCGTTGCTCAGACCGGAGTGAGAGGCTAGGCGGTCCTCAGGGGTCGATGGGCGCCGCCGGTCCGGCCTTGCCGCGCTCGATCTCCTCCTGCGCGCGTTGCCACAACACCCCGTAGAGCCGTTCGAGCAGGGCCTTGCGCTCCTCGTCGGCAAGCTCACCGTCGCGACGGATCTCCACCATCAGGTCGCCGAGGTCGGGGATGGGCCAGGAGCGCACGTGCTCCAGCAGGTACGTGAACTGCGCGAAGCTCGGCATGCCCGCCTCCCTCCCCGATCGCGGTCGGCGCGTCCGACCCCCGTCGCACGCGCACCGCTACCGCCGTGGGCTTGCCTCGCCCAGAGTCTAGGCGTGCGCGGGGGAGCTCTCCAGGGCCATACGTCCTCTCCTGGACGCGCCTTCTCGCGCCGGTCGCGGGACCGCGCGGGGCGTCGACGTGGGACGGGCACGCCGCTTCGCGCTGCGGGCGCCGACCGAATTCGTAGAATGAGCGACATGCACCAGGGCCCGATCGACGTGCCGGACTGGGCACAGGACGCCGTCTTCTACCAGATCTTCCCCGACCGGTTCGCGAAGAGCGACCGGGTGGCGAAACCCGCCGGGCTCGAGCCCTGGGGCGACCCACCCAGCGTGCACGGCTACAAGGGCGGCGACCTGCTTGGCGTTGCCGAGCACCTGGGTCACCTCGAGGCGCTGGGCGTCACCGCCCTCTACCTCAACCCGGTCTTCCAGTCCGCCTCGAACCACCGCTACCACACCCATGACTACCACCACGTGGATCCCATGCTGGGGGGCGACTCCGCCCTGCGCGAGCTCCTCGACGCCGCCCACGACCGCGGCATGCGGGTGGTGCTCGACGGCGTGTTCAACCACGCCTCGCGCGGCTTCCTGCAGTTCAGCGACATCCTCGAGAACGGCGAGCAGAGCGCGTACCTCGACTGGTTCCGTATCCACCGCTTCCCGCTCGACCCCTACGGCGGCGGGGAGCCGGGCTACGACGCCTGGTGGAACCTGCCTGCGCTGCCCAAGCTCAACACCGCCACGCCCGCGGTGCGGGAGTTCCTGTGGGAGGTCGGCGAGCGCTGGCTCGCCTTCGGCGCCGACGGCTGGCGTCTCGACGTTCCCAACGAGATCGACGACGACGCCTTCTGGCGCGAGTTCCGGCGGCGCTGCAGGGCGGTCGATCCGGCGTGCTACCTGGTGGGGGAGATCTGGGTGGACGCCGAGCGCTGGCTTGCCGGCGACCAGTTCGACGCGGTCATGAACTACCCGCTGGCACGCGCCATCTACGGCTTCGTAGGGCGCGGTCTCGCCGAGACCGAGGTCGCACGCAGCGGCCTCAAGCGCGTCACGCAGCTCGACGCGCGGGCCTTCGCCGAGGCCGTGACGGGGCTGCACGAACGCTACCCGCGCGCCATCGCGCATGCCCAGATGAACCTGCTGGACTCGCACGACACGCCCCGCGCCCTCACCATCCTGCGCGGCGACCGGGCCGCGTTGCGACTGGCCTACCTGTTGCTGTTCACCCTTCCGGGTGCGCCCTGCATCTACTACGGCGATGAGATCGGGCTCGAGGGGGGGCACGACCCGGGGAGCCGCAACGCCATGCCGTGGTCGGACGAGGGCGCGTGGGACCAGGCGCTGCTCGGCTGGCTGCGGCGGCTGAGTGCGACCCGCCACGAGCAGGCGGCGCTGCGCCGCGGCGACCTCGTGGTGCTGGCGGCCGCGGGGCTCGTGCTGGTGTTCGCGCGCCAGTACGGTGACGAGCGCGTGGTGGTGGCGCTGAACGCCGGCCCCGCCGACGCTCCGGTGCCCTCCGCGGCGGGCCTGGAGGGGCGCTTTCACGACCTCATGGAGGGATCCGAGCTCGAGCTCGGGAGGGGCGAGGCCAGGATACCGGCGCGCGGTGGCTGGTTGCTCCGCGCGCTCGGCTCGTGAAGGTCCGGCTCGTGAAGGTCCGGCTCGTGAGGGCCCGGCTCCGGAAGTCCGGTTCCTGAAGGCCCGCTCCTGAAGGCCCGCTGGTTGCAGAGCCTAGCTCGGCTGCGCCTGCGGGGTCACGGCGGCGCTGTTGGTCTCGCCGGTGCGGATGCGCACCACGCGGTCGACCGGGAGCACGAAGATCTTGCCGTCGCCGACCTCGCCGGTGCGCGCACCGCGCAGGATGGCGTCTACGGCAGGGTCGACGAACGCTTCGGTGACGCCGATGTCGAGCCGGACCTTCTCGATCAGCTCCATCTTGACGCTCATGCCACGGTAGGTCTGCACCGCCTCGCGCTCGCCGCCGTGACCCCGCACCGGGGTCACGGTGACGCCGTAGATCGATGCCTCGAAGAGGGCGGCCAGAACGTCGTTGAGGCGCTCCTTGCGCACGACGGCGGTGACGAGCTTCATGCCTCGCTCCGGGCGGCATGGGGCACGGCCGGGGTGCGGGGCTCGAGCCGCGCGACCGGCAGGAGCAGCGCGCCCTCGCCGTCGGTGTAGGCCTCTTCGCCGTGCATGCCGACGTCGAGGCCCTGCGCTTCGGTGTCGCTGTCGGCGCGCAGCGGCGTCAGCAGGCCGACGAGGCCGGCCACCGCCAGCGTGCCGGCGGCGCTGAAGCCCAGCGCGCATGCCACCGCCAGCGCCTGGACGCCGAGCTGTGCCAGCGAACCGTCGACGGGGGCGCCCCACGCCCGGCTCGCGAACAAGCCGGTGAGCAGTGCGCCGCTGATCCCGCCCATGCCGTGCGCCGCGAAGACGTCGAGGGCGTCGTCGAGGCGGCTGCGCGCGCGCCACAGCATGAGCAGGTAGCTGGGCAGGGCGGCCAGCGCGCCGATCGCCAGCGCGGCGGCCGGCCCCACGAAGCCGGCGGCAGGGGTGATCGCCACCAGGCCCACCACCATGCCGGTTGCGATGCCCACGGCGGTGGCGCGTCCGCCGCGCGCCATGTCGAGCAGCGCCCACACCACCAGGGTGGCCGCAGGGGCCAGCAGGGTGTTCACGAACGCCAGCACGGCGGTGGCGTTGGCCGCCTGGGCGCTGCCGGCGTTGAAGCCGAACCAGCCGAACCACAGCAGTCCGGCCCCGAGGAGCGTGTACGGGACCTGGTGGGGCAGCATCGCCTTGCGGCCGTAGTCGCTCCGGCGCCCCAGCATCAGGGCGAGCACCACCGCGGCGACGCCGGCATTGATGTGCACGACGGTGCCGCCGGCGAAGTCGAGGGCGCCGAGCTGCTGCAGGAAGCCCCCGCCCCACACCCACTTTGCGAGCGGCGCGTAGACGACGACGCTCCACAGCGCGATGACGAGCATGTACGCGCCGAAGCGCATGCGTTCGACGACGGCGCCCGAGATCAGGGCGGCGCTGATCATGGCGAAGGTGGCCTGGAAGGCGAACGCCAGCAGTGACGGCAGGCTACCGATGCCGGAGGCGCCGGAGGTACCGGAGGTGCCAAGGCCCCGCAGGAAGGCATGGGCCAGTCCGCCGAGCCAGGCGGAGCCCGGCGCGAAGGCCAGCGAGTAGCCGACCGCTGCGAAGGTGAGCCCGACCACGCCGAGCGCCACGAAGCTCATCATCATGGTGTTGAGCACGTTCTTGCGGCGCACCAGGCCGCCGTAGAAGAAGGCCAGTCCCACCACCATCAGCAGGACCAGCGCCGTCGACGCCATCATCCAGGCGAGGTCGCCGGCGGGAGGGCCCGCAGCTGCCGGAGCGGCGGCCACGGCGCTGACTGGAGCGCTGGCGAGAGCCGTGGCCGCCGGCGCGTCGGCGGCCAGCGCGCCTTGCGTCAGCATCGCCAGCATCGCCAGTCCGCCCGCGAGGCTGCCGCGGCGTCGCGGAGCGGCCGGGGCCGAACGACGTCTCGATGGGTTGTGGCGGCGCATGCGGACCTCCCGGCGGCCTGGAAGGTCCAGGGCCGTGCGATGCATGAGGCTAGCACGACCGGAGCGGAGCGTCAAAAGAAATCTTGACGAATGTGCAAGATATGTGGGCACAAGAGGCCACGACGGGGGCGATGGGGAGCCATTGTGTCGCCCAAGACCGGCCACTTGAACGGCAGGATGTGAACGGCGCGCATCCAGGCCATACGGGCGCGCGCCGTTCGAACGAGGCCTTGTGATCGCCCCCGACCGGGGGCGTGGGTCAGACCGAGGCGGCCAGGGGAGCCCCGATCGGCGTCAAGGCCTCGGCGTCCTCCTCTCCTGTGCGGATGCGGACCACCTGTTCCAGGGGCTGGACGAAGATCTTCCCGTCCCCCACCTCGCCCGTGCGCGCCGAGCGCGTGATGGCGTCGATCGTCGGCGCCACGAAGGCGTCGGACACGGCGATGGTCAGCTGGACCTTCTCGTGGAACTCGACCAGGAAAGTGCTTCCGCGGTACTGCTCGTGGATGGCGGCCTGCCCCCCGTGGCCGCTCACCCGGTTCAGGGTGATCCCCTGCACGCCTGCTTTGAAGAGGGCCTCCTTGACCGCGTTGAGGCGCTCCGGCCGGACGAAAGCGGTAATCAGCTTCATCTGCACGCTCCTTCGAGGCCCTGAGGCCTCAGTCGCCCGCCCCGACGATCACGGGCTCGCGGAGCGCGTCCGCGGGCACGTAGGCTTCGGCGCCGTGCTCGGCGACGTCGAGCCCGCCGATCTCCTCGTGGGGGCCGACGCGGATGCCGACGGTGGCTTTGAGTGCCATCCACAACAGCGCGACCGAGCCGAACGCCAGGGCGCTGATGACGACAGTTCCCAGGATCTGGATGAGCAGGAAGTGCACGCCGCCGCCGGCGAAGAGGCCGCTGGCGCCGAGTGCCGGCAGCCCGAACAGGCCCAGGGAGACGGTGCCCCAGACGCCGGCAACGCCGTGGACCGAGACGGCGCCGACGGGGTCGTCGACGCCCAGAGCGTCGACCACCGGGATGGCGAGCACCACGATCACGCCGGCCACGAGGCCGATGGCGATGGCTGCTGGGGGGCTGACGAAGGCGCAGGGCGCGGTGATGGCGACGAGGCCGGCGAGGAGGCCGTTCATGGTCATCGAGAAGTCGGGCTTGCCGAAGCGCATCCACGACACGACCATCGAGGCCACACCGGCTGCGGCCGCGGCGATGTTGGTCGTCAGGAAGATGCGGGCGACCAGGCCGGGATCGCCGACGATGCCCATGGTGGAGCCGGGGTTGAACCCGAACCAGCCGAGCCACAGGATGAACACGCCCAGCGCAACGAAGGTCATGTTGTGGCCCGGCATGGCGGTGACCCGGCCGTTCTGGTAACGCCCGATGCGCGGTCCCAGCACGGCGGCGGCGCCGAGCGCGGCGAACCCGCCGACGGCGTGCACCACGGTCGAGCCCGCGAAGTCGAGGAAGCCCAGCTGGGCGAGCCAGCCGCCACCCCAGACCCAGTGGCCGAGGATGCTGTAGATGAAGGTGGTCATCACCACCGAGAAGATCAGGTAGGCCGGGAACTTCACCCGGCCCCCGATCGCCCCCGAAACGATGGTCGCGGCCGTGCCGGCGAACACGAGCTGGAAGAAGAACTTGGCGAAGAGCGGGACGCCGGTCCACGACAGCGACTCGAAGATGCCCTTGTAGGCGCTGCCGGTCAGCGGGCTGAGGTCGGGGCCGCTCAGGAACCAGCCGTGAAGCCCCAGCAACCCGGTGCCGTTGCCGAACATGAAGGCGAAGCCGAAGGCCCAGAAGGCGATCGAAGCCACCATGAAGTCCGAGGCGTTCTTCATCAGGATGTTGACGACGTTCTTGGCGCTCTGCAGTCCCGCCTCGACCAGGGCGAAGCCGGCCTGCATGAAGAACACCAGCGCGCCGGCGATCAGGACCCAGAGGGTGTCGACCGCGACGGTGACCTTGGCGGTGGCGTCGGCGGACTGAGCGCCGGCGAGGCCCGCGACGAGGAGGGCGCCGACGACGGGGACGGTGCGGCGGAGCCACGGGGCGTGCGTACGCGCGCTGGTGCGGGCGCGAGCCTGCGGACGCGGCGATCGCTGGGCGTTGCGGCGCTGGGCGTTGCGGCGCTGGGCGGGGCGGGTGCGGCCGCCGTGGGCGTCGTCGATCCGGAAGGGCGCCGACGCGGCTGCGGCCGGGGTTCCGGGCGCGGCCGGGGCCGCGCCTTCGACGGGACCGGCAGCGGGCGGCGTGGCTGTCGGGGTGCGGGACTTCATCGTCACCTCCATGGGTGGTGCGCTACCGCGCGGGGCCGGATCGGGTGTCACGCGACGCGTTGGGTCGCAAGAGGCGTGCGAGCGCGGCACGCGATCGGGCTCTTCTCGGCGGGCGCTCGGCCCGGCCGTCGTCCGACCGGCGACCCCTGGGTGGGGAAACGCGGCCGGACTTGGCCAAGCATAGGTGCAAATGTACACGGTGTCAAGCAAGAATGTGCAGGATGTCAATCAATCGCGTTACGATGTGCACAGAAAGCCCTATGGAGATACAAGAGAGGGCGCAGGAACATGCTCAGCGTTAAGGAAATGATGTACGTCAGGTCATCCAGCACAGGCTTCCGAAAGTCCCGCCGCCCGCCGTGCGGCGTCGTGCTTCGATCGCGGGTGTCGCGAGGGCCGGGAGTCCCGACACGACCGCGGCCGCCTCGCGAACGAGGCGGCCGGGAAGTTTCGATGGGAGGCGCGGTCGGCTCAGGCCGGTCCCGTCACAGCTCCTGCAACAAGATGCGGCTCTCGTCGCCGACGATGAGCCGGTGCGTGCTGGGGCGTCCGTCGTGCCCTTCGACGCGGACGTCCTCGCCGATGAGGCTGCCCTGGATGCGAGGGCCCACCCCCTGGATGATCGAGCGGGCGCCGACCACCGCGTACTCGATCTCGGCGTTCACGACGCGGACCCCGTCTCCGATCGAGGTGAAGGGCCCCAGGTAGGCGTTCTCGACATGGGCACCGCGCCCGATGATCGCCGGGCCGAAGATGGTCGTGTCACGGACGACCGCACCCTCCTCGACGACCACCTCGCCCACCAGCGTCGAGTTCTCGACCTCGCCGCGCACGGAGCCCTTCAGGCGCATGAGCTGGAGCCGATTGGCGTCGAGGATGTCGTCGGGATTGCCGGTGTCCTTCCACCAGCCCGCGACCTCGACCGGGGCCACGGTGTAGCCCGCGCTGATGAGCATCTGGATGGCGTCGGTGATCTGATACTCGCCCTTGGCCCCGGGCTCGAGGTCTTCGATCATGTCGTGGATGTGCTTGTCGAAGACGTAGACGCCGGCGATGGCCAGCGTGCTGGGCGGGTCCTGGGGCTTCTCCACCAGGCGCGTGATGCGCCCGTTCTCCACCACCGCCACCCCGAGCGAGCGGGCGGCCTCCAGCGACACCGGCACCAGCGCGCACACGGCGTTCGTGCTCTGGTCGGGGTCGAAGGCACGCACGAAGCTGGCGATGCCGTGCTCGAAGAGGTTGTCGGAGAGGTACATCACGAACGGATCGTCGGCGAGGAACTCCCGCGCGACCTTCACGGCGTGCGCCAGCCCCTGCGGCGGGTTCTGCAGGATGTACGTGAAGCGCGCGCCGCGGTACCCGGCCAGCGTCTCCTTGATGCTCTCGACCGTCAGGTAGCTGACGACCACACCGATATCGGTCACGCCGGCCTCGACGAGGTTGTCCACCGCGTAGTGGATGAGCGGCTTGTTCGCGACGCTGATCGTCGGCTTGGGGCGGAGGCTGGTGATCGGCCGCAGACGCGTCCCCAGGCCCGCGGCGAGGATGAGTCCCTTCATGACGGTTCCTCTCTCATGTCGGTCGATGGTACCGCAGGCGCCGGCGGAGCGCCGTAGGGCCCGCGCCCGGCCTCGACACGCGTGAACGCCGCTCGTGGCGCGGCGCTCACGCGCGTCCGTACGCGTCCGCATGCCGCCCGCCGCGTCGCGACGCGGTAGCCGGCATTGTCGTTGCGGGCACGGCGGCGGCGGCATGAGCGGCGCCCCTTCGCTAGCATGGGAACGTGGCCGTTCGCGTCGTCACGCCTCCGCCCGACTCCGGTCGGGTCGTCCTGGGTCGCACCCTCCCCTCGCTGCTCGACGAGGCTGCCGAGCAGCGGCCGAACGCGCGCGCGCTGAACCAGCGCGTCGAGGCCGGATGGCAACCGCTCTCCACCGAGGCGTTCCGGCAGCGCGCCGAGGCCCTGGCGCTCGGGCTGCGCGCGCAGGGGCTCGAGCGCGGCGACCGCGTGGCGTTCTTCACCCACAGCGACGTCTCCTTCGTGGTCGGCGACATGGCGTGCCTGCTGGCCGGGTTGGTCACGGTCCCGATCTACCTGACGCACGCCGAAGGGGCGGTGCGCCACATCCTCGGGGAGTCCGGCGCCCGCGCGCTGCTCGTCTCGAACCCGGAGCTGCTCGAGCGCTTGAGTGGCGTGGTGCCTTCGGCCGAAGCGCTGACGCTGGTGGCACTGTGGGAAGGTGAGGCGTGGGAAGGTGAGGCGTGGGAGAACGAGGCGCTCTCCGGCCCCGGCCGAGGCGCCCTGCCGGAGCGTGTCCGGGTGATGAGCTACGCCGCCCTGGAATCGAGAGGGGCGGGCGTGCTTGCCGCCGATCCCGGCGCCGGTCGGGCGCTGCGCGACGCCCTCGACGCCCAGGACGTGGCCACGCTCATCTACACCTCCGGCACCACGGGGCTGCCGAAAGGCGTGATGCTCACGCATCAGAACATCTCGTCCAACGTCGTGGCCGCCTTCACCGGACTCCCCACCTACCATCCGGGCGACGCGGAGGTGGTGCTGTCCTTCCTGCCGCTGACGCACATCTTCGCTCGCACGCTGCAGTACGGGGTGATGTGGTACGGCTCGAGTGTCTACTTCGGCGATCCCTCCCGGGTCGGCGAGGACCTCGTCGAGCTGCGCCCCACCTTCTTCGCCTCCGTCCCGCGGGTGTTGGAGAAGGCCTACGAGCGCATCCAGGCGGCGGGTGCGGCCCTGGGTGGCGTGCGCGGTGGGTTGTTCGCCTGGGCCCTGGCCCGGGCGCGCGCGTTCGACGTCGAGCGGCCGCCGACCGGCCCGGCGGCGCTGGCGCACGTCCTGGCCGACCGGCTCGTCTACCGGCGCTGGCGGGAGGCGCTGGGCGGGCGGTTGAGGACCGTCATCGTGGGCGGCGCGGCGCTGCGCGCCGAGCTCGCCACCGTCTTCGGTGCTGCCGGGATCGACGTGCTGCAGGGCTACGGTCTGACGGAGACCAGCCCCGTGGTCGCCTTCAACCGTCCCGGGATCAACCGGCCCGGGACGGTAGGCGTGCCGCTGGCGGGCACGGAGGTGGCCGTGTCCGACGAGGGCGAGGTGCTGGCGCGAGGTCCGCACATCATGAAGGGCTACTACCTGCGTGACGACCTCACCGCCGAGGTGATCGACAGCGACGGCTGGTTCCACACCGGCGATCTCGGCGCCGTCGAAGACGCGGGGTTCGTGCGCATCACCGGGCGCATCAAGCACCTGTTCAAGCTCTCGACCGGCAAGTACGTGATGCCGCGGCCGATCGAGCAGCAACTCGAGGCGAGCCCGCTCGTCGACACCGCTCTGGTCGTGGGTGAAGGAGAGAAGTTCTGCACCGCCCTGCTGTTCGTGGCGGGTTCCGCGCTCGAGGAGGCGATCGAGCGTCCGCTCGATGCCTCGGCGCTCGCCGCGCCCGATGTGCAGGGCCGCTACCGCGACCTCGTCGCGGCCGCCAACCGCGACATGCCGCACTGGTCGACGGTGAAGCGCTTCGCGCTGCTCCTCGACGAGCTGACCATGGAGAGCGGGCACGTCACCCCCAAGCTGAGCATCCGGCGGGATACCGTTCTGCACGCCTACGGCTCCGTAGTAAACGCCCTCTACCGTGACGAGCGGCCGCCCGAGGGGGCGGAGGTCGTCACGGTGTGACCGCCGAAGGCCGGTGTCCCGTCCAACCGGCCTCGTCGGCGAGGACCCGTACGGGGCCTGACCGCCTAGGTCCCGTCCTCGCGCCCGTCCAGGGTCATGAGGGCACCGTAGAGGTCCGGCCTCCGGTCGCGGAAGAACCCGAAGCCGGCCCGGAAGCTGCGCGCAGCGGCGAGGTCGAGATCGGCGTAGATCACCGTCTCCTCGCTGCGACCCGCCTCCGTCAGCAGCTCGCCCCGGTAGTCGCTGATGAAAGAGCTCCCGTAGAAGGTGGTCATGCCCTCCACTCCCACGCGGTTGGCGGCCGCCACGTAGGTGCAGTTGCTCACGGCGTGGCCGACCATCGCGCGGCGCCACAGGGGTCGCGTGTCGAGCTCGCCGGCATCGGGGGGCTCACTGCCGATGGCGGTGGGGTAGAGCAGCAGGTCGGCGCCCTTTAGCGCCATGGCGCGCGCGGCCTCGGGGAACCACTGGTCCCAGCAGATGCCGACGCCGATCGTCCCGAAGCGGGTGCGCCAGGCCTTGAAGCCGCTGTCGCCGGGGTTGAAGTAGAACTTCTCCTCGTAGCCGGGGCCATCCGGGATGTGGCTCTTCCGGTACACGCCGAGCCGGCGCCCGTCGGCGTCGTGCATCGCGAGGCTGTTGAAGTGGGCCTGCCCGGCGTGTTCGAAGAAGGAGACCGGCAGCACCACCCCGAGCTCGGCGGCCAGCCCGCCGAAACGCTCCAGGAAGGGGTGATCGTCGGCCGGATGGGCCAGGGCGAACAGCTCGTCGCGCTCCATCTGGGGGAAGTAGAGGCTCTCGAAAAGTTCCTGGAGAAGCACGATCTGCGCGCCGTGGGCGGCCGCCTCCCGCACCAGGCGCTCGGCCTTGTCCAGGTTGTCGTGGAGCCGGTCGGAGCAGCTCATCTGCACCACGGCCAGCCGCACGTTGGCGTGCCGGGCCCGGCGCGTTTCGTTGCCTGCCTCGTTCATGCCTGCCTCGTTCATGCCCGCCTCCGCTCGTGCCTGGCCGCTGACGGTCTCACGGGGCCGCCACCTCGCCGTCCGGCTGTTGCTGGGTGACACAGTGGAAGGCGCCCCCGCCGGTGATGAGGTGGGCGCTCGGCAGGCCGATCACCTCGCGCCCCGGGAACAACGGGCGCAGCGTCGCCAGCGCGCCCGCGTCGTTCTCGTCATCATAGAGTGGGACCGCCACGAAGCCGTTGCCGATGTAGAAGTTGGCGTAGCTGGGCGGCAGGCGGGTGCCCGCCAGCTCCATGCGTCGCTGGGGTAGGGGCAGCGCCACCACCTCGTACGGAGTGCCGCCGGGGCTGCGCAGCGCCCGCAGCGCTTCCAGGTTGTGCCTGGTCGGTGCGTGGTTGGGATCGGCCGGGTCGGGCTCCAGGGCGCATACGATCGTCCGGTCGTCGGTGAAGCGCACCAGGGTGTCGATGTGGCCGTCGGTGTGGTCGCCCTCCAACGAGCCCTCCAGCCACACCACATGCTTCACGCCCAGGATGCGTTGGAGCACGCCTTCCACCTCCCGCTCGCCGAGGGCCGGGTTGCGCTCGCGCGAGAGAAGGCAGGAGCGCGTGGTCAGGCAGACGCCCTCGCCGTTCACCTCCAGCGAGCCCCCCTCCATCACGTAGGGCACCTCGAACCGACGCATGCCGAGGCGACGCGCCACCGCCCGGGGGGCGCGATCGTCATCGTCCCAGGGCGCGTACTTGCCCCCCCAGGCGTTGAAGCGCCAGTCGGTGAGCGCCACCGAACCGTGGGCGTCCACCACGAAGATGGGGCCGTTGTCGCGGAACCAGGCGTCGTTGAGCGGCAACCGGTGGAAGGCGATGCGCTCGAAGGGCGCTCCCAGCGCCCGGAGGCGCCGGCGGGCGTCGGCCTCGGCCTCCTCGTCGCGGACGTTCACGATCACCGGCTCGAAGCGGGCCACGGTGGCGACCAGCCCCCCCATGTCGCGGCGGACGCCGTCCAGCTGACCTTCCCAGAGGACGTCGTCGAACGGCCAGCTGGTCCAGGTGGCGGCGTGCGACGTCCACTCGGGGGGCATCGAGAATCCCAGGTCGTCGGGGGTCGGCATGCTCAACGATGCTATCAGAGCCGGATCGGAGGTCCGTCGATGGGCCCGCTGGCGGCGTCGTCGCAGCACCCGATGGGAGTTCCGGGCGCTGCGACTCCCGTGTCGACACGGCTGTCGAGCACACCCCGGACGTGCTAGAGTACGCGCGCTCGACGCTCGTTCGAGCTCGCGACGGTGCGCGCCTGCTGGGCGCCGTGACGATCCCGAGGGCGAGCGTCGAGGGCGCGGCCGTGCGGCGCAGGGTCCTGCGCCGTTCGCGTGCGCCGGGAGGGCCCGATTGAACCACCCCAGCAAGCCTGTCAAGCCCACCGAGCCGATCTTCAAGGTCACGGACGCCGTCGAGTTGTACGGGGTCCGCACCTGGTCCAACGGCTACTTCGACATCTCCGAGAAGGGCGAGCTCACCGTCTCGGTGCGGGAGTCGGGTTCGGTGTCCCTCAAACGCATCGTGGACGACCTTCGCGCCTCCGGGCACGCGCTGCCGGTGATCCTGCGCTTCCCGGATGTGCTCGAGGATCGTATCGATCGCATCAACACCGCGTTCGCCGACGCCATCGCCGAGGCCGGGTACCAGGGCCGCTACCAGGGCGTGTTCCCGATCAAGGTCAACCAGCGGCGGGTGGTGGTGGAGACCGTCGCGACCTACGGAGAGAACTACCGGACCGGCCTGGAGGCCGGCAGCAAGGCGGAGCTGGCGCTGGCGCTGGCGCAGGAGGGGCACCCCGAGGCGCTGTTGTGCTGCAACGGCTTCAAGGATGACGACTTCATCCGGCTGGCATTGTGGGGGCGCAAGCTCGGCCGTAACGTGATCATCACGCTCGAGAAGTACTCCGAGCTCGAGCGCGTCTTGCGCATCAGCCGCGAGATGGGCGTGAGGCCGGTGCTGGGCGCGCGCTTCAAGCTGCACGCTCGGGGCAGCGGCCAGTGGGAGGCCTCGGGCGGCGATGACGCCAAGTTCGGCCTCACCTCCGCGGAGCTGCTCAACGTGGCGCGCCGGCTCAAGGAGGAGGGCCTGGGCGACGCGCTGGAGCTTCTCCATTGCCACGTCGGCAGCCAGCTCACCGATATCCGGCGCATCCGCGTGGCGGTGCGCGAGGCGGCGCAGGCCTACGTCGAGCTGGCCGAGATGGGGGTAGGCGCCAAGTACCTCGACGTGGGAGGCGGACTGGCGGTCGATTACGACGGCAGCAAGACCACCTTCTACGTCTCGGCCAACTACGGTCTGCGCGAGTACGCCGACACTGTCGTCTACACCGTCATGGAGGCGTGCCAGGAGTGGGAAGTGCCGCAGCCCACGCTGGTGACCGAGTCCGGGCGCGCCCTGACCGCGCACCATGCCGTGCTGGTGCTGCCGGTCATCGACGCCATCGGGCCGACGCGGGATACTCTCGAGCTGCCGGAGCTCGAGGGCGAGGTGCACTCCCTGATCCGCGACATGCGCGATTCGTTGGAGGACGTCACCGTCAAGACCTACCGGGAGGTCTACAACGAGGCGGTCAGCAACAAGGACACCATGCACAGCCTCTTCGACCTGGGCTACCTGAGCCTGCTGGAGCGCGCGCACTTCGAGCAGCTCTTCAACCGCATCATGGTGCGCGTAGCGAAGGTCGTGGAGAACCTGGAGTACGTGCCCGACGAGTTCGAGGCCCTGCCGCGGCACCTCGCCGACAAGTACGTCGTCAACTTCAGCGTCTTCCAGAGCCTCCCCGACCACTGGGCGATCCACCAGCTGTTCCCGATCATGCCGCTCCACCGGCTCGCCGAGCGCCCCACCCGCAACGCCACCCTGGTCGACATCAGTTGCGACTCCGACGGCAAGATCGACCGCTTCATCGACCTTCGCGACGTGAAGAGCACCCTGCCCGTTCACGAGCTTCGCCCCGGCGAGCCCTACTACCTGGCCGCATTCCTGACCGGCGCCTACCAGGATGTGCTGGCCAACGCACACAACCTGTTCGGGCGCGTCAGCGAGGCCCACATCCGGCTGGAGGGGGAGGATTACCGGCTCGAACGCTTCGTCAACGGCCAGAAGGCGCGGCGCGTCATCGAGAACATGGGCTACGAGACGCCGCTGCTGCACGGTGCCATGGCCCGGCTCGCCGGTGAGCGGGCCGCGGCGGGGACGCTCAGCGAGGAGGAGCGCGCCGAGTTGTTGGAGCTCTACGACGCCGAGCTGGTGGGCTACACCTACCTGGAGGCGCTGTGAGCGGCGGCGAGTCGCGCCTTCAGGCGGGGCGGCGCCCCATCGCCGGCGCCGTGCTGTGGAACCCCGATGGCACCGTTCTGCTTCAGCACCGCGATGACGTTGCCGGCGTGAAGGACGCCGGCAAGTGGTCGCTGTTCGGAGGTGGGATCGAGCTCGGCGAGGATCCGGAGACGGCCATGCTGCGCGAGCTCGATGAGGAGATCGGCTACCGGCCGGCGCGCTACCACCCTTTCCTGGTGCTGCGAGCGCGTGAGGCGGACTTCCACCTTTTCCTGGCGGTCATCGAGGAGCCCATCGGGCGGCTTCGGCTCACCGAGGGGCAGGGTTTCGCCTACCTCGCGCCAGCGGCCGCGCTGGCCGGCTACGACCTGTCCGATACGGCGCGCACGGCCCTGGGTGTCCTGCAGCTCTACCGCGACTTCCGCGCCGGTCAGGGGCTGGACGGACCGATCGATTGAACGCCTGCGGGCTCCCCACGCAGCCTCCTTTGCCCGTTTCCCGGGTGTGGGAGGGTGTTCGGGCGCAACGCCTTGACGAATAGCGAATACCGGGGTATGTTGACTTTATCGGCGCTCGGGCAGAGCGCTTCTTTTTTTGCTCCTGCAGTCTCAGAGTGCTCGCTTCCCCACCTGCACGCCTCGTCCCTGCATGCGCCTCGTCCCTGCACGCCTCGTCGAGGTCGGACGGGTCGAGGTCAGAACGTGACGTCGTCGCCGTCCGCGCCCACCGTGACGTCGGGGAAGTACTTTCGGGCTTCATCGAGCATGGCGTTCGCCAGGGCGCCGCTGGGAGCGATGTGGACCAGCCGCAAGCGCTTGGCGCCGGCGCGCGCCGCCAGCTTGGCGGCGTCGGTCGCGCTGGAGTGCCCCGGACCTTCACCCGTCGCCTCATGCACCAGCAGATCGGCCCCTTGGGCCAGCCGCTCGATCGCTTCGCACGGCTCGGTGTCGGACGAGTAGGTCACCATGCCGCCGCCGGCGCGATCGACGATGCGCAGGCCTGTGACGGGAACCGCGTGGCACCCCGGCGCTGCCGTGATCTCCCAGTCGTCGTCGACGAGCACGGTGGCGCCCTCGTCGAGGGCGACCTCGTGGTAGCGCACCTCGGGATAGCCCGGCCAGTTGGAGGTGTCGAAGGCGTCGTGGAGCTTCCGGACCTGCCCGATCGCGGGAGCGATGCCGTAGACGTCGAGCGGGCGCGAGCGGCCCGCCAGCCACAGCCGTTCCATCATCAGCGGGAAGCCCGAGACGTGGTCGGCGTGCTCGTGGGTCACGATCAGGGCGGACACTCGATCGAGATCGATTCCGTGGGCGAGCAGCCAGCGCACCGCGTCGCCGCCGCAGTCGATCACGACCACCGAACGCGGGCCGGACACGGCCAGCATGGTCGTCGTGCGATCCGCGGCCGAGAAGGCCGCGCCCGTTCCGAGCAGATGCAGCGTTGCCACCAATGCCTCCACAAGAAGAGCCGATCCCCTTGAGGGCGACCGGCCCCGGTCGGCGCCGACCGAGCCTCGTGGACGAGGCGGACGGCGTTCGTTCCGGGCCATGATAGCTCTGCTGCGGGGCCTGGCCCGGGCGGACGGCACAACGCCGGGAAGCCGCCGGCAGGGTGCGTTGGCGACGCGGCGCGCCGCCCCTGGGGGGCGCGCCATCCGGCAAATGCCGGACGCCTGCGCCGCCAGTAACGCTCCAATAACGCTCCGTTGGCTAGGCTCCGCTCGTTCACGGACGAAAGGAGTCGTTATGAAGTTGAGGTTCACGGTTCTTCTGCTCGCCATCGCTCCCATCGTGGCTGTGCTCACTGCCTGTCCGCCCGTCCAACAGACAGGTTCGGGTGGCACCGGGCCCTGCGTCTCCCCGACGACCCTCGCCAGCAGCATCGATACGCCGACGACGCTGACGGCCGGCTGCTACCAGGCGACCTCCGACGTCCAGGTGTCGGCGGCGTTGACCCTCTTGCCGGGCGTCACCATCGAGTTCGCGCAGGACACCGAGATGGACATCGTGACCAATGCCAACAGCCAGCCGACGGGCTCGCTCACTGCCATCGGCACCTCCGGCTCGGGGAACGGCATCGTTCTCCGCGGCGTCAACGATTCGCCCGGCGAATGGGCAGGGGTCAACTTCTACACGAACAACCCCAAGAACCACCTGGAGTACGTCGAGATCCGTGACACCGGCGATCAGAGCTACGGCAGCGGAATGGGCATCTTCGTGGCGTCCGGCCTTCCGTTCACCATGAAGCACACCACCATCGACTACGGCAAGGGGATCGGCCTGGCATTCGACGCCGGCACGTCGGCCGGTGACCTCACACTGCAGGCCAACACCTACGACAACCTGGCGGACTTCCCCGTCAGCCTGCCCGCGAATGCCGTCGGGGCCCTGGACGCCAACAGCGTCTACACCAACAACGCCAAGAACGCCGTCGAGGTCTTCGGCGGGAGCGTGGGCCTGGCGCAGCAGTGGGCACACCTGGCCGTTCCCTATCGGGTCGACTGGGCCGTGTCGGTGGAAGGGTCCCTCGCGATCGCGGCCGGAACGACCCTCGAGTTCACCAACGGCAGCTACATCGACGTCAACAACTCGAGCAGTGGGACGGTCGTGCTGAAGGCCGTCGGGACTGGGGCCGACAGGATCAAGTTCGTCGGTGCCGGCAATCCGGCCGACACCTGGGGGGGCATCAATTTCAACGCAGGGACGGTCGGAGACATCGAGTATGCGACGGTTCGCAATGCCGGCGGTACCGGGGCTTCCATGAATGCCGCCATCAACGTGTCCAGCGGCGTGCCGTTCACGCTCGAGCACACGATCATCGACCAGAGCGCGAACGAGGGCGTAGCCTTCGACGCGGGAACCGTCCTCACCGACCTCACCTTCCAGGCCAACACCTACAGCAACAACGCGAGCTTCCCCGTCAGCGTGACGACGGACGGCGCCGGCGCGCTCGATCCGAGCAGCCAGTACGTCAACAACACCGACAACCGGGTCGAGGTGTTCGGGAACTCGCTCTCCCACACTCAGACCTGGCACCACCTTGGCGCGCCGTACTACGTCGACGGAACCCCTTCGATCGACGCCACCTTGACCATCGACCCCGGCACCACGATCCAGGTCGATCCCAGCGTCACGATCGATGTCAGCAGCTCCGGGACGTTGATCGCGGACGGGCAATCGGCTTCGACGATGATCAACTTCACGAACGTGCCCAATGGGAATGCCTGGAATGGCATGGACCTGGCCAGCGGCAACGACCTCCTGAACTACGTTGTCGTGGGCGGCGCTGATGGCTCGGGTTCGGGTGAGGTATTCACTAGGGTGTCGGGGGTGCAGATCAAGAACAGCATCTTCAAGAACAGCCCCGACAAGGCGATCTGTTGGGACGTCAACGCCCAGCCCACGACCTCCAACAACACCTACACCGGCGTCGACGCCACGCCGACCACGGGCTGCCTGCCCTGATACCCACGCACCTCTCGAAGGGGTTGGACCGGCACGCCGGTCCAACCCCCACCGGAGCGACCGATGTGACGACCCACCCCGTCAGCCACACCTACGTGCTCCGCGTCTGGAGCGAACAGGAGCACGGGCGCCCGACCGCCTTCCGAGCGGCGTTGACGAACGTGGCCACCAAGGAGACCCGCTACTTCTCCGATGCGCTCGCCCTGGTCCGCCATCTGCGTGAGCTGCACCCGGGGGACGTTCGGCCGGGGTGAGGCCTCGACCGCCGCTCTCAGCGCGCTCGTGGGTTCCTGGGGTCCGAATCCGTGCTGCGCGCGAATACCCGCAGGAAGAACTGCATCAGCGGCCCGATCCCCACGGCGTAGAGCACGGTGCCGAGCCCCGCCTGCCCGCCCATCAGCCAGCCGCTCGCGAGCACCAGCAGCTCGAGTCCGGTGCGGGTCAAGCGCACGCTGGCGGGGAGCAGCCGCGCCAGCCCCAGCACCAGCCCATCACGCGGCCCCGCGCCGAGCCGGGCGGAGATGTACAGCCCGGTGCCCATCCCCTGCAACACCAGGCCGGCCAGGAACACGGCGCTCCCCACGAGGTAGCTCGGGGCGAGCTGTGCGAGCGGCAGGGATCGGAAGAGGTCGACCCAGGGGCCGACCAGGACCATGTTGAGGGCGGTGCCGAGGCCCGGGCGCGTGCCGGTGAGCAGCCAGCTCAGCGCCACCACAACCAGGCCCACGCCCTGCATCACACGGCCGATGGTGAGACCGGTGACGAAGCTCAGGCCCTGGTGGAACACCGTCCAGGGGCCCAGCCCGATGCCGGCGTCCAGCATCAGGGCGATCCCCAGCCCCACCACCAGCAGGCCTGCGTTGAGCCGCAGCAGGCGCCGCCAGAAGTCCCCGCTGGTGAGGACCTTGCGTGCGGCCGCGCGGACGGCGCTGGAGGCGGCTCGCAAGCCACTGCCGGCCATGAGCGCGACTCTACCGCGCCCGCTGTCAGCGCGCTGGAGGCGAGCGTCCCGGTCGCGGGCCGGTCGCGACACGGTCGCGACACGGTGGCTACGTACCGTCGCCCGGCATCCGGGGCCGATTCGGCTCAGGGTCCGCCCGCCGTCAGCGCGTGCTGACCCAGACCGACTTCACCTCGGTGTAGAGCTCGATGGCCTCCTCGCCCATCTCCCGGCCGAAGCCCGACTCCTTGTAGCCGCCGAACGGCGAGGCCGCGTCGAAGACGTTGTAGGTGTTGATCCACAGCGTGCCGGTACGCACCTCCGCCGCCACCCGGTGGGCACGCGCCAGGTCCCGCGTGAAGAGGCCCCCGGCCAGGCCGTAGCGGGAGTCGTTGGCGATGTGGATGGCCTCGTCTTCGTCGTCGAAGGGGATGATGGCGCCCACCGGCCCGAAGATCTCCTCCTGCACGATGGCCTGCTGGGTGTTCTCGGTGACGAACAGGGTGGGCTCCAGGAAGTAGCCGGGGTCGTGCGGCGCGCCGCCGGCCACCAGCGTGCTGCCCGACGCCTTTCCCTGCTCGATGTAGCCGAGCACGCGCGTGCGCTGCTCCTCGCTGATGAGCGGTCCCATGGTCGTGTTCTCATCGAGGCCCGGCCCGAGGTGCGCCTTCCGCGCCTGCTGGCCGAGTCTCTCGACCACCTCGTCGAGCACGCCGCGCTGCACCAGCATGCGGCTGCCCGCCGTGCAGAGCTGGCCCTGGTTGTAGAAGATCCCCAGCCCCAGCCCGAACACCGCGGTCTTGAGGTCCGCGTCGTCGAACACGATGCTGGCCGACTTGCCGCCGAGCTCGAGCGACACCCGGGCCAGCCGCTTGGACGCTTCTGCCATGATCTGCTTGCCCACGAGGGTGGAGCCGGTGAAGGTGATCTTGTCCACGTCGGGGTGCTCGACCAGCGCCTTGCCGGTGCGGCCGTCGCCCGTGACCACGTTGAGCACGCCCTTCGGGAAGCCGATGTCGTCGAGGATCTCGGCGAAGCGCAGCGCCGTCAGCGGCGTCTGCTCGGCGGGCTTGAGCACCACGGTGCAGCCCGCCGCCAGCGCCGGCGCCAGCTTCCACGAGGCGATCAGCAGCGGGAAGTTCCAGGGCACGATGGCGCCGACCACGCCCACCGGTTCGCGCAGCGTGTAGTTGAACACGCGCCGCGCCGACACGGGCACCGTACGACCGCCGATGGTGGGCGCCAGCCCCGCGAAGTACCGGAAGTGGTTGGCCGCCAGCGGGATATCGCCCCGCCGCGACTCCTTCAGCGGCTTGCCGTTGTCGAGCGTCTCGATCTCGGCGAGCTCGTCGGCGTGCTCCTCGATGGCGTCGGCCACGCGGGTCAGCCAGCGGGAGCGTTCCAGCGGCGGCAGGCGCCGCCAGCCATCGAAGGCGGCACGGCCCGAGCGCACGGCGGCGTCGACCTCGGCGCCGCCTGCGAAGGGCACGTCGGCCAGCGGCACGCCGTTGGCGGGGTTGACGGTGGGGAAGGTGTCGCCGGCGCCAACGAAGTCGCCGCCGATGTAGAGCTTCTTGTCCCGTTGCAGGAAGGCTTCGGTGGTGGGGAGCATCGTCACCTCGTTCTCTCGTGGGGTTTCTTGTGGATCCGGCGCGCGGGGCACGCGCGCCGGCGGCTCAGGGGGCGGGCTCGAGCGGCGTGCCGAGCGCCTCGGCGACCATCTCGAGCAGGGGCGTTGGGTCGCTCAGGTCGGGCGTGACGCGGTCGGCGCCGGCCTCGACGAGCGCCTCGGCGCTCCAGCGGCCGCTGGCGACCCCGAGCACGGGCACGTCGTGGGCGTGGCCCGCCTCCACGTCGCGCGGGGTGTCGCCGACCAGGAGCAGGCGCACAGCCCCGCCGGCGCGCGCCCGGTAGCGCTCGCGCGCCAGCGCCACCAGATCGGCGCGCTCCGGGGCGTCGTCGCCGCACAGGCGCAAGGCGAAGGGGTCGTGCCCCCCGGGGCGGACCAGGCCGGTGGCCTCCAGCTTGAGGGCGGCCACCTCCCGGACGTTGCCGGTCAGCACCCCGAGCGCCACCCGGGGATCGCGGCTGAGCCGCTCCAATACGCCTCGGACTCCCGGAAGCACCTGCAGGTCATGGACCTCGCGGCGCATCGCGGCCAGGTAGCGCTCGTGGAACTGCGCCCAGCGCGCACGCAGGTCGAGGTGGGGCTGGAGGTCGGCGAGCTCGTCGAAGATGGCGGGGTCGAGCTTGCCCGACGGGTCGAGCCCGTCGACGTGGAAGGCGTCGCCGTAGAGGGAGGTACCGGCCTGGAGCAGGGCGCGCCGGCCCGCGACGCCGGCCGTGACCAGCGTGCCGTCGATGTCGAAGAGCACCAGGGCGCGTGCAGCGGAGGCCATGGGCCGTCAGCGTCCCGACCAGCGCGGCTCGCGCTTGTCCAGGAAGGCGCGTACCCCCTCCTTCTGGTCCTCGGTGCCGAAGAGCAGGTAGAAGCTGTGGCGCTCGAACGCCAGGCCCTGCTCCAGCGAGGCGTCCTGGGCGCGCAGGATGGCGCTCTTCGCCACGCGCACGGCCAGCGGGGCGCGCGACGCCACCTTGCGGGCGAGCTCGACGGCGGCGTGCAGCGTGTCCTCGACGGGGGTCACGCGGTTGACCAGGCCGTGGGCCAGCGCCTCCTCCGCCGTGAGCAGGCGGCCGGCCAGCACCACCTCCATCGCCAGAGCCTTGCCGAGCTGCCGGGTGAGACGCTGGGTGCCGCCGGCTCCCGGGATGATGCCGAGGTTGATCTCCGGTTGGCCGAGCCTGGCGGTGTCGCTGGCAACGATCATGTCGCACAGCATCGCGAGCTCGAGTCCTCCCCCCAGCGCGTAGCCGGAGACGGCGGCCACCATGGGCGTGGCGAGCGTCCGGAGCGCCTCCCACTGCTGGAACCGGTAGCTCGAGAGCATGTCGCCCACGCCCTTGCCGTCCATCTCGGTGATGTCGGCGCCGGCGGCGAAGGCGCGCTCGTCGCCGGTCAGCACGATGCAGCCGACGCTCCGGTCGGCGTCGAAGGCGGTGGCGGCCTCACGGAGCTCCTCCAGGGTCGCCTGGTTGAGCGCGTTGCGCCGCTCCGGCCGGTGGATGCGGATCAACCCGACCCCGCCGTCGAGCCGCTCGACGATCAGGTTCTCGAAGGCGCGCGCCTCGGGGGCGTCGTTCCCGGGACCCTCCACGTCTCAGCTCACCTCCTCGGACTCGCTGATCAGCACGGTGGCGACGCCGCCGGCGAAGGCCCGCAGGTCGTCGGCCAGGCGCCGGTTCTCTTCCGAGCGCATGGCCGCCTTGAAGGCGTCGCGGTCGGCGAAGTGCATCTCCGCGATCAGCACGAACTCCGGCTCGCCGCCGAAGGCGTCGCCGGTGACCCGGTTCAGCACCAGCTTCTGCAGACCCGGCAGCGCGAGGGTCAGGGGCGTGTGGACCTCGCGATAGTGTTCCAGGAACGCCTCGAGATCGTCGGGGCGCCGGTAGAGCGCGATGAGCTTGATCATGGTCCTCCTCTTCGCGGCGCGCCCGTTCGCGGTACGCCCGCCAGAACGGCCTGCCAGCGTTCCCGCAGGCCGGCGAGACCGCGTTCGAGTTTCTCGCGCGGCAGCACGACCTGCGTGGTCGCGCCGTCGCCGACGACGTCTCCCAGCTCGTTGACGGCGTGCACCGTCGGCGTAGACGCGGCTTCCCTCCCGGCGGACGAAGCGCGCCCTGAGCCGCACCCGCATGCCGGGGAGCGCGGAGGCCAGGTGGCGGATGCTCACCTCGTGGCCGATCCCCTCCTCCCCCGCCTCGAGGAAGGGGAGGATGATCTTGCGGCTCACCAGCTCGGCGTGCTTCGTCAGCCAGTAGGTGGCGTAGACCGGGTGGAGCCGCCCGAGGCGGGGGTCGTCCTGCTCGAAGTCGACGGTCATGGCCTCGGTCACGGTGACCTCGAAGGTGGTCTCGTAGCCGTCCGGGATGGGCTTCATCGCGTCATAGGCTCCGCTCGTCGACGCTACGGCGCAGCTTCCCGCCGGCCGAGCGCGGCGCGGAGCCGGGAGCCAGCAGGCTGACGCGGACGGTGATGCCGACGTTCTCGCGGAGCTTGTGCTGGATGCGCTCGCGCAAGGTGTGCACGTCCTTGTCGACCTGCAAGGTGCCGTCGTCGAGCACCCCCTGGCCGATGCGTTGGAAGGCGACCTCGGTGAGCTCCAGGCGGAGCTCGAGCTCGTCCAGCGTCTTCACGCGCCGGACCACCAGCTGGTAGTGCGGCGACGCCTCCGCGATGTCGACCAGCGCGGCTTCGATCTGGGTGGGATAGACGTTGACGCCGCGGATCACCAGCATGTCGTCGGCGCGGCCGCGGATCATGCCGATGCGGGCGTGGGTGCGGCCGCTCACCCCGGGCTCGCGGGTGAGGCTGGTGATGTCTCCGGTCCAATAGCGCAGCAGCGGCAGCGCCTCCTTGGTGAGGGTCGTGATCGCAAGAACGCCGTCCTGACCGTCGGGCACGGGCTCGCCGGTGGCGGGGTCGACGATCTCCGGATAGAAGTGATCCTCCCAGATGTAGCTGCCGTTCTTCTCCTCGACCGCCTCGTTCGCGACGCCGGGACCGATGATCTCGGAGAGGCCGTAGATGTTGGTGGCCTGGATGCCCAGCCCCTGCTCCACGTCCTGGCGGATGGTCTCGGTCCAGGGCTCGGCGCCGAGGATGCCGATCTGCAGGCTGATCTCGTCCGGAGCGATGCCGCGACTCCGGAAGGCCTCGGACAGGGTCTGCGCGTACGACGGGCGTGCAGGCGATGACCTTGGGCTGGAGGTCGAGGATGAGCATCACCTGGCGCTCGGTCATGCCGCCCGATACGGGCACCACCGTCAGGCCCAGGCGTTCGGCGCCGTAGTGCAAGCCGAGGCCGCCGGTGAACAGCCCGTAGCCGTAGGCGTTGTGGAACAGCATCCCCGGCCGCGCCCCGCCGGCCGCCATGCTGCGGGCGTTGACCTCGGCGAAGATCTCGATGTCGGTGCGCGTGTAGCCGACGATGGTGGGCTTGCCGGTGGTGCCGCTGGAGGCGTGGATGCGGGCCAGCTCGTGCTGCGGCACGGCGAACATCCCCATGGGGTAGTTCTGGCGCAGGTCGTCCTTGCGGGTGAGCGGCAACATCGCCAGGTCTTCGACGCCGCGGATGGCGCCCGGCGTGACGCCGGCCTCGTCCATGCGCTGCCGGTAGAACGGCACCCGCTCGTAGACGTAGCTCGCGAGGCGCCGTACGCGTTCGTCTTGCAGGGCGCGCAGGCGATCGTGGGGCAGCGTTTCCAGCTCCCGGTTGAACATGCTCACCTCCAGACGCGGCGGCGGGGCCGCCGCGACGTTTGCGTCCATGACCTTCGCCCGCCGTGGTGGAGCGGCACGTCAGACGCCTGCCGGGTCCCGGGGGCGCCGGTAGACGGTGCCGGTGAACAGCGCCACCGGCTCCTCGCGCTCGCCGTCGACGCCTTCGCGCAGCACCTCGACACGGTAGGTCGCGACCCTCCGGCCCAGGTGCTCTTCACTGGCACGGGCCTCCAGCACGTCGCCGGGGAAGACGGCGCGGAAGTAGTCCATGCTCACCGACAGGGCGACGGCGTCCGCCTCGCGAGAATTGGACGCGATCGCGAAGGCCTCGTCGGCGAGGCTGTAGAGGAACCCGCCGTGCGCGCTGCCGTGCATGTTGACGTGGTCGGCCCCGACCGTGGCGCGCAAGCGGGCTTGGCCGGCTTCTGCGGGGAGCGCCTCGAAGGCGAGCAGGCGGGCGAAGCTCACGTTCCGGCCCCGGCGCGCTCGGGGAAGCGCTCGGCGCGCACCGCGGCCAGGCGCGTGAGGAGAGGCTGCGGGGCGAAGCGTTCGGCGCCGATCTCCTGCTGCAGGCCACGCAGGGCGGTGTGCAGGTCCGCCAGCCCGAGCTCGGAGGCCCAGGCCAGCGGGCCGCGGGGATAGCGGGTTCCCAGCCGCATGGCGGTGTCGATGGCGGATGCGTCGGCCAGCTCTTCGGCGAGGGCGCTGGCGGCCTCGTTGGCGAGCAGCGCGACCAGCCGGAAGACCACGCCTCCCGCCCGGTCGGGCAGCGTGAGGGTGGCGAGGCCGTTCGCTTCCAGGACGTTGCGGGCGGGCTCGAGCACGGCGGCGTCGGCGCCCTCGGGCGCCATCAGCTCGACCAGCGGCGGCTCGGCGAGCGGCGGCGCCAGGCTGAAGCCCACCAGCGACCGCCCGCAGCGCTCCAGCGCGCGGCTCGCGGAGTGCGCCCAGCACAGGGTTGCCACCGGCAGGCCGGCCAGCTCGTCGGGGAAGGCCTTGTCGGCAAGGTCGAGGCGTGCGTCGAGCACCAGTGCGGCGTCGACCGGTTGCTCGGCGACCGGAAGCCGCTCCCGCAGGGCCCGGGCGACCGCGCCCTGACCCAGCACCGCCACGCGTGGCGCGTTCTCGCGGAGCCGGGGCGGCGGCACGGCGGACGGCGGACCTCCGGTATCGCCTTCGTAGCGGTAGAAGCCGCGCCCGCTCTTGCGGCCGAGACGTCCGGCCTGGACCATGGCCGCCTGTCGAGGGTGCGGCCGGTAGCGGGGTTCCTGGAAGAATGCCTGGTAGACGCTCTGGGTCGCGGAGAAGTTGACGTCGATCCCGATGAGATCGAGCAGCTCGAAGGGGCCCATGGGGAAGCCGGCGCCTCTGGCGGCCCGGTCGATGGTCTCGACCGGTACGCCTTCGCCCGCCAGGCGCAACGCCTCGCCGTAGAAGGGTCGCGCCACCCGGTTCACGATGAAGCCGGGGCGGTCCCGCGCAACCACCGGGGTGCGCCCCAGCGCCCGGGCCACCGTGACCGCGGCTTCGACGAGCCCGGGGTCGGTGCGCACGCCCGGCACCACCTCCACCAGCGGCATCAGCGGCGCCGGGTTGAAGAAGTGCATGCCGACCACGTCCTCCGGCCGCGAGCATCCGGCCGCGATGGCGGTGACCGACAGCGTCGAGGTGTTGGTCGCGAGCGAGGCTTGCGGGTAGTCGCGGGCGGCGCGCTCGAACAGCGAGCGCTTCACCTCGAGGTCCTCGTAGACGGCTTCGAACACCCACGCGACGCCGTCGTCCGCCGGCGGCTCGCCCGCGAACGACAGGCGCGCGAACACGGCGTCCGGGGACGCGTCGAGCCGGCCCTTGTCCGCGAGCATGGTGAACACGCCCCGCAGGCTGCGGCGGGCGTCCTCGAGCACCGAGGCGTTGGCGTCGCACAGCGCGACGTGGCTGCCGGCCTGGGCTAGCAACTGGGCGATGCCGCGACCCATGGTGCCCGCTCCCAGCACCACGGTGCGTAGCGGGGCGGCGTATCTCTCCGCGCCCCGGGCGCGGGATCGCGTTGGGGCCGTGTCGTTCACGGGTGCCTCCATGGACTCGAACGAACGTTCGTGCACACTATAGCCCAGCTCCTTCCGTGGCCCTCCGGGCCGCCCGACGGGGGTGTGGGGGCCCCTTTTCACGGCGCGCCGCGCTCCAGCAGGGCGTCGACCTGCTCGGCCAGGTGCAGCGTGGCCAGGGTCTCCGGTCGCTGCAGCGACTGACCGATGAGCGCCTCGATACGCTTGAGGCGGTAGCGCAAGGTGTTGACGTGGATGTGGAGACGTTCGGCCAGCGTCCGTAGGTCGTCGGGGTTGCCGAGGTAGGCCACCAGCGTGCGCCACAGCTTGCCGTCGTCGGCGTCCTTGATCGGTCCGATCAGGCGGTCGCGGAAGGCCCGGAGGTTCGCTTCCGGCTGCTGCGTCAACACCCAGTAGACCGGGTCGAAGCTGTCGAAGTGGCCCAGGCCGGCGGACCCGACCACCGCCTGGGCGGCCAGTGTGGCCTGCCGGTAGGCGTCGTGCACGCCGCCGAGGTCGCGGCGCGGCTGGCTGAAGCCGAGCCGTACCGGGCCGTTGTCGGGCGCCGCCGTTTGCAGGGCACGCAAGAGCCCCTCTCCATGTCCGGCGGGCGCCCCGCCGGACACCACCCAGAGGACGTGCTCGGCTCGCGTCTCGGACAGCGCTCCCAGGCCCAGCGCGCGGAAGAGCTCGTCCCCAGCGGTGCGGAGGCGCTCGAGCCGGAGGTGGCGGCCTTCGCGGGCGCGGGCCGATGCCGGGCGCGGGCCGAGCTCGGCGACCGCCACGGCGTAGGGGTTGTCGAGGTCCAGGCCGGCGACGCGCAGCCGTGGGGCGAGCGCCTCGGCCGCCTGTGGCGCTGCCAGCCACTCGGCGAGGAGCGCGCTGCGATGGGCGTCCTCGCCCCGGGCCTCCGCGGCCCGCGTGAGGGCGGTCACGGCGAGGAGGGTGCGGGTGAGCTCGAGCCAGGGCAGGCTCGACCGGGCGTTCCCGCTCGACAACAGCGTGAAGCGCAGCCGGCCGTCGACGACGACCCGGAAGACCCACGCCTCGCGCCCCCCCAGACGCATGCGGCCTTCGCGGAGCTGCGACGCCTGCTCGGCCGACCCCTGCCAGCGCAGGTCGCCCGCCCGGGCGACCACGGCGCCCCACGGTGTCAACAGCACGGCGCTCTCGCCGGTGAGGCGCTGCAGCCGGTCGAGCAGCTCGCGTTCCGGTTTGGGGCTCTGCAGGGCGCGCAACAGGTAGCGCTGGGCGCTGGCGGCGGCGTTTGCTGCTGCGCCGGCCTCGCCCGCCAGCACCCGGAGTGCGCCGGCCTCGAGGCGCGCGATGTTGACCGTCGGTGGCAGCGCCAACAGGGTGACGCCGGCCGTGCTCGCGCGCTTCGCGAGCGCCTCCGGCACCTCGCGCCGCTGCGGCGTCAGAGCGTAGACCAGAGCGGCGGGGGGAGGCGCGAAGAGGGGATCCGGGCGGGGCCTCGTGCGTTCGTACGCCGCTTCGGTCCAGCGAAGGTCGGCGCCCGACAGCCAGGGCCGGTCCTCGGCCAGGTCGGCCGAGCGGACGGCCCCGAAGGCGACCGCGCCCGACTCCCCCTCCGGGGCCGGTACGTGCACGCTGAGGTCGAGCGACGGGTCGTCGAGCAGCGCCTGCAAGGTCGCCATGGCGATGCCTCTCCTTTGCGTACGCCTGCGGCGGGCGGGTGGGACGTCTGTCTGGCGGCGCCCCGTAGCTTGTCGAGGGCTCCAATATACTCGATCCAACCTGTGGCTCCCGACACTTGACCCCTCGGGGAGGGGTGCCTACACTCGGGGCACATCCGACCCGCATCGTCCCGGGACTCCCGTTTCGGATGCTCGTCGGTGAGCGAGGAGAGGACGCGATGATCGATCCCCGAGAGTTCCGCAGCGCGTTGGGGCGCTTCGCCACCGGAATCACGGTGGTGAGCATGCGGTCGGGCGACCGGACCTACGGGATCACCGTCAACGCGTTCATGTCGGTATCGCTGATGCCACCGCTCATTGCTGTGTGTATCGACAAACGCGCGCAGGCGCATGCCACCCTCAGAGAGAGCGAGCGCTTCGGGGTCAGCATCCTCCGCGCCGAGCAGGAGGCGCTCTCCGACCACTTCGCGGGCCGGCCTGGCCAGGCCGTTGCCGATCCCTTCGAGCATCTGCAGGGTTTCCCGGTGGTGCGCGGCGCGCTCGGCCAGCTGGTGTGCCGCACCTACGACATCGCCGACGCGGGGGATCACAGCTTCTTCCTGGGTGAGGTCGAGGCGCTGACGTCGTCCGAAGGGCGGCCGCTGCTCTACTTCGAGGGGCGCTACGCCCACGTCCACGACATGGAATTGACCGAGTAGCGGCGGCGCCGCACCGAGGCGTGGCGCGCTCTGGCGAGCCGCGGGCCCGTCGTCGTCGAGGCGCTGCCCGGCTGATTCGCCGGGGCGCCGTTCCGGGCGGCCGTTCCGCGCGGCGGGCGTTACGGAAATCGCTCGCGCTGCGGTCGTAGACTGTCAGAGAGCCCTTCGCGATCCCGTCGCTCGCTGACGGACCGCGGTCCGGGCGACCTTGGGAGGTGCCGTGGTTCATGCCTCGGTGCCGCGCCGGCGCGTCCGTCGGCGGCGGTGGTTGTGGTTCTTGGCCGCGTTGGTGGCGGTCGGCGCGTTGGCGGCCGTGTTCGTTCTGCGCCCCAGCGGGGCGGCTCCGCAGCGGGTGTACCTGGAGACCGTGAAGCGCCAGACGTTCGTGCGCGAGGTCAGCGGCACGGGCGTGGTCAGCGCGGCGCGGAGCCGAACGCTGGTGTTCTCCGGCAGCGGCACCGTTGCCGAGGTGCTGGTGAGCGAGGGCGACCGGGTCGAGCCCGGCGTCCCCCTCGCGCGCCTCGACACGCGTGCGCTGGAGCGTGATATCGCCAGCAGCCGGTCGGCCCTCGCCTCGGCGCGCGCCGATCTGGAGCGCGTGCTCGCGCAGCAGACGATCGATCGCCTCGACGCCCAGGCCGCCGTCACGGCCGCCGAGAACCAGCTCGCGACGGCGCGCCAGACGCTTCTCGACGCCCGCACCAACCTCGCGTCGAGCGAGCGGTTGTTCGCCGTCGGCGGGGCCTCCACGACCGAGCGGGACGCGGCGCGCACGGCGGTCGAGCAGGCCGATCGTCAGGAACGCCAGGCGGCGCAGGCGCTCGACACCGCGAAGGCGCGGCTCGAGGGCTACGACGCACTGGCGCAGGCGCAGCGCAAGAGCGGCGAAGCGTCCACGTCGAAACTCGAGACCGCCCTCGCCAACCTCGAGCAACAACGCGCCGAGGCCACCCTCCGGGCGCCCTACGCCGGAGTGGTGTCCTCCGCGCCCTTGAAGGTCGGCGATCTCGTCACGCCCGGTGCCCCGCGGGGCATCGCGGTGGTGGACGACAGCAGCGTCAGCGTGCTGGCCGACTTCGACGAGAACCGGGCGGTCGACCTGGCGGCGGGTCAGGCGGTCACCGTCACGCCGGACGCCGCGCCCGACCTCGCCCTGCCGGGCGTGGTGACGCGCGTCGATCCGGTGGCGGCCCGCGGCGGCGGCAGCGCGCAGCTCCGCGCCGAGATCGCGTTCGCCCCGGCCGAGGGCGCCAGCCTGCCGCGTGCGGCGGTGCGCCCCGGCTACACCGTGACCGCACGCGTGGTCGTGCGCCGCATCCCTGACGCGCTGGTCCTTCCGCTCGAGGCCATCGAGAGCGCGGACGGCGCCAGCTACGTGTTCCGCGTGCGTGAGACCGGCGAGGGGCGCGGGCAGGCGCGCGGCGTGGCCCAGCGCGTTGCGGTCGAGGTGCTCGACCGCAACGAGACCCTGGCAGCCGTGGCCGACGGCGCTCTCGGCGCCGGGGACCGCGTCGCCGCTACCAACGTGGACAAGCTCGCCGACGGCGACGCGGTCGGCTTCGAGGCCACGGGGGGCGGGGGATGACATCTCGCTCCGCCGGCGCCTCGGCGGCCGCCGGCGCCCTGCTCCGGGACAGCGCCCCGTCCACGGACGGGAGCCCTGCCGGGGACGGGGATCGGGCTTCGCGCCCGGCCCCGGTCATCGAGGCGCAGGGGCTGCACAAGGTCTACACCATGGACGGCGGCCTGGAGGTGCGGGCGCTGCGCGGCCTCGATCTGTCGGTCGAGCGCGGCGAGTTCATCGCCATCATGGGGCCCTCGGGCAGCGGCAAGTCGACCCTCCTGCAGATCCTCGGATGCCTCGACGCGCCGACCTCCGGCAGCTACATGCTGGCCGGCCTCGAGGTCGCCCGCATGAGCGAGGACGAGCTGGCGCAGGTCCGCAACCGCCGCATCGGGTTCATCTTCCAGTCGTTCAACCTGCTTCCGCGCGCGACGGCGCTGCGCAACGTGGCGTTGCCGCTGATGTACCGCGGCGTGCGGCCGCGCGAGCGCATCGAGCGCGCCGCGGCGGCGCTGGAACGCATCGGCCTCGGCGACCGCCTCGATCACCGCTCCAACGAGCTCTCCGGCGGCCAGCGCCAGCGCGTGGCCATCGCCCGGGCGCTGGTGACCGAGCCCGACATCCTGCTCGCCGACGAGCCCACCGGGAACCTCGATAGCCGCACCGGCGAGGAGATCCTGGCGCTCTTCGATGCCATCCACCGCGAGGGGCGCACCGTGCTGATGGTCACGCACGAGGCGGACGTGGCGCAACACACCGAGCGCATCGTCCACATCCGCGACGGGGTGGTCGAGTCGAGCGAGCGCGTGGTGCCGTCGGCGCCGCCGCGCGGTCCGGTCGCGGCCCCCTAGGAGGGGCGATGATGCTGCTCGAGAACGTCCGCTCCGCGCTCGAGGCGCTGGCAGGCAACCGCCTGCGTTCGCTGCTGACCCTGATGGGCGTGATGATCGGCGTGTTCGCGGTGACCACCACCATCAGCCTGGGGGCGATCGCGACCGCCGGCATCACCTCGCAACTCCAGGACTTCGGCAACCAGGCACTGTTCATCACGCCCAACGAGGACAACCCACGCTCCACGAACTTCACCGACGCCGACATCGACGCACTCGCCCGGTTGCCGGTCAGCATCCTGCGCCAGCGCAACGTCCGCGGCGTGGCGCGCGCCGGTTCGGAGGAGGCGCCGCTCACCGTGAACGGCGTGACGGCCAACGCACCCCAGGTCGACCGCACCATCAAGCTGGCCCGCGGGCGCTACTTCACCGAGGAAGAGGACCGCAGGGCGGCGCCCGTGATGGTGCTGTCCGCCGACGCCAAGGAATCGCTCTTCCCGGACGACTCCAATCCGGTCGGCCGGCAGGTCTCCGTCACGGTGGGCACCTCGCGCACCTTCTACACCGTGATCGGGGTCAAGCAGCCGCTCACGGGCGCCTTCACCTTCGCGGCGACGGTGGCGGCCGACGTGCCGTTGCAGACGCTCTACCTCAACCACCCCTCGCTGACGCGCGGCGAGTACCCGTTCCTGCCGGTGACGGTGGGTCTGGAACGGCCCATCGGCGATATCGAGGCGCAGGTCGAAGCCATCCTCACCCGGCGCCGCGGCCCCGACACCTTCCGGATCCAGACCATCCAGGGCGCCCTGACGCTGTTCAACACCATCACCACCATCCTGCAGGCGGTGCTGGGTGGCATCGGCGCCATCAGCCTGCTGGTCGGCGGCATCGGCATCCTGAACATCATGCTGGTGTCCGTGACCGAGCGGACCCGTGAGATCGGCCTGCGCAAGGCGCTGGGCGCGAAGAAGGGCGTCATCCTCCAACAGTTCCTGATCGAGGCGGTCGTGCTGACGCTGGTGGGTGGCCTGGTGGGGCTGGGGGCCGCCATCGGCGTGCTCTACCTGGCGGTGGCGCTGGTCCCCTTCCTGGACAAGGTGGTGCTGTCGCCGTTCACCGTGCTGCTGGGGCTGTTCGTGAGCGTGGCTACGGGCGTGTTGTTCGGCGTCTGGCCGGCCAGCCGCGCCGCCAACCTGAGCCCGATCGAAGCGCTGCGCTACGAGTAGCGGCGCGCCGCGATTCGCGTCTCGGCCGGGCGGCGTGCAATCCTAGAGACCGTCGGCGCGGCAGGTTCGGGGGTCGGCGGTCTCCGCGGCCGGCGGACGACCCGGCCGCTGCGCCGGGCGGAGGGCAGGCGCGGGCAGGGCCGCAGAGGTGCCGGCAGGAGGGCCGTCATGGACGACGCAATCACCACAGCGCTGGCGTTCGCCGAGGAGCGCATCGAGGACTACACGCAGGATCTGATGGACTTCGTCACGATCCCGAGCGTCAGCGCCGATCCCGAGCGTGAGCAGGACATCGGCGCGGCCGCAGTGTGGGCCGCGGCCCGGCTTCAACGGGCGGGCGTGCCCGAAGTCCGCGCCATCGACACTCCGGGACACCCGGTGGTGGTCGGCCGCTGGCAGGTCGACCCGAGCAAGCCGACGGTGGTGATCTACGGACACTACGACGTGCAACCGCCCGACAACCTGGAGCTGTGGGAGGCCCCGCCCTTCGAGCCGGAGGTGCGGGAAGGCAAGGTGTTCGGCCGCGGCGCCAGCGCCAGCAAGGGCAGCGTGCTGGTGCCCATCCAGGCGGTGGAGGCCTGGTCGGAGACGGCGGGCGCTCCCCCGGTGAACGTCACGTTCGTGCTCGAGGGCGAGGAGGTGTCGCTCAGCCCCCACCTTCCCACCTTCCTGCTCGAGCACAAGGAACTCCTGGCCGGCGACCTGGCGATCAGCGCCGACGGTGCGATGTTCGGCCCCGACGACCCGTCGCTCACCGTCGCGTCGCGGGGCAACTGCGCATGCGAGGTGGTGGTGAGGGGCGCCGCGGTCGATTTGCACTCGGGCGCCTACGGCGGCGCCGTCCCCAACACACCGTTGGCCCTGGCCCACATCCTGGCGCGGCTGCACGATCACAACGGTCGAGTGGCCGTCCCCGGCTTCTACGACGGCGTGGCGGAACCTTCGCAGACGATCCGCGACGCGATCCGGTCCATCCCCTTCGACGATGCCCAGGAGCGCGCCGCCCTCGGTCTGCGGACGTGGACGGGGGAGGCCGGCTACTCGCCGCAGGAGCGCATGTGGGTGCGGCCCACGCTCGACGTCACCGGCATGGACGGTGGCTTCCAGGGCGATGGCATCAAGAACGTACTGCCGAGCGAGGCGCGCGCCAAGATCAGTTGCCGGCTCGTTCCCGGGCAGCACCCGGAGCGCATCCTCGGCGCCATCGAGACCTTCGTGCACGACCGCGCCCCGGACGGCGTCACCGTGAACATCACGCGCCTGCCGGGCATGGCTCGTGCCTACGCCATGCCGCTGGAGCATCCCGCGCTCGAGGCCGCGGCGCGCAGCATGGAGGCCGTGTACGGCAAGCGTCCCTTCCCGATGTGGATGGGGGCCACCGTGCCGGCGGCAGAGGCGTTCCAGTCGGCCCTCGGCATGTGGTGTCTGTACTTCGCCTTCGCCGAGTTCGACAATCATCAGCATGCGCCCAACGAGTTCTACCGGATCGAAACGCTGCGGCGGGGCACGGCCGCCACCATCCGGTTGCTGGCGGCGCTGCAGGACACGCCGTTGCGCTGAGCCGCGCAGCGCGGCCGCTGGCGCTGCGCGGGCGTTGGCGCGGAGACCATCGGTCCGTACGCTGTTCGTTGGAACGCTGTTGGTTCGTGGGATGACGGCCCCAGCGCTGTAGTTTCGTACAAACAATCCACGTGCGTTCGTAGCTCCCGATGATTGCCGGGGGCGGACGCGCCCCCTATACTCCTGGCAAGGCAAGGTGTCACGAGGAGGTTGCGGCAGGGCACGGTTGCGCCAGCGCATGGTTGCGCCCGCCCCGCCTCGACCGGTCGGCTCCGGGCTACGGCTCGCGGGGGTCGAGCGCTTCGCGGTTCGTCGCGGAGGGCCGGCGTTGTGGGCGCGTGATCGAGCGCGCCGTCCGCCGCAGCGGCTCCCCGCCGCGATTCCTCGCCAAGATGGCGTGCCCGGAACTTTCCCGGGCGCTTCGGCTCCTGCCTCGGCTACCGGCGGTCGACGGCGTCGTGAGACCGCATCCTCGCTCCTCGCAACGTTCGGCAGGAGGCTTCGTGCTCGTACCCAAGGGTTCCATCGTCCCGCTCCCGACCCCCTTCCACGGGCCGGACGCCGCCATCGACGAGGCCGCGCTGGCACGTCTCGTCGAATTCCAGATCGACCACGGCAGCCACGGCCTGAGTTGCACCGGCACCACCGGCGAACCTTCGTCGTTGTCGCTGAGCGAGCGCAAGCGGGTGATCGACCTGGTGCACGAGATCATCGGCGGGCGCGTGCCGTTCGTCCCGGGCACCGGCACCAACAACATCGACGAGACGCTCGAGCTGACGCGCTACGCAGCGTTGCGAGGTGTCGACGGGGTGCTGGTGATCGCGCCGTACTACGTGCGCCCCAACCAGAACAACCTCTTCGCCTACTTCAAGACCGTGGCCGACGCCGTGCCCGAGACGCCGGTCATCCTGTACAACATCCCGGGTCGCACGGCGGTGAACATCGAGCCTGCGACCATCGGCCGTCTGCGCGAGGCCTGCCCGAACCTGGTGGGCGTCAAGCACGCGACCAAGAACCTCGACGACGTGTCCTACACCTTCGTCCACGCCGGACGCGATTTCGCCGTCTACTGCGGTGCCGAGACGCTGACCTACCCCATGCTGACGCTGGGCGGCAGCGGGCACATCAGTGCCACCGGGCGTGCTGGCTCCACGCGAGATCGCGCAACTCTACGAGCTGGCCGCCGCCGGCAAGTGGGACGAAGCGCGCGACCTGCACTTCCGGATGCTCGAGCTCAACGACGTCCTGTTCATCGAGATCAATCCGGTCCCTCTCAAGACGGCGCTGTCGCTGATGGGGCTGATCGAAGCGCGCTGGCGCCTGCCGCTGGGCCCCATGCTTCCGGAGAACGAGACCCGCCTCCGGGGCACGCTCCAGCGCTACGGGCTCGTCGAGGCGGAGGCGTCGGCGTGAGGCACGCCCGGGTCATCGCCGACGGCCGGCTCGAGCACGCGCGCGTCGAGGTGGACGCGGCCGGCTGACCGGTCGTCGTGACGGCCTCCGGCCGTGCCTTCGCCGAGGACGGCGTCACCTGGCTGCCGCCCGTCGATCCCGGCACCATCCTGGCGCTGGCGCTCAACTACGGCGACCATGCCCGCGAGCTCGAGCTCGAGCGTCCCGAGCAGCCCGCCCTGTTCCCCAAGTTCCGCAACGCCCTGGTGGGCCACCGTGGAGCGGTGGTGCGGCCGCGCGGCATCGCCTACATGCACTACGAGAACGAACTGGCCGTGGTGATCGGCCGCTCCTGCCGCCGCGTGCGCGAGGCCGACGCGCTCGATGTCGTCAAGGGCTACACGATCGCCAACGACTTCGTGGTCCGCGACTTCGTCATCAATCACTTCCGGCCTCCGGTGAAGCCCAAGAACTTCGACACCTTCCTGCCGCTCGGCCCCTGGCTGGTCGACGCCGAGGACGTGCCGGACCCGCAGGCACTGGCGCTGACCACCACGGTCAACGGCGAGGTCCGGCAGCAGGGCACCACCGCAGACATGCTGTACTCGGTGGCCGAGATCATCGCCTACGTGACCGAGTTCATGACCCTGCAGGAGGACGACGTGCTGCTCACGGGCACGCCCAAGGGGATCAGCCACGTCCGGGCCCGTGACCGGGTGCGGTGCGAGGTCGAGGGGCTCGGCGTCCTCGAGAACACCATCGTCGCCGAGGAGAAGGTGGTCGACAACGCGGCGCGTAGCGCCGTGCCGGCCGCCGGGGAGGCGGAGGCATGAGCGCCGGGCGGATCGAGGACGGGGTCTCCGACACCGTGGCGGCCGGACGCCGCGCCCAGGCGCTGGACGTCGTGCGTCGGCGCTGGGACGGCCATGTGCGCCACCTCGTGGGCGACGCCTGGGTGGACAGCCAGGGCGGCGGCGCCTTCGAGACGCGCTCGCCGATCGACGACGCCCGCCTGGCGACGGTCGCCGCCGGCGAGGCGGCCGACGTCGACCGCGCCGCCCGGGCGGCGGCGGAGGCGTTCCGCTCCTGGCGCCGGGTGGGCGCGGCCGAGCGGCGCGCGCTGCTCCACCGCGTGGCCGACCTCATCGAGGAGCATGCCGAGGAGATCACCCTGCTCGAGGTGATCGACACCGGGCAGCCCTGGCGCTTCATGAGCCAGGCGGCGAAGCGCGGCGCCCGGAACTTCCGCTTCTTCGCCGACCGCGCCGAGCAGGCGGGCAACGGCCTCAGCCTGCCGTCCGACGAGCACCTCAACTACACCCTGCGTCAGCCCATCGGCCCGGTCGGGGTCATCACCCCCTGGAACACCCCCTTCATGCTCTCGACCTGGAAGATCGCGCCCGCCCTGGCGGCCGGGTGCACGGTGGTGCACAAGCCGGCCGAGTGGAGTCCGCTCAGCGCCACGCGGCTGGCCGAGCTGATGCGCGAGGCGGGCCTGCCCGCCGGCGTCGTGAACGTCGTGCACGGCGACGGTGAGACCGCCGGGCGCGCGCTCACCGAGCACCCGCTCATCAAGGCGGTCGCCTTCGTCGGCGAGTCGGCCACCGGTAGCCGCATCATGGCGCAGGGCGCCCCCACGTTGAAGCGCGTGCACTTCGAGCTGGGCGGCAAGAACCCGGTGGTGGTCTTTGCGGACGCCGACCTGGAGCGCGCGCTCGACGCGGTGGTCTTCATGATCTACAGCCTCAACGGCGAGCGCTGCACGTCCTCCAGCCGGGTGCTCGTCGAGGCCGGAATCTACGACGACTTCACCGCCCGCATCGCCGAGCGCGCCGGACGCATCCGCGTCGGCGACCCCTTCGATCCCGACACCGAGATGGGGCCGCTCATCCACCCCGAGCACCTGGCCAAGGTGCTGCACTACATGGACGTGGCCCGCCGGGAGGGGGCCACCGTCGCGGCCGGCGGCGGTCCCGCAGCGCGGCTCGACGGCGGCTACGTGGCGCCCACCCTGTTCACCGGTGCGCGCCCGGAGATGCGCATCGCCCAGGAGGAGATCTTCGGGCCGGTCCTGACGGCCATCCCCTTCGAGAGCGAGGCGCAGGCGCTCGAGCTCGCCAACGGCGTGCCCTATGGCCTTGCGGCCTACCTGTGGACGCGCGACGCCGCACGCGTGCACCGCTTCGCGCGCGACGTCGAGGCGGGCATGGTGTGGGTGAACTCGCAGAACGTGCGGCACCTGCCGACACCCTTCGGCGGCGCCAAGATGAGCGGCATCGGCCGCGACGGTGGAGACTACAGCTTCGACTTCTACATGGAGACCAAGAACGTTTCCGTCGCCCTGGGGGATCATCGCATCCCCAAGCTGGGCGCCTGAGAGGGGACGCAAGGATGCCCGTACGCACCGGCCGGCAGTTCCTGGAAGGGCTCAAGCGCAACCCGCCCAACATCTGGGTGGACGGCGAGAAGGTCGACGACCCGACCACCCACCCCGCCACCGCCAACGTCGCCAGGTCGATCGCCCACCTCTACGATTTGCAGCACCGTGCCGACCTGGTCGACGTGCTCACTTACGAGAGCCCCTCGAGCGGGGAGCGCGTGGGCATGAGCTTCCTCGAGCCGCAGTCCAAGGACGACCTGCGGCGGCGCGCGCGCATGCACAAGGTCTGGGCCGACGCCAGCCTCGGTTTCATCGGACGCAGCCCGGACTACCTCAACGTCAACCTGATGGCGGCGGCGCGGGCGGCCGCCTACTTCGAGCAGTGCGATCCCCGCTTCGGGGACAACATGCGCCGCTACTACGAGTACGTGCGCGAGCACGACCTCTGCCTCACCCACGCGCTGACCAACCCCCAGGTGAACCGGGAGAAGCGCGCCGATCAGCTCAGCGACCCCTACATCGCGCTGGGGCTGGTGAAGGAGGTCGACGAGGGCATCGTGGTGCGTGGGGCCCGCATGATGGCGACGCTGCCGATCGCCGACGAGATCCTCATCTTCCCGTCGACGGTACTCAAGGAGCAAGAGGAGATGACGCGCTACGCCCTGGCCTTCGCGGTGCCCTGCTCCGCGCCCGGGCTGAGCTTCCAGTGCCGCGAGCCGCTCGACGTCGGGCGCAGCCACGAGGACCACCCGTTGGGCTCGCGCTTCGACGAGATGGACGCGATGGTCTACTTCGACGACGTGCTGGTGCCCTGGGACCGCGTCTTCATCGTCGGCGACGTCAAGCTCGCCAACCGCGCCTACGCCGCCACCGGCGCCGTGTACCACATGGCCCACCAGGTGCTCGGCGTCAAGATCGCCAAGACCGAAGCGTTCCTGGGCGCGGCGCAGGCGATCGTCGACATGATCGGCAGCGAGCAGTTCCAGCACGTGCAGCAGAAGGTGGCCGAGCTCATCATCGTCCTCGAGATCATGAAGGCGCTGCGCACCCAGGCGGAGGAGACGGCCTTCCTCGACGCCTACGGCACCATGACGCCCGGCAAGGACGCGGTGAACGCGGCCCGCAACTACTTCCCGCAGGTCTACCCGCGCATGGTGGAGATCCTGCAACTGCTGTCTGCCAGCGGCCTCATCATGATCCCGACCGAGCGCGACCGGAACGGGCCGATGGCGGACAGCATCGGCAAGTTCCTGCAGGCGCGCAACGCCGACAGCGAGACGCGCATCAAGCTCTACCGCCTGGCGTGGGACATGACGATCTCCGCGTTCGGAGGTCGCCAGAACCTCTACGAGAAGTTCTTCTTCGGGGACCCCGTGCGCACCCAGTGCGCCCTCTACCAGAGCTACGACAAGCAGCCCTACGTCGACCGGGTGCTGCGCTTCCTGCAGCGTTCGGACGATCCTGCCGGCGAGCCGTCCGCGCCGGCGCAGCCGGCGGACTAGGGGAGGGGAGGAAGGACCCGATGCCGATCCACGACGCGGGAATCCCGCCCTTCGACATCGTGCGCCTGAGCCACGTGGAGCTCGGTGCGGGCGACCTGGATCGTTCGCGCGCCTTCTACGTCGACGCCCTCGGGTTCGTGGAGACCGAGCGCACCGAGGACGCCCTCTACCTGCGCGGCCTGGAGGAGCGCGGTCACCACTCGCTGATCCTCCGTGGCGGGGCCGAGCCGTTGTGCTACCGGCTCGGCTACCGGGTGCGCTCCGAGGCCGACCTCGACGCCGCCCACGCCTTCTTCGAGGAGCACGGCTGGTCCGCGGGGTGGGTGAACGCCTACGGTCAGGGTCGTACGCTCCACGCGCGAGACCCCTTCGGCGTGCCGCTGGCGTTCTACGTCAGCCAGCCGCAGCAGCCCCGCATGCTGCAGGACTATGGCGCCTACCACGGGGCCGCCGTGCAGCGCATCGACCACTTCAACCTCTTCGCGGCCGACCTGCAGGCCACCTACGACTTCTACACCCGGCGCCTGGGTTTCCGCACCACCGAGTACACCGAGACCGAGCCCGAGCCGGGCCGGGAGAGCGCGTTGTGGGCGGCGTGGATGCACCGCAAGGGCAACGTTCACGACCTGGCGCTCACCAACGGCCGCGGTCCTCGCCTGCACCACGTGGGGGTGTGGACCCGCGGCGAGATGGACATCCTGCACGCCTGCGACGTGCTCGCCTCCACCGGCTGGTTGCCGTCGATGGAGCGGGGCCCGGGCCGCCACGGCATCTCCAACGCCTTCTTCCTCTACCTCCGCGATCCCGACGGCCACCGCATCGAGCTCTTCACGGGGGACTACCTCACGGTCGATCCGGACTTCGAGCCCATCGGCTGGACGCTCGACGATCCGCGACGACAGACCCTCTGGGGCCAGCCGGCGCCGCCTTCCTGGTTCGAGGAGGGCACGCCCTTCGAGGGGGTGAATGTGGACGAGCCCAAGTTGAAGGCCCGCCCTATCCACGCACGGTAGGAGACGCTGCGGTTCGGCGCACAGGGAGCGGCCCTGCGCGTCCGAGGCCGGCGGTTCGAAGCGTGCCGCGAGGCACACGGGATCTTAGGACGAGGTGGTTGGCATGACACGCACGAGACTGTGGATCTTGACCCTCCTGACGGCGGCCCTGGCGGGCTTCGGCGGCGCCGCACTGGCGCAGGACATCGTGATCGGAGCGGCCATCGCCCAGACGGGCCCCGCCTCCTCGCTCGGTTCGGGCGAGGCCGACGCCCTCAAGCTCTTCGAGAAGCGAGTCAACGACGCCGGTGGCGTGATGGGCCACAACCTGAAGATCGTCCTGCTCGATACCGCCAGCGATCCCTCCAAGGCTGTGTTGGACGTCCGCAAGCTGATCACCGAGTCGCGCGCGCTGGCGGTCATCTGCTGCACCACCAGCCCCGAGTCGCTGGCGGTCATCGACACGCTGCAGCGCGCCGAGGTACCCAACATCTCCATCGCGGCGTCGGCGTCCATCGTGCAGCCCGCCTCCGAGCGCCACTGGGTGTTCAAGACGCCGCCGATCGACGCCACCATGGTCACCGCCGAGGTGAAGGACATGGTCGCCCAGGGCGTGAAGACCCTCGGCTTCATCGGTTTCAACGACGCCTACGGCCAGGGCGGCCTCGCCGCGCTGCAGGCGGCGGCGCCCTCCGACAACGTCGACATCGTCGCGACCGAGTCGTTCGCGCGCAGCGACACCAACCTGAGCTCGCAGGCGACGAAGCTGGTCGCAGCCAACCCCGACGCCGTGCTCATCTGGGCCATCCCGCCCGCCGGCAATGTGGCCGAGAAGGCTCTCCAGGACGCCGGCTACCAGGGGCTCATCTACCAGAGTTACGGCATGACCAACGAGACCTTCCTGCGCCTGGGCGGCGCCAGCCTCAACGGAACCCGCCTGTCGGTGCTGCCGGTGATCGTGCACGACAAGCTGCCCGCCTCGCTGCCGTTCGCATCGGTGGTGCAGGACTTCGTGAAGACCTACCGGGACGCCTACGGCTCGGTGCCCAGCTCCTTCGCCGGCCACGCCTGGGACGCCGGGCTGATCCTCGAGGCAGCCAGCAACCAGGTGCTGGCGTCGACCTCGCCGAACGACCTCAAGGCCTTCCGCAGCGCGCTCCGCGACGCCATCGAGAACCTTCACGACTTCCCCGCGGTCGACGGCATCTTCAACTTCTCGGCGACCGACCACAGCGGTCTTGACACCTCGTCGGCCATCATGGTCACCGTGCAGGACGGCGCCTACCAGCTCGTTCCGTAGCACCTGAGCGTTGGGGCCCGGCCGAGCGGCCAGGGAAGGGTGGATGCAAACGGCATGACGATGAGTACCGCGCTCTTCCTGTTCGTGACCGGCCTGACCAACGGCGCGATCTACGCGCTGCTCGGCCTCGGGCTCGTGCTGATCTACAACGTCACGCGCGTGATCAACATCGCGCAGGGTGAGTTCGTCATGCTCGGCGCGCTCACCGCGGTGGGGCTCACCACGGGCGAGGCCACGGGCGGCATCACGCTGGCGATCCTGGCGGGTGCTGCCTGGGCCTTGCTGGTGTTGCTGCTGCGGAGGCGGTGGTCGCTCCTGTGGCTGCCGCCCCTGGGTGCGTTCGGCCTGAGTTGGCTGGTGCACGTGGTCGGGCCCTTCCACCTGCCGCCGTTGCTGGCCGTGCTGGTGGCCACCGTCGCTGTGGCCTTCGTGGGCGCGGCGCTCTACCGCCTCACCATCCAGCCGGCCGCGGCCGCCGGCGAGGTGGTGTTCCTGATCATCACCACCGGTCTGTACCTCGGCCTGCAGGGGCTCGGGCTGCTGTTCTGGGGGCCAGGCTCGTTCAGCTTCCCCAGCATCCACGGCGGCCAGATCGCGGCGGGCGGGGTGCGGGTCAGCTACCAGAGTCTGTTCGTGCTGGCCGCGACGCTGGTCGTGCTGGCGCTGATGTGGCTGTTCTTCGAGCGCACGCTGTTCGGCAAGGCGCTGCGGGCGGCGGCCATGAACCGCCTGGGTGCGCGCCTGGTGGGCATCTCGCCGGAGCGGGCGGGGCTGGTGGCGTTCGCCATCAGCGCGGGCATCTCCGCCCTGGCGGGGGTCCTCATCGCACCCGTCACCTATGCCACCTACGACATGGGCCTCGGACTCGGCTTGAAGGGGTTCGTCGGCGCCGTGATCGGCGGGCTGTCGGGCTACCCGGGCGCGGTGCTGGGCGGGCTGGCGATCGGCGTGCTGGAGGCCTTCGCCGCCTACACCACCTCGGCCTACGGCGAGGCCATCGTGTACGCCCTGATCATCCCGATCCTGCTCCTGAGGGTGATCGCCGTGCGGCGCGGAGCGGCGACGTGAGACCTCGGAGCGTGGCCGCGGGCCTGGCGGGCGCGGCGCTGCTGATCGCGCTGCCCTGGCTGCTGCCGCCCTTCTACTCCAACCTGCTGTGCTTCATCGCCATCTACGGCGGGGTGGCCACCGGCCTCATCCTGCTGACCGGCTACGCCGGGCTGGTGAGCCTCGGGCAGGGGGCCTTCTACGGCATCGGCGCCTACGGCGCCGTCGTCCTGGCCGGCAGCTACGGGGTCGACCCCTGGCTCAGCCTGCTGCTCGGCACGCTGCTCGCGGCGGCGGCAGGTTACCTCGTGGGGCTCCCCATCCTGCGGCTGTCGGGTCACTATCTTGCGCTGGCGACGCTGGCCTGGGGCATCATCGCCACCATCCTGTTCACCCAGCTGGCATCGCTCACGGGCGGGCCCAACGGCTTCACGAACGTTCCGGTGCTGCGCCTGCTCGGGCTCGACTTCATCGATCCGAGCCGCTTCTATTACCTGACGCTGGCGTTCGCGGCGCTGGCGGTGCTCGCCCTGGCGTCGCTGATCCGCAGCCGCGCCGGGCGCGCGGTGCGCGCCATGCGTTCGAGCGAGGCCGCGGCCGCCAGCATCGGCATGGAGGTCGGTCGCCTGAAGCTGCAGGTGTTCGTGCTCGCCGCCGCCCTGGCCGGTCTCGGCGGCGCGCTGTTCGCCTATTTCATCGCCTTCGTCAGCCCCAGCGCCTTCGACCTGGGCGCGTCGATACGGCTGCTGACCATGGCCATGATCGGAGGCGCCCATCCGCTCGGTGGGGTGCTGGGCGCGGCCGTGGTGACGCTGCTCGACGACGTGCTGCAGAACGTGATCCCCAACGCCAGCGGGCAGGCGGGGCTGGTTCAGGTGATCGCCTACGGCGCCATCCTCGTCGGGCTCATGCTGGCGAGCCCGCGCGGGCTCGAGCCCCTGCTGGCGCGGTTGTGGCGGGTGCGCTTCCGCTCCGCGCCGGCCGCCGCCGCGGCAGCGTCCGGTCCCACGGCGCCCATCCCCACGCCGACGCCGTCCGGTCTTACGGCGTCCGAGCTTGCGGAGCCCGAGCCTGCGGAGCGGGAGGCCGCGGCGCCCGAGCGATCGCAGCCGCGATCCGGCGCCCTCCTGGAGGTGCGTGAGCTCGGCCGCAGCTTCGGCGGCCTCCAGGCCGTCGACGGCCTGGGCTTCCAGCTGCGCAGCGGCGAGATCCTGGGCCTGATCGGCCCCAACGGCGCCGGCAAGACCACCGCCTTCAACGTCATCAGCGGGCTGCTGCCGCCCAGCGACGGGCGGGTGCTGCTCGGGGGCGACGACGTGACGGGCCTGCCGGCGCAGCGCATGGCGCGGCGCGGCCTGACCCGGACCTTCCAGAACACCGCCCTGTTCGACATGAGCGTGCTCGAGAACGTCATGGCGGGGTGCTATACCCACACCCGCGGCGGCGTATGGGCCGGCGTTCTGGGGCTGGGGCGCGCCGACGAGGCGCGGGCCGAGCGCGAGGCCCGCGCAGCGCTCGGGCGGGTGGGGCTGACGGAGCTCGACGTCCGTGCGCCGTCGCTGCCGGTGGGGAAGCAGCGTCTGCTGGAGGTGGCACGTTCGCTGGCGATGCGCCCAGCGCTGCTGCTGCTCGACGAGCCCGCCGCGGGACTGCGCTACGCCGAGAAACGCGAGCTCGCCACACTCCTGAGCGCGCTCCGCGACGAGGGTCTCGCGATCCTGCTGGTCGAGCACGATATGGACCTGGTGATGGGTGTGGCCGATCGCATCGTGGTGATGAACTACGGCCGGATGTTGACCGAGGGCTCACCGGAGCAGGTCCGGCAGGACCCCGACGTCATCGCCGCCTACCTGGGATGGGACGCGGCATGAGCCGGTCGAGCGGCCCCCCGCGTAGCGGAGCCGAGCGGACGGGCGCGGCCGCGTGGAGGGTGTGGCCGTGAGCGTTCCCGAACGCCGGAGCGCCGACGCTCTGCTGCGCGTCGAGGGGTTGGAGGTCGCCTACGGCGGGGTGCAGGCGCTCGGCGGAGTGTCGCTGGCGGTGTGCGCCGGCGAGGTCGTGACGGTCATCGGCGCCAACGGCGCCGGCAAGACCAGCCTGGTGCACGCCATCACCGGCGTCGTACCCAAGCAGGGGGGAAGGGTGACGTTCGACGGCGCCGACGTCACCCGCATGCCCCCCGAGGTGCTGGTGGGACGGGGCCTGACCCTGGTGCCCGAACGGCGCGAGCTGTTCGGCGCCCTCTCGGTGCAGGACAACCTGCGCCTGGGCGCCTTCCTTCGAGCCAACCAGGGCGAGCGCGTGCGGCGCGACCTGGCGCGCGTCTACGACGTCTTCCCCCGGCTCGCCGAGCGGCGCCGGCAGCGTGCGGCCACGCTGTCGGGAGGCGAACAGCAGATGCTGGCGCTGGGGCGGGCGGTGATGAGCGGTCCTCGCTTGCTGCTGCTCGACGAGCCCAGTCTCGGGCTGGCGCCGCTTGTCGTGCAGGAGATCCTGCGCGTCATCGCTGCTCTGCGCGACGAGGGCGTCACCGTGCTGCTCATCGAGCAGAACGCGCGGGCGGCGCTCAGGCTGGCGGACTACGGCTACCTGCTGGAGGCCGGTGAGGTGGTGACGGAGGCGCCGGCCGACCATCTGGAACGCGACCAGCGCGTCCGGGACGCCTACCTCGGCGCGGGACCGGTGACGGACCGAGGGCGGTAGGCGCTACAGGCTGCGCAGCGTCTCGAGATCGCGCTTGTGACCCAGACCGTCGTCTCCGAGCGGGGTCTCCAGGATCATCGGCAGCGAAGCGAAGCGCGGGTCGGCAGGCATGTGCGCGAAGAAGGCGCGGCCGATCTCGCCCTCCAGGATGTTGGCGTGCCGGTCCTTGCGGCTGCCCAGCGGGTGCACGGCGTCGTTCAGGTGGACGGCGCTCAGGCGCGCCAGACCCACGGCGCGGTCGAGCGCTTCCATCGTCGCGCCGTAACCCTCCTCGTCGCGCAGGTCGTACCCCGCCGCGAAGGCGTGACAGGAGTCGAAACAGACCCCCAGGCGCTCGGGGTCGTCGACGCGGCCCAGGATCGCCCCCAGTTCCTCGAAATCGGCCCCCAGGGTGCTGCCCTGGCCGGCGGTGTTCTCGAGCAGGACGCGCGCCTCCAGCTCGGGACGGAGGGCGAAGACGCGGTCGAGCGCACGCGCCACGCGCTCGACGCCGGCCTCCACGCCCTCCCGCATGTGGGCGCCGGGGTGCAGCACCAGGCCGGGAACGCCGAGCCGGTCGCAGCGCTCGAGCTCGTCCGTGAGCGCGGTCAGCGACTTCTCCAGCACCTCGGCGTCGGGGCTGGCCAGGTTGATCAGGTAGCTGGCGTGCGCCACCACCGGCCAGCCGGCGTCGGCGTGCTGTTCGCGGAACGACGCGACCTCGTCGTCGGCCAGCGCGCGGCCGCGCCAGCGGCTGGCGTTCTTCACGAAGATCTGGAGGGCGTCGCAGCCGATGTCGCGACCCCGCTCGAAGGCCTTGTGCGTTCCCCCGGCGACCGACACGTGTGCTCCCAGGCGGGCCATGGGCGGCAGTCTACCGCGCCCGGGCCGTGCCGTGCCGGCGCCCCGGGCGGGCTGTGCCGGTGGAGCGGGCGGGCCGTGCCGGCGCCCCGGGCGACGCGCCGTCGGGCGCCTCGAGGCCGGTGGTAGACTCGCCGCCGTGATCCGCGCACAACGGGCCCACCCCGCCCCCGACGAGCTGGCAGCGTTCCTGGACGAGCACCTGCGCACGGGCGACTGCCTCGTGCAGGTGGTGAGCGAATGCGAGGTCCTCTACAGCGGTCGCGCGGCGAGCGTCGCCGAGGCCGGCGATTACCTCGTGATCGTGAAGCAGGACGGGAGCGTGCAGGTGCACGGCCACCGCAGCGTCAAGCCCGTGAACTGGCAGCCGCAGACCGACGACATCTTCGTGGGTGTCGAGGACGGCGTGGCGGTGATGCGGGCCGAGCGCTTCAACCCCGGCGAGATGGTGCGCATCGCCTTCCTGGCGCCGGCACTGGTGCAGGCGTTGGAGCTGAGGGAGTCGGGGGGCTTCGTGCTGATGGGGAGCGAGGCCGAGATGCAACGGGCGCTGGCGCGCCACCCGGAGGTCATCGAACCGGGTCTGGAGGTGCTCCACCGCGAGCTGCCGACCGACGTCGGCGGGATCGATCTGTTCGCGCGCGACGCCGACGGCGCCCTGGTGGTCGTCGAGCTCAAGCGCTCCAAGGCCAACCAGGAGGCGGTGCACCAGCTCAGCCGCTACGTCCAGAGCGTTCGCCGGCTCGGTTCGCAGCGGGTGCGCGGCATCCTGGCGGCGCCGGCCGTGACGGCGCCTGCGCTCAACCAGCTCGGCAGCCTCGGCCTGGAGTACCGGGAGGTCTCGGCGCTGCCGGTGGACGACGCGGGTGACGCCCAGCCCTCGCTGTTCGCGCCCGCCTAGTTCGCCCCGCCTAGTTCGCGCCCGCCTAGCGGCGTGCAGATGCCGTGGCGGAGGCCGTCCAGGAGCGGCTAAACTATTCCATATGAAACAGGCCAGCGGCTCGACCGACTACATCGACCTGGCGAGGGCGGTGTTGCGGCTTTCACGCCACCTCTACCGCACCTTCGACGAGGCGCTGGGGCCCGCGTACGGCATCGCGACGAAGGACTACCTGGTCCTGCGCGTCGTGCAGGGCGGCGAGGTGCACCCGGGAGGCGTGGCCACGTATCTGAACATGCCTCCGGCGAGTGTCAGCCGGGTCCTGGAACGTCTCGAGGCGAAGGGGTATCTTGAGCGCTCGGTGGACGCGGCGGACCACCGCCGCTTCATCCTCGCCGTCACGCCCGAGGGTGAGAGGACGGCGGACGCCATCCGCGACCTCATGCGCAGGACGCTCGGCGAGACCTACGCCCACGTGCCTGCCGAGGCGTTGCGCGCCGCGGTCGAGCATCTGTCCACCCTCAACGAGGTCATCGAACAGCGTTCGTAGGTTCGACCGGCCGAGTCCACAGCGCATGCCCGGGCCGAGCCGGCCCACGGCGCCCTTGCGGCGCCGCCCTGGAGGAGACCCCTTTGGAGACCGAACCGACGCAGCGGCGGCGTGCGGCGTCCCCGCGCGCCGAGGCGCAGTCGAGCAACCGCATCACCGGCCGCAAGCGCTGGTGGGCGCTGGGTGCCGTGCTGCTCACCATGTTCTTCTCGTCGCTGGACCAGACCGTGGTGTCCACGGCGATCCCAACCATCGTCAGCGAGCTGCACGGCTTCAACATCTACGCCTGGCTGGTCACGGCCTACATGATGGCCTCGGCGGTGACGGTGCCGCTCTACGGCAAGCTGTCCGACATGTACGGTCGCAAGCCGTTCTTCATCTTCGGGCTGAGCGTGTTCGCGATCGGCTCCATCCTGTCGGGCCAGTCGCAGACCATGCTCGAGCTCATCCTCTTCCGCGGCGTCCAGGGGATCGGCGCGGGCGCCATGCTCACCATGCCACGCGCCACCATCGGCGACATCTTCAACCCGCGCGAGCGCGGGCAGTGGATGGGCGTCATCGGTGCGGTCTTCGGTCTGGCCAGCGTCATCGGCCCCACGCTTGGCGGCTGGATCACCGACACCATCGGCTGGCGCTGGATCTTCTACATCAACCTGCCGGTGGCGGCGCTGGCCATCGTCGGGGTGATCTTCGCGCTCCCCAGCGTGCGGGTCGATGCCCGCCTGAAGCTGGACTGGCGCGGCAGCCTGCTCCTGGTGGTGGGGCTGATCCCGATCCTGCTCGGGTTCACCTGGGCGGGCGGCCGGCTGGCCTGGACCAGCCCGGAGCTGATCGGCCTGTTCCTGCTGGGGCTGGCGTTCCTGGCGCTGTTCGCGGTCAACGAGGGGCGGGCGGAGAATCCCATCCTGGAGCCGTCGCTGTTCCGCAACGGCATCTTCAACACCACGCTCCTCATCGCGCTGTTCATCACCATGGCGATGTTCGGTGCCCTCATCTTCCTGCCGCTGTTCGTGCAGGGCGCGCTGGAGTACTCGGCGGCCAGCTCCGGCTATATCCTCACGCCGATGATGCTCAGCCTGGTGGTCGCTTCCATGGTCGGCGGTCAGATCGTCACCCGCACCGGGCGCTACAAGGTGCTGACCGTGGTGGGCGCGCTGCTACTGGTCACCGGGCTGGTGCTGTTCACGCAGATGAGCCTCACCACCACCTGGGTGGGCGTGGTGCGCAACATGATCGTGTTCGGGCTCGGGCTGGGCACGATCCTGCCGCAGCTCAACACGGTGGTCCTCAACGTGTTCCCCTACCGCATGATGGGCGCGGTCAGCGCCACCCAGCAGTTCGTGCGTTCGCTCGCGGGCGTGATCGCTGCGCCCATCCTGGGTACGGTGCTGGCCCGCTCGGTGGACGCCAGCCTCGCCCGCGACATGCCCGGTCCGCTCAAGCAGGCGATGGCGGCTGGGGGCGTGCAGCCCGGTAGTCTCGACCCGCAGCAGCTCCTCTCGGCGCAGGCGCAGCAGGCCATCCGGTCGCGCTTCGACACCTTCGGTGCGGCGGGCGACAAGCTCTACAAGCAGTTCCTCGATGCGGTGCACCATGCGCTCGCGAACGGGACGCGGGAGCTCTTCACCATCGCGCTGGTGTTCGGGGTGCTGGCGCTGGTGGCCTCGCTCTTCCTGCGCGAGGTGCAGCTGAAGCGCGACGAGTTCTTCGACGAACCCGCGGCGGCACCGGAGGGCCCGGCCTGACGACGGCTGCGCTATCCTTCGGGTATGGAGGATCCGGCTTCCGCGAACGGCATCGAGGTCCGCGAGGTCACGCTGCCCGGCGTCGGCAAGAAGTACGTCATGGGCCTAAGGGCGGGCGGGAACCTGGCGGTGGTGGTGCGGCCCGATGGCGAACGGCAGCTCCACCACTTCCTGGAGCACGGCGATCGTCCCCGTGACGTCGTCCGCGTGGACGCCGAGGAGGCGCAGCAACTCGCCAACCTGCTAGGGCGGCCGGTGGTCCAGGCGCCGAGTGTCGAGGACCTCGATCTCATCCTGGGCGCCCTCGAGATCGACTGGGTCCCGCTCGGCGAGGCGTCGCCGCTGGCCGGCCGGGCGCTGGGCGCCTCGCAGATGCGCCAGCGTACCGGAGCCAGCGTCATCGCCATCCTGCGCGACGGGCGCGCCCTCGCCAACCCCGGGATCGACACGGTGTTCGAGCCCGGCGATACCCTCCTGCTGATCGGATCTCCCGCCCAGACGGACGCCGCCCGCGCCCTCATCGCCGGCTGACGGGCCGGCCCCAGGACCGTGACGCCGCTGCTCGAGCTCGGCCTCCTCGCCCTCGGGCTCTACCTCGCCGGCGAAGTCAGCCGCCGGCTGGGGGTGTCGCCCGTGGTGGGCTACCTCCTGCTCGGCATCCTGCTGGGACCGCACGGGGTCGTGCCGGTGTACCGCCTCGGGCCCACCACCGCGTTGCTGGGCGAGCTCGGTCTGCTTCTCCTGCTGTTCTACCTGGGCCTCGAGTTCTCCCTCGGGCGGTTGCTCGAGGGGACCGGCCCGACGCTGCTGGCAGGCGCCGTCGACCTGGCGAACTTCGCCGTCGGGTTCGGCGTGGCCGTGCTGCTGGGGTTCGGCTGGCTGGCCGGCCTCTTCCTGGGGGGCGTGGTGTACGTCTCCAGCTCCGGCGTGATCGCCCGACTGCTCGCCGACAGCGAGCTGCTGGCCTACCCCGAGGCCGAGCGCACGCTGGGCGTGCTGGTGTTCGAGGACCTGGCGATGGTGGTCGTGCTGGTGGGGCTGGGACTCCTCACCGCCGGCGGTGGCGGCTGGTCCTTCGCCGGCGCCGTGCTGTTCCTCGCCCTGTACGGCCTGCTGGCGCGCTACGGGAAACGATTGCTGGCGCGCCTGCTGGACCTCGAGGGGGAGGCCCTGGCGCTGCTCGCCCTGGCGTTGTTGACGCTGGTGGCGGCCGGCGCCCTTGCGCTGGGTTTCCCGGCCGCGGTGGCCGCGTTCCTGCTGGGCATGGCGGTGGCCGAGTCCGGGCACCGGCCGCGCGTCGAGAACGCGCTCCGCTCCTGGTACGACGTGGCGGCCGCCAGCTTCTTCCTGGTGGTGGGGCTGCATGTCGAGCTGGCGACCGCCCTGCGGGAGTTGCCGCTGGCGCTGCTGCTGGTGGCGGTCACGGTCGTCGCCGGCCTGATCACCGGCTTCCTGGGCGGACGCGCCAGCGGGCTCAGCCGGCGCGCTGCGGTCGGTCACGGCCTGATGCTGCTGCCTCGCGGCGAGTTCTCGCTGGTGATCGCGAGCCTCGCCGCGGAGGCAGCCGCCCTGCCGGAGGGCACGCGCCAGGCGCTCCTCGGAGCGACCTCGCTGTACGTGGTGCTGATGGTGGCGATCGGGAGCGTGGTGTTCGCGCGCTTCGATGTCGTGAACGATCTCCTGAGCCGCCCGCTGCTGCCCGACGCCGAGCGCGAGGAGCAGGAGGCGCTCGAGGCGTTCCCCCTGGAGTGACGCCGCGGGCCGTGTCGCCGGCGGGCGCTCAGGACGCCCGGAGGTACTGCGGTGGATAGAGTGGACGCGCGTCCACGTCCAACGCGCGCGCCGCGCGCTGCGGCCAGGAGGGGTCGCGGAGCGACTCACGCCCCAGCAGCACCAGGTCCGCCTCGCCCCGTTCCACGATGGCCTGCGCCTGCTCCGGACGGGTGATGAGCCCCACCGCACCGGAGGCCATGCCGGCCTCGGAACGCACGCGGTGGGCGAACGGGACCTGGTAGTTCGGCGCCACCGGCACCTCCGCACCCGGCACCGCGCCGCCACTGGAGCAGTCCACGAGATCGACGCCGAGCTCGCCCAGGATGCGCGCCAGGCGGACCGTGTCGTCCCCGGTCCAGCCCCCGTCCAGCCAGTCGCTGGACGACAGGCGCACGAACAGCGCGCGGTCCTCGGGCCACACGTTCCGCACGGCCGCGGTGACCTCCCGCAGCAGCCGCGTGCGCCCCTCGAAGTCGCCGCCGTAGGCATCGTCGCGCGCGTTCACCAGGGGCGTGAGAAAGCTGTGCAGCAGGTAACCGTGCGCGCCGTGGATCTCCACGACGTCGAAGCCAGCGTCGAGGGCGCGCCCGGCCGCCGTCTCGAAGGCGGCGACGATGCCCGGCAGGTCCTCGGACGCGAGCGCCTCGGGCACCGGGTAGCGCGGAGCGAACGGCTCGGCGGTGGGTCCCACCACCTTCCAGCCCCCTTCGTCCTCGCCGACCGCGCCGCGCCGCTCGGCCCACGGGTACCAGGTACTCGCCTTGCGCCCGGCGTGGGCGAGCTGCACGCCGACCCGGGAACCGGCGTCGTGGACGAAGCGTGTGATGCGCTTCAGGGCGTCGACGTGCTCGTCACGCCACAGCCCCAGATCGCGCGGCGAGATGCGCCCACGCGCCTCGACGGCGGTGGCCTCCGTGAGCACCAGGCCGGCGCCACCGACGGCGCGAGCACCCAGGTGCACCAGGTGCCAGTCGTTGGCGAAGCCGTCTTCGGCGCTGTACTGACACATGGGCGAGACGGCGATGCGGTTGGGCAGGCTGAGCCCGCGCAGGACGAGAGGGTCGAAGAGGCCGGGCATGGCGCCAGTATGACCCGGGGCGCTAGCGAGCGGCGTCGCTCACGGCGCGGGCCGCCAACTCCTGAACGAGATCGGGCTCGTTGGCGAGAACCCGCATGAGGGCGCTCACCAGACGGGGCGCGAACCAGTGCCCGGACTGCCGCTGCATCTCCGCCACCGCCTTCTCCAGAGGCCACGCCAGCTTGTAGGGGCGCTCGCTGATCAGCGTGTCGAACACGTCGGCCACGGCTACGATCTGCCCGGGAAGTGGAATGGCGTCGCCGCTGAGCGCGCGCGGGTAGCCGCTGCCGTCCCAGCGCTCGTGATGCGTCAGGGCGATCAGCTCGGCCATGTTGATGAGCTTCGAGCGGCCGCGCGCCAGCAGGCGCACGCCGACGTCGACGTGCTGTTGCATGGCGGCGCGCTCCTCGTCGGTGAGGCTGCCGGGCTTGAGAAGGATGGTGTCGGAAACGCCGATCTTGCCGACATCGTGGAGCGGCGCGGCGCGCTCGACGAGCTCCGCGGTCTCGCGGTCGAGCCGCAGCTCGCGCGCCAGCAGCCCCGAGAGGTGACCCACGCGCTGGGTGTGCTGTCCGGTGGTGGCGTCGCGGTACTCGGCGGCCTGGGCCAGCCGCTCGAGCACGTCCATGCGGGCGGCCTCCAGCTCGATGGTGCGCTCCATCACCATCTGCTCGAGCCGATCGGCGTGATCGTGCAGCTCGAGGTGTAGCTGTCGTGTCTTCAGCAGGTTGCCCACGCGCAACTCGATCTGGCTGGCGCGGAACGGTTTGGTGATGAAGTCCTTGGCGCCACGGGCGAGGGCTTCCTCCTCGGCCTCCTGCGACAGGTCGGCGGTCAGCACCAGGATGGGTAGGAAGCTGTCGGGCGGGGTCCGCCGGCCGAGCGCGTCGATCACCTCGAGGCCGTTCATGCGCGGCATATGGAGGTCGGTGCACACGAGGTCGGGTTCGAGCGTCTCGAACAGCTCGACGGCCTCCTCCGGGTCGTCGGTGGCCGTCACGTGCTCGTAACCGGCGCGCTGCAGGATGCGTCCCAGCAGCGCGAGGTTCGCGCGCTCGTCGTCCAGGATCAGCAGCTTCGCGTCTGTCAATCGAGCCAGCACGGACCGTTCGCCCTCCGCGACGGAACGCGGGCGCGCTCCGGCTCGGCAAGGATATCCAGTGCTGTGGCGGGGGGCGGTGGGGGTCTTCACAACGTCCGGGACGGAGGCCGGGATGCGGTGGTGGGGGATAAAGCTTCTCACGACGCCGTCCCAGTCGGCGCTGCTAGACTTAGTCGGCATGCCGATGTTTCGCAAGGATCCGTTCGGCCGCGCCTGGGTGCTCATCTCCCCGGAGCGGGGCCTCGTAGCGTCGGACTTCGGCAGCGTGCTTCCGCTGCCCGAGCGCTCGCCGCTGTCGCCGGGCAACGAGCGCCAGACCGGCCCGGAGATCGCCGCGGTCCGGCCGAGCAGCACGTCGCCCGACGGTCCCGAGTGGCGCATGCGGGTCATCGCACATCCCTCCGCACTGGTCGAGCCGCGCAGCTTCCGAGAGGAGGGCGACGCCCTGTTCCGGCAGGCTGCATCGAGCGGTTACCAGGAGGTCATCGTCGAGCACCCCGACGCCGGCATGGCGCTCGACACCATGCCGCGCGCTCACCTGGTCGACGTGCTGCGGCTCTACCGCGAGCGCCTGGCGCTACTGGCCGCCAAGCCGGGGATCCGCCACGTGCAGATCACCCGCAACGTCGGTCGTGCCGCGGGCGCCCTGTTCGAGCACCCCCACGCGCAGCTCCTGGCCGTCCCGGTGAGCAGCCGCTGGGTCGAGGAGGAGGTGGAGGCGGCCCGCAGCTACAACGGCGATCACGGCAGTTGCCTCTTCTGCGACGTCCTCCAGCGCGAGCTGGCAGGACGCGAGCGGGTCATCACCCACAACGAAGGGTTCGTCGCCATCGCGCCCTTCGCCGCGAAGACCCCGTTCGAGACCTGGATCCTGCCACGCGAGCACGGTAGCGCCTTCACCGGGGTGGCCGCCAACACCCTGCCGCTCCTGGCCGACCTGCTCCAGACGGTGGTTCGCGCCCTCAACGACGCCCTCGACCACCCGCCGTACAATCTCCTGGTGCACACGCTCCCGGCCGTCGGCGACCGCAGCTTCCACTGGCACATCGAGTTGCTCCCGCGGCTCACGCAGCAGGCGGGGTTCGACTGGGGGAGCGGTTTCTACGTGAACCCGACGCCGCCCGAGGACGCCGCACGGTTCCTGCGCGAGGCACTCGCCCTGCAAGAGGTGCAGGAGTGAGCACCGTGCCCAGGCGCCTGCTCGACGGTCCCGCCGATACGACGGCCGAGCCCGAGAAGCGCTCCCGCCGACGGCGCACCGCCGCGGCGCGCGGGGCCCACCGTGTGATCACGGTGCTGGCCCTGGTAGGCAGCCTCCACGCCCTGTTCCTGCTGGGCGTCGAGACGTGGCGCTTCGTGGTCGAGCAGCGGGCGGTGGCCCACCTGCAGACCCAGGTGACCGATCTGAAGCGCCAGGCCGGGGGGCTCCAGCAGGTGATCGACCATGCCAACGACAGCCGTTACCGGGAGGATCTGGCCCGCCGCCAGGGCTACATGTACCCGGACGAGCAGCGGGCAGTGACGCAGCAACCCGCGCCGCCGGCCGCCGGAGCCACCGGCACCCCCTGAGAGAACGCCGCGCCGAGACAGCGTGCCCGCGCCACCGTGCCCGCGCCACCGTGTCCCGCCGTCGCGGGCCGTGCCGTCGTGAAACGCGCCGTCGTGAACCGGGCCATGGTAGGCCGCGCAGGTCGCGACGCACGGTATCCTGGGGTGATGCCAGAGGGCGGAGGCTGATTCCGTGTCCGACGATACCTTGGCTTGGATGAACGAGCTCACGGCCGAGATGGAGGAGCGGCGCAAGCGCGTCGTGACCGGGGGCGGCGAGGAGCGCGTCCGCAAGCAGCACGAGGCGGGGAAGCTGACCGCCCGCGAGCGCATCGAGGCGCTCCTCGACGAGGGGAGCTTCGTCGAGCTCGGCGTGTTCGTGAAGCACCGGGGCGGTGAGCTGATGGACGGCATCGAGGCCCCCGGCGAGGGCGTGGTCACCGGCTACGGCGCCATCGACGGTCGCACGGTGTTCGTGTTCAGCCAGGACTTCACCGTACTGGGCGGCAGCCTGGGGAAGATGCACGGCGCCAAGATCGCGACCGTGATGGATCTGGCGGTGAAGACGGGCGCGCCCATCATCGGGTTGAACGACTCGGCGGGCGCCCGTATCCAGGAGGGGGTCGACTCGCTCTCCGGCTACGGTGAGGTCTTCTACCGCAACGCCGTTTACTCCGGCGTGGTGCCGCAGCTCTCCGCCATCCTCGGCCCGTGCGCCGGCGGCGCGGTCTACAGCCCCGCTCTCACCGACTTCGTGGTGATGGCCAAGGGAAGCTCCTACATGTTCATCACGGGACCCGAGGTGATCAAGCAGGTCACCAAGGAGGACGTCAGCTTCGAGGGGCTGGGCGGGGCCGAGGTGCACAATCGCAAGTCGGGCGTGGCCCACCTCGAGGCGGAGGACGACGCGATGGTCCTCGCGAAGTTGCGCGAGCTGCTGGCGTACCTGCCGCAGTCGGCCAGGGAGGCGCCGCCGCGGCGGCCCACCCGCGACCCCGAGGAGCGCGAGACGCCCGAGCTGCTCTCCATCGTGCACCCCGACCAGCGTCGGCCCTACCCCATGATCGAGGTGGTGCACGCCCTGGTCGATGACCAGCGCTTCCTGGAGATCCAGCCCGACTTCGCTCGCAACATCATCGTGGGATTCGCCCACCTCGGCGGACGCTCGGTGGGGATCGTGGCGAACAACCCCCGGCACCTGGCCGGCACGCTCAACATCGACGCCAGCGACAAGGCGGCGCGCTTCATCCGTACGTGCGACGCCTTCAACGTCCCGCTGATCACCTTCGTCGACGTCACCGGCTTCATGCCGGGTGTGGCGCAGGAGCACGCGGGGATCATCCGGCACGGCGCCAAGATGCTCTACGCCTACGCCGAGGCCACCGTGCCCAAGATCACGGTGATCGTGCGCAAGAGCTACGGGGGTGCCTACCTGGCCATGAACTCCCGGGACATGGGTTCGGACGTGGTCCTGGCGTGGCCGACCTCGGCGGTGGCGGTGATGGGGGCGGAGGGCGCGGCGAGCATCATCTACCGGCGCGAGATCCAGGGCTCGACGGATCCCGCCGGCGTGCGCAGCCAACGCATCGGCGAGTATCGCCAGCGCTTCGACAACCCCTACGTGGCAGCCGGCCACGGCTACATCGACGACGTCATCGACCCCAAGGACACCCGTCGCCATCTCATCCGGCACCTGGGCATGCTGGAGGGCAAGGAGCAGACGCTGCCGTTCAAGAAGCACGGCAACATGCCGCTGTAGCAGCACCCGCTGCGACGAAGGGGCCCCGTCAGGCCTCGGCGAGCTCGTCCAGCCTCACGCGCCGCGCCTCGGCTCGCGAGCGCTCGGCGGCGAACGCCATGAGGTGACTCTCGATCGAGGCCGCGAGCTCGCTGGGCGCGGCGCCGGCCGGTCGGCCCTCCTTGCGCCGCCGCAGCCGCTGCAGGTAGTCCACCACGAGGGCGTCGTCGCCGCCGGCGTGACGCGCGCCGGCGCCGCCGACGGTGATGCGCTCGCGGCGGTCGTGGGCGAAGTCGTGGAGCTCGAGCCAACCCTCGTCGAGGTCGCCACGGATCTCCCCGTGTGTGCCCATGACGTGGATGGTCCGCGTGATCGTCGGCGCTGAAGGCCTGGACCGTGAGGGAGACCGCGACCCCGTTGGCGAAGGCGAGCTGCACCAGCTGGTGGTCGGCGACGTCGTTGTCGCTGCGGTACACGCACCGGCCGTAGGGCCCGTTGCGCAGGGCGTCGACGAGGGCGGCCTCGCCTCCCTCGGGCGCGACCACGCTGTTGGGCCAGTCGGCCACGCCCTCGAAGCGCTCGAGGTAGATCCGGATGGCGGAGTAGGGGCAGCTGCGCTCGACCGCGCAGCCGTCCATGCAGCGGTCGGTCGCGCCGTCGGGAGCGTTCTCGGGGCGGAAGTGCGCCAGGCCGCCGATCGACGTCAGGGCCTCGCAAGGCTCGCCCACCAGCCAGCGCAGGATGTCGAGGTCGTGGCAGGCCTTGGCCAGCAGCATCGGGCTGCTGTCGGCCTCGCGGCGCCAGTTGCCCCGGACGTAGCTGTGCGCGAAGTGGTAGTAGCCGATGTTCTCGGTGTGCTGGATGGCGACGGTACGGCCGATCCGCCCCTGGCTCAGCAGCTCCTTGAGCGTCCGGAAGAAGGGCGTGTAGCGCAGCACGTGCGCGACCGTGACCGTTCCGGCTCCGGGCTGGGCGGCGGCGGCCTGGATCGCGCGCACGCCGTCGAGGTCTGGCGCGATGGGCTTCTCGAGCAGGACGTGGATGCCCCGGGCGAGGGCGGCAACGGTGGGCGCGACGTGGTGGCGGTCGGGCGTGGCGACGACGACGCCGTCGAGGGGGCCGACCTTCTCGAGGAGGTCGTCTGCGGTGTCGAACAGGGCGTCGTCGGCCCAGGCCGAAACGGCGACCCACGCGTCGCAGCCGCTCGGGGCTGGCGTCGGCGACGGCCACGATCCGGGCCTGGCCGGCGCGGCGAGCGATGAGCTCACCGTAGACGTCGGCGCCGCGGTTGCCGGCGCCCAGGATGGCGATCTGGAGGGGTGCGTCGGAGGGGGTGGGCATGGGCTCTCCTGGCTGGTGAGGGGCGGTCAGCCCTTCAGGGCGCCCGCGGTGATGCCACGGACGAACACGCCCTGGACGGAGCTGAACAGCAGGGCGACGGGAACGGTGGCGAGGATCCCCCCCGCCATCAGCAGGTTCCAGTAGACGATGTTCTGCCCCACGAAGCGCGACATCGCGAGCGGGATGGGGTAGAGCTGGGCGTTGTTGAGGAACACGAGCGGGAAGATGAGGGCGTTCCAGGCGAAGATGAAGGTGTAGATGCCGGCCATGGCGATCCCTGGTGCGGCGAGCGGCAATACCACGTGGCGCAGGCTGCTGAGTCGCGAGCAGCCGTCGATCATGGCCGCCTCCTCGAGGTCGGGAGGGATGCTCTCGAGGTAGCCGTGCAGGAGCCAGAGCGCGATGGGGATGGCGAGCGCGCTCTCCGCCAGGATGACGGAGAGGTAGGTGTTGAGCAAGTGGTAGCCCCGCATCATCTGGTAGAGCGACACGATCATGACGACGGGCGAGAACATCTGCGTGGCGAGCGCGGTGAACAGGAGCGCCTGCCTGCCGCGGAAACGGAACCGGGAGAGGCCGTAGGCCGCCAGGAAGCCCAGGACGATGGCGATACCCGAGGTGGCCGCGGCGATGATGGCGCTGTTCAGGTAGGCCCGACCGAACTGGTAGCCCCCGGTCAGGACCTCGACGTAGTTGTGGAGAGGACCAGTGTTGCGGCCACCAGCTCGGCGGCCAGCTGAAGAGGTCGTTGAACGCCGTGACCGAGGTCTTCAGCATGACGTAGACCGGGAACAGCATCACGAGCAACAGCACGATCAGCGCCAGGTGCTTGCCCAGAAGCGCGAGGCGGGCGGTGCGCACGGTGGTCACGCTCCCCTCTGGAGGAGGCGCCAGTACCCGAAGGACAGCGCCGTGAGCAGCAAGAACACGAAGGTCGCGAGGGCCGCGGCCTGGCCGAAGTCGAACGAGCCGAAGGCGGTCGTGAAGGTGCGCACCACCAGGGTGGTGGTGGCACCTGCGGGGCCGCCGCGCGTGAGGGGCCAGATCACCTGGAAGGAGTTGAAGGTCCAGACGCTGGAGAGCAGCGTCGCCACCAGCAGGATGGGGCGGACCATCGGCAACGTGATGTGCCTGAACACCTGCGGGGCCGTCGCGCCGTCGATATGGGCCGCCTCGTAGAGCTCGTTGGGGACGGACTGCAACCCCGCCATCAGGACCATCGCCATGAACGGGATGCCCACCCACATGTCCACCGCTGCGGTGGCTACGAAGGCGGTGCCCTGCTGGCCGAGCCAGGAGATCGGTTGAGGAATCACGCCGAGCGCTGACAGCAGCCCGTTGAGCTGGCCGAACTGACCGTCGAGGACCCAGCGCCAGGCGATCGCCGCGATCACGACCGGCGTCACCCAAGGCACCATCAGCAGGGTCAGGTAGATGCGCCGCCCGCGGAAGGGGTGCTGCAGGAGCATGGCGGCGGCGAATCCGAAGAGAGTCTTGCCGCCGACCGACAGGAGCGTCCACAGCGCCGTGATCCGCAAGGCCCTGAGCACTTCGGTGTTGCTCAGGAGGGCGGCGTAGTTGCCGAACCCGATGAAGGTGCGTCCGAGATCGGGTCGGATGAGGATGTCGCGATAGAGCGACTCGACCATGACCTTGATGATCGGGTAGGCGAGGAACAGGGCGAGGAAGAGAATCGTGGGGATGAGATAGGGGAGGGGCGAGGCGTCCGGGCTCAGCGTTCGCCTCAGCAGCGAGGCCCCGAGCGAGCTGCGCGCTCGGGGGCGGTCGTGAGGTGATCTCGGAGTGGACATGAGGGGGGGAAGGGGCGGCCTTGAAGGCCGCCCCTTCCTCAGGAACCTACTGGCTCGACGCCGCCGCCGGCTCGAGCTTCTTGTCCTGGATGGCCTTGGTGGCGACCTGGAGCGCCTGCTCGGGGGTCTGCTTGCCGAGCAGGACGTTCTGGATCATGTCGGTGATGATGGTCTGGAACGGCTCCCAGGCCAGCGGCTGGGGTTGCGGGAAGCCCTGGGAGATCATCGCCAGGTAGGGCTTCCAGAAGGCGCCCTCGAAGGCCGCATTGGTCTGCTCGCCCTGGACCATGGGGACGAGCCCGCCGTTCAGGTCGAAGGTGGTGTGAGCCTCGAGCGACGTCCAGTAGTCGACGAAGGCGTAGGCCTCCTTGGGGTGCTGCGTGTTCTTGGCGATGACGATCGAGTCACCCACCTGGATACCGCCACAGCGGACGTCGCACGGCAGGGTCGCCGTGGCGTAGGGAGCGTCGGCGTTGTTCGGGTCGAGCCCCATGATGCCCTTGCCCCACGGGCCGGTGATCATCATGGCGATCTTGCCTTGCTTGAACAGCACCGGAAGCTGCTCGCGGTTGTACTCGACGGGGTTCGGCGCCACATGGTCGGTCTTGTACAGGTCGGTGTAGAACGTGAGCGCCTTGACGCCGGCGGGCGTATCGAGGCTGACGTTGCCCTGGTCGTCGAACACCGAGCCACCGGCCTGGTACAGGAAGTTGAAGAACTGGCTGGTGGTGGACACGTGGGCGGCGCCGGAGATGCCGATACCGAACATGCCGGGGTGCTCCTGGGTGACCTTCTTGGCGTCGGCCAGAAGCTCGTCCCAGGTCTTCGGCGGCTGCGGGATCAGGTCGGTCCGGTAGTACAGGGCCTTGGTGGAGAAGGCGACCGGGAGCCCCATCAGCTTGCCGTTGAACTCGTTGCCCGTCAGCACGCCGGAGGGGAACGAATCGCGCTTGGCCTGGTTGACATAGCTGTCGAGCGGCAGCAGGCCGCCGAGCTGCGAGAACGGGGCGATCCAGCGGCCACCGATGTAGATGACGTCGGGTGCGTTGCCTGCCAGGAGGTCGGTGGCGATCTTCTGGTAGGCGGAGTCCCAGCCGACGCTCTGGAACACGACCTTGATGTCGGGATGGGCCTGCTCGAAGCCGGCGACGAGCGTCTTGACGGTCTCTTGGGCCTGGGGCTGGTCACCGCCGGGGTAGAGCACGTGGATCGTGGTCGTCTGCGCGCTGGCGATCGCAAGGAATGCCGCCAGGACGATCATCGCGACAAGCGTGAAGGGTCTGGGGCCTCGGCAAAGGAATCGCGTCATCGTTACCTCCAAGTGTGGGAACGGGGTTTGACGGGCTCAGGACGTTCGGTCGAACTCCCACCTCCTCTGTTCGAAGTACGACTGGGTTGCGAGGCTGGCCGCTCCTCGAGCCCACATGTCGCGGCTCTCGCGCTGGACTACCAGTTCAGGCAGCCTCGGAAGGGTCGGGAAGGCATGGCGTTCCAGGCTGGTCGCGATCGCGTCTCGAAGCGGTTCGCCGATGGCGACGCCCGAGCCCGTGAGGATCAGGATCTCGGGATTGAAGAGGTTCACCAGGTGGGACAGGGCCAGCCCGATGGCGTCGCCGATGTCCTCGAGGATGTGGACGGCGCGCGGCTCGCCTTCACGGGCCAGCGCCCCGAGTTCCTCGAGGCGCTTCACGTCGAGACCCGCCTCGGCAGCCCGCGCGAGCGTCCCTGGGACCGAGGCCACGGCTTCCAGACAACCCTGCTTCCCGCAGGCGCAGGGTGGGCCGCCTTCGCGCACGGTGCAGTGGCCCACCTCGCCGGCGGCGCCGAACCTCCCGCGATAGAGCCTTCCGCCGACCACCAGGCCGGCGCCGATGCCCTTGCCGAGGCTCACTACCGCGAAGTCGCCCAGACCGCGCGCCCGACCGAACATCTGTTCGCCGATGGCCAGGGTGTTGGCGTCGTTCTCCACGGCCACGGGGAGCCCGAGTGCCTGCTCGAGCATCGCTCCGATCGGGACATCGGCCCAGTCGAGCACCACCGAGCGGATGCACGAACCTCGTTCGTCGTCGACCAGGCCCGACATGCCGAGGCCCAGCCCGGCGATCGTGTCGGCCGATACGTCCGCCTTCTCGGCGAGTTCGCCCAGGAGGCGAACGGTTGCGGCGACGACGCGTTCGGGGTGGCGCGTCGAGAGCCGGTGCGTGCGCCGTGCCAGCACGCGGCCGCCCAGATCGGTCAGCACCGCGCTGAGCTCGCCGTCGTCCAGCTTGGCGCCGGCGATGGCCGCGTAGCCGGGCTCGAGCCGCAGCAGGATGGGCGGCCGTCCCAGCCGCTCGGTCTTGCCCGGGCTGGGGTTGTCCTCCTCGACCACGATGCCGACGTCGACGAGATGCTTGGTGAGCATGGTGACGGCCGACGGACTCAGGTGGGTGCGCCGTGCGATCGCGGACCGGTTGATCGGTCCCTGTTCACGGATGACGCGGAATACCGCGGCGGCGCTGTCTTCGTTGCGGTCCATGGTTTTATTTATTTCAGCGAATTAAGTATGACGCTGATTCTAGAGCATCGGAAGGTCGAGCGCAACCCCTCGCCGGATCGGCCCGGCCGTCTGCGTCCTGAGGCACGGAGATCAGCGCCTGCGCACGTTACGGTCCATGGCGATCGACCCGGCGCCGCCGTACCTGCTCGCTGGCCCGGCGGGCGGCCCAGGGGGCACTCGTTCCCACCTCGAGGGAGGACCCTTCCATGAACGCTTCCGTCACGTCGCTCGCCGCCGTCGCTGCCCGCCTGGGCCTCGATCTGGTCGCCGCCATCGTCATCCTGGTCGTCGGTTGGATCCTCGCGGGCTGGGCCGGGGCCGTCGTCCGCCGCGCCGCCTCACGCAGCGGTCGACTGGACGAGCACCGTCGTCACCGTGCTGGGGCGTCTTGCGCGCTGGGCGGTGCTGGCGTTCACGGTGATCGCGGTGCTCGGACGCTTCGGCGTTCAGACCACCAGCCTGGTCGCCCTGATCGGCGCGGCCGGCCTGGCCATCGGCCTGGCGTTGCAGGGCGCCCTCTCCAACGTCGCGGCCGGCGTTCTGCTGCTGGCGCTCAGGCCCTTCCGGGTCGGGGACGCGATCGACATCGCCGGCACCGCGGGCGTCGTCGACGACATGGGGCTCTTCGTCACCCGGCTCACCAGCTTCGACGGCGTGCCGCTGTTCCTGCCCAACAGCAGCGTGTGGGGCAAGCAGGTCAGCAACTACTCGCAGGCGGGACAGCGGCGCAACGACCTCATCGTCGGCATCGGTTACGGCGACGACGTGGCCAAGGCCATGGCGGTGCTGCAGGAACTCGTCGCCGGCGAGGAACGCGCGCTCGAGGATCCCGCCCCGCTGGTCGCCGTCGAGTCGCTCGGCGACAGCTCGGTCAACCTGCTGCTGCGCTACTGGACGGGTGCCGGCGACTTCTTCGCCACCAAGCTCGACATGACGCGGGCCGTCAAGGAGCGCTTCGACGCCGAAGGCATCTCGATCCCCTTCCCGCAGCGCGACCTCCACGTGGTGGAGGGTGGCGTCGCGCTGGCGCCCAGCGCCTAGACGGACTCAGGCAGGGACGTCGACGGGTCGCCGCAGCGTCGGCAAGTAGACCAGCAGCGCTGCGGCGCAGAGCGTGGCGCTGAGCGCGAGAGCGGTTGCGTAGGCCCCGGCCGAGGCGTGCCCTCCGGCGGGGGCGAGCGCGTTCACCACGTTGCCGATGCCCCACTGCAGGACGAAGCCGCCCAGGAACATGAAGAGGTTGATGGCGGTCACGGCCCTGCCGGTGAGCCCGGCCGGGAACAGCACGTTGGCCTGGGCGTAGAGCAGCAGCGCGAACGAGCCGCTGCCCGCCAGCAGGAACAGCAGCGCGCCCAGCGCCGCGGGCGCCGCCACGCGGCCCGCGGCCAGGGCGAGCGCGGCCTGCACCAACACCATCGCGAGCGTTGCGGACGCCACCACCCTGGCCGGCCCGAAGCGCTGGGCAAGCCAGCCCGAGACGAAGAAGCCGAGCACCAGGCCGATCCCGAGCCACAGCAGCACGTTGCCCGCCACCACGGCGCTCAAGCCGGCGGCGTCGGTCAGGTAGGGGCCTGCCCACAGGCTCTGGTAGGCGAAGGTCGTGCCCATCACGGCGAAGCCCAGGAACGCCAGCCGCCAGAAGGCCGCGCTGCCGAAGATGTCGCCGAAGCCGCCCGGGGACGGCTGCGGGTGGGACTCCGTCCGAGGCGTGCGGACGACGGTTGCGATGGCGACGGCGCTGAGCAGAAGGACCACGGCCCCGCCGGCGAAGATGGCGCGCCAGCCCACCGCACGGTTCAGCAGCGCCAGCGGCGCGGTCGCCACCAGGGCGCCCGACGAGCCGGTGGCCGTGAGCATGCCCGCGACCGCGGCGAACCTGCGCGGCGGATGGATCTGCGAGAGCGCCTTGAGGCCGCCCATCAGGATGCCGGCCGTGCCGAGCCCGAGCAGCGCCCGGCCCACGCCCAGCCAGACCACGTTCGGCGCCGCGGCGAAAACCAGCGCGCCCACCACGCCGGTCAGCATCAGGGCGCTGGTGGTGATCCGGGCGCCGTAGCGGTCGAGGGCGCTGCCGAAGGGGAGCTGGGCGAGAGCGAAGAAGCCGAAGAACAGACTGCTCATGAGGCCGAGCTGCGCCGGCGACAGACCCATGCCCGTCGTCAGGTCGTCGGCGATGACGGCGTTGGCCGATCGGAAGAAGTAGGACAGGAAATGGGCGGCTGCGAATACGGCGAAGACGCGCCAGGCACGGGTCACGGTGCCCGAGAGCATACCAGGGCGCCCCGAGGCGGCGTCACCCGATCTCGCGCGTGTCCTCGAAGATCTGCCAGCCCACGCCTTCGGGCGTGGCCTCGAGCCTCTGCTGCAGGGTCTCCGCCAACCACGGGACCAGGCCCGAGACGTCCTCCTCCAGGTCGTCGCGGAAGGTCAGCACGGTGAACTGGTAGAACTGCTGCGTCGCGCTCAGGGTGCCGTCGTCGAAGAAGGTGAAGGGGGCGGCGGGGATGGGGTCGATCAGGACGTGCACGTCCGGGCCGAGGGTGGCGGGCAGGAAGGCGCCGAGGTCCACCTCGTCGTCGCGGGGATGCCACACGTACCCCTGCAGCAGGCGCACCGCTTGGCGGTCGTCCTGCCGCTCCGTGCTCACGCGAAGCCGGGTGGGAGGGGGGTGTCGGGCAGGGCCCGCCGCCAGCGCGCCGCGAAGCCGGGAAGGTCGTCGACGAGCAGGCCGGTGAAGCCGAGATCGTTGCAGGCAGCGATGTTGCGCGCGTTGTCGTCGATGAAGACGGTCTCTTCCGGCGGCAGCCCGAGAGCGCCCTGCAACGCGTCGAAGGCCTCCCGGTGCGGTTTACGGACGCCGATCTCGTTGGAGAACACCCAGCGCTCCACCCGTCGCATGCGCGGGTCGTCGCGCACCAGGTCGCACAGCTCCGGCACGTTGTTGGACAGCACGCCGACGGTGTAGGTGGGCGGAAGGCTAGCGAGCAGGGCCAGCATCGGTGCGCGCCAGCGCACGGCGCCCAGGAAGGTGCTCCGGAAGGTGGTCTCGTCGGTGTGGAGGCCGGTACGCGCCTCCAGCCGGCGCTGGAACTCGGGCAGGTCGAACGCGCCGTCCTCGAACGCCCCCATCAACTCGAGGTAGGGCTCCTCCAGGCGGGACTCGGGCACGCCGTGAAGCGCAGCCAGCGCCGTCACGGCGCTGCTGTCGAAGGTGCCGTCGGTGAAGACGCCGCCCCAGTCGAAGGCGATCGCGCGGATCACGCGCGCACGCCCAACCATGGCGCTGCGGCGGCTGCGCTGCTCAGCTCGCGGTGCACCAGCGCGATGCCCTCCGGCACCAGGACCGCCGCCGTGAAAGCGACGAAGACGGCCAGGCCGACCAGCGTCGCGCGGTGGAAGAACACCGAGTAGGCGTCCTCGCTACGACGCACGCGGCGGTACAGCAGGCCCACCAGGAGGATCTGCGAGGCGCCGAGCGCAGCCAGGGCCGCAAGGGTACCCAACGTCCCGAGCCACGGCAACGGGTACTCCAGCAACGCGGACACGAGATAGGTGGCGATGAACAGGGCCGCGGCGGTGGCCGCGAGCGCTGCGGTGGGGGGTCGGGGGGTTACGTCAGCCATGGTGCCTTCATCGATGCCCGGCGCCGCCCGGCAGGCGCATGCGCGGTGCCTGCTCGCGACGGGGCAGTGGTGTTGCGTGCGGCGCGGCCGGGTCCCCGATCCGGAGCGACCGATCGGCACCGCCGCCGCACGCATGATACAGGGGAGCCGTCGCCCCGTGGGGCCGGCGACGAACGGGCCACTCCGGCGGACCGCGGGACCCGCCGTCGCGGGGCCGCCGGATGCAGGTTCAGCTGTCACCGTCAGCCGTCACGGTAGGCGGCGGCCTCGGCCAGGTGCGGCTCACGGGAGGCTCGGGCTAGCACCTCGTTCGGCGTCAGGCGGGGGATTTGCACGCGCAGGTCGAAGCGGTCGAGCAGCGGGCCGGAGATGCGGCGCCGGTAGCGCTGGCGCTCGCCCGGAGCGCAATGGCAGGTCGAAGGCGGGCCGCTCCTTGCGGACGTCGGCGGACGCGAGGTTGACCGTGATGCGGCTGGGCGGCTGGGCGGCTGGGCGGCTCCAAGGTGCTTGAGGGCCGCGCGTACGCGCTCTCGCGACTCCTGCACCGCGGCGCCCGGCAGGCCGACCACCGTGAACGACGGCAAACCGCCGCTGACGAAGACCTCGACCCGGACCTCCAGCGCGTCGACGCCGACGACGGTGGCGGAGAGAGCGGAGGCTCACAGTAGGCAAGATCGGTCCGGCGCCAGCGTGCCCCCAGACTCCATGCCTAGGATGGTTGGATCGGGCGCGGTCGCGCCACGGTGGCGGCTGGGACGTGTCTCATCGGATGCCCAAGATGCTCGAGCCGGTTCCGTTGACAGTGACAGGTGCCGCAAGGCCGCAGACGAAGGCGGTGCTACGCTCTGTCTCAAGTGGGGAACAGAGCCGCCTGGGCGGGCGTCTTTCCTGACGTCACGGGAGGAGTCGGGCACGGTGGCAGCGCGAGGGACGTTCGGCCTTCGGGCGTGGCGCTGGGACACTTGGTGTTTCGCGTGTGGCGGCGAGGAAGCGAAGCAGCGAGGCTGCAGAGGGACGGGTGTCGATTATGCATGTACTCCTAGCAGGCGACTTTCCAGTGTCGCCGCCGACGGCGGCGGGAGGCATCCAGGCTGTGACCTGGCAACTCGCTGAAGGACTCTCTTCGGTTCCCGGGGTCCGCCTTGATGTGTTCAGCCATGAAAAGCGAACGCCGCTACCAGCGAAGCGTTCGTGGACCGCTACGTATGGCGGGATCACGGCGACCTATACAACGGCGCTGGGTTGGCTGCCTACGATCGTCAGAACGTGGTCGACCGACGCTCTCGCTATGCTTGCCCAGGCGCGTCGGTGTCGACCCGACGTGCTTCACGCCCACGGGCAGAGCGGGTACGCCGTGGGCGCGCTTCTCAGCGGGTATCCCACGGTGGTGACGGTCCACGGCATCTACGCTCAGGAGAAGCGTGCCAGCGGGGAGCGTTGGACGCCGCGAAGCGCGCTGAGGGAGTGGGCGTGGCGCTCGACGGAGGAGTGGGTCCTCCGAAGAGCTCGGCACGTCATCATCATCAGCCCCTACGTGCGTGAGTTCGTGGAGCCGCGAACGTCCGCCAAGTTGCACGACATTCCGAACCCGATCTCGGGAGAGTTCTTCGCGATCGAGCCGGCTCCCACACGTCGACCCCAGTTGCTCACAGTTGGGGAAATCAGCACGCGAAAGCGTCAGACGCTGCTGCTCCATGCCTTCGCTCGGGTGCTCCGAGAACTCCCGGATGCACGGCTCCGAATCGTCGGCGGACCGGGGCACGGGGAAACTGAGTATGCCGCGTCTGTCAGGCACCTCGCGCGTGAGCTCTCGATCGAGGGATCGGTGGACTTCCTCGGCCGCATCCCCCAAGAGGACCTTCTGCGCGAGTACCAGTCTGCCGATCTCTACGTCCATGCTGCGGCGGAGGAGAGTTCACCCATGGCGATCGCGCAGGCGCTGGCCGCCGGCGTACCGGCGGTAGCCTTCGACATCCCCGGTGTCCGGCACTTGGTGACTTCGGGTCGGACGGGGGAGCGGGCGCTCAACGGTGACGCCGATGCTCTGGCGTCGACGGTTGTCCGTCTCGTTTCCGGGCCCGATCAGCTCGCGAGTCTCTCCCGGACCTCCAAGGCGTTCGCGGAATCCACGTTCTCCGCGGCGGCAGTCGCTGCCCGTACATCTGAGGCATACCTAGAAGCCAGAGCGGACGCACGGGGGCGGGTGACGACCAGTGTCATCGAGGAGCCAACAAGTCGTGGACGCGGCGTGTAAGTATTCCAGTTCCCTGGTGAGCCTAGTCGGTCGTCCACCACCGGTACATGTCCGCTAGCCCATCGTCCAGAGTGACGCTCGGTTCGAAGCCCAGGCTCCTCAGGCGGGAGATGTCCGGAATGAGTGTATAGATGTCGCCAGCCCATGAGGTTCCGGTGGTGAGGATGCGCTTGTCCGTCCGACCGGCAACGCGCAACACCTTTTCCGCCAGGGAGAGGACGTCGAAGCTGATGTCCGACCCAACGTTGTAGGGTGCGTCGTCGCCCTTCCTGGCAACCATGAGCGTGGCGTTGACTGCATCAGAGACGTGGAGTTGGGTGCGCACCTGCTCTCCGGTACCCAGTACCGCGAAATCCGAGTCCGCGGACAGAGCCTTTGTAAGGAAATCGAACATGATGTAGCGCGGCTGGCGGGGGCCATAGCAGTTGAAGTATCTGATCGTGCGTGTATCGACGCCGTGTTCGCGTCGGAAGAAATCGACATAGTGTTCGCCCGCGAGTTTCGAAGTGCCGTAGAAACTGATTGGGCGCTTCGGGTGTTGCTCGTCGGTAGGTACGCGCTGGGGGCTGCCGTACACTGCCGCGCTCGAGATGTAGACGAACTGCGCCCCGACATTCGCTGCCAGCAACAGCATGTTCTGGGTTCCCAGTACATTGGTGGTGAGGTCGTACTCCGGGTCGGCCGAGGAGCGAGGGACGCTCGCGTTCGCAGCATAGTGGAAGATCCTGGCAATCGCCCGGTCGCGCACTCGTGGCCACCAGGATGTGTCTCGCGTGTCGGCATGAATGAACTCGAAATCCCCGGATGGAGTTGGCAGATTCTCTCGCACGCCAGCGTCGAGGCTGTCCACGACGATTACTTTCCGGCCGTCAGCGAGGAGTCGATCCGCTAGATTTGAACCGAGGAAACCTGCCCCACCGGTAATCAGGTCGTGGCCATCAGGATCCATGTCTCAATTCCCTTCGTCGTCGATATCATCTCGCTAGGTCGTCATCCGGGAACTCGGTCGGGCCGATTGCAGGCGAACCCCGTTTGCTTCTCAGGCCCAGGTGCAATTGGGCCTTCCTTCCCGTGAGCGTCGCATTGATCGGAGTGTATCGCACGTTTGTCGGCGGCCGCCGTGCAATTGGTCGCCCATCGTGTTGTGGCCAACGGCGAGGGAGAAGGGGGAGCCGTCGCCCCGTGGGGCCGGCGACGAACGGGCCACTCCGGCGGACCCGGGACCCGCCGTCGCGGGGCCGCCGGATGCAGGTTCAGCTGTCACCGTCAGCCGTCACGGTAGGCGGCGGCCTCGGCCAGGTGCGGCTCGCCCACCACGGCCTCTCCCGCGAGGTCGGCCACCGTGCGCGCGACGCGCAGCACCCGTTCGTAGCCACGCCCCGTCAAGCGCAGCCGGTCGATCAGCTCGCGCGCCAGGCGACGCCCGCCGGCCGACAGCGCCGCCGCCCGCCGCAGCTCGGCCCCGCCGAGGGCGGTGTTCAGAACGCCCTGACGCTCGAGCATGCGCCGGCGGGCGGCCAGCACGCGCCGGGCCACCGCCGCCGAGGGCTCGCCGGAGGCTCGGGCCAGCACCTCGTTCGGCGTCAGGCGGGGGATCGACACGCGCAGGTCAAAGCGGTCGAGCAGCGGGCCGGAGATGCGGCGCCGGTAGCGCTGGCGCTCGCCCGGAGCGCAATGGCACGGCTCGTGGGGGTCGCCGTCGTAGCCGCAGGCGCACGGGTTGCGTGCCGCCACCAGCAGGAAACGAGCGGGGAAGGTGACGCTCCCGCCGACCCGCGAGATGCTCACGCGCCCCTCTTCGAGGGGTTGCCGCAGGGATTCGAGGGTGCGCCGGTCGAACTCGGGCAGTTCGTCCAGGAAGAGCACGCCACGGTGGGCGAGGCTGGCCTCGCCGGGACGCGGTGGGGAGCCGCCGCCGATCACGCCGCCCTGCGAGCTGCTGTGGTGCGGGCTGCGCAGAGGAGGGTGGCGGATCAGGCCGTGCCCGGCCAGCAGCCCCGCGCTCGAGTGGATGCGGGTCACCTCGATCGCCTCGTCCTCGGTGAGCGGCGGCAGGACGCCGGCCAGCCGGCGAGCCAGCATGGTCTTGCCCGCGCCCGGAGGGCCGGTCAGGAGGAGGTTGTGCGCGCCGGCCGCGGCGATCTCCAATGCCCTGTCGGCCGCCCGCTTGACCGCGAACGTCGGCCAGGTCGGGCACGGGAGGCGCCGGCGCGGGCGGACCCGGGGCGCACGGCGGCAATGCCAGGCGACCGCGCAGGTGATCGACGGCCTCGGCCAGGGTGCGCGGTGCCAGCACCCTCAAGCCCTTCACGGCCGCGACCTCGGCGGCGTTCAGCGGCGGCGCCAGGACCGTGCCGTGCCCGCGCTCCGCGGCCAGTAGGCCGATGTTGATGGCGCCGCGGACCGGCCGCAGCGTGCCGTCGAGCGCCAGCTCCCCGAAGGCCAGCGCGCGTTCGAGGGCGCGCGCCGGCAGGCGGCGTTCGGCGGCGAGCAGCGCCAGCGCGATCGGTAGGTCGAAGGCGGGACCCTCCTTGCGGACGTCGGCGGGTGCCAGGTTGACCGTGATGCGGCTCGGCGGCAGTGCGGCTCCGAGGTGCTTGAGGGCCGCGCGCACGCGCTCTCGCGACTCCTGCACCGCGGCGCCCGGCAGGCCGACCACCGTGAACGACGGCAGACCGCCGCTGACGAACACCTCGACCCGGACCTCCAGCGCGTCGACGCCGACGACGGTGGCGGAGAGAGCGTAGGCGAGCATGGTGCCGTACGCTAGCCAGTGGGCACGGGGGCACCTGCGACCGGTAGGGCAAGAACCGCGGCGTCCTCGGCAAGGATCACGACGGGCGGCCGTGGGATGGCGGCCGGCTTTCGGTCTCGGCCAGGCCCGGTCACCCGGTGCGCCACCGTGACGCCGTTTTCGACGCCGGGCCACCTGTCCTGCTAGGCTAGTGCGTCGACAGCAAGCCGACGAGCGTCATGCTCACTCTATCGAGGAGGTACCCATCTATGAGGATCTTCCGTACGTTGGCCGTGCTCTCGGGACTCGCCCTGGTGCTCAGTGCATGCGGTCTCGTGAACAGCCTTATCCCAGACCAACAGGTCACCAACCCGCTTGGAATCAACGGCCAGTCGGTCACCATGAGCGCCCAGCCGGCAACGGCAGCCCTGTCGTCGCAGGCGACGGGCACCGACACGTTCGGAGGGAACTTCAGTGGGACCTTCAACGACATCGACGCCAGCAGCATCCCTGGCGGCGTCAAGCCTAGCGGCTTCGTGACCGACATCGGGATCGATAGCACCGCCACCATCGCGTCGCCCAGCGCGAGCTCGTTGCCGTCGACCATCAAGCTCACCAAGGTGGCGCTTTCGCTTCAGGTCAACGATGGTGCGACCGCCGGGGGCACCCCCAGCTTCTCGCTGACGCCGCCCTACTCGCACGCCGGCACCCTGCTCGTGCTCACACAGCAGGCTGGAACCTGCTCGACGGCCAGTGGGATCAGCTGCGATTACGCGGTCGCCGCGGGTCCCGACCTGGGCGCCGCGCTCATCGCGCTCGTCTTGTCCAGTGGCGACGTCAACACGCTCTGGGACATCGTGACGGGTGGCAACTCCACCAACCACACCAACGGGAGCATCTCGGTGACGCTCGACCAGACCCTGCCGAGCGATGCGACGTTGCAGGTCAAGCTGGTTTCGAAGGAGGGCACGCTCAGCTTCTAGCAGCCGCGTGCCGTGGTAACGCACGAACGACAGCGGGTTCACCCACCGGAACGATCCGGTGGGTGAACCCGCTGCTCGCATTGCGCCGGGGGCGCCCGCTTCAGGCCGGCTCGCTCCGCGCGATCAGCCCGAACGTGCCCGGCCCGACATGGCTGGTGAGCACCGCTCCGATCTGGTAGACGCCTTGGAATGTCGCGTCGATGCCGGCGGACTCCACGGCCGCGCGCAGGCGCTCCACCGCCGCCTCGTCCTGGATGTGGATGTAGTCGACGGTGATGCGTCCGCCGGGATGTTCGTCGGCGAAGGTGCGGAAGCGATCGACCATCTCCTGCAACGCCTTGCGCATGCCGCGAACGCGGGTCAGGGGCTCCAACAGCCCCTGTTCCAGGGTGAGGATGGGCTTGATGTTGAGCAGGCTGCCCACCAGCGCGCTGGCACGGCCGATGCGTCCGCCCTTCTGCAGGTAATCGAACGACGCGACGGTGAAGACGATGAAGGTGTTGTCGCGCATGTGCTCCAGTCCGGCCAGGATCTCCTCGAGCGAGGCGCCGCGATCGCGCAGGCGGGCGGCGGTGCGTGCCATGGCGCCGTGCCCCAGGCTCGCCACGCGGCTGTCGAACACCGTGACCTGTGCGTCGACCGCGTCCCTCGCTGCCACGGCCGACTGGTGGGTGCCCGACAGCTCGGAGCTGAGCGTGACGACGAGGATGGTGTCTGCCCCGTTCTCGACGGCCGCACGGTAGGTGGCGGCGTAGTCTTCCGGGCTCGGCTGGCTGGTGGTGGGGAGGGCGGCGCCGTCGGTGACGCCGGCGATGATCGTCGATGGCTGGATGTCGAGCCAGTCCCGATAGGTCTCGCCCTTGAAACGCACGTAGAGCGGGACACGGAGGATGCCCAAGCGTTCCAGCTCGTCCTGTTGCAGATCGGCGGTCGAGTCGGTCACGATGGCAAGGTTCATACTGCTCCCTCATGGGACCGCTCCGCGGTCGGGTCGGTCTCGGTGCGCGTCGTGGCTGTCGCCGCAGTCTACCGCTCCTGCTCCGGCCCGGCGGCGGGCGGGCGGCGCCGTCGGGCCCTGCCGGTCAGCGAGGCAGCGCTCAGGCGGAGGGGAGCGCGTCGAGCGCCCCCTGCGCGATGAGGTGCTCGGCGATCTGCACGGCGTTGAGCGCCGCGCCCTTGCGGATCTGGTCGCCCGCAACGAACAGCGCCACGGCGCCGTCCAGGCTCGCGTCGGCCCGGATGCGGCCTACCAGCACCTCGTCGCCGCCCGAGGCGTCGAGCGGCATGGGGAAGGTGTTGCGCGCGCGGTCGTCCACCACCCGCACGCCGGGTGCTGCGGCGAGCGTCTCGCGCACCTCGTCGGCCGACACGGGCCGCCGGAACTCGGCGTGGATGGCCTCGCTGTGGGCGCGGAAGACCGGCACCCGCACACAGGTCGCGCTGAGGCGGAGGTCCGGCTCCGCGAGGATCTTGCGGGTCTCCAGGGCCAACTTGCGTTCCTCGACGTTGTAGCCGTCCTCGCCGACGTCGCTGTCGTGGCTGAAGAGATTGAACGCGATCCTGTGCTGGAACTTCCGGGGCCGCGGGTCGTTCCCGCCGAGCACCGCTCGCGTCTGCTCGCGCAGCTCCTCGATGCCGGCCGCGCCGGCGCCGGAGACGGCCTGGTAGGTGGCGATGGTGGCCCGCTCCAGGCCGAAGGCGCGGTGCAGCGGAGCCAGCGCCATCAGCGCGATGATGGTCGAGCAGTTGGGATTGGCGATGATGCCGCGATGGTTCAGCGCCGCCTCGCCGTTGGCCTCCGGCACCACCAGGGGGACGCGTTCGTCCATCCGCCAGGCGCTGGTGTTGTCGATGACGACCGCGCCGTGCTCGGCCCAGCGCCAGGCGTGCTGCTTGGAGATCTGTCCGCCCGCCGACGAGAAGACCACGTCTGCCTCGAGGTCGCCATCCTCGGGTAGTGGCAGCACGGGCAGCTCCATGCCGTGGAACGGGAGGCTCCGCCCCGCCGAACGCGGGGAGGCGTACAGCGCCAGCGACGTGAGGGGGAACCGCCGCTCGTCGAGGATCCCCAGGAACTCGGTCCCGACGGCGCCGGTGGCACCCACGATCGCTACTCGCATGCTTCCTCCTCGGCCCGGCGTCGATGCCGGCTGGCGCGTCCCCGTACGGGGCTTCAGGTGTCGGAGTCTAGCACGCGCCCCGTCGCGCTCCGGCCCCCCTCCCGGTTCCGGGGGGTCTCCAAGCCTTAGCATGGGGATCATGACGCCGACACCGTGCGCGCCCGTTCGAGGGGGGAAGGTGGACTGGCAGGCGCTGGAGAGTTGCATCCCGCTCGACGAGCTGCCCGCGTTCCACCGCGCCTTCATGCAGAGGCTCGAGCCCGGCGAGGACTGGCAGAATGCCTTCCTCCGCCGGGTCCAGGGCAAGGTGCAGGCGTCGCTCAAGCGGCTCCTGCGCGAAGGCGCCGCGGGCTACGAGGACGGGCGTTACTGGCTCGACGCCGGCCTGATCCCCGATGCGTTCCGGGTCTACCTCATGGAGGAGTGAGAGTGGAGCAGCGCCTCCGGCGCTTCGTCGTCAAGGTCGGTACGAGTTCCCTCACGGATCACAGCGGCCGCATCGCGCCGCCCCAGATGTGGGCCATCGCGCGGGGCGCCAGCGTGCTGGCCGACGAGCATGGGGCGCACTTCGTGCTGGTCTCCTCGGGCGCCGGCGCGGCAGGCCGCGAGCGCCTCGGCCTCGACCTGCCGCTGACGCTTCCGGACAAGCAGGCGGCCGCCGCCGTGGGTCAAACGTTGCTCATGCTCGACTGGTCGAGGGCGCTGGCGCCCCGGCCGGTGGCGCAGCTGCTGTTGTCCGCGGGCGATGTGCGCGACCGGGAGCGGTACGTCAACGCGAAGCACGCGCTGGAGGCGTCCCTACGCCTGGGGGCGGTGCCGGTCGTCAACGAGAACGACAGCGTCGCCACCAGCGAGTTGAAGCTCGGCGACAACGACACCTTGTCGGCCTGGGTCTCCTACCTGGTGGATGCCGATGCCTTGATCATCCTCACCGATGTGGACGGCCTCCATGAGGCGGACCCGCGCCGGCACCCGGGCGCCCGTCGGATCGACGTGGTACGCGACGTCGAGGAGGTCGAGGCGCTCGCCGGCCGGAGCGGAGACCCGCGGGGAACGGGCGGCATGGCCACCAAGCTCCGAGCGGCGCGGATCGCCACCGAAGCGGGGATCGAGACCCTCATCATCGGCGGCGGCGGCGCAGGGCTGGAGGCGCTGGCGGGCGGCACGGTGCGGGGAACGCGCTTCCTGGCCCGGGCGCGCACGCCGGCGCGCAAGGCGTGGATCGCGCAGCAGCCGGCGCGAGGTACGGTCGAGGTCGACGACGGCGCGGCCGCGGCCCTGCGGCGCGGGCGCAGCCTGCTCCCGCGCGGGGTGGTGGCGGTGCGGGGCCGCTTCGAGTTCGGCGATGCCGTCTCCGTGACCCATGGTGGCGAGGTGCTGGGCGTCGGCCTCAGCAACTTCGCCAGCGACGCGCTGGCTCGGATCCAGGGGCGCCACACGTCCGAGATCGCAGCGATCCTGGGCGCCAAGGACTTCGACGAGGTGATCCATCGCGACAATCTGGCCGCGGTGGAAGGCGTGAGCCGCCGCTGAACGGCGTCGGTGGTAGCATGGCGGCGTCATGCGTGGTCGCAAGCAACTCGCCTTCATCTCTGCCGGCCTCACGTTGGCGTGGGGGTTGCTGGGCCTGCTGAACCCCCTGCTGCTGGTTCGCATCGTAGGCCTGGACGTGGTCGACCCGCGCGGCCTCAGCGAGGCGCGGGCGCTGTTCGGTGCCCTCTTCGTGGTGATGGGCGCGGTCATGCTGTGGGCCGCGTCGGCGCGTTCGGCGCCTCCCGTGTACCTGCGTCTGCCGGGCCTCCTGATCACCGGCGAGGCTGCGGGGCGACTGGCCAGCATCGTGATCGACGGCGTTCTGTCGCCGCTGAACTTCGTGTTCCTGGTCGTGGAGCTGATCATCGGTGTGCTCGCCCTCGTGGCCAGCTTCTCCGGCGACGGAAGTCGGGGCCCGGGTGCGCGCGGTGCGCCGGGGCCGGAACCCGACGACGACCGGCCCGACCCCCTCCGTGCCTATCGCGGATGAACTGTCACTGACCGCGAGGAAGCTTGCGCCATGACTGGAGCCCCTCCCGACGGAACCCGTTTCGTGCCCCCCGACGTGGCGGGGGTCCGTGCTCGTACGCTCGAGCGCCTTCACGATCTCTACCGCCGGTGGGGCTACCTGCGTGTGGAGGCCCCCTCGCTGGAGCGCTACGATCCGGCGCACCCCCGCGCCGAGCAGTCGTTCAAGCTCTCGGACCGCGATAGCGGCGTGCTTGCCCTGCGCTCGGACTTCACGCCGGCGCTCGCGCACCTGGTGCGCGCCACCTTCCCCGGCACGGCGGCGGGGCAGGGGCACGCGTTGCGTCTTCGCTACAGCGGCACCGTATGGCAGGCCATCCATCCGGAGCTGGCGCGCACCCGGGAGTTCACCCAGATCGGCATCGAGCTGGTGGGGGTGAGCCACGCGCGGGCCGACGCGGAGCTCATCCACCTGGCGCGCGAGTCCGTTCGCGCCGTCGGGCTGGCTCCGCGCGTCGAGATCGGCAACCCGGGGTTCGTCCGTGCCCTTTTCGATCTTGCGGCGGTGCCCGAGCAGCGCCGGGAGCCCCTGGCCGACGCCATCGATCGCAAGGACCGCAGCGACATCCGGGTGCTGCTGTCCGAGCTCGCGCTCGACGGCCCGGTCGCCAACGCGCTGCTGGAGGTACCCGACCTGTACGGCAGCGATGACGTGCTCGACGAGGCCCGGCGGCTGGCGCCATGGCCCGAGGCGCGGGCCGAGATCGACCGGCTGGAGGGCGTGGTGGCGCAGTTCGAGGACGACAGCGAGTTGCTGCTCGATCTCGGGATGGCGCGCCGCCTCGCCTACTACACGGGCGTGACGTTCCGCGCCTACACCTTCGACTTCGGCCAACCACTGTTGGGCGGCGGTCGTTATGATGGCGCCCTGCTGCCCCACGCCGCCGGGTTCTCGATCGGCCTGGAACGGTTGCTCAGTGCACTTCCTGCTCCCGAGAAGGAGGTCCCACCTCGGGTGCTGGCCACCGACGATGCCGCTGCCCGGCGGCTGCGCTTGGCAGGCGTGGCCGTGCTGCGCGCGTCCGCCGCGGCGCACGCCGAGGCGGTGGCCGAGGCTCGGGCCTTCGGCATCCCCTACCTGCTGCACGACGGCGCCCTCGAGGTCGTAGGTGTCGCTGCAGACGACGAGCTCGGCGCGCTGCGGCGCCTGCTCGACGCTCCGGGCGGGGACGGCCGCGCTGAGGACGGACCGCGGTGAGGAGGGCCGCGGTGAGGAGGAACGTGGTGGCTGAGGCTCCCTCGCTGACGCTGGCGCTTCCCAAGGGGCGCGTGATGCAGGAGGCTCTCAACGTGCTGCGGGCCGCGGGGCTGCGCCTCGAGCTGCCGGCCGACGACCGCGCCCTGCGTTTCGATGCCGGCGACGCGGAGCTCATCGTCATGCGCAATGCCGATGTGCCCACCTACGTCGACCTGGGGGTGGCCGATGCCGGAGTGGTCGGGAAGGACGTCCTGGCCGAGGCCGGGAGCGCGCTCTACGAACCGGTGGATCTTCGCTTCGCAGGTTGCCGGCTGTCGCTGATCCGGCCGCGGGGCGCCTCGGGCGCGGTCGCCAGGGTGGCGAGCAAGTACCCTCGCGTGACCGCCGAGTACCTGCGGCGGATGGGGAGCTCGGCCGAGGTCGTGCGCCTCGCCGGGAACGTGGAGCTGGCCTGCCTCTCCGGCCTCGCCGATGCGGTCGTCGACGTGGTGCAGACGGGTGCTACCTTGGAGGCCAACGACCTGGAAGAGGTCGACGTCATCCTCCGGTCGAGCGCCCGCTTCGTGGTGAACCGGGCCGCGCTCAGGCTGAAGGCGGGGCGCCTGCGCCCGCTGATCCTGGCCCTGCGCGATGTCAGCGGGGCGTGAGCGGCGGCCGCGGACCAAGAAGCGGCCGCTAGAACCAGCCGCAGCGGGGCGCCGCTCTAGGACCAACCTCGGCGGGGCGCCGCGACCCTAGAACCAGCCTCGGCGGGGCGCCGCGGCCCTAGAACCAGCCTCGGCGCCGGAAGATCGCCAGCATGCCGAGGGCGATCACCAGCATCAGGCCCCACAGGGCGGGGTAGGCCCACGGCCACGAGAGCTCGGGCATGTCCTTGAAGTTCATGCCGTAGACGCCGACCAGGAAGCTGAGCGGGATGAAGATGGTGGCGATGATGGTCAGCACCTTCATCACGTCGTTCATGCGGTAGCTGAGCGCCGACAAGTACATGTCGTGCAGGTTGGTGAGCATGTCGCGCAGACTCTCGACGGTGTCGATGACCTGGATCGCGTGGTCATGGGCGTCGCGCAGGTAGGTGATGGCGGTGGGCGACATCAGGTCGCCCTCCTCGCGCTCGAGCCCGGCGATCACCTCGCGCAGCGGCCACACCGCCTTGCGCACCATCAGCGTCTCGCGCTTGAGGTGGTTGACGCGCTGCAATACCTCGGTGGTGGGGTTCGACAGGATCTCGGCCTCGAGATCCTCGATCGCGTCCCCGTAATTCTCGACCACCGTGAAGTAGCGATCGATCACGATGTCGAGCAGCGCGTAGGCGAGGTAGTCGGCCCCGAGTTTTCGGAGCCGTCCCTTGCCCTGCCGGAGGCGCTCGCGAAGCGGCTCGAACACGTCACCGGGGTGTTCCTGGAACGTCACCACCACGCGGTCGAGCAGGATCAGGCTGAGCTGCTCGTTGTCCAGCTCGCTCTGCCCGTCCTCGATGTCGTGGGACCCGTAGGCGAGCATGCGCAGCGCAATGTAGAGGTAGCGCTCGTAGTCCTCGATCTTGGGGCGCTGCCCGAGGCTGACGATGTCCTCCATGGTGAGCGGGTGCAGGTCGAGCGCCGCGCCGATCTGTTCGATGATCTCCGTGCGGTGGACGCCGTTGACGTTGAGCCAGCGCACCCCCGGGTCCTGGCGTACGCGCTGCAGGGCCTGCTCCAGGCTGAGCTCGCGCAGCTCGTCGTAGCGCCCCTCGTCGTAGCAGATGAGCTCGAAGGTGACCGGCGCGTCGCGCGCCGGACCGGTGTAGATGACGCTCCCGGGCGAGCTCCCGACCATGCCGGCGGAGGGCGCGAGCGGGGGCCGCGCGCGTCGACGGCGCGAGGAGCCCGTCACGCCTGCACCGCGAGGGCAGGTGCGGGCCGCCGGGGAGCATGCCCGGCCGGCCGCCGGAGGAAGGATGCGGCGTTCATGGCCCTTCCAGCTTACCTGGCGTGCACCGCCGGCATCGTGGCCGGTCGCTCCGGGGGGCGTGGGCCGGCGCCGATCTTGCAATCGTATTCACGAGCGCCTCCGCGTCCATATGCACTTGCGGCTCGTCATGGAGCCGGGTTATGTTCGCTTCACCCCGTGATGGAGGTGCATGTTCATGCGGAGACGCTCGTTGACAGCCTTCGTGGCCGTCGTGTTCGCCCTGTTCGCAGGCGCGGCCCTGGCGCAGCAGACCTTCCGGATCGCGATCGGGGTCGACCCCGACTCCCTCGATCCGGCACAAGGCACGACCACCACCGTGGACAACGTTCTCGACTACATGGTGCAGCCCCTCGTCACCATCGACGAGACGGGCAAGCTCGTGCCCGACCTCGCCACGAGCTGGAGCACCTCGGCTGACGGCAAGTCGTTGACGTTCCAGCTGCGGCAGGGCGTGACCTTCCAGGACGGAACGCCGTTCGACGCGAGCGCCGTGAAGTGGAACCTGGAGCGCCTGCTCGATCCCAAGGTCCGGGTCCCGCGCCGCGGCCAGCTCACGGTGATCGACTCCGTCGACGCGGTGGACGCCAACACGGTCCGGCTCAACCTCAAGGAGCCGTCGCCCGCGCTGGTAGGCGCCCTGTCGCAGACCACGGTGGGCATGTTGTCACCGGCTTCGGTCGACAAGGACGGCAACAGCTACGAGAACATCGTTCATCCGGTGGGCACCGGTCCCTACGCCTACGCCTCCCGGCAGAAGGGCACCAACGTCGTGGTGAACCGGTACGACGGCTACTGGGGCGACAAGCCCTACTACGACAAAGTGGTCTTCCAGGTCGTCCCCGAAGCCACCACCCGCGAGAGCCTGCTGCTCGCCGGCCAGGTCGATCTCATCATCCTGCCGCCCACCTCCGACCTGCCGGCGCTCCAGAACAACCCTCGCGTGAAGGTGCTCCTGGGGCCCAGCGACCGCACCATCTTCATCGCCATCAACACCAGCAAGAAGGTGCTGGACAACAAGCTGGTGCGTGAGGCGCTCAACTACGCGGTCGACAAGCAGGCCATCATCAAGGGTGTGCTGTTCGGCGCCGCCGAGCCGATGGACGCCCCGATGGCGCCCAGCCTCTTCGGTTACAAGAAGATCGGAGCCTACCCCTACGACCCGGAGAAGGCCAAGGCGCTGTTGAAGCAGGCGAACGTCGATCCCTCGCAGATCACGCTCCACATGATCTCCCCGACCGGCCGCTACGTGCAGGACTTCCCGGCCGCCCAGGCGATCGCCAATTACATCCGGGACATCGGCTTCAAGGTGGACGTGCGCACCATGGACTGGCCCACCTACGTCGGCACCATCACCAAGCCGCAGGCCGAGAACACCACCGAGCTCCACCTGCTGGGCTGGGCACCCTCCTTCATGGACGCGTCGCAGCAGATGCAGCAGTTCGACTGCAGCCAGAGCCCACCCAACGGCCTGGCGACCTCGTTCTACTGCAACCAGGACGTCCAGAAGCTGCTGGACCAGGCGAGTAGCGAGATCGACGTCCAGAAGCGGGAGCAGCTCTACCAGCAGGCCTCCCAGATCATCTGGGATGACGCCCCCTGGATCTTCCTGTGGGTGCAGAGCTTCCCGATGGCCTACCAGGCCAACCTGGCCGGCATCACGGGCCTGCCTAACGAGAAGTTCTACGCGCTCTACGCGCACCCCGCGAACTAGGGGAGGAGCCTTGGGCACGGCGGTGCTGCGGCCTTCATGAGCGGTTCACTCGGCTACCTGCTGCAGCGTCTCATCGGAGTGATGGTCACGATCGTGTTCGTGGCCATCACGATCTTCCTGATGGTGCGCATTCTGCCGGGCGACCCGGCCCGCGTCATCGCGGGGGTGCTGGCGAGCGATCAGGACGTCGCGCGCATCCGGACCCAGCTCGGTCTAGACCAGCCGCTGTGGACGCAGGCCGGCATCTTCCTGAACGATCTCGCCCACGGCAACCTGGGCATCAGCGCCCGCACCTCGGACCCCGTCACCCAGGAGATCCTGGCGCGGCTCCCCTACACGGCCCTGCTCGCGGTCGTGAGCCTGGCGGTCGCGGTGGCGGTGGGTCTACCGCTCGGAGCCCTGGCCGCGGCCCGCGCCGGCAGCCTCATCGACCTGGCGGTGTCGGCGCTGGTGCTCTTCGGCATCAGCATGCCCGTGTACTGGCTGGGCCTGATGCTCATCATCCTGTTCTCGATCCAGCTCCGGTGGCTGCCGGCCGCGGGCGCTTCGGGCCCTCTCTCGATCATCCTGCCGGCGTTCACGCTGGCCGCCTTCTCGGTGGCGTTCATCGCGCGCATCACGCGCTCCAGCATGCTCGAGGTGCTCCGCCAGGACTACGTGCGCACCGCGCGCGCCAAGGGGACGCACGCCCGCAGCGTGCTCTGGCGGCACGCCCTGCGCAACGCTCTGCCGCCGATCGTGACCATCATCGGGCTGCAGTTCGGCGAGCTGCTCGGGGGCGCCATCCTCACCGAGACGGTGTTCGGATGGCCGGGGATGGGACGGCTGCTGGTCGATTCCATCTTCGCCCGCGACTACCCCATGGTGCAGGGACTGGTCATCGTCTTCGCGCTGATGTTCGCGCTGGTCAACCTGGCGGTCGACCTGCTGTACGAGCGCATCGACCCGCGGGTGCGCTATGGCTAGCCCGGTTCCGGCTGCCCGCTCCAGCGACCTGCTACGACGCGTCTTCGGCGGAGAGACCCTCAAGCGCTTGCGCAGGAACCCGTCGGCCGTCGCCGGTGTCGTCATCCTGCTGGTGCTCGTCCTGGCGGCGATCTTCGCGCCGTTGCTGACGCCCTACGATCCGGCCAGGCAGTCCCTCGGCGACGTGCTGCAGCACCCCTCCCGAACGCACCTGCTGGGCACCGATCAGCTCGGCCGCGACCTGCTGGCCCGCATCCTCTACGGCGGCCGGTTGACGCTCTTCATCGGCGCCTTCGCGGTGGCGGTGGGCATCGTAGTAGGGGTGCCGCTCGGCATCGTCTCCGGCTTCTACCGGGGCGCCACGGACATGATCATCCAGCGCGTGATGGACCTGATGCTGGCGTTCACCAGCTTCCTGCTCGCGCTCACGCTGGTATCGCTGCTGGGGGTGGGCCTCACCAACGTGATCGTGGCGGTCGGCATCAGCACCATCCCGCGTTTCGCGAGACTGGTGAGGAGCTCGGTACTGACCATCCGCGAGATCAGCTACGTCGAGGCCAGTCGCGCCCTGGGGGCGGCCGACCAGCGGGTGTTGTGGCGGCACGTGCTCCCCAACGCCTTGGCGCCCGTCATCGTGCAGGCCACGCTGTCGATGGGGGGGACCATCCTGACGGCAGCCGGGCTGGGCTTCCTGGGTCTGGGGGTCCAACCTCCGACGCCGGAGTGGGGGGCCATGCTAGGGCAGGGGCGCAACTACATCTTCTCGAACCCTTCGGTGAGCACCTTCCCGGGGATCGCCATCTTCCTCGCCGTGATGGGCTTCAACCTGCTCGGCGACGGTCTGCGCGACGCGCTCGACCCCCAGCTCCGCGGCTCCCGCTGAGCCCCCTCCCCCCGAAAGGATCCCCATGCCCGACTCCCATGCCGTCGTCTTCCATGGCACGTTCATCGACCCGGTCGAGGCCGCCGCCCGCGAGGGCTGGTTGCACGTTACCGATGGCCGCATCGTCACCCTCGAGGACCGCGCGCCGGCCGCGGGCGCCGATGTGGTGGAGCTCGACGGCTGGGTGGTTCCCGGTCTCGTCGACGCCCACATCCACCTGAGCCTCGACGGCGGAACCGACCCCAGTGCACGGCTCCAGGCCGAGCGCACGACGGATACCGTGGTCCGGGCGCTGGAACACCTGCGGGCGCACCTGCGCGCCGGCATCACCACCGTGCGGGACCTCGGCGGCCCCGGCACGCTCGCCATCGACCTCGCGCGGGCCGTCGAGGACGGTCGTATCGAGGGGCCGATGGTGGTGGCGTGCGGACGCAACATCACCATGACGGGCGGCCATGCCCACGCCTTCGGCATCGAGGCCGACGGGCCCGACGCGGTTCGCCGGGCGGCGCGCGGTCAGCTCCAGGCCGGTGCCCGGGTGCTCAAGTTCATGGCCACCGGGGGCGTGCTCACCCCCGGCGTCACGGCGGGCGCGGAAGCGCTCACCGAGGCGGAGCTGCGCGCCGGCATCGAGGAGGCACACAAGGCGGGCAAGCGTACCGCCACCCACGCCCAGGGCCTCGCCGGCATCAAGAACGCGCTGCGCGCCGGCATCGACACCCTCGAGCACGGTGCCTTCGACAACTGGGACGAGGAGGCCCTCGGCCTCATGACGGCGGGGCCGCGCCCGGTCTGGCTGGTGCCGACGCTGGCAGCGCCCGACGGGATCCTTTCGGGAGAAGGGCGGGTGCCGGAGTGGGCCGTTGCGAAGACCCGCCCCATCGCCGAGCGTCACCGTGCCAACGCACTCGAGGCCTATCGTGCCGGCGTTCGGATCGCCGCAGGCACCGACGCCGGCACCCCGCTCAACCCGCACGGCAACCTGCCGCGCGAGCTGGAGCTGCTGGCCGAGATCGGGCTGCCGTTGGCGGCCGTGCTGCAGGCGGCGACCGGACAGGCGGCGGCGGCGCTCGACCTCGACGGAGAGGTGGGGTCGCTGCGACCCGGCGCGCGCGCCGACCTGCTGGTGCTGGGTGCGGACCCGCTGCACGACGCCCGGGCCTACCGGGAGGTGCGCGAGGTCTTCAAGGGTGGGCGCAGGCCGACCTTCGGTTAGCCTGGGCCCGGGGCGGCGCCGCTTTCGGAGAGCTGGCGCGCTCCCCCTGGAGGACGTGATGCAGGACGCGCAGACGACTTCGCACTATCCCGTCGAGCCCTGGGCCGTCCGCGAGACGGCCTTCGACCCGGCCGCCTGCGCGCGCAGCGAGACGGTGTTCGCGCTCGGCAACGGCTACCTGGGGATGCGGGGCGCTTTCGAGGAGGGGCTCGACCCCGCCGTCGGCAGCTCGGTCCGCGGGACCTACCTCAACGGCTTCTTCGAGTCGGGACCGATCCACTACCCCGAGGACGCCTACGGACTGGCCCGCAAGCGCCAGACCCTTCTCAACGTCACGGACGCCCTGGGCATCGAGCTGCGGGTCGACGGTGAGCGCTTCTCCATGAGCGACGGGCGCGTGGAGGCGTACGAACGTGTGCTGGACTTCCGCCGGGGTGTGCTCGAGCGCTCGCTCACCTGGGTCTCGCCCCGCGGGCAGCGGGTGTCGGTGCGCATCGAACGGCTGGTGTCGTTGACGCGGAGGCCCGTCGCCGCCCTGCGCTACCGCGTGGCGCCGCTCGACGCCGAGCTCGAGCTCGAGCTGCGCTCCAGCGTCGACGGGCGCGTCGAGAACGCCGTGGACGAGAGCGACCACCGCGTCGGAGGCGTGGCCGGGCGCGTCCTGGTGAGCGTCGCCTCCGAGCTCGAGGGCGAGCTGCTGGCGCTGCGCCAGCGCGCGCCCCTGAGCGGCATGGAGCTCGGGGTCGCGGCCGACCATCGGGTGACCGGCGGGGAGACCCTGGAGCGCCGCGCGCTCGAGGAGGACCACCGGTTGACGCTGACCTACCGCGTCCGCGCCGGTCGGGGCGAGGCCGTCACGCTGGAGAAGAGCCTCGCCTACGTCGATTCCCGCGAGGTCGAGGTCGCCCAGCTGTTCGAGCGTTGCGCCGACGCCGCACGGGAGGCGCGGACGGCCGGGTTCGAAGCGCTCGAGGCGGAGCAGCGCGAGGCGCTGGCGTCGTTCTGGCGCGGCAGCGACATCGAGGTCGAAGGGGACGACGCCCTGCAGCAGAGCCTGCGCTTCGGGGCTCTGCAGCTACTGCAGGGCACCGGCAGGGACGGCCGCAGCTCGATCGCCGCAAAGGGGCTGACCGGGCCCGGCTACGAGGGACACCTCTTCTGGGACGCCGAGGTGTACGTGCTCCCGTTCTTCCTGTACACCCGGCCCGAGGTGGCCCGTTCCATGCTCGAGCACCGCATCCACGGCTTGGACGCCGCCCGCGCCCGCGCAGCCGAGCTCTCCCACGCCGGCGCCCTCTACCCCTGGCGCACGATCGACGGCGAAGAGGCGTCGGCCTACTTCCCGGCAGGCACCGCCCAGCTCCACATCAACGCCGACATCGCCTACGCCCTGGAACGCTACCTGGAGGCCACCGAAGACGTCGACCTGTTGTGGCAGGGGGGTGCCGCGATGCTGTTCGAGACCGCCCGCTTCTGGCTGTCGCGCGGCAGCTTCGTGGCGCGCCGTGGCGGGCGCTTCTGCTTGCACACCGTCACCGGCCCCGACGAGTACACGGCCCTGGTGGACAACAACCTCTACACCAACCTGATGGCGCAGGGACATCTGCGTTTTGCGGTGCGGATCGCCGAGCGCCTCGAGCGCGAGGCGCCGTCGCGCTACGCCGAGCTCGCCCGCGCTCTGGCGCTCGACGCCGGCGAGCTCGAGCGCTGGGGCCTGGCGGCGGACCGCATGGAGCTGCCCTTCGACCGCGAGCTGGGGGTGCACCCGCAGGACGACGGCTTCCTCGACAAGGAGCCGTGGGACCCCGCGACCATCCCGGACGGCAAGCGTCCCCTGCTGCTCCACTACCACCCGCTCGACATCTACCGCCGGCAGGTGCTGAAGCAGGCCGACGTGGTGCTCGCGCTCTTCCTGCGCGAGGAGCACTTCGGCCGGGCCGAGGCGCGCCGCGACTTCGCCTACTACGAGCCGCTCACCACCCACGACTCGTCGCTGTCGCCGTGCGTGCACGGCCTCGTGGCTGCGCGGCTGGGCCAGATCGACAAGGCGTACGACTACTTCGGGCGTACCGCCCGCATGGACCTCGACGACATCAACCGCAACGTCAAGGACGGTGTGCACACCGCTGCCATGGGAGGGACCTGGCTGACGGTGGTGGCCGGATTCGCGGGCATGCGGGTGCGTGACGGGCGCCTCAGCTTCGAGCCGCGCCTGCCCGCGGCATGGGAGGGGTTGCGCTTCCGGGTGGCGTTCCGCGGTGCCACCCTCGAGGTCGCGGTGCAGCGCGAGCGGACGCTCTACCACCTCGTCGAAGGCGGGCCCCTGAGCGTGGCGCACCGGTCCGACGTGCTGGAGCTCGGGCCCGGCGGACAGGCGGCGCGCCCCAACACGCCCCAGCTCAAGGCGGTGCTGTTCGATCTGGACGGCGTCATCACCGATACGGCCGAGTACCACTACCGTGCCTGGCAGGCGCTGGCCGACGACCTCGGCATCCCCTTCGATCGCGAGGCCAACGAGGCGCTGCGCGGCATCGGGCGCATGGAGTCGCTGGAGCGGATCCTCGAGCGCAGCGACAAGAGCTTCACCCCGGAGGAGAAGGCGCGCCTGGCCGATGACAAGAACCGTCACTACCAGGAGCTCATCGGGGGGATCTCCCCGGCCGACATGCTGCCCGGCGTGGGCGCCCTGCTGCGCGAAGCCCGGGAGGCGGGGCTCAAGCTCGCGGTGGCGTCGGCCAGCCGCAACGCGCCGGCGGTGATCCGCAGCCTCGGACTCGAGGACGTCTTCGACGTGGTGGTCGACGCCGGCGGAGTCGTTCGCGGCAAGCCCGATCCGGAGGTCTTCCAGCGCGCGGCCGAAGCGCTCGGCCTGCCCGACGAGGACTGCCTGGGCATCGAGGACGCCGAGGCGGGCGTCGCTGCGCTCCGCGGTGCTTCGATGGCCACGGTCGGCGTGGGCGACGCCGCCCGCCTGGCCGCGGCACATCGGGTGGTGGAGGCCACCGACGAGCTCGACCTGGCGCTCCTGCGCGACGCCTTCGCGGCCGCCCACGGGGGCCCCGGAGCTAGCATGGAGGGGTGAGCGTCGCTCCCGAATCCGGCCCTGACACCGGTCCCGAAACCGGCCCGGCCCCCGACAGCAAGGAGGGCGCCTTCCTGGTCTCGCTGCAGGAGGGTGCCACCACCCTGAGCCGACACAGGCGCGAGGTGGTGAGTTTCGACCTGGAAGGGCGGCCGCAGAGCTGGCTGACCGGGGGGCGGACGTACAAGCGCTCGCTGGCCTCGGAGGTGTTCGGCCGCCACACGGTCGACGGCGTGCGCCGCCGTTGGCGCGTGGACGAAGGCGACGCGGCGAGCCACTTCCGGCGGGCCGCCGAGGCGGCGGCGGCAGCGCGCGAAGCGCTCGCCAGTGGCGGGCTGCGGCGCTCGGACGGGGCTCGGCTCCGCGGCCTCGAAGACGACGAAGCACGCGCGCTCGCCGGCCGCCTGGAGCAGATCCTCGCCTGGACGCCCGAGCGCCTGCTGGACGAGCGCCGGCGCTTCCTGGCCGCCTACCGGCCCGTCAGCATCCTTCCGCCCGACCAGTACGGCTCGGTGGTGCTGCAGGCCACCTATGGGTGCTCGTGGAACCGCTGCACGTTCTGCACCTTCTATCAGGATCGCCCATTCCAGGTGCGCGATCCGGAGGCCTTCGCCGAGCACGTCGAATCGGTCCGGGCGCTGCTGGGGCGCGCGGCCGAGGCTCGCCAGAGTGTCTTCTTCGGCGACGGCAACGCCCTGGTGCTGTCCAACGCGCGCCTCGAGCCGCTCATGAAGATCGTGCGCGCCGCATTCCCGGGCCGGAAGCTGAGTAGCTTCGTCGATGTCTTCGGGGGCGAGCGCAAGCCCGCCAGCGCCTGGCGCGACCTCGCTGCGCAGGGGCTCGAGCGCGTGGCGATCGGCTTGGAGACCGGCTCCGATGCGCTGCTGGCCTACCTCAACAAGCCGGGCGGCGCCGACGAGGCGACCGCCTTCATCGCCACCCTCAAGCAGGCGGGGCTGGCGGTCTCGGTCATCGTCATGGTCGGCGCCGGTGGCGCGCGCTTCGCGGAGGTGCACGAGCGCGAGACGGCGGCCTTGTTGCGTCGCCTGCCGCTCGAGGCCGGTGACCTGGTCTACCTGTCGCCCTTCGTTGTGCAACCCGGCTCGACCTACGCGGCGCGCGCGGCCGCCGACGGCCTGCGGCCGTTGTCGGCCGCCGAGCGCGCCGCGCAGTACGAGCGCCTGCGTGCCGCGACGCGTCGCGCCGTGCCGGAGGCGCGGGTGGCGCTCTACCACATCGACGAGTTCGTGTACTGATCGTCGCTCTGGACGTGCCGGGGCGGCCCCCGCCGAGCCGGGATGCTCGGCCGGGT
>CAWAPF010000013.1:0-90028 GCA_963783895.1 uncultured Trueperaceae bacterium
CGGCTTCATCCCCTGGCTCCGCCACCTGATCCTGCCGGCGACCGCCATCGGCACCGCGTTCTCCGCCATCCTGGCCCGCATGATCCGCTCCTCGATGCTCGAGGTGATGAAGATGGACTTCATCACCGTGGCCCGCTCCAAGGGGCTGGTCGAGAACCGGGTGGTGTTGAAGCACGCGTTCCGCAACGCCCTCATCCCCGTGGTCACCGTCACCGGCATCGCCTTCGCGCTGCTCATGGCAGGGGCGGTGGTGGTGGAGAACGTCTTCGCCATCAAGGGGCTGGGACGGGTGTTGATCCAGGGCATCCTCAACCGCGACTACCCGGTGGTGCAGGGTGCGATCCTGGTGGTCTCCGCCATCTTCGTTGCGACGAATCTTGTGGTCGACGTGCTCTACACGGTCATCGACCCCCGCATCCGGTTGAGGTGAAGCGCATGGCCGAACCCGTTCCGCTCCGACCGACCGCCGTCCAGACGGTGCCCGCCCGCCGCAAGAGGGCGCGCTGGCTCAAGCTCCTTCTCGCCGACCGGCGCGCGCTCATCTCCCTGGTGGTGCTGGTGGTGCTGGTCGGCGCCGCCGCCCTGGCGCCGTACGTGTCGCCGGCCGACCCTACCTCGATGGCCTTCGGCATGATGAGCCCGCCGAGCTGGGCCCATCCCTTCGGCACCGACGACCTCGGCCGCGACCTGCTCAGCCGCGTCATCTACGGCGCGCGCATCTCACTGTTCGTGGGCATCGTGACGGTCGTGTCCTCGATGCTGCTGGGCGTGCTCATGGGGCTGCTGGCCGGGTACTACGGCGGCTGGCTCGACACCATCATCATGCGCTACATCGATCTGCAGTGGGCGTTCCCCAACTTCATCATCGCCGTATACCTGGTGGCCGTCTTCGGTACCGGCCTGAGCAACGTCATCATCGCCGTGGCCCTGGCTTTCCTGGACGACTTCGCGCGGATCGCCCGGGGCATGGTGTTGACCGTCCGCGAGCGCGATTACGTGGAGGCGGCGCGGGCGTTGGGAGCGTCGGACGTGCGACTGATGCTGCGCCACATCCTGCCGAACTCCATGGCGCCGCTCATCGTGCAGGCGACCGTCAGCGTTTCCTATGCCATCCTCGCCGAGGCCGGGCTCAGCTTCCTGGGGCTCGGCGTGAAGGCGTCGACGCCCACCTGGGGGCTCATCCTCAGCGATGCCCGCAGCTTCATCAGCCGCGCGTGGTGGCTCGGCATCTTCCCGGGTGTCGCCATCATGATCACGGTGCTGAGCATCAACTTCTTCGGTGACTACCTTCGTGACTTGTTCGATGTGCGCGAGACGAGTGTCGAAGGGGAGGGGGCGTGATGGTCGGCCGGCGGTCGAGCCAGCATCGGGGTCCGGACGCTCGCGCCCGGCGGGGACGGTAGACTCGGCATCATGCGGCTCTTCCAACTGTTCTGGTCGTTCGCCAAGGTCGGGCTGTTCGGCTTCGGCGGCGGTCCCTCGATGATCCCTCTCATCCAGGAGGAGGTCGTCGAGGTGCAGCACTGGCTCACCAAGGACGAGTTCCTCGACGCCTTCGCCTTCGGGAACTCCCTGCCGGGTCCCATCGCCACCAAGATGGCGGGGTACGTCGGCTTCAAGGTGTCGGGCTGGCCCGGTGCGGCGATGGGGCTCATCGGGGTCGCGGTGCCCACCATCATCGCGATGATCGCGCTCGGCAGCCTCTACCTGCGCTACCGCAACAGCCCCGTGTTCGAGCACTTCCTTCGGGGAGTGCGCCCGGTGGTGATCGCGCTCCTGGCCCTGGTCGTGTGGGAGTTCGCCCCCCGGGCGTTCGGGATGCCCCCGCAGTGGCTGAAGAACTGGTCGCTGTGGCTGCTGGCGGCCGCCGCCTTCTTCCTCTCCATCCGCTTCAACGTGCACCCGGCGCTGCTGATCGTGGCCGGTGGGCTGCTGGGGATCTTCGTGATCCACTAGGGTCGGGGCCGGGTGGCGCCGACGCGGGGGTTCGTGATTCACCCGCCATGGCCCCGCCGGGGCGACGGGTAGACTGCCCAGACTGCGGCGGGACCGTCGTCGGGACGTTCGCGTCGCGCCGGCGTGCCGGCCGGCAGGGAAGGAGGCCGCCATGGCCACAGCCAATGTTGGCGACACCGTGCGCGTCCATTACACAGGACGCCTCGAAGACGGCACCGTCTTCGATTCCTCTCGCGAGCGCGAACCCCTCGAGTTCACCGTGGGGACCGGGCAGGTGATCTCCGGTTTCGAACGCGCGGTCGAAGGGATGGAGGTCGGCGAGGCGCGCGAAACGCGCATCGAAGCCGATGACGCCTACGGGGAGCGGCGCGACGACCTCGTGCTCGATCTGCCCAAGGAGCAGGTCCCCGAGGACATGGAGATCGCACCGGGCATGCGGCTCGAGCTGCGCCAGCCCGACGGGCAGGCCGTGCCCGTGACCGTCGCCGAGGTGGGTGAGGAGAGCGTCAAGCTCGATGCGAACCACCCGCTGGCGGGTCAGCCGTTGACGTTCGAGCTCGAGCTCGTTGGGATCGGGGGCGGCTCCGCCCAGGAGTGACCCCGTCCGTCGGGCGCGTTCGCGTCGTCGAGGTGTTCTACAGGGCGGGCGACAGCATGTCCAGCTTCGAGGTCAGGGAGGGCTCGTGCTCGCCCGGCGTGCGCCGTGCCCTGGCCGCTCGCGACTCGACGCAACCGGCGGCGAGCTTGCGTTCATACGGACCGTCTGGCCGTTCTTGCGGAGATCCGAGCGGCCAGGCCCACTGTGGGACGCGGTGCGCCATGCATCGACCACGAAGCGGCGCAGGCCATGTTCGCCTTGCTCGGCTTCGCTACCCAAAATGCATACGACGACTGGGACATACGACGAGTGGGAGGCGCCGCCCTGACGGATCGCTCCGGAAGTAGGCGTGTCGTTCGTGACTAGTAACGCAGGACGGTGCTGCGCGCGTCCTGCAGCACGTGCGACATGTCGAGCGCCTTGGCCGTCCCCAGCACCACGCAGTCCTCCGGCGTCTCGGCCACCGCGACCGGGATGTTGGTCACGCGCCTGAGGAAGGCGTCGAGGTCGCGTAGCTTGGCACCGCCCCCCGTCATCACGATGCCGCGTTCGATGACGTCCGAGACCAGCTCCGGGGGTGCGTGCTCGAGAACCTTGCGCACACCCGCTGCGATCTTGTCCAGCGATTCTGTCAGGCTCCGCACCACGTCCTCGGTGGTGATGGTGATGCTCTTGGGCATGCCGTCGATCAGGTCGCGGCCGCGCACCTCCATGCTGCGCTCCTCCCCGTCCGAGGAGATCACCGCGGCGCCGACCGTGCGCTTGATCTCTTCGGCGGTGCGGTCGCCGATGAGCAGGTTGTGCTGGGCCTTCACGAAGGCCATGAGGTCACGGTCGAAGGTGTTGCCGGCGATGCGCAGGCTCTCGGAGACCACGATGCCGCCCATGCTGATGATGGCGATGTCGGTGGTACCGCCGCCGATGTCGATGACCATCGAGCCGACCGGATCGGCGATGTTGACGCCCGCGCCGATGGCGCCGGCCACCGGCTCCTCGATCAGGAAGGCCTTGCGCGCCCCGATCTCGTTGACCGCCTGGAGCACGGCGCGCTTCTCGACCTCGGTGATGCCGCTGGGGATGCAGACCATGATGTTGGGACGCAGCAGGCGGTTGGCACCGGTCAGGACCTTCGAGATGAAGGCCTTGAGCATCTTCTCGGTGAGGGTGTAATCGGCGATGACGCCGTCGGCCATGGGCCTCACGGCGGTGATGTTGCCCGGTGTCCGACCGAGCATGCGGTAGGCGTCCTGACCGACGGCCTTGACATCGGTGGTGCCCTTGACGACCGCGATCACGGCGGGCTCACGGAGCATCACGCCCTTGCCCTTGACATGGATGCGGACGTTGGTGGTACCCAGGTCTACGCCGATCATGGCGCTACGCTAACAGGTCTGTGTGAGGTCCGTGCGAAGGAGGGCAGGCAGCACGACGGGCACGAGCGTTAGCATGAGGGCCGAGGAGGCCCGCATGAAGGCGATCGTGGTTGGCGAAGGCGGCGAGCTCGCGTACCGCGAGGTACCGGAACCGGCCCTGAGGCCCGGCGAGGTGATGGTCGACGTCCACGCCACGGCGCTCAACCGCGCCGACCTGTCGCAACGCGCAGGGCACTACCCCCCGCCCCAGGGGGAGAGCGACATCCTGGGCCTCGAAGTTGCGGGCGTCGTGCGTGAGGTACCCGCGGGCGTGCACGGGGTGCACGCCGGGGACCGGGTCTGTGCCCTGTTGCCCGGCGGAGGGTACGCCGAGCGCGCGGCGGTCCCGGCGGGCATGCTGATGCCGGTGCCCGAGGGCTGGAGCTTCGCCCAGGCGGCGGCCCTGCCGGAGGCCGCCTTCACCGCTTTCCTCAACCTCTTCCTGGAGGCGGGGTTGCGTGCCGGCGAACGCGTGCTCATCCATGGGGGCGCCAGCGGCGTCGGGACGGCTGCCATCCAGCAGGCCGTCCTCGCCGGCGCCGCGGTCTACACCACGGCCGGCAGCGACGAGAAGGTGGCGGCCTGCCGCGACCTCGGCGCCGAGCTCGCCATCCCTTACCGCCGTCGGGATTTCGCCGAGGCCATCCGGGAGCACGTCGGAACCGGCGCCGACGCCGGCTGCGTCGACGTCATCCTCGACATGGTGGGGGAAGCCTACTTCGAGCGTAACCTCGAGCTCCTGCGCGTCGGCGGTCGCATGGTGTTCATCGCCACGCTCAGCGGCCGTCAGGCGAGCTTCGACATCCGCCGGCTGATGGCGAAACGGGCGACGCTGAAGGGGTCGACGCTCCGCTCCCGTCCGCCGGGCGAGAAGGTGCGCATCCGCGAGTCCTTCGAGGAGCGCTTCGGGCAGGCGCTGGCCGAGGGGCGTCTCGACCCGGTCATCGACAGTGTCGTGCCGATCGAGCGGGCCGTCGAGGCGCACGAGCGCATGCAGGCCAACCGCAACATCGGCAAGATCGTCCTGTTGGTGCGCGAAGGGGCGGAGCGCTCGGCCTGAGGCTCCCCGCGCGGCGAGACCGCTCCACAGTGAGGTGCACAGAGTCGCGCCACAGAGACGCTGCCACAAAGACTGTGCCCAAAAGGGAACCTTGAGAGCAACCTCGCAGGGGGGCAGCGGAAGCGAGGCGACCCTCAAAGTTCTCCACGAGGTTAGCAGGGGGGTCACGGAGCACAGCTGCGCACGCCACCATTGGCCGCTCGGCCGTGGGCAACGTTCCCGGGTGGGGCCGCTTCGAGCGGGCCCACGTATACTGAGCGCGCATGTCACGCGCCCCCTTCACGGCCCTGGCAGAGGTATACGACGCCATCATGGCCGACGTCGAGTACGACGACTGGGCCGCCTTCATCCTGCGGCTGGCGCGCGAGCGCGGCTGGCAGGGGGGCGAAGCACTGGATGTGGGCTGCGGCACCGGCAACGCTACCCTCCCGATGCGGGCGCTCGGCGTCGAGGTGTCCGGCCTCGACGGTTCGGAGGCCATGCTCCGCGTGGCACAGCGCAAACTCCCGTCGGTGCGCTTCTACTGCAGCGACTTCCGCACCATGCGGATCCCCAAACGCTTCACCCTGGTCTACTCGGTGTTCGACGCCCTGAACAACCTGCTCGAGCCCAGCGGCTTCGAGGCGATGGCCCGCCGCGTGTTCGAACATCTCTCGCCCGGCGGCCTCTTCATCTTCGACGTCAACACCACGGTCGGGCTGCGCGACCTGTGGGAGGGGGGCCGCGTGGAGGGCTGGGCCGACGAGGTGTACTACCGCTGGGTCCACTCCTTCGACGAAACCACCGCACTCGCGAAGGTCGAGGCCTTCTGCGAGACCGAGTACGGCCCCTTCACGGAGATCCACTACGAGCGGCCCTACGACCCCCCGGAGGCGACGCGGTTGCTCGAGGCGGCGGGATTCACGGGCGTGGAGGCGCTCACCTACCCCAGCAGTGAGCCCGCGCCGGAGGACGCGGCCCGTGTGTGGATGGTGGCGCGCCGCGCCGTTTGAGGACGTTCGTTACGCCCGGGCTGCAGCAGAGCGTTCGCGCTCCGGCTGAGCGTTCGCGCTCCGGCTGAGCGTTCGCGCTCAGCCCTCCTCGTCCAGGCCCGCCTGCTGGCGCACGATGCGCGCGATGTTGGAGACGTCCTCGTCCCCGTAGCCGCGTTGGACCAGGCTGGTCTCGAGTTGCTCGACATAGGCTGCGAGTGGGATCGCGACGCCGAGATCGCGCGCCGACGCCAGCGCGATGCCGAGGTCCTTGCGGTGCAGGCGGGTGCGGAATCCCAGCGGGTAGTGGTTGTGGATCATGTTCGGCCCGCGGTTCGTCAGTCCCCACGAGCCGGCGGCGCCGCCCGACACCGCGGCGTGCGCCGCCTCGATGTCGATGCCCGCGGCCAGCCCAAGCGCCAGACCTTCGGCGATCGCGGCGTACGTGCCTGCGATGATGACCTGGTTGATGGCCTTGGTCACCTGACCGCTGCCGACGGGACCGACGTGGGTCACGGTGGTGCCGAGCACGTCCAGCACGCTGCGCACGCGCTCCAGAACGGCCTCGTCGCCGCCCACCATGATGGAGAGCGTGCCGCCTGCGGCGCCCTCGCTCCCGCCGGACACCGGGGCGTCCAGCATGGCCACGCCGTGATCCTCGAGCGCAGCGGCGATCAGCCGGGTGGTGGCGGGGCTGATGGTGCTCATGTCGACGAGCACCGAGCCCTCCTCCATACCCTCGACCGCTCCCTCCTCGCCCAGCACCACGGCTTGCACATCGGGCGTGTCGCTCACCATGGTGATGACCAGCTCGCGGTCACGGGCGCACTCGCGGGGGGTGGTGGCGCGGTGGGCGCCGAGCGTTTCCAGCGCTTCCTCGCGCTGGCGTGTGCGGTTGTGCACGGTGACGTCGTGCCCCGCTTCGAGCAAGCGGCGCGCCATGGGCGCGCCCATGGTGCCCAGTCCGATGAATCCGATCCTCATGCGGAATCCTCCCGATCCTCGCCGACGCGTTCGGGATGCGCGCCGTGGTCGCTCCAGATGGTCTCGAGCACGTCCATGAGCCGCGAGGCCACGGCCCGGTTGTGTGAGCTTACCGTGGTGCGGCGAGGCACCGGCGTCCAGGCGGAGGGATCGTCCACCATGCGTACCGGGAGGGCGACGGGGCTCCTCGACGCCCAGCGCTCGTGCCACGCCTCGGGAACGTGCTCGGGTAGCTCCTGGCCGGTGATGGCGGCCCACAGCAGCGCCCAGGCGCGTGGAGCGGTCCGGTACGGATCGTAGCCGCCGCCGCCGGTAGCTACCAGCCGCCCGCCCGTGAAGCGTTCGCTCAGCTCCACCACCCGCCGGTAGCTCGCGCCCATGGCAGCCAGGCTCAGGTTGAGATCGGCCAGCGGGTCGTTGCGGTGCATGTCGGCTCCGGCCTGGAGAACGATCAGGTCGGGCTGGAAGACCTCGAGCGCGCGCGGCACCACCCTCTCGAAGACCTCGAGGAAGGAGGCGTCCTCGGTGAACGGCTCGAGCGGCATGTTGACGGACGTGCCGCGGCCCGGCCCGCGCCCCGTCTCGTAGGTGTGCCCCGTCCCCGGGAACAGGTAGCGCCCCGACTCGTGCAGACTGATGGTCATGACGTCTGGGGAGTCGTAGAACAGCCACTGCACCCCGTCGCCGTGGTGGACGTCGAGGTCGATATAGGCCACGCGCAGGCCGTGCGCGTCGACAGCACGCCGGATGCCGAGGGCGAGATCGTTGTACAAGCAGAAGCCCGACGCCTTGGCGCGCATGGCGTGGTGCAGGCCGCCTGCGAGGTTGACCGCGCGACGCGCCTGACCGCTCGCAACCAGTTCCACGGCGGTCACGGTGCCGCTGCACACGCGGAGCACGGCCTCGTGCATGTCTGGGAAGACGGGGTTGTCGCCGGTGCCGATGCCGTAGGCGTAGGCCTCGTCCTCCAACTCCCCGTGCGAGGCGTGACGGACCGCGTCGATGTAGCGCGTGGAGTGAACGCGCGCCAGCTCACGCTCGGGGATGGGCGTGACGCCGGCGTACGCTTCGGGCCTCAGAGCACCGACGGCCTCGAGCAGGGTGCGGGTGAGCTCGAGCCGCTCCGGGCGGAAGGGATGCTCGGGAGAGAGCTCGTACTCGGCGAGCAAGGGGTCGAATACGAAGCGCACGCGGCTCGCCGCGGCGCCCCCGTGCTCCCTCTCGTCGGCCGCAACGCTCACGGCTCGCGGGTCTTGTCGACCGGCCAGAGGATCACGAAGCCCTGGCCCCGCAGGTGCTCGGCAAGCCGGCGGCCGTCGACGGTGTTCACCCGCAGCACGAACGTCACGCTCTCGGCGTCGGCGCGCGAGGTCATCACGCTGGAGACGTTGTGGCGCCGCTCGGCGATGGCCGCGAGCAGCGACGCCAGCGCGCCGGGCCGGTTCGGCACCTCCACCTCGAGCCGGGTGGCGGCCTCATACACGCCCGACATGCGCACCAGTGCGTCGAGCATGTCGATGCCCGTGACGATACCGACCAGATGGTCCCCGTCCATGACGGGCATGGCGCCGATCTTGTTCTCCCGCAGGGTCTTGGCCGTCTCCTCGATGGGATCCAGGGGGTGTGCGGTCAGGACGGGCGCCACCATCACGCGACGCACCGCATCGGTGGCCGCAACGCCGGCGGGGGCCAGCGGGTGGTCCGCGCCGACGAGGCGCAGATCGCGGTCCGACACGATACCCACAAGGCGATCGACGCCCGCGTCCTCACCCTCCGGCCCCGTACGGGTGGGCTGCTTACCGACGTTCTCGAGGATGGGGAAATGGCGGATGTTGCGCTGTTCCATCAGCGCGTTGACGTCGCGGATCGGCATGTCCGAGCCGATGGCGACCACCTGCCGCGTCATGATGTCCTGTACCAGCATGGTGCCCTCCGAAACCCGAGCCGGCGCCGCGCGCGCCTCGCAAGAATCGTACCCCCTGGCTGCCGCGCGGCGCCCCGCTGTCCGGCCTCAGCCGTAGAAGCGGGGGCGGGTCCGGAGGCGGTGGAACTCCTCGACGACCGCCGGGTCGGCGCGCGATCCGACCCGGGCCATGAGCTGGTTGGCGGAGCTGCTGCGGACCTCGGCGTCGGCGGTGTTGAAGGGCTCGAAGCCGGCGCTGCGGTACAGGCGCTCGAGCAGGCGCTTGTAGGCGAAGTCGTTCAGCCCCGTGCGCTTGAGGTCGTAGTGCCACACGTACATGGTGGCGAACACCACGGTGTCCTCGAAGCGCCCGTCCTCGAAGCTGGCCGCCAGCAGGCGTTCGGCCAGTCGCTGCCCGCGGTAGGGCGGCGCCACCTCGACCGCGCCCAGCTCGATGATCCTGCCGGTGCGGTCCTCCCCCCACGATTCCACGTCCGAGGGCGGGTGGAAGGCCGCGTAGGCCACCATCCGGGCCTCGTCCACACCCACGCTGACGCACGACTGGGCGTCGCGCGCGATGCCGATGAGGGCCTGGTGCTGCTTCGCGGCCGGGCGGAACATGTCGATGGCGGGGTGCGGCTCGAGCGCGCCCAGCGCCTCGGGCGTCAGGCACACCTCGACGCGGGCCGCTCCAGCGGCCGGGCTGGCAGTGGCCTCGGTCACGAACGTCCCGCGGTCATGACGCCAGCGCCAGCATCCGCTGCCGGTCCCGCCAGCGCGCGACCAGTGCGTCGGGTAGCCGTGCGGGACCGACGTCGGGGCGCTCCTCCAGACCCAGCAGGGCACCGAGCCGGGCATGGGCGCGCCAGGCGCCATCGCTTGCGAGCATGCGCTCCGCACCTTCGCCGAAGGCGCGCAACAGGCCCTCGTGGTAGGCCGTCAGATCGGGATCTTCGAGGGCGCTGGCGAGCCGCTCGGCGGCCTCGCCGGAAGCGCCGTGCAGCAGCTGTGTGGCGCCCGCAAGCGCCACGTACTGTGCGCGAAGGCCCAGATCGCCGCGCTCCCGCCGGTCGTCCTCCGGGAGGGCATCCCGCATCGCCGTCTCCCCCTCGCGCAGGGCCTCCATGGCGCCTTCGGCGTCCCCCAGGCGTAGGCGCGCGGCCACCGCCGCAGCCAGTGCCTCGGCGCGCTGGTAGGCGAAGCGCGACTCTCGGATCGCCTGCTCGGCGTGGGCCAGCGCGTCCTCGGGACGAGCCGCTACCAGGCTGGCGTGGAGGTGCGCCTGGCGGAAGAGCACGCCGTGCAACTCGCGGTCGGGCTTGTCGTCGAGCGCGGCGAGCACCTCGCCGATGCGTTGGCGCGCGTGGCGGAGATCGGGCTGGTCGGTCTCGGGCAGCGGCAGCACCGGCAGCGGCAGGCGGAAGGGTTGGGCCATGCCTCGGCAGGCGTACGCCAACCCGATGTACAGCGTGGTTCGGAGCACCCGGTACTCGGCGTCCACCTCCAGGGCATGGGCATAGCTGCGGAAGCGCTCGATGTTGCGCGCCAGCGTGAACGTCGCCTCCTCGAAGGCGCCCTCGGCAAGCAACGCCAGTGCCGCCTCGTCGTCCACCTTGGCGAGCCAGAAGTCGCGCTCGATGGGCTCGGCGTCCGCCAGCTCGAGGATGTCGCGGGCGGCCCCGAAGTCCCTGCGCGCTGCCGTGAGGTTGCCCATACGGCGGAAGAGCGTGCCGCGGCGCGACAGGAAGCGCGTCTGCTCCTGCACCAGCGCCTCCGAACGGTAGGCCAGTTCGACGGCCAGGTCGAGCTCGCGGAGCGCCTGATCGAAGCGCCCCAGTTTGAGGCAGACGTCACCTTTCTGGAACGCGAGGCGCGCCCGGATGAGGTCTTCGTCGGTCACGACGGAATCGAACTCGCGCAGGGCGCTCTCCAGGTCGCCGCGGTCCTTGGCGATGAGGCCGGCCCAAACCGCGACCTTCGCGCGTGCCAGGTTGCTGGCGCTGTCGTCGTCGGTCACCCGCTCCAGTTCGGCGCTCGCGTCCTCGTCGACGAGGCGCGCCGCTTCATCCAGGTCGCTCCGCCAGCGCGCGATGCTGGCGCGTACCAGGGCGACCTCGGCGCGCAGCAGGGGCACCCTCGTTCCAGGGCAGGTCTGCAGCAGGCGCTCGGCTTGCTCGTAGCGTCCCTTGAGGACCTCGCCCTCGGCGCGCTTGAGCGTGGTCCAGGCGCGTACGTCCGCGTCCTCGGACCGGGCGAGGGCCGCGAAGGCGCTGAGGGCGTCGGCGTGGTCGTAGCTGCCGAGCTTCACGTAGTGCGCCGCGACCTGCCGCGCGATGCCGTGGAACGCCGGACTCCCGCTCAGCTCCTCTGCGGCGGCATGCCAGATGCGACGCACCAGCGACTGCTGGATGCTGTGGCGCTGCAGCCAGACGGCCATGGTGTCCCAGTCGCGGGCTTCGAACGCATGGTGGAGGAAGCGCGACGCGCTCTCGCTGGCGGGGTCGGCCCAGGCGGCCTCGCGGTAGGCGTCGGCGGCCTGACGGTTCAGCTCCCTGTAGCGGGTGGGGTCGGTCTCCTGCATGCGCTGGCGCAGCGCCCGTGCGAGCTGGCGGGAGAAGCAGCGGAAGCCGGCTTCGTCGCCCGGCACCTGATCCAGGAAGGCGAGCTCGAAGTTGTTCAGGTCCTTCGCGCCGTCCTGGCGCAGCCTCATCAGGATGTCGGCGCGGAAGGTGGGGAACTCGGGCAGGGAGAGCGCGGCCAGCGCCGAGAGGAAGTCGCGCAGGCGGGCGTCCCCGGACGCGTCGACCAGCTTGCTGAGTTGCTCGATGGAGAGCTGATTCCCCTCGAACGCGGCCTCGCCGACCGGCTCGCGCACCTCCGCCAGCAGAGTGAGCGTGCGCAACTCCTCGAACGACCGGCCCGCCCGCTGGACGATGTCCTCCTGCTGCGTGGGGGAGCGGTGAGGGAGGCGCGCCCTGACGAAGCGGCGGGCCTCGGCGGTGGTGGGCGGCGTGAGCTTGATCGGACCCTCGAACGCGCCGAGGCGTTGCATGGCGCGGGCCGGCACGTCGGCCATGCTCGCGAGCAGCGCCACGTCGGGCAGTCGGCCGAGCGGCTCGAACAGCGACAGCCACAGCCACTCCGACGCGCTCACGCGCGGCACTTCGGGGGTGTTCAGGCGCAGCGGCACCATACCCAGGCTGTCCTGCCCCGCCATCGATTGGGACACGTGAAGGAGGAACACCATGCGTCCGCCCACCTGGCGCGCCGCGTCGATGATGACGCGCGCGACTTCGGCCTGGGCGTCCGCCTGCACCGCGAAGGCGCTGGAGCTCCCGATGCGCAACAACTTCGCCTCGATGAGCTCGTGCGGCACGCCCAGCGCCTGCGCCAGCCGGCTCAGGGCGCCGGCCAGATCGCTGGCGGAGAACTCCAGCCGAACGATTCGATCGGCGGCGCGCGGCTGGATCTCCAGGGCCTGCTGGATGTAGTCGGCCAGCAAGGTCTTGCCGGAGCCGGGCCGGCCGGTGATCAGCAGATGGGGGGTGTCGCCGCCGCGAACGCCGCCGACGAAGGTCCGGTAGGCGCGTCTCTTCTCACGGCCCAGGAGTTGCAGCACCTCCTGCTCGGCCGAGCTGCCGGGCGAGAGCAGCACCTCCAGCTCCGGCGCCCGCAACGGCGGTTGGCCGGTGGTGGTCCAGAGCTCACCAAGGATCTCGAACAGGACGCGCTTGTCGGCGAGCTTGCCCTTGTCCCGGTAGATGATGTTCCGTACGACGTTGGGGTTGGCGCCCCGGCGCTCCATCTCTTTGCGCAGCCAGTTGATGCTGCCGAGAACGCCGTCGGCGTCGCGCTTGTGCCCGACCGTCTTGCGCACGGCTTCGAAGATCGGGCGCCAGGGGCTGGCGTGCTCGTCGGGTGGGTCGGGAACCATTGTGTGTCATTTTATCGCGGTCGGGTAAACAAGTACACAGTTGCGTCGGCCCGTCGGGCCCGGGACGGTACCGCAGGGTAGGCGCGAACCCGGGTGGGGCCGGGGGGCGGTGCTATGCTCGTGGGCATGGATGTGCTCCAGAAGGCGGCAACAGGACGGCGTCTGACGCCGGACGAGGCCGCCGGCCTCTACCGCGCGCCGCTGTTCGCGCTGGCGTCGGCCGCCGACGCCGCGCGCGGCTTGCGCACCGACCCGGGGGTCGTGACCTACCTGATCGACCGCAACATCAACTACTCCAACGTGTGCTCGGTGGCGTGCAGCTTCTGCGGCTTCTACCGCACGCGCCGCCAGGACGACGCCTACACCTTGAGCTACGACGTCATCTCCGAGAAGGTCGCCGAGCTCGAGGCGGTCGGCGGCACCCGCATCCTGATGCAGGGGGGCGTCAACCGCTACCTCCCGTTCACCTGGTACACCGACCTCATGCGCTTCCTGAAGGAGCGCCACCCGACGATCCGGGTCGAGGCCTTCAGCCCCGAAGAGATCAAGGGGCTCGCGTCGCTCACCGGCATGGCAAGCCGGGAGGTGCTCGCGGAGCTGCAGGCCGCAGGGCTCGACGGCCTTCCCGGCGGCGGCGGCGAGATCCTGGTCGATGAGGTCCGGCATGCCAGCCATGTCGCTCCCGGGCGCATCGCATCCGACGAGTGGATCGCCATCATGGGCGAGGCGCAGGAGCTCGGCCTCTACACGACCGCCACCATGGTGATCGGATTCGGCGAAACGCCCGAACAACGCGTGGAGAGCATGATGCGTATCCGCGATCAACAGGATCGCGCCCTTGCCACACACGGCAACGGCTTCTCGGCGTTCATCTCCTGGACGCTGCAGACGCAGGGCGTGCGGATCGAAGGGCAGGCGCCGGGCGCCGGGGCGCACGAATACCTCCAGAACGTGGCCGTGAGCCGGCTGCTGCTCGACAACGTCCCGAACTTCCAGGCCTCCTGGCCCACCATGGGGTACAAGGTTGCGCAGACGGCGCTCAGCTTCGGTTGCAACGACTTCGGGAGCACCATGCTGGAGGAGAACGTCGTGTCGCAGGCGGGCGCCCGTCACCGCTCCACGCCGGAACGCGAGATCGTGCGCCAGATCGTCGATGCCGGTTACCGGCCGGCACAGCGCGACAGCCTCTACGGCATCGTGCGTCACCCCGACGTCGAGGCGCTGCTGGCGACCCCGGCAGCCGGCGACGCGCTGGAAGGCGCGGCCGCCGCGTCTTGAGCCGCGTCCTCGAGCGCACCATCCTGCGGGCGGAGGTCGTCTACAACGGGCTCGGCACGCCCCGCGCCGACGGCGCCGTGGTGGTGCAGGACGATGGCAGTCGGCGCCAGGTGATCGCCGTCGAGAGCGCCCGCCGCGCGCGCGAGGCTTACCCCGACGCACAACTGGAGGATGCAGGCTTCGCGGTGTCCCCCCTCCCGTCAACGCCCACACGCACCTCGACCTCAGCGGCATGCCCTACAGCGCAGGCAGCTACGAGCGCTTCATCCGAGCGGTCATCCGCCACCGACGGGACGCGCCCGGCGGCGTCGAAGCCGCCCGGCGGGGCCTGGACGAGGTGCTTCAAGGCGGCGTGCGTGTCATCGGCGACATCGTCACCGACGAGGCGGTCATGCGCTATCTGCTGCAGCAGGCGGACGTCGCCGGGGTGGCCTACTGGGAGGTGATCGGCCCGGACCCGGCGGACGCCGAGCGCATCTTCGAGCGCACGCGGGCGCGCCTGGCGAGCTTCCGCGCGCTCGAGCGGCCCGGCGGCGTTCGCGTCGGGCTCAGCCCGCACACCCCCCACACCGTCAGCGCACCGTTGCTGCAGCGGCTGGCCGCGCTGGCGCGCGCCGAGGGACTGCCGATGCAGATCCACGTAGCCGAGACCGCCGAAGAGCTCGACCTCCACCGCGACGGCAGCGGCGCGCTGGCGGGGTTCCTGGCCTCGTTCGGCGTGACGTGGCAGGCCACCGGGCTCAGCCCGGTCGGCTACCTGGCGTCGTTGGGTGTGCTCGAGGCGCGACCCACGCTGGTCCACATGGTGCACGTCGAGGAGGAGGACGTTCGAACGGTGCAGCGCGCCGACTGCGCGGTGGTGCACTGCCCGCGTTCCAACGAGGCGCTGGGGTGCGGACGCTTCCCGTGGGAGCTCTACGCGCGCTTCGGGGTTGATGTGGCTTTCGGGACCGACTCGCGCGGCTCGAGCCCGTCGCTGGCGGTCACCGACGAAGTCGCCTTCGCCCGCGCGATGCACGGCGCCAGGGCGAACCCGCAGGCCCTGGTGCGCGCCGCGGTCAAGGGCGGCTACCGCGCGCTGGGGATGACGCCTCCGCGGGTACAGCGCGGCGCGCCTGCGGACACCATGTTCGTGTGGCCCGTGTCGACTGCGTGACATCGCCTAGGAACGCAGCGAACGTAGATTGGTGGCGAACCGATTCGGCCGGCGGCCGGAGCCGCCCCACTCCCGGAGGACTCATGGCTGACACACAGGTATTGACTGACGACAACTTCCAGAACGAGACCAACGATGGGCTCGTGCTCGTGGACTTCTGGGCGCCCTGGTGCGGCCCGTGCCGCATGGTGAGTCCCGTCATCGAGGACCTCGCGGGCGACTACGATGGCAAGCTCAAGGTCGGCAAGGTCAACGTCGACGACAACCAGCAGGTCGCCATGCAGTTCCGGGTGATGAGCATTCCCACGGTGATCCTGTTCAAGGACGGCCAGCCGGTCGAGACGATGATCGGTGCGCAGCCGAAGAGCGCCTATCAGGCACGGCTGCAGCCCTACCTTCGCGCCAACTGAGCACGACCCTAGCGCGGTCGTGAAGCACGGGTCGGCCCCCGCGGGGGCCGACCCGTCGTCGTGTGCCTAACGGATGGGCAGCGACCAGCGCCGCACCAGCATCCCGTCGCGCCAGAGACTCCAACCCCGGCTCGTGCCGAGGTGCGCTGCCACCACGTCGAGCGCATCGGCGGGGAGCTCGGTGACGTCGAGGAGATGGCCCAGATCGGGCGGCGTCGGGCCCTGCCCGCCGGCCGTCCCGGCCCCGCCGGCCGCCTGCCGGGCTCCCGCCATGCCCGACTGGAGGGCGAAGGCGGCCGGCTGGGACAGGGAGCGCAGGATCGACGCGGTGCTGCGCAGCCGGGCCGCGTCGTCGGCGGCCCACACCGCGCGGGCGTCGGTGGGGGCCGCGGCGAGAGCCGCGGCCAGGGGGCCGGCGTGCAGCGTCGGCCCGCCACGGTAGGTGTCGATGATGCTGTGCAGCGCCGCCGACGGGGACGCCACCACCAGCCGGCTGCCGACCAGCGCCACGCCCACGTCGGCGCCCGGACCGATCTGGATGCGGGTGATGGCGACGTCGCGATAGCGCTCGTTGCGGGTGGCGATCATCGCCTTCGGGTCGAGGCCGGCGGCCCTCAGGGCACCGGCGCCCGTGCTGCCGCGGGGGAGCCGAGCCAGCAGCCCCTCGAGTGCGGGTCCGAGCCGGGAAAGGCCCGCCCGGGCCCGATCGGCCGAGGCGACCGGCACGATCGTCACGTGCGCCGCGCCGCCGACGAGCGCCTGCGGCGTGCCCGCCGGGGCGGGCAGCGTCACCGTGGTCGCGACCGTGCCGAGCCAGGGGAAGAGATCGGCGGCCAGGTCGAGGCCGGTCTGCTGTTTCAGGAGCGCCAGGGGATCGATCTGGCCTCCGCTGGCTGCTGCGACGTCGCGTGCGAGCGCGGCGAGGTAGGTCGTCCAGGCCTGCAGGCGCATGGGGGAGGCGTCGACGGCCCACGCGTCGGCCGGGACGAGCAGGCTGGGACGGGCATGGCAACCGTCGCAGCGCAGCAACGCGGCCAGCGCGGGGTCGCCACCGGCGGCGTCGACGCGGGTCCAGGACTCCACCAGCAGACCTTCGGGCTGCGCCGAGAGCCGGGCCGCGACCCACGGAACGGTTCGGAGCGCGTCCTGCAGCTTCGTGCGGGCGGCGCGCGCCGTCGCGTCCGAGGCGATGCCCGGCAGGGAGCCCAGCAGGTCGGCGATGCCGGCCATGTCGACGCTCATGCCCACGCCGGGGCCGTCCAGGGCGGGGACGGCATCCGGGACGCGGTCGGCCAGGCTGGGCTCGCCGCTGCCGTGGGCCAGTCGCACGGCGGCGCGCAGCAGGTCCACACTGGTTGCGGCCGCCACGACGTCGCCGATCCGGGCAACGGTGAGGGAAGCGCCCGCGAGCGACAGCGGTTGGAGCGTCACACCGTCCTGCCCCAGCGGGGAGCCCGAGCCGAAGCAGCGCGTCAGGGCCGCGATGGCGTCATCGGCCGCGGCTTGGGCGTCCGGCGCCAGGCGCGCCAGCAGAAGCGCCGACGGGACAGGCGCGTAGGGCGAGGCGGAGACGGCAAGGAGCGCTTCCCGCGTGGACGGTAGGGGGCTTCGCCCGAGATCGGGACAGGCGGAGCGCAGCGCGTCTCGTGCGTTCCCGCCTTGCAGCAGGCGGGCGGCCGTGCTCAGCGCCTGCGCGGCCCCGTCGTCGTGCACCGACGGCGCGTCGGCGGCCGACGCGAGCGTGCGCAGCACATCCGTGAGCGTTGCCGCGGGGCCCGCCGTGTCGAGTTGGGCGAGGGTGCCGGACAGGGCCGGGTAGGTCGCTCCCGCCTCCGCGACGTGCACGGCCACAAGCGTTGAGGCCGGGGCGAGGTTGGTGAGCGGCGCGGCCGCGCCGGCGGCGGCTGCTCCCAACGCGGCCGTCACCACGACGACGCGGAGGAGAGCAGGGAGGGAGGCGCCGGGGCGAAGCCGGCGCGGTCGTGAAGGGTCGGACATGGGCGTCCCCTTTCGGTTGCGCGGGACGTCAGGGCAGGGCAATCCGACGGACGCCGTCGGGCGACACCTCCCAGGCGATCCCTGTGACCTGCGTGGAGCTGATCCTCAGGCGGTAGGAGGATCCTCCCTTGGGGTAGGCCTCCAGCGTCCAGCGCGCACCTCGGGGGAGCTGGACGTCGACCAGTACGTTGGTGGTATAGGCACCGGTCTCGAGATAGCCGATCGCCATGCGGTGGTACACGATGCGGGCGGTGGTGTCGAGTTGCCGGGCGGCCGCGCCGCCGGGCAACGGCGCCTGCGTGGCGGGGGCACAGCTCACCAGCGCCAGGAGCAGAGCCACGACCGCAGCCGGCAGCCCGGCGCGGCGGGTGGGACGCGCGCGCTTCTCGTTCACGCCACCATCCTACAGGCTGCCCTGGCGCGACAGGCAGTGCGGCGCCGGCCGCTTCGATCACCTTTGGGCAGCGGCCGCCGCCGGCCGCGGGCCCGGTCCGCGCCCCTTCAGCCCCGCCGGACCGGCGCCAGAGCGAGGCGCACGATGTAGCGCTGCGCCCCCTGCTTCTGCTCGTAACGAAGCAGCAGCTCGTACATCTCGCGCTGCAGGGCCTTGGCGTCCTCGAAGTCGAGGGTGACGCTGTCGCGCCAGGAGGACAGCACCGCCGGGGCGTCGGCGTCGAGAGTGGTCGCATCTGCCTCGGGGGTGACCGCGGTCTGGACCTGCAGCCGGCCGCGGTCGTCGCGGTAGACGCGTGTTCCCCAGGTGCCGAGCGCCTCCATGCGGGCGCGCACGACGTTGCGCCGCATCAGCCGCTCCCAGTAGGCGTCGCGTTCGGCCAGCGACGTCTCGAGCGACTCGGCGGCGGTCGCCTCGAACGGCACGAAGAACAGGTCGGCGGTGGTCCGGTAGAGCTTCATGGGTCGGCCGCGGCGTGGCAGGGTATGGGCCACCTCGAGCAGCTCGGCGGCGCGGAAGCGCCGTACCCGCTTGAGCACCGTGTTGGGCAGCTCGCCGGACTCCTCGGCCGCCTGACCGATGGTGCGCGCCCTACCCAGGAAGGGGGCGATCTGGCGCAGGGTGGTCGGGTTCATGAGCAGCTCGGCAGCGTCCGGGTCGCGGACCACGCGGTAACGGAGGGCGGTTCCGGGGAGGCCGGCGTCCGAAGAGGTGCTACGTGACATGCGCTCTTTCATGTCACGTAGTGTAGTTCGAGACTGGGGCGGATGAGGAGGGCGGGTGCGATCCGTGCCCAATCGGACGAGCGACCGGGGCCGACGTCGGGACCGCAACGCGACCTGGCCATCGCCAGCGAGCCGCTAGACTGGAACCCGTGGCGGCGGGGCGCACACGCGCCCACCAGGGTACGCACGCGCCGCCGATCTGCCCAGCGGCGCTTCGACGTCGCCGAGGCCCACGACGGATCCGACGCCCTCTTCCAAGCGAAGGAGTGAGCATGGCCGACATCAGCTCCAAGAACTCGTTCTCCGCCCGTGACGTCTTCGACACCGGCTCGGGCGAGGCGACCTACTTCCGGCTCGCCAAGCTCCAGGAGGACGGCCTCGGTCGGATCGACCGCATGCCGTTCTCCATCCGGGTGCTGCTCGAGTCGCTGCTCCGCCACGAGGACGGTTACACCGTGACCGCGGACGACATCCGCAACCTGGCCGGTGACGATCCCAGGAACCCGTCCGATGTCGAGATCCCCTTCAAGCCCGCCCGCGTGGTCCTGCAGGACTTCACCGGCGTGCCCGCCGTGGTCGATCTGGCGGCGCTGCGCAGCGCCATGGAGCGGATGGGTGGCGATCCCGAGCTGATCAACCCCCAGGTGCCGGTGGACCTCGTCATCGACCACAGCGTTCAGGTGGACGAGTACGACAACCCGCTCGCCCTGATCCGGAACTCCGAGATCGAGTTCCAGCGCAACCGGGAGCGCTACGAGTTCCTGCGCTGGGGCCAGGCTGCGTTCCGCGACTTCAGCGTGGTGCCGCCCGCGTCCGGGATCGTTCACCAGGTGAACCTGGAGTACCTCGCCAAGGGCGTCCAGCATCGTGAGGTGGACGGCAGGACGGTCGCCTACCCGGACTCGCTGGTCGGCACCGACAGCCACACCACCATGATCAACGGGCTCGGCGTGGTCGGTTGGGGCGTCGGCGGCATCGAAGCCGAGGCCGTCATGCTGGGGCAGCCCTACTACATGGTCATCCCCAAGGTGGTCGGCTTCAAGCTGACCGGCAAGCTGCCCGAAGGCGCGACCGCGACCGACCTGGTGCTGGTCGTCACCCAGATGCTGCGGCAGAAGGGCGTGGTGGGCAAGTTCGTGGAGTTCTTCGGTCCCGGCTTGTCCGGCATGACCGTGCCCGACCGGGCCACCATCGCCAACATGGCGCCCGAGTACGGCGCCACCATGGGCTTCTTCCCGCTCGACGCGGAGTCGCTGCGCTACCTCCGGCAGACCGGACGGCTCGAGGACGAGGTCGAACTGGTCGAGCGCTACGCGCGCGCCAACAGCCTGTTCCACGATGCCGACACGATCGAGCCGGAGTACCTGGACACCCTCGAGCTCGACCTGTCGACGGTGGAGCCCAGCCTGGCCGGCCCCAAGCGGCCGCAGGACCGTATCCTGCTCTCCGGCATGCAGCACGAGTTCCGGAAGGCGCTCGCGAAGCCTTTCCAGGAGCGTGGCTTCGGGCTCGACGAACAGGCGCGGAAGGCCACCAGTGCGCTCTCCTTCAAGGGCGTCGAGCACGACCTGCGCCATGGCGACGTGGTGATCGCCGCCATCACGTCCTGCACCAACACCAGCAACCCGTCGGTGATGCTGGCCGCCGGCCTGGTCGCGAAGAAGGCGGCCGAGCGCGGCCTCAAGGCCAAGCCCTGGGTCAAGACCAGCCTCGCCCCCGGCTCGAAGGTCGTCACCGAGTACCTCACCGAGACGGGCCTGATGCCCTACCTGGAGGAGGTCGGCTTCTACCTGGTCGGCTACGGCTGCACGACCTGCATCGGCAACTCCGGCCCGCTGCCCGAGCCCGTCGCGGAGGCCATCCAGAAGGGCGACATCGTTGCCGCCAGCGTCCTGTCGGGGAACCGGAACTTCGAGGGCCGCATCAACCCGCACGTCAAGGCCAACTACCTGGCGAGCCCGCCGCTGGTCGTCGCCTACGCGCTGGCCGGCAGCGTCGACATCGACCTCGTCAACGATCCTCTCGGGGAGGACGCCGAGGGCCGTCCGGTGTACCTGAAGGACCTCTGGCCGACCCTGGCCGACGTCACGGAGCATCTCGAGGCGGCGATGAACCCCGAGGTCTTCCGCCGCATGTACGACGGCATCGAGAAGTCCAACGAAGCCTGGAACGCGATCCCGGTCAAGGGCGGTACGCTGTTCGACTGGGACGACGAGTCCACCTACATCCAGGAGCCGCCGTTCTTCATCGACATGAGCGCCGAGCCGGAGCCGATCCGCTCCATCGAGGGCGCTCGCGTGCTGGTCAAGGTGGGCGACTCGGTGACCACGGATCACATCTCGCCGGCCGGCGCCATCCCGCTGGACAGCCCCACGGGCAGCTACCTCATCGAGCACGGCGTGGAGAAGAAGGACTTCAACTCCTACGGCTCGCGGCGCGGCAACGACCGCGTGATGACGCGCGGGACCTTCGGCAACATCCGCCTCAAGAACGAGATGGCGCCGGGCACCGAGGGAGGCTATACGACCGACCTGCTCTCGGGCGAGGTCACCAGCATCTTCGATGCCTCCCTGCACTACGGCGACGAAGGGGTGCCGACCATCGTGCTGGCGGGGGTCGACTACGGCATGGGCTCGAGCCGTGACTGGGCGGCCAAGGGCACCTACCTGCTGGGCGTGCGCGCCGTCATCGCCAAGAGCTACGAGCGCATCCACCGTTCCAACCTGGTGGGCATGGGCGTCCTTCCCCTGCAGTTCCAGGAGGGCGACGACGCCGCCAGCCTGGGGCTCACGGGCCGCGAGCGCTTCACCATCCGGGTCGATGACTCCCTCGAGCCGCGGCAGACCCTCACCGTGGAGGTCACCGGCGAGAACGACGAGACCCGTACGTTCGACGTGCTCAGCCGCCTGGACACGGCCGTGGAGATCGACTACTACCGCAACGGCGGCATCCTCCACACCGTGCTGCGCAACCTCCACCGCAGTCCGTCCGAGGAAGCTCGCGCCTGAAGGCGCGGCGGCCTTCGCCGCCGCGCCCGGTAACGTCCGCGCCGGGTGGGATATTCCCCGCCCGGCGCGGACGCGTCTCGTATACTCGGCCCATGCGGGGCTTCCTCACCTTCCTGGTCCTCCTCGTCATCGTGTTCTTCGCCGTCGGGGAGACCCATGGCTGGTATCTGGGCGTCCCCTCCCACACGCCCGTGTTCGTGTACAAGATGACGGCGACGGGCGAGGCCGGCCGACATACCTTCAACGTCGATGCCATGCCCGTGCGCCTCACCGGGACGGTCCGCCACGGCAGCGTGGAGGTCAAGGTCATCTACCAGAGGCCCGAGAGCTTCCAGTCCGGAACGCCGGCAGGCGCGGCCGACACGCTCTTCGACCGCACCTATCAGACGGGCGACCGCATCGCCATCGACGAGGATTTCAAGGGCGGCCAGGGGGACTACACGGTGCAGCTGCAGTTCAACGACGCCACCGGCTTCTTCCGTCTGTTCCTGCCCACCGAGGCGCAGCTCTGAGGCGGCGCGCTACGATCGAGCGCCCCGGCTAGCCCTTGGCGTCCTTGCGCGCCCGCTCCATCGCGTCCCAGGTCTCCTGCGGTACCGCGTCGAGCACGTTGAACTCGCCGGCACCGTAGCTGTGCTCGCCGCCGTCGATGTAGATCACGTCGCCGGTGATGAACCCCGCCTGGTCGGAGAGCAGGAAGCTCGCCAGGTTCGTCAGCTCCTCGTGACGGCCCACGCGCCCGAGGGGGATGCGGCGTTCGAACAGGGCCTGGATCTCCTCGGTGGGCATCAGCCGGCTCCAGGCGCCCTCGGTGGGGAAGGGTCCCGGCGCGATGGCGTTCAGCCGGATGCCGTACTTGCCCCACTCCCCGGCCAGCGAGCGGGTGAGCGACACCACCCCTGCCTTGGCGACCGCCGACGGCACGACGTACCCGGAGCCCGTCTCGGCGTAGGTCGTGGCGATGCTCAGCACGGCCCCGCGCTCTCCCCGGGCGATCCAGCGCTTGCCGAGCTCCAGCGTGCAGTAGACCGAGCCGTGGAGCACGATCCCGAGGACGGCATCGAACGCCCCGGGACTGAGCCGCTCGGTGGGGGAGATGAAGTTCCCGGCGGCGTTGTTGACGAGCGCATCGACCCGCCCGAAGCGCGCCTCGACGGCGTCGAAGAGGCCGGGTACGCTCCCGGCGTCGCGCACGTCGAGCGCGTAGGGCAGCACCTCGCCGCCGGTCTCCCCGGCGAGCGCTTCCGCCTCGCGCTCGAGCACCTCGAGGCGACGACTCGCGATGGCGACGCGCGCTCCGAGCTGCAGGAAGCGCTGGCTCATGCTGCGACCCAGACCCGTGCCGCCTCCGGTGACGACGATGACCTTGCCTTCGAGGAGTCCGTCCTGGAACATGGTGGCTTCATCTTGGCATGGTGACGCCGCCGGGGTGGAACGGCGCCGCCGCGATGTGCGATTTCCGGGTGCCGGTGGGGGCCGCGCGAAGCCATACTGACCTCGCATGCGCGCGCGCTCCCTCGTACGTCTCGTGCTCGCCCTAGGGGTCCTCGTGTCGGTCGCCGGCGCCTGGGCGGGCGCTACCGTACGGGTCCTGCTGGCGACGACGTCGCAGGCCGTGGTGGTCGCCGACGGCGCCCACAGGGGCACGGTCGACGGGGCGCGCACCTTTCATGCTGGCGCCGGACTACGCTGGCCCGTGAGCGAGCAGGGTGGCGCCCTGATCGTCGATGGTGCCCGCCTCGGGCACACCCTGGAGTTGACGGGCGAAGGCGCGCCGCTCACCTTCGGGGGTCACCGGTACCGAGGGTCGCTGCGCCTGATCGCGACGGCGGCGGGCGTCGAGGTCGTGAACGTGCTCGACGTCGAGGCGTACCTCCGGGGCGTGGTCCCCGCCGAGATGTCGGCCAGCTGGCCGATGGCGGCCCTGGAGGCGCAGGCCGTCGCCGCGCGCAGCTACGCGCTCAGCTCCCTTCGCCCGGCGGCGAGCTACGACCTGTGCGCTACGGTCGACTGCCAGGTCTACCGCGGCATGGACGCCGAGCATGCGCGCTCCGACCGGGCCGTGGCGGAGACCGAAGGGATCGTGGTCACCTACGCCGGCCAGGTGGCGCGGACCTACTACCATGCCGATTCCGGGGGCGCCACGGCGTCGAGCAGCGAGGTGTGGGGCACCGCCGTGCCGTACCTCGTCGCGCGGGCCGACGCGGCGGCGCCGAGCGGCGTCGATCGCTGGAGCGTCCGCCTCGATGCCGCCACCGTTGCCGCGTCCCTGGCGCGGCTGGGCAAGCGCGTGGGAACCGTGACCGGGTTGCGGGTGCTGCAGCGCAGCGGCTCGGGCCGCGTCGATCTGCTCGAAGTATTGGGGAGCTCCGGGAGCGCGACGGTGACCGGCGTGCAGCTCGGTGAGCTGGCCCGCGGCTGGGGATTGCGTTCGACGCGGTTCTCGGTGACCGCAGGACTGAACGTGAGGGGCGAGGGCTGGGGGCACGGCGTTGGCATGAGCCAGTACGGCGCGCGGGCACTGGCCGAACGGAGCTACGACTACACGCAGATCCTCGGCTACTACTACCCCAACACCCGACTGGTTCGGTGGGTCTACAGCACGGCCGGAGGCTGACCTCGCCCCGGGGCCCGGACCGCCACGTCCGTCAGCCGCGTGCCAGACGGACGGCGCTGATCATCTCCTCGATGTCGCCCCGCCCCTCGCTGAAGTCGGCCTGGCAGGAGTCGAGGAACTTCTCGAGGATCACGTCGCCCGTCGCGTCCAGGGCCTTGCGGACACCCGCGAGGAGGATCAGGATGTCGTGGCAGTCGCGCCCCTCGTCGATCATCTTCTGCAGGCCCCGCACCTGCCCTTCGAGGCGCCTCAGCCGGTTGATGATCTTGCGCTTCTCGTCGTCGCTGATGTTCAAGGCGCGCTCCAAACGGGCCACGGGACCCCAGGGGTGGTGTGGGCGGATCGGAGCAGGCTGCGCTCGGAGCCTGGTACCCACAGGGGGTATTATAGGAGATCCGCGGCCCGCGCGCAGGGACGTGTGGCCCACAGGGTGGGATGCGCCGCACGCTCGCGGTGCGGCGGCGCCGACCTGCTACCCTGGGGCCGTGGGACAAGGACGGGATCCGGGGTGAACTACGTGGCGCTGCTGGCCGTGCTGGCCGCCACGTCGTTCGTGCTTCCGCTGCTGGTCCAGGGCTGCGAGGTGCTGGGATTGCAGCGTGGCGTGAGCGTCGCGGTATCGCTGGTGCTCGCTGCCGGGTGGCTGGCGTTCTGGGTGGTCCGCGCCGTCAGGTTGGCAGCGCGCCCGCGGGCGCGTGAGACGCGGCGTGCTTCGAGCGCCCGGAGGGGCGCGGCCGGAGCTGGGACGGCCGGTGTCGTCGACGGCACCGCTCTTCGCCTGGTGGAAGCCGAGGAGGAGAGCCGTGCGGGCGTATAGGGGGCGCGTTCAGGGCGGGCAGGTGGTGCTCGAGGAAGGGGTGCGGCTTCCCGAGGGCGCGATCGTGACCGTCACCATCGGCGAGGCGGAGTACATCCGGGCGACGTTGCGTGCCGCATTGCGACGCAACACCCGCCGCCGGAGCCGCGGCCGGATGCTCAGACCGGTCTATATGCAGGCCCACGGCCGCGCCCGGTGAGCCGCCTCAGCCTCGTTCCCACCCCGATCGGCAACCTCGAGGACATCACCCGGCGCGCGCTCGACGTGCTCCGGCAGGCCGACGTGGTGGCTGCCGAGGACACCCGGCGCAGCCGCGTGCTGTTGGATCACTACGCCATCGCGACACCGCTCGAGCGGCTGGACGCCCACACCATGGAGGCCCGGGCGGCGGCGCTCCTCGAGCGTCACGAGCACGTCGCGTACGTGACCGATGCGGGCACCCCCGGCGTCAGCGATCCCGGTGCCGACCTCCTGCGACGCGCCGTTGCGATGGGGATCGCCGTGGAGGCGCTTCCGGGACCCACGGCCTTCGTGCCCGCCCTGGTGCTCTCGTGCCTGCCGGTGGCGCGGTTCACCTTCGAGGGGTTCCTGCCCCGCAAGGGCGCCGAGCGCCGCCGCCGGCTACAGGCCATCGCCGTCTCCACCGCCACGACCGTGCTGTACGAGGCACCCCAGCGCCTGGCGGGCACGTTGCGCGACCTCGCTTCCGCGTGCGGGGAGGAACGGACGGCCAGCGTCAGCCGGGAGCTCACCAAGCGCTTCGAGACCACCGTGCGCGGCACCCTCGAGGCGCTGGCACAGCGTTACGGCGCGGAGCGGGCGCGCGGGGAGATCGTGGTGGTGGTCGGACCGGCGGAGCCCGCCGATGCCGGCGACGAGCACCGGAGAGCGGTCGAGGCGCTCGCCGGCGCCGGCGTGCGGGGCTCCACCCTGCGCACGGCCCTCGAGGCGCTCGGCGTGCCCCGTAACGACGCCTACGCGGCCGCGCTGCGGTTCCCCGACGGCGCTGCCGGCTGAGCGTCCGGGCACGATCGCTCGTCGGAGGCCGCCCTCCCGCCCGCGGCGCCCGATGTCGGCGGAGGACCCGGCGACGGCGGGCGACGGGGTACGATTCATGGGTTGCGCCGACAGGCGCACGGGAGAGAAACCATGCACGTGGCCACGCCCCGTTCGCTTGGGACCGGGCGCGTCCTGGGTCAGCCCAGCGCAGCGCGCCTCGCGCTCTTCGCGCGCCACGACGGTCCCGCTATCTTGCTCACCACGACCGAACGCCTGGAGCTCTTCGCCGACGCCCACCTGTTCGGTGAGGCCGCCAGCGTCGAGCCGGGTCTGACGGACTGGTTCGAACGGCACGACAAGGTCGTGCTCAGCCTCGACACCGCGCTCCGGCGCTTCCCGGACGATCCCGGAGAGCTGGCGCTCGACCTCCGCCTGGGGGGCGACTACCCTCGCGACGCGCTACTCGAACGGCTCCTCGCCTACGGCTACGAACGCGACGCGCTCCCCGGCTTCACGGTGCGGGGCGACACCATCTCGCTCTACGCGGATGCCGACGCGCCCGACGACGAGCTGCGGCTGTCGTTCTTCGGCACCGAGCTCGACGGTCTGACCCGCGCGGGCCGTTCGCTGGAGCGGGCCATGCTCACGCCGCTCGACGGCGCCTCGCTGGACCGGAGCGGCTGGACCACACGTTTGATCGAGCACCTGCCCGGGACCGTCTTCCTCGACGTGCCGGAGCTGTTCGCCGGCGAGATCGGCGACGAGGGCCGGACACAGTGGCTGTGGCGCAGCCTGGCCGGGCGCACGGTGGTCTCCTTCGGGCGCGACCCGCTCGACCTGAGCGCCGCGAGCGTGCCGCTCGAACCGCTGGGGTACTACCGGGGCAAGCTGCGCGACGTGGCCGCGGACGTGGAGACCTGGGTGCGCGACGGCTACAGCGTGCACGTGATGCTGAAGTTCGAGCGCACCGGCCGTTACCTGCGCGAGAAGGTCATCGAGCATCTCTCCAGCGCCTGGCGCGCCCGCGTCGAGGGCCATCCCGGCGAGGTCGCGCTGGTGCTCGGCCGCGGGGTGCGCGGCGGCTACCGTGACCCCGAGCGCAAGGAGGTCGTGCTCAGCGAGGAGCTCCTCTACGGCTACCAGGGGGGCCGTCGGCTCGGCAAGCTGCCCGGCCGGCGCGTTCACGACGCCTCCCAACTCACCGTCGGCGACTACCTCATCCATCCCGACCACGGTATCGGGCGCTTCCTGGGGCTCGAACCGCGCCAGGTGGTCGGCGTGACGCGCGATTATCTGCAGCTCCAGTACGCCGGCGAAGGCAAGCTCTACCTACCGGTCGAGCAGCTACCGCTGCTGCGGCGCCACCCCGGCACCACCGACGATCCGCCGCGCCTGTCGACGCTGGGCACCAACGAGTGGGCGCGCGCGCGGGAGCGGGCGCGGGTCAGCGCGCACGAGCTGGCCGCGGAGCTCATCAAGACCTACGCGGCGCGTCAGGTGAGCGAGGGCACGGCGTTCCCCCCGGTGGCGGAGTGGGACCCGCTGATCGAGGAGAACTGCCCGTTCACGCTCACCGTGGATCAGGCGAGCTCGGTCGAGGACACGCTCGGCGACATGGAACGCGAAGTCCCCATGGACCGCCTCATCTCCGGCGACGTCGGCTTCGGCAAGACCGAGGTGGCCATCCGAGCCGCGCATCGTGCGGTGGGCAACGGCTCGCAGGTCGCCATGATGGTGCCTACGACGGTCCTGGCGCGGCAGCACTACGACACCTTCCGGGAGCGCTTCGAGGGGCTCCCCGTGCGCGTCGAGATGCTCTCGCGCTACACCACGGATCGGGACGCGCGCGCCATCTTCAAGGGTTTGGCCGACGGGACGGTGGACATCGTCATCGGTACCCATCGCCTGCTCAACGAGGCGCTCAGCTACAAGCGCCTGGGCCTGCTGGTGGTCGACGAGGAGCACCGCTTCGGGGTGGGGCAGAAGGAGAAGCTCAAGGGGCTCAAGGCCAACCTCGACGTCCTGTCGCTGTCGGCGACCCCGATCCCGCGGACGCTCTACATGAGCCTGGTGGGGCTACGCGACGTGTCCCAGATCATGACCCCGCCGGAGGGCCGGAAGCCGATCCAGACGGTGCTGCAGCCCTACGACCCGATGGTCGTGCGGGAGGCGGTGCTGTTCGAGATCGAGCGCGGCGGCAAGGTGTTCTACATCTTCGACCGCATCGGCGCCATGAGCCTGCGGGCGCGCACCCTCTCGCAGCTCGTGCCGGAAGCCCGCATCGGCGTGGCGCACGGCCAGATGGACTCGAGCGCGCTCGAGGACATCATGCTTGGCTTCGAGGAGGGCGCCTTCGACGTGCTGCTGTCGACCACCATCGTGGAGTCCGGGCTGGACATCTCCGGGGCCAACACGCTGGTGATCGAGCGCGCCGACCGGCTCGGTCTGGCACAGCTCTACCAGCTGCGCGGGCGCGTGGGCCGGCGCGAGACCGAGGCGTGGGCGTACCTGCTCTACCCGGGCAAGTTGACCGAACAGGCGCAGCGCAGGCTCTACGCCATCGCGGAGCTCAACGATCTCGGGTCCGGGCACCTGCTGGCCGAGAAGGACATGGAGATCCGCGGCGTCGGAAACCTGCTCGGGCCCGAGCAGCACGGCCAGATCGCGGCGGTCTCGATCGAGGTCTACACCGAGTTGCTGGCCGAGGAGATCGCCAAGCTCAAGGGGGAGAAGGCGGCCGAGGAGGTGCCCCAGGTCAGCATCGACCTCAACCTCGATGCGCGCCTCAGCCCGAGCTACATCCAGGACGACGACGTCCGCATCAACTTCTACGGTCGCTTCTCGGAGACCGGCAATCTGGCCGAGGTGAGCCGCATCGCCAAGGAGATGCGGGAGGCCTACGGGCCCTTCCCCGCCGAGGTCAAGGCGTTCGTGGAGCTGGTGCGGCTGCGGCTGCTGGCAGCCGGCAAGGGCGTCGCTACGGTCAAGGAGCACATGACGGACATCCAGATCAGCTTCGCGGACGATCTCGACAGTCTCGACTTCGACATCCGCAAGCTCAAGGCGCTGCCGGTCTCCGTCGAGGCGACGCGCTACCCGCCCGGCTTCAGCATCAAGAAGCGCGGCCTCAAGCCCGACGGCGTGGTGTCGGTCATCCAGGACGTGCTCTACCAGGTCGGCTGAGGACGGGTCCCGGGCAGGGCAAGGAAGAGGGCCCGGAGTCGGAACGACTCCGGGCCCTCACGTTCTTGCTTACGCAAGCGCGTGGCTCAGAAGTGGTAGTTGACGCCGATCGCGCCGCGGGGGCCGAAGCCGCCGAACAGGTAGCCGCCCGCACCGTTGAACCAGTACGTGTAGCCCGCACCGAGCTCGCCGAACGCACCGAACTGCTCGTTGATGCGGTACTCGGCTCCGACGACGCCACTCACGCCGATGCCCAGGCCGATGCCATAGAACCCGAAGCCGACGTTGGGGCCGCCACCGACGTAGACGTCGACGGGAGCACTCTGCAGCTGGGCCACGGTGTAGAGGACGTCGGCACCCACGTTGAGGTTCCAGAAGCCGTACGACAGGCGGCCACGGATGTCGATGTTGTTGCCCATCGCGTTGTTGACGCCGTAGTACAGCTGGAACGGATAGCCGAGGCCGATCCCGGCCCACTGCGTTGTGTTGTACTGCACGCCCATATCGCTCTGTGCGAATGCGGCGCCCACCCCGAAGACCGTGATGGCCAGCAGCGTAATCAGGACTTTGCGCATGCAAACCCTCCAAACGAGATTGAGAAGATCAGGACGGTCTCCTCGCCTGCGCCGTTTATAGCACAACGGGTCTTGGCTCACAAGTAGGCAAGTTCACACGCTTGCGATGCCTATCGCATTTTCGGCCTGTCGTCAAGGCCCCGCGCGGTCCAACCGCCCGGGGGTCAATCGCTCGAGAAGCGCTCGCGAATCCGGCGTTGCGCATCGCGCTCGATCGGCGTCTGGCGGTTGCACTCCGGAAGGCGGCCGTGGCGCCGCCTGTAGTGCGGCCAGGAGGGCCGCCTCCTCGGCCTGCGGCACGCGGCTGTGCCGGTAGCGCCAGAACGCCGCCTTGGCCGCTACGCAGCCGCCTGCGGCGAGGTGCTGCCGCAGGCGGTTGGGGACGTCGCGGGCGGACTGTCCCACGTAGATGGTGCGCCTGTGCTCGTCGGCCAGCTCGTACACGCCGGGCATGGCGTCCCGACCCCGCGCCGGGGGGAGCGCATCGAGGCGGCGCCAGCGGGCGGCGATGGCCATGGCGGTCCCGGGCCCGTGTCCTACAGCTCGTAGCCGAGCTCGCGCAGGGCCTCGCGATCCTCGCGCCACGCCGGTCGGACCACCACGTCGAGCTCGAGGAAGATGTGTTCGTCCATGAAGATCTCGAGCTGCTTGCGGGCGGTGCGGCCGATCTCCTTGATCATGGTGCCACCCTTGCCGATCACGATGCGGCGATGACCGACCTTCTCCACCCAGATCTCCGCGGTGATGACGACGGGCTCGTCGACGTCGGGTTCGGGGTCGTGCCAGTCCACTACCAGGACGGCCACCGCGTAGGGCAGCTCCTGCCGCAGGTGCAGCATGGCGCTCTCGCGGATCAACTCGGCCACCCATTGCTCGCGGGTCTGGTCGCTGCGGATGTCGGGGGGGAAGAAGAAGGGGGCGAGCGGCAGCGTCTCCATCAGGTCGTCGCGCAAGGCGTACACGGCCTTGGGATCGTTCAGGGCGGAGAGCGCCAGGACCCGCTCGGCGTTCGGGTAGAGCTCCTTGTACAGCGAGAGCGCCTCGTCCGGGTAGCGGGCGGCGTCGAGCTTGTTGCCCACCAGGATCACGCGCGTGCTGGGCGCGAGACCGCTCAGCATGCGGGCGACCTCGCGGTCCTCCGGCGTGGGCGGATGCCGCAGGTCGGTGACCCACAGGACGACGTCGACGTCGACCACGGCGTCGCGGATCTCCCGACGCATGTAGTCGTCGAGTGCCGAGTGGCCCTTGCGGTGCAGGCCAGGCGTGTCGACGAACACCAGCTGGCGTCCCTCGTTCGTGTAGATGCCGCGCACGCCTCGTCGCGTGGTCTGGGGCTTGGGGGTGATCGGCGCGACCTTCACGCCCAGCAGGGTATTGAGCAGCGTCGACTTGCCCACGTTCGGCTTGCCGAGGATGGCGACGAAGCCGGAGTGGGTGGGCGGAGCCTCGTCCTCGGCGGCGTCCGCCGCCGGGTCTTCCGGTTCCCTGGCGTGAAGGGGTGCGTCGAGGTGATCAGAGTTCAGGTCCGTCACGGTGCCCGTCCTCTCCTTTTGGGGTTTGGCTGCAAGAAGACGGAGGGGCCCCGGGGGGCCCCTCCGAGCAAGTTGGTTGCGGGGGTTGGATTTGAACCAACGACCTTCGGGTTATGAGCCCGACGAGCTACCAGACTGCTCCACCCCGCGGCGCAGCAAAGACAAGTGTAGCCCTTGCAGCGCGGGCATGTCAAGCGCCGGGAGCCACCGCCGACCGCGTGCCGGCCCTGTCAAGCGAGCCCGCAGAAGGCCTCGTAATCGATGAGCTCGTGGACCGTGGGGGCGTCGCCACACACCGGGCAGGCGGCGTCGCGCGCCAGGGTGAAGCGCCGGAACTCGGCGCTCAGCGCGTCGACGTGCAGCAGGGTGCCGATCAGGGGGCTCCCGAGGCCGAGGATGAGCTTGAGGGCCTCGGTCGCCATGAGGCTCCCGACGACGCCGGGGAGCACCCCGAACACACCCGCCTCGGCGCAGCTCGGTACGCTGCCGGGCTCCGGCGGCTGGGGGAACAGGCAGCGGTAGCACGGCCCGCGTTCCGCGTCTCCGGTGGCGGCGAAGACGCTGACCTGCCCCTCGAACGGGGACAACGCGCCGTAGATCAGGGGCGTGCCTTCCAGCACGCAGGCGTCGTTGACGAGGTAGCGCGTCGGGAAGTTGTCGCTCCCGTCCAGGACGAGATCCACATCACGCACGCGCGCCCGGGCGTTCTCGCGGTTGAGCCGCTCGGCGTGCTGGACGACCCGCACGTCGGGGTTGAGGTCGGCCAGGCGCTCCGCCGCCGAGGTCACCTTGGGCAGGCCGACGCTCGACAGTCCATGCGCCACCTGACGCTGGAGGTTGCTCGCCTCCACCGCCTCGTCGTCCACTAGGTCGATGCACCCCACGCCGGCGGCGGCGAGGTAGAGCAGGATGGGGGAGCCCAGCCCCCCCGCGCCGACGACCAGCACGCGTGCCTCGAGCAGGCGCTGCTGGCCCGCCGCGCCCACGCCCGGCAGGATGATGTGGCGGGCGTAGCGGTCGAGTTGCTCGCGGGTGAACATGGCCCAGTCTACGGTCGGCCCGGCCGCGCCGTGGGCCTCAGTGCAGCCCGGTCTCCAGGATCAGCGGCGTGGCCGGCGCCGTATCCGCGATTCGCACAGCCTTCTGCACGAGTGCGCGGGCATCCTCCAGACCCCTGCCGTCACGGTGGTAGAGGGTGGCGATCGGCTCTCCGGCGGCCACGGGATCGCCGATCTTGGCGTGGAGCACTACCCCCACCCCGGCATCGACGCGTTCGCCCTTTCGTGTCCTGCCGGCGCCGAGCACCCCGGCGGCGCGGCCCACGGCGAGGGCGTCGAACTCGGCCAGCGCACCCGATCGGTCTGCGCGGACGAGCTCGCGCCCCGCGGCGAGCTCGAGCCCGTCGAGCGTGCCCACGTCCCCGCCCTGCGCGGCGACCCAGCGCTCGAAGCGTTCGAAGGCGTGGCCGCCGTCGAGCAGGGTCTCGAGCCGTTGCCGGGAGGTGGGCAGGCCGGTCGCGTCGAGCACGTCCCCGGCAAGCACCAGGCACAGCTCGCGGAGATCCGCCGGCCCTCCGCCCCGCAGGCACGCGACCGCTTCGGTCACCTCGAGCGCGTTCCCCACGGCCAGGCCCAGGGGCTGCGCCATGCTGCTCAACACGGCGCGCATGTTGCGCCCGGCGTGCCGGCCGATGGTGACCATCCGCTCGGCCAGCTCCCGGGCCTCCGACGGCGTCTTCAGGAAGGCGCCACTGCCGACCTTGACGTCGAGCACGATCGACCCGGCCCCGCCGGCGACCTTCTTGCTCATGATGCTGCTGGCGATGAGCGGCAGCGACTCCACCGTGCCGGTGGCGTCGCGGAGTGCGTACAGAAGTCCATCGACAGGCGCCAGTGTCTCGGACTGGCCGGCCACCACGATCCCGACCGCGCGCGCCTGCTCCAGGAAGGCCTGCCGGTCCAGGCCGGTGTGGAACCCGGGGATGCTCTCGAGCTTGTCCACCGTGCCGCCGGTGTGGCCGAGGCCGCGACCGCTCATCTTGGCCACGGTCGCGCCCGCTGCCGCCAGAAGCGGCGCGAGCACCAGGCTGGTCTTGTCGCCCACCCCGCCGGTGGAGTGCTTGTCGACGGTATGGGGGAGATCAACGAGGTCCAGGACCTCGCCGGACCGGGCCATGATGTCCGTCAGGCCCGCGGTCTCCCGGTCGGTCATGCCGCGCCAGCAGACCGCCATCAGCCAGGCGGAAACCTGATAATCGGGAATATCGCCAGCCAGGTACCCCTGTAGGAACGCCTCGAGCTCCTCGGCGTCGTGCTCCTGCCCCTCCCGCTTGCGCAGGATGACGTCGATGGGCCGGACGGTGGTGGTTGTCATGCGTCCATGCTACGACGCGTCGGACGCCGTCCGGCGCAGGCCTCAGGCGTCGTCCGAGGCGTCCTGGAGCGCGCGCCGGGCCTCCGCCGTCTCGTCCCACGGGAGCGTCTCGCCGGCCCGCTCCAGCGTGGCTTCGTGCCCCTTTCCCGCCAGCAGCACCACGTCGCCGGGCGTCGCCGCGGCGATCGCGGCGCGGATCGCCTCGCGCCGATCGGGTACCACCCGGTAGTCGACGTCGGCGCGGGCGCCGACCTCCGAAGCTCCCCGCGCCATGGCGTCGAGGATCGCCTCCAGGCTCTCGGAACGAGCGTCCTCCTCGGTGAAGAACGCCAGCTCGGCGTGACGGGCGGCGGCGCGCCCGAGGGGGGCGCGCTTGCCGGGATCGCGCTCGCCGGCCGATCCCACGACGACCAGCCGCCGGCCCGGTGCGGGTGGTCGCAGGGCCTCGAGCGCCTTGGCGAGCGCCGGCGGCGTGTGCGCGAAGTCGACCACGACGGTGAACGGGCGGTCCTGCACCACCTGCATGCGGCCGGGAACGCCGGAGAAGTCGCCAGCCGCGCAGCGCCCTGCGCCAGCGGAACGCCCGTTTCCCGGGCGGCGGCGAGCGCGGCAAGCGCGTTCCAGGCGTTGTAGCGGCCGACCATCGGGAGGCGCGCATCGATGCGCTCGTCTCCCGCCGCGACAGTCAGCCTCAGCGCCCCCGGCTCCTCGGACAGGGTCTCGAGCCGGAGATCGGCCTCCGGGTGCTCGCCGTAGCTGACCACGCGGCGGCTTGCCGCGGCGAAGAAGGGGTAGGCCGGGTCGTCGCGGTTCAGCACGCTGACCCGCGAGCGTCGCATGAGCGTCGCCTTGGCCTCGCGGTAGGCCTCGAACGTGCCGTGGTGGTCGAGGTGCTCGGGGCTGAGGTTGGTCCAGATGCCGACGGCGTAGGCGATCGCATCGAGGCGGTGGAGCGAGAAGCCGTGCGAGCTGCTCTCCAACACCACGTGCGAGAGGGCCTGCCGGCGACAGCGCGCCAGCAGCTCCTGCACCTCGGTCGCTTCCGGGGTGGTGAAGTGTCCCTCGAGCGCGAGGGTCTCGTCTCCCAGGCGGATGCCGGCGGTGCTGATCAGCGCGCTCGCATGGCTGCTACGCAGCAGGTGGTGCAGCAGCCATGCCGTGGTGGTCTTGCCGTCGGTGCCGGTGACGCCCAGCACGCTCAGGCGGTCGGCCGGATATCCGTGGAAGGCCGCCGCAAGGCGCGGCAGGGCCCAACGGGCGTCTTCCACGCGGACGTAGGGCACGCCGCCCCAGGGCAGGTGCGAGGGAAGGTCGGCCTCGCCCACCACCGCGACCGCGCCCGCCTCCACCGCCTGACGCAGGTAATCGTGGGCGTCGAAGCGCTGGCCCCGGCGGGCGACGAAGAGAGCTCCCGGGGTGACGCGGTCGTGCCGCTGCGCGATGGCCCGGATCTCGAGCTCACCGCCGGTCGGCGCACTCAAACCCAGCGCGTCGTGCACGAGGGCGTCGAGGCGCACGGCTACCCCACCATGGGCGCGATGAGCCCGGCGCGCTCGACCAGCTCGAGCAACCGCTCCCGGTCGCCGGCGCGATGCACGAAATCGAGGTCGTCGGCCGGCACGACGACCACCGGCGACAGCTCGTAGGTGTCGATCCATGCCTCGTACAGTGCGTTGAGCCCTTGCAGGTAGTCGTCCTCGATCCCCGCCTCGTAGCCGCGGCCCCGCTGCCGGATGTGGCGGCGCAGGGTGGGCAGGTCGGCCCGCAGGTAGATGAGCAGGTCGGGCGGCCGCAGCGCCGCCTGCACCGCCTCGTACATGGTGCGGTAGCTGCGGTGGTCACGGTCGTCGAGGACGCCCTGGCGGTGGAGCTGGCGGGCGAACACGGCGGCGTCCTCGTAGACCGTGCGGTCCTGGATGACGCGGCGGCCCGGGTTCACCTGCCCGAGGTGCTGCCGCAGCCGGGTGGCCAGGAAGAACATCTGCGAGTGGAACGCGTAGCGTCGCATGTCGCGGTAGAAGTCCTCCAGGTAGGGGTTCTCGTCGACCGCTTCGTACACCGGCTCGAGCCGGTAACGCTCCGACAGGAGCCGCGTGAGGCTCGACTTGCCGGCGCCGATGTTGCCCGCCACGGCTACGTACATCGCTCGCTCATCAGGCCGCTCGGGCCAGGGTGATCAACTGGTCCAGGAGCGCCTGGCGGTCGGACTCGTTGGTCACATAGTCGACCTCGCCGGCCTCCACCACGTGCACCGGGTAGGGGGCGTGCCGGAACAGCTCGTCGTACGCCTCGCCGATGCGTTTCAGGTAGTCCGGGTCGATGTCGTGCTCGAAACTCCGACCGCGCTTGGCGATCCGCGCCAGCAGCAACTCGGGATCTCCGCGCAGGTAGACGACCAGGTCGGGCCGGGGAAGACGCGGCTTGAGCTGCTCGAAGAGCTCGCGGTAGAGCTCCCACTCCGACCCGGAGAGGTTGAGCGAGGCGAACAGGAAGTCCTTGTCGAAGAGATAGTCGGCGACGGTATGGGGGTGGAAGAGCGCGTCCTGAGCGAGCGCCATCTGCTGCCGGAAGCGCGAGAGCAGGAAGAACACCTGCGCCTGGAAGGCGTAGCGCTCGGGCTCGCGGTAGAAGCCGGGCAGGAAAGGGTTCTCCTCGACGACCTCGAGCAGCATGCGCGCGCCCAGCTTCGAGGCCAGGAAGCGGCTGAGGCTGGTCTTGCCGACGCCGATCGGCCCTTCAACGACGATGGTGGCCATGGCCCCGCCTACCCATAGGCCCCGAGTATACCGAGGGTCGGCGCCTGCGGTCGGCGAGTCGAAGCCGGTGGAAGGCCGTTTCCGAGGGGGCAGAAAGGCTGTGCTACAATCCCTCTAGCTGATGGAAGACAACCCAGCGGACCGATCTACCCGTTTTCTCCGTCCCGTCTTGTTGGTCGTAGCCCTTCCCCTCCTCAGTGTCGCCATCGCACAGACCCCGGCCGCGCACGGCGGCGGCATCACCGTGCCGCAAGTCGCGCTGTTGGCGGTACTGTTGGTGCTCTCCGGGGTGATGTCGGGCTCGGAGACCGCCCTGACGGCCCTGGGGGAGTGGAAGATCCGGCAACTGCGCGAGGACGGGCTCGATCCTACCGGGGCCTTCGCCCTGCTCGAACGGCAGCCCACGCGCTTCATCACCACCCTCCTCATCGGCAACAACCTCGTCAACATCGCGGCCGCCTCGCTCATCACGCAGATCGCCATCCAGACGGCGCAGAGCTACGGCTTCGGCGAGTCTTTGGCGGTGGGCTACGCCACCGGCATCACCACGCTGCTGGTGCTGATCTTCGGCGAGATCACCCCCAAGTCGATCGCGGTGCATCACGCCGTCGGTTTCTCCCGCGCGGTGATCCGGCCCGTCTACGTGATGTCGATCGTGCTCTACCCGATCGGGCTGGCGTTCGCCTGGATCACCGGCAACGTGCTGCGGCTGTTCCGACTGGAGCCCTCCGGGAACCCGCTGCTCACCGAGAACGAGCTGCGGTTGATGCTGCGCAGCGCCGAGGAGTCCGGCGTCATCGAGGCGCAGGAGGAGGAGATGATCAAGGGGATCATCGACCTCGAGGAGACCGTGGTGCGTGAGGTGATGACGCCGCGCGTGGACGTGGTGGCGATCCACGAGGACGCCAGCATGATCGAGCTGCTGCGGCTCACCACCGAGCACGGCTACAGCCGTCTGCCGGTGTTCGGCGAGACCATCGACAACATCCGCGGCTTCGTCTACGCGCGCGACCTGCTGCCCTACCTGGCGCGCCCCGAGGAGCTCGAGCAGACGCGGGTGGCCGATCTGATGACGCCGCCGCAGTACGTGCCCGAGACCCTGTCCATCCTCAACCTCTTGCGCGACATGCGGATCCGCAAGAACCACATGGCGATCGTGGTCGACGAGTTCGGCGGGACCGCCGGCATCGTCACGCTCGAGGACATCATCGAGGAGATCACGGGGGAGATCTACGACGAGACCGACGAGGAGGAGGAGGAGGATATCGTCCTCCTCGAGGACGGGCACTACCGTATCCAGGGCTCGGCGCACCTCGAGAACGTCGCCGATGACCTGAGACTCATCTTCGAGGACGACGGCGAGTACGACACGCTGGCGGGCTTCCTGATCGACGAGCTGGGGCACATCCCTCACGTGGGGGAGTCGCTGCAGCACCAGGGGGTGCGCTTCATCGTGGAGCAAGCCGACGAGCGGCGCGTGATCACGGTGCTGGCGTGGCGCGAAGAGGCGACCGATGCCCAGGAGCCGGTGCGCGAGACCGAAGCCTGACGCGCGCCGCGCACCGTTGCAGGGTCAGTCCCGGTAGCGGCGCGGCACGCGCGGCGCCACCCCGGTGAGCAGCTCGTAGGAGATGGTGCCGATCCGGCGCGCCAGGCTCTGGGCGTCGGGGCCGGGCGGCCCCCAGAGGGTGACGGTGTCGCCCGGGCGCACCTCGAGGTCGCCGGCATCGAGCAGGATCTGGTCCATGCAGACGCGGCCCGCGACCGGCAGGGAACGCCCGTGGAGGGAAGCCGAGCCGCGGTTCGACAGCAGCCGAGGGTAGCCGTCGCCGTAGCCGATGCGCACCGTGACCACGGTGGTCTCCCGGGGTGCCACCCAGGTACCGCCGTAGGACAGCGGCGTCCCTGCCGGCACGCGCTTCACGAAGCTGACGGGCGCTTGCAGGCGCATGACGGGCCGTAGGTCGGGCTCGAGCATCTGCACGGGTTCGTCGGAATGGTACCCGTAGAGCGCGATGCCGGGCCGCACCAGGTCGTAATGGGCTTCCGGGAACCCGAACACCCCGGCCGAGTTGGCCGCGTGGCGCAGCGGGGGCGTGATGCCGTCGGCGCGCAGGTCGGCAAGCAGGCGTTCGAAGCGTTCGATCTGCACCAGGGTGGGGGACCGGTCGGCCTCGTCCGAGCGTGCGAGATGCGTCCAGACCGCTTCCAGCTCGATCCCCGGCGCCCGTTCGACACGTCTTGCGAGCGCCGCCGCCTCCGGCCAGGGAAGTCCCAGCCGTCCCATGCCGGTATCGACCTTGAGGTGCAGCCGCAGCGGCCGCGCGGTCCTCGCCGCCAGCGCCGCCTCCAGGCCGGCCTCGTCGGCCAGCGTGACCGACACCCCTTCGTCGGCGAGACGCCGCAGCGTGTCGGCCCGGTAGGCGGGCCCGAACAGCAGGATGTCGCCGCTCACGCCTCCGGCCCGGAGGGCGAGAGCCTCCTCGGCGGTGGCCACGCCGAACCAGCCGACGCCGCACCTGGCGAGCCGGCGCGCCACGGGCACCGCGCCGTGACCGTAGCCGTCGGCCTTGACGGCGGCCAGTACGCGCGTGTCTCCGCTCAGACGCCGCCGGATGCGGCCGAGGTTGTGCTCGAGAGCCTGCAGGTCGACGGTGGCAACGGGGCCGTCCACTCCATCGCTCGCGGTGTCGTCGGGAGCGCCGCCGTGCATGCCGCTCAGCATACCGGGGTCGGCGGTGGCGGCGGGGTGGGGGTTGCGCTCAGCGGGTCCAGCTGGTCTTGCGCTCGAGCCACTTGACGAAGCTGGAGGCGGCCAGCGTCAGCCCGATGTACAGCAGGGCGACGGTGTTGTACGGCGGGAACACCTGGAAGGTGGCGGCTTGGAACTCGCGCGCCCGCTGCGTGATGTCGCGCACGGAGAGCACCGACAGCAGCGAGGTGTCCTTGAGCATGGCGATGAACTCGTTGCCGAGCGGCGGCACCACGATGCGCAACGCTTGCGGCAGGACCACGTAGCGAGCCGTCTGCCAGCCGTTCAGGCCGAGGCTTCGGGCGGCCTCGGTCTGGCCGTGCGGGATGGCTTCGATCCCGGCTCGGAAGATCTCCGCCAGGTAGGCGGCGTACCCCAATGCGATGGCGACGACGCCACGCGTGAGGCGCGACATGTTGATGAGGCCGCCCGTGGCGTCGCGGATGGCTCCCTGGAGCGGGAATCCGACGTAGAGGATGATGACCAGCATGGGGATGCCACGCAGCGCGTCGATGTAGAGCTCGGCGAAGATGTTGAGGGGGTGGCGGCTGCTCTGCGCCGCTCCGAAAGTGAGAAGCAGGATGCCGACGCCGAAGACGATCAGCGCCAGCGCCGGCTGCATCAACTTGGTGGACAGGAAGTGCGCCCGCCACAGCACGGGGGTGCCGGCGGGGGCCTCCGCTGCCGGGATGAACGCTGCCTGCACCGTGCCGTCCTCCAGCAACTTCACCGCCGCCGGCCCGTCGATGGCCGCCCTCACCGGCATGGTGGCCCCGTCACCTCCAGGGAAGGTCCCGTTCTTCACGGCGTCGGCCGGTCCGGACGGCGTGCGCTCGATGATGGCGACCTTGCCGCCGGTCTGGCCCACCAGCAGGTATTCGACCTTGGGTCGCGTGAGCAGCACGACGGCGCCCACCAGCAGCAGCGCGCCCGCGATGGTGAAGCGCAGCACGGTGCGCTCGCCGATGTTCAGGCTGGCGAGCGCTGCCAGGATCATGCCCAGGATGCACGCCGCGATGTAGGCGAGGACCGTGGCCGCCACCGTGACCGAGAGGCCGGGGACGAGGTAGGAGAGCGCCCGCTGGTAGGTCGCGGTGGTCGCGAAGAAGTACACGACGGCCGGGAGCAACAGCAGCAGGACCAGGTAGCTCGGCCGGATGCGCTTCAGCGGGTTGCGGGACGGGCGGGAGGTGGGTCGACTCACGGCCGTGACCTCTGGGCGAGAACGGCGCCGGAGCGGGCGGCGCGTGGGCACGTCCCGCCCGAGCGTCCGGACTCGGCGCCGGACTGGAGCGCGGCGCGCCCCCGCGAAGGCGGGGAAGCGCGCCGCGCTGCAGCGCTCACAGGATTACTGGAACCACTTGACGGTGAGTGCGTCCAAGACGCCGTTCGCCTTGAGCTTGGCGAGGCCGTCGTTGAGCGCGGGCAGCAGGCCCTGCGGATCGCCCTTGGGCACCGCGAAGCCGAGTTCGTCTCCGGATTTCACGCCGCGGATGGAGACGACCAGCTTGCCGGCGTACTGCTGGGCGAAGGCATTTGCCGCCACGTCGTCGAGGACGACGCCGTTGACGTCGCCGTTGAGCAGCGCCTGGACGGCCTGGTTGAAGTCGTTGTAGAGCTGCATACGGCCACGGCCCACCAGTTTCTCCGCCAGGATGGCGTTGGTGGTGCCGGTCTGGGAGCCCAGCACCAGCTTGCTGCCGGTCTTGGTGAAGTCGTCCAGCGTCAGGGCGCCGTCCTGCGTCCGAACGGCGATCGCCTGGTCGACGCTCTTGTAGGGATTGGAGAAATCGACCTGCTTGGCGCGTTCGGGGGTGATGGTCATGCCGGAGGCGATCATGTCGAACTCGCCGTTGTTCACGGCCGGGATGATGCCGTCCCAGTTCGTCGTCTGGAACTTGGCGACGCAGTTCTCGACCTTGCAGATGGCGTCCATCAGGTCCACGTCGAAGCCCACGATCTGGTTCTGATCGTTGACCGTCTCGAACGGAGGATAGGTGGTGTCCGACCCGATGGTGATGGTCTTGCCGCCGAGGTCGGCGGCGAAGGCGGCGCCGAGCATCAGCACGAACGCCAGGCCGGACACAAGGATTGCTAGTCGTTTCATGATCTCTCCCCTTTTGAGCGTGAAGTCGTGAAAGAGAATACCCGCTCGCGCATGTTGTCGCAAGCGGTGCAGCCGGGGGCGAGCAGAGGATGCGCGTGGCCCGTGGCGTTTCCGCTGCTCAGCCCTTGACCGACCCGGCCAGCAGCCCCCGGATGAAGTAGCGCCCGAGCACGATGTAGATGATCAGGGTGGGGAGCGCAGCGAGCACGGCCCCGGCCATCGGCAGGTTCCAGTTCACGGCCTCGCCGCCGGCGAGCTGCGCCAGCGCCACCGTGATCGGTTGCGTGCTCTGCTTCGTCAGGGTGACGGCGAACAGGAACTCGTTCCAGATCTGCGTGAACTGCCAGATGATGACCACCACGAAGCCGGAGATCGACAGCGGGAACACGATGCGGCTGTAGATGCCGAAGAAGCCGGCGCCGTCGATGCGCGCTGCTTCGATCATCTCGTCCGGGATCTCGGCGTAGAAGTTGCGGAAGATCAGCGTGGTGATGGGAAGACCGTAGACCACGTGGGTCAGGATGAGCCCCCACAGCGAGCCGTAGAGACCGATGTTGCGCAGGAACTGGAACAGCGGGATCAGGATCGACTGGTACGGGATGAACATGCCGAAGAGCATGAGGGGGAAGACGATGTTCGCTCCCGGGAAGCGCCACTTCGACAGGATGTAGCCGTTCATCGACCCCATCAGGGCGGAGGCGGCGGTGGCCACCACGGCCAGCATGAGGCTGTTGCGAAGCTTGGGGGCGAAGGCCTGCCACGCCGTGGCGTAGCTGCCCCAGTTCCACTGCCTGGGCAGGTCCCAGGTGCCCGCCAGGTTGATGTCGACCGGGTACTTGAGGCTGGTGATGATCACCAGGTAGACGGGGAGTAGGAAGAACGCGGCCGCCAGGAGCAGCAGCAGGTACGTCAGCCACTGGAAGCGCGCGCGCTTGCGCGGCGCACCGCTGGGTCTGGTCAGGGCCTCGGCGCTCACCGTCGCACCTCGCTCCGGAGGCTGGTGTAGAGGTAGGGGATGATCACCGCGGCGACCATGATCAGCAGGACGATGGCGATGGCGGCGCCCTGCGCGAACTGATTGGCGCGGAAGCTACGCAGGTACATCAGCAGTGCCGGCACGTCGGTCGGCGCGTTGTCCGGGCCGGTCATGGCGAAGACCAGGTCGAAGATCTTGAGGCTGATGTGGCCCAGGATGACCATGGCCGACAGGGAGATGGGCCCGAGCAGCGGGAGGATCACGTGCCGGTAGAGCTGCCACTCGCTGGCGCCATCGACGCGCGCAGCCTCGCGAAGCTCCACGGGTATGCCGCGAAGCCCGGCCAGGTAGAGCGCCATGGTGTAGCCCGACATCTGCCACACCGCCGCGATGATGATGCCGATGAACGCCAGGTTGAAGCCGTGAAGCTCCGGATACGGCAGCGGACGCGTGTGACGGCCGATGGCGAACGCCCACAACAGCACGAGCGAGATGGCGAGGATGGCCAACGTTCCCCGGAGGCCGTGGCCCACGCGATAGGCGCGCCAGGCGACGAAGGCGAGGATGACCGCGAGCACGAGTGCGAGGGCGAAGGGAAGTCCGTTCCAGTCGAAGCGCAGCACCTGTACCCGGCTGGTGAGCCAGCCGAACTGGATCCTGGGCAAGCCCACCATCGTGGGCAGGATGTTGATGCCGCCCTGAGGTTGCAGCATCCAGCGCCAGATCGTGCCGGTGACGATGAATGCAAGGGCGAAGGGGAACAGGAAGATGGTCCGGAAGAGGCCCTCGGCCTTGACGTTGCGATCGAGCAGCACGGCCAATCCCAACCCTAGGGCGAGACATCCGGCCAGGAAGAGGATCGTGAAGAAGAACGTGTTGACCAGGTCCTGTCGGAAGCGGGTCTCCAGGAAGTTCGTGAACAGGTCGTTGTAGTTCTTGAACCCCACGTACTTCAGCTTGGGGTGGAGCGCCAGGGCCTGGACCGGGTCCTGACCCCAGTTCGAAAGCGACACATACACGGTACGGCCGATGAAGCCGTAGACGAAGATAGCCAACAGCACGACGGTCGGCAGCAGCATCAGGATCGCGGTGAGGCGGTCGCGGGTGAGCTTCATGCGAGACCCAATCGTCCCGGCTGCGACGCCCCACCGCGCCGGGCGGGGCGAGCGAAGGCCGGTCTCCATGTCGGAGGGGACCCCGACGTGGGGTCCCCTCCGAGACGAGGGTTACTGGTACAGACCAACCTGATTGGCGATGGCCTGGGCGGCGTTGGCCGCCTGCTCGCTGCTCTGCGAGCTCTCGTAGATGGACATGACTTCGGGGAACTGGCTCGAGAACGCTTCCTTGGCGACGGCACCGTGGGCGAGGCTGCCGACGATGGTGTTGTTCTGCCAGTCTTGCGCCGCGGACTGCGAGTAGGCGTTGTAGAGGCTCAGGTCCGAGTCGAGGCGGGGGCTGATCGAGCCCTTGAGGGGGTTGAAGGTGTCCTGCCCCTGCTTGGAGCCCAGCAGCGTCAGCCAGTCCATGGTGTTCTGCGGATCGGGGGCGCCCTTGGGAAGTCCGAAGGAGTCGGCCAGCATGTCGAAGGTGCCCTTGGTTCCGGGCGAGGCTTCCCAGCCGAAGCCCGTGCCGGGCTCCAGCTTCAACGTCGTGGTCATGTAGCCGGCGGCCCAGTCACCCATCACGTTGTAGGCGGCCTGCCCGTTCACCACGCGATCGGTGGCCTGCTGCCAGGAGAGGCCGGAGGCGTCGTTGTTCGTGCACTGCATGACCTTGCCGAAGGTGTCCCACACCTTGACGGCCTGCGGATCGGTGAACTGGATCTTGCCCGACCACAGGTCGTTCCAGCCCTGGGCACCGAGGGTGGCGATAGCGATGGTCTCCCACAGATGCACCTGCGTCCAGCTCTCGCCCACCACCAGCGGCGTGACGCCCTTGCTCTGCAGCGTGGGGCACTGAACCAGGAACTCTTCCCAGGACGTGGGCGCCGTGACGCCCCACTTCTCCAGGTTGGCCGGCACGTACCACATCACGTTGGCCCGGTGGATGTTGACCGGCACGCTCCAGATCCCGTTCGGGGTGCTGATCAGGTCGATCAGGTTCTGCGGGAAGGCGTCCATCCAGCCCTGCTGCTGGAACAGCGAAGTCAGGTCCTCCATGCGGTTGGCTGCGACCCAGGTGCCGATGAGTTCCTGGCCGGCATGGACCTGGAAGCTGTCGGGCGGGTCGCCGCCGAGCATGCGGGTCTTGAGGACCGCGCGGGCGTTCACGCCGGAGCCGCCCGTGACGGTGGCGTTGATGACCTCGACGCCCGGATGCTGCTGCTTGTAGAGATCGATCAGCGCCTGCAAGGCGGGTGCTTCGTCGCCCGCCCACCAGGAGAAGATCTCGAGCTTGCCCTGCGCTTGCGCCATGCCGGCCAGCAGGCCCAGCATGGCCACGAGTGCCAGTAGCCTCTTCATATGGGTCCCTTCCTCCTAAGGATGGCTCTTCCGTTGTGGTTGTGTCGCTAGAGCTGCGATGGTTTGACGAGCGTCACCTCCCTGACGGACGGTCAGCCGATCCGTCGAAAGCTGTGGGCCCACCTCGCATGGACCCTCGACCCGACGCCCCTGTGCTGGATGCGAGGATGACCCCCGTCTCGACTTCCCAGCTCCAGCGGCTTGTCGTCCAGCATAGCGCCGGTGATGGGGACGGTATAGGACAGATGTCCATGCCCGACGGTAGACTGGCGGCGTGGCGAGCGTGTCCGAGATGCGCGATCGGTTGCGGCGGCCGTTGGCGCTGGAGCTACGCAGCGGTTGCCGCGACGACGTGGTCGTGGGGGGCCTCGAGCGTCTCGCCGACAGCCTGGCGCGCCCGTTCGCGGGGGTCGGAGCGCTCCTCGAAGGCTATGCAGAGCTGCCGCCTGAGGCGCGACGCTCCCGCCTGGAGCAGGCTCTGGCCCTCCTGGAGGGGGACCGAGCCGAACGGCGGCGGCGCCCGGCCGAACCGGCGCAGCGTGCGGGCGGCCAGCGTGACGGTCTGGACGGTCGGACGGCCCCGGAGCATGCCGAACGCCTTGCCGCCGACGCGCTCGATCGGGATCTGGCCGATCGATGGATCGACGTGGGCGCCCAGGCGCCCCGGAAGCTGGCCGACGTCGGCGTGCGAAGCTACCGCGACCTGCTCTGGGCCCTGCCACGGCGTTACGAGGACCGTCGTGCCCTGCCGCACTTCGCCGCCCTCCAGGGCGAGGAGGTCGTCACCGTGACGGCCACCGTCGTCAGTCGCAAGGGCATGCGCAGCCGGCGTGGCATGCACGTCCTTCGCGCGCTTCTCGAGGACGCTCGGGGCCTGCGCGCCACCGCTGTGTGGTTCAACCAGCCATGGGTCGAGAACCAGCTCTTCCCGGGCCAGCGGCTGATCCTGGGAGGCAAGGTGAAGCGCAAGGGGCGCGGCCTCGAGATCAACGTGACGGGGTTCGAGGTCGACGAGGAGGGGGAGAGCCTCTCGTTCGGGCGCATCGTGGCGATCTACCGCGGCACGCAGGGTCTGAGTCAGGCCTACCAGCGCCGCGCCACCCACCGCCTGCTCGCGGCGCTCCCACCGCTGCCGGATTACCTGCCGCGCTCGCTGATCGAGCGCGAGGATCTCGTCTCGCTCGACCGCGCCCTGCGCGACGTCCACTTCCCGCCCTCCGAGGAGGCGCTCCAACACGCGGTGCGGCGCCTGAAGTTCGACGACTTCCTCTTCCTCGAGCTGGCCGTGCTGCGCAGTCGCGATGCCTCGCTCGTCGGCCGCAGCTTCCGGACCGGCGACGACGACGTCCGACCCTTCCTGGAGAGCCTGCCGTTCTCCCTCACCGGCGCGCAGCAACGCGCCCTGGCGGAGATCTTGCGGGACATGCGCGAGCCGCGCCAGATGGCGCGGCTGCTGCAGGGCGACGTCGGCTCGGGGAAGACGGCGGTGGCCGCGGCCGCCGTCCACGTCGCCATCCGCAACGGAGCGCAGGCCGCGCTGATGGCGCCCACCGAGATCCTGGCGCGCCAGCATTACATCAACTTGCGGAGCTATCTGTTCCCGCTCGGCATCCGGAGCGAGTTGCTCACCGGCGCCATGAGCGCCCGCGAGCGGCGCGAGGCGCGTGCACGACTCGCCTCGGGCGAGGCCGACCTCGCCGTCGGCACGCACGCGCTCATCCAGGAGGGCGTGCAGTTCGCCGATCTCGGGCTGGCCATCGTCGACGAGGAGCATCGCTTCGGCGTGGCGCAGCGACGCAAGCTGCTGCAGGGCTTGCCCGACGTGCTGGTGATGAGTGCCACCCCGATCCCGCGCTCGCTGGCCCTCACCTACTACGGCGACCTCGAGCTGAGCGTGATCGACGAGTTGCCACCGGGCCGCAAGCCGGTGGAGACGCGACTGGTGAACGCCAGTCGTCGGCGTGAGGTCTACCACTTCGCGTGGGACGAGATCCGCAAGGGACGGCAGGTCTACGTGGTCACGCCGTTGGTCGAGGAGAGCGAGGCTCTCGAGGAGATCGTCTCCACCACCGGGCTGGCGGAGGATCTGCGTCAGTTGATGCCCGAGGCGTGCCGCATCGGCATGCTGCACGGCCGCATGCCCGGTGACGAGAAGGACGCCATCATGGAGCGTTTCCGGCAACACGCGTTCGACATGCTGGTCTCCACCACGGTCGTCGAGGTAGGCGTCGACATCCCCAACGCGACCGTGATGATCGTGGAGAACGCCGAACGTTTCGGCCTGTCGCAGCTTCACCAGCTCCGGGGACGGGTGGGGCGCGGCGAGGAAGCGAGCACCTGCGTGCTGGTCGCCGGCGAGAGGAGCCGGAAGACGCACAAGCGCCTGCAGATCGTCGCCAGGAACGCCGACGGCTTCAAGATCGCCGAGTACGACCTGCAACTCCGCGGGCCGGGGGAGCTCCGCGGGACGCGGCAGTCGGGGCTGCCCGACCTGTCGATCGGCGATCTGACGACCGACGGCACGATCATCGAGCGGGCACGGAACCTGGCGCAACGCATGCTGGCCGAGGATCCTGCGCTCGAGGCGCCCTGGGCCGTACGGCTTCGTGACGAGCTGCGACGTCGCAGCGGTGCGCTCGCGTTCCGGGAGGTCATATGAGCGTGCTCACGCGCATGCTGGGCTGGCTGCTGCTGGCGGGCCTCGCCGTCGGGGTGATCCTGCGCCTCCGTCTGGGAAGGAGCCGCTTCCGGCCTCTGGTGTCGGTCCTGGTGGTCGCCCCCGCCGTCCTCCACGCTGCCTACGTCGTGACGCAGGCGCTGGGGCACGGGGCGTTCGCCCTCGGTGCGGTGGCTTTCCTGGTCGGGGCGATCGTGGTGGTCGGTGCGGGCTTGCTTGCCGGCCGGTACTGGGCGCCGAGCCGGCCGTTGTGGGCGGCGCTGGTGCCGGTCGCGACGGCCGTCGTCTACGGGCTGCTCCCCTTCGGGCTGTACTCCTGGGCGCTGCGGCAGGCGTCGATCGACCTGGACATCGTGCCGACGGCCTCCTACGTGGCTGCTTGCCTGTTCGGCACGGCTCTACTGCTGCCGTTCGTGCCGGGCGCGGGCGGTTCCTCCGGCGGCTGGTTGCGCCGCTTCGTGCGGCGCCGATGAGCGCCGTCTGCGAGGGCGCTCCCGGGGTCTGCTAGACTGCGGACGTGCAGCGTCGCACGTTTCCAGCCTGCGGCCGGTGGTCGCTGGTCGCCCTGGCTCTCGCTACGCTCCTTGCGATGGCAGGGTGCGCGCCCGGTACCGCCATCAAGAGATCGCATCCGCTCGGCGAGATCCAGCCCCCCACCTTCCAACTCGTACCCGGGCAGACCAGCATCGAGCGTTTCGATCCTCCCGGCGCCGGCGCCGGGCTATCGATGACGGTGGGTACGCTGGTGCGCAATCCCAACGGCTTCCCGGTACGGCTCACCTCGGTGCAGTACAGCGTGCTGCTGCAGGGGGACACGGTCTCGAAAGGCACGATGAGCCCGTCGCTCTATCTCGAACCGGGAGCGACCGCGCCGCTGCGCTTCCCGATCCACAGCGACCTGAAGGGCAAGGGCAGGCTGTTGCGTGCGGTGGTGCGCGCGTTCGCCGATACGCCGCTGCCGTTTCGCATCGAGGGCACGCTGCGCTTCAGCTCTTCGAGCTACGGCTTCGAGACCCGCAAGAGCGTGCTGGTGTCGGGTGCGACGCTGGCCAGGCAGACGGTGGCGCCGCCTCGCCTGCGGCTCGACGAGGCGGCGAGCCGTGTCTTCACGCTCCGCCCCGGCGTGCCGGTCGTGCAGGTCGTGGTCAAAGCGAACAACCCGGGGGACATCGGGTACTTCCTCTACGGCAAGGACCTCGATCTGACCCTCGCCGGGCAGGCCATGGCGCGCGAGGACATGCGTCCGGTTCCGCTGGCGGCGGGGCAGGAGGGGCGCATCGACCTGGTGTTCTACCCCGACCCGAAGAAGCTCTCGGCGGACGCCGAGGCGGCGCTGCAGGCCGCTTTGCAGGGCATCCCCACGCTGCTGCGGGTGAAGGGAACCCTCACCATGGACGTGCTCGGCGTCGACTCCTTCACGGTGCCACCGGACTGGGAGATCGCCGGCTTCGTCTCGGCGCCGTCCTCGACACACTGAGCGAGGGCTCCCATGCTATCCTCCGCCGTATGGCCAGAATCCTTGTCACCGACACCATCCAGCTGGGTGACACCGACTACCCTGAGACGGAGGTCGTCGACCGGGCGGGCATCGCGCGTGAGGAGCTCCTGCAGATCGTCGGGTCCTTCGACGCGATCATCACGCGCAGCCGAACCAAAGTCGACGACGAGCTGATCCGGGCGGCCGGCAAGCTCCGCGTCATCGGACGCGGCGGCGTCGGCGTCGACAACATCGACCTCGAGTCGGCCAGCCGCCGCGGGATCCTGGTCGTCAACGCTCCAGAGGCGAACAACGTGTCGGCGGCGGAGCTGGCCATCGCCCTGATGCTGAACGCCGCGCGCGGCGTGGCCCGCGCCGACCGCCTCATCCGTTCGGGCACGTGGGACCGCAAGTTCCTGGGTCGCGAGCTCAAGGGCGCACGGCTCGGCATCGTCGGGCTCGGCCGGATCGGCTCGCTGGTGTCCAAGCGCGCGCAGGGGCTCGGGATGACGGTGATGGCGTACGACCCCTACATCACGCGGCGCCGCGCCGAGGAGCTGAAGGTCGAGTTGTTCGACGACCTGCACGCCATGCTGGCGCGCTCCGACTTCCTGACCGTCCACACGCCGCTGACCGAGGAGACCGAGGGCATGATCGGCGCGGACGAGCTCCGCCGCATGCCGGAGGGCGCGGTCGTCGTGAACGCAGCGCGCGGCGGGATCATCCAGGAAGATGCCCTGCTCGAGGCGCTCGACGCCGGTCATCTGTTCGGGGCAGGGCTCGACGTGTACGTCTCCGAACCTCCCGATCCCTCGCGGGCGCTGTTCCGGCGCGACAACGTGGTGTTGAGCGCGCACCTGGGCGCGAACACCGCCGAGGCGCAGGCCCGGATCGGCGCCGAGATCCTGGAGCGCACGGTGCTGGCGCTCAACGGCGACTACTCGCGCGGCGTCGTGAACGCGCCCGCGCTCGCGCCCGAGGTGATGAGCGCGCTGGGCAAGCATCTGGAGCTCGGCGAGATCCTCGGCCGCACCGCCTCTCAACTGAGCCGCGGACGCGTCAAGGAGCTCGAGGTGGAGTTCGCCGGCGCCTTCCCGATCGACCCGGACCCGGTGGCCACGGCGGTGACCAAGGGGTTCCTGGAGCCGATCCTGGACGAGCCGCCCAACTACATCAACGCGCCCTCCATCGCGCGCGATCGCGACATCCGCGTCTCGCGTGTCACCGCCTCTCGCAGCCGCGGCTACACGACCCACGTGCTGGTCACAGCGGTGACCTCCGAGGGGCGGACCAGCGTGGCCGGCACGGTCCTGGCCGAGCAGCCGCGCATCGTGGAGATCGACGAGTACCCCATCGAGATCAAGCCGGAGGGCACCATGCTGGTGTGCACCAACTACGACCGCCCCGGCGCGGTCGGGCGGGTCGGAACCGTGCTGGGCGATTCGGGCGTGAACATCAACAGCATGCAGCTGTCGCGCACCAGCGAGGACGGGCTGGCGATGTTCGTCCTCACCCTCGACCAGGCCCCCTCCGAACAGGTGCTCGACGTGCTGCGCAACCTTGGTGACGTGATCCGCAGCCTGCGCCTGGTACGGCTCTAGCGATGGGGATGGTGAAGCCCCGCCTCCTCGCGCCTGGACCCGTCGAGGTCCCGTCCGCCGTGCTGGAGGCCATGGCGCGCCCGGTCGTGCACCACCGGAGCGAGCCGTTCAAGGAGCTCTTCGCCGGCGTGCGCTCGCGCCTGGCCCGGGTGGCGATGGTGCCGGGCGAAGAGGTGCTGGTGGTGACGGGGAGCGGCACTGCCGGCTTCGAGGCGGCACTGCTCGCCAGCGTGCCCGCCGGCGGGAGCGTGCTCAGCCTTCAGGCCGGAAAGTTCGGCGAGCGCTGGGCCAGCATGGGCCGGCGGTTCGGCTTCCGGGTGATCGTGCTGGAGGAGGCGTGGGGCCGCGCGCTCGATCCGGAACGGGTGCGCGACGCGCTGCGCGCCGAGCCGCAGGTGGCCGCCGTCACCACCACCCACTCCGAGACTTCGACCGGTGTGCTGCACGACGTCGAGCGGATCGCAGCGGTGGTCCGGGAGGAAGCCCCGGACGCCCTCATGGTGGTCGATGCCGTTACGAGCCTTGCCGCGGCCGAGCTCCGTCCCCGGGCGTGGGATCTCGACGTGGTGGTCTCCGGTTCGCAGAAGGGCCTGATGGTGCCGCCTGGATTGGCCTTCGCGTACCTGTCCGAGCGCGCATGGCAGCGTAGTGACGAGCTGGCCCGTCGCGGCGGGCTGGTCCCCGGTTACTACCTCGACTTGCGTCGGGAGCGCGAGCGGCAGGCGCAGGCCCAGACGGCCACCACGCCGGCGGTGAGCCTGGTCGCAGGGCTCGACGTGGCGTTGCGGATGCTGCTCGACGAGGGGGTCGAGGCGGTGTGGCGGCGCCGCGAGGCGTTGAACGATGCGCTTCTGCGTGCCGGTGAGGCGATCGGCTTCGGCCGCTACGCCGAGCGGCCGAGTCCGGCCGTGGCTGCGTTGCGGACGCCGGAGGGAGTCGATGCTCCTGCGGTCGTTCGCCTGCTGGCGGACGCCGGCATCCGGATCGGAGCCGGGCAGGACGACGCCAGACCGCACCTGATCCGCCCCAGCGTCCTCGGTTACGCCGATCGCTTCGACGTTGTCACGCTGGCGGCTGCCCTCGAGGACGCCCTCCGCGCCCTCGGATGCGACGTGCCCTTCGGGCGCGGAACGGGCGCGGCGCTCGAGGCGCTCGCGGGATGACCGAGCTGGTGCTGGTGCGTCACGCCGCCTCGCGCCCCCAGGCCGATGTGCCCGCATCGAAGTGGAGGCTTCGGGAAGGCACGGGCGAGAGTATCCGGACGCTGGCCAGCCGCCTGCAACCGCTCGAGCTCGACCTCGTCGTGGCCAGCATCGAGCCGAAGGCCGTCGCCACAGGCCGGGGACTCGCCCGACATCTCGAGCTGCCGTTCGCCTCCGCGCCGCGGCTGCACGAGCACGAGCGCGGCAACCTGCCCCTGCTCGACGAGGACGCCTGGCAGGGCACCGTGCGGCGGTTCTTCCGTCACCCCGACGTGCTGGTGTTCGGTCGCGAGACCGCCACGGAGGCCCGCGAGCGCTTCCGCGACGGCCTGCAGACTGCGATCGAGCGCAACCGTGGCGCGCGCCCAGCGGTCGTCGCGCACGGTACGGTCATGAGTCTGTTGGTAGCGGGCCCGAGCGGCCTCGACCCGTACGAGCTGTGGCGCAACCTGCGGATGCCGGAAGCCTGGGTGGTGCGCTGGCCCGAGATGACGCTCCAGCGGCGGATCGCCGCCTCGTGAGGTCGCGGGCTCAACCGGTGAGGCGCTTCCAGCGCCACCACATACGCAGCAGCCCGCCTTGCCGGTCCATCTCGAATGCCCCGAAGTCGCCGTCGAAGCGCCGCGCCACGCGGTAGCGGGACTCGTAGCGCGTCCGGAACACCGCGTCGCCGTCATCGCTGCCGCTGAACCCGCGCTCCGCCCGGAACCCGAGGCGCGCGGCCGCCTGCTGCGGTGAGCGGTAGGGATAGTGCTTGAGGATCGGCATACGCCTGTAGGGCAGGACGCCAACGCCGCGCGGGAACACGCGCCCGTGCTCGCCGGGGCGGTAGCGCGCGCCAGCACGGTCGCGGAACTGACGCACCTCCACCCAGAACGGTGAGTACCAGCGGACGCGCTCTTGCACCGGCACCCCTACGTCCACGGGGCGGTCGTCGGGATGGAGGAAGAACTGCATCACCGCCCAGTTGACGATGCGGGCCCCCTGCCGCTCTGCGTCGGTGGCCACGGCGCGTGGGTCGTCGTGGAAGATCTCGTCGGCGTGCATCAGGGTGTACCACTGGCCCGAGCCGTAGCGTTGGCGAGCCACGTCGAGGAGCGCCTGCCGGTGGTAGTCGCGCAGCCGGGAGCCGGGAGCCACGTCCGCGTCGCGGAGCAGCAGTGCGACCGAGGGATGGGCCGCGAGGCGTTCGGTGGTGCCGTCGTCCGAGCCGTCCAACGCCACGATGGCGTCGACCCCGCGGGCGTTGGCCTCCAGCATCTCGTCGATGATGTCGACCTCGTTGTAGGTGACGAGGAGCCCGATGTTCACGCTGCAGAGCCCGGGGAAGGTCGTGAGGCGACCGAGCCCGACAACCTGCCGTGGTTGAGATGAAGCGTCCGGTCCGCGGCTCGCACGATGGCGGGACGGTGTGCGACCGCGACCACGAGCCGATCGTGCGCCTGTTCCTGAAGCATCGCAACGAGCCCCGCCTCACTCGCCTCGTCGAGGCTCGAAGTGGGCTCGTCCAGCAACAACACCCGGGGTTGCGTGAGCAGAGCGCGGGCCATGGCGAGACGCTGCCGCTGCCCGCCCGACAAGCCGGCACCGTCCTCGAGGAGCTCGTGATCGAGGCCGCGCGGGAGGCGGCGCACCATCTCAGCCAGCCCGACCGCTTCCAACGCTCCCCACAACAGGTCATCGTGCAACGCGCGACCCATGAGGAGGCTCTGGCGCAACGGCCCGGACAGCACCTCGTGGGCCTGGGGAACGTAACTGACACGTGACCGCAGAACGCTCTCGGGAAGGCCATCGAGCGCTTCGCCATCGAGCCAGATGCAACCCTCAACGGGCCGCAGGAATCCGAGGAGGAGCCTGAGAAGGGTGGTCTTGCCGGCGCCGCTCTCGCCGGTGACGGCCACGAGGCCGTGTTCGGGCAGGGTCGTGTCGATCCCTTCGAGGATCCAGGGACCGCCCGGGTAGGCGAAGGAGACAGCATCGAGCTCGAGCCCCCGGTCGTACCGGGCTCCGGCGCACGATCGTTCCGAGACCTGGGACCTGGCCCCGTCGGAGTCCGCCAGCACGCGAAGTCGTTTGTCCGCGGCACGCGCCTCACGCAAGAGCGCATAGCCCTTGGGCAGGAGCTGCGACGGGGTGGACAGGAGGGCGACCAGCGTGACGAACGAGACCAACTCCCCGGCGGACATGGCCCCGCGTTGGACGCTGCCCGCGAGGAGGACGACGAGGAGGCCTACGGCGGCGAACAGAAGGATCTGGGTGATGGGGATCTGCACCCCGGAGATGACACTCCGCTGGGCCATCGCACGGGCGGTGCGGCGGTTCTCCGGTTCGAATCTCTCGAGCATCATCGATTCGGCGTCGAAGGCGCGTATCGTTTCGTGGTGCTTGAGCCCCTCCTGGATGTGACGCCCCAGCGCCTCGGTGCCGACCTGCGAGCGTTCGGCCACCCGCTCCAGCGCTCCGCCCACCCACCGGAGCACCAGCAGCGTCGGGAGTCCGAAGGCGACCAGCAGCAAGGACGCCCTCCCGTTGGTCCGGAACAGGTACGCGAGGATGGCCAGAACAGTGCCGGATTCGGCCACCAGGGTGCCGATGCCGAAGTGGAAGTAGGTCTCGATCTCACGGAGGTCGGTCAGGATCCTGCTGGCGAGGCCGCCGCTGCTTCCCGGCAGGGCGCCCGGTGGTCGGCGCAACAGGCGGCGGTACAGGCCGCTTCGCCACGATCGGGTGACGTACGCGGCCGAGCGGCCGAGGAGAGCGTCCTGGGCCCAGAGCGCAACGGCTCCGATGAAGGCCACCGTCCCGGCGGTGGCCAGGATCAGGGGCATGCGAGAGAGATCGTGCTTGTTGACGACCTGATCGAAGATCGGCGTCACGAAGACGGGAATGATGGCGACCCGCAAGGCTGCGCCGATGAGAGCGGCCGTCATCCCGACGATGGCAGCCGGCGTCGTCGGCAGCAGCAACGACGGCAGCTCCGCCGGCCTGCGGGGGCCCCGGTCGACGCGGCGGCGCTTCACCGTGCTCCGCCGCCGGCGTTCCCGGCTACGCGGAGGTCCTCGCCGAGGTCCGCGCCGATGGCGTCGAGGAGCGCCGCCGCGGCGCCGGGGCGCGGCATGGTGGCTCGCAGGCGTTGCCTGCGCCGCTCCCGGTCGGAAGGGTCGCGCCACAGCGTCAGCGTGCGCTCTGCGACGGCGTCCGGGTCGAGGCGTCCGCTGAGTTCCAGCATCAGGTCCTCGCCCGTGAATCGGTTGGGCAGCGAGACCGGCACCGACAGGCCCTCGACCCAGAGACGGACCGCATAACGCTTGAGGTAGCGCCCGACGCCGGGGACGAGCCCCAGCCAGTGCCCCGCCCCTTCCAGCGGGATCACCTCGGGGCGGTTGAGCGGTAGCAGCACGACGCTCGGCACGCCGGCGACGCCCAGTTCCAGGGTGTTGGTCCCGGGAATGGTCACCGCCAGGTCGGCCGCGCGCATGTGCGCGTAGCGTTCCTCCTCCGGGACCATCTCGATCACGGCGCCCGATGGCGTGAGCACGCGGTCTCCGTCGCGCTTGCCGGCGACGCCGCCCAGGGTCGCAGCCTCGCGTCCGCCGATGCCGTCGGCGATGGTGACGTCGGTGAGCAGGCGGCTCACCGGCCACACGAAGCGCGCTTGCGGCAGTGCCGCGGCGAGGCGGTCGACGAGCGCGATGAAGAAGGGGATGAGGTGCACCGAGAAGCCGTCACGGCTGCCTGGGAAGAGAACCACGTGCGGTGAGCCGGGATCCTCCGCGGGGGCGTCGAGTTGCACGGCGTCGGCCACCAGGTTGCCGACCACCTGCACGCGGCCGGCGGGAGCGCCGCTGCGGCGCGCCCTGCGCGCGATCCGCTCGTCGGGCACGAACAGGGCGCCGAGCCCGCGGCTCCAGCCCGGTTCGAAGCTGTAGCGGTAGGCGGGTCGGCCGAGTCGTCTGGCGAGGCTCACGGCCATGCCGGCGTTGCCTCCCAGGCTGAGGACGAAGCCGGTCCGGTCGCCGGCGTCGGAGCGCTCGAGGCCGGCGGGGAGGCCGCCGGTGGCGGTGGCCCGTACGTATTGCGCCGGCGACGTCACCACGTCGGCGCCGAAGCCGCGCGCGATGGCGGTTTCGTGACCGCTGGCGAACTGGCAGGGGATGAGGCTGATGCCTACCCGCGTATCGGGCGCGCGGCCGCGCAGCTCCCGCAGTACGGGGCGCACCCAGGTGTAGAGCTCGCCGGGTCCGTTGGCGACCAGCACGGCCTCGGCAGGCATGCTCAGCTCCCGACCACGAAGCGCGCGATGCCTCGCTTGGTGGTGGCGGCGAAGTCCACCAGGCGGCGAACGTCGGCGCTGCCAAGGGCAAGCTGGTCGAGGCGCTCCCGGTCACGCTGCCGGAGCGCCCGCACGGCCTGCTCCAGCGCCCGGTAGCGCTCGCCGTCGATACCGTTCCGGCTGAGTCCGACGCGGTTGAGGCGGTAATGGCGGGCGGGGTTGCCGCGCGCCATGGTGAACGGCAAGACGTCCATGTTGCCGGCGCTGGCGCCGCCGACCATGGCGTACTCCCCCACGCGGCAGAACTGGTGGATGAGCGCGTTCGAGCCGAGGACCGCGTGGTCGCCGATCTCGCTGTGTCCGCCGAGCTGCACTGCGGTGGTGAGCACGCAGGCCCGTCCGACGCAAGTGTTGTGCGACACGTGCACGTAGCTCATCAGGAGGCTTCCGGCGCCGACCGTCGTCTGCGCTCCCTCACCGGTCGCCCGGTGCACGGTGACGAACTCGCGCACCGTGACGTCGTCCTCGATCACGGCGAGAGTGTCCTCGCCCGTGAAGTGACTGTCCATCGGCAGACCGCCCACGATGGCGTACGGTCCGAGGCGGCAACGCTCTCCGATTCGGCTGCCGTCGTGCAGCACGGTCCCCGGCAGCAGCTCGCTGCCCGCCCCCACCTCGACGTTGGCCTCCACCACCACACCGGGGCCGACCCGCACATCGGGGGCCAGGCGGGCGTCGGGGTGGACGTGGGCGCCGGGGTGGACGGTGGCGGTGGCTTGGGCGGTCACGGCCTCCTCCCGGCCTCAGCGAGCGTACATGAAGGAGAGGGTGGCCTCGGCGGCGACCTCGTCCCCCACCAAGGCCTTGGCAGCCACCTTGCACAGGCCGCGACGGAACAGCAGGATCTCGCCGGTGAGGCGCAGGCGGTCACCCGGTACCACCTTGCGCCGGAACTTGGCGCCTTCGATGGCCGCCAGGTAGCCGGCCTGGCCCGAGCCCTCCGCCCCCTCGCGCACGCTGAGGCCCACGGCGGCGGCCTGGGCGAGGGCTTCCACGATGAGCACGCCGGGCATGACCGGCTCGTCGGGGAAGTGCCCCTGGAAGTACGGTTCGCCGTGGCTCACGTTCTTGACGCATTCGAAGGCGTCGCCCTCCTGGGACACGAAGGCGTCCACCAGCAGGAAGGGAAAGCGGTGGGGAAGGATGGCACGGACGTCCACGCTCATGCGCGTAGTCTATCGCAGCCCTCGTCCAGGGCCGCTCGGCCTGGACGCCGGTGGGGCGTGCGCGCTCCCGGTACGAGCTCAGACCAGGACGGGGTGGTGCTCGCTGCGGATCTTCTCGAGCAGGCGCGTTGCGAGTTCGAGCGACCGCAGATCGTCGTCGAGCGTTCCGATGGGGTCGGCGTCGCGGCGGATGCGCGCCAGGAAGTGCTCCAGCTCCTTGCGCAAGGGATTGTCCTCGTGCACGACGTGCCGGTCCAGTTGCACATGGCCGGTGTCGGAGTTGGCGTTCGGTTGCCGGTAGATGGCGATCTCGGTGTAGGGTTCCTTCGCGAAGTCGAGCCGCATCGTCTGATGCGGCTCAGCCACGACCAGGCTGCGCTCGGCGTCGGGCGCGACGCGGCTCGCCAGGAAGCGTGCGATGCAACCGCCTTCGAACGTGATCTGGGCGGCCGCGACGTCCTCCAGCGGGGTGCCGTTGAGGGCGCGGCCGACGACGCTGATCTCGGCCGGCGCGGCCGGGATCAGCCGAAGCACGATGTCGAGATCGTGAATCATCAGGTCCAGCACGACGCCGACGTCCTTGATGCGGGCGTAGGGGACCATGCGCCGCGCCTCGATCAGGTAGGGTTGGCGGACCTGCTCGCCCAGCAGCTGCACGGCTCGATAGAAACGCGTGATGTGCCCCACCTGGAGCACCAGGCCGAGGCGTCGGGAGAGCGACGCCAATTCGCGCGCCTGGGTCACATCGGTGGCGACCGGCTTCTCCACGAGCACATGAACGCCCGCTTCCAGCAGACGTTTGGTGACCGAGAAGTGGAGACTGGTGGGTACTGCCACGCTGGCAGCATCGAACGACTCGGCCGCCAGCAGCTCGTCGAGCGAGGCATGGGCCCGGCAAGCGAACGAGGAACGCGCCTCGGCGCGTCGCTGCGGATCGGGATCGGCGACGGCGACGAGCTTCACGTGCGGGAGGGCGGCGTAGTTGTTGGCGTGGAAGCGCCCCATCACGCCCGCGCCGACGACCGCGACCCGCAAGGCCTTCATCGTGCCAGGCCCGCACTCGCGGTGGGTCGTAGAAGCTCGTTCATCAGAGCGGCATGGAGGGCGTGCGAACCGCGCCAGAAAGTAACCCGAGCTTCGAGCGGTCGACCGAGCAAGAACAGATCCCCCAGGGCGTCGAGGGCCTTGTGACGCACCGGTTCGTTCTCCGCGCGCAAGGGTACCAGTGGGCCCTCCTCGCCAAAGACGATAGCATTTTCCAGGTTGGCGCCGTACGCGAAGCCTCGCGCGCGCAACGCCTCGGCGTCCGACAGCAGGCCGAAGGTGCGGGCGTCGACCACTTCGGGGTAGCGCGCGGGGTCGCCGCACCAGTGCTGTTCACCGATCGCGGGGTGCTCGAAGCTGATGCCGCAGCACAGCCGCGCTGCGCCGGGCACGAGCTCGGCACGCGCGTTGCCGATCGCGACCGTGACGGCGCGGTCGGGTCGCAAGGGGTGCGGGGGAGATGGAGGCGCAGGCAGTTCGCCCAGCAGGTCGTACCAGACCCGGGCCGAGCCGTCGAGGATGGGGAGCTCCGCCGCCGAGGCCTCGATCACCAGACCGGACCAGAATCCCCGCATCGCCAGGGCGGCCAGCAGATGCTCGACCATGCCGACGCGCTCACCGTCAGCGCCGAGCGTGGTGGCGCGGCGGCTGTCGACCACCGCGTCGAGGGTCGCGGGGATGGTGCGATCGCCGCGTCGGAAGCGCACCGGCCCGTCCTCGCGGTGCAGCGTCACGCGGCAGTGGGCGCCGCCATGGACGCCCATGCCCTCAACGCTCCGCATCGCGCCCCTTCACCACCTGCCAGATGCGCTCGAGCTTGCCCTGAAGGTATAGCCCGCGCACCCAGCGCCGGTAGGGCTGGGCGGGGAAGCCCGCCCAGGTCTCGCCGTCGGGAACGTCCTTGGTGACTCCGGCACGGCCGGCGATACGGACGTCGGCTCCGATCGTGACGTGGTCCGCGACGGCGACGTAGCCGCCGAGGATCGTGCGGTCGCCAACGCTGCTGCTCCCGCCGATGCCGGTCATGCCGGCGATCAGGCAGTCGCTTCCGATTGCAACGTTGTGCCCGATCTGGCAGTGGTTGTCGATCTTGCTGCGAGGTCCGATCCGGGTCGGGTCCAGCGTGCCGCGATCGACGGCGCAGTTCGCCCCGATCTCGACGTCGTCGCCGATGACGACGCCGCCGAGATGGTGGATCTTGGTCGCGCCTCCGTCGCCGGCGGCGTAACCGAAACCGTCCGCTCCGATGACGCAGCCGCTGTGGAGTTCCACGCGCTCGCCCAGGACCACGCCGTCGTAGACGACCACGCCAGCGTGCAAGCGGCACGCGCTCCCCAGGTGCGTGCCGGCGCCGATCGTGCAGTGCGGTCCGATGCGCGTCCCCGGTCCGATCTCGGCGCCTGCCTCGACGACGCTGTGGGGCCCTACAGCGACGTCCTCGCCGAGGGAGGCATCGGCTGCCACCACCGCCGTCGCGTGCACGCCGGGCGGCACGTCGGGGCGACGGTCGAACAGCGCACTGAGCTGCGCCAGCGCCCGGCGTGGGTCGTCGACCCGGATCGCTGTGCAGGCGGGAGGATCGGCGAGCGCCAGGGCGCGGGGGAGCACCACGGCGGCCGCGCCGTTGGCCAGCGCCCGTGCCAGGTCGTCGCCGCCGGCGACGACGACGACGGCGTCGGGTCCGGCGCCATCGGCCGAAGCGAGCCGCCGGACGATCACGCTCGGTCCCTCGGCGACTCCCTGCAGCTCGGTGGCAAGCGTGGCGCTGTCGTACGCAGGTGCGGTCATGGCGATCGGCCTCCGGTGGCGTTCGACGCCGAGCCGCTGTCGCCGTTGGGCTTGGGACCCTCGGGCGCCGGGGGTGGCGTTCCCGTCGGCGGTTGGTGGAGGTCCGGCGGCTGCAAGCCGGGATCGCTCGGCCCCTGGCCGGCGTTCCCATCGGGCCCCGTCGGCGTCTGTGCCGGCGTGGCTGCCGTGTTCTGGACGGTGACGTCGACGGTGCGAGAGCCGGTCACGACGAACGGGAGCGACAACCGCCCCAGGCGTTGCGTGTTGCCGTCCTTGTCCGGCGCCTCGACCACCAGCTCGCTGGCCTGGGGTTTCTGGCGCAGGGCGTCGAGCAGCTCCGGGAACGAGCGCGGCCGGTTCTTCGTCTGCGGCTTGGCTGCACCCTCCTTGGGCGCGACGTCCCCGCCGCGTACGGTCAGCGCGACCGTCCCGCTGGCGCCTTCGGGGAGCTTGACGCTCAACGTCTTCACCACCGGGTCCTGGCGGTAGGGTTGGAGTCGCACGTGCAACACCACCGACGTCCCCGGGTCGACGGCGGGGTTCTCGGCGACGACGTCGACGATCGCACCCGTACTGCGTTGGCTGGAGAGGCGCACGTTGATCTTGACGGCGGACACGCCGGGCGCACGGAACACGTTGGTCGCCAGCGTCTGCAGGGGACTGCCGATGAGCTGCGCGGCGGCCCGGGCGATGTCGTTCGGGTCGTCGGCCTGCTCGACCAGGTTGAGCCTGTCGCCGCCGGCGAGGTCGATCTCCCAGCCGACCTGCGCGTAGCCGCCGGTGGTCTCGGCAAGGCTGCGGTCGATGAGTTGCTGGCTGGCGGCGGCGGCGAGATGCGGATACAGGCGCTCGTCGGCGGCCAGCTCCTCGTGGTAGGTGGTGCTGCCGGCCGGGGCGTCGACCGTCAGGGTCATCGGGATCATGGCGGGCCCGTCTCCGAGGGTGCCTGCCACGGCGGCGGGACGGTCCTGCGCGATGGTGCCGAGCGGCTTCTGGCCGCTGTTGGCGAGCTTGAAGGGCACCACCGAGCTGGACACCACCGCGGTCACGTATGCCGGCGCCATCGGCAGCGCCACGCTACCGATGCCGAGGAGCGGGTGCCCGAAGGCGAGCACGTGGTCGCCGTCGATCGCGGTCACCGTGCCCACGGCCCCGATGGTGACGTCCCCCCGGGCCAGCTCCACGCTGATGGGACTGCCGGGCTCCAGGGTGTACGGCGGGGTGTCGCCTGCCGGCAACGAGCCCGACGCCTGGGCAGGGAAGGGGGTGAGGCGCGTGGCGTGGAACAGAGGCGCCAGCAGGTCGGCCGCGCGTGGGTCCACGCCCGACAACAGGATGGGCGTCGATGCCGGTATGGCGCGACCGAGGCCCGCCACCGCCACCGGCCCGTTGGGCGGACCGTGAGCGCTATCGTTGGCGACCTTTCGCATCACGGCGATGGGGGTGACCATCGCCAGGTGATGATCGGCCGACGGGAAGACGTAGCTCACGGCGCCCAGCAGGCGCGGCCCGTCGACGGTGGAGAGATAGACCGGGCTGCCGCTCATGCCCGCGGATACGCCGCCGCTGGCGTCGATGAAGTCGCCCGAGGCGCGCACGAGCACCAGCGGGAAGCCGGGGCCGGCGTCGGACTGGATCGAGAGCACGTCGACGGCGAAGCGGACCTGCGCGTTGCCGGGCCCGGCGGTGAGGCCGTAGCCCTTCATGCCGGCCTCGACCTGCGCCAGCGGCAGGTCCGGCGCGGCCGCCGGCGGCGCCGCCGCCCAGGACGCCGGGGGGAACCCCCAACCCGCTGCCAGCAGCAGGGCGAAGGCGACGCCAAGGAGCGTCGCAGGCGATCGCAGGCCGGAAGCGTCGGGCTCCCCGGGGGCCCGCGCGGCGGCGCGTCGGAGGCGGCTCCACGTCGACGGCCCCCGCCACCAGGATGCACACCATGTGAACGCGCACCGTAGCGTGCGGGTGCGCGGCGCCGTTCGGCGGCCCGCCATCGCTAGCGGCGGAGGAAGTTGTCGGAGATCAGCGCGTCGCGCAGCACGTGGATCATGTCGAGCGCCTGTCCGGTGCCGAGCGCCACCGAGTCGATGGCGTTGTCGGCCACCACGACGGGGATACCGGTGGTCTGCCGTAGCAACTCGTCGAAGTTGCGCAGCAGCGAACCGCCCCCGGTCATGATGATCCCACGGTCGATGACGTCGGACACGAGCTCGGGCGGGGCCAGCTCGAGCACCCGGCGAACGCCGTCGGCGATCTTCTGGATCGGTTCGCGCAGAGCCTCCACCGTGTCCTCGGTGGTGACCTTGATGGTCTTCGGCAGGCCGTTGATGAGGTCGCGGCCGCGCACGTCGAGCTCGCGGTTGTCCTCGGGGCCCCTCACCACGGCGGCGCCGACGCGCATCTTGACGTCCTCGGCGGTGCGCTCGCCGATGAGGAGGTTCTCCTTGTGCCGGATGTGCCGGATGATGGCCTCGTCGAACTCGTTGCCCGCGATGCGCAGGCTCTCCGACACGACGATCCCTCCCAGGCTGATGATGGCGATGTCGGTGGTGCCGCCACCGATGTCGACGATCATCGAGCCGGTGGGCTCGGCGATGGCGACCCCCGCCCCGATGGCGGCGGCCAGCGGCTCCTCGATCAGGAACGCCTTGCGGGCCCCGACCTCACGGGTCGCCTGAAGCACGGCGCGGCGCTCCACCTCCGTGACGCCCGACGGGACGCACACCATGATGTGCGGCTTGAACAGGCGGCCGGGGCCGGTGATCACCTTGCGCACGAACGCCTTGAGCATCTTCTCGGTGAGGTCGTAGTCAGCAATGACGCCGTCACGCATGGGGCGGACGGCGACGATGTTGCCGGGCGTGCGGCCGAGCATCCTGTAGGCTTCGTCACCAACGGCCTTCACATCGCCGGTGTCCCGGACCATGGCGATCACCGAGGGCTCCCGGAGCATGATGCCCTTGCCCTTGACGTAGATCAGGACGGTGGCCGTCCCTAGATCGACTCCGATCTCCTGTCCCAACCTGAAGAACATGCTTTCTCCAACCCGAGCCGCCCTGGTGCGATGGGTGCACAGCGACGGGGCAGTATACCTTTCTGGAGCGGCCATGCGCCCCGGGCCGGCGTGGCCGGGACGTCGTGGGGGGCGTCGCGGCCGGGACGCGGATCGCTACAGGTAGAGCGCCTCCGCGGGATCCCCCAAGGCGGCCATGGATGCTGTCAGGGCCGCGTCGGGGCCGCACCCCTCGATCACCCTGTCGGATCCGATGCGCTCGACCAGCGAGCTGCGACTGAGCTTCTCGGCCGGGTGGAGCGTCTCGAGACGAAGGTCGGCCGGGTCCTCCGGGCGGCGGTAGCGCGCGGCGTAGACGTTGCCGCGGCGGGCGTCGAGAGCGGCGATGCCGGACTCACCCGGCAACAGGCCCGCGAGCGCCAGCGCGGCCAGCGTCGAGGCGCCGCCGAGGGGCACGCCCCAGGCCCGTGCCAGACCCTGCCCGGTGGCGATGCCGACGCGCACCCCGGTGTAGGAGCCAGGTCCGACGCCGACCCCGATGCCTGTCACGACCGTCGGGTCCGTCCGGGCGCGGGCGAACAAGCGCTCGATCTCGAGGACGATGCGTGCGGCGTGGTCCCTGCCCACGTCTTCGCGGTACTCGGCCAGCAGTCCGTGCTGGGTGCTCCAGAGCGCCAGCGACAGGAAGCGCGTGGCGCTGTCGATACCCAGAAAGACGTGGCTCACGCCTCCCATCCTAGCGGTCTGCCGGAGGCGTCGCGCAGCGTGGCGCGTCGCGCAGTGCCGCGACGTTCGAGCTCGAGCCAGAGCGCGTCCGGGTGGAGGGCGAGCAGCCCGGCCCCCCACTCCACCACCACCAATCGGGCGCGCTCGAGCGTCTCGTCCAACCCGAGCTGCTCCAGCGCCGCGGCGTCGGGCAGACGATAGGCGTCGATATGCACCAGCACGCCCTGCGGTGTGGGGTACTCGTGCACCAGCGTGTAGGTGGGGCTGGTGACGGTTGCGTCGGAGCCCAGCGCCGCCGCCAGGTAGCGCGTCAGGGTGGTCTTGCCGGCGCCGAGGGGCCCGGTGAGCACCAGCAACGAGCCGCCCGGCGCCCGTTGCAGCAGGCGCCGGGCGAGTGCGCGGGTGTCGTCAAGCGTGCGCAGGTCCACCGTGGGTGCCGGAGAGGGCGGCCGACAGGCCCTCGAGGTCACGGCGCAGCCGGCTCGAGAGCAGGGCCAGGTCCGAGCTCGAGCGAAGGCTGAGGAGCAGCGTGTGCTCGGTCGTGGGCCACGCCGCCAGCACGACGCCGCCTTCGTATTCGAGCGTGGCGAGGCGGGGTGTCGCCTGACCCAGGGCCTCCGCCCCGCGCTCGGCGGAGGTGCGCAGCCCGTCGAGCAAGGACGATGCCGCGTCGGCATCGAACGGCAGGCCGCCTGCAAGGCGCTCGCCGTCTGCGGCGAAGATGGCGGCTCCGGTGACCTCGCCCTCGCTCCGGTAGGGCTCGAGCAGCGCGTCGACATCGCCTGCGGTGCCGCTTGCGCTTCCTGGTTCCGCGCCGGCCTCGGCCGCGACGTCCTCGCCGAACAGGCCGAGGACGTCATCCAGGACGTTGGCGCTGACAAGCTGGTCGGCGATGACGCGGGTCGCTTCGTACTCCTCCCGGAGCTTCTCCAGCAGAGCCTCGGCCTCGGACAGAGAGGCCTCGAGCTGAAGGCGCAGGCCGACGGAGACGCGTTCCAAAGCGTCGCGCTGGGAGTCGAGATGGCGGAGGATGCGACGAACGGTGGCGACGTCGTCGCTATTGAGCTTCTCGACCGGCGTGAAGGCCTGCAGAGCTGCGTCGAGCCGCGGCCCCACGTTGCGCAGGCGCTCGTCGACTTCGGCCTGCACACGCTCCAGGAGTGCCCAGGACTGGCCCAGTCCGCGGGCCAGGTGGCCATCGTCGATGCGCTGACGGGCCGTGCGCAGGCGCTCCTGGAGCGCGTCGAGAGTGGGGCCTTCCATGCCGCCGAGCCGGGCTGCTTCGCTCTCGAGCCGGTGCAGCTCGCCGATCTGCTCGCTCCGTTCGGCTTCACGCTCCTGGTTGATGGCGGCCTTGAGCGCATTCAGGTCGGGGTAGTTGCCGTCCTCCAGACCGTCCATCGCGGTACGGATGCGTTCCAGCAGGGGAGGGCTGGAAAGCTCGCCGGCTTGCTCGGCGAGGGCTTCGAGACGGCGCTGCAACGTCGCCCTCGCCTCCCCCTTGAGCGCCTCGACCATGGAGGCGGTGGCCTCGATTTGGGCGTCGTCGAGGGTCTCGCTCTCGAGGCGCGCAAGTTGGCGTTCGATCTCGGTCACCACGCTGCTGATGCGCCCCGCAACGGTGTCGAACGCCGGCAGTGCCTGCACCTGCGCCAGCAGGTTGCGGAGCGTAGCGCGCTGTCGGTCGATCTGCTGATCGGCCAGCACGGCCATGGCGGACTCGAGCGAGGCCTCCGCCCGACGCACGGTGTCGAGGGCTTGCGGGTCGAGAACCTCCTGGGCGTGCGCTTCTCGTAGCGCACCGACCTGGGCCTCGAGCTGCTGGTAGGCCTCGACGCTGGCGTGACCCTCGTAGCGTAGCAGCGTCGATTCGAGTCGTTCGAGCATCGCCTCCTGGTCGTGGAGCTGGGCATCGCGCTGTGCGCGCGTTTCGTCCTCGGTACGATCGAATGCCGCCACCTGATCGAGCGCCAGCTGGTGCAGGTTCCGGATGTGGTGGATGTCGGCCTGGTTCGGCAGCGTGGTGCTGAGGATCCCGAGCCCCACGCGGAGCGCTTGCCGGAGCTCCGACGTGTCGACCTCGGGCCGCAGATTCTCCAAGGAGCCCTCGATCGTCTGGAGCTCGTCGCGGAGGGTCTCACGGTAGCTGTCGAGCGCCTCCTCGAGGGTGCGGCGCAGCGTTGGCAGCGCTTCCGCGATGGAGGCGTCACCGTCGAGCTGCGCACGTACCTCGTCGACGGCGGCACGCAACGTCGGTTGGAAGCCGAGCAGCTCGTCAAACTCGGAGGCCAGGGCCTCGAGGTCGTGTCGTTCGTCCTCCAGGTCGAGCAGCAGCAGCTTGGCGCTCACTTCGGGGTCGAGGTCGGCCGTGTCGATCGAGAGCAGGTCCTGCTCCTCGCCCTCGACGTCGAGGACCCCTCCCTCGCGGTCGTCGATGGGAGCAGGCTCCGCCTCTCCGGCCTGCTCGGAGGCCTGTGCCTCCATCTCCTCGGAGTAGACGCTCGACTCCATCAGCTTGCGCAGGTCGCGCGCCAGCCTGCGGGCCCGTTCGACCTCGGCGGGGGCGAGCTGCCGGCCCTGCTGCGCCTCGCCGATCTGGTTCACGAGGTTCTCCAGTCGGCGGATCTTGGGCCCGCCCAGGGTGCGCACCTGCTCCAGGGCCTCGCTCAGCTCGCCGAGCTCGCGCGCCTGGATCACGAGTTGATCCTCGAGTTTCTGCTCGACCACGTGGAGCTGCGCCTCGGCATCGTCGGCCAGCGAGGCCGCCTCCCGCTCGGATTCCTGTTCCGTCTCCAGGAGCTGGACCTGAGCGCGAAGCTTCTGCACTTCCGGCCACTCGAAGTAGAGGTTGAAGGGCTTGAGCGCGTCCTTGAGCTGTTTCAAGCGCTCGCTCTGGCGCGCCAGCCCGACGTCGGGCGAGGCGCCGGCGTCGGCTTCGTCTGCCACGCCCTGTAGATGCCCGAGGATGTCCTCGATCTTCTGCTTGGCCTGCATGACCGGCATCGTGACCTGCAGTTGCCTGTAGATCTGCGCCTTGAGGATCTTCTCGACCGCTGCCAGATCGACCGTGTCGGGCGAACGCCCGAGCTGACGCATCCCCTCTTGCAGGGAGCGCGACACGACCCGTGGCGACAGGATCGTCTCCAGCTCCTCGACGGTCGATTGGTACACCTGGTTGCTCATGGTGTCGTTCGCTCGGTCGAGCATCCCGCCTCCTCAGGGGTGCGGGTGCTCGCCCTCGCGCCCTCCCCCCGGCTCAGAACTCCTCATCCCAGTCCACCATCGAGTCCGCTCGCTCCTGGGTACTCGTGGCGGTCGTCGTGGCGGTCTGGGTGGCCCCCGCGCCGCGATGGCCGCGTCCGCGACCGAGCAACCCGAACTGCACAGAGATCCCGTACAGGCCCAGGATAGCGAAGACGATGGCGAGCACGATGAGTCCCGCCCAGACGACCTGACCGATGCTGCTCTGGAACATCGAGTAGTTCGCCAGCACCTCGAAGGCGTCGTTGTTCGTCCACGCCGCGATCATGCTGCCGAGCGACGCCAGCGCCTCGTACACCACCGGCAGCAGAAGAAGGAACAACGCGACACCGATGAGTTGCCAGTTGCGATTCCCGCCCCCGAAGGCGAGGTTGAGAAGGTAGAGCGGCACGAACACGAGGATGCCGAAGATGAGCAGGACCAGCAGTCGCGGCCAGCCCGCCCACCAGCTCGACACGGCGCGGTTGAGCGCCAGGTTGGACGGTGCGGGGGCGCCGTTCACGACGCGGGCCACCGCGTCGGTCTCGGCCGTGAGGTTGTTCAAGTCGCGCAACCGCAAGCCCACGAGTCCGGCCGTGCGCTGGACCACCGCGCGCATGTCGGCGTCCACATTGGGGGCCTTCGCCGCCACCAGCGGCGAGAGCAGCTCACCGTACTGCTTCGAGAGTGCCCGGACGCGGTCGCGGGCGCCGCCGACGTCGCCCGCCATCAGTGCGGCACTGGCCTGGGCCGTGATGGCGTACAGCGACTGGGTGGCACCCTGGAGGGTGTCGATGTTGGCGCTCTGGAGCGTCTCGGCCAGGTGTTCGCCGGCGGGACCGGGGAGTCCGGCAGCCTGCACCTGGCGGGTGAGCGCGTCGAGCTTCTGCTGCTTCTGTTCGGCCAAGAACTGGGCGCGCGATGCGGCCTGGTCGGCGGACGTGGCCGGCGCGGCGGCTGCCGGCGTTCCGGCGGGCTCGGCGGCGGAGGAGGCGGCGCTCGCGGGCTGTGTGCCGCTGCTGGGGGCGTTCGCGCCGGGCGTGCTCACGGAAGGGAGCTCGGAGGGCCCCGTAGCGGTGGTGCTCGGGCTCGCGGTGCCGGTGGTGGTGGCGCTGGCCAACGCCTGCCGATCGGCCTGGGCCAGGCCTCCGGCGCTGGACGAGATCGCCTGGGCCGCCTGCTGGAAGGTGGTGTCGTCCTTGGCAACGATCGCATTGGCGGCATCGATGAAGTGCTGGTTGAAGGCGGCCTGCAGGCGAGGCGAGTCCTGCACCAGCAGAGACGTGCCGTACGCGTCGGCTAGCGATTGATAGGCGACGGAGCGATCGGTGGGGAGCAGACGCTCGGCGACGGAGACCTGTTCGGAGATGGTCCGGGCGACCGCTTCCTCGGTCCGGAGGCGCAAGGCTGACACGGTGTCCGCGGAACGGATGGCATCCACCGATGCCGGATCGAACTGCATGTCGGTGCCGATGCGTTGCAGGCGCGCCTTGGCGGTGGCCATGTCACCGGCGACGGCTGCTTTGAAGGCCGCGTCGTACACCAGGCGGCGGAAGCCGCCCGCCAGGACCGCGGTCTGGACGGCGATGTCGGTCCTGCTCCGATTCTGTACGGCGGTGCGAGCGCGCCCGAAGAGGTTCTCCATGGCCTTGACCAGGGTGGCGCTGGTGGTGTCGCGTGACAGCGTCATGAGCGCGTTGACCGCGTGATCGAGTTGCGTGCGCGCCTTGGCACTGTCGTCGGGCACCGCTGCGACGGCCTGGTTCAGGTTCTCGATCGCCAGATCGTAGCGTTGAAGGTACGTGTCGGCCTGTTGCGCCCAGACGGTGGCGCACAGGCCGAGCGCGAGCGTCACGACGCCCGCCAAGAAGGTACGTTTACCCCTGTTCATGGTCCCTCCTCCAGCGCGGCCCGCGCTGCGAATACCGCACCCATATTGACGTTGGCCCGGGTGAGCACCGCGATGGTGTCACGTCCGAGCGGGAAGATGAAGAGCAAGCCAGCCTCGTGCTCCAGCACGAGGGATCTCAACGGTCCGAAGCGGCCGAGGAGCCGCACGGCGGATTGGGCGAGCGGGGCCAGCGCATCCGCGTCGACGCTGTCGCCGCGCACCTGCGGCCCTCCGGAGGCCCGCAGGGCGATCACCTGCAGCACGCCTTCGATCTCGGCGAAGTGAACGCTGAGCGCGTCCATCGCCTCGGCCCCGAGCGGGTGAGGCACCACCGTTGGGCGCGAGCGGTCGCGTCCGTGCGCCGGGGCGGTCGCCGCGGCGTCCCCGGCGGTGGCCGTCGCGACCCCCACCGCCGCCTCACGTGAGCGCCAGGATGGGTCGCGACGGAGATTCGCGGTGGGGGGCGTCGAGCGCCCTGCCGTCGAGGTCTGGGAACGCGGTTCGTCGGGCATCGGCGGCGCCACGTCCGGAAGGTAGACCGAGGACTCGGTGACCGGCTTCAGCACCGTGTGAGGGCGGTCTTGCAGCCCGGCCCCGGCGGGGCCGGGCTGGGTGACGTTCACCCCGAGCGAGCGCACCTCGTCGGTCACCTGTCGCGCGAGGCGACGCAAGGTGCGGCGCAGGCCCGTACGCGGCAAGATGCCCTCCAGCTCGCGCTGGATCGGCCCCAGCAACAGGTGGCGGACGGTGCGCTCGTCGAGCGCCTCGGCGTTCTCGTGAGAACGGCGCAAGGCAGCGTCGAGCACACGCGTCGCGGCCCGCTCGGATACCAGCGTCGCGAGCGCGTCGCGCGTGCGAAAGTAGACCTCATTGGGCACCGCGCGCCTCCGCAGCCATCGTGCTAGTGCCGATCGTCGGCATGATCGCTCATCCTACCTAGCCTTCCGGGGCCGTTCCGAGCGGATCGTCGGGGCCCGGCAGTGGTTCAAGCATAGGCGCAACGTCCCCGCCGCCCCTGTGAAATATTCCGTTGGGATGGGCTTTCCCGCGCAACACGTGCCGTCGCTACGGCCACCGCCGGAGCGCTCCGAGGCCGCCCGTCGGGGCGCTCATAGCGTAGGGCCGGCGTCGGCGCGCCCGGGCACGAAAGAGCCCCCGGAGCCGTTCACCTCGTACTTCCACACCGGCAGGCGCGCCTTCAGTCCCTCTACGATCTCGGCGCACGCCTGCAGCGCGGCGTGCCGGTGGGCGGAGGAGACCACCACCGCGAGGCTGATGTCGCCTGCGCTCAAGCGGCCCAGCCGATGCACGACCACGACCCTTCCGAGCGCGTGCCGCGAGCGGGCGTCGGCGGCCAGCCGTTCCATCTCCCCCGTCATCATGGGAGCGTAGCCTTCGTAATCGATGTGCTGCACGATCTCGCTGCGGTTGGGCGAACGCACGCTCCCGAGGAAGGAGACCACGGCCCCATAGGCAGGGGCCGCCGCTTCCTCGAGCAGGGTCGCGGGTTGGATGGGGTCGGACACGACCAGGAGCAGGTCGGGGGTGCGCCCTTCAGGCTCCGTCATCCGCCCGAGACGGGGGGGAGGAACGCCACCACGTCGCCGTCGGCGAGCGTGGTGGCGGGGTCGGCGTAGCGCTCGTTGACAGCGCACATGACGCCCCGCAGACGCGCGCTCCCGAGGACACGCTCGAGCTGGTCCGCGGCGGTGCGTACGGTGGAGCCGACGGGCAGATCGAGCTCGAGCCGGGGGCGCTGGGCCGCCACCCGCAGGTCGGCGAACAGCAGCACGGTGACCGTCACGCTCACGCCCCCTGCAGGCCCAGCGACAGCGCCTCGCTGACGCCGCGCGCCACCATCATCGCGGCGGGGTAGCGCATGCGCGCCGGCCCGAGCACGGTCAGCGAGCCCACCCCGACGCCGATCTCGAAGCCGGAGGTGATGCGGGCGACGGCGTCGTCGAGGTCGAGCCCGACCGGTAGCCCTTCGCGGTTCCAACCGGCGGTCGAGGGGTCGGCACGCTCGACCTGTTCCACCACCAGACGGATGAACTCGGGGTCGCTCGACTCCGGTTCGGCGAGCAGATGACGCAGCCCCTCACTGAACATGCGTGGTGGGTTCAGGCGCGGCCAGGCGCGGGCGATCGCCTGGAGCGTGCGCGCCAGCTCCTCGTCGGCGTGCGCGGCGATGGTGTCGAGCGCGCGTCGCACCTCGCCCAACGGCAGGGTGAGCTGCCGAAGGTTGCGCTCGGCGTCGTCGAGCACGCGGTCGCCAGGGGGCGGTGCGAGGTCGACACTGAGCTGGCGGACGATGCCGTTCTCCAGGACGACCACGGCCAGCAACCGTTCGGCCGACAGCATGCTGAGGTGGATCTCCAGGATGTGGAGCGCGTCGTCGGCGGGCAGGCGCACGACCACCGCATAGCCGGAGAGCTCGGCGGCGGTGCGTGCGACGAGCGCGAAGAGCCCGTCGCCGTTGGTGGCCTGGAGCTGACGTACGAGCTGCGAACGCTGTTGCTCGGGGAGCTGCCGGGGCGGTAGACAGCCCAGGGCGTAGGACCGGAAGCCACGTGACGTCGGGATGCGCCCGGCCGAGGTGTGGGGCTGTTGAAGATAGCCCTGCTCCTCGAGCGCGGCGAACTCGTTGCGAACGGTCGCGCTGCTCAGCTCCAGCCGCTCGGCGATGCGGGCCGATGCGACGGGATGCGCCGTCCGGATGTAGGACTCCGCGACCATGCGAAGGATGCGGGCGCGGCGATCGTTCATGGCGTCATGCTAGCACGACGAGGCCCGTTCGATGTCGTGGCTACCGCGACAGGGACGGCATTCCAGCCGACTTGCGGGGTGGACGGCGGGCGGCGGCTACAGGGCGTCCGGATCCAACCCGCCCACCCTCACCACATGGCGGAAGTGGGCTTCGTCGACGGGCATCACGCTCAGACGGTTGCCGCGGCGCACCAGCGCCAGACCCTCGACCGCCGCGTCCTCCTTCAAGCGGACCAGGGGAACTGCCTCCGGGAGACGTCGCATCGGTTCGAGGTCGACCAGCACCCAACGGGGGGCTTCCTCGCTGGCTTTCGGGTCATAGTGCGGGTCGTCGGCGTCGAACTGTGTCGGGTCAGGGTAGGCCTCGGAGGCCACACGGGCGACCCCCACCACCGCCGGCTCCGCGATGTTGGAGTGGTAGAAGAGGACCGCGTCGCCCACCTGCATGTCGTCGCGCATGTAGTTGCGGGCCTGGTAGTTGCGCACGCCGTCCCACATGGTCCGGCCATCGCGCTCCAGGTCTTCGTAGCTGTAGGCGTCGGGTTCGCTCTTGACCAACCAGGCTCGGCTCATGCGGGCCATCGTAGCAGCGGTCTCGAGAGGACCTTCGTCGCCGGCGGTCGCCGTTGAGGACGCCGCGACGCCCAGCTCGCAGGGAGCGCCGACCGTTCGTCGGGACGAAGCCAGAACGGCGTGCGGTTCGGGCGCTGCAAGCGCGCGAACCGCCGGTGATCCCGGCCGAAGGCCTGGATCACTCCCACTCGATGGTGCCCGGCGGTTTCGACGTGATGTCGAACACGACCCGGTTGACCTCCGCCACGCTATTGACGATGCGGTTGGACACGGTGGCCAGGAAGTCGTGCGGCAGGCGCGTCCAATCGGCCGTCATGCCGTCGACGCTGCTCACGGCGCGCAGCGCCACGGTCTGCGCGTAGGTACGGCCGTCCCCCATGACCCCCACCGAGCGGATCGGCGTGAGCACCGCCAGCGCCTGCCACGTCTCGTCGTAGAGACCGAACTCGCGCAGGCTGCTGATGAAGATGTCGTCCACGCGGCGGAGGACGGCGAGCCGCTCGGGGGTGACCTCGCCGATGATGCGGATGGCGAGCCCGGGTCCCGGGAAAGGGTGGCGGTCGCGCAGGTGCTTGGGCAGGCCCAGCGTCTCGGCGATCTCCCGTACCTCGTCCTTGAACAGTGTCCTGAAGGGCTCGATGAGCTCGAAGTCGAGATCTTCGGGGAGCCCTCCCACGTTGTGGTGCGACTTGATGTTGGCGGCTCCGAAGCCGCCGGCCGACTCGACCACGTCCGGGTAGAGCGTGCCCTGGGCAAGGTAACGGATGGGACCCTCGCGCTCCTGGACGGCACGCGCCTGACGCGCGAACACCTCGATGAACTCGCGCCCGATGATCTTGCGTTTCCCTTCGGGGTCGCTCACGCCCGCCAGGGCGCTCAGGAAGCGCTCCGAGGCGTCCACCACGCGCAGGTCCACGCCCAGCTCCCTGAGCGCCCTCTCGACCTCCTCGGCCTCCCCGAGCCGCAGTAGGCCGTGGTCGACGAACACGGCCACCAGTCGATCGCCGAGCGCACGGTGGAGCAGCAGGCCCAGCGTGCTGGAGTCGACCCCGCCCGAGATCCCCAGGAGGACGCGGGCGCCCCCCACGCGCTCGCGCACGTCGGCCGTCATCTGCTGCACGATGTTCTCGGGCGTCCAGTCACGCCGGATCCCGGTGGCGTGCACGAAGCGTTCGAGCACCGCCATCCCCTTGGGCGTGTGGCGAACCTCCGGGTGGAACTGCAGGGCGTACAGGCGCCGTTCTGGTGCTTCCATCGCGGCAACGGGCGTGTCCTCGGTGGAGGCGCACACCGTGAACCCGGCGGGAGGCGCCGCCACCGAATCACCGTGGCTCATCCACGCCACGAACTCGCCCTCCACACCATCGAACAGGTCTCCGCCGTAGCGCGTGAGGGCCGCCTTGCCGTACTCCCGCACCGGACTCGCCAGCACGCGGCCGCCGAGTTCCCGCGCGACGAGCTGCATGCCGTAGCAGATGGCCAGGATCGGTAGGCCCGCCTCGAGCAGCCCGTCCGGCAGGCCGGGCGCTCCGGGCTCGGTGACGCTCTGGGGCCCGCCCGAAAGGATGACGCCGGAAGGGTCGAAGCCCCGGATCGTCGCGAGATCGGCGGTATGCGGAACGATGACCGAGAAGACGTTGAGCTCGCGCAGCCGGCGCGTGATGAGCCGGGTGTACTGCGAGCCATAGTCCACGACGACGATGCTGGGCATGGGGCTATGGGCTCCTTCGGCGCTCAACGGCCGCTGGGGGGAGTGGGGGCGTTGCCGCTCGTGTCCGGCGGGAAGGTGATGGTGAGGGTGCGGGGTCCGGGAAGCTTGAGGTCGGCGACGTTCGAGGTCCGGTTCTGGAACTGTGCCCGGAACTGCCAGGCGCCCGCGCGGTCGAGAACGATCTTGCACGGTGCGCGGCAGAGGATGGTGCCGGCGGGCGTGCCGGAGCCGCTGGGGCTCTTGGCGACGTAGAGGTCGACGGGCGGGAGGTCCGTGGGTTGTACCTGGACCGACACGATGTAGTCCACGGCGCCGCTCGTTCGGGGAGCGGGAGCCAGCGTGTCCTGGTTCAAGAAGGCGATCGACACGACGGCGCCTGCGGCGACCAGCGCCAGGATCACCAGCAACGGACCGCGCCAGGAGCGCCGGCGACGCTGCAACTCCCTTGGGTGGTCCATGCGGATGGGGGCGGGCGGTTGCGCGTCGTCCAGCGAGCCGGCACGGTAGGTGGCGCCGGGAGGGAGGTCCTTGACGAAGCCGGGTCTGCTGTCCCGCGTCGAGCCGGAGTCGCCGTGCGGGCTGAGTCCAGGGTCGCTGTGCAGCGTGATCGGGTCCGGCTCGTCGGCGACCCCATCGGCCGTTCCGGCCGGAGGAGCCGCCGAAGGGCTGGCATCCTGACGGCGAGGCGGGGCCGCTTGGGGGGCGCCGGGTCGATCGCCGGTCGTGAGGGCTTCGTCTTCGGGCGGCGGCGTCGCCACGTCCAGCTCGAAGTCGATATCGAGCTGGAAATCCGAGCGGGTGGCCGACAGGCTCGCACGCTGGTCGCCCACCTCCGGCGGCTCCGAGCCCTCCGCGGCGCCTGCCTGGGCCGCGGGGACGGCCCCGGTCGGCAGCGTCAGCTCGTCGAAGCTGCGGGGGGGAGGGGTGATGGTCCCACCGCAGGCGCGTCGTACCTGGCCGTAGAGGGCGGTGGCGGTCGGCCGCTCCCGCGGGTCCTTCGCGAGCGCGCCGCGCAGCAGCGCCCCCACCTCGTTGCTGAGGTTGGCCCCCCCGAGCAGGAGCAGCGCAGCCGCAACGGCGTAGATGTCGGCCGGAAGGGATGGGGCGCCGCCGGCAGCGACCTCGGGCGCGGCGGCTTCGGGATTCGCCGGTTTCCAGGGAACGCCGTAGCCCTCGATCAGCACATGGCCCTGTGCGTACAGGAGGCGGCCGGCCCGCAGGTCGCCGTGGACCACTCCCGCCTGTGCCGCGTCGCGCACCGCGCGCACGGCCTCGAGGACGAAGTGATCGTCGACCACGGACTCGCCCGACGCGACCAGGCCGTAGTGCGGTGAGTACGCGGTCACCACCTGACCGGTGTTGTCGTCGAACGAGCTCACGAGGATGCCCGGGATGTTCTCGGACTCCAGTGCGGCCACGGGAGCCGTGGGACGTCCGGGGAAGGTGTAGATGAGCACGGCAAGCCCCGTGAGCGGGTCGACGCCGCGGTAACAACTGACATCGCCCTGCTGGAGGTAGAGCTCCTGGCTCTGGTAGCGGCTGTGGGCGGTCATGGGGCTCGACTCGGGGGGACGGACGCGGGCTTCGGGCCGACGCGCCGACCCATCCCACCGCGATGCGCCGCAGCAGCGCAGGAGCAGGCGAGGTGGGTACGCCGAGCGGCTGTCACAGACCGAGTATAGCCAGGGGGGGTGGGGTCGCAAGGTGAAAGGACTCGCAAGCGGCGGCGCGATCGTCGCTCGGCCTGTAGGGGGGAAGCTTGTGGGGCCTGCGACGTGCTGATACGCTGCATGCATCATGGCCATCACCGAAGAACGCGTCCTCGAGGCGCTGAAGACCGTCCAGGATCCCGAGCTCCATCAGGATCTCGTGAGCCTGGGGATGATCGATGAGATCAAAGTCGAAGGGGAGGCCGTACGGTTGACGATCAACCTGACGACCCCTGCCTGCCCCCTGAAGAACACCATCGAGAACGACGTGCGCGGTGCTCTGGGCTCGGCTCTCGGTGTGCGTGAGGTGACGATCACCTTCGGTTCGCAGATGCGCGGCCCGCAGCAGGAACCCCTGCCCGGCGTGAAGACCATCCTCGCCGTGGGCTCCGGCAAAGGTGGCGTCGGCAAGTCCACGGTCGCTGCCAACCTTGCGGCGTCGCTGGCGCTCGAGGGCGCCCGTGTAGGGCTGCTGGACGCCGACATCTACGGGCCCAGCCAGACGACCATGTTCGGCGTCTCCGGCCAGCGCCTGGCCGCCGATGCGGACAAGAACATCGTGCCCCTCGAAGGATTCGGTGTGCGCCTGGTCTCCATCGGGAACCTGGTGGAGGACGGTCAGGCCCTGACCTGGCGCGGTCCGATCCTGCACGGCACGCTCACGCAGCTTCTCAAGCAGACGGTGTGGGGCGAGCTCGATTACATGGTGGTGGACCTTCCTCCGGGGACGGGCGACGTGCAGCTGTCGCTGGCGCAGCTCGTGCCGTTGACGGGGATGGTGCTGGTCACGACGCCGCAGGACGTGGCGCTGGCGGACGTGCGGCGTGCCCACACCATGGCGCGCAAGACGCACGTACCGGTCCTGGGCGTGATCGAGAACATGAGCTACTATCTGCTCCCCGATGGCGAGCGCGACTACATCTTCGGGGAGGGGGGTGCCGATCGCTGGGCCGAGGAGGAGCGTCTCCCGGTCCTCGGGCACATCCCCATCACGCGCGCGTTGCGGGAGAGTGGCGACCGAGGTGCGCCCCTGGTGGTGGCCGATCCCGACAATGCCAGCTCGGTCGAGCTTCGGCGTGCCGCGCGCATGGTGGCGGGGCAGGTCAGCATCCAGTCGATGTCGAGCCTGCCGGTCCTGTGAGTCGGTGGCGCGCCCGTCGGGAGCGCTTGTGAGGTCGTTGGCGACCTGCTAGAATCCCGTGTACGCGGGAGGAGTAGCCGTCTCGTCGTCCGTCAGAGAGCCCGGCAACATCGCTGCGAGCCAGGGTCGGACGCGCCGGTGAACGTCGCCCGCGGGTCGGCGCAGGGGCCTCGCCCGTCGCGTCGGCACGAGGAAGAACGCCGACCCACCGTCGGCCGCTAGACCCTCCGGACGTCGCCCCGTCAGCGCGGCACAAACGAGCGCCCCGGCCGCACACGTGCCGGGGAAGTGCGGTGGTACCGCGGGGGAGACCTCGTCCGCAACGGTCGGGCGGGGCCCGTTTCTTGGGCCGCGCCGGTGGAGGTAGGCATGAGCGATACCACGACAGACACCGCCCCCACGGGAGCCTCGGTTCTTCCCAGCCGTTACGAGCCCCTGGCCGTGGAGGGCCGATGGGCAGAGCGCTGGGCGTCCGAGCCGTTCACCGTCGACCCGGATTCCGGGCGCGAGCCCTTCTGTATTGTGATCCCGCCCCCCAACGTGACGGGCAACCTCCACCTGGGGCACGCCTTCGACAACGCTGTCATCGACACGCTGATCCGCTTCAAGCGGATGCAGGGCTACGAGGCGCTTGTTCCAACCGGGGACCGATCACGCCGGCATCTCGACCCAGGTCCAGGTGGAGCGCGCGCTAAGGGACGAAGGCACCAACCGGCACGAGCTCGGGCGCGAAGCCTTCCTCGAGCGCATGTGGGCGTGGAAGGAGACCTACGGCGGGATCATCCTCGCGCAGCTCCAGCGCCTCGGCATCTCGGCAGACTGGTCGCGGATCCGCTTCACCATGGACGAGGGACTGTCGCGCGCGGTGCGGCGGCAGTTCGTGGAGCTCTACCACCAGGGGAAGATCTACCGGGGAGAGCGCATCGTCAACTGGGATCCGGAGAGCCAGACGACGCTGTCCGACCTCGAAGTCGAGCGCGAGGAGCGGCCAGGAACGCTCTACACGCTGGCCTACTCCCTCGACGGAGGGGACGCCATCCGGATCGCCACGGTGCGGCCGGAGACGATCTTCGCCGACCAGGCGGTGGCCGTGCACCCGGAGGACGACCGCTACCGCGCGTTGCTGGGTCGCAAGGTACGCATCCCACTCACGGACCGCTGGATCCCGGTGATCGCCGATGAGGCCGTGGAGCGGGACTTCGGCACCGGCGCTCTGAAGATCACGCCGGCGCACGATCCGACCGACTTCGAGATCGGCGAGCGCCACGGCCTGGGGCATCCCAGCGTCATCGATCTGCATGCCCACCTCGTGGGTGAGCTGGTGCCCGAACGCTTCCGCGGCCTGGAGCGTTTCGAGGCGCGCGCGCAGGTGGTCGAGGCTCTGCGGGCCGAAGGTTCGCTCGTGGCGGAGGACGCCTACACCATTCCCATCGGCCTGTCGCAACGCACCAAGGTGCCCGTCGAGCCGATCCTGTCGTTGCAGTGGTTCTACGACGTGGCGCCGGTGGCGAAGAGGGTGCTGGCGGCCCTCGACGCGGGCGACGTGCGCGTCCTGCCCGAGCGCTATGGCAAGGTCAACAGGGACTGGCTCGAAGCCATCCGCCCATGGAACATCTCCAGACAGCTCTGGTGGGGGCACCAGATCCCCGCCTGGTACGACGAGGACGGGAACGTCCACGTGCCCAGCGTCGACGATCCGTTCACCGATCCTCCCGAGAAGCCGGAGAACGCGGGGGCGCGGTTGGTGCAGGATCCCGACGTGTTCGACACCTGGTTCTCCTCCAACCTGTGGCCGTTCAGCACCCTGGGCTGGCCCGACGAGGAGGACCCTTACTTCCGGACCTTCTACCCGACCTCGGTGTTGGTGACCGGCTACGACATCCTGTTCTTCTGGGTGGCGCGCATGGAGATGGCGGGGCTCGAGCTCACCGGCCGCGCACCCTTCCGCGATGTTCTGCTGCACGGCCTCGTGCTCGACGCCGAGGGGCAGAAGATGTCGAAGTCGAAGGGCAACGGCATCGACCCCGTGACCGTCATCGATACCTACGGCGCGGACGCGCTCCGCTTCGCCATGACCCACGCCTCGACGGGCGGGCAGGACATCCGCTGGGACGAGCGTCGCGTGGAGATGGGGCGGAACTTCAACAACAAGCTGTTCAATGCCGCGCGCTTCGCCATGATGCAGCTGGCCGAGGGCCCCGAGGACCCCGGCGCACCCGAGCGCCTGGCCGACCGCTGGATGGCCAGCCGCCTGCAGCGCGCGATCGCCGGCGCGACCGAGGCGCTGGAGGCCTACGACCTGGGGGCGGCCAATCGCCTGCTCTACGACGTGGTCTGGTCGGAGTTCTGCGACTGGTACCTGGAGGCGGCGAAGCCGGCGCTGCGGGCGGGTGACGGGCGCACGCGCCACGTGCTGCGTACCAGCTTCGAGACGCTCTTGAAGCTGCTGCACCCGATCCTGCCGTTCATCACCTCCGAGCTGTTCGAGGCGCTCGGCCACGAGCGCCAGATCGCGATCACGGCCTGGCCGGAGGTCGACCCCTCTCTCTTCGACGAGGAGGCGGAGGACGCCTTCGACGTCGTGCGGCGGGCGGTCGGCGCGATCCGCGCGCTTCGCGCCGACGCGGACCTCGCGCCATCGCAGACGATCCCGGTGCATGTGAGCGGCGAGGCGAGCGCCGCCCTGCTGGCCGAGCGCGAGATGACCGCGTCGCTGGCCCGCGCCGAACTCACGGGGGAGGCGCCGCGGGGCGCGGCCCTCGCCCAGGTGGTGCCCGGCCTGGAGTTGAAGCTACCGTTCGAAGGCCTGGTCGACGAGGCCGAGTGGCGCGCCAAGCAGCGTCGCCGGCTCGAGAAGTTGCGTGCCGATCGGGAGCGCTCCGAGCGCAAGCTCGCCAACGCGAAGTTCACCGCCAACGCTCCCGAGGCCGTGGTCGCCGAGGAGCGCCGGCGCCTGTCCGAGGCCGAGGACCTCATCGCCCGCATCGAGGCCGCCGTGGGTCGCCTCGGCGACGGGGGTTGAGCGCCGCCATGGTCGTACTCGATTCGAAGCTGGAGCTTTCCGCGGTGAGTCGCGTGGCGCGCGGTCGCGAGAGCGTCCGGCTCGGCGAGCAGGCGCGGGCGCGCATGGAGCGCAACCGTGCCTACGTCGACGGTCTGGTTGCCGAGGGCCGAACCGTGTACGGCGTCACGACCGGCTTCGGGCGGTTCGCTACCAGGCGGATCGAACGGGACTCGGTCCGCGCCTTGCAGCGCAACCTGCTGCTGTCGCACGCCATCGGCGTCGGCGATCCGTTCGCCGACGACGTGGTTCGCGCCATGATGGTGCTGCGCGCGCAGTCCCTGGCTCACGGCGTGTCGGGCGTCCGCCCGGTCGTGGTGGACACGCTGCTCGAGCTCCTCAACGCCGGCGCCGTGCCGCGCGTACCGTCGCAGGGGTCGGTCGGGGCGTCGGGAGACCTTGCGCCGCTCGCACACATGAGTCTCCCCCTCCTCGGGGAGGGCGAGCTGCGCTGGCGGGGCGGCCTCCGTCCCGCGCGTGAGGTGTTGGAGGAGATCGGCATCGCGCCGCTGGTACTGGAGGCGAAGGAGGGGCTGGCCCTCATCAACGGCACGCAGGCGATGAGCGCGCTGCTCGCCCTGCTGATGATCGATGCGGAGCGACTGCTGCGCGCCGCCGACATCGCTGCCGCGATGAGCGTGGAGGCGCTCAAGGGAAGCCATCGACCGTTCCTGGCCGCGGTGACGAGGGTGCGCCCCCACCCGGGCGCGGCCCTGGTGGCGGGTAATCTGCGCGCGCTGCTGGAGGACTCCGCCATCCAGCGCTCGCACGTCGATTGCGACAAGGTCCAGGATGCCTACAGTCTGAGGGCCGTTCCGCAGGTGCACGGCGCGTCACGGGACGCGCTGGTCCACGTCGGCTCGGTGCTCACCGCCGAGCTCCAGAGCGTCACCGACAATCCGCTGGTGTTCGACCAGGACGACATGGTCATCAGCGCGGGGAACTTCCACGGCCAGCCGCTGGCGATGGTGGCGGACTACGCGGCCATCGCGCTGGCCGAGATGGCCAACATCAGTGAGCGGCGCATCGAGCAGATGCTGAACCCCGCCCTTTCCGGCCTCCCGGCGTTCCTGGCCGAGCAGGGTGGCCTGCACTCGGGCTTGATGGTCAGCCAGTACACCGCGGCCTCGCTGGTCAGCGAGAACAAGGTGCTGGCGCACCCCGCCTCGGTCGATTCCATCCCCACCAGCGCCAACCAGGAGGACCACGTCTCGATGGGAACGCACGCCTGCCGCAAGGCGCGGCAGGTCCTGGAGAACGTGCGGTGGGTGGTGGCGATCGAGCTGCTGTCCGCGGCGCAGGCGCTCGACTTTCATCTGCCGCTGAAGCCGGGACGGGGCGTGCAAGCCGCGTACGGCCGCATCCGTGAGCTGGCACCGCATCTCGACCGGGACCGGCTCCTGCTCCCCGATCTCGAGCAGGTGAGGGCCGCGGTGTGCGATGGCAGCCTGGTGGCGGCCGTCGAGGCCGAAGTGGGCGCGCTGGCCTGACGCGTCCGGACCCCGAAGCCGACCGGCGGCCCCCGGCGAACGCCGCGAGCGCTTCCGGGTGGGCGGACTGTGGCGTGGGGCCAGGCGCGCGCCGATCGGCGCGCGAGCGGGCTCTCGCCGCGCTGCCGGCGGACGATGCCGCGCCCTTCATGGCGACCGGCTAGCGGGAGGGCCGCGTGCTAGCGTAGGCCGCGAAAGGACCTGCGCATGCGCCATCACGAGTCGCCGTTCACCGGACCGGCCACCTTCTTCAAGGCCCCACATCGCCCCGACGCCGACCGTGGCGAGGCACACGTCGGGATCCTGGGCGTTCCCTACGACGACGGCGCGGCCTTCCGGTCCGGCGCGCGCTTCGGGCCCGCCGCGGTGCGCGAGGCCTCCGGCCGCTACGCCTTCGGCTCCGAGGGTTTCTTCGATGCCGACGGCGCCACTATGCGCCTGGTGGGGGCGCGGCTGGTCGACGTCGGCGACGTCGACCCGGTGCAGAACCAGGCCGAGGCGACCTTCGACAAGGTGACCTCCGCCGCCCGTCGCCTGCGTACGGTCGCGCGCCTGCCGGTCTTCGTCGGGGGCGACCATTCGCTGAGCTACCCGCTTCTACGCGCCTACGACGACGTGCCGGAGCTGCATGTGGTGCAGCTCGACGCTCACCTGGGATACAGCGAGGCGCGGCGTGGGAGTCGTGTCTCCGGCGCGAGCGCCTTCCGGCGCGCGGTCGAGGAGGTGCCCGGCCTGCAGCGGATCACGGCCATCGGGGTGCGTAGCGCCTCGGTGGGGCGTGAGGCGATGGAGGCCGCACGGGCGCGCGGACACCGGGTGGTCACTGCGCGCAGGTTGCGCGAGAACCTCGACGCCGTTCTGGACGGGCTCCCCGAGCGGGCGGCCGTCTACCTGAGCCTGGACGTCGATGTGCTGGACCCGTCGATCGTGCCGGGTACCGGCGATCCGGAGATGGACGGGCTCACGTACACCGAGGTCCGGCAGGTCGTCGACGCCGTCGTCGGCCGCAACCGGCTGGTCGGCATGGACCTCGTGGAGCTCGCGCCGAGGCTGGATCCGAGCGGCCGCAGCGCCCTGGCCGCAGCTCGCTTGCTGCTCGATACCTTCGCGCTCTGGTGGGACCCGGCCCGGATGGTCTGAACGGCGTCGGGGACGGGGGTTCCTCCCTCCCCGCCGGCGAGGCTCCGCGACATGACACGGTGCTGACAGACCGGCCGTAGGCTCATCGCGGAGGTTGATCCATGTTCACGCGACGCACGCTCCGGTTGTTCGCAATGCTCGTCCTCTCCGTCTTCTCGGTGGCGTCCGCCCAGTCCCTGACGGGCGCCGGCGCCACGTTCCCGTTCCCGCTGTACTCCAAGATGTTCCACGCCTACGATCAACAGCAGGGGGTGACGGTCAACTACCAGGCGATCGGCTCGGGTGGCGGCCAGCAGCAGCTCCTCTCCCGCACCGTGAACTTCGCGGCGTCCGACGCCCCGCTGAGCGATCAGCAGCTCGCCGATTTCCAGGCGAAGAACGGTGCGCCGGTGCTGCACATCCCGATGTCGCTCGGAGCCGTGGTCCTCACGTACAACTGGGCGCCGGTCGCGAAGGCGCCCTCGCAACCCCTCAAGCTCGACGGCAAGACGGTGGCCGACATCTTCCTCGGCAAGATCACCAACTGGAACGATCCTGCGCTCAAGAAGCTCAACCCGAACGTGGACTTCCCGAACCTGCCGATCTCGGTGGCCCACCGCTCGGACGGCTCGGGCACGACGTACACCTTCACGGACTACCTCGCCAAGGTGTCGCCCGAATGGAAGCAGAAGGTCGGAACGAGCACCTCGGTCAACTGGCCGGTGGGCTCCGGTGGCAAGGGCAACCAGGGTGTGGCAGGCCTGGTCAAGCAGATCCCCGGCTCGTTCGGCTACGTGGAGCTCATCTACGCCCTGCAGAACAAGATGCCCTTCGCGACCCTCGAGAACGCCAGCGGTAACTTCGTGGTGCCGAGTCTCCAGAGCACCTCTACCGCCGGCGATGTGCCGGTGCCGGCTGACGGCCGCTTCGACATCACCGATACCTCGGCCGCCCATGGCTATCCGATCGCCACCTACACCTACATCCTGCTCTACCAGGACATGAGCCTCACGACCCATTCGGTGGCGCAGGCCAAGCAGGTGAAGGACCTGGTCGCCTGGATGAGCACCGAGGGGCAGCAATTCGCGACCGACCTGGACTACGGCCCGTTGCCGCAACGGGTACGCGATTTCGACGCCCAGCAGCTCGCCAGGCTCACCTTCAAGGGCCAGCCTCTGAACTGACGCGAGCCCTTCCCAGCCCGTTGGGGCGGAGGCGCGCCGCGTTTGGTGCGACCTCCGCCTCGCCCTGTAGGATCGTCGCCGGCGCAGCAGGGTAGCCTGTACCCTGGGGCCGGAGACTCCGAGCCCGCGCCGTGGAGTGTCCCCAGAGTCACCTCGCCATGGACCAGCCCACTACGCCCCCCAACCAAGCCGGCCCTCCGGCGGCCCGGAACCGCCTGGCGAGACGCAGGAGGGGCGTCGTACCCGCAGGGGACCGCCTCTTCGATGTCGTCATCCTGGTGCTGGCGAGTTGCATCCTGGTCATCACGGGGCTGGCGGGCCTGGAGCTGTTCCGGGGTGGGGCGCTGGCCCTTCGCACGTACGGACTGGGATTCCTGACGGGTACGACCTGGGATCCCGTCCACCAGGAGTTCGGTGCGCTGCCGTTCATCGTGGGTACGTTGGCGACCAGCTTCTTCGCGCTGCTGCTGTCCGTCCCGCTGGCGGTAGGCTCGGCGCTCTTCGTCAGCGAGTATGCGCCACGCGTCGTCGCCGAGCCCGTGAGTTACCTGATCGAATTGCTCGCCGCCATCCCCAGCGTGGTGTACGGCTTCTGGGGCATCTTCGTGCTCGCTCCGGTGGTGCGCGGCATCCAGCTGGCCATCTTCCTGAACCCCAGGCTGCGCGAGATCGGTTTCTTGTCGAGCACACCCACCGGGCTGGGACTGTTCACGGCCGTCCTGATCCTGACGGTCATGATCATCCCGTACACCGCTTCCGTGGCCCGCGACGTCCTGCGGCTGGTACCGCAGGAGCAGCGCGAGGCCGCCTACGCCTTGGGAGCCACCCGGTGGGAGGTCATGCGTCACGCGGTCCTGCCCTACGCGCGGGCCGGCATCCTCGGCGGAGTCCTCCTCAGCCTGGGAAGGGCGCTGGGCGAGACCATGGCGGTCACCATGGTCATCGGCAATCGCACCGCGGTGGTGCACAGTCTCTTCGGTCAGACGGCGACCATGGCGAGCGTCATCGCCAACGAGTTCACGGAGGCCAACACCCCGGCCCACCTGTCGAGCCTCATCCTCGTGGGGCTCATCCTGTTCCTCATCACCATCCTCGTCAACATCGTGGCGCGCGTGCTGATCCATCGGCTCACGCCGGAGGGGATCACGTGACGGCGCACTCGTTAACGGACCCTGGCCGCTCGAACCGTAGGCGACGCCGCCTCGCCGACGGCTTCGCCACGGCCGTGATCGTGCTGGCCGCCGCGATCGTGTTGACACCGCTCGTCCTGGTCCTGGTCTATCTGATCGGGCGGGGGATCGGCTCGCTCGACTTCGCCTTCTTCACCCAGCTCCCGGCGCCCGCAGGCGAGCCGGGAGGCGGTGTGGCCCAGGCCGTCGCCGGCACCCTCGAGCTCCTCGCGATCGCCGGCGCCATCGGTCTGCTCATCGGCATCGGGACGGGCGTCTTCGTCGCCGAGTACCCGGATCATCCGCTGGTGCCGACCGTCAGGCTCCTGTCCGACGCCCTCATCGGCATCCCTGCCATCGTCATGGGCCTGGTGGCCTACGGCCTGCTCGTGGTGCCGTTCCACCACTTCAACGGCCTGTCGGGCGGCGTGTCGCTGGGGTTGATCATGATCCCCTACGTGGTGCGCGCCACCGACGAGGTGATGCGGCTGGTGCCCCGCGCCGTCCGGGAGGCGGGCTTCGCGCTGGGCCTTCCCCGCTGGCGCGTCATCGTGTCGATCGTGATCCCGGGTGCCGCGTCCGGCATCATCACCGGTGCGATGCTGGCGATGGCCCGCGTCGCCGGGGAGGCTGCACCGCTGTTGTTCACGGCCTTCGGCAACCAGTACTGGAACTTCGATCCCCTCAAGCCGATCGCGGCCCTCCCGCTGGTGATCTACACCTACTCGATCAGCCCGTACGACTCCTGGCACCGCATCGCCTCCGCCTCGTCGCTGGTGCTGGTGGTGTTCGTGCTGCTCACGACGGCCCTGACGAGGTTCGTGTTCGCGAGGAGGGCACGATGACGCGTACCGCTGCCGAGGTCGCCGCGTCGGAGACGCAGGCGGCCCCCGTCCTCGATCTCCACGACGTCAACGTCTACTATGCCTCCACCAGGGCCGTGAAGGGCGTGTCCATGGCGGTGCGCCCCAACACCGTGACGGCGCTCATCGGTGCGTCGGGGTGTGGGAAGACGACGCTGTTGCGCTCGCTCAATCGCATGCACGACCTCACCAAGGGCGCTCGGGTCGAGGGTCGGGTGTTGTTCGAGGGGCAGGACATCTACGACCGCTCGGTCGACCCCGTCGCCGTTCGCCGGGTCATCGGGATGGTCTTCCAGAAGCCCAACCCGTTCCCGACCATGACGGTCTACGACAACGTGGTGGCGGGGCTCAAGCTCGCAGGACGGTATCGCCGGAGTGAGCTCGACGAGGTCGTGGAGCGCTCGCTGCGGCAGGCCGCGTTGTGGGACGAAGTGAAGGACCGGCTCCGTGCGCCGGCCACGGGTCTCTCGGGCGGCCAGCAGCAGCGCCTGTGCATCGCGCGTTCGCTGGCGGTCGACCCGGCGGTGCTCCTCATGGACGAGCCCACCAGCGCGCTCGATCCGCAGGCCACGGCGCGCATCGAAGAGCTGCTGGCGCAGCTCAAGCAGGCGGTAACGATCGTGATCGTGACCCACAACATGCAGCAGGCCGGCCGGGTCTCGGACTGGACAGCCTTCATGCACCTCGGAGAGCTCATAGAGCAGGGGCCGACCGACCAGATCTTCACGCGTCCGCAGCAGGAGCTCACGGAGCGCTACATCTCCGGTCACTTCGGCTGACACCGCGCCGCTCGGGGACTCCGACCGCGGCCCGAACGAAGGCGGCCGGGGCGCCCCTCCTGGAACGCCCCGGCCGCCCGTGGCTGCCGTTGTCGGCCAGGGTGCCCTCAGACCATGAGGCCCGTCGGGTCCAGGCGGAACGACTGAAGGGTGCGCATGTAGTTGGCGCGCTCGAAGGCGGCCGGGTCGGACACGTGCTGCTGGCTCATGCTCCCCCGCATCTGCGCGACCGAGGCGTACTCCCGCTCCGTCATCCACGCCTTCATGTCCTCGAGGATGTCGGTGATGCGCCAGATGCCACTCTTCAGGAGCTCGGAGGCCAGCATGGTCACGCCGGCACCGGCCATCACGCCCTTGAGGACGTCGAGGTGCGTGTGCACGCCGCTGGTGAGCGCGAAGTCGGTCTGCACGCGGCCGTAGAGGATGGCGATCCAGCGGAGCGGCAGGCGCAGCTCTTCGGAGTCGGACAGCACCAGGTGCGGTCCCACCTCGAGGTTCTCCAGGTCGAAATCGGGCTGGTAGAAGCGGTTGAACAGCACCAGGCCGTTGGCGCCGGAGCGCGTCAGCCGCTGAGCCATATTGGCCATGCTGCTGAAGTAGGGACTCAGCTTCACGGCCAGTGGGATGGTGACCATCTCACGCACGTCGCGTAGCACATCGAGGTAGAGGCGTTCGATGTCGTCGCCGGTCATCGTGGGGTCGGTGGCGACGTGGTAGATGTTCAGCTCCAACGCGTCCGCTCCGGCGTCCTGGATGAGCTTTGCGTAGTGCGTCCAGCCGCCCGGAGAGGCCCCGTTGAGGCTGCCGATGATGGGGATGTCCACGGACGCCTTGGCGTCGCGGATGAGCTCGAGGTAGCCGTCGGGACCGACGTTGTAGGACTCGGGCTCGGGGAAGTAGCTGAGCGCCTCGGCGTAGGACTCCGAACCGTACGTCATGTAGTGCTCGAGGGAGAGGCTATCTTGCGTGATCTGTTCCTCGAACAGCGAGTACATCACCACCGCACTGGCGCCGGCGTCCTCCATGCGCCGGATGCCGTCGAGCGTCTGCGACAGGGGGGAGGCCGACGGCACCACAGGGTGCGCGAGGTCCAGGCCCAGGTAACGGGTGCTCAGGTCGATGGCGCCGTTCATCGCTCGGCTCCTTCCCCGCCGGTCTTGGCGGGCGCGCTGCTGCTGGCATCGGCGTCCGGCTGCGGGTCGCCCTTCGCCAGCCGCTCGTAGATGGCCCAGCGCTCGGTCACGGACTGCTGGGCTTCGGCCATGAGGCCTTCGGCCTCGTCGGGACTGGTCTGGCGCAGCATGCGGTAGCGGTTCTCGGCGAGCGCGTACTCGCTGAACGGGATCTTGGGGGCGCGTGAGTCGAGCTGGAAGGGGTTCTTGCCCTCGTCGGCGAGACGCGGGTCGAAGCGGTAGAGCGGCCAGTAGGCCGAAAGGGTGGCGTTCTTCTGCTGCTCCATGCCCTTGGCCATGTCGATGCCGTGCGCGATGCAGTGGCTGTAGGCGATCACGAGCGACGGCCCGTCGTAGCTCTCGGCTTCGATCAGGGCGCGCACGGTCTGAGCATCGTTGGCGCCCATGGCGATCTGCGCCACGTACACGTAGCCGTATTGCATGGCGATGCGCCCGAGATCCTTCTTGGGGGTGCGCTTGCCGCCGGCCGCGAACTTGGCCACGGCACCCAGCGAGGTTGCCTTGGACGCTTGCCCGCCCGTGTTGGAGTAGACCTCGGTGTCGAGCACCAGCACGTTGACGTTGCGTCCGCTGGCCAGCACATGATCGAGCCCGCCGTAGCCGATGTCGTAGGCCCATCCGTCTCCGCCCACGATCCAGACGTTTCGCCTCACCAGGACGTCCGCGAGGCTGAGCAGGTCCTTGGCTTCCGCGCCGTCCATGCCCTGCAGCCTGCGCTTCAGTTCGGCGACGCGCGCGCGTTGCGCGATGATGCCGGCTTCGTCGCCCTGGTCGGCCTCGAGGAGGGCGTTCACGAGATCGGACTCCGAGCCGGAGGGTTCGAACTGCTCGACATCGACGGGCGGCCGCATGCTGTCGGCGCTGATGCGTGTGTGCAACCGGCGCAACAGCTCGTGGGCGTGCTGTTCTTGCTTGTCGAGGGTCAGGCGCATCCCGAGCCCGAACTCCGCGTTGTCTTCGAACAGGGAGTTCGACCAGGCCGGACCGCGACCCTCACGGTTCACGGCCCAGGGTGTGGTCGGCAGGTTGCCGCCGTAGATCGAAGAGCAACCGGTCGCATTGGCCACCACCGAGCGGTCGCCGAAGAGCTGGCTGACCAGCTTGAGGTAGGGCGTCTCGCCGCATCCGGCGCAAGCCCCGGAGAACTCGAACAGCGGCTCGAGCAACTGCACGTTCTTGACGTTGTTGAAGCGCAGGCTGTCGGAACGCGGGTACTCGGGGAGATCGAGGAAGAAGTCCCAGTGGCGCTTGCCCTGCTCCTTGACGGGGAGCTGCGGCGCCATGTCGATGGCCTTGTGGCCCACACGGCTCTTGTCCTTGGCGGGGCAGACCTCGACGCAGAGGGTGCAGCCGGTGCAATCCTCGACCGACACCTGAAGCGTGTAGCGCAGGTCGTCGAGCTCCCGCCAGCGGTTGTTCGCTGACAGGAATCCTTCGGGCGCGCCCTCGAGGGCGGCGGGCTCGACCACCTTGGCACGGATGACGGCGTGCGGGCAGACGAGGACGCACTTGCCGCACTGGATGCAGATCTCCGGGTCCCAGACCGGCACCTCCTGCGCCAGGTTGCGCTTCTCGAAGCGGGTGGTGGCACTGGGGTAGGTACCGTCGACGGGGAGCGCGCTGACGGCCAGCGCATCGCCCCGTCCGGCGATCATCTCCGCGGTCACGGTGCGCACGAATTCGGGCGCGACCTCCGGTACGACGGGGGGCATGGCGGGCCCGTCGGCGCGTTCCGGGGAGGGGAGACGGTGCAGATGGCTGAGTGCCGCATCCACGGCCGCGAAGTTCATGCGCACCACGGCTTCCCCGCGTTTCCCATAGGTCTTGCGGATGGCATCCTTGATGCGCTCGATCGCCTCGTCCTTGGGTAGGACCCCGGAGATGGAGAAGAAGCAGGTCTGCATGATGGTGTTGATGCGGTTGCCCAGTCCCAGCTCGCGGGCCACCTCGTACGCATTGATGACGTACATCTGCAGACCCTTGTCGAGGATTTGCCGCTGCGCCGGGCCCGGGATGCGCTGCCAGGTCTCGGCGGGCGCGTAGGGGCTGTTGATGAGGAGCGTTGCTCCGGGCGCCGCATTCTCCAACACGTCGACCCGTTCGAAGAAGCCGAACTGGTGCA
>CAWAPF010000014.1:0-115606 GCA_963783895.1 uncultured Trueperaceae bacterium
GGGAGGAGGTCAGGACCTTTGGCACTACTCGCGGGTCCGGTACAGGTCCGATGATGGTGGCCGCGAACCAGTGCGTGCAGGACATACGCACGGCGATGAGGTAGCGCCAGCCGCCCGCCCGCCGCTCATCCCCCCGACGCATCTCGAAGGAACCCGGAGCGTTCGATGAGATTGTCCCGCACCCTCGATCCTGCTACGAATCGGCCTACGGGAGATCCTGCGGGCGGATGTTGCGACCGCACGGACCAGCTTCGCCGATCGCCGCACACGGCGCGGCGGAGCGAATCACGCACGTGTCGGACGGCATGCCAGCGGTACTGGCGACTACGCTCGAGCTGGTTTCGAAGCAAGGCCTCCATCGCCGCACAAGGAGGCAGGACATGAGCACACGCAGAGTGCATGCAGCAACCGCCGGACTCTCGGAACGCAGGACAGCGACGATCATCGGAGTGTTGTTCATCATCGGGACGGTGATGGGCGTGCTCAGCGTGGCCGCGACGGGCCCGATCCTGAACGCCCCCGACTACCTTGCCCGTATCGCGGCGCATCCGAGTCAGATGGCCCTCGGAGCTCTCCTCGTCCTGGCCATGGTCGTTGCGCTCTCCATGGTGCCGGTGGTGTTCTATCCGGTAGGAAGGAAGTACAGCGAAGTCCTTGCGATGGGATACGTGGTGTTCCGCGGGGCCCTCGAGGCCATCCTCGCCATCATCGGCGTCAGCGGATGGCTGACGCTCGTCGCTCTCAGCAAGCAGCCCGCGGCCACGGCAGGCCCGCTCGCGGACTTCCTGCAGCTCGGCATGAGCGTGCTGTGGGACCAGGTGAGCGCGATTCCGTTCGTCCTCGGCGCGCTCATGTTCTACTACCTGCTCTTCGCCTCGAGGCTCGTTCCGCGGTGGCTCTCCGTGTGGGGCCTCCTGGGAGCGCTGCTCTACATCGGCGCACCTCTGCTCCGGATGTTCGGGCTGTCGTTCGACTACCTCATGGGGCCGCTCGCCCTGCAGGAGATGGTGCTGGCGCTGTGGCTCATCGTGAAGGGGTTCGAACCCAACGAGCGGCGGTCGCCCGTGAGAGCGCCGCCTGACCGTCGCGCCCAGGAAGCGGGGCTCTAGCCCTGTCGCGCCAACATGCGCAGGCGGCAGACGTGGCAAGCGCCAGGCCCGGTGAGGAACGTCGGCGCGCCGCTGCTCGGCCGCGCTGCGTACCCGTCGGTCATGGCATGGAGCTGTGGCTCATGCCTACCGGCTCCAGGATTTGGGTTGCCACGTAGGTCTGGAATTCCTGTCCGCTCACGACTTCGATCAGGCGACCAAGGATCTCGTAGTTCGCATTCGAGTACGCCCACGTTTCATCGGGCTCGTGGGTAGGGCTCACCTGTGCCAGCCGGTCGACCCCGCGCGCAAGATCGTCCTTCTTACCGGTGGCGTGCGGATGTCCGGCGTTCCCTTGCCGTGTGGAGAAGCCGCTGGTGTGGCTGAGCAACTGCCTGATGGTGATCGCGCCGGCGGGTCGGCCCGAGAACGCGTGGAGGTACCGGGAGAGCTCGGTATCCAGGGCGATCTTGCCCGCCTCCACCAGTTGCATCACGGCGAGTGCCGTGAGGCTCTTCGAGATCGAGCCGATCACGAACGGCGTGTCCGGCGTGACGACCGTGTCGCCTCCGCGCTTGACGACCCCGCGCGCGCCGGCCGAGCCGTGACCTACGGGCTCGCCTCGGCCGCGAATGCGGCGGCGATGCCGTCGAGAATGAGCCCCAGCCCGAAGTCGAACTCGTTGCCGTACGCGTATCCCGGTTGCAGAACGAGATTCGTTGCCATGTCTGCCAGGTGCGGGAACGTCTCGGCCATCGCATCCTGCTGCGCCATGATGTCCTCTGCGACGGCGCCGATGTCGCCGGAGGGGTCGAGGGGCAGTGAGGCCTCTTGCTGCGCGAACCCCAGCACGTAACTGTCGAGGATCGAGATGGCGTGGCCCGTCAGGGGCATCGAGAAGCCGGCGGAGGTGAGACAGCCGATCACCGAATCGAGATGGCCGAGCGTCGCGGGGCCGGGCGAGGTTCGGGCCTCGATGCCGATGGCCCAGGGATGCCGCGCGAGCACACGCCGCGTCGACTCCGCCCTCTCGCGCATCGCGGAGCGCCAATCGTCGCCTGCTTCCGGCGTCGCGAACTCGGAGTGGACGACGTCGAGCATCCCGTCGAGGATGTCGTCCTTGCCCTTCACGTGGTAGTAGAGCGACATGGCTTGGATGCCGAGCTCGGCGGCCAACGTGCGCATGCTCAGCGACTCGATGCCGCGCTCGTCGGCGAGCGCCACCGCGACCCGTATCGCTCGCTCACGCGTGACCGGCTCCCTGGTCTTCGTCTTCGCCATAGACAACACCTTACACCGTATGGTAGGCTCGTGCCATCCGACCTTACATCGTACGGTCGGAATGAAGAACGAGATTGGACTCCCCCATGAAGAACTCCCGCACAATCGCCCGTTCTGTCGGAACGCTCATGCTCGCTGCCTTCCTCCTCTACGGCATCGGCACGGCCTTGGCGACCAACGCAGGCCCACACAGCGGCCCCCTGCTGATCGGGGTCGTCATGATGCTCCTCAACTCGGTCGCGGTGGTCGCGATCGGCGCGTTGGTGGTCCCGATCCTGCGGCCGCATTCTGCGAAGGTGGCCACCGGGTACGCGGCCACTCGCCTGTTCGAGGGCCTGCTGCTCGCCGGCGGCGCGATCGCGCTCGTCACGGGTGCGGTCGCCACCAACGTGCTCGCGTACAACGTCGCGATGGCGGGCCTGGGAATCGGAAGTCTGTTCTTCTGCGCCGTGCTCTACCGGGCACGCCTCGTTCCGCGTTTCCTGGCAGGCTGGGGGTTCGTCGGCTACGCAGCGTTCGCCGCCGGCTGCGTGCTCGAGCTCCTCGGGGTCGCGGGAGCGGGCCTTCCGGCCACCATCCCGGGCGGCCTGTTCGAGGTCGCCTTCGCCACCTGGCTCCTGGTTCGCGGCTTCGGCGCACCCGCCGCCATCCCAGTCACCGTCCAGGCACGCTCGCGACCCCTCGCAGGGTGAGCGACCGGGTTCCGATCCAGACCGGTACGACGAACGTCGGCGAGCTCGGGGACGGCCTGCCGGCCGAGCTGTCGCGGACAACGCAGGGACACGAGGCCGGCCGGGTGGGATCGGCCCTGTCCGCGCTCCGACCAGCGCCCTGGGACCGGATCGCGTGCCCGAGCGAGCCCTCCAGTCCCTCCGCGTCCGGCTCTCGGACGCAACCGCGCCCGATCCTTGCCCGGCCCGCTCAAACGCCAGGGCCGCAAAGCACGTGCCCCTGTCCGCGGCTCCGCTCCGGAGTCGGGCACGGGACGCCTCTCGCGTATTCGTATTCTCCACATCGGACGCCTTGCGAGCGCGTCCGTCGTGGCGAAGCGAGATAGCCGCCCTGCAGTCGTCTTCCGCTTAGAATCTACTGGCGGGTTGGCTCCCGTCGCGGCTTGCGATTCCACGGTAAGGCAGGTAGTGCAGTGTCCACTTCCGTAGCGGCCGAGCGCCGCAGTTCTGCGCTCGCGTCCACTCCAGCGATCATCGAGGAGATCGGTCAGGGACGAATTGTCATCATGGTCGATGACGAGTCCAGAGAGAACGAGGGTGACTTCGTTCTTGCCGCCGAGCACACCACGACCGAGAAGCTGGCCCTCATCATCCGCTACTCGGGCGGCATCGTCTGCCTCCCGATGAGTAATGCGAGAGCCGACCGGCTCGATCTTCCGCCGATGGTCGAGCACAACACCTCGAGCCGCGGGACACCGTTCACGGTCTCCATCGAGGCCGCCGATATCGAGGGCACTGGAATCTCGGCTAGCGACAGGGCCCATACGGTTCGAAGATCCGTGGAGCACACCGCCAACCGCCACACCATGGTGCGGCCCGGACACGTGTTTCCCCTGCGGGCCCACGATGACGGCGTGCTCGGCCGGGATGGCCATACCGAAGCCGCAGTCGACCTTTGCCGGCTTGCCGACCTCGAACCCGCTGCGGCGATTTCGGAAGTCATGCACGATGACGGAACCATGATGCGCCTGCCGGCACTCCTCGAGTTCGCTGAGAAGCACGGCCTCAAGGTAGGCACCATTGCGGATCTGATCGCCTACCGTCAACAGCACGACTTGCCAAAGCAATCTTCGTGATTCGGCGGAACGGTTGGCGATACGCCGCCGACAGACGATTCGACCAGGCGCCGAGCCCAAGAAGCAGGGGCCCGGAAACGGGCCCCTGCGATTCGTTCCTTTAGGAGGAGCGCCTACTTCATCCCGAAGCCGCCGGTCCGGACCTGGTCAGCGTTCTGCTTGGTGACGAGCACGCACTCGACCTGCTGCTTCTCGGGTTTGCCCGTACTCCCGGAATGGATGTACGTGTTGGCCTCTTCGACCGCCATCTGGGCCATCTTGGTGGCCTGCTGGAGGCCGGTGGCCTTGATGATCCCGCCGTCAGCGATCTGCTTCACGACGTCCGGATTCCCGTCGATGCCCACCACGACAACGTTGTTCATGTTGGCGTTCTTCAGGGCCGCGGCGGCGCCGAGCGCCATGGTGTCATTCCCCGATACGACACCCACGATGTCAGGGTGAGCCTGGATGATCGACTGCATGGTGTTGTAGGCCTGCGTCTGATCCCAGTTCGCGGACTGCTGGGCCACCATCTTGAGATCGGGGATCTGGTCCAAGACGCTGTGGAACCCCTTGGAGCGCGTCTGCGCGTTGGTGTCCGTCGAGCGCCCGACGAGCTCCACGTAGTTGCCCTTGTAGTTCACCAGCTTGGCGAACTCCGTGCCGGCGGCCGTCGCGCACTGGTAGTTGTTCGACACGATCTGCGCCTGCGCGATCCCGTTGGCGTTGATCTCGCGGTCGATCAGGAACACCGGGATGTTCGCCGCTTCCGCCTTCTTGACGGCCGCGATCGATGCGTCCGCGCCGGCATTGTCCATGACGATCGCGGCAGCGTTGCTCGAGATCGCGGTCTCGACTTCCTGGAGCTGGACGCTCGGGTCGTCATTGTGGACCAGCGAGTTCGTCTGATAGCCGAGTTCTTTCGCCTTGGCGACCGCGGCGTCGGCTTCGGCCTTGAAGAACTGGTTGCTGTGCGACGGCGTGATGACGACGATGAGCTTGCTCGAGTTGTCCGAGCTGCCCTGCGCGAACGCCGCGCCGGCCGCGAGTACCAACAACCCGAATGCCACGAGGGCCGTGCGTGCGATGCGGGACATAGACTTGGCTCGTTGAATCATGCTCTTTCCTTCCTGGCCTCGAACGACCAACAAGAATGCTCCTCCGGAATGCACGAGAACGCGCAACGCGATGCCTGCCTTCCGATCACCCCCTCTCAGCCGCAGCGCGTTCAGCGCGCCGTTGAAGTTGATCGATGACAACCGCCAGGATGATGACGGCGCCCGTGATCACGGTCTGCCAGAAGTCGGACACGCCCAGCAGGACCATCCCGTTCCACAGGACGCCGAGGACGAACGCACCGATGATGCTGCCGCCGATCGTGCCGACACCGCCGAACAACGAGGTGCCCCCGAGCACGACAACGGCGATGGCGTTCAGCTCGTAGGTCGTTCCCGTGGCCGGGTTCGCGGCGCCGAGCCGGGACGCGATGATCAGACCGGCAAGGGCAGCGCATACACCCGAGATCGCGTACGTCAGGATCTTGACGCGGTCCACGCGGACCCCCGAGAGTTGTGCCGCCGGCTCGTTGCCGCCGACGGCGTACACTTGTCGACCGAACACCGTGCGGCCCGCAAGCAGTGCAGCAACGACGGCGACCAGGACCATGATCCAGACCGACACCGGGAGATCGAGGATGCGCCCTGCACCAAGCGCAAGGAAGCCCGTGTTCCCCAACGACACCCGCCCGGTCAGATCGCCGTAGGTGGCTCCGTTGGAGATCAGCTCTGCCGCCCCACGCGCCACGTACAACATGCCGAGCGTCTGGATGAACGGCGTCACGCGCAAGCGCGTGATGAAGAATCCGTTCAGCACACCGACGAGAGCACCGACGAGGAGCGTGATCAATCCCACGATCCACACGTTGAAGAACAAGGCGACGTGCAGGCCGGGGACGCGCAGCCCGTGAGAGATCAAGGCGCCGGCGAGCATCGCCGCCAGGCCGGTCAGGGACCCGACCGAGAGGTCGATGCCGGCGGCCAGAATCACGAAGGTCTCACCGACACCGAGGATGGCGAAGACGGCAACCTGCTCGGCAACGATGACCAGGTTCCGGGTCGTGAGGAAACTCGGCGCGGTGATCGAGAAGAGAATGACCAGGAGCACGAGCGCGAGATAGGCCCTGAGGCGGAGAAGCATCAGCCGCAGAGACGGTCTACCTCGCGTTCCGCTCGAGGAACCGGTCTTCGAGAGCACCTGCTTCGCCATCACGCAACCTCCCGCTGCCCAGTTCGGTGGACCTGCGACGCCTCAACGAGCTTCGCCTCCGTCAGCTCGTTGCGCGCCAGGTCGGCAGTGATCCGCCCCTGCGAGAACACCAGAACTCGATCGGCAGCACCCATGATCTCCTTGAGCTCCGAGGACGCGAACAGCACGGCGTATCCATCCGCGGCCAGACCGTCCACGATCTCGAAGATCTCCCTCTTGGCTTTGACATCGATTCCTCGGGTCGGTTCGTCCAGCAACAGCACCCGCGGCTCGGTGAGAAGATTCTTCGCGAACACCACCTTCTGCTGGTTCCCGCCGCTCAGGGCCGAAACCAGCGTGTCGGCCGTGGGTACCTTGATGGAGAGGTCTCGGATGAGCCGGCGGATGTCCCGACGCATCCCCGGTCCTGCAAGCCACCCCAGGCTTGCGTACTTGCGGAGATTGGCGAGCACGATGTTGTCGCCGACGGAGCGGTCCTGGACGAGGCCCTGCAGCTGTCGGTTCTCCGGAACGAGCGCGAGCCCGCGATTCAGCCGGTCGCTGACCGTATCGGCCGGAGACAGAGGTTTGCCGTCGAGCACGAGCGAACCGCTGCTCGGCGCACGCAGGCCCACGAGCGTCTCGAACAACTCCGTACGGCCCGCGCCCATCAACCCGTACAAGCCGATGACCTCACCGGCTCGCGCGGTCAACGACACCCCCTCCAGCAGGTACCCGCCGTAGGGACGAGGCACCGTGAGGTCCTGGACCGCCAGCACGGCGTCGCCGGGCGCGTGCGGGCTCTTCGGGAATTCCTCGTCCACGAGTTGCCCGACCATCCGCTCCACGATCCAGGAGAGGCTCACATCCCGGTCGTCCTTGCGGGCAACCAGCCGTCCGTCGCGCAACACGGTGAAGGTGTCGCCGATCTCCAAGACCTCCTCCAGGCGGTGGGAGATGTACACGATCGACACACGTTGACGCTTCAGCTCGGCCAGCACACCAAAGAGCGTCTCCACCTCCGTCTCGCTGAGCGACGACGTTGGCTCGTCCAGAATCAGCACCCTCACGTCTTGCGACAACACCTTCGCAATCTCGACCAGCTGCTGCGTACCGATACTCAAGTCCTGGACCAGGGTGCGGACGTCGAAATCTTGTCGAAGCCGCTTCAAGGCGTCGCGGGCAACGCGATCCTGATCGCCGAAGCGCACCCCACCGAACAGCGTGGCCAGCTCGTGGCCAACGAAGATGTTCTCCGCGACGCTCAGGTTGGGGAACAGGTTCAGCTCCTGGTGAACGATGCCGATGCCTTTGGCCATGGCGTCGCGAGGACCGTGGAGCGAGAGAGGGGCGCCATCGAGCTCGAGATGCCCTGAGGTCGGAGCCTCGATGCCGGCCAGGATCTTCATGAGCGTCGACTTACCCGCGCCGTTCTCGCCGACCAGCACGTTCACTTTTCCCTCGTGGACCTCGAAGTCCACCCCGTCCAGGGCCACAGTTCCAGGGAAGACCTTGCGGATCCCTGCTGCCCTCAGCACCGTCTTCGTCCCATTCGGCGGGGCCGCGGTCGTCGCATCGGTCATCGCCGCCTCACCCCTCCTCCTTCAACCGGACGGGCGTGATCGTGATCGTATCCAGTGATTGGAGCGCGAACGCCCCCCAGAACTCCACCTTCTTGCCCACGAGGCTCTGCGGCGAGGCATCCTTGAACGCCACGGAGAGCGCCATCTTGTTCAGGGCCTGTGAGACATTCGCGTACTGCACCTGGTTGGTGAAGTCATTCAGAGAGATGAACGGCATGGAGTCCCTGAGCGCTGTTCCAAGAACGAGCGGCCCCACGGCGATCTCGACCTCGGACGAGACGCCGCTCACATCGAGCCGCATCACCCCGACGGGCGTCGAGGTATCCACGCTCTTCACGACGCCCACGACGCGGACGTCGAAGGCGTAGGGAACCGATGTCCCTGCGGAGACTCCATAATTGCTCGATGCAGCGCTCTCGTCCTGCTTCAAAGCATCTACGAGCTTGGGAAGGTCCACCGCCTGTGACTCCACGGTCGGCACGACCTTCGAAGTCCATATCGAAGCCACATAGTCGCCGGCGTTGAAGTCGGTGAGACTGAATTTCTGATTCGTCGAGGAGCTGTTCACCGCTTGCTTCTGCTCGTAGATGACCTTCCCCGTCGAAGGGTCAACCTTGCGCACCGATACGAGCTTGCAGGACGTCAGCATCGACGATGCGAGCACAAGGGCTCCGAGCAACCTGGCATAGCGGCGCCGCCTCAACGCGTACCTGTGGTCTCGACTTACCGTCGACCGACCCATGTCATCGCTCCGATCCGATCCGTGAGAGTCCGTTCCTCGTGTGGATGGGCATCCCCTCCCCCACGCCGGCCAGCGCAGCCGCCGTCGCGGCGTCGGTGATCAAGACATTGACCCAGCGCCCTCGCACGGCACCGGTGATCGCCTCGAGCTTCCGTGAACCGCCGGCGATGCCCACGGAACGGCGAACCTGGCGCAGCTGTTCGAGTTCCATGCTGATGACCCTGTCCTGAACGTCCGACGTCACCGGCACGCCATCGGCATCGAAGAAGCGGAGGCAGATGTCACCGACGGCTCCCTTCTCCTGCAACTGATCCAGTTCCTCAGCGGTGAAGACGTTGCCGCTGCTCGCAAGGAGCTTGGACGGTGTGATGGCCCCGATCCCGACCAACGCCAGCGTGACCTCGGAGAACATCCGGACGGCTTCGGCTACGTAGGGGTCGGCAAGCATCACTTCCCTCGTTGCGGGCGACCCGACGATCCCGGGGGCGGGCAGCATGGTGACGTCGGCGTGCAAGGGCTCCGCCAGTTCCCGGGTCAACTGCGATGCATGTGTCTCGCCGACCGGATTGCCCACCCCGCCGAGGATCTGGAGCACGCTACCGCCTGACGGACGGCTGATCGGGTGGAGCGCCCTGGTCATCGCGAGGAGCGTCTCACTCCACGACGAAATGCCGATGACCTCGTCGCGGTCGAGGGTCGACTCCACGTAGAAGGCGGCAGCGGAGCCTAGGTTGCGTAGCATCTCACGCTCGTTGTGACCGGGATCCACCACGATGACCTCGCGCAATCCGTGACGTTCACGGACTGCATCCTCGAGGTCGGGGAAGGTACCTGCAGGCGTCGACACCGTGATGCGCACGATGCCTTCCTCTTCTGCTCGGCGCAGCGCCCGAGACACGGACGCCTGCGACAGACCGAGCCGTTTCGCCACCTCGGTCTGCTTGAGCTTGTGCTCGTAGTACAAGCTCGCGACGCGCGCCCACAGCCGAAGTTCCTCCGGTCGTGCCATATCAATCCGCGGGGCCGCGGGCCCTCCTTCCGTGGTAGATCGCAGCTTCCACACCGGCTTGCCAGCGCCGCCGGGCATCGCTCCTGCGTTGTGCGTTCCAGCGAGGTTGGAAGTCGTCGGTGGAGCTGGGAAGGGAACGGAGCGCATCCATGGACGGCCAGACACCTACCGCCAGGCCCGCCATGAAGGCTGCGCCAAGCGCAGACAGGTGTTGCGAGTTGCTCCGTGTCACCGGTACCCCGAGTACATCCGCTTGGAACTGCATCAGCATGTCGGACCGACTGGCGCCACCATCCGCCAGGAGCCGGGTCCCTCCACCCGCCGCCGTGAATCCGTCGAAGACGTCGGCGATCTGGAACGCGACGGCCTCGAAGGCTGATCGGGCCAATTGTTCACGGCCCGTTCCCTGCGTGATACCAGTGAAGAGCCCGCGCGCCGAAGTCTCCCAATGGGGAGCTCCCAGCCCGTTGAAGGCAGGCACGAAGGCCACCTCTTCACCCTGAAGTTCGTCGCCCGCCAACGCCGCGAGATCCTCGGTGTTCCCGAGTCCGAGAACCTTCACCATCCACTCGATGGCCGCGCCACTCGACGTGATGTTGCCCTCGAGCGCATAGGCGGCATCGGAGAACGTCCAAGCCACGGTCGTCGCCAGGGCCGGCGCTTCCCTTGGCGCGCCGGATACGGCGCCCATCAACGAGGAACCGGTGCCGTACGTCGCCTTCACGGCGCGTGGGTCCGCCGTCAGGTGCGCGAACAGGGCCGCGTGCGAATCGGCGACCAGTGAGGCGATGGGAATGCCGGCGGGGAGGCCGCCCTCGCCGGTCGTCACCGCGAACGGACCGGAGGTCGGAAGGACCTCGGGTAACGCGGCCAACGGCACGTCGAACAGGTCGAGCAAGTCGGCGTCCCACGACAGCGATGTCAGATCGAACAGTTGCGTACGAGACGCGTTGCCCGGATCTGTGGCGAAGGCCGTCCCGCCCGATAGGCGCCACAAGAGCCAGGAGTCGACCGTCCCCAGGCAGAGCTCGCCATCACGCGCTCGACCGCGCCCGTCGGGAAGTTGGTCGAGCAGCCACGCCATCTTCGTAGCCGAAAACGTGGGGTCGATGGGGAGGCCCGTCTTGCGACGAACCGTCTGCGCACTCGGGCCTTCTCGAAGCCGTTCGCACCGATCCGCGGTGCGCCGACACTGCCAACTGATCACGGGTCCGACCGGCCGCCCGGTCGAGCGTTCCCAGGCAACCACCGATTCCCGCTGGTTGGTGATGCCGAGCGCTCGGATCTCTGGCCCCGGTACCTTGTCCAGAGCCTGCTCGACTGCCGAGCACACGCTCCGCCAGAGTTCTTCCGCATCGTGCTCGACCCATCCGGATCTCGGATAGCGTGAAGACACGCCCGCAGAGCTCACCCCCTCCAACTCCCCACCGACGCTCACCAACAACGCCTTCGTGTTGGTCGAGCCTTGATCGATGGCGAGCACGTAGGGCTTGTCAGGCATGGGTCCGGGCAAGCTCCTCTGCCTTGTCGGCGATGTTGTCGGAGGTCAACCCGAAGTGTTCGAATAAGAACTCGGGTTCCCCTGTTGGAGCGAACTCGCCGGGGACACCGACCATCCGCATGCGGACCGGGGCCTCCTGAACGACGACCTCTGCTACGGCGCTACCCAGCCCGCCGAACACGGTATGCTCCTCGGCCGTGACGATCCCCCCGGTCTCCTTGGCGGCGGCCACGATGGCCTCGCGGTCGATGGGGCGGACCGTCGCCATATTGAGCACGCGGGCCTCGATGCCGCGGGCGGCGAGCCGGTCCGCGGCATCGAGCGCCTTGTGCACCAGGACGCCATTGGCGATGAGGGTGACATCGGTACCTTCTCGGAGCACCGCCGCCTTGCCGATCTCGAAGCGGTAGTCCGGTCCATGCACTTCCGGAACGCCCATCCGGCTGATCCTGAGGAAGATCGGGCCGTAGAACTCCGCCGCGGCCCTCACCGCCTGTCGGGTCTCCTCGGGGTCGGCCGGGGCCACCACCGTGAGGTTCGCAATGGCGCGCAGCCACGCGAAGTCCTCGATGGAGTGATGGGTTGGGCCCAATGCACCGTAGGCCATGCCGCTGCTCATGCCGACCAGTTTCACGTTGGTATTCGAGTACGCGACATCCGCCTTGATCTGTTCGAGCGCTCGGGCCGTGAGGAAGCAGGACGCGGACGACACGAACGGAACCAGACCCGCGTTGGCGAGCCCGGCTCCCGTACCCACCAGCGTCTGTTCCGCGATGCCGACGTTGAACAGCCTCTCCGGAAAAGCGTTGCGGAACCCGCTCAACTTGCTGGAGCCGACGGAATCGTTGGCCACCGCCACGATGTCTTCGCGCTCGCTCGCCAGCGCCTCGAGGGTCTCGGCGAAGGCCAACCGGCAATCATGCAGCATGGGCATCCCGCCGTTCCTCGAGCTCCCGGATCGCCTTCTCGAGCTCCTCGTCGGAGGGGACACGGTGGTGCCATCCTGCTTGATCCTCCATGAACGACACCCCGCGTCCCTTGTGCGTGTGCGCGATGACCGCGGTGGGCTTGCCCGCTACCGCGGGCGTCGTCCCGAGCACGGCAGCCAAGGCGTCGAAGTCGTGCCCATCGACCTCACGGACCTCCCAGCCGAACGCCGCGAACTTGTCGGTTAAGGGATCCAGCTCGACCGTATTGGCCACGGCATCTCCCTGCTGAAGGCGATTCCGGTCTACGATCAGGGTGAGGTTGTCCAGGCCGTGCTGCGCGGCGTTCATTGCCGCTTCCCAGTTGCTGCCCTCCTGAAGCTCGCCATCGCCGGTCAGGACGAAGGTACGCCAGGCCCGCTTCTGCAACCTGGCTCCGAGCGCCATCCCCAGCGCCACCGGCAATCCGTGCCCGAGCGGGCCGGTGTTGGTCTCCACTCCGGGCACCTTGGTGCGATCCGGATGCCCGTTCAGGCGAGACATCGGCTTCATGTAACTCGCCAGCTCCTCCGTGGGGAAGAAGCCCGCATGAGCGAGGGTCGTGTACAACGCACCCGAGCAATGCCCCTTGCTCATGACGAACCGGTCGCGCTCGGGGTCCATGGGATCGCTGGGATCGACGTCCAGAACGCGGAAGTACAAGACCGTCAGGATGTCCATCGCGGACATGTCGCCGCCCGTATGCCCCATGCCGGCCCCGTGGATCATCTGCAGGTCATGGATCCGGAAGTCGTAAGCCAGTCTGTGTAGCTCATCCACCGAAAGAGTTCGTGTGGCGTCCCGGGTTGCCGACCTACTCATCGTCATTCTCCCAGAAGCGCGGTCATGATGGTCTCCTGCGCCTCCATTGCGTCCTGCCGTTGCTGCGCTGCGCGCAGCGCATCGAGATCGATCCGATCGATCAGCGCGTCCAGTCGGCGCAAGGTACGGATGCTCGCGCGCGCTGCCCGCACCGGGTCCTCCCGGAAGGGGAACTGGTCCAGCAACAGCACGTCGCTCCAACCGATGCGACGGACCTCCAGCAAGAACTCGATCGTCTCCAGTAGATGAACGGAACCCACGGCGAGATCGTCATCCCACTCCCGCCAGTTGTCGTTGAGCTCGATGCTGGTCAGCCGCGAACGGCTGTCCACCAGGCGCAATGCCGCCGCAGGAGCCTCCTTGGCGAACAGCGAGTGCCCGAGATCCATCACGACGCCGATGTTGTCGAGACCCGTTGACTCGATCGCCAGCAACGTGGTCGCAGCGTTGCTCCAGAAGAGGTGGGTTCGCGGCTCCTTGACCTTGTACTCGATGGCGAACTGCATGTCCGGGGCGCTGCGCGCCACCTCGGCCACACCGTTCACCGCCAGGTTCCACAGCTCCGAGTAATCCACCTGGAACGGATAGTCGAAGCCATCCTGCCCGGGCCAGAACTTCACGTACTTCGCGCCGAGCTCCCGAGCAACGGGGACACCCTCTTTGCTCAACGCGATGGCCCGGTTCCGGACCTCGGGATCCGGATGCGTGAACGACCCTCTCGTGAAGGTGCGGTCGTAAATGATCGGGGTGATCGCGTGGGCTCGCAGTTTCGCCCGCCCGAGCGCCGCAGCGACATCCTCCGTCGAAACCCCCTCATCGAACGGGAAGTTGATGTCCAGGGCATCCAGCTCGCCGACCTCCCCGGCCCGTTCGATGGCCTCCAACAGCCCGACCTGAGGACCGTACGCGTTCGTGGCGTAGCGATCGATGAACTGTCCGAACATCCAAAGGCCCGCGCCGAAACGAAGTTGCGAATTCTTCTTCCCTGCGGCAGATTCAGCCATGACAACATCCCTTCAACGAGTTCGCCGGCGCCCTAGCGGCCATCACGACTCGATGCACCTCAGAAGATGAATGGCAGAATATATATTCTGCCCCTATGCCTTTATTCCGGCGGGACAATAGCGCCGAATCGTTCCCGTGTCAAGAGTGGGAACACATCGCAATCATGAGACCTGGGCCGTGCACAGCTGCTTGCTCGGTCAGGGAGTTCCGTAGCCTCTACGCGCCAAGCTCCTGGCGGACTTTTCACGCCGGGCACCCTGGGCAGGAGCAGGGCGATCCCCAATGACTAGGGCCCGGCACCAGCAGCGGCGCGACGCGTAGGCAGCACGACCGCCCCCGTCTCTACCGTGCGCAACGAGCTCGCCATCTGGGACCGTGCGCGATCGGCGGGCGAAGGGAACGACGTCCTACGGTCGTGGCGCCGACAGCGCACCAATAATCAGTCAGGAACGTAATCGAACCGGTCAGGGTGCGGGCCCGTACGGCCGGCCTCCCCCCGGTCCAGCCGGTTCAGGGCTTCCATGGCCGGGCGGTCCAGCTCGAAGTCGAAAAGCGCGAAGTTCTCGCGCATCCGCGACGGTGTAACGGTCTTGGGAAACACCACATCGCCCCGCTGGATGTGCCACCGGAGCACGACCTGCGCAGGCGTTCTTCCTACCTGACCAGCGACGTCACGAACGGTGGGGTCCCCCAGGACACCCCCCTGCGCGATGGGCGACCATGCCTCCGTCACGATGCCGTGCTCTCTCCCATAGGCTCTCACATCGTCGTTGGCGAGGTACGGGTGGACTTCGATCTGGTTGACTGCGGGAACCGTCTCCGTCTCGACGGCCAGCCGTTCGAGATGGGCCACCTCGAAGTTGGACACGCCGATGGACCGGGCGCGCCCGTCCTGCCTGAACTCCTCCAGCGTTCGCCAGGTGGACACGAAGTCACCGTCGTAGAGGCTCGGCAGAGGCCAGTGAATGAGAAACAGATCGACGTACTCGAAGCCGAGGTCGGCGAGCGTCCGATCGAACGCACGGCGGGCGTCGTCTGGACGATGGAAGCCGTTGTTCAGCTTGCTCGTGACATAGACGTCACCACGGGGCACGCCGGACGCACGGATGGCCTCGCCGACCTCCCGCTCGTTGCCATACATCTCGGCCGTATCGATGTGGCGATAACCGATCTCCAGAACCTCAGAGACGGCTCTAGCGGTCTCTTCCGCGGGGATCTGAAACACGCCGAAGCCGAGCAGCGGGATGGTGTGGCCGTCGTTGAGCTTGATTGATGGGATCATGGTGCTCCGTTCTCGGGTGGGATGATCGCTTGCGGTGCGTCCTGAAGGCGGCCGGTGGGTGGCTCCACCAAGTCAGGAGCGCCTCGGGCCCGAATCTCCGTTTCGGCTGACAAGCTACCCGCGGGCGAGGATGGCGTCAAGCCCAGGGAACAGCGTGGCCCCGCGATGCATGTCGACGGCAGCCCGAGAGAGGTCGCCGTGACCATCGCCGCGCCCCACCAGAACGCTCGCGCGGCGAACCGCTTCTTGCAGGCTCGCCGCTTGCCGGGATCGCCTGCAGCCTTGCCCGAACGGCCGCCACGGCAGGGTCAGCCGCGCAACCGCCCGCGGGACTCCTGATCGGGGTGCTGGATCAAGTAGGCCAGCCACCCCCTGACGCTCAGTTCGCCCAGGTCGTTGTGCCGCACGATCGTCGTGGGGTCGACGTCGCGCTCGGCGAGCCGGCGGGCCAGAGCGACCGTCTCGGCCCGCGTCTCGGCGAAGGCCGCGCGCAGGGCCTCGAAGCCCGCGTCGACGTCGGGCCGGTACGGGTGGTACGTGTCCTCGACGAAGGGCTCGCCCAGCGGCACGCGCAGGCGCCGCTGCCCCCAGCGTTCGATACCGACCCAGTGCGCCACGGCTTCGCGGTTCCCCGGCGTGTCGGGCCGGCCGTTCATGCGCTGGCCGAGCTCCAGGCCCGAGACCTCGAGCTCGTTCGCGAGCTCGGCGATGCCCTTGTCGCGGGCATGCCGCTCGGCCATCGGCCTGCGCACGAGTCCGATCAAGCCTTGGATGATCCTCATGGCCCAACCATCCCATGGCGAAGACGGGGGCACCGCAAGCCGGGATGCGGGCCGCGGCCTCGTGCGTCGGCTACGATCGTCGTCGCTGAAGAACGGATGCACGATCGTGGGTGACGGCTGGTTTCGTTGTGTTCCTGTGTCGTGGTTCTGCGGGTTTTCGCGTCTGGAGCGCTGTTTCCTTGCGATATGTTGAGACGTGAGGCCGCCCGACAGTCCGTGCAGCGATTCCCAGGGGAACCTGTTCCGGGTGGAGCTCGTTGAGGTGGTGAATCACCAGCACTCGCTGGTGCGCCTGGCCGACGAGGTGGATTGGGCGCGGTTCGGGGAGGCGTTCGGCGTCACCTACGCCGACAACGTCGGCCGTCCCGGTGTGCCGACGCGCTTGATGGTGGCGCTGCACTACCTGAAGTACGCCTTCAACCTGAGCGATGAGCAGGTGCTGGCCCGCTGGCTGGAGAACCCCTACTGGCAGTACCTGTCGGGCATGAAGTTCTTCGAGCATCGCTTGCCGATCGGCTCCTCGAGCATGACGCGTTGGCGGGGGGGCATCGGTGAGGCCGGCGCGCAGGAGCTGCTTACCGAAACCATCGAGGCGGGGTTACGCTTGAAGCTTGTCAGGACGAGTCAACTTCAGCGTGTGAACGTGGACACCACGGTGATGGAGAAGCACGTGCGTTTCCCGACCGATGCGCGATTGTATCAGCGGGCGCGGCTGGTGACGCAAGCCAAGGCCGAGGGCATGATTACGACGGGCCGGCGGAGGTGCACGTGGATCGGCGCCGCCGGGGGCGCATCCCCAAGAGCGTGTGTCGCTGGATGAAGCGCCGCGCGGCTTTTCACACCCACCATCGGGCACCTCAAGAGCGGCAAGCGCCTGGACCGCAACCGCCTCAAGGGCACCGAGGGGGACAAGCTCAACGTGCTGCTCAGCGCGTCGGGCATGAATTTCGCCAAGCTCCTCAGCGGGCTTCGCCAGGCTGCGGCACTCTTTTCCCAAATCCTGGCTCGCCTGCTCGAGACCCTCAAACCGCCAGCCAGCACGACAACCAGCCTCACACCCGCCTGACACGGACTTCTTCAGCAACGACTCAAGTAGCTCGTACGGCATAGGCGGTAGCGTCGTGGATGTGTCGTCTAGGAAGCGGGGGTAAGCTTCAGCCGTTCTGGAAAGCCGACGGTCCTTCCTTCCTGATGCCTCACGGGAGCGGCGCCCGTCTCCCGCGGTCGCAGCCCAAATGAAGGGAGCAAGAAGTGGGGTGGAGGTCAGGTGCTCGGTGCCTAGAGCGAGGACAGGCCCCTGGACAGAGCTACACGCAGATCGGGACTCTTGACCCAGCGTGGTCGGCAGGATGATTCCGAGGGCGGCCCTCTTCACGTTCGCCCCCATCGTCCGGGAGTCGCAGGTCCGAGTGGGGCCCGTGCTTCTCGGAGCTCAAGTGAATCGCCCGCTGCGGCAGGTTCATTGAGCGAGAGTCCAACACCCGCAGCCGGCAATAACCCGGTGCGCTACTCAAAGGCCGCGTCGAGCTGGCCTGGGCGTAACTCATACACGTTGTCGATCGCTCCGTCGATCACCAGGGGTGCAAGGCCGATGGTGGCGCTCCCCACCGCCACCACCAATAGCGGTATCGGCTCGAGCCCTGGAATCTGCGAGGCTCCGAAGCTGATCCCCGCGAAGACACTCATGGGTACCAGGATGAGGACGTCTCCGACCATGCCCGCCGCACCTGCCGGGGAGAGGGTCGGATCGAGCCAGTAAACTTTCGACTGAATTCCGTGTGACACAGAGATCTCGTGCCGCTCATTGGTGCTCACGCGAAGGGTCAGCGGCGCATTACCGACGTACTCTCCGTCGGCCGAAACGCTTGCCGCAAGCGGACGGCTCGTGACATGAACCTCCTGCGTGCTGGCATTGAACATCGCTGCGCATCCCGAGAGGACCATGGAAAGCGCAGCCAAGCCAACAACAGCACTGACCGCGCCCAAGCGCGTGCGTGACATGACTCCATGCTATTAGGCAGTTGCCACGGGCGACCGATTCTCGGAGCTGGGCCCGCTGCCTCTGCACCAGGCGTGGGCCATCGCCGCCAGCCACAACCCGCACCGTGTCACATGGTCGGTGATGGGTGTGCTCGGCACGAACGGCCGGCGGACTTCAACGACCACTACTAGGCCGAGGGGGTGGCTGCGACGGCCCCGCCCGGCGCGACGGCGCCGTCGCCTTGACACGTTGCGGTGTAGCCCCGCATCATTACGTAGAACACAACGCTTCTGCTGCAGGCGCGTGGGTCGAGCCCGGACGGTCGCCCGCGACGAGGAGGTGGCCTTCCGTGTACGCGCGGCCAGCCGCCCCTCACGCCTTCGTGTGGCGGACGAGCGGTGTTCATGAAGGCGGGCCGTGGTCCGCAAAGGGGCATGCGGATCCGGGGCGCACTGCGCCCCGAGGAAGCGTGAAGGGGCCGCGGCGACCGCGAGGGGAATGAAAAGAGTCACGTTTCGTTGCGCTAGGAGGTCACTGTGAAACGCGCGAACCGATATCTGGGGTTGTGGGCCGTTGTGCTCGTCATGGCTCTGGCGGCATGCCAGAACACGTCCCCCAATGTGAGCCAGGACACCATGCCGGTCTACACCATCAACCAAAACGGGCCCACCGCCTCGCAGGCCAGCGCCCTCGCCAGCGCTCTCGGCGCGAAGGGGCTCTCGGTCGAGAGCGACGGCGTCATCCGCTTCGTCGACGAGCAGCGCTTTCAGCACGTGCCCGTCATCGACATGCCGGCGGGACAGCCGGACGAAGAGGGCAGCGCGACCACCCAGCAGGCCATCGACCTGAAGGGGGTATTGCAGCTGGGCGAATACGATCCTGCGACCGCAGTCGACCGGGCCAAGGCGGCTCTGGACAGCGCCGGCCTCGGCGGCGGCACGGGACCGATCGGCTTCCAGGCCGAGCCCGGGCACACCACCTTCGAGATGGTGGACGGTTCCGGGAGCACACTCGCCAGCAAGCCGATCGACACGCAGGTGAACTACGCCTTCGAGCTCGGCGGTCGCGACCTGGTCGGGCCGGGAGCCCGGATCAAGGTCGTCTTCGACACCCAGGGCATGCCGGCGCGCGTCCACTACGCGCTGCCCGCCGTCAGCAAGGGTGGCGACGCACCGATCATCTCCACCCAACAGGCGGGTGAGCTGGCGCAGCAGAGCCTGCGACAGCAGGCTGCGCAGCAGCACCTCGTCGGAACGTTGCAGGTGGGAGATCCGACGCTGGTGTACTACGTGCCGCCCCCCTCCCTCGGCGCGAAGACGATCTATCCCTACTACAAGGTTGGCGGCAGCATCGTGGTCGGAGGAGAGACGGTGCCGCTGCGCGACACCCTCCTGCCCGCCGTGCAGAACGCGCCCCAGGTGGACATATCGATGAGCGTCGACACCTCGGGCGACCCGCAGGTCACGGCCAAGGCCGACGTCAACGGCGGCACGCCGCCCTACACGTACCAGTGGAGCTCGTCCTCCACCACGCTGGACCCGTCCACCGCCACGAGCGGTCCGAGCGTCACCTACGCCCCTGACCTGTACACACGCGACCAGGCCGCGGTGAACGACGAGACCGTCAACGTGGTGGTCACAGATGCGAACGGCCTGACCGTCGAGGGCAGCGCCACAGCGCCGCTACAGGCGGCGTCGCTCGGCGGCCGCGCCGCGCCGGCGGGCCTGTCACCCATGGTCACCGGACCGATCGACGTGGGAACGGAGTGGATCGGGAACTGTGCCGGGCTCGGCGGCTCGTCCGGCAACGCCGGAGGCTTCGTCCAGGTGATGCGGAACCATGGTGTCACCATCCGTTTCAACTGGGGGAACTCCAGCGCCTGGGAGCAGGACTTCAAGGACCCGTCGAAAGGCGGGAACGACACCAACTACGCGGACAACGCCGACTTCGTGTTCTATACGGGCCATGCCAACGGCAACGGCTTCGTGTTCTGCAACAATGCCCACGACGACACCTTCCTCAACTACAGCGACGCGAGCTGGGGCCAGAACGACCTCGAGTGGCTCACGATCGCTGCGTGCGGGCCGCTGCAGCTCGACAGCGGAGGGAAGGCCTGGTACCAGCGCTGGGGCCCGGCGTTCGACGGGCTGCACCTGCTGATGGGCTATGCCACCGTCACCTACGACAACCAGCGTGAGGGCAAGCTCCTGGCCAAGTACGCGTTGGGCGATAAGGGGGCGGCGCGGCCGTTGCGCGAGGCGTGGGCCCTCACCGCCACCGACGTCCAGAGTGAGAGCGAGATCTGGTCGGTGATGGGGGTGTACGGTTCAAGCTACGTGTCGGACTTCAACGACCACTTCCACGGCCAGGGCAGCGTGGGGCCCGACCTGAGGGGCAGCGACATCCGCGGCTATTGGCTGATGCGCGGACCCTCGTGAGCGCCGGCTGACGGCTTCCATTCGGTGGCGGCCAAACATGGCGTCGGGCCGTGCTTCGGCGTGGTCGGCATCGCAAGGGCGCCGGGACCCGAGGGTTCCGGCGCCCTTCTCGTCCCGCATGCCCTGGAGGGACGAGATCCTTCTCGGGCCAGCTAGCTGCCGAGGAGGTCAGGGGGATGCGGCCGAGCGGTGTACCGCCCTGGGACATGGCAGAAGTCACGATGCTGAAATCGCGACGCGGTCACCAGATGATGAAGCGCCGGGCCCCCGTTTGTGACGTGGTGGAAGGTGCAGAAATCGAACCTGCGGCGCCTCGCATGGGAAGAGGGAGCCACAACCGAAGGTCCTGGCATCCACTAGATGGCAGCGCACGGCAGCCCGAGCCGCACCCCGCCGAATTCATGGAGCAACGCCGGTCCACTTCCTCAAGCGCACCTGCAGCGTCGCATTGCCGTACCCTGAACATCGAGCAGCGGCGGGAGCCGCTCGCGCGCGTGTCCGGCGCGTGGACGCGGGCGGCGCCCCAGCCGCGGAAGGAGCAGCATGGACGAGGTTCGCTTGGGACGTACCGGCCTGAAGGTCTCCAGGATCGTGCTGGGCTGCATGAGCTTCGGCGAGCCGGCCGCGGGCGGCCACCCATGGTCCCTCGACCTCGACCAGGCGCGACCGCTGATCCGCAAGGCCTGGGAGGCAGGCATCACCACCTTCGACACCGCAAACGTCTACTCGCATGGCACCAGCGAGGAGATCACCGGCAAGGTGCTCGGCGAGATCGCCCGCCGCGACGAGGTCGTCATCGCAACCAAGGTCCACGGCCGCATGGGGCCGGGGCCCAAGGGCGGCGGGCTGTCGCGCGCGGCCATCTTCGCGCAGGTCGACGCCAGCCTGAAGCGGCTCGGCACCGACTACATCGACCTCTACCAGATCCACCGCTACGACCCCGAAACGCCCATCGAAGAGACGCTGCAGGCGCTCGACGACCTCGTCCGCTCGGGCCGGGTGCGCTACATCGGCGCCTCCTCGATGGACGCCTGGAAGTTCGTCCAGGCCCAGTACCTCGCCGACCTGCACCGCTGGACCCGCTTCGCCTCGATGCAGGACCAGTACAGCCTGCTCATGCGCGAAGAGGAACGCGAGATGCTGCCTTTCTGCCATGACCAGGGGGTCGGCGTACTGCCGTGGAGCCCGTTGGCGCGCGGACGCCTCGCCCGCCCCTGGGCGACCTCGACGACGCGCAGCGAACAGGACGCCTTCGGCCAACGTCTCTACCGCCAGGCCGAAGACGCCAGCCGCACCGTCGTAGAGGAGGTCGGGAAGGTCGCCGAGGCGCGCGGCGTGACGATGGCGCAGGTCGCGCTCACCTGGCTGCTCCACCAGCCCGCCGTGACCGCTCCCATCGTGGGCGTGACGCGGGAGTCCCACATCGACGACGCCGTGGCCGCAGTGGAGCTCCAGCTCAGCGACGAAGAGCGCCGGCGGCTCGAAGCGCCCTACATGCCGCAGCGGCCGGAGGGCTACTAGCCGCTCCGGCCGCCCCGCTCGACCCGTCGTGGATGGTGGTCCTGCAGGCGAGCGACGCGACCAGCGGAGCGTTCAATCCCGTCGCCGACGTCGTCAGTGCGGCGGGCGGGGCGGGAACCTGGGTCGCCCGGACGACGAGCATCAGCCGCTTTCGCTACGATGCTGCGAGCGGCGCCGCGCTAGCGTGCGTCTTCGACCGAGTGTCCGTCCCCTGGGCAGGAGCGGCGCTGCAGATGCTGCTCGCTCCCGACCCCCTCTTCGTCCTCCGGCCTTCCCCTCCCGTCGAGGCCACTGCCGGGTGGTCCCCTGTCAGAGAGGAGAGCACGATGTTCATGCTGTTCGCACACGGCGTCGATGCTGAACCGATCGCCATGGGAATCGCAGCTTGACAGGCATCACCGCGTTTCCCGGAAACACTCCGAACCCCCCAGCCCAACACGGACCCCGCAGCGCGCTCATGGGCGCGCTTGCGTCGCCGGTCGAAGCTTGTCGCACCGACCCGCGCGGGGCCGTCCCGGGAGTGCGTAGCTGATGCGCCGCGGTCCCCTGGCCCACCACTACTGGCCGGCCGCGGCGATGGTCGTCTTCGCGCTGATCCCGTATCTCGCGTTGTCCGCGGCGTTGGGTCCGATCATGCCGATCATCGCCCGTCAGTTGCACATGAGCATGCAAACCATGGCGCTGGCATCCGGCATGGGCAACGCGGCCTACGCGGTCGGGACGGTGCTGGCGGTGCAGTTCGCGCAGCACCTTCCCCAGCGGAGGATGATGCTCGCGTATGCGGCGCTACTGGTGCTCGGATCCGTGCTGGCGGCCGCGGCGCAGAACGCGGGCATGTTCATCGCCGGGCACGTGCTGCAGGGGTTGAGCACGAGCCTGCTGCTGATCGGCGCGGTGCCTCCACTGGCGCTCGGATTCGGTGTGGAGAGGCTACGCGAGACCGCGGTGATCATGAGCATGGGCATCTTCGGCGCGGTCGCCGCCGGGCCCGTGATCGGTGGGCTCCAGGCGAGCGCGCATGGCTGGCGGCCGCTGTTCTGGATCATCGCGGCAATTTCGGCGGCGTCGCTGCTCCTCGCGCTGCTGACCTACGAGTACCAGCCTCCGGCCAACAGGAGCGCGCCGTGGGATCCCAAGGCCATCGGGCTGGCCGCCGTCGGGTCGGTGGCCGCCTTCTACGGCGCATCGGAACTGTTCAGCCACGAGTTCCTCGCCTTCCGGACGGCCGTGCCACTGTTCGGTGGTTTCGCCCTGATCATCCTGCTCGTCGTCTACCAGTACCGTGCGCCGCGGCCGCTGCTGATCGTCCGGCCCATGCTCGGGAGCACGATCCCGGTGGCGGGCATCCTGGTCGCGCTGTTCGCGGCCGCGGCCTCCGTCTCGGTCACCCAGCTGACTGCGAGCCTGCAGGCCGGGCTCTACAGCCCAGTGCACCTGGGTCTGCTCTACCTACCCGAGCTCGCCGGCGCCGTCCTCACGGCGGTCGCTCTGGGCCTTCTCATCACCAGATGGGAGCTGCAACTCCTCCCGTTGGTGGGGATGGGCTTCCTGGCCGCCGGGATCGGGATCTTCCGCATCTCCTTGCCGCCCGGCCAGGCACTTACGCTGATCGGGTCGGGGGTGATAGGGATCGGTCTCGGCGCCACGGTCGCCCCGGCGCTGTTCGCCGCCGGCTTCTCCCTCCCCTCGGCGAGCCTGCAGCGGGTGTTCGCGCTGGTCGAACTCCTGCGCGCGGTGGCCGCGTTCATGATCGCGCCGATCTTCGCGCACTTCGCCACCGGAATCGTCGGCACGGGCGTTGCCTTGTGGATCAGCCTCGGCCTCGCCCTGGGCGGTGCCGCGATCGCGGTGGCGCTCTACCTCCTGGGCGGTGCCCGCCCACAGACGCCGGACCTCGACGGGTTCGTGGGTGGTGAGACGCCAGCCTGGCATTCGCCTCCGCTGCTCGATCGCCTGCGCAGGAGCCGGGCGGCATCGGAAATGGACCGGTATCCGGCGACGCGTTGACGCCTTCACGGACGACCGGCCGGACGAACACCTCGACACACCGTCCACCGGGAGCAGCTCGGCGTTGCCGTCGGCGAATAGATACGTCCTGGCGCGATCGTGGCGGAAGCCATCGAGATCGGAGCCCGGTGCCGGAGCGTCGAACGAACGGACGTCCTCCGGCCCGCGGCTCATGAGGGGAGCGGCGCCTCGACCAGGGGAAGGAGGCGAGCGTCCTCGATCGCGGCGGTGCGATGACCGAGGCCGGCGAGATAACCCGCGTGGCTCTCGAAGGCGAGGAACGACGCGACGCTGCTCTGCCGGACCAGCATCACGAGGTCCCACGTCTCCTGCTCCGGCCCGATCAGGTACGGCCCGCCGGATCCGAGGAACACTAGATCCCCACCGCTCTCACGGAGGAACGGGAGTGTGTGGCGGATGTAGCGGTCGAAGGCTTCGGCACCGCTGATGGGCGTTTCGGGAGCCAGATCCGGATGGGCCGAGTAGTCGGCGATGCCGCGTAAGCGCAGCAGGTTCAGCATGACGACGCTGCCTTCGATGCCGCGCAGCACGAAGGCTCTTCCGGCTGCCTGGGTCGGTTCGAGATAGCGGATGGGTTCGGGTGCGTTCATGGTGCCTCTCCTCGGGTCGGTGCGAGTGTTGGATCAGGGACGCTCCGGGGCTCCGAGGGCAGGGCGGGGACGCGCTGCGCCGTCGGGCCGTGGATCGGCCTCTCGCTCAGGACACGAATAATACCCGGTGGATATTGTGCCGTCAATATCCCCCGGGTGTTAATCGTGGCGCTCCACGAGGCGCGCTCGCTCGGACCGGCGCCGGGAGCAGGTGACCGTGGAACGGGCTCCGCCCCGGTTCCGCGGTGGCCGGCTGCTCCAGGGCGCTGCCCGGCCTACCTTCCTGGTACGCCCGGCACCCTCGCGGCAGAACCCGACGCCGTAGCTCCGGCCCGTCGATCCCGGCTGTGAAGCCGGGGCCGCATCCAGTGCGACCGACTGCTAATCTCGCTCCATCGCAACCCAAGGCGCAAGGGAGGTCGTGATGGCGTCGCGGTGTTGTGAAAGGAGGAGTCCATGATGGAGAGAGCCCGTTCGTCCACCCACGTGCGTCGACGACAGCGGACCCTGCACGCCTTGGCTGCGCTCTCGACGTTCGCCCTCGTCGTCGCGCTGACCGGCTGTAGTGGCGGCGGAGGCGCGACCAACAACGTCGACGCCTTCGTACGGGGGCTGCCGTCCTGGTCGAGCGTTTCACCGGCGGCACCGGAGAACGACGGCGTGCCCACGACCGATCCACCCTCGACCGCCCAGGTCGACGACGGGGGCACGCTCTACACCTGCACGACCCAGCACTACTCCATCTCGAAGAACCCGGGGGAGCTCGTCCTCGCCACGCCCGACCTCGACGTCATGTGGCCCGGCGCTCTGGTGCAGGGGGCGTCCCACCTGAACGGGTTGGGGTCGCTGCTCCCCCTCGTGGTCGACAAGAGCCGGCGCGGCCCCATCAGCATCTCGATCGCCGGCGGCGGCGTGCTCGGCATCCCGGGCGGCGTGAGCGACACCATCGACCAGCCGGCGCCCAGCACCGTCCGCGAGGCCATCAACCAGCTCGTCGTCAACGCGATCCAGTCCAACGTGGCCGTCGGCGCCGGCATCAGCAGCTTCACGTCGACCGAGAGCTTCAGCGGCACGCAGACCGCGATCTCGGTCGGCCTGTCGGGGCGCTACCTCGGCGCCACACTCGACACGAACCTCGACTACAACTCCACGGCCAGCCAGCACACCTACACCGCGTACTTCATCCAGCGCCTGTTCACCGTGGCCATGGACCCGCCGCAGAACCCGTCGGACATGTTCGCGTCCGACGTGACGCCGACGGAGCTCGAGCAGCTCGGCGTGAGCCCGTCCAACCTCCCCCTCTACGTAGCGTCGGTCAGCTACGGCCGCGTGCTGATGTTCTCGCTCAAGTCCACGGCCAGCAAGCAACGCATCCAGGCGGCGCTCGACTTCGCTTACGACGGTGTCGTGGCGAGCGGAAGCGCATACACCGATGTCGAGCTGCGGCAGACGCTGAGCCAGTCCCAGATCAAGGTGGTGGCCATCGGCGGCCCCAATACCGGCGTGGAGAACCTGATCAAGGACGCCAACCTCAAGTCGTACTTCGGTTCCAGCCTCCAGATCAACCAGGTCGAACCGATCTCGCTCGTGCTCAAGAACCTGGCCGACAAGACCGTCGCCAAGGTGGTCAACACCACCGACTACGACCAGCGCGAGTGCGCGCCCGCCGTGGCCCTGCCGACCCCGGACTTCTGGTGGCGCGGCGAGGGCAACAGCGATCTGCAGCCCAACGCGCTCGGGATCACGAACTCGTTCGAGAACAATCTCACTTACGGGGCGGGGCAGTTCGGCGAGGCGTTCTCCCTCAACGGCATCGATGCCTATGTGGCGAGCTACCTGACGCCGGACCCCAACTCCGAGTACCTGCTCGGCACCACCGGGGCGTTCACCGTGTCCGCCTGGGTGAACCCGCGCATGACATCGGGCTACGGCACCATCGTGGCCGAGATCGGTCCCTCGGCGCGCGCCGGCAACTTCTCGCTGGGCGTGTGGTCCAGCGGCGCCGTCTCCTTCCATCGCCGGCCGCTCGACAACACGGGCGTCGACGGCGTCACCACCGGCGGGAGTGTGGCTCCCGCAAACCAGTGGAGCCTGGTCACCGCGGTCTACGGGGGGGCGCAGCCCGGACAGCCCGACCTCCGCATCTACGTCAACGGCGTGTACAAGAGTGGCGCCATCTACACCGACTCCATCCCGACCACGTACAGCGACGGGCGCACGCGCGTCGGCACCCGCGGCTACAATGCCAGCCTCGTCCACTACACCCCCTACGAGGGCTACATCGACGAGGTCATGCTGTTCGACCGGGCCTTGAGCGAGGACGAGATCCTCTCGATGTATGCCAATTTCGACAAGATGATCCCCTGAGGCTCCACTCCGGTCACCTTCGCGCCCGCCCCCGCCACGACAGGCGCGGGCGGGCGCGCCACGGCGCACGACGCAGCGCCCGTCACGCGCGGGACCCGCACGGGACCGCCGCTGCCCTACCCTGGCGTATGAGCGACAACCCGCCTGGTCCGAAGGTCGACCTCGACGATCCCGCCGTGAAGGACCGCCTCTCCCCCGAGGCGTATCGCGTGCTGCGCACGGAGGCCACCGAGCGCCCCGGCTCGAGCCCGCTCAACAATGAGTGGCGGGCAGGCACGTACGTGTGCGCCGCCTGCGGACACCCCCTCTTCCGGGGAGACGTCAAGTTCGACGCCCACTGCGGCTGGCCGTCCTTCTCGGAGGCGTTGCCGGGGGCGTTCGAGACCAAGACGGACCACCACATCGGCTACCCGCGGACCGAGTACCACTGCGCGAACTGCGGCGGGCACCACGGCCACGTGTTCGACGACGGCCCGGAGCCCACCGGGTTGCGCTACTGCAGCAACGGCGTGGCGCTGCGATTCGTACCCGACGACACCTGAGCGATCGGTCCGCGGCGCCTGTGTCGCGCGCACGCGGGCCCTAAGGCGCGGTCTCCCGGCCTCCCTCCTTCGCCAGAGCGGCGTGATGCATCGCCACGAGCCGCGCGAAGCTGACGTCCAGGTCGAGCGGGAGCCCGAAGCCGCCGGCGCTCTCGAGCGCTACGAAACCGTGCAAGGAGCTGCGAAGCGCCCGCGTGGCATGCAACGCTTCGTCGCCCTCCAGCGCATATCCCTGCAGGACGCTGAGCACCACCTGCACCAGCCTTCCGGCCGCCTCGGCGGCGGCCGGGGCGTCGCGCTCGGCCCCCGACGCATCATCCACCGCGCCCAGCGTCAGAGCGTAGAGCCCCGGGTGCTCGTGCGCGTAGGCGCGGTACGCCTGCGCCAGCGCTTCCAGCGCGTCGCGCCGGGCGCGGCCCACGGCGGCCCGTTGCAGGCGCTGCTCGAGGGCTTCCAGGCCCCGGAGCCGGAGCGCGCCGCGAAGGTCTCCGAGCCCGCCGATATGGTTGTAGAGCGAGGGCGTCCGCACCCCCAGGGCCTGGGCCAACGAGGCCAGCGAGAGAGCGGCCAGCCCGTCTTCGTCGACCATCGCGGCTGCCGTCTCCACCACGCGTTTGCGGGTGACGCCGGGCCTACGAGGCACGGCGCACCCGCTCCAGGAAGGCGAGGATGGGCGCCGACGTGGCCTCGGGCATCTCGCTGTGCGGATAGTGGCCCGCCCCCTCGATCATCACCACGTCGCCGCGCAAGCCTTTCGCCAGTCGCATCGCCTCGTCGGCGGGATCGCCGAAGTCCGGGTCCTTGCTGCCCATCACCACCAGCGTCGGCGCCGTGACCTCGCCCAGACGCTGTGCGATGTCCGGCTCGCTGCTGAGCATCATGGCCTTGACCGCCTCGAAGCGCCCCGGTTCGGCGAGGTTGGCGCGCAGGGCGGCGCGGTAGTCGCGGAAGTCGGCGGGCTTGCGGGTCGGGAAGAGCGTGCCGAAGTACGCGTTCCAGGCCGCCACCTTCCAGGGGCCCGAGAACAGCACGCGCATCAGCGCCTGCATCATCGGCTTCGCCGGTTGCGGGAGCACGAACGGCCCGACCAGCACCAGGCCCTCGACCGCCTCCGGCCGCTCGGCCGCCGCCCACACGGCGGGCGCGGCTGCGAACGAGTTGCCGACGATGGTGGCCGGGCCTGCGTCCAGCGTGTCGATGAGGGCGAGCAGGTCGGCGCCCGTAGCCTTGCGGCTGTAGTCGGCCCAGCCCACGCTCGAGCCGCCGTGCCCGCGCAGGTCGACGCTCACGGCACGGTAGCCCGCGGCCACCAGGTCCTTGACGAGGAACCGGTACTCCTGCCGGAGGTCGCCCAGACCCGGCATCAGGATCACCAGGGGTCCGGTCCCCCGGTCGTCGTAGGCGAGGGTGCCGCCATCGATATGGAGCAACTGGGTGGTCCCATCGTTCATCGTCGTTCCCTCCGATGCCGCTGTGTGGATGGAGTGCGGGGTCGAATCCTGCGTCGCTCTCTGGGAAAGCGGGGCGTGCATCTCGACTCCCGCTGGCGGCGTCGTTCGGCTCGCGCGTAACATGCCTAGGTTATACACTAATGCCATTAGTCTGTCAAGGGCGCGGCCCGGGAGGGCAATCGTCGCTGCCACCCCCGACCTCGACCCCTACGTCGCGGTCCGCCGCCGCGACTCTAGGCCGCGACGCTCCGGAACACCTCAGCCCGCGCGGGCTTCGGCGGGGAAGGCGTCGCGCGCAAGGTCCGCGAGGTAGCCCCGGATGTCGTCCGGCCAGCCGGCGGTGAGCGACTCGAAGCGCCGCCGATCGCCGGCGTCGAGTGCGCGGTACGCCTCCTCGAAGTGCTCGCGATCGCCGGCGAGGGCGGTCATGGCGCGGCCGGCGGAGGCCGCAGCGCGGCGCGCGCGGTCGCGCGCCGTCTCGTTGGCCCTGGCCTGCTGCACGAGGCGACGCAGGGTACTGGAGATGCTACCCGGCTGCTGCTCGAGCCAGCGCCAGTGCCCGGGCAGCAACGACACCTCGCGCGACACCACACCCATCCTCGGCCGCCCGCGCCCTGCCCGCCTGGGAAGGGGCGCCTCGCGCTCGAGAACGTCCGGCAGCGTGCCGCGCAGGTCGAAATCGACCTGCCGGCCGCTGGCGTCTTCGAAGAACAGGGGCATCGCGCCGGGGTCGTCCCCTACCCCCTTCTTGACGGCGGAGAGAACGTCCCGGAGGGGACCGCGGGCAAGCAACCGATCGGCCTGGAAAGCGGCATAGGTAGGCGTGTCGTCCATGTGACTATTATTACCCGGGCAAAATAGCTTACGTCAAGCCCCTGTCACCCCCGCGGGACGGATGCCCCCCGCCCCGTATGGCGCCAGCGACGATAATCGCACGAAGGCACCCCGGCAACGCGGCCGGGAGGAAGGTCGTGGCTCGTGGTGGACGCCCACCAACTCGGCTTCTTGAGCGTCGCGATCCCCACCGTGGTGGTCCACACGGTGACCTACACCCTCGTCGGCATCGCGGCCATGAACGCCTTCCGTTACACCGGCGCACTTCGCGACGACCCCGTGCGGCGGGCCACGCTGCGCGACACCAGTGACGCGCGCGTGATGGCGGGCCCCCTCTTCCAACCGCTACGAGGGATCCTCTTCGCGATCGTGCTCTACCTCCTGAGGGACACGCTCTTCGCCCCCGGTGGGTGGCTCATCCTTTGGGCCATGCTGCTCGCCGTCGGCATCTTCGGCACGTTCGCGCCGGCCGCCGCCTCCGTCGAGGGCTGGATCTACCTCAAGCCCTCGCCGACGGGCGCGCTGTGGGGCGGCCTCGTGGAGATCGTGACGCAGTCGCTCCTGCTCTCGGTCCTGACCTTCGTGTGGGTCACCCACCCCGGTATCGCCTGGCTGGATTGGGTCTTCGGGATCCTCTTCGTCCTGGCGCTGGCGCTGCCCGCGCTGGGGTTGGTGGCCCGGCGCGCCGCACGCGGAACGCCGTAGTACCGTGCCGACCACGCCGCAGGCTCAACGCGCCGCGACGACGCTCGCGTCCGTCTCGGCAAGGACCGCCACGGCCCGCAACAGTGCGGGGAACATCAGGCGATGGAACGGATAGAGCGTCCACCAGTACAGGAAGCCCGCCAGGCCGTGCGGCTCGAAGAGGGCCGTCTGGGTGAGGTGGCAGGCGACGGCGTCGACAGCGTCGACGGCGACGACGTCGTAGCGCAACCACGCGCGACCGGGCAGCTTCATCTCGGCGCGCAACTGGAGGTGGTGGGGCGGATCGACCGACTCGACTCGCCAGAAGTCGAGAGGATCGCCGGGCAGCAGCCGGTCCGGATCGCGTCGTCCCCGCCGCATGCCGATCCCCCCTTGCAGGCGGTCGAGCCAACCGCGCAGGCGCCACAGGCCGTCGTAGGCGTACCACCCGCGCTCGCCCCCCTGTCTGGCGAGCACCGCGAAGGTTCCCTCGGCGGACGCGCTGAACGGCGCGCGAGCGCCGGTCGACCAGCAACCCCTCGGTGTCGTGCAGCCGGTCGGGTGCGGGCGTGCCGCGCGGTACCGCCGAGACGCTGTCGCTCCAGAGCGTGGCGACCGTGCCCTGGCGGGTCCGGTCGAGTGCCACCGCCACCGCTTCCCGGTAGGGCATGGGGGTCACGCCGTAGGCCTGCGACGGCCCGGGATCGCGCACCACCACCTCGCTGGTGAGACCCTCGACGAGCGGGCGGGCGATGGAGGCCGGGATCGGCGTGACGAGGTTCACCCAGTACGACGACAGCCGGGGGCTCAGCACGGAGACCGGTAGCAGGGTGCGCCGGAGGCCCCGCGCTCGGGCGTACCCCAGCATGAGCTCCCGGTAGGTCATCACGTCGGGGCCGCCGATCTCCACCACCCGGTGCCCGTCGGGCGGTCTCTCGATCGCCGCCACCAGGTACTGCAGCACGTCGCGCACGGCGATCGGCTGCACGCGCGTCTCGACCCAGCGCGGCGTCACCATCACCGGGAGGCGCTCCGTCAGGTAACGGATCATCTCGAACGACAGCGAGCCGGACCCGACGATCACCGCCGCGCGGAACTCGGTGACGGGCACGCCCGCGCGGGCGAGTTCCCGGCCCGTCTCCTGGCGAGATTCCAGGTGCCGCGACAGTTCCTTCCCCGCTTCACCGAGGCCGCCGAGATAGACGATGTGGCGCACGCCCGCCCGCCGCGCCGCCTCGCCGAACTGGCGTGCCGCCAGCCGGTCGCGGTCCTCGAAGCCCCGCTCGGACGCGCCCATCGAGTGGATGAGGTAGAAGGCGGTCTGGCAGCCTCGAAGGCTCGCCTCGAGCCCCTCCGGCGCCAGCACGTCGGCCGCCCGCACGTCCACCGCATCTCGCCACGACCGCGCTGCGAGCCGTTCCGGCTCGCGCACGAGGCAGCGAACGGGGTATCCCGCCTCCAGCAGCAGGGGCACCAGGCGCCCGCCGATGTATCCGGTTGCGCCCGTGACAGCGACGCCATTCATCCCGGCTTCCGTCATGCCGACTCCGGTCATTCCCGATTATCGGAGATCCAGCCGGCTGGAACCGCAAGCCGCGTCGCGTTCTGTGCTGGTGCCGGCGTCGGCGCGCCGAACGCCATCACCAGCCGCTTGCCGATGCGGCGCGTGCCGGTGACCACGCGTCCCTCGAACGCCGCCAGCGCAGGTTCCACCGTGGGCAGAAGGAACACGCTCCTGAGGCGCACCTTGGCGAGCCCGCGGCCCACCACGCGTCCCGCCAGGGCGCTCCGGTAGGCCTCGATGTCGGGCAGCTCGGGCATCGCGCCCTCCGCTCTGCTCCCGGATCATGGGGCGCACGCCCCCAGGTACGGCCCCCGGGCGCGCCCCCGCGTACGGGCCGATGGATGAAGCGACTCACACTCCCCACGTCGGTAAGGGCATAGACTGGTGGGCGGTCCACACCTGAGGGGACCCCAAGAGATGGACGTGGCGACGTCGCGCACGCCTTCGCGACGCCCCCAACCGGCCACGCTCGGCCGCATCGCCATATCGGCGCCACCCACGCACCTGTCGGAATCGTAGGCGCGGCGCGGGCGACGCTCCGGAGAGGACCCCTCATGAGCCACTTCTTCCACGACCCCACCAACGACGATTCCGGCGACACCTTCGTCATCCACACCGCCGACGGCCTCACGCTCGAGCTCTGCCCGAGTTGCCTGACGGTGCGGAGCCGCGGCGCGAGCGATGCGCTGGCGTTGGCGCGGGTGCCGCTCAACCTCGACCGCATCGAAGGCGTGTCGGCCGGGAGCCAGGTCACCGCCCACGCCACGCACGCGCACAGCCTGACCGTGCGCCGGGAGCCCGGCGGCCTCGACGTGTGCGTCCGCACCCCGCACCTCGAGGTACTGAGGCGCCATCTCGCGATCCCCGCCGCGGGCGCCCACTAGACCGGCACGCCGAACCCGGCCCCGCCATGGGCGGGTGCGGGGGCCGTCAGCGGTGGCGCTCGAGCCCCGCGCGCTGCAGCACCAGCGCGGCAAGCTCCTCCACGGAAAGCGTGCTGGCATCCTGGAACGGGATGCCGTGGCGATGGAACAGTCGCTCGGCCTGCCTGACTTCGAACGCGCAGCGCTCGAGCGCCGAGTATGCGCTGGCCGGCCGCCGCTGCTCCCGCAACTCGTGCAGCCGCTGCGGCGCGATGGTCAGCCCGAAGAGCCGTCCACGGTAGGGCGCGATCGGCCCGGGCAGCCCCTCGAAATCGAAGTCGTCGTCGGCCAGCGGGTAGTTCGCCGCCCGCACCCCGTACTGCAGCGCCAGGTAGAGGCAGGTGGGGCTCTTGCCGACGCGTGACACCCCGATCATCACCACCTCGGCATGTCCGTACCGATTCACGTTGGTGCCGTCGTCGGTCGCCAGCGTGTATTCCACGGCGTCGATGCGCGCCTGGTAACTCGCCAGGTCTCGGATGCCGTGGAAGGCGCCCACGCGCGCCTGTGGCTCGGTTCCGAACAACGACGCCAGCGGCCCCAGGAAGGGCTCGAAGAGGTCGAGATGGGCGCACGGGGCCGCCGCGATGCGCTGCCGGATCGCCTCGTCGGTGATGGTGGAGAACACCACGGCGGTCTCGGGCAGGGCGCCGAGTTCCTCGGCGAGGGCGTCGGCACGCTGCAACGTGTTCACGAACGGCCGCGTGAACGTGCGGATGGGCACGCCGGCGAAGCGAGCGAGCAGGCTGTGGCCCAGCACCTCGGCCGTGACGCCGGTATGGTCCGAGACGAAGTACACCGAGCGGGCGTTCATGGCACCTCCGTTCATGGCACCTCCGTTCCTGGCTTCGGACGCGAGCTCCGGGGCTCCCTCCGGGCTCGAAGCGCGGCGCGCGCGCCTTGTACCACCGTCGGGACACGGCGCGCGCGCCGTGCGGTAGCTTGGGGCCAGACCGTGCAGGTATCAGGCCAGGGGAGCCCCGCCACTTCGGAGTGTCGTCGCTCCAAAGCATAGGCCGCGTCGGGAGGAGTCGTCGTGGAGTACATCGTCCCGTTCGAGGAAGTCGGGCTCGAGGACATCGCCAGGGTCGGGGGCAAGAACGCGTCGATCGGTGAGATGATCGGCCGCTTGCGGGAGGCGGGCGTGCGCGTGCCCGAGGGCTTCGCGACCACCGCGGCGGCGTTCGCGGCGCACCTGCGCGACACCGGCCTCAAGGACCGGATCGATGAGCTGCTGCACGGCGTGGACGAGGAGGACGTCGGCCGCCTGAGCGAACGCGGGAGGGCGGTGCGCGCCCTGGTGCTCGAGACGCCGCTTCCCGAGGCGTTGGCGAACGCCGTGCGTACGGCCTACCGGGGCATGGGCTCGGGAGCGGGCGAGGCAACGGTGGCGGTGCGCTCCTCGGCGACCGCCGAGGATCTGGCCGAGGCGTCCTTCGCCGGGCAACAGGAGACCTTCCTCAACGTGCGCGGCGCGGACGCGGTGCTGGCGCACGTCCGCAAGGTGTACGCCTCGCTCTTCACCGACCGCGCGATCGCCTACCGGCTCCACCACGGCTTCGAGCACACCGAGGTGGCCATCTCGGTCGGCATCCAGCGCATGGTACGCAGCGACCTCGGCGCCAGCGGCGTGGCCTTCACCCTCGACACCGAGTCCGGTTTCGACGGCGTGGTCTTCGTCACCGCCGCCTACGGGTTGGGCGAATTGCTGGTGCAGGGCGCGGTCAATCCGGACGAGTTCTACCTTCACAAGGAGGGCCTGCGCGCCGGGAGGCCGGCCGTGTTGCAGCGCCGCCTCGGCTCCAAGGCCGAGAAGATGGTGTACGGCACGGGCGAGGCCCTGGTGGAAACGGTTCCCGTCCCCGACGGCCAGCGCCGCAGGTTCTCCCTGGAGGACGACGAGCTCGCCGACCTCGGCCGCCAGGCCCTGGCGATCGAGGACCACTACGGCCGCCCCATGGACATCGAATGGGCGCTCGACGGCGAGGACGGCCTGCTCTACGTGCTGCAGGCGCGACCGGAGACCGTCCGGAGCCGCAGCGGCCGGGTGCTGGAGCGCTTCCGCCTGCTGGAGCAGGGCGAGGTGCTGGTGACGGGGCGAGCCGTCGGCTCGCGCATCGCGGCCGGCACGGTGCGGGTGATCGCCTCGGCCGACGAGATGGACCGCGTCCAGAAAGGGGACGTCCTGGTCACCGACATGACCGATCCCAACTGGGAACCGGTCATGAAGCGCGCCTCCGCCATCGTCACCGACCGCGGGGGCCGCACCTGCCATGCCGCCATCATCGCGCGGGAGCTGAACATCCCCGCGGTGGTCGGAACCGGCGACGCCACCGAGCGCCTCGCCGGCGGCATCGATGTGACCGTGAGCTGCGCCGAGGGCGACGAGGGGCGGGTCTACCGGGGACATCCCCGCTACGACGTCGAACGCGTCGAGCTCGACCGCATGCCGGCGCTGCCGGTCGACCTGATGATGAACGTGGCGTCGCCCGACCGCGCCTTCAGCTTCGCCCAGCTCCCCAACCGGGGGGTGGGCCTGGCGCGGCTGGAGTTCATCATCAACAACGACGTCGGCGTGCACCCGCGCGCGCTCCTCGCCTACCCCGACGTTCCGCCCAAGGTGCGCGAGGGCATCGAGCGGCGCAGCTCCGGCTACGGGTCGCCGGCACGCTTCTTCGAGGAGAAGATCAAGGAGGGCGTGGCTACCATCGCCGCCGCCTTCGCGCCCAACCCGGTGATCGTGCGCATGAGCGACTTCAAGTCCAACGAGTACGCGCACCTCCTGGGCGGCGAGGCCTACGAGCCCCACGAGGAGAACCCCATGATCGGCTTCCGCGGGGCCGCGCGCTACCGCGCCGAGAGCTTCGCCGACGCCTTCGCGGCCGAGTGTCGTGCTTTGGGCCGCGTCCGCAAGGAGATGGGGCTCACCAACGTGAAGGTGATGATCCCGTTCGTGCGCACCGAGGGCGAGCTCGTCGGCGTGCTGGAGCGCATGGCCGAGCACGGCCTGCGCCGCGGTGAGGACGGCCTGGAGATCATCATGATGTGCGAGGTGCCGTCGAACGCCATCCTCCCCGACGCTTTCCTGCAGCACGTCGACGGCTTCTCGATCGGCTCGAACGATCTCACCCAGTTCACGCTGGCGCTCGACCGCGACTCCGGGCTGGTGGCCGACCTCTTCAACGAACGCGACCCCGCCGTGCTGGAGCTGATGGCGAACGCCATCCGGGCGTGTCGCAAGGCGGGCAAGTACATCGGCATCTGCGGCCAGGGCCCGTCGGATCACCCCGACCTGGCACGGTGGCTGCTCGAGCAGGGCATCGACAGCATCTCCCTCAACCCGGACACGGTGCTCCAGACCTGGCTCTACCTTGCCGGAGAGGGCGACGCCGGAGAGGGCGACGCCGGCGGCGGCTGAGGCCGCACGGGCGCCGGCGCCTGCCGCATCTCGCGCCGGCCGACATGCGGACGCCGGCGACGCCCGCTAGAGTGGAGGCATGAGCGATCCGAGAGCACGGGGGCCCGGCGGCCCCACCCTCGTCACCGCCACACTGGCGGGCGGTTGCTTCTGGTGCCTCGAAGCGGTCTACGCCGAGCTGGCGGGCGTGCACTCCGTGGACTCGGGCTACACCGGCGGGCACGTCGACGCCCCCACGTACCAGCAGGTGTGCACCGGCACTACCGGCCACGCTGAAGCGGTGCGCATCCGTTTCGACCCCGGCGTCATCGGCTTCCGCGACCTGCTGCAGGTGTTCTTCTCCATCCACGACCCCACCACCAGGGACCGCCAGGGCAACGACGTGGGGACGCAGTACCGCTCGGCGATCTTCTACCACGACGACGATCAGCGCGCCGAGGCCGAGGCCGTGATGCGCGAGGTCGGCGACGCGAAGGTCTACGACGCGCCGCTGGTCACCGAGCTGGCGCCGGCCGGCCCCTACTACCCGGCCGAGCCCTATCACCGCAACTTCTTCGCGCAGAACCCCGATCAGGCGTACTGTCGCGTGGTCATCGCGCCCAAGGTGGCCAAGTTCCGCAAGCAGCATGTGGACCGGCTGAGGCGCACCGTCCGTAGCGACTGAGCACACCCTTCGGCCTCGATCGACGAGAGTGCGGGGCCCGCCGTGGCGGGCCCCGCACGTTCGTCCTGGATGCGCCGGAGCTCAGTCGCCCGGGGCGGTGTCCGATCCCGCCTCGCGCTCGCGAGCCGAAGCCGGGTAGATGGCGCGGAGCGCGCCGTAGGCGATGGCGCCGACCACGACCGGCCCAGCGAGCACCAGGACCCACAGGATGCCGGTCGTCAACCCCAGATCCTCCTTGTAGGCGCCGATGGTGGCCGCGATGAAGAACGTCAGCACGCCGATGACCGTCGCCGTGCGCACCGGATGCTCGCTCGGCAGCTCGACGTAGCGCAGCTTGTGCTCCGAAGGTTGCAGCAGCGGGAACACGAAGCCGAAGAGGATGAGCAAGGTCGGGATCAGCACGCCGATGAACTCGGGGCCCACGAAGACGCCGAACACCGTGAAGTGCCAAGCCGACGGGATCATCTTCAGGAAGCCGTAGAGCCACAGGAAATACCAGTCCGGCTTGACGGCGGGCGTGGCCGGCCCGGGAGGCCCGAAGTGCTCGATCGGGTTGGCGTTGAACAGTCCGCCGACGAGCGCCAGCACGGCCACCATGACGGCGAACAGAACCCCCATGATGAGAGCCTGCTGCGGCCAGAAGGGCACCCCCAGGATCTTGTTGGGCGCGATCTTCTGGGCGTACTTGGGCTGGGTATGCTTCTGCAGGAACATGATCAGCACGTGGGCGCCGATCAGCGCCGCGATGACGAGCGGCAGCCACACCATGTGGATGGCCGTCAGTCGGGGGATCGAGTGCTCGGTCGGGAAGGTCCCCCCGAAGAAGAGCTGAGCCAGCCAGCTCCCGATGAGCGGGATCGACGAGGCGATCTCGTAACCGACCTTGGTGGCGGTCGCCGAGAAGGCGTCGAAGGGCAGCGAGTAACCCGTGAAGGCGGCCACCACCGCGAAGCTCAGCAGTGCCAGGCCGATGAGCCAGTTGATCTCGCGCGGCTTCTTGTACGCCCCCGTCAGCAGGATCCGGATCATGTGCAGGAAGGCTGCGGCGATGAACACGCTGGCCGCCCAGTGGTGCATGCTGCGGATCACCAGCCCGAAAGGCAGCGTATCGATGAACTGCACCGAGGCGTAGGCGGCGGGGAGTTGCTTGGCGCCCACCTGCACCATGCGGATCGACGGCTCGAAGTTGATGGAGAGGAAGATGCCGGTCAGCACCAGGATCACGAACGAGAACAGCGTGATCTCGCCCAGGAAGAACGAGTGGTGCACCGGGAACATCTTGCGGAAGAACTTCTTGTACATCCTGGACAGTGCCAGGCGCTCGTCGAGCCACTTACCCATGGTCCACCCCCCTCAACTGCATCCGACGCTCGTCAGGAAGCCGCCGGCCACCGCCAGCTGGCCGCTGGCCATCTTGAGCGGGATGAGCGGGAGCGGTCGCGGCGCCGGACCGGCCACGACCTTGCCGTCGGCGCGCGGGTCGAACTGGGAGTGGTGGCAGGGGCACAGCATCCAGCCGTTCTGGCTGTCCCAATCGCTGACCGTGCAACACAGGTGCGTGCATACGGCCGAGTAGCCGACCACGCCCTGCGCCGCATGCGGCGCCGTGTCGGGACCGAGCTGGCTCGCGTCGAACCGCGTCAGCATGATCAGGTTGTTGTCGGTGCCGCTCTTCACCACGCCGGACTTGGGGTCCTTCGGGTAACACAGCGTCTGCTTGGCGTTGATCTGGATGTCGCTGATCTGCACGAGCCGGGTCTGGTCATCGGCGTGCACCAGAACGTCGCCGTCGGCGGGCGGCTCCTGCTGGGGGGTGGTCTTGGCGATCGGCCGGAGGCTCCCCGTCACTGTCAACGCCGACAGGCCCGTGACCGTGAGGGCAACCGTCACGCCCACGCTGGCTTGCAGGAAGCGGCGTCGCTGGATCAGGCGCTCGTGCTCGTCGGCCTCGGGCGGGTGCGCGCTCACCGCGTCGCCGCTGCCCTCCGGATCCCCCTGCGAGGCCCCCGTCCGGGGGCCCCCCGTGCGCTCGTCATCGTTCGGCATTACCAAGGCACCTCCGAATCCTCGGACTCGATGTGGACCTCATCGTCCTGGTAGTAGTTCTTGTAGAGCATGAGGAGCCCCGCCACGCACAGGCTGATCGCGGCGAAGATGATGCCCTCTGCCGCCGGATGGTTCTGCTGGGTCCGGAGGCTGTGCACGATGGCCTGGACGAACAAGCCCGACAGCGCCACGGCCAGCGCCGACAGCGCCATGCCCATCCACTGCGCGCGTCCCGGACGCGCCTTGTGCACGCCGGGGCGGAGCTCGGAACCCTCGAGCCAGACCGAGATGAAGCCGATCACGCCGTAAACGACGAACACCGCCCCGAAGCTGATCAGGCCGATCTGACCGACCGACAGCGGCTGCGGCTTGCCGCCGGACAGAGCCGTGATGTAGCGCCCGTCGAGGTAGGACATGAAGAACAGGGCCGCCGCGAACACAAGGGTGAAGAACGGGATCACGCGGTCGTTGCGATACATCTCAACGCCCCTTCCCACGGTCGGTGGCGAGGGCCCGCGGTGGCATCGTGCGGCGCGGGCCTGCTGCGATCATTGGGCCGCCTTGGGCGCGGCCTGCGCGGCCTGATCCGTGCTGACCGAGCCGTAGGCGTTACCCCAGCTGTTGCGGATGTAGGTGGCCACGTCGGCCAGCTCCTTGGCGGTGTACGACGGGTGCGGCGGCATCGTTCCCTTGCCGTCGAAGATGCGCTGCACGACCGCAGCCGGGTCGCTCAGGAAGCTGTTGCCGGCCAACGCCGGGAAGGTCGGCGGCATGCCCGCGCCATTGGGCTGGTGGCAGGCCACGCAGTCGGCGGTGTAGAGCTTCTCTCCGGCCTTCATGGCATCCGATCCGGCAGCGGCCGAGCCACCTGCGGGTGCCGCGGAAGCGCTTCCCGACGCTGCGCTCGAACCGCTCGACGACTCCGCCGGGGCGGCCGCCGACGACGTCGTGCTCGACGACGCGGTGGACGACCGGACGACGACGCGCCAGATGACGAAGCACCGGACGACGACGTCCCGGACGACGAGGGGGCCGAGGACCCTCCCCCGGAAGCTCCCGATGTCGTCGCGCCGCCGTTGCTCGCCTGCGGCACCGCCTTGGAGGCGTCCTCCACGCTCACGCCCCCGTAGCTATTGCCCCAGGTGTTGCGGACGTAGGTCGCCACCTCCGCCAGCTGCTTGGCGCTGTAGGAGTGGTGGGAGGGCATCGAGCCGGCACCGTCGTAGATGCGTTTGACCACGGCCGAGGCGTCACTGAGGAAGCTGTTGCCCGCCAGCGCCGGGAAGGTGGGCGGCATGCCCTGACCGCTGGGCTTGTGGCAGCTCGCGCAGTCCGAGGTGTAGAGCTGATCGCCGCTCTTGAGCAGCGCCTGGTCCACGGGGGGGCCTGAAGCCTGCGCGGACGACGAACTCGAGCCGCTCGCGCTGGGCGCCGGCACCAGGCTGCTGTAGATGGGCACCACCATGAAGAACACCCAGATACCCCCGAGGATCACGATCGTGGCGAGGAGGTAGAGCCAGGTCGACGGTCCGGCGGCGGGCTTCGGCGCAGGCGGTGGCGCCGCCGCCGGCACGACCACATCGACGTCGACGCGGCCCGTCACGGTGGCGCCGGGCTCGAGCCCCTCGACCTCGAGGCCGGGCCCGTGCTCGACGGTGAAGGGGATGGTCCTCTCCCGCCTCCGCCCGGCGGCGTCGACACGCACCAGACGGAGCGTGTGCTCCCCCTCCCCCAGCGCCGCCGTGTCGAGTTGGAAGCGGAAGGGCGGGGCGGTCAGGACCTGGACCGCCTCCGGCCGACCGTCGAGGTACACCTCGACGCGGACGGCCGCGTCGGACGAACTGGAGCCTTGTCCACTCACGACAGATTTCCTCCCCACGCTGAAAGCTTGCGCGTCAGCAGGTTCTCGTAGGCCGAGGGCGCCGGCGATACCGCGCGGGCGGTGCGCCAGCTTCGGCACTCCTTGGGCGACCCGACCGGAAGCACGGGCCGCTCGCCCGGGCATCGCCACGCTTCGAAGTGGGGTCGGGGCTCAAGCATGGCCGTAGTCTAAAGGCAGACGGACCGTATGTGGCATCCCATCGAGCTCCTTCAGTGGCATCGTTGCCGTGTCGGACGCTTGTGAAACGCTCGCCCCCTGGCCCCGAACGCCCATGCTCCGCACGGGACCGCGAGCGCCTTGCCGCCGCATCGATGGCGCGCGCCCGGCAGGAGCCTAACTTACAGGACGAACGTCCCAACGGGGCAAATGTCCCTACGCCGCGGCGCTCCCGGCGGGTCGCCTCGGCGCATCGAGCGCTCGGCCGCGGTCCGGGCTCCGAGGCCCTGGCCGGCGGCATTCTACGCCAGGCGCACATGAGACGGCATCGCGCGCCATGCTCGCCCGCGACCGGGCCGGACTCCAGGCGCCGCTCGTGCCCGCGCCCTGAGCCCGGCCCGCCGCGCACGGGGCCGGGTCACCGGCGGCACCCTTCGCAGGGGTCCGACGAGGCAGACTGAGGCATGGCCCCAACGCTGGACGCCGTTCCCATCGACTTCGAGACCATCAGCCGACGCCTCCACGGCCTGTCGATCCCGGCGGTCGACGTGGTGGTCGGGATCGCCTCCGGTGGCACGGTCCCGGCGTCGCTCCTGGCGCACCAGTTGCGCAAGCCGCTGGCGTTGGTGACGATCAACTTCCGCGCCCCGGACAACACCCCCCAGCGGCCCGCGCCGGAGCTGCTGAGCGAGGTGCCCGATCTGCCCGCCGGCAGCCACCTGCTCCTGGTGGACGAGGCCAGTGTGACCGGCGCCACGCTCGCGGCCGCGCGGGCGCTGTTCGCGGACCATCCCGTCACCACGCTCGTGCTCAAGGGCAAGGGGGACCTGGTGGCCTTCCCGGAGGTCCGCACCTGCGTGGCGTGGCCCTGGAAGCGCTGACAAGAAGAAGGCTGACAAGAAGAAGGCAGTCCAGGACGACAACCGAAGGACGACGTAGCGTGCGCTACGTTGCCTGCGTCACGGGCCCGACGTTTCAGTCCGGGACAATTGCACGTTGCAGGGCGCCGGGCCGTGGCACCTATGCTCCGTCCGCCCGGCGGCACCGACCCAGACGGGACCGCGCCCAGAGACACCGCGTCCAGAGACACCGCGTCCCTCGTCATCGACCTGGAAGGAGCCCATCATGGCGTCCGCCACGACGAGCCAGACAGGATCCAACCTCAACCAGGAACTCGTGCGTCCGGCCCTGCTGGGCCTCATGGACGGCACCGTCTCCACGCTGGCACCGATCTTCGCCGCCGCGCAGCTCACGAGCAGCATCCACGTTTTCTGGGTGGGGCTCGCGGCGGCGACCGGAGCCGGCCTGAGCATGGGGCTGGCCGAGGCCCTCTCGCACGGCCCGGATGAGAACATGGACGTCGCACCGGGGTGGAAGGGCCTCACTACCGGCCTCGGCACCACCCTCGGCGGGATCTTCCACAGTCTGCCCTTCCTCATCCCCGACCTCACGCTGGCGCTGATCATCGCCTACATCGTGGTGGGCGCCGAGTTGCTGGTGATCTCCGCCATCCGCTGGCGCTACCTCAAGTTCCCCCTGTGGAGGACGCTCGTCCTCGTCGTCGGCGGTGGGGTCCTGGTGTTCTTCCTCGGCATCTTCCTGGGCAGCATCGGCAGCGGCGCCATCTGAAGCCGAACATCCAGGACGGAAGGTTCGCGCCGGCCTCGTTCGAGGCCGGCGCCTCGTCGCAGCCGCACCCAGCGTGCTGGCGGCCGCGCTCGCCGACGGCGCCTCAGCTCGGAGGCACGATCCGCACCGCGTCGTCGTTGAACAGCGGGATCAGCAGCAGGTTGCGGGCGCTGTCGTAGCCGATGTCGGCCGGCGCCGGCGCGTCGGAGGCGACGGTGACGGACGACCCGTCGGGCGACACGCGCACCACCGACGACGACGCCCAGCTCGACACCAGCACGTCGCCACCCGGCAGCAGCACCACGCCGTCGAGCTGACCGGACCGGCAGCGCCTGGTGGCTCGTGATGCTTCCGCCCTGGACCTGGTACATCGCCTTGGAGCCCCCGAACGGCACCACCAGCAGCGCGCCCGAGGGAAGCACCGTCACGCCGTTGGGATGATCGAGCTCGGGGCCGCCGATGACCGGCTCGCAGCGCGCCGCCCTGGTAGCGGTAGATGGCGTCGGTCCCGGTCGGCTGGAACTGCGGGTCGAGCCCGGAGTCGGTGACGTACACGGCGCCGTCGGGCCCCGGCGGCGACGTCGTTGAGGAAGGTGCTGCCCGGCACCTCGACCGAGCCCATGGGCTCCCCGCTCGACGCGTCGAACATCCGCAGCTCGGTGATGTCGGCGACGTACAGCACGCCGCCCGCGATGGCCATGCCCTTGGGCGCGTCGAGCGCGACGCCCGGCGCGCCACCGTCGATCCACTTCAGGTCGAGGACGCTGCCGTCCGGCGCCAGCCTGCTGATGAAGCCGTTGCCGTCCTTGTCGAGCGGCGCGCCGTTGATGTTGGAAACGAGGTAGACGTCGTCGCCCGGGACGTAGAGCACCGACTCGGGCGTGGCGAGCCCGATGTCCTGGAGGGTGACCGGCGCCTGCGCCGCCGCCGAGCCCCAGGAGCGCGAGGGCGAGAACCGCCCCTATCCGACGAACGATCATGGTGCACCTCCCCTTCCACGTGACGAGCCGGGCGGAGAGGGAAGGTGAGAGACGTCGCCGGCACCCCGCCCCGACGCTCTCGGGGCGGGGGCCCCCGTTGGGATGCCGCCCGACGCTGCTCAGCCTAGCGGGCGCCGGCGGGGCAAGCGCGACCGCACCGCGTCCGCCAGGCCGTCGTCGGAACACCACGCGATTGCGCTGGCGGCATCCACCGGCCTACCCTGCGGGTGAAGGAGACGGCGTGGGGCGGCAGCCAGGGACCGCGGAACACCGTGATGGCCGGGCTACCGGGCCCCGAGGAGGCAACATGAATACCGTCCGCTGGGGCATCATCGGCTGTGGCGACGTCACGGAGGTCAAGAGCGGACCCGGCTTCCAGAAGGCGCGGGGCTCGAGCCTGGTCGCCGTGATGCGCAGGAACGGCGATCTTGCCGAGGACTACGCCCGCCGCCACGGCGTGCCGCGCTTCTACGACGATGCCGAAGCACTGATCCAGGACCCCGACGTGGACGCGGTTTACGTTGCGACGCCGCCCTCCAGCCATCGCCTCTACACCGAGATGGCCGCGGCGCGAGGCAAGCCCGTCTACGTCGAGAAGCCCATGGCGACGACCGGTGCCGACTGCGAGGCGATGCGCTCGGCCTGCGCCGAGGCAGGCGTGCCGCTGTTCGTGGCCTACTACCGGCGCGCCCTGCCGCGCTTCCTCCAGGTCCAGGCGCTCCTCGAAGACGGCGCCATCGGCGATCGGGTGGCGGTCGTCGTCACGCACCTCAACCCGCCGACCGGCGGCGAGAGCGCGTCGCTCGCTGGTTGGCGGGTATCCCCCGAGATCGCGGGAGGCGGGTACTTCGTCGACCTGGGAAGCCACACCCTCGACCTGCTCGACTTCCTGCTGGGACCCGTGCAGCGCGCGGAGGGGAACGCAGTCAACCGTGCGGGCCTGTACCCGGCCGAGGACCTGGTCACCGCACGGCTCACGTTCGCGTCCGGCGTCCAGGGCGTGGGCGTGTGGTCGTTCAGCGCCGCAGAGCGTCGCGAGCAGGTCGAGATCTTCGGCACGCGCGGCACGCTGCGCTTCTCCGTGTTCGCCGATGCGCCCGTCGTGCTCAGCCGCGAGGGCGTCGAGGAGGCCCTGCCCTTCGTCCCCCACCCGCCGCACGTGCAGCAGCCGCTGATCCAGACGGTGGTGGACGCACTCACGGGGGGCGGCACCTGCCCCAGTACCGGCGAGAGCGCCGCCCGCACCAGCCACGTCATCGACCGCTTGCTGGCCGACCACCGCGCCGCGCTCCGCGCCAACGGTGCACCGGCAGCGCGTCCTGACAAGCACCGTCCTGACGAACGGCGTCCAGGTCACGTCATCCTCACGGATCGGCGCTAGGCTCGTCTACGGGCCGGCGGCAGTTCCGCGGGCCCCGGCCTGTCCGACGGGCCCGGGTCGCACGACGGACCCCTCCCCGCGGCTCCATGCCCTCGTTCGGCGCCCGCAGGGCGCAAAGAGGAGCGCTCATGCAGATCCGACTGGACGGCAAACGAGCCCTCGTGACCGGTGCCAACAGCGGCATCGGCGCGGCCATCGCCGAGGCCCTCGGCGAGGCCGGCGCACGTGTGGCCATCAACTTCCTCGAGGGCCAGGACGCCGCTGACGGCGTGGCAGAACGCGTTCGCAAGGCGGGCGGCGAGGCTCTCACGGTCCAGGCCGACGTGGCGTCGACCGACGGGGTGGACGCCATGTACGAACGCCTCGACGAGGCCTGGGGCGGCATCGACATCCTGGTCAACAACGCCGGCATCGACGGCGCTCGGGCCGAGGCGTGGCAGAGCGAGCCCGACGCCTGGCGCAAGGTGATCGACGTCAACCTCTTCGGCGCCTTCAACTGCGCGCGCCAGGCCCTGAAGCGCATGATCCCCGCCGGGAGCGGCGTAGTGCTCACCATCACCTCCGTGCACGAGGTCATCCCCTGGAGCGGCTACAGCGCCTACACGGCGGCCAAGGCGGGTGCCGGGATGATGACGCGCACCCTGGCTCAGGAGGCCGCGCCGCACGGCGTGCGCGTGCTGGCGCTGGCGCCGGGCGCCGTCAAGACCGCCATCAACAAGTCGGTGTGGAGCGATCCCAACGCGCTGTCCGATCTGCTGGACAAGATCCCGCTCAATCGCCTGGGCGACCCGGCGGACATCGCGCGCATGGCAACCGTGCTGGTCTCCGACGCGGCCGGTTACGTCACCGGCACCACCCTCTTCGTCGACGGCGCGATGACCGACTACCCGGACTTCGCGCACGGTGGCTGATCCCGTGGCTGATCCCGTGGACGCCCCCGGCGCGCCCGGCATCGCCCCGACCTGGACGTCGAGCGCCAAGGACCTCGTCACCACGGCGCTCGGACCCTCCAGGCTGTGGGCCACGCTCGGTCACGGCATCATCAACGAGGTCTACTATCCGACCACGGGCCAGCCTCAGGTCCGAGACCTGGGCTTCCTCGTGGCCGGCGAGGACGGCTGGTGGGAGGTCAAGCGCGTGGCCCGCTACCAGATCACGACGCCGGCCCCGACCGTCCCGCTACCGACGTTCCGTCATCAGCACGAGCGCTACCAGCTCGAGCTCGAGGTGCTCCCCGACCCCGAGCGCGAGGCCCTGCTGGTGCGCTACCACCTCGAGGGTCAAGGCCTGCGGCTCTACCCGTTGCTCGCCCCGCACCTCGGCGCTAACGGCGCCGACAACGACGCCTGGCTCGGTGCCTCCGGCGCGCTCTGCGCCCGGGGCGGCAACGAGGCGCTCGCGCTCGTGTCCGATGGCGGTTTCGCACGCAGAAGTGCAGGCTACGTCGGCGCCTCCGACGGCTGGCAGGACTTCGCGCGCAACGGTGCCATGACCTGGGGCTACGAGGCGGCCCGGCACGGCAACGTAGCGCTCATGGGCGAGCTGACGCAGACCGAAGGCGTGCTGGCGCTGGGCTTCGCCGAGACCATCGAGGGTGCCCTCACCCGGGCACGCTCGAGCCTGGCGGTGGGGTTCGACCACGCGCGCGCCGCCTTCGTCGACGCCTGGACCGCCTGGGGCGAGACGCTGACGGCGCCCTCGCTACCCGACGACCTCGCGCACGAGGCGCTGCTCTCGGCCACCGTCCTCAAGGTCCACGAGGACAAGGCCTACCCGGGCGCGGTGGTGGCCAGCCTCAGCATCCCGTGGGGCAACGCTCGCGACGACCTCGGCGGCTACCACCTGGTGTGGCCGCGCGACGCCGTGGAGACCGGGCTCGGTCTGCTGGCGGCCGGACAGCAGGGCGACGCCCGCCGCATGCTGGCCTACCTGATCGGCACCCAACAGCGCGATGGTCACTGGACGCAGAACATGTTCCCCGATTCCCGCCCCTTCTGGACCGGCGTGCAACTTGACGAGGTGGGCTTCCCGCTGCTGCTGGCCGCCAAGCTGCGTGAGCGGGACGCGCTGGACGGACTCCGCGGGGTCGAGGCGATGGCGCGCGCGGCGGCCGGCTACCTGGCACGCCACGGTCCGCTCACGCCGCAGGATCGCTGGGAGGAGAACGGCGGCGCCAACCCCTTCACCTTGGCGGTCGAGGTTGCAGCGCTCGTCGCCGCCGGGCCCTTCCTCGACGACGACGAACGGGCCTACGCGCTCTCCCTGGCCGACGGCTGGAACGAGCGCATCGAGGACTGGACCTACGTCGCCGACGGCCCCCTGGCCCAACAGCACGACGTCGACGGCTACTACCTGCGGATCGCGCCCCCGACCGGCGGGCTGCGCGGTCGGGTCGAGGTGCGCAACCGGGTCGGTGACGACCTCGAGGCCGCCCGTCTGGTGAGCCTCGACTACCTGGCGCTGGTGCGCCTCGGGCTACGCGCCGCCGACGACCCGCGCATCGTGGCGACCACCAAGCTGGTCGACCGCATGCTGGCCGTCCCCCTCCCCACAGGTACCGCCTACCACCGCTACAACGACGACGGCTACGGCGAGCACCCCGACGGAAGCCCCTTCGACGGGACCGGCGTCGGCCGTGCCTGGCCGCTGCTGGCCGGCGAGCGCGCCCACCTGGCCCTGCAGCAAGGTGAAGATCCGCTGCCCGCACTCCGCGCCATGGCCGCGATGTCCGGTCCCGCGGGCCTCATCCCCGAGCAGGTGTGGGATGCGGACCCCATCCCGGAGCGCTTCCTCGAGCCCGGCAAGCCGTCGGGCAGTGCCATGCCGCTGGTATGGGCGCACGCGGAGTTCGTCAAGCTGGCGTTCGCGCGCGACGCCGGCCGGCCGCTCGAGCTGCTCGACGCCGTGATCGATCGCTACCACGGCGCGAGGCCACAGGCCGCCTGCTGGCACTGGCGCGACGACGTTCCCTTCGACGCCCTCCCAGAGGGCCGGGCGTTGCAGATCGAGCGCTCCTCCCCCTTCACGCTGCACCTGGGCTTCGATGGTTGGAACGCACCTCGCGACCGTGCGGCCGTGGCGCTGCCGTTCGGGATGTACGGGGTGCGGCTCGAGGCCGACGAGCTGGTGGGGCGCACGACGCTCGAGTTCACGCTGCGCGACGAGGCGTCCGGCACCTGGTCTCCCGACCGGCAGATCCGGCTGGACGCCGCGGGCCCGCGAGGGAGCGTGGAACAGACGGCAGCTTAGGGCGCACCGGCGGACACGCCGGCGGCCGGCTGAGCCCCTGCACGATTCCTGCACACGGCGCGGCTCCCCCGTGCACGGCCGTCCGGCATGGTGGGCTCAGGCGTCCTGGCGGACGCCCTCTCACACGCGGCGCGGCGCCTGCGCCCGCCGCCGGAAGGAGCCCTCCATGGTCCGATCGCTCAGGCGCGGCGCCACCGCCGCGCTGGCCACCGCCGTCCTCCTGGTACCCTCGCTCGCCGCCGCCCAGTCCGGTTCCACCCCGTCCGGTTCGACCCCGTCCGGTCGAACACGCCGGGCACGAACACGCCGGGCACGAACACGCCAGGCACGAACACGCCAGGCACGAACACGCCAGGAACCAACCAGCCCACGACCCCGAACGCTCCCTCGACATCGTCCCGGACGCTGGCGCAACTGCAACGGCAAGCGCTCCGACTCACGCTCATCGCCCGCCTTCCCGCCGCCGACCGGCAGCAGGCAGGGCAGCTGCTCGACCGCGCCGACGCTCTGCGGCAGCGTGCCAGGGACGTGAGGCGTCAAGAGCTGCAGGCGTACGTCGACGCCCTCCAGGCGGGAGCCGCGCCGGCCGACGCGCGCACCCAGGCGCAGCAGAAGGTCGCCGGCGAACGCTCCAGCCTGACGCAGGACGAGGCAACGCTCCGTACCGACGCGCAGACGTTCGTTCAGAAGGTTCCGCAGGCAAGGGCGATGCTTCGTGACCTGAGCACGGCTCGGGGCGCGCGGACGCAGACCCTCGGCCGCGGGTTCGGTTCTGCACAGGGCTGGGGGCAGGGACGCGGCATGGGCCAGGACATGAACCGGCAGGACATGAACCGCCGGGGCATGGGCCAGGGCATGGGCCGCGATATGGGCCACGGCATGGATCGGGGCCGGTCCGGACCCGGCTGGGATCGCTACGGCGCGCCGTACGGGCCCTACCGCGGGCCCCGGGGCCCGGGCATGGGCCAGGGCATGGGCCAGGGCACCTACGGCCAGGGCATGAACGGCCAGGGCATGGGCCGCGGCTGGATGGACCGCGGCTGGATGGACCCGGACCGCAACGCTCCCTGGCAACGTCCCGGCACGGGCCCCCGGAACGGTCCCCCCCAGAACGGAACGCCCCCGACCACCCCACCGAACACGCCACAGAACAGCACCCCACCCGCAGGAACCGGAACCGGCGGCGCCTGAGACCGCGGTCCCGCAACGCGGCCCGCCTCGCCACGACCGGTGCGCGAGGCCACACGCGCGCCGAACAGCGCACGCGACCCCTTCGCACGAACGATGCCGGCGTCCCATCGACGCCGGCATCGTCTTCGTCGCGCGCGACGCCGCCCAACCCGGCCGTCCGTTGGGCCCCGATGCCGGGACCGACGTTGGGCAGGGCCGGGGACCCTGCAAGTGGAGGGCCCCCGCTTTCGCGGGGGCCCGGGACGGAATCGTCCACCATCCACACCTTAGGAGGGGTATGAAGAGAGGTTGCCACGCTCGTTGGCAGCCACGAGTAGAAGGATAGGCCCGTCTCTTGAAAGAAGGTTGAAGGATTCGTGAGAATCGTGACGGTCTTGCATGAAGCCGACTTCAGACGGAGCCCTCGGACCGTCCGCTCAGGCCGTGCATGGGGGGCAAGCGCCCGCCACCACGCCCTCGGTGCGCCTCAATCGAGGAGGTTGTGCTCGAGCGCCCAACGCACCAGCTCGGCTCGGGTCTTGACGCCCAGCTTCTCCGACGCCCGCTCGCGGTAGGTGGCGACCGTCTTCTCGCTGATCCCGAGCGCCTCCGCGATCTCCTTGTAGGTGCTGCCGTGGGCGATGTGCCGCACCACCTCGTGCTCACGCTGGGTGAGCCGGGCGTTGCGGTAGGGGTCCCCGGTGGCCATCTCCCGCGCCAGCTCGGCCAGCAGCCGCGCCGGAGCGTAGTACTCGCCCCGGGACACCGCCAGGATGGCGTCGACGAGCTGCATCTCGAGCGAGCTCTTGGGCACGTAACCGGAGCCGCCGGCCTCCAGGAAGCCCTGCACGTACTCCGGGTCCTCATGCATCGACAGCGCAATGAAGCGGGTCTCAGGCATCCGCTTGCGCAGGCCGCGCACCGCCTCGATGCCGTTCATGCCCGGCAACGACAGGTCGAGCAGCACCACGTCGGCGCCGATCTCAGGGAGCACCGCCAGCGCCTCCTCGGCGCTCTCGGCCTCACCGACCACCTCGAGCGAGTCCTGGGCGTTCAGCAACATGCGCACGCCGGCCCGCACGATGGCGTGATCGTCGACGATGAAGAGGCGGATGGGATGGCGCGTGGTCACGAGGCCTTCAGCGTACCGGAAGTCGGGCGTAGAGCGCGGTGCCTTGCCCGGGCTCGCTCTCGATACGCAGGCTTCCGCCGAGTACCTCGAGCCGCTCACGCATCCCCATCAGGCCCACCTGCTCGCCCGGGAGCAGGGCCCGCTCGTCGAACCCGATCCCGTCGTCCTCGACCACGCACTGGACGTAGCTGTTGTAGGAGGTCACCACCACCGAGCCCTGCCGGGCCGAGGCGTGTCGCACGATGTTCGTCAGCCCCTCCTGGACCACCCGGTAGAGCACGATCTCCTCCTGGTGCTGCAGCCTCGAGGGCAGGTTGACGAGCACACTCACGTCCAGGCCGTAGCGCTCGTGGATGTCGCGGGCGTAGCGGCGGATCCCCGCGTCCAGACCGAGCTCGTCCAACACCGACGGGCGCAGGTCGAGCGCGATGCGCCGCACGTCGGACAGGGTCACCGACGTGAGTTCCTTGAGGCGCTGCAAGCTCTTGGCATCGGCGTGGTCGATGTTCTGATCGAGGCCCAGCAACAGGGCGGTGAGCGCCTGCCCGATCTGGTCGTGGAGGTCGCGCGAGATCCTGCCCCGTTCCTCCTCCTGCGCGGTGAGGAACGCCTGGAGCAGGCGCGAACGCTGCTGCTCCTTCTCGGCCAGCCGCTGGTGCAGGTGGGTGTGCTGCAGCGATGCCCGCATGACGTCGATCACCGCGCCGAGGAAGCTCTGCGAGACGTCCTCCCCGCCCGAGAGCGCGAGCAGCGCGACGTCGTCCACGGGCACCAGCAACCAATCGCCCGTTCGCGCCACATCACCGTCGGACAGTGCGTGTTCCCCCTCGACGATCAGGTCGGGGCGTTTGGGGCAAACCCGCAGCGGGTCGAAGGGGCACAGCCCCACGGTCACGGTGGCCAGCGGGCGACCGGGCCCTTCCCGGAGGAGCCCCTCGCCGCAGGTGAACCAGCCCATCTCCAACAGGGCGGTCAACGAGCGCTCGAGCACCTCCGACGCCTGGATGGTGTCGGCAACAGCCTCCGCCAGGACGTGCAGCGTCTCCAGCTCGCGGGTACGACGACCCGCCTCGTCGAGCGCGCCGGTCATCCGGACCATCGGAAGCACCCGCCTGAGCATGCCCCCATCATAGGCGGCCTACCCGGCCGTGGGCGCTTCGGCGGGAAGCGTCTCTCCCACAACGGTCGGCCGCGGGCGGACCATCATCACCGGCACGCGCGACCGCCGCAGGACGGCCTCGGCTACGCTCCCCATCACCAACCGCTCGAGTCCGCTGCGGCCGTGCGTGGCCATGACCACCATGGCGACGTCCTCGCTCTTTGCCACGTCGATGATCTCCCCCGCCGCGTCGCCGAAGCGAACGACCGTCGTCACCTTGAAGCCCGCCTGCACCAGGAGGTTGACCTCCGGTTCCAGGTTGGCGCGCAGCTCCGCTTTCAGGCCGTCCCACACCTGGCTCTGGAAGATCGGATGGGCCCGGTCCGCGTCCCCCCGGCCCAGCAGCCAGCCGTCGAGCGCCAACGGACGCGGAGGAGGACTGGTCACGCCCTCGGGCGTCGACACCACCCGCAACAGCATCACCGCGTACGCGCTCGGCTCGAACAGCGACCGCACGTACGGAAGCACCTGCCGGCTGAACTCCGAACCGTCCAACGGCACGAGTACCTTACGGTCGGCCATCAGACCACCTCCTCCGGATCCCCCGAAGGTCGGGATGCCGTGCGGGGCACCCCTCTCACTCCTCCTGGTCGTGCGTCCGGATCAACAGGAACGGCTTGCTCGAGCGCCTCAGCGCACCCTCGGCCACCGACCCGAACATCCAGCGGTTGAAGCCGCGCCGGCCGTGGGTCCCCATGATGACCGCATCGCACTCCGCCTCGGCCTCGTGGATGGCCTGCACCGGATCGCGGTTCTCCACCAGCCGGGTCTCCACCTTCACGCCGGCCTGCTCGGCCTTCGCCGCCGCGTCGTCGAGCACGCCCTGTGCGGCAGTCTTGAGGTCCTCGTAGAGCTGCGCCGAATAGGGCAGCGTCTCCGGTGTGGCGTAGCCCGTGGTCAGTGGATTCTCCAGCACATGCAGGAAGAGCACCTCGGAGCCGAGGCGCCGGGCGAGGTCGAGCCCGTGCTCGATCGCGTGGTTGGCGCAAGCGCTCCCGTCGCTCGGCATCAGGATCTTCTGGTACATGGCTCCGGCCTCCTTGCGAACCGCACGCAGCGCGGCCTTGGCGACCGCTCTCGAGTTCAGCGTAGGGAGGCGCTTCCACGGCTCCATCCTGGATTGCGCCGACGCTCGTGTCGGAGTTTTCCCGACGCGACCCTTCGGAGGTGCGTGCTCGACTAGGAGGGGATCGAGGAGCGCGGCCGCGCCGCACCCGACAGCCCGACGCCCCAGCGCTCCTTCCCTTGGTCACCGTGACCTACCCCCGGCAACCCGCGGTCACGGTGGCCACCCTTCGCAGGTGTCCGGCGCGCCGATCCCGGCCGCCGGATGCCGCCTAGGGCGCCCCTTTCGGGGACGGGGCATCGCCGCTGGCGCCCGCAGGGTGCCGTCGACGGTCCCCAGCGCGTTCCCGCGGTCCTCGGCGTTCGGGTCGTCCGGGCGCACCCCATGGGAGGCCGTATGATCGCCGTCGCCTGCCCCATCTGCGAAGCCGTCATCGAGCTCGAGGATCCCGTCCTGGAAGCGACGTTCGTCTGTCCCGACTGTGGTGAGGAGTGGCGTTTGGCCGCCCTCGACCCGCCCAAGCTCGTCTACGCCCGGGACATGGAGGAAGAGATCGCCATCGAGTCCGACGAAGATCATCCGCGGCAGAGTCCCGCCTGACCCCGTCGTCCGCTCCGACGTCGCGAGGGGGCGTCCATCAGGGACGCCCCCTCGTTCGATGCCGCGGCGTGCCGTCCGCGCTTCCGGTCAGTCGTCGGCCACGGGCCGTCCGGCGTCCCCGTCTGCGCCTACCACGGACGCCTCGAGGCGATCGGCGATGTGCGTCGCCCACGCCTCGACTCGCGCGAAGTTGCGGAAGTCCCCGCTCACCCCGCGCATCGAGCGGTTGATCAACCAGTCCTGCAGGTTGAGCACGTCGGGATCGATCTTGCCGGCGAAGAGCGCGATGTCGAGGGGCCGCACCACCGCCACCAGGCTACGGAGCTCCTCGGGGTAGGCCCAGCCCCCCAGCGCCTCGACCGGATCGCCCGGGACGGTAGGTCCGCTGGAGAAGAGCCACACGGGAAGCACGCTCAGATCCTCCTGGAAGCTCTCGAGCAGCTCGCGGGCGTCCTCCAGCCAGCCGCCGGAGTAGAGCGCACTGCCCAGCACCACAGCGCGGTAGCCCTCCAGGCGCGCGACTTCCGCCGCAGGCCGGACGTCCACGGCGCTGCCACGTTCCCGCAGCACCCGCCCGATCGTCTCGGCGATCTCCCGGGTAGCTCCATAGCGGCTGGCGTACGCGATGAGGATCGGCACCAAGCACCTCCACGCTCCAACGAAGGTCGCGTCACCCCGAAGGTAGTGCCCCGAACCGCGCCTCCCCAGGGCGAATCATCCGACACCCCTGTAGGATTTTGCCGGACGCTCGCCGAGGACCCGCGCCGGATCAGCCCTGCTCGTCCAGCACGTCCTCCAACCAGGTCATGGCGCGCATCATCGAAGGGAAGCCGAGCGTGGTCGTCGCTTGCAGCACGGCGTGCTTCAGCTCGTCGGCACTCACGCCGGCCCTCAAGGCGCGACGGGCATGGCTGTGCAGGGCTCCCTCGTGCGCGGCTCCGACGGCGAGCGCGAACTTCACCAGGCGCTGCTCGCGCTCGCTCAACGGGCCCGCATCGGTGGCCGCCTGGCCGAGGCTCTCGTAGGCTCCGACGACATCGGGATAGCGCTGCTTGAGACGTTCGTACGGCTTGGGAAGGCTCATGAGGCTCCTCTCTCGGTTCCGGGGGTCGGGCGTCTGCCGGCCCTGTGCGGCGATGGCGCGGGGGGCGACGGGGCGGGGGCGACCCGCCGCGTCGACCGTGCGCTCCACGTTCACGTTCCATGCTACCCGCGAGCCCGGCACGACAGCGGGCGGGGCCCGGAGCGTTCGCCCGGACCCCGCCCTCCTGGGTTCCGCTGGTCGAAGCTCTAGTGCGCGACCGGAAGACCCGCGCTGGTCCAGGCACCCAACCCGCCGGCGATGTTCTTGACGTTCGAGTAGCCGAGCATCTTGAGGTACAGCGTGCCGTAGAAGCCACGCGTGCCGGCGGCGCAGTACACCAGGATCGGCTCGTCGAGGTTCGCCGGCAGCTTGTCCAGGCTGTTCGCGAGGTCCGTGATCGGCACCAGCACCGCGCCCTGGATGTAGCCGTTCTGGTCCCACTCGCTCTGGTTGCGCACGTCGAGGAGGAACGGCTGGATGGCGTCGATCTGCTGCAGCGCCGCCTCCGGCTTGACCTGCAACCAGCCGGCCTGGCTGGCCTCGGCGATGACCTTGGCGAACGCCTCGGAGCCGGGCGTCGGGGCGGGGCCCTGCGCGAAGGCAGGGATCGTCGCGAGGAGGGTGAAGGCTGCGAGCGTGGCGAGGATGCGTCTCATGACAGGTGTTCTCCTTTCTCTAGGGGATCGGACCCCCTTGGAGACGATGGTTCGGGGTGGGCCCGCGACGGGCCCCGCGGCGTCGACCGGCCTGCTCGAGGCGGGCCGGTGGGCGTCACGACAAGGGCGGCATGAAGGCTCCGATCTCGACCAGCAACGTGCGGGCGAGCACCGCGCCGGCCACCACCAGCACGCCGGCGAGCGCCGGGTAGCGGCGGAGCAGGGCGGGCCCCAGCAGCATGGCCGCGAGCGCGGCGACGAACAACGTGCCGCCCTCGTGCCAGAGGTGCGCCAGGCCTTCGCGCGCCGCCAACCCACCGGTAGCGAGCCCGACCAGGTAGAGCCCGCCCAGCAGCGCTCCGGCCAGGCCCAGGACTGCCACCGCGGGGCGAAGGTCGGTCTGCCGGAAGAGCAGGGCCAGCCCCCACGCCAGCAGCAGACCGGTGACCGGCATGAAGGCGAGCAGCAGCGGCGTCCACAGAGGCCGAGCGCTGTTGGCGGCCAGCGCCAGGCCGGGATAGAGCAGCGCCATGGTCGAGGTCACGGCCAGCAGCGCACCCCACAGACGGCGGGGGCCCCAGCCGAAGGCGAGGAGCAGCCCGAGAACGGCCGACCCGGCCAACCCCCACGCCCCCCACCAGATGGCGGACGCGGGCCGGATGCTCAGGAAGAGGTAGACGTGTGTCAAGCGCCAGCGCGCCAGCGACTCGGCCCACAGAACCATCATGTCCAGTGCGATGAACCCCACCGAAAGGGCGGGCAGGCGCCACCCCAGGCGGCCGCGGCCGAGCGCCCGGTACGCGACCAGCAAGGCCACCCCGCCGGCCAGCGCCACCAGGCAGAAGTGCACGAGCGTAGGCCAGTGCCAGAAGGCACCGTCGTTGACCGCACCGTAGAAGGTCGTCACGGGATCTCCCGTCATCGGAGCACCCCCTCTCGCGTGAGCCCGAAGCGGGCGGGAGCATTGAGGTACACGAGCTTCGGATGTGTGCCCTGCTCGGGCTTGAGGACCTCGACCCGGTGGGCGGCGCGGATGGCCCGGCTCACATCGCTGCCGGGGTCGTCCAGATCGCCGAAGGTGCGGCACAGGGTGGGACAGGTCTCCACGCAGGCGGGCATACGCCCGTCGGCCAGCCGGTGCTCGCAGAAGGTGCACTTGCCGACGAAGCCGCGCTCATCGAAGTAACGCGCATCGTAGGGACACGCGGCGATGCACGCGCCGCAGGCGATGCAGGTCTCGGCATCCACCAGCACGATGCCGTCGTCGTTGATGTGGCTGGCACCGGTCGGACAGACGCCGACGCAGGGCGGGTCGGCACACTGCATGCATTGCTCCGGGCGGTACTGCATGGCGAGGTCGGGGAAGCTGCCCGACTCCTCGAGCCGGATCCACAAGCGGCTCGCCCCGGCCGGGACCTGGTTCTCGAGCTTGCAGGCGACGGCGCACGCGGCGCACCCGACGCAGGACGCCAGATCGATCGCCATGGCGTAGCGGGCCATCACACGCTCCTCTCGGCCAGTCTGCTGAGGCGCGGAAGCCGCGGTCGCGGCGCACCCGGCACGAGCTTGACGAAGTTCACGCGCATGCCGGCGCCGCCCGAGATCGGATCGAGCCGGTAGCGACTCATGAGGGCGGTATCGGACGCTCCGCGCCCGTTCGCCACCTTCATGTCGGGAGCGCGGTGGCCGAATCCGTGCACCATGTACACGCAGTCGCGTCGCAACCGCTCGGTGGCGAAGACGGCGATCGGGCCGTCACGCACGCCGTCCTGATTCTCCAGCCAGACGTAGTCGCCGCTCTTCAAGCCCAGCGCGGCCGCCTCCGCGGTGTTGATCCACACGGCGTTCTCGCCGTGCATCTCCATCAGTACCCAGTTGTTCTGCGTCTTGGCGAAGGTGTGCACCGGGCTGCGTCCGTAGAGCAGTCGGTAGCTTCCGGCCGGGCCCTCTTCGGGCGGCTCGTACACCGGCATCGGGTCGAAGCCGGCGTCGGCGAACGTCTGCGAGTAGAGCTCGATCTTGCCCGAAGGCGTGCCGAAGGGGTCGAGGTTGCGCTGCTCCCAGTCGGCGAGGTACGGGCGCCCGCGCTGCACCAGGGTGCCCGCCTTCTTCGCCTGCGCGAGGCTCGAGCCGATGCTGCTCAGGCGCTTGTCGAGGTAGGTCTCGATGTCAGGCCAGTCGAAGTACGCCTCGAGCCCCAGCCGGAGCCCCAGCTCCCGGGCGATCCACCACCCCGGCTTGGTGTCCCACAGGGGCTCCACCGCCGGTTGTCGCAACTCGATGAAGGGGGTCTTGTGCGCGATCTCCACCAGATCGTCGTAGCGCTCGAGGTAGGTGGCCTCCGGCAGGATGACGTCGGCCCACATCACGTGGTCCATGGGGAGCACGTCGATGGCAACGTAGAGGTCGAGCTTCTTGAGCGCCTCCTTGGTTCGGGCCACGTCCGGGATGGAGTGGAACAGGTTGACGCCGTAGGCGATCAAGCCGGCGATCCGGTAGGGCTCACCGGTGATCATGGGCGGGATGAGCTCCTGCACCGCCGTGGTCTTCGCGAAGAACAGGCCGTGATCGACCGAGGCGCGGAAGCCCGTGTCGATCGTCTCGCCGCCGGAGGCGCCCGAGCAGCCGCCGGCGGCGGGTTCGAGCGGGAACGCGGCGTGCGGATACTTCTCGATGTAGGGCGGTTGCGCGAAGTAGAAACCGCCCTCCACGCCGTAGTTGCCCAGCAGCGCGTTGACCAGGTAGAGCGCCCGCATGCGCTGGGTGTCGTTGCCGTACCAGACCGTGTGCCGGCCCGGAGGCACCACGGCGCGCGGTGCGTGCGCGGCGAGCTCGCGGGCGACGGCACGGATAACGTCCGCATCGAGATCGGTGACGTTCGCCGCCCACTCCGGCGTGAACGTCTGCACGTGCTCCGTCAGCTTGTCGATCCCGACGGTGTAGCGCTCGACGTACGCCTTGTCGTAGAGCCCCTCGGTGATCAGCACGTGGAGCCAGGCGAGCAGCAGGGCGGTGTCGGTGCCGGGCCTGATGGGCAGCCAGCGGTCGGCCTTCGAGGCCGCCACCGAGAAGCGCGGATCGACGACCACCAGCTTCGCCCCGCGCTTGAGCGCGAGGCTGAAGTCCTGGAGCTGGGTGTTGTGGGTGTCCTCACCGATATGGTGCCCGACGAGGACCATGTAGTCCGTGTTCTCCCAGTCGATCGGCTCGTGGCCGCCGATACCGCGCCCGAACGTCCACTGTGCGGCCGTCTCGCGCGGGCCTGTGCACAGCGACACCGACGGTTTGCCGACGTTGGGAGTGGCCCATGCCGCCGGGAGGTACTCTCCGAACCAGGTGTCACCGCTGCCATGCGCGAAGAACGCCATCGACTCGCTGCCGTAGCGCTCCTTGATCGAGAGCATGCCGGAAGCGATGACCGCGAGGGCCTCGTCCCACGTGGCCTCCCGGTACTTGCCGTCGCCACGTTCGGTGCCCTCCATGCGGATCAAGGGGCGCTTCAGGCGGTCGGGATCGTAGGTCTGCGCGACCGCGCCTTGACCCCGCGGGCACAGGCGGCCGCGGGACTTCGGGTTCTGCTCGTAGCCGTCGACCTTCCACACCCGGCCGTCGGCCACCGAAGCGCGAACACCGCACTTCCAGAAGCAGTTCTCGCAATAGGTGAGGACGGTGCTGACGTCGCCTTCGTACCAGGCCTTCGGCGCCCGCGCCAGCGGGTTGGGCAGCTTGAGGGCCTGCGTCTCCGAGGCCACCATCAACGCGCCCACCGAAGCGGCGGACAGCTTGAGAAACTCACGCCGTTTCATACTCTGGGGGCCACCTCCTTCAGGACCGACCGTAGGAAGCGGCTCATCTCACCGTAGAAACCGCTGTCATCGGCCTCCGACACGGCGTCGGCGAAGCGCACGAACCAGGCGGACAGGTACTTCGACGCCACCGCCCCCGCGGCGCCAACGCGTCCGCGCTCGAGCAGTAGCTCGACCGCCTCCGCCACGGCCGCGACGTGATCGGGCAGCTCGCGCCATTCCGGACGGACGCGCAACCCAAGAGATTCCAGGTCGGAGCGGAGGCGCTGCACGCTGGGACCCATGAGCTCGGCGTCGCGCGCCAGCCCCACATAGGGGGGCGCCGGGACTCCGCCGGCACGGCTCACGAAGAGCGCGACGTAGGCGGTGCGCAGCGCGTCGAAATCGGGCGGCGCGTGCGGGCCGCGCGGCTCGTCGAGGCCGGCATAGTGCGCCAGGGCGTCGGTGACGCTCCGCAGGCGTCCGCTCACCAGGTCGTCGCGCAGTCCCTCGCCCGGCGAGCGGTAGAGGGCGGCCACGACCTGGCAGGCCGCCGCCAGAGCGTCCGCCGATCGATCGCCGTACACGGGTCCCTGCGGGTCCAGCGAGTTCAAGACCTCCATCAAGCACGACCTCCACAGTCGCTTCAACGCTAGGTCCGAGGTCGGATAGGGCCAAGGGCAAAACGTCCCCTACGGCATCGCTCGATCCCCGGGGGTGATCGAGGAGGCCGTCCCGACGCCACCCTCGGGCAGCATCAGGCGAGTGTCCGAGGGCCGGCGGGAGCGCAAGGCGCCGAGCTTCCCATGAATCCCGAAAGGACATTCTTACCTGTACCCTGCCTCCCGGCCGCACCTAGCATGAGCCGAGGGTGTCCTGCGTGAGAGCGTTCCGCCACGACCACGGCGCGGGTTGCGCCCGTCGGGCCGGCCTGCAGCGGCCGCCCCGGGGGAGAGGCTCGACATGACGAAGCAACCGGTCAGAGGACGCCGCAAGGGGACCAAGACCGCGGGCTCCAAGGCGTCCACGACGCGCAAGCGCCGCGCTGCCGATGAGCCAGGGACCGTACAGGACCCGCGCCCGGTGCTTCTTCTCGGAGTCGGCAACATCCTCTACGGCGACGAGGGACTCGGCGTGTACGTTGTGCACCGACTTCGCCGCGCGTACAAGATCCCCCCTGCGCTGCGGATCATCGACGGAGGCGCCGCCGGCTGGCATCTCGAGCCCTACATCGCCGAAGCCCGGCGCGTCGTCATCGTCGATGCGGTGGCCGGCGAGGCGGGTTCGATCTACCGCTTCAGCCATCGCGACATCCCTGCGTGCGTCCAGAAGACAACGCTGATGTCTCATGAACTCGAGGTCGGCGAGCTCCTCAAGGCCATGGATACCAAGGGCGAGCTTCCACCCACCCGCATCATCGCGATGGGCGTGACGCCGACCACCGCCGCGCTCGATCACCTGTCGATGGGCCTCTCCCCCGAGGTCGAGACGCGCCTTCCGGCGCTGGAGCTGGTGCTCCTGGCGGAGCTCGCCGACGCCGGGGTGCTGTTGGAGCCGCGGAGCCGACCGCTCGCGGAAGCGCAGGCCCCATCGGGTACCCGACGGCCGCGCCGTGGGCAGCATGCATGAACTCTCCATCGCCCGCTCCGTCGTAGATCTCGCGGTTCGAGCCGCAAGCAACGATGCCGCAGAGCGCATCCTGCGCGTCGGCGTCCGCGTCGGGGCGTTCTCCGGGGTCGACGCCGGCGCGCTCGACAACGCCTTCCAGGTGGCGCGCCTCGGCACCGCGGCCGAGGCGGCCGCGTTGCAGATCGACACCGTCCCGCTGGTGTGCCACTGCGAAGGGTGCGACGTCGACTTCGACGTCGACGACCGTCACGGTGTCGCGCGCTGCCCCCGCTGTGGAGTCCCTAGCGGCGATATCCGCAGCGGCATGGAGCTCGAAGTGAGTTTCGTCGAGGTGATATGAGATGAGCGACCGACGTACCATCGGTATCAGCCTGCTGTCCGATCGCGACGACGAGCGCGGTCGCCTTCTCGAGGTCGAGAAGGGCGTGTTGGCACGCAACCAGGAGATCGCGGCGGAGAACCGCGCGCACTTCGCGCGTGCGGGGCTCAGCGTCCTGAACGTGCTGTCCTCGCCGGGATCGGGAAAGACCACCTTCCTGGCAAGGTTGCTGCGTGACCGCCGCGATCTCCCTGCCGCGGTCATCGTCGGCGATCTCGCCACGGACAACGACGCCGAGCGCCTGCGCGAGGGTGGTGCCGACGTGGTGCAGATCACCACCGGCGGGGTATGTCACCTCGAGGCCGCCATGGTCGCGGGCGCGGTCGAGCGGCTCGAGCTCGACGGGAAGCGCCTTCTCATCATCGAGAACGTCGGCAACCTGGTCTGCCCAGCGGCCTACGACCTCGGGGAGGGCTTCCGTGTCGTGCTGGTCTCGGTCACCGAGGGGGAGGACAAGCCCCTCAAGTACCCGCGCATGTTCAAGACCGCCGACGTGGTCGTGATCAACAAGATGGATATCGCCGAGGCAGTCGACTTCGACCGCGACGGCATGCGCGCCAACCTCGCCGCGGTGTGCCCGCAGGCGACGGTATTCGAGGTCTCCGCACGCACCGGTGCCGGCATGCCGACGTTCTACGCCCATCTCGACGAGCGCCTCGCAGAGAGGGCCGCGCCCCTTGGCTAACACCGTCCTGGGCGGCCAGCGCGTCCGGATCCGGGTGCAGGGCGTGGTGCAGGGCGTGGGTTTCAGGCCCTTCGTCTACCTGCTGGCGCACCGCCACGGGCTGGCGGGCTGGGTGTTGAACGACGCTCAGGGCGTGCTGATCGAAGCGATCGGAAACCCGCAGGCGCTGGCAGCGTTCACCGCGGCCCTTGGGCGCGAGGCGCCGGGCGCGGCGCGGGTGGACGGCGTCAGGACACTGGAACGCGAACCGTTCGACGCGCCGGGACCTCCCTTCCGGATCCGAGAGAGTACTGAGGGGGGCGCCGTCACCACCCTGATCTCCCCGGATCTGGCGATCTGCGACGCGTGCCTGGAGGAACTGTTCGACCCCCGTGACCCGCGCTACGGCTACCCGTACATCAACTGCACGCACTGCGGGCCGCGCTACTCGATCATCGAGGCCCTCCCGTACGACCGTCCGAAGACCACCATGGCGGCCTGGCCGCTGTGCGAGCATTGCGCCGGGGAGTACGCCGATCCCGCGAACCGGCGCTTCCACGCTCAGCCCGTGGCCTGTCCTCGCTGCGGCCCCGGCTACCGGCTGTTGGACGCCGACGGCAGCCCCCTGACCGCGGGCGACCCCATCCTCCACGCCGCGCGCCTGCTGGCCGAGGGTCGCATCGTCGCGCTCAAGGGTATCGGCGGCTACCACCTCGCGTGCGACGCCCGGAATCCAACGAGCGTGGCGGCGCTCCGCCGCCGCAAGGTCCGCAAGGAGAAGCCGTTCGCGCTCATGGCCAGAGATCTCGCTACGGCCCGCGAAGCGCTGAGCGTCTCCCCGGCCGAAGCCGCCGCGCTGCTGTCGCCGGCCCGCCCCATCGTGCTGCTCGACCGCCGCGACACCGGCCTGCCCGAGGCGCTTGCGCCCGACAATGCCGATCTCGGGCTCATGCTGCCCTACGCCCCGCTCCACCATCTGCTGTTCGCGGCTGGCGCACCGGGGTTGCTGGTCATGACGAGCGCCAACCGCGCCTCCGAACCGATCGCCTACCGGGACGAAGAGGCGCTCCGGGTACTGGCCGGTCTGGCGGACGCCTTCCTCGTCGGGGAGCGAGGCATCGCGCGGCGCGTGGACGACTCCGTGGCGGCGCTGTTGGACGGCCGGATCACCCTGCTCCGGCGTGCCCGTGGCTTCGCCCCCGAGAGCGTCGTCGACGACCCGCGCTTCGCCGCGGATCTCCCCATCCTGGCGCTCGGCGCCGGCCTGAAGAACGCCGTCACGCTGGCCGTGGCGGGGCGTGCCTTCGTGAGCCAGCACCTGGGGGATCTCGACCAGGTGGAGGCGTTGCTCGCCTTCGAGGAGACGGTGCACGACCTGTGCACCATGTACGGCGTCGACCCCGCCCGTGCGCAGGTGGTGGCCGACCTCCACCCCGACTACGGCTCCAGCCGGCTGGCCGGGGAGCTGGGCGGACCCGCGATGCGGGTGCAGCACCACCGCGCCCACATCGCATCGGTGCTGGCCGAGCGGCGCGCCTGGGAATCGGTGGTGGTGGGGGTCGCCTTCGACGGCGCGGGGCTGGGGGAGGATGGCACCGTGTGGGGTGGCGAGGCGTTCGCGGGCAGCCTGGCGACCGGGCTCGCGCGCGCGGCGCACCTGCGTCCAGCGCCGCTGCCCGGCGGGGACGGCGCAGCAAGGCGGCCCGCTCAGGCCGCGGTCGGTTTCCTGTGGGAGCAACCCGACACCGTGGCGTGGCGCGAGCTGCTGCCGAGCGAAACGGTGGCCCTCGCCGGTCGCCTGATCGAAACGGGGGTGCGCACGCCGCAGACGACCAGCGTGGGACGGCTCTTCGACACGGCAGCAGCGTTGCTGGGTTTCGAACGAGCGATGACCTTCGAAGGGCAGGCGGCGATGTTCCTGGAGTCTCTGGCGCGAGGCGTCGGGGCGTCGGGCAGCGTCGAGGAGGGTTACCCGCTGCCGTTCGACCACGGCGTCTGGGACCACCGGCCGCTGCTGGCGGCGCTGGTGGCCGACGTGCGCCGGGGTGTCGACACGCCGACGTGCGCACGGCGGTTCCATGCCGGCGTCGCGCAGGGAGTGGCCCGTGGCGCCGCCGACCTGGCCGAGGAGCACGGCACCCGAACGGTGGTGCTGTCGGGCGGGGTATGGCAGAACCGCTTGCTCCACGCTTCGGCCTTGGCGGGCTTGCGCGCGCTCGGGCTCGAGGTGTGGTGGAACCACAAGGTACCGCCCGGAGACGGCGGCATCTCCCTGGGGCAGGCGGCGTTGGCCGCCGCATCCCGACCGATTCCTTGAGGAGGCGGACCATGTGCCTCGGCATCCCCTATGAGGTCCTGGAAGTGCTCGATCGCGACACCTGCCACGTGCGAGTGGGGACCGGCGCGCAACCGTGCTTCACCGGCCTCGTCGACCCGGTGGCGCCCGGGGACTGGCTGCTGGTCCATGCCGGCTTCGCGCTCCGGCGCATCGAGCCCGAGGACGCGCGCGCCAACCTGGATCTGATCCGCCGGGCGCTCGCGGCCCCGGAAACGGCGACCCGCGCACACCCCGAGGGCGGCGCGCCGCGGGAGGACGAAACGTGACCGGTCCGGCCGGAGCGGGTCCCGCGCCCGCCGGCACAGGGGGCGAGTTCCGTCCCGGCGACTACCGCGATGCCGCCTGGGTCCACGCCCTGGCTCGCCGCATCGCCGACGTCGCGGCCGAGCTCGACCGCCCCGTCAAGCTGATGCACATCTGCGGCACCCACGAGCACGAGATCGGCCGCTACGGCCTGCGCGACCTGCTCCCGGACTCGGTCGAGGTACTGGCCGGTCCGGGCTGCCCGGTGTGCGTGTGCGACAGCGCCTGGATCGATCTGGCCATCGCCCTGGCCGCGATCGACGACGTCATCGTCACCTCCTTCGGCGACATGCTGGCCGTTCCCGGAGCCATCCCCCTGCGCGGTGAGGCCAGGGGCGACGTGCGCATGAGCCTGCTCGACGCTCGGGCCCGCGGAGGCGACGTGCGTGCGGTCACCAGCGTCTTCGAAGCCGCCCGGTTGGCCGCCGACCACCCTGAGCGGCAGGTCGTGTTCTTCTCGGTCGGTTTCGAGACCACCGTCGTCGCGACAGCCGCGCTGCTGCGCCGCGGCGCCCCACCCAACTTCAGCATCATCGAGGCCAACTACTTCACCCCGCCCGCCACCCACCTGCTGCCGACCCTGCCCGGGTTCGACGTCCAAGGCTTCCTGCTTCCCGGACACGCCAGCGCGATCACAGGCACCGGCGTCTACCGCCACCTGCCCGACCAGGGGCTGGCGTGCGCGGTCGCCGGCTTCGAGCCGGTCGATGTCCTGGCGGCCATCCTGGAGCTGCTGGAGCAGCTCGTGCGCGGCCGCCCGCGGCTCGCGAACCGCTACCGGAGAGTGGTGGCACCCGAGGGGAACGCGCGGGCGCTGGCAGAGCTCGATCAGGTCTTCGAGACGACCACGATGCGCTGGCGCGGCATCGCCGACATCCCGGCGTCCGGCTACCGGTTGCGCCCCGACTACCGGCGGGCCAGCGCGCAGCTGCGCTTCCCCGATGCCGCTGCCGCGACGGGGAACGATCGCGGCTCCGAGCACCCTGCGGGTTGCCGCTGCGCCGACGTCACCCTCGGGCTGGCCCGCCCCGACGCTTGCGCCCTCTTCGGGCGCCGCTGCTCGCCCGACAATCCGTACGGACCCTGCATGGTCAGTCATGAGGGTACCTGCCGCGCCTGGCACCTCTACGGGACCGCGCGCGGCCGCCTGCAGGTCGAGACCGCCGGAGGGAGCGCCGCCCGTGGGCCGCTATGAGTCGATCCGCCTGGCGCACGGAAGCGGCGGTCGCCTCACCGCCGAGCTCATCCGCGAGGTCTTCGCCGCCACCTTCGACAACGCGCCGCTGGCCGCACTCACCGACGCGGCGGTGCTCGACAACCCCGGCGGACGGCTGGCGTTCGCCAGCGACTCGCACGCCGTGAAGCCCTGGCGCTTCCCGGGCGGGGACATCGGCCGCCTGGCGGTCGCCGGCACCGTCAACGATCTGGCCGTGATGGCGGCCGTTCCGCGCTATCTGTCGGCCGCCTTCATCCTCGAGGAGGGCTTCCGGATCGACGACCTGGAGAGCGTGGTGCGCTCCATGAAGCGGACGGCGGATGAGGCCGGGGTCCAGGTGGTGACGGGCGACACCAAGGTCGTGGAGCGGGGCAAGGGGGACGGCATCTTCATCAACACCACCGGGATCGGCTTCCTCCCCCCGGGGCGGGACGTGGGCCCACATCGCCTGACGGCCGGCGACGCGCTGCTCGTGAACGGCACCCTCGGCGACCACGGGCTGGCGGTGCTGGCGGCGCGCGAGGATCTCGCCTTGGGGACGACGCTCGAGAGCGACGTGGCGCCGCTCGGCGGCCTGATCGCCGCGCTGTTGGAGGCGGTCCCGGACGTGCATTTCATGCGTGACCCCACGCGCGGGGGGCTGGCGGCGGTGGCCAACGAGATGGTCGCCTCCCGGTCTTTCGGCGTCCGCGTGTGGGACGCGACCGTGCCTATGAACTACGACGTGGCCGAGCTCAGCGAGATGCTGGGGATCGATCCGCTGCTGGCAGCCAACGAGGGCAAGGTCGTCATCGCCCTGCCCGCGGACCAGGCAGACGCGGCCCTCGCGGCCCTGCGCGCTCACCCCCTGGGCCGGAATGCCGCCCTCATCGGCGATCTGGTGCTGCAGCCCGCCGGCATGGCGCTGGTCGAGACGGCCTACGGCAGCCGCAGGGTCCTGGAGATGCCGGTCGAGGAGCAGCTCCCGAGGATCTGTTGACCGCCCAACGGCACCCGGATGAGGCCTTCGCCCCGTGCAGGCGGGCGTTCCCTGCTAGACTGAGGAGGATGTAGCGAGCCGGTCGCGCTTCGCGACCAGGCCGTCGGTGAACCGGAGGTAGCGCATGCGGATCCTGCACCCCACCGACTTCTCGTCCACGGCCGAGAAGGCCCTGGCCTTGGCTCGTGATCTTCGGCAACGCCTCGACGGCGAACTCCACCTGGTGCACGTGCAACAACGCTTCGAATCGGGGCATTCCCATCCCTACCTGCAACCGCAACTCGACAACCTCAATCCCGAACTGACGCGCCGGGTCGAGCAGGAGCGCAAAGACGAGGTCGATCGTCTTCGCAACTCCTTGGAGCACCTCGCCTCCCCCGACGCCACCTCCGAGTTGCGCTGGGGCGATCCGGTGCGGGAGTTGCTCGATGCCGAGAAGAACGCCGATCTCGTCGTCATGGGAGCCCACGGTGCCAATCGCCTCGACAACTATTTCCTGGGCGGCATCGCCGGACGGCTGGTGCGGCGCTCCACGGCCCCCATCATCACCGTCCGCGACGAGGTCCCCTCGCTACAGGTCCGGCGCGTCCTGGTGGCCACTGACTTCGGCGACGCCTCCCGAGCTGCCTGGGAGTTCTGCCGGCGTCTAGGCCGCGGCGGCATCAAGCTCGTCATCGCCCATGTGCTGGACGATGCCCGGGTGCGCGACAAACCCGACTACATGAACACCGTGACCGACGCCCTCGATGCGCTCGCGGGCGATGTCGCGGAGCGGCATCTCGTGCTCGACGGCAACCCGGCTCGCAAGCTCCCCGCGGCCGCAGATGAGGTCGGTGCCGATCTCATCGCCATCGGCGTGCGGCGCCATTCGAGCGCCATCGGGCTACTCCTGGGCAGCCGCGCCGACATGCTCATCCGCAGCAGCGCGGTGCCGGTGCTGAGCGTGCCCCACGAGCACGGCAACTGACGTCCCGAAGCGACAACGGTGGCCGGGCCCGCAACGGGCCCGGCCGCTTGTGTGTGCCCGTCCGTACACGCCTCGTGCTAGGAGGGCCCGGCTCCGCGCGGCACACGGCCGCGCCCGAGGGGATGAGCGCGGTCGCCGCAGCGCTCCGCTCGCCGTCGGGAGCGGCCCGACATGGGTTGTAGGGGTCTCTCGGACGCATCGCCTGCGCCAAGTCCAGGCTCAGACCTCGGGGATCCCGAAGCGGGGCGCCTCCTCGAGGTGCACTCCACCGTCCTCCACGCGCACGTAGCGGAGCTGCTTCAGCTCCTGCAGCGCCACTTCGACGCTCGGCCGCGCGTCCCGACAGTGCCGCGCGATGTCCTCCACACGACAACCGTTTCCCAGCAACGTCACCGACACGAACACCCCTTTGGCCGCCAGGCTCAGCCGTTCGTCGTCGATCACGATGTCGCTCGACCGCATCTTGGGTCGCGCACCGGCCTCGCCCTCGGGGGTGGTTCTCGCCATGACGCCACGCTACCGGGCGCCGACCGCGAAGACAATGAACAAATCGTCACGACGCGCGGCACCGACGGCCCCGAGCGGTTCCTCCCTCAGGCGCCGGCGGCGTCGAAAGCGGCCTGCACCAGCTCGCGTGCCTCGTCCTGGATCCGCTGCAGGTGCTCCGCCCCGCGGAAGCTCTCGGCGTAGATCTTGTAGACGTCCTCGGTGCCCGACGGCCGGGCCGCGAACCAACCCGCGTCAGTGACGACCTTGAGCCCTCCGATCGGTTCCCCGTTGGCCGGCGCCTCGGTCAGGCGCTGGCGGATGGGCTCTCCGGCAAGCGTCGTAGCCGTGACCGCATCGGGCGACAGCCTGGCGAGCACCCGCTTCTCGGAGGCGCTGGCGGGGGCGTCGGTGCGAGCGTAGACCGGCTCGCCGAAGCGCGCCGCGAGCTCACGGTAGCGTTCGCCGGGGTCCTTGCCCGTGACGGCCGTGATCTCCGCCGCCAGTAGACCGAGCAGCAGACCGTCCTTGTCCGTCGTCCAGACGCGGCCATCGCGTCGGAGGAAGGAGGCGCCCGCGCTCTCCTCCCCGCCGAAGCCGTAGCGGCCATGGAGCAGCCCGTCTACGAAGTACTTGAATCCCACCGGGACCTCGGCCAGGGGCCGACCGAGGTCGGCCGCCACCCGGTCGATCATCGAACTCGACACCAGCGTCTTGCCCACGGCGGCGTCCGCGGGCCAGTCGGGTCGGTGACGGAACAGGTAGTCGACCGCCACGCTGAGGTAGTGGTTCGGGTTGAGCAGCCCTGCCGATGGCGTAATGATGCCGTGGCGGTCGGCATCCGGATCGTTCCCGAAGGCGATATCGAAATCGTCCTTGAGGCCGATAAGCCCTGCCATGGCGTAGGGCGAAGAGCAATCCATACGGATCTTGCCGTCGTGATCGACCCTCATGAAGGCGAAGGTGGGGTCGACCACCTTGTTGACGACGGTGAGATCGAGGCCCCAGCGCTCCGCGAGGGGTTCCCAGTAACGTAGCGAGGCCCCTCCGAGCGGGTCGACGCCGATGCGCACGCCCGCGACCCTCACGGCCTCCAGGTCTACGACGTTGCCGAGATCCTCGACGTACGGCGTGACGAGGTCTCGTACCTCCGCTGCCGCAGCGGCCCGCTCGAAGCGCACGCGCTTGACCCCACGAAGCCCGCCCTCGAGCAGGGCGTTGGCGCGCTCCTGGATCCAGCCCGTCGCGTCGGTGCCGGCCGGTCCGCCATGGGGCGGGTTGTACTTGAAGCCCCCGTCCAGCGGAGGGTTATGCGATGGCGTGATGACGATGCCGTCGGCCCTGGGCGTCCCCGCGCGGGCGTTGCGCGTTAGCACCGCATGGGACACCACCGGGGTGGGAACCGGAGCGAAGTCCTGCGCCACCACCACGGGTACGTCGTTGGCGACCAGCACCTCCAGCGCGGTTCGCAGCGCCGGCTCCGACAGCGCATGGGTGTCCGCACCCACCACCAGCGGACCGTCGACACCCTGCCGAGTTCGGTACTCGCTGACCGCCTGTGCCACGGCCAGGATGTGATCCTCATTGAAGCCCGCGTCGAAGCTGCTGCCGCGGTGACCGGAGGTTCCGAAGGCGACCCGCTGCGCGGGGCGCGCCGGATCCGGATGGAGCGTGTAGTAACTGGCGATCAGTCGCGGCACATCGACGAGCAGCTCCCTGGGGGCCGGCGCGCCGGCGAGGGGGTGCGGGCTCATGAGGTCCTCCTTCCGAGCGACACGCCCACCTTACACCGCGGCTCGCGCATGCTTCCGGGGGCCGCGGACCGGCTGCGGGTCGCATGCGCCGCCTCGTGGTACACTTCCGCTTGCGTTTCGAACCGGAGAAGGATTCGTGTCCCGGCACGTTGAACCGTGCCCCGATCCCTGCGGAACCACGAGTTGACCCTGGAGGCAAGATGGACGGACTCATCATCCTCGTTCCGATCGCGGCGCTCATCGCCCTGGCCGCGGCCGGCCTGGTGGCGCGCACGATCATGGCGGCTCCCACCGGCGACGCCCGCATGGTGGAGATCTCGGACGCGGTGCGCCAAGGAGCGGGCGCCTACATGAACCGCCAGTACCGCACGATCTTCGTCGTCGCCATCATCATCGGCGCCCTGTTCGCGGTGGTGGCGCTGGCGAGCAGCGGTCACGAAGCGGTGCTGTGGTGGTGGACGACCGTGGGCTTCCTGATCGGCGCGCTGTTCTCCGCCTTGAGCGGCTATATCGGCATGAACGTTGCAGTGCGCGCCAACGTGCGCGTGGCGCAGGCCGCACGGAGCGGCATCGCGGGCGCGCTTCGCATCGCCTTCAACGGCGGCGCGGTAGCGGGCCTGGCGGTCGCTGGGCTGGCGCTGCTCGGAGTCTCGGGCTTCTTCTGGCTGTTCGACACGGTGTTGAACCTGGCCGACCCGGTCGCTCCGCTGGTCGGTTTCGCCTTCGGTGCCAGCCTCATCAGTCTCTTCGCCCGCGTCGGCGGGGGGATCTACACCAAGGCCGCCGACGTCGGCGCCGACCTTGTCGGCAAGGTCGAGGCGGGCATCCCCGAGGACGACCCGCGCAACCCGGCGGTCATCGCCGACAACGTCGGCGACAATGTCGGCGATTGCGCCGGCATGGGAGCCGACCTGTTCGAGACCTACGCGGTCACCGCCGTCGGCTCGGTGTTCCTGGGTTACCTGCTTCCCGGAGAGCACGCCGTCACCAACCTCGTGTTCTACCCTCTCGTGCTCGGCGCGATCGCGATCCTGGCCAGCATCATCGGTACCCAGGTGGTGCGGCTCCCCAAGTCCGGCGCCATCATGCGGGCTCTGTACAACGGCGTCTTCACCAGCGCAGGCATCAGCGCGATCGGCTTCCTCATCGCCAGTTACCTGATGTTCCGCGGTTTCGATTTCAGCGTTCTAGGCCGCGCGGCCGGCTGGGGCAGCGTTTTCGCCTCGAGCGTAGTGGGCATCGTGGTCACCGTGCTGATCATGATCATCACGGAGTACTACACCGGTACCAACTATGCACCGGTTCAGCGCATCGCCCGCGCCTCCACGACCGGCAGCGCAACCAATATCATCAGCGGCCTGGCGGTCGGGATGCAGTCCGCCGCCCTGCCGGTCATCGTGCTGGTCCTCGCGGTGTTCGTCTCGTGGGCGTTCGCGGGCCTCTACGGCATCGGCATCGCCGCAGTCGCCATGCTCTCCGTCGCGGGGATGGTCGTCGCCATGGACACCTACGGGCCGATCACCGACAACGCCGGCGGCATCGCCGAGATGGCCGACCTGCCCGAGGACGTGCGTGCACACACCGACGCCCTGGACGCAGTGGGCAACACCACCAAGGCGGTGACCAAGGGATACGCCGTCGGGTCTGCCGCGCTGGCCGCGCTGGTGCTGTTCGCGGACTATGCCGAGCGCGTCAAGCTCGCCAAGCCCGAACTCTTCGGGGGCGGGGCATTCCGGCTCAACGACCCGGTCGTACTGGTTGGCCTGCTGATCGGGGGCATGATCCCGTTCCTGTTCAGCTCCTTCCTGATGGAGTCCGTCGGCAAGGCCGCTGGGCACGTCATCACCGAGGTGCGTCGGCAGTTCCGGGAGATCCCCGGGATCATGGAGGGCACCGCCAAGCCCGAGTACGGCAAGGCGGTGGACATCGTCACCGCCGCCGCGCTGAAGGAGATGGCCGTTCCCGGCATCCTTGCGGTCGTCGCTCCGCTGCTGACGGGCCTGCTCTTCGGGCCGCTGGCGATGGGTGGCGTGCTCATCGGCGTCATCGTGAGCGGTCTGTCGATGGCGCTCATGATGTCCAACGGCGGGGGCGCCTGGGACAACGCCAAGAAGTTCATCGAAGACGGCAACTACGGCGGCAAGGGCTCCGAAGCGCACGCCGCCAGCGTGGTGGGTGACACCGTCGGTGACCCCTACAAGGACACCGCGGGGCCGTCCATCAACCCGCTCATCAAGGTGATCAACACCGTCTCGTTGATCTTCGCCGGCCTCATCGCAGGGTTCGGCGGCCTGTTCATGCGCTGACGGAGCGGCCCGCACGGGCCTCGACGGACGTTCCTCCAGCGGGGCGGCACACGGCGCCGCCCCGCTGGTCGCTTGCGCGTCACTGCGCCGCGCGATCCTCGCGCCGTTCTGGCCCGTGTTGTCGAAGGGAACGTCGTTACTCTGCGGGGGCGCCCGTCGCTACGGGCGAGCCAACTTTTCAATCATAGCGCATGCTGGGTCCGCGCACTAGGACCCGGGACCCCGAGTGGCGTGCCCGACCGGACTATCATCGAGGTGGAAGGAGGTCTAAACCATAGAGGCCAAAGACCACTTCTCGAAGAGCAACCCTCGGCCCATTAGAGGCTCGACCGCGTAACTCCTCAAGCGGAGGAGCACCGACAGAGCAGGATAAGGCGATCGAGGGTTGCTCTCATGTGAACTCCGGTGCAGCCTGCGGCCCCACCCACGACGGGTGCGGGCCTTTCGATTACCGCAAGACCCCGCCCCGGCCGGCCCGGCGACCGCGAACCCACGAACAAAGCCCCCTGGGCTGACGCCGGCCTCGTGGACAGCGCCCTGGGGGCTTGATGCGAGGAGCCGGCGCCGTTGCCCGGCTTCCTCGATCCGGTCTCATTGTACCACTTCCGGGACAACGCGCGATCACCCTACGTCGGCGCAGACCGAACGGCACCATGGACATTCGTCCTTGCCGGGCCGCGCAGCCCCCTGTTACAACTCCGATGTGAGGGTCCGACATCGCCCGTCGCGACCCCATGGAACTGCTACGCTGGAGTCAGGCACACCGTCTGGCACACCGCGCGAAAGGCGGCGCGCGCTTCGGTGCGGCCCGGAGAGGAAGCTCGATGGCATACGTGATCGCTGAGCCCTGCATTGGCGTCAAGGACGCGTCCTGCGTGGACGTCTGCCCTGTGGAATGCATCTACGAAGCCGAAGATCAGTTCTACATCCATCCGGAGGAGTGCATCGACTGCGGTGCCTGCGTCCCTGCCTGCCCGGTCGACGCGATCTTCCCCGAGATCGACGTGCCCGATGAGTGGGCGTCGTTCACCGAGAAGAACACCAAGCTCTCCGGCCTCTAGGCCGGAGAGCCGCTGTCTGGACGTTCGACCGGACAGCCACAACGCGATCCTGAGGACCTGAGCGCCCGGGCCAGGGGGCCGGTCTGCACTGGGCCGGCGAGGGGACCGTCTCGCGTCATGCCGGCTGTCGGCGCTCTCCCACCGGTACTCCGACACCGGCGCCACCGAGTGCCTCGCCGCCGCCCACGCCGACGTGTGGGCGGCGGCCGTCGTTGTCGTGGCTCGACGGCTCCACGGGCGCCGCCGCCGCGGGCGTCGACCCGACCACGTCCCGCCGGAACGGCGGTGCGCCCGTCTCCGTGAGGACATTCGCACCTTCCGGAGGCCGGCTCGTGCCGTGATACTGGACTCGCTGTCGGGTGCACGCGTAGCGAGGAGGCGGCGATGGAGTTCAGGCGCATCCTGGTGCCGGTCGACGGGAGCCCTTGTAGCGAGCGCGCCACCGCAGAAGCGATCGAGCTCGGACGCGTGTTCGGCAGCACTCTCACGTTCCTATCCGTCATCGACAACCCCCTGCGGGGCCTCTACGGCTACTCGGAGGGGATCGGCTACTACACCGACGTCTTCGAGGCCCTCGAGCGCGCCGCCAACGCCGCCCTGGAACGTGGCGCAAGCGCCGCCCGTGATGCGGGCCTCGGGGCCGAGACCCGGCTGGTGCGCGAACGTCCCCCCATCGAAGCGATCCTCGAGGCCGAACCGGAATTCGATCTCACGGTGCTCGGCACCCACGGCCGGCATGGGGTCGACCGGGTCTTCCTCGGCTCGGTGACCGAAGGCGTACTGCGCCGCTCGAGGAAGCCTCACCTCGTGGTGCGCTGCATCGAAGAGCGAGCTCGCGAGCAGGACTGACGCGTTGCCAAGGAGGTCGATGGCATGATCGGCACGGATCGTATCCGCGCGCTCCAAACGGAAGTCGCAACCCACCCTGCCCCTGTCCTGTCGCTCTATCTGAACGTCAACCCGGCGCGGCCGGAGAACGCGCGCAAGGCCTACGCGCTCAGGGCACGCGCTGCCATGGAGCACCTCGGCCTCGACAAGAACACGACCCGCCAGATCGTCGCCAAGCTCCGCCAGGACCACGGCATGCCGGACGCGCGGACGCTGGTGGTTTTCGCCGGTGACGAACCGCGCACGTTCTTCGAGAGTTACGCCATCCGGCCCGAGATCGCACTCGTCGAAGCCGGCGACGGCGTCGTGGCGCGATGGGGCGAGCCGTACGTGGCACCTCTGCTGTTGACGGTGCAGGAGCACCAACGCTACATGGTCGTGCTTCTGGCCACCGACCACGTCCGTCTGTTCGAGCTCTACCTCGATGAGGTGGCCGAGCTCGACGCCCTGGTGCAACCGATCGACGACAGCGGCTGGCGCCCGATGCGCGAGCACGCCACCGGCGCTCCCGGCGTGCCGGCTCGCGGGGGGTCGGGAAAGGACCTCTACGACAAACGGGTGGCCGACTGGCGTCGACGTTTCCACCTCGAGGTCGTCCGGCACCTGGATCGCATCCTCGCATCCCTGGGCGGCGAAACGCGGCTCATCCTGATGGGGCAAGGGCAGGAGGTGAACGCCTTCGAGTCGGTGCTGCCTTCGGCACTCCAGGCGCTGGTGGTGGAACGCCTCCCCGCTCCCGCCAACGGCGAGGCGCCGGCCGCCGAATTCGAACCGCTGTTCGCATCGGCCATCCAGCGCATCGAGGACGCCACGGAAGCCGCGATTCTCGACCGCATCCAGGAGAAGGGGGTCTGGGGCTTCGGCGCGACCCTCGAAGCGGTCGGCGACGGGCGCATCCATCTCCTGGCGGTGCCGTGGCGCATGCACGCGACCGTGTTCACGTGCCCGAACGGAGATCGGGTAGCTGTGACGCGTGCGGACGCGGAAGGCCTCTGCCCCGGCGAGACGTTGCAGGAGACACCGCTCGCCGACGTCCTCCCAACACTCATCGCCCGCCACGGCATGCACTTCGCCGTCATGCACGGCGCCAACGAGATCCGTCTCGCAGAGGACTTCGACGGGCTGGCGGGGCTCACCCGCTGGTAAGTCCATGGCCGAAACCGGTCGCGCGCAGGAGGTCGTTCGACGGCTTCTCGATGCGGAGAAGGGCGCCACGGCGCGCCTGGCTGACGCCGAGGAGCGCGCCCGGCAACGGCTCGCGAGCGCCCAGGAGGATGCCAACCGGACGCGCGCGGATGCTCGAGAACGCGCGGCGAGAGAAGGGCATGCCGCGCTCGCGACGGCACGCAGCGAAGCAGAGGCGGAGGCGGCCGCCCTCATCGCCACGGAGCGGGAACGGTGGCAGCACATCGCGGACGCGGCCCGGGGCCGCATCGGTGCCGCCGCCAACGACGTGGTCGCTTGGATATGCGACACCGACGACGCGGAGGAGCCCCCATGATGGGGGTGTTGCGCCATGCGGCTGCGTATACGCAGGTACGCGCACGCCTTCCAGGCTTGCTCTCCTCGTCGGACTGGGGGTCGCTGCTCGAGGCGCAGGGAGTTGAGGGGATCGCCCGGCAACTGCAGGGCGGGGCGTACGGCAGCGAGCTCCCCGAACAAGCCGCAGCCCTCGAACTCAGGCTCAAGGCAAAGCTCGCGGAGGAAACGGGCGCCGTGGCGACGTTCCACTGGGGCGCCACCCGGGCGCTGCTCGCCGCGTACGCCAGGCGCTTCGAGCTGGCCAACCTCAAGACGGTGCTGCGTGCCCGCCACCACGGCGTCCCCTGGGAGCGGAGCGTGGTCGTGATGATCCCCCTGAAGCGCTCTTCGCTCCCGTGGCGTACGCTGCTCGAGGCCTCGTCCATGGAGGCGGTCGCGCGGCTGCTGGAAGGAACACCGTTCGCCCGGCCGCTGCTCACCGTTCTCGAACAGCACGGGGATGCCACTCCCTTCCGCTTCGAGGTCGCCCTCGACCTCGCCTACTTCCAGGAGCTCGTACGGCGCATCGAGCGCTTGACGGGCCGCGACGGCGAGCGCGCACGCACCTTCCTCGGCGATTGGATCGAGGTCGAGAACCTGGAGTGGGCCTTCCGCTACCGGCGGCTGGCCGGGCTCACGCCCGAGGAGACGGTCAACTACACCCTGCACAGGGCCTTCGGAGCGGGCCTCGACGCCGTGAGGCGGGTAGTGATGGGGAGCACCGTCGCCGAGGAGGCGGCCCGTCTCGGGTACGTGATCGACAGCGACGCGCCCGAAGACGAGGCGTTGGCTGCCTTGGAGCGGACCGCGGGACAACAGCGCGCCGACGCGGCTCTCCGCCTGTTCCTCGGGGCGCCGTTCGACCTGGGCGCCCCCCTGGCGCTGCTTGCCCTGCGCGAGACCGAGGTGCTCGACCTGATCACGCTGATCGAGGGCGTCGCGGCGGGCCTGAGCAGGGGCGCGCTGACCACCCGCTTCCTGGGACCGTTGCGCCACGGAGAGGCCTGACCCCGTGCTCGCGCCCGAACGGCTCCAGGAAGTGAGCATCTTCGTGCTCGAGCGCGATGTGGAAGTCACGGCAAACGTCCTGCTCCACTCCGAGACCCTCCACCTCGAGGACGTCGAGACCGAGTCCCTGGAGCCGAAGCGTCACTGGGCCGACATCGCGGAGCGGGCGCTGGTGTTGGCGCGCCGTGCCGGTCAGGTGCTCGAGCTCCTCGGCATCGAACCGCACACGCAGGCGCCGACGGAACCCGTGCGCCCCAGCGACGAGCTCGATCTGATGGAAGCGCAACTGGCCGTGGCGGAGACGAGCGTCCGATCCTGGCGTTCCCGCGCCGACCGGAGCAGACGCGAGCTGGAGTCGCTGGCGTTGGCTCGGTCGCAGCTCGAGTTGCTCGTGCCGCTCCACGTCCCCGTCGAGGCGCTGGCCGAGCTCCGGCAGCACTACGTCGTGGTTGGAACCATGCCGGCCGAGAACCTCGCTCGCGTCGCCGCCGCGCTGTTCACCGTGTCGTTCGTGATCGCTCCGGTGCAGGTGCGTGCCGGGCGCGCTCTGGTGGTGGCGGCCAGCACGCATCAGGACGCCGCCATCCTGGACCGGGCATTGCGCAGCGCCTTCTTCGAACCCATCCCACTCCCGGCCGACGCGCGCGGCCATCCGGACGAGGCGTTGGCGGCGCTCGAACGGAGCGCCGAGCAGGCTCGAGCGCGGCAGGCGGAACTCCAGACCGAACGCGCCCGCCTCGCCGCTGCGCTACGCGAGACCCTCGTTCCGCTCGAGGCACGCTTGCACGCCGCTGCGGTCGTGGCCGAAGCGATCCGGCGTTTTCCCAGCCGGGGCGAGGTCTACCTGATCGCGGGCTGGGTCCCGGCGCACAGCGTCGAGGCTCTCGGTAGCAAGCTCCGGGCCGCTGCCGCCGCACCCGTCGTGCTGCAGGCTGCACCGCCTGCCGACACGCGGCAGGGCGTGCCCACGCTCCTCAACACACCTCCCTGGCTACGCCCATTCCGCATCCTGGTCACCACCTTCGGCCTCTCGGGTTATCGCGAGATCGACCCCACGCTGCCGGCGGCCGCGACGTTCGTGCTCATGTACGGGATGATGTTCGGAGACATCGGACACGGACTGCTGCTAGCCGCGGCGGGAGCCTTGATGGGCAGGCGCGGCGGGCCGTTGGCGCGCGTCATCACCGTGGCGGGCGCGAGCGGAGCCCTGTTCGGCGTGCTCTACGGCACCGTACTCGGCGCCCCGCTGTTCCCTCCGCTGTGGCTCCGACCCATGGACCGCATCCAGGACCTGCTCCTGGCGTCCCTCGTGGCCGGCGCGCTGGTCCTCAACCTCGGCTTCGCCCTCAATCTGCTCACGCGGGCACGCACCCACGACGTCATGGGGCTCGTGCTGGACAAGAAGGGCATCGTCGGGCTGCTCTTCTACTGGACGCTCGTCGGCGGCACCGTCCTGAGCCTCCTCGGGCGGCTCGATGTCCGCATCATGCTCGTGGTGTTGGCCCCGCTGGCGCTGCTGCTGTGGTTCAAGGAGCCGATCGAGGAACGGCTCCGGGGACGACCCGTGGGGCCCATCGGCGACATCGTCGTGACGGGCTTCTTCGAGCTCTTCGAGACGGTGCTCGGCTACGCCAGCAACAGCCTCTCGTTCGTCCGGCTGGGTGCCTTCGCGATCGCCCACGAGGGGCTCTCCGCCATGGTGCTCCGCTACTCCGGCGGGCCCGCGGGCTGGGCCGTACTGATCCTGGGAACCGCACTGATCGTCGGCTTCGAGGGGCTGGTGGTGGGGATCCAGGCCTTGCGCCTGGAGTACTTCGAGTTCTTCGGCCGTTTCTTCAGGGGCGACGGCACCCCCTTCGTCCCACTGACGTTCCAGGGAGGTCGCGATGCTCGGATGCAAGCCTAGGTCCTTCACTCTTCGGATGCTCGTTGCGCTGGCGGCGTGGACGTGGGCCGCGCTCGCGGCGGCCCAGACGGCCCCACAGGGCCCTGGCCAGGTGGTGCAGACCGCCACCCAGGGGAATCCCTTCCTGGCCGCCGCCATCGCTACCGGTCTCGCCGCCATCGGAGCGGGCATCGCCGTGGGGATCGCGGGGGCTGCAGCCATCGGCGCGATCGCCGAGAAGCCCGAGCTCCTTGGCCGAAGCCTGATCTTCGTCGGGTTGGCCGAAGGGATCGTCATCTACGGGCTGATCATCTCCTTCATCATCCTGGGGACGGGTTGAGCATCATGGCCACGGCTCGCGGGCTCTTGGTCATCGGGGGCGCTGACGTCGTCCTGGGCCTCGGACTGCTCGGCATCGAGGGCGTCGCCGTCTCCGATGCGCCGCAGGCCCGCGCGGCGCTGGAGAAGGCCCTCGCCGATCCCGACACCGCGCTGGTGTTGATGGACGAGGCCTGGGTAGAGGACCTGCGCGACACCCTGGAGGCGGTGGCGCAGGAGTCCGCGCGCCCGCTGGTGGTCGAGATCCCCAGCGCGACCGGAGCCAACGCGGCGCAGGCGCTCCGCTCGCGGGTCGAGCGCGCGCTCGGCTTCAAGTTGAGGGAGTGAGCCCGGACATGTTGGACGTGCGCGGAGACCTGGAAGCGTTGGTGGCGGAGGCCCATCGGCGGGTGGAGCAGCGCGCCCTCGAGCAGGAGGCCGCCGCCGAGCGACGCTCCGCCGAGATGCTTGGCGAAGCACGGGACGCCGCCGCCGCGATCGTGGAGGACCACCGGCAGCGCACGGAGGCCGAAGCGGCCGAGGTGCGCGTGCGCGTGCTGGCGCTCGGTGAGATGCGCGCGAAGCGCGTCGCGCTGGAACAGCGCGAGGCCCTGCTCGACATCGTCTGGAAGCATGCCAGGGCGCAGCTCGCGGCACTTCCCGACGACCGCCGTCGATACCTCGCCACGCTCCGGCGGCTGGCCGCCCTGGCCGCTCAGGGCCTTCGAATGGGCGAGGTGGAGCTCGCCTCGGAGGTACGCGGACACGACCTCCTCACGCCCGAGCGGCTCGAGGCGTGGGGCGCGGAGGACGGCGTGCGCTATCGCCGCGCACACGCTCCGGTGGCGATGATGGGCGGTCTGGTGGCGAGCGCCGACCGGCTCCGGGTCGATGTCAGCTTCGACACGCGCCTCCAGATCGCCCGGGAAGAGCTGCGTGACAGCGTCGCCGCGCTGATCCTGGAAGGCGATGTGAACCCGGGAACGGAAGGGTGAGGCCGTGAGGCAGATCGGCACCGTGAGCTGGATCAGCGGACCGGTTGTCAAGGCGCGGTTGAGCGCTCCGGTCGGGCTGCTGGAGCAGGTGTGGGTCGGCGCACTCGGGCTCACAGGCGAGGTCATCGCGCGAGAGCACGATCTCGCGACGGTGCAGGTGTACGAGGAGACGGACGGCGTGCGCCCCGGTGAGCCCGTGCGGTCCGACGGGCACCCCCTCGAAGTGGCTCTGGGCCCGGGCCTGCTGGGCCAGGTCTACGACGGCCTCCAACGCCCCCTGGAGAGGTTGCTCGAGAGCGGCCCCGGCATCGAGCGGGGGGCCCACGCCGATCCGCTTCCGGACCGGACGTGGCGGTTCGTCGCGCGCGCCGCCGAAGGCCGCGAGGCCCACCCCGGCTCCCTGGTCGGCGTCGTGCAGGAGACGCCCCTGGTCGAGCACCGGGTGCTCGTTCCCCCCGGTCTGGAGGGCAGGTTCGAGTGGGTCGCCGACGACGGTGACCTGGCCCGCGACAGCGTGGTGGCCCGGCTCCGCAGCCCGGCCGACGGCGAGATGCACGAGCTGACGATGGTGCAGCGCTGGCCGGTTCGCGTGGCACGCCCGTCGCTGAGAAGGCTCGACTCCGACCGCCCCCTGGTCACGGGGCAACGCGTGCTCGACACCTTCTACCCTGTCGCTCGCGGCGGGGCGGTGGCGCTCCCCGGGCCGTTCGGAGCTGGGAAGACCATCCTGCAGCACAGCCTGGCGAAGTGGTGCGACGCCGAGGTGATCGTCTACGTGGGGTGCGGCGAGCGCGGCAACGAGATCGCCCAGGTGCTCAGCGACTTCCCCACCCTGCTCGACCCCGCCTCCGGTCGGCCGCTGTTGGAGCGAACGATCCTGATCGCCAATACCTCGAACATGCCGGTCGCCGCGCGCGAGGCCAGCATCTACACGGGCCTGGCGATGGCGGAGTACTACCGGGACATGGGCTACAGCGTCGCGCTGATGGCCGACTCGACCAGCCGCTGGGCCGAGGCGCTGCGCGAGATCGCGGGGCGTCTGGAGGAGATGCCGGCCGAGGAGGGCTACCCGGCCTACCTGCCCAGTCGCTTGGCCGCCTTCTACGAGCGCGCCGGGGTGGTGGAAACGCTCTCGGGACAGACTGGGTCGGTCACCATCATCGGAGCGGTCAGCCCCCCGGGCGGCGACTTCACCGAGCCCGTCACCCAGCATACGCAGCGCTTCACAAGGGCGCTCTGGGCCCTCAGCCGCGAGCTCGCCAGTGCCCGACACTACCCGGCCATCAGCTGGGAGAACAGCTACAGCTTCTACGTCGACGAGGTCGCTGCCTGGTGGAGAACGGAGGGAAGCGAGGGCTGGTCGGAGCTGCGCCGGCGTGCGGTGTCCATCCTGGAGCAGGATGCTCGTCTCGAACAGGTCGTGAGGCTCGTCGGGAGTGAGGCGCTGCCCGACCGTCAACGCTGGGTACTGGAAGCCGCCCGCTTGCTCAAGGAAGGATTCCTGCGGCAGAACGCCCTGCATCCGATCGACGCCATGTGCCCACCGAAGAAGCAGGCGAGCCTGCTGGCTCTGTTCGTGCGGCTCTTCGAACGCGGCCGCGATCTCATCGACGCCGGCGTGCCCCTGGTGAGGGTACGCTCCGCGATCGACGCCGGGCGCCTCCTTCGACTCAAGGAGACCACTCCCGGCGACGATCTCTCGCTCATCGAGGCGGCCGAGCGGGAGACCGACGCCGCCTTGGTGGCCCTGCGCGCCTCCCCGGCCTCGGCGAGCGCTGCCGAGGCCACGCGACCTGACGAGGACGCACCATGAGCTCCCTTCCACCGTCTGCACGGATCGAGCTCGTGGGCGCCGACCGTATCGAGGGGCCGCTCCTCCTGCTCGAAGGGTTCGGGCGGGCGGCCTACGGCGAAGTGGTCGAGGTCCACGGGGCCGGGGCCGTCCGACTGGGCGAAGTGCTGGCATCCTCGGAAGACTCGGCCGTGATCGAGCTATGGGGCGACACGGCTGGGATGGCGCCCGAGACGTTGAGCGTGCGCTTCCGAGGCCAGACGCTGCATGCCCCGGTAGCCGAAGAGATGCTGGGCCGGGTGTTCGACGGGCTCGGTCGACCGCGCGACGGCCTCCCCCCTCCGATCGCGGAGCGCCGCGTCGACGTGCATGGGCGACCGATCAATCCCGCCGCCCGCGCTTACCCGCGGGATCCCATCGAAACCGGCGTGTCGGCGATCGACCTGATGAACACCCTGGTGCGCGGTCAGAAGCTTCCGCTGCTATCGGGGTCGGGCTTGCCGCACAACGAGCTGGCGGCCCAGATCGCCCTGCAAGCCCGGATCGCCGGGGAAGGCGAACGCTTCGCCGTCGTGTTCGTCGCCCTGGGCAGCTCGCACGACACGGCCGCCTTCTTCCGTGAGCAGTTCGAGGACTCCGGCCTGCTGGCCCGCACCGCCCTGTTCCTCAACCTGGCGGACGACGCGCCGATGGAACGGATCGTCACGCCCCGCGTGGCACTGTCGCTGGCCGAGCATCTGGCCTTCGAGCACGACTACCACGTCCTTGCGCTCCTGACGGACATGACCAACTACGCGGAGGCCCTCCGCGAGCTCTCCGCCCGCAAGAACGAAGTACCGGGTCGCAAGGGCTACCCTGGTTACCTCTACACCGACCTGGCGTCGATCTACGAGCGCTGCGGCCGCATCAAGGGCGCGAAGGGATCGCTCACCCAGATCCCCATCCTGACCATGCCGGGAGACGACATCACCCACCCGGTGCCCGACCTCACCGGATACATCACGGAGGGCCAGGTGGTGCTCAGCCGGGCGCTTCACCGGGCCGAGGTCTACCCTCCGGTGGACGTGATGCTGTCGTTGTCGCGGTTGATGAAGGACGGCATCGGCAAGGGCATCACGCGCGAGGATCACGCCGGACTGGCGGCACAGCTCTACGCGGCCTACGCTCGTGTCCAGGAGGTCCGAAATCTGGCGACCGTGATCGGTGATGCAGCGCTCGCCTCGATCGACCGCATGGTCCTGGAGTTCGGAGAGCGATTCGAGCACGACGTCCTGCGGCAGGGGTCGAGCGAGATCCGCAGTTTCGAGGACAGCCTCGATCGGGGCTGGGGAGCGCTATCGGTGCTGCCCATGGACGAGCTGACACGCGTTGACGCAGAAGACCTGCAGAAGCACTACCGTGGCCGGCTTCCGGCCACGGAGGCGGGTTCACCGCCCCGCTCCGAGGAGCCCCGATGAGCCACGGTATCCAGGGCGCCGCGGGCGGGGCTCCGACCCGTGCCAGGCTCCTCGAGCTGCGTCGCAGGGTCGAGGAGGCCCGCGCGGGGCACGCCATGCTCGAGCGCAAACGCGAGGTGCTCCTGCGCGAGGTCTGGGGGCTGCTCCGCGAGCTCGGTCACGTAGAGCGCGACGTACGACGCCGCTTCGGAGCCGCCTACGCCGCCTTGCGTGAAGCCCGATTGGCCATGGGCAGCGAGGGGTTGGCGTGGGCCGCGCTGGCGCCCGCCGCCCGCAGCACGTGCGTCACGGAAGCTCGCTCGGTGATGGGCGTGAGCCTGCCGCTGGTGCATGTGACTGTCACGGCCCTTCCCCTCCCCTACAGCCCCTTCGGCACCAGCATCACCATGGACCGGGCACGCCAGCGCTGGCTCGAGGTCGGAGACGTGCTCGGCTCCTGGGCGGAGACCTACAGCTCCATATGGCGTGTCAGCGCCGAGCTGGCGCGTACCCAGCGCCGGGTGAACGCGCTCGAGAAGCTGCTCATCCCCGACTACGAGGCGGCCATCCACGCCATCGAAGAGGCCTTGGAGGAGCAGGAGCGCGCCACGTTCCTTCGCGGTAAGCGCGTCAAGCAAGGGAAGGAGGACGAGGGTGAATGGTAGCGTGTTCCACCGTATCGTGGTCCCGACGGATGGCTCCGAGGGCTCGATCCACGCCGCGCAGCTCGCGGTCGACATGCTCCGGGGCAGCCCCGGCACCATGGCCCTGCTGTTCGTCGTGGACGCCGCGGTCCTGAAGGAGTTGCACCGCTTCGGCGAACGCACCGAGGAGGAGGTCGAGGCCGAGCTCCACGACCACGGACGGCGCTACCTCGACATGCTGCAGGCCGAGGCCAAGGCCGCGGGAGTGGGGTCCGACACCTTCCTCCGGGAGGGGGACCCCTTCGCCGAGATCGTGGCGTTGGCCCGCGACCTCGAGGCAGACCTCATCGTCATGGGGCACGTCGGCCAGCGCGGGACCCGCCGCGTCCTGCTCGGCTCCGTCACGCAACGCGTTCTCGATTTCGCACACTGCCCGGTGCTGGTCGTGAAAGGCGGCACGGGGTCGGCACCGCCCCCCCGGAAGGCGTGAGCATGAACGATCGACCCGACCTCACCTTCGACAACGACGTCGATCTGAACGATCTGGTCGCCGCCTTCGAGCGGGGCCACACCCCCGTCGGGGGGTTCTCGCACCAGGCCCATCTGGCGGTCGCGCTGACGTACCTGGACCGCTACGGGCTGCAAGGCGCCACGGAACACATGCGGGCGGGGCTGCTGCAGTTCCTGGAGCATGCCCTCGGCGACCGTACCGCGGCGGAGGTGAAGTACCGCGAGACGGTCACGGTGTTCTGGGTCCGTCTGCTCGCCGCCGAGCTCGCCTCCACCGATCGCTCGCGCCCCCTCCACGAACGTGTCAACCCCCTGCTGGCCCGCTACCGCGACGCCGCCACCATCCGCGAGTACTACACCCAGCAGCTCCTGGAGAGCGAAGAAGCCCGTCGGCGCTTCGTCGAGCCCGACCGCAAGCCGTTGCCGCCCATGGTGTGATGGGGCATCTCGTAGGAGCGCCCGCCCCGCCGGGGTCGGGCCGGGGAGAGGTCTGCATGCGCATCCTGATTCTCGGCGGCACACGTTTCGTCGGCCTCCACATCGCGCTGGAAGCGCTGGCGCGCGGCCATCGGGTCGACGCGTTCCACCGCGGCCGTAGCGCCACGCCGGAGGGCGCCACGGCGCTGCTGGGCGACCGCGACGGCGACCTGTCGGCGTTGGACGCGGGCCGCTGGGACGTCGTCGTCGACGTGAGCGGATACCTGCCGCGGCAGGTGCGGGACGCCGCGAGCACGTTGCGTGAGCGCACCGATCGCTACCTGTTCATCTCGACCTGCGCCGTGTACGCGAGCGTCGACGAACCGGGACAGGACGTCGGCTCGCCCCTGCGCACGCTCGACGACCCGACCACCGAGACCATCGACGCCGTCACCTACGGTGGCCTCAAGGCGCTGTGCGAGCGGGAGGCGGAAGCGGCCTTCGCGGACCGCAGCCTCGCCATCCGCCCCACCTACGTGGTGGGACCGGGCGACACCACCGACCGCTTCACGTACTGGCTGCGGCGCGTACGCCGCGGCGGCGCCTTCGCAGCGCCCATGGACCCCGCACTCCCGCTGGCCTTCGTCGACGTACGCGATCTGGCGCGCTTCACCATCGACCAGGCAGAAGGCGAGGCCCTGGGTGAGGTGAACGTGTCCGGGCCGGCCGAGCCGACGACCTGGGGAGCGGTGCTTCGCGAGGTGGCCGGCGTGACGGGCAGCGACGCCCGCCCGGCGTGGGTGCCGCTCGAGCGCCTCGACGCCCTGGACCTGCCGCGGAGCGCCCTTCCGATGGTCACGCCCTTCCCCTTCCGGGGTGGCGAGCCCTACGCCACGGCGCGGGCGGTGGCCCTGGGCCTCCGGTTCACGCCGCTCGCCGACACGGTCCGGGACACGCTCGCCTGGCACGACGACCACGGCAGCGCGCAGGCGGGGCTGCAGCCCCACGACGAGCGCCGCCTGCTGGCTGCCGGCGATCGTTCCCCCGGCTAGCGGCCGCGGCCCGCGGAGGAACTAGCTCGTCGGGGCCGGTTCGACCTCGATCTCGGGCTCGTTGCTGTCCTGGATGATCTGGTGGACCTCCAGCCGGCTCTTCCCCGTGGGCGTGGCCCCGGCGTTGGCATGCGCCTTCTTGAACGACTCCGAACGGGTCCATGCCTCGAACGCCTCGCGGTCCGCCCAGGTGGTCAGCACCACGTAGGGGTCGCCCTCCTTGGTCGGCCGCAGGACCTGGTTGCGGATGAAGCCCGGCGTCTCGTCGACGTGCCCTGCCCGTTGACGGAATGCGCGCTCGAACGCCTCGGCGTTCTCGGGCGCAACATGAATGCGATTGGCAACAGTGATCATGGGATGCCTTCCTCCCCGGCCGCGAGCGGCCGTCGCCCGGTTGTACCGCCCCGAGCGCACGCCCGCACGTCGCCGAGACGTCAGCGATCCTCGGCGGGATGTAGGTTGGGAAGCCGTGCGTACTCCCTTCGTGGTCCTGCTGGCCGAGTTCCTCGGCACCGCCGTCCTGATCGCGGTGGGGCTCTCCTGCGTGATCGTCGACTTCGGGAGCGGCAGCCCCGTCGTCCGACTCCTGCCCGAACCGTGGCTGCGGCGGCTGTTGACGGGCCTGCTGTTCGGCTCGACCGGCGGGCTTATCGCCACCTCCTGGGTCGGGCGCGTCAGCGGCGCCCACATCAATCCCGCGGTATCGCTGGCGTTCTGGTGGAACGGCACCCTCAAGGGGGAGCACGTACCGGGCTACCTCCTCGCGCAGCTCCTCGGGGGAGTGGCCGGCTCGGTCCCGCTGCTGCTGTGGGGTCGCCTCGGCTCGAGCGTCGACTACGGCGCCACCGTGCCCGGCGCCTGGGGCCCGTGGGGTGCCGTGGCGGGTGAGACGCTGACGACCCTGGCCCTGGTCGTCGGCTTGCTGGTGTTCACGGGCCGCCGCTCGCTGCGTCGTTTCACGCCCCTTCTCATGCCGGCGCTGTACGCGCTGATGGTCGCGCTGGAGGCCCCGATCTCTGGCACCAGCACCAATCCCGCCCGCAGCCTGGGGCCCGCCCTCGTGGCAGGACAGTGGAGTGACTTCTGGGTCTACGTCGTCGGTCCTTTGATCGGTGCCGCGCTGGCCGTGCTGCTGTTCCGATTCCGGTTTCTGCGCAGCTTCGAGTCCGAAGTGGCCAAGCTCTACCACTTCGACATCGATCTGCACGGCATCTTCGGGCGCATCCGGTGACGAGCACAGGCCCACGCCGGGGGGTCCTCGTCGCCTCAGCGCATCGCGTGGTTGCGGCCGACGGACGCGCACAGGGCGCCTTCCTGGACGACCTTCGCCGCTTCATGAAGCGGCCCGGACGCAGGGATTCGTAAGGTGAGGACTTGCTGAGAGGGCGCCACACCCTTATGGTTGGCTCATAAGCCGAGTAAGCGAAGAGCGCTTGCCCGACTTTCCCTGGCCGGGGGCCAAATCGAAGGGAGAGTGGCAATGATGTCGTCCTATGCCAGAACGACGTCTGTAGGCATGCGTAAGGTACGTTTCATCGCGTTGGCTGTGGTCTTCGCGGGCCTGTTCGTGGCAGGCTCGGCGGCGTTCGCTCAGAGTGGGAACGTCGAGAAGTACTCCATCGTGATGAAGGATTACAGCTACACGCCCAACACCATGACGTGGCACGTCGGGGACACGGTCGAGATCACCCTCAAGAACGAGTCCACCGACAAGGATCACGAGCTGCTCATGGGCAAGGACGTCAACTACAGCACCGACAGCTTCGGGAAGAAGTTCCCCGACGGCTGGAAGACCCCGCTGTTCACGGATGCCAGTCAGGTCCAATTCGGCAAGGGCACCGGCGTCGCCGAGCTCCGCGCCGACGGCCCCGAGACCGTGGCGCTCGAGCCCAAGGGCGGCACGGTGACCTACACGCTTCGTGGTGCCCGACAAGGTGGGCACCTGGGAGTTCGGCTGCTTCGAAGAGAACGGCTCGCACTTCGGCGACCACAACATGAAGGGCACGATCAACATCGTGAATTGATCCCGCCGCCCTGTTCGGGCAACGGGAACTGCGTGCGCCGGGGCATCCACCCCGGCGCACGTTCGCTATGATGTGAGCCGTTCGCAAGGATCATTCGCGATCCGCGCTCAAGGGGCCGTTCCGCCTGAGAGGGTTCACGTGCCAAAGGGAAGCATCGCTGTCTTCGGGAGCCTCAACGTGGACCTGGTGACACGGCTCGAACGCTTCCCGGACCCGGGAGAGACGGTGGCGGCCCGCGACTTCGCCATGTACCCGGGGGGCAAGGGGGCCAACCAGGCCGTCGCATGCGGCAAGCTCGGGGCGGACGTCGCCATGTACGGGAAGCTCGGCGCCGACGCGCTCGCCGAGCGCCTCCACGCTTCGCTCGAGGGTGCCGGCGTCCTGACCCACGCCTTGCAGACGGTCGAGGACGCCGCCACCGGTACCGCCGACATCTGGGTGGAGGACTCCGGCGAGAACATGATCGCCATCGCAGCCGGCGCGAACGGTCGCGTCGATGCCGCTTACGTCGACCGGCACCTCGAGGCGCTGGCGGACGCCGACTACCTGCTGCTCCAACTCGAGGTCCCCATCGCCGGCCTGGCACACCTACTTGCGTGCCTGCCCCCTTCCGGCGGCCCGCGGGTCATCCTGGACCCGGCACCTGCTCGGCCGCTCGACGACCTCCCCAGGGGTAGCGTGTGGATGATGACGCCCAACGAGCACGAGCTGGCCAGGCTCACGGGCATGCCGACAACCGACGGTCCCGCAATGCGCGCGGCGGCGCGCGCTCTCGGCGAGCGCACCGGCGCCGAGGTCGTGGTGGTGAAGGCCGGCGTCCGCGGCGCCTTCGTCAGCGCCGCAGGGCTTTTCGAGGCCGTCCCGGGCTACCGCGTCGACGCGGTGGACACCACGGCGGCCGGCGACGCCTTCAACGGTGCGCTGGCGGCCGCGCTGGCCGGGGCGGTGGGCGACCGGAGCGGGCTCGACGAGGCCGTGCGCTTCGCGCATGCCGCCGCGGCCGTCGCCGTGACGCGCCCCGGCGCGCAGCCCGCCATGGCGTCGCGCGAGGACGTCGAGGCATTCCTGAGGCAACATCCGGCCGGCTCGCCCGGCCGCTGACGGGGGTGGGTATGAAGAAGCGGGGCATCCTGAACGCGCAGTTGAGCGGGCTGCTGGCGACGCTGGGGCACACCGACCAGCTCGTGGTGGCCGATTGCGGACTCCCGGTACCGCCCGAGGTGCCGGTGGTGGACCTCGCGCTGGTGCAGGGCGTCCCACGCTTCGCGGAGGTCGTGGCGGCCCTCGCGGACGAGCTCGTGGTGCAGCGCCTGACGGTGGCGGAGGAGGCGGTCCAGCACAACCCCGGCGCCCTCGACGCGGTGCGCGCCGCGTTCCCGGACGTGCCACTCGACCGTGTGCCTCACGAGCAATTGAAGCACGAGCTGCCCGTCGTGAAGGCCGTGGTGCGCACGGGCGAGGCGACCCCTTACGCCAACGTCATCCTGGAGTGCGGCGTCGCCTTCTGAGGCGCTGCCCGCGGGCAGCGCCTAGCCGACGCCGCGCGCTCCTGCGAGGCGCACTCCGATGAGCGCCTTCGCGGCCGCGTGCCGCTGACAAGCGCCCGCCTGCCGCCCCCACTCGTCCGGGTGCAGGCACGTCTCAGCCAACGCTCATCTCTTTCCGTGTGGAAGGGTATTCAGCTTGGCTTCAGCTTGCGGGGGCATGCTTGCGCCGGTGATAGCCATGAAGAGAACCCTTACCCTCCTGTTCGCCCTACTCGCCCTCGGTACCATCGCCCTCGCCGCCTCGCTGCCCAACAGCGGGACGGTCACCGTCAAGAACGACTCCGGCACCCAGGTCGGGACCGGGACCATCAGCAACGGCCAGCTGTCGCTCTCGCTCGACACCGGCACCAGCGGCTTCGTGACCATCACGGTCACCGATGCCAAGGGCTCCACCCAGACGTTCGAAGCCATGGTCAAGGCAGGCGGCAAGGTCACCGTCGTCGACGGCAGCCAGTTCAGCAATCTGCCGGACTTCGCCAAGAGCGGCGGCGTGGACAGCGTCGACGTCACCGAGAACAGCGACAACCACGCCTCCTCGACCGGCCAGCAAGAGAAGCAGGACAACGCCGCCGACCCCAGCCAGAAGGAGCAGAGCTCCCAGGCCGGCGATCACAGCCAGGGCAACGGCCAGGTGAGCGGCAGCAAGCAGCCCGGCAAGGACGACAGCGCGGGGTCGGCGGGCTCCAGCTCCAGCTCCGCAGGCTCCAGCTCCAGTTCCGAGGGCTCCAGCTCCGCGGGCGCAGGGTCCGCCGACTCCAGTCCCGACACCAGCGCGTCCAATGAAACCAAGGCTTCCGCCGGCGACGACCAGGTGAAGGTCGGCACCAACCTGAATGACAGCACCAAGACCGGCTCGGGCTCGACCTCCACGGACACCAGCGCCAGCGGGACGGCCTCCACCGACGACTGACCCATCCCCAACCTAGGGACCGCCTCCTTGCGGTCCCCCCGGGAGCCGCACCTCCCGAGCCTGCGAGCGCCGCGTCCGCCGTCCGGACGCGGTGCTCGCCGTTCCGTGGACAGACGCCGTAGCGGGCTCGGGCTCGAGCTCGAGCTCATCGGCACCGCTCTGGATCAGCGGGCGCGGGCGGTCGGCGCCAGCCGTTCCAGCGCCTGACGCTCGATGGCGTCGTCGAGGGGCGCCAGCGCCTCCCAGCCGAGCCGTTCGGCGACCCAGCCGAGCAGAAGGTCCGCCAGCCATGGGTTGCGTGCCAGCACGGGGCCGTGCAGGTAGGTGCCGAGGGCGTGACCGTGGACCACGCCCTCGTCGGCCACGCCCTCGAAGGCGTTGCCGTGCCCCTCGACGACCCGGCCGAGCGGCGTGCCGCCGTGCAAGCGCGTGTGTCCTCCGTGATTCTCGAAACCCACCAGGAGGTCGTTCACGAACGGACTCTCGACCAGCATGCGGCCCACCAGCCGGGGAGAGCCCCGCGAGGTTGTGACCGGGAGCAGGCCGAGCCCCTTGACCGGCCGGCCGTCCACCTCGAAGCTCTCGCCGAACAACTGGTAGCCGCCGCACACCACCAGAGCCGCCGCGCCGTCGTCGAGCAGCCCGCCGATCTCCGCGGCGTGACGGCGGAGATCGCTCATGATCAGCCCCTGCGCCAGATCCTCACCGCCACCCATCACGACGGCGTCGACGTCCTGGGGCCAGCGGTCGCCCACATCGACGCGCAGCACCTCCGCGCGGAGACCGCGCCACGCGAGCCGCTGACGAAGCACCTCGAGGTTGCCGCCGTCGCCGTACGTGCCCATCTGGTCGGGGTAGAGCCAGGCGATGCGGGCCGGTCGGCCGTTCCCGTGGGCACGGCGGGCCGCCGGGGCGGTCGACGCCTCCCCGTGTGGCAGGGCGATCCCGGCCGCCGGCGCTGCTACCGGAGGCTTGTCCAGCAGTTGGTGGGCCTGCTTGAGATTGGTGTAGGTGGAGAGCACCAGCACCGAGCCGCCGGCCGGAGCCCCGCGAACCGCCACCGTGAGGGCCTCGTGCAACGTCGGGAACGCCGCGGCGTCCGGACGCGGGTCCAGGTAACGCATGCGGATCAGGAACTCCAGGGCCCGGGACCCTCCCACCGCGACGCGACCGAGCTCGTGCGGGTAGCGGGCGTCCCACAGCCACGACACGTCGACGCCGTCGGCCGAGCCGTCGTTGATGAGGAACGCGTGCGCGTCGGCCCGTTCCTGTGCAAGGTTCCAGCTCATGCTGGCCGGGTTCTTCACCAGCGCGAGGCTGACCCGGCGGTCCAGAATCGTGCGCACCTCTCCCCTCCCGCCGACGGTGCCGGGCCACGCCTCGAGCCGGGGTTCGACCCCCAGCGCCATCGCGGCAGCCAGGGCGGCGGTAGCGCTGTACGGGTGCAGATAGGGAGGGAGCGGGGGGTACGTTCTCCCGTCCATCGTCAAACCGGCGTCCCCGAGGGCAGCCTCGTAGGGCGTACTCGGGTTGGTGAAGCCGCACGCATCGCAACGGTAGCGACCGAGGTGAGCGTAGTAGCGCTCGCTGTAGTGGAGGTCCCCGCCGCACACCGGACAGGCGGGGATGTCACTGGGGACCTCCATCGGAGGCAGGGCCGCCCGGAAGGCGAGGCTCCGCCCCTCCACCGCCAGGCTGGCCACCAGCGGGTCGTCACCGTTCAGCAGCAGCCGGGCCTCGGGCAAGGCGCCGATCGCGCGCTCCAGGTGCCCGCGCGTCGTTCGCACCTCCCCGAAGCGGTCGAGCTGGTCGCGGAACAGCCCGGTGACGATCACCAGATGGGGCGCCAGGGCCGGCGCGAGCTTGGGGAACGCCGCCTCGTCGACCTCCATCACCAGTGCGTCGCCGGGTCCCTCCAGGAGCGCCGCTGCGATGCCCTGGTGCAGGTTGGCACCCTCCTCGTTGGCCACCACGGCGCGCCCGTCCCGCTCGAGCAGGTGACGTAGCAACGTCATCGTGGAGGTCTTGCCGTTCGTCCCGGTGATGACCACGCGCAACGGGTAACGCGCCGCGGCGCGCTCCACGAAGTCCGGGTCGAGCTTCACCGCCACCCAACCGGGCAGGGTGGTGCCGCCGCCCGGTCGCACGCGCCGGAGCACACTCTTCGCCACACGCCCCATCAGGGGCGCCAATGCTCGCCAAGCCGTCAATCGACGTCCTCTCCCGCGACCCGTCGGCGCCCCACGCCGCAGCGTGTCGGGGCCCCGGCGCACGGCGCCGCGACCCCTGGGCGCGCGAGCCCGGATCCCGGGCGACGGCGCGCCCCTATGCTACGTCGGCGGGCGCCGCCTTGCAGCAGGACGCGCTGCGGCACGAGCCGAGGCCTCGCCGATCGGTCGACGCGATTGCGGCCGGCAGGCGGTGCTGATAGCCTGAAGAACGCATGGCCAACAAGCCTCTTCTGGTCGCGATCGACGTTCAGCGGCTCTACCGCGACTTCGCTCCATGGGCGCTCGGCGGCGTGGAAGTGGTGGCGGCCACCATCGCCGCGCTGGCAGACGCGCTGGGGTGCCCGCTGCTGTGCACCCGGACCGTGCTGCCGAGCGCGCACGGCGTCGAGGACGGCCCCTGGCGCGCCTACGAGGAGCGCTGGCAGACGCTGGCCGCGCGCGCCGCCGCCGAGCCGGAGATACTCGACCCGCTGCCCGCCCTGCTGCAGCGTTGCCAGACGGTGTTCGACAAGCACACCTACTCCGCGTTCGAGGACGCCGCGTTCGACGCCCACGTACGCACCTTCGGCCCCTCGCCCCTGCTCATCGCCGGCGTGGAGACCGACATCTGCGTCCTCGCCACCGTCTTCGGCGCGCTCGACCGCAACCTGCCGGTGTGGCTGGTCACCGACGCCCTGGCCGGCCCTGACGCGCACGCCCAGCGTGGCGTGCTGGCCACCCTGGCACGCATGCCGGAGCAGGTGCAGCTGGTGAGCGCGCGCGAGGCCGCCCTGGCGCTCGCCCCGGAGGCGTCGTGAGCAGCGCCGCAGACGTCGGCGCGCATCTCGCGACCCCCCCGGAGGCCGACGCCCGATTCCTGGCGGCGTCAGGAGTGCATCACGCCTTCGACGGAACCCCCGTCCTCACCGACGTCGACCTGGCCCTGCCGCGCGGCTCGCTGGCCTGCCTGATCGGGCCCACCGGTTGCGGAAAGACCACGCTGCTGCGCGTCCTGGCAGGGTTCCTCAGGCCCGACGCCGGGCGCGTGCACATCGGGGGGCGCGACGTCACGGACCTGGACCCCGCGCGCCGCGGCATCGGCTTCGTCTACCAGGACCTGGCGTTGTTCGACCACATGTCGGTCCGCGGCAACGTCGGCTTCGGCCTGCGCGCGCGGGGCGTGCAGAGCGAGGAGCTGGAGCGCCGCGTGCACGAGATGCTCGAGCGTGTGGGCCTGGCCGGCTTCGCCAACCGGCGGCCGACCACGCTCTCCGGGGGTCAGCGCCAACGCGTGGCGCTGGCCCGCGCGCTGGTCTTCGAGCCCGACATCCTGCTGCTCGACGAGCCCTTCGCGGCGCTGGACAAGAACGTGCGGGCCCAGATGCAACAGGAGGTCCGGCGCCTCCAGCAGGAGCTCGGCGTCACCACCATCCTGGTGACGCACGACCAGCAGGAAGCCATGCGCCTGGCCGACGTACTGGTGATGCTGCGCGCGGGCGGCATCGAGCAGAGCGGCCCTCCGCGAGAGTTGTACACGCGGCCGGGCAGCGTGTTCGCAGCGCGCTTCCTCGGGGACGCCAACCTGTTCGAGGGCCGCTTCCGCGCCTCCCCGGCCCGGCTCGAGGGCGCTGTGGAGCTCCGCCTCTCGGGCGATTCGACCGCGTCGGGCACCCAAGTGCCCGACGGAACGCTCGTCACGGCCATGATCCGTCCCGAGGACGTCGTCATCGGCACGATCGCGTTGGCCGCCCGACGCGCCGCCGCCGGCCCGGGAGCCGACCCGGTCGGGCACGCGGCAGCCGAAGGCCCCGCCCTCGAAGGCACCGTCATCGAAGGCACCGTCATCGAAGGCACCGTCGAGGACGCCGCCTTCACCGGCGCGAATACGGAGTACACCGTACGGGCCCGGCCCGGGAACACCCTCGTGCGGGCGCTGGCTTCCGGCACCGAGGCCGAAGCCCATGCGCGCGGCACCCCGGTGAGGCTGACCTTCCCCCGGGAGCGCGTGAGCCTGATCCCCGAGGAGCGCCCATGAGCCTACGTGAGATCACCCCCCGCTACCAGCTCAACACCTGGCTGTCGGACACTCCCGCCGCCGTGCTGGACGCGGTCTCCGGGCTGTTCGTGATGCCCGTTGTGTACAGCGCGTCAGCCAACGCCACCTCCCGGCTCGACGCTCCCGAACGCACGCGCTTCGGCGCCCGCCGCCTCGACGGCTCGCGGCTCGAGCTCGAGGCCGAGCACGCCGGCTCGGTCTTCCGCCTCCATTACGCCAAGGACGGCCCCTACCGTCTGACGGGCGAGCTGCGGGCAGTCGAGCTGGCCGAGTGGGGCCTTCGCACCTGGGTCAACCTGCTCGTCGCCTTCCAACCCGGCTCGGAGGGTGCCAACGCGACCGTCCGACCGCAAGCGCGCGCGGACGGCACGCTCACCGCAGACGCGCCGGGCCGGGGCCTGGCGCTCGCGGTCGCCCAGGCCCCCGTGTTCGTGACCCTGCACGACACCATCGAGGCCTTCGAGGCCGAGCTCACCGAGGGCGGCTACTACGCCGACGAGCGCGCGCTGCGCGAGGACGATCCGCCGACCGCGGCGCCGGTGATCGCGCTCCGCTTCAACCTGGAGGCCACGCCCGTGGTGCGCTTCACGCTGGCCATCGGGGCCGATGTCGAGCGGGCACTCGCGCGGGCCAGGGGCTCGAGCGTCACCGCGGACCCTCCTGCCCGGGACGCTCCCGCGGTGGACGCTGCAGCGACCGACACCCGTCCGGAGACCGACGTGGATGAGGCGCTCGCCGCCGTGGACACCGTGCTGGGGTGGAACTCCGTCATCGACCCGGCGAACGGCCGCTGGTACACCGCGCCCACCCGCGCCTGGATCACCCGGAAGTTCGGGGGCTGGTTCACCTGGCTCGACGACACCTTCTTCCACGCCCACATGGCCGCGGCGCTGGACGCGGAGGCCGCCCGCCGCAACCTGGAGGTGGCCCTCGCGAGCGCCACGCCCGAGGGCAACCTGGCGTGTCTGCTGAGCCCCCGCACGAAGTGGCTCGACCGTTCGCAGAGCCCCGTCGGCGGTCTGGTGGCGTGGTCCGCCTACCTGCGCACGGGCGACCTCGGCGTGCTGGATCGAGCGCTCCCCACCCTCACGGCCGCCTTCGACTGGTGGCTGCGCGAGCGGCGGGACGCGCGCACGGGCCTGTTCGCCTTCGGCACCTCTCGCTACGGTCACGGCGCGTTCAAGGGAACGGCGCTGGCCGCCCGCGACGAGTCGTTCATGGACAACAGCCCCATGCACGACGGCGTCGAGCTCGACCCCGACAGCCGACGCCTCCGGCAGCTCGACGTGGGGCTCTCCAGTCTGGTGGCGCTCGAAGCGGAGATGCTGGCCCGCATCGCCCGGCGCCTCGGCGACCGCGCCGCAGCGGCGCGGCTCGAGGAGGCGGGCGGCGCCATCGTCCGCGCCATCGACGCCGTGTCATGGGACGAAGAGGCGGGCGTCTACGTCAACGTTGCCCCGGACGGCACGCCCTCGAAGCGTATCGGCCCCACCAGCTTCTACCCGCTGCTGGCCGGGGTACCGTCCCGCGACCGCGCCGAACGCATGGTGCGCGGCCAGCTCCTGAACGAGCAAGCCTTCTGGGGACCGCATGTGCTGCCCACCATCCGACGCGACGACCCCGCCTTCAACGACAACGTCTACTGGCGCGGACGGATCTGGCCGCCCACCAACTACCTGGTGGTCCTGGGGCTGCGACGCTATGGCCTACACGAGGAAGCGCGAGCCGTCACCGAACGCTCGTACGCCATGTTCGCCCGCGAGTGGCGTGAGCACCGCCACTGCCACGAGAACTACAACGCCGTCACCGGCGAGGGCCACGACTCGAAGGACTCCGACACGTTCTACGGCTGGGGCGCGCTGTTACCACTGATGCGCGTGGAGGACGCGCTCTTCCCATCCCCCTGGGAAGGGCTGTGCGTGGCGACCGATCGCGGCCCTTGCCACCGCGGCACGCTATGGTCGGGGCGCATACTTCGACTGGAGGGCGACGTGGGCGGGCGCGAGGATGCCTGGCACCTCACGCTCGACGGCCGGCCGGAGCTCGCCGGCGACGCCCGCTGCCGCCTGAGCGGAGTGCGGCTTGAAGCGGACGGACTCGAACTCACGGTCGAGAGCCCGGGCGCCGTGACGCTGAGCGTGCCGCGCCTGGCGCCCGCACAGGTGCTCCACGCGGCACTGCCGGAAGGAGCCGAGCTCACGTTCGACCGCACGGCGCCCGCCTGGCCCTGGCCGCGGGCCGGCACGAAGTCCGGCTTGCGCTGTCGCGCGGCCGGGACACCGGGGATGGCGAGTAGGATCGCGAGCAGGAGAACCGATGGCAACGCGCGCGGGCACCCCCGCGCAGGAGCATGGAGGGAACGGCTATGGAGAACCGAAGCACGTACGCGTGGCGCCTCTTGCTGGCGCTCATCGGTACCGCCCTGCTGGCCACGGCGTGGGCGCAGAAGCCGACGCTGCTGGTTGCCAACTGGCAGGGCTACGGCAGCGACCTGCCATGGGTGGTCCAGGCCTTCGAGCAAGAGTGCGGTTGCACCGTCAAGCAGGTCGACTTCAGCTCCGAGCAACAGCTGCTCAACATGCTGAAGCAGGGGGGCGTGGGCCAGATCGACGTCGCGCTCCCCAACTCGACGTACATCCGCTACGCCGTCGATGACGGCCTCGTCCAACCCATCGACGTGTCCCGGCTCACCAACTACCACGAGCTCATCCCCGGCCTGACGCAGCTCGCGGCGCTCAAGTCGGGCGGCCAGGTGTACGGCGTGCCGTGGCTGTGGGGCACCGTCGGCGTCGGCTACAACCCCGCGCTGGTCAGCGCCCCGGTCGAAGGCTACGCCGCGCTGTGGGACAAGCAGTACGCCGGCAAGGTCACCTTCAACGACGACCCGGTCATCGCCGTCATGACGGCGGCCGTGTACCTCGGCGAGGACCCCTACCACCCCGACCTCGCCAAGGTGAAACAGGCCCTGCTGGAGCAGAAGCGCCTCGACGTGACCTACTGGGCCACCACCGACGACTTCACCAAGCTGTACGCCGCCAAGCAGGTGGTCATCGGCAACGTGTGGTCGGGCCTGGCCACGCAGATCCAGGCCAACGGCTACCCCATCCGCTACGTCACGCCCAAGGACGTCATCACCTGGGTGGACAACTGGGTGATCGTCAAGGACGCGCCGCACCCCGCTCTGGCGTACAAGTGGATCGACTTCATGATCTCTCAGACGTTCCAGGACCGCTACGCGCGGGACCTCCAGCAACAGCCGCCGTCGCCCGCCAACCAGATCGTGGCCGAGAGCCTGCCAGTCGACCAACGTCAGACCTTCCAGCCGAACGCCGTGCTGGAGACGAATATCCCGCAAGACACCTACAACGCCTGGTCGCAGCTCTGGACGGACGTGAAGACGACGCCGGTGAAGCCCCTGCCATGACGCACGCGGGCCCCGTGCCGGCCCGCCGTCGCCCAGGCGGGGCCGGACGTTGAACGGAAGGCGGAGCCGCTGGGCGGGCGCGGGGCTCCTCGCGCCCGCCTACGGCCTCATCCTGGTGCTGGTGCTGGTTCCACTGGCGGCGCTGGTCGTCAACAGCCTCACGCCGGCACGCGTGACGGGTGTCTCGACGCTGGGCCTGCTGTTCGACAACTACCTGCGCTTCTTCCGGGACGCCCCGTCCCGCATCGTTCTGGCCAACTCGTTGACGATCCCCGCGCTCGCCACGCTCCTGAGCCTGGGGATCGGCTGGCCCCTCGCCTACGCCCTGGCCAAGGTGCACCGGCGTCGCGGCAACGCCCTGCTGGCCGTGCTCATGGCCCCCTTCTTCGTCTCCTACCTGCTGATCATCTACGCCTTCCAGGGGCTGCTCCAGGTCGGCGGGCCCCTGCAGGCTGCCCTGCACGCGGTCGGGCTGGTGCCCGCCACCACCTCCCTGCTCTACTCGCGGGCCGCCGTGACGCTGGCGCTCGTGTACGAGTACCTGCCGTTCATGGTGCTGTCGATCTACGGCTCGCTGGAGCGCATCGAGGACAGCGTGCTGGAGGCGGCCGTCGGGCTGGGCGCAGGCCGCTGGCGGGTGTTCGCCGAGATCCTCTGGCCGCGCAGCGTGCCCGGGGTGATCGCCGGTTGCGCCCTGGTGTTCATCCCGGCCACCGGTTCCTTCGTCGAGCCGCAGATCCTGGGCGGCACGCGCGTCAGCATGCTCGGCGAGGTGATCAACGCGCAGATCAACCAGACGTTCGACCTCGCACGCGCGGCCACCGTCTCGCTGACGCTGACGGTCGCGGCGGTGCTGGGCTTCGGCGTCCTGGCGGCGCTGGCGCAAGCGAGCCGCCGGGCACTGAGGCGGTGAGCCGGACGGGCGGCCGCGCACGCGCCGCACTGTGGACAGCGTTCACCGCGCTGGTCTACACGGCCATGTTCGTGCCGATCGGCTACCTGGTGCTGATGTCGTTCAACACCTCGCCTTACGGCACGTTGCCCTTGCACTTCACCACGCAGTGGTACGTCCGCCTCTTCCACGAGCCGGCGCTCGCGCAGACCACCCTGCACACGTTGCTGATGAGTCTCGTCGTGGCCGGCGCCTGCGCCGTCGCGGGCAGCATGGCGGCGCTGGGAATGGCCCGGGGGCGTCTGCCCCGCGCCCTGGTGGACACGCTCCAGGCGGTGAACCTGGTCCCAGTGACGGTGCCCTGGCTGGTGCTGGGGGTGACCATGTTGCTGTTCCTGCTGCTCGTGGGCTCGGGCCGCAGCGTGCTCAATCTCTATCTGGGCAACGCGGTGGTGGTGCTCCCGTACGTCACGCTGCTGGTCTTCACCCGACTTCGGGGGGAGCGCTTCGAGGAGGAGGAGGCGGGTGCCCAGCTCGGCGCCTCTGCGCCGCGCATCTTCGTGGCCATCACCCTGCCCAAGCTCGTACCCTCGATCCTGGCGGGCTCGATCATGGCGTTCATGGTGTCGTTCAACAACTTCCTCATCCAGTACTACCTGGCGCCCTTCGGGTTCAACACCCTGCCCATGGAGATCTACGGGCTTGTGCGCAGCGGTGTCCGGCCCGACATCAACGCCCTGTCCACCTTCCTGGTCCTCGCTTCGATCGCGCTCGTGATGATCCTCGACCGCCTGGTCGGGATCGGCTCGAGCTTCGGCGCCGGCCGCCGGAGCTTCTGAAGACCGGGCGCCTGAAGGACCGGGCACCTGAAGAGCCGGGCCGGCCGGCACGACGACCGGCGACGCATCCACTCCTGTCGCCGGCGCGTAAGGAGGGGTGAAGGGCTGCCGCGCCGCGCGGCCGTCGCCGTGGCGGCTCCGCGCATGCACGTAGCGCCCGGAGGGAGAGGGTACCGATGCGTCGCACGCACGACTTCCTCGCCGCCGTCCTGCTGATGGCCGTCATGGCGGGTCCCGGACTGGTCGCAGGCTCCGCGCCCTGGGTCGCGGCACAGTCGACGGGCACGCGACGCAGCGACCGGCACAGCGACCGGCACAGCGACCGGCACAGCGACCGTGCGCGTTGCGCACGACGCCGATTACGGCGATTACCTGACCGACGGCGCGGGCCTGGCGCTGTACGTCGCCGCCCAACCCGAGCAGGTCGCCCGGATCAACGGTTCCGGCGTCCCGCCGATCGCCGCCTGCAACGGCACCTGCCTGCAGGTCTGGCCCCCGCTAACGACCGACGGCGTGCCCAATGCCGGCGACGGCGTGAAGGCAGCCCTGCTGGGAACGACGGAGGGACCGAGCGGCAGCACGCAGGTCACCTACGCAGGCTGGCCGCTGTACACCTTCGCCGCCGACACGAGCGCAGGGACCACCTTCGGTCAGGCCGTGGCGCCGCCTCAGGGCGCGGCCACAGGCGCGGCCTGGTACCTGATGGCGCCCGACGGCAAGGTCATCCTCACGAAGCCGCCCGAGTAAGCGCCGCCCCCGACCGGACGCCGGTCGCTGCGGATCAGCGGAAGAGCGGGGCCATCGAGGTCGCGCCGGAGGCCTGGCCCAGCAGCGGCAACCCCCAGGCCTCCTCCAGCGTGCGCAACAGCGCGTAGTGGTCGGTCGGCGTGTGCAGCGTGAACCCGCGCGGGCCTTCGCGGCTGATCACGATGGTGGCGATGTGGTTCGCGCCGAGCCCGAGCACGGACGCGATCCCCTGGGGCGCCTCGTCGAACGTCACCACGATGGCGCTGTTGCCCGTCCACGCGCTCGAGGCCTGGATCGCCTGCACCCAGTGCTGCACGAAGGCGTCCCCCGCCCGGTCGAGGGCGTGCGCGTCCTGGCAGTGCGAGGTGCCGTGCATGTCGTGGCACTGGTCGGGGACGATGAAGGCGAAGGCGGGTGCGTGACCGGTCTCGAGGTCCGCTCCGAGTTGCTGGAGGGGCACCACCCGAGCGGCCCTCGCCGGCGCGTCCGCGATGCTCGGGAAGAGCAGGAAGGGGTCGTGCTTCTTGGCGTACAGGCCGCCGGAGCCGGCGAACGCACCCTGGAACCCTGCCGAAGGCAGCCCCTGCATGTAGGCCTTCCAGCCGAGCCCAACGGCCTCCAACTGCCCCGCCAGGGTGGGTTCGCTGAACGTCTGCGAGGGGTCGTCCGACTGGCTTCCCCACGTCCCCCCCGAGATCAGAGCCACGTAGTTGGGGAGGCTGGGGTGGGCCACCCCGTGGTGATCGGCGGCGAGCGCGTAGCGTTTGGCGAGGGAATTGAGGTTCGGCATGTCGGGATTGCCGATCACCTGGTCGTAGCCCCGGTTCTCCAGGACGATCAGGAACAGGTGGTCGAAGGGCGGCACCGGGGCAGGGGGCGCGCTCCCGCCGCCCTGCGCGCCAGCCGCGCCGAGCATCAGCATCGCCATCAACGTCGTCCACACGCGGGTCACCTGGAGCATGGCATCCCCTTCCGCCTCACGGCCTTCGAAAGGCTACCCCGCCCGTCCGCGCCGGTGATGAACGCGCCGTGTACCCGGCACCGTGTACCCGGCACCGTGTACCCGGCGTCGCGGACCGGCGTTCACCGTGTGCGCGTCCCCCGTGGTTGGATGGGGCGGGATCGACGACCGCCCCCTGAGGGGCAGGAAAGGGAACGTCATGCGCTACGCCACCATCCTCAGCGAGAACGGGCCCGCACCCGCCGTCGTGGTCCGCGACCGGCTGCTCACCTTCGACCGCCTGGCGCGCGAGACCGGCCGCGAGCTCCCCGCCAGCCTGCTCGCCACCGTGCTCGATGGCGACGTCGGCGTACGCCGGGCCTACGCCGCCTGGCTCGAGCGCTTCGACCCCGATCGCCTCGACGCCGCCGCGAATGCGCGCCTCACGGTGCCGTTCCGTCCCCCGGGCAAGATCTGGGGGATCGGCCTCAACTACCGGGACCACGCGCACGACCTCGACGAGGAGGTGCCGCCGGCTCCCGCCAGCTTCATGCGGCCCCCCTCCAGCGCGATCGGCGAGGGCGACACCATCCACCTGCCCTCGGTCTCGAACCGGGTCACCGCCGAGGCCGAGTTGGCCGTGATCTTCGGGCGCCGCGCCCGCAACGTCGAGGCCGACGCCGCGTTCGGTGCGGTGTTCGGCTACACGACGGTGCTCGACATGACGGCTGAGGACATCCTCCGCGTGAACCCCCGCTTCCTGACGCGCGCCAAGAGCTTCGACGGCTTCTTCAGCTTCGGCCCCGTCATCGTGACGCCCGACGAGATCCCCGACGTGAGCGCCCTGACGGTGCGCATCGAGGTGAACGGCGCCGCCGGACCTGCCAATCAGGTCCGCAACATGACCTACGGCCCCGCCGAGCTCATCGCCTTCCACTCCAAGGGGATGACCTGGGAGCCCGGGGACATCCTCTCCACCGGCACGCCGGGAGCGGTCCCCATCGCTGTCGGCGACGAGGTCGCGTGCCGCATCGAGGGCGTCGGCACGCTGCGCAACCGTGTGGCGTGAAGACCGGGGCGTGAAGACCGGGGCGTGAACAGCGTGGCGTGAACACCCGGGCGTGACGATCATGGCGTGAGGATCGTGCGGTGAGGATCGCGCCGTGAGGACCTGCGCGTCGGGATCGGTACGTCAGGACCTTGGCGCGGACCCGGGCTAGAGGCGCAGCAGCCCGACCCCGAACAGCGCCAGCGAGGGTGCATAGACCGTCCACGCGAAGTGGGTCGGCGTGCTCAGCAGGAACGCGCCGACCAGAACGACACCGCCTGTCACGCCCATCGCTGCCGCCCACGCGCCGGAGCCGGCATCGTCGGTACGCAGCAGGCGGACGCCCCCGACGACCAGCAGCGCCGCGATCAGTGCCGGTGCAAGGACCGGCCCCCACCAGGGCGCGGGGATCAGGAACAGCAGGTCCCCATCGAAGGGGCCGCGGGGCCAACCCACCAGCGCGGCCAGCGCGACGTAGTACGCAAGGTCCCAGACCCCGAAGACGAAGGAGAAGGCGCCGAGCCGTTGCCGCCAGCTGCGCGCGGCCAGGAGGGCCACGGACAGGATCATCACCAGCGTGGCGAGCTCGCGAGCGAGCTCCATGCCACGGACGGAGGCCCATACGGCCCCGTGCGGAGGCGCCACCACGTCGTGCACCCCGACGCCCAGCAGGCGCCGCAGGTAGATCACCACGACGGCCTCGAGCAGGCCCATCGCCGCGGCGTAGGCGAGCAATGTCGCGATGCGCGTCCAACTCCTCGGCCGCAACCGGCTCAGCCCAACCCCTCGACCACCCGCCGCACGCCGTGGAGCAGGCGCGCGGGCGTGTCTGGAGGTACGGTGCAGCCGGGCCCGATGATCAGGCCCGCACGGCCCGCCTCGGCGACCGCTCGGCGGATGCCCAGTTCCGCCTCGCCGAGCGTCTGCGTAGCGAAGGCGAGCTCGTCGATGCCGCCGATCAGGGTGCGGTCCGTGCGCTCGCGTGCCTGCGCGAGCGACGGTTCGGCATGGCGGTGCGACCAGTTGAACGCCTCCACCGGGTAGTCCTCCACGCGCTCGAAGGCAAGCGCGAAGCCGTGGACGTGCCCGATCCGCACCAGCCCGTGCGCGGCCTCCAGCAGCGCGCGGTCGAACGGGGCGCAGAGCTCGTCGAACTCGCGCCGCTCGAGCCCACCGTGCTCCACCGGGACCGCGCCGTTGATCGAGTAGAAGATCCCGTCGGCCCCGGCCTCGCGGACGGCGCCAAGGTAGCCCACCAGCGTTTCCTGCACCGCCCGGAGCGCGCTGCGAGCGGCGCGCGGCTCGCTCCGCACCAGCGCCAGGACGCTCTGGCCGGCCGATCGAATCAGCGTCTGCAACGGGTCGAACAGCGTCTCCACGACCGGCACGTCCGGACCGACGGCGTCGCGGATGCGGCGCACGACCTCCAGCTGCCCGGCCAGCGCCGGGGCGTCCGGCGCCAGCGGCTTCACGGCGCGCAGCGCGTCGGCCGACGCCAGGTCTGCATCGTCGACGAGCGGGAGGCGGTAGTCGTTCATCACCTTGACGAAGTCCCAGTCGTAGGCGTTCTGGTAGCGAACGTGCAGCTCGGCAACCTCCGTCGGCGCCAGGTGCTCGCTGGCGAAGTGCAGCCACACGCTGACGGGCGGCCGGTCGGTGTGCGCGCCGCGCAGCGCAGCCTCGAAGCGCTCCCGTTTGGTCATCGTCACCACCCCTTCACACCGGCCCGCAGCACGGGTCGGGACAGCCGTCAGGGAAGCTGCGGCCGTCGGCCAGCGCCGCACCGAGCTCGGCCCGGGCCTGCGGCCGGCCGGGCAGCGGGGCCCTCAGGTACACCGCCCCGACCGGCCGCGGGCCGACCGGGATGAGCTTACGGACCTGGAAGCCGGGCACGTCGATCGCGGCGACCGCGTCGCGCCCGGGCAGCGGGACGAACATGGTCGAGCCCGCATCGCCGCCGTAGAGGAAGGTGCCTGCCACCGGGTGGCTCCCCGAGGGGAACGGCACCTTCGCCACCACCTTGAGCGCCTGCGTGTCGATCACCGAAACCTCGTCGGACTCGCGGCAGATCACCATGCCGTAGCGGCCATCGGGCGTGATCTCGCTGGTGAGCGGCATCCGTCCGAGCCCGTCGGACGTCGACAGCCGCGCCACCTCCCGGGGGTGCGCCGGATCGGTGAGATCGAAGATCGACTCACTCCCGGTCGGAGATCCTCCCGACACCACCGCGTTCTCCACGAAGAGAACGTTCCCCGTCGGACTCACGGTCGCCATGTAGGGCTCCAGCGGGCCGTCGCCCGCCTTGCGCGCGAGTTGCACGCGGGAGGCCACCCGGAGGGCGCCGATGTCGACGGTGGTGAGGGTGTCCCGTCCACGGTCGGGCAGATAGGCGTAGTCGCCGGTGGCGCGAACGGTGACATCGCACGGTTGCGAGCCCGGGGGCTGGTCGAGGCTGGCGAGGACGGTTCCGAACGTCGGGCTGGTGGGCTCGGCGTCGACCCGGAGCAGGCGGTCGCGGTCGCGCGCTGCCACCAACAACGCGGCGCCGTCGGGCGTCAACTCGGTGTAGTTCTGCCGTGAGTCGGTCGTTACGTGTGCCACCCGGCGCCCGCTCGACAGCTGGAAAGCGTCGACCGAGCCGCTTTCGGCGAAACCGCTCCAGATGAGGTCGCGCTCGGGGTCCCAGCGCGTGGCGGGGAAGCTGAAGGCGCCGGCCAGCGGGAGCGTGGCGAGCACCTCGAGCGACGCCGGGTCGATCAGCGTAACGCTGGCGCCACCGTTGTTGGAGACCACGACGAGATCGCGCGGCGAAGCACCCTGCGCGGATGCGAAGCGCCACGGTCCCAGCGCGAGCAGGGCGGCACTCCCGACGGCGGCCTTGAGGAACGTCCGTCGCGACAGATCGCGTTCGTCCTTGGAGGTCGCCATGCGGCCCCTCCCTTCACGCAGCCGCGCACGCCTCGGCCACCGGTCCCGTCAGCATAGGCCACCGCTCACGCCTCTGCCGTCATGGCGCACGCTTGACGCGCAGGCAAGCTCGACCGTGGCACGCAGCACGCCGGACCCAGGCAGCGCACGGCCGCGCGGGTCCGACCGTGACCGATCCGACCGTGACCGCTCCGGCGTGGCTCGCGGCCTCAGTCCAGGCCGGAAAGGGCGTCGCGCCAATCGTCGAGCGGGTGGTCGGGAAGCTGTCGGTAGTCCGCCTCCGGCGTGGCCGAGGAGAAGAAGCGGTAGTGCCTCAGCACGGGGGACCCGGGGTTGACGGTGGCGTGCCGGGCACCGGCGGGGACGATCCAGGCGTCGCCCTCTGCCACGCGCGTCCACGCGCCCTCCACCCAGAGCGCTCCGCTCCCGCGCGCCACCACGATGATCTCCTCCATCGTCTCGTGCACGTGCGGCACGCGGGGGCTGGACGCGTCCTGCGGCTCGAGATCGACGGTGCGGAACGAGCAGGAGGAGGCGGAGCCCGGTTCGGGCAGAGAACACCTCGCGCACGGAGCGGTTGGGGAGCCGGAACGCCTCCACGTCGTCGATGGTGCGCACGCTCGCCTTCATGCGGTTCCTCGTCGCCATACGGGATCGCTGCCGCCGCCGCATCCGCCGACCGTCGCAGACGGACGTCGCGGCGCTGCCGGACTCATGCGGACCGTCCGGCAGCTCGGCCATGGCGGCGCTCGCCTCGCGCACGTCGGCGGCGATGCGGTCGGCCACGCCCGCGACGACGCGGGCCGCCTTGTCGGCCGTCGCATGCTCCGGCGCGCCGTACCAGCCTGTCGCCGCGATCTGACGGACGTCGTGGAGCACCGGCCGCACGTTGGGGTTGCGGCGCACGGCGTCGATGCGCCGGCCGCGGCCGGGAGGCGAAGGGTTGGTGGCACGCTCCACGTGGACCAGGGCGGGGTCGAAGGCCAGCACCGGCAGGACCTCCAGCTCGCCGCCGTGGGTGAGCCCGCCGGTCTCGTCGCCGAAGAGGTCGCGCGCCACGTAGCAGGCTTCGACCTTGAGGACCTCCATCCCCAGCTCGTGGTGGATGCGGCTGGCCGCGACGCCGATGGCGTCGCTGTTGCCTTCGTGCCAGTTGAGGATGACGACGCGCTCGGCGCCGTGCCGGGCCACGCTGCCCGCGAGGTCGAGCATGACCGCCACGAAGGTCTCGGGGCGGAGCGTCACCGTGCCGGCGAAGCCCCATGTGGAAGGGCGTGATGCCCATCGGCGCGAAGGGCACCACCAGGGCCCCGAGCCGCTCGGCGACCGCCCGCGCGAACACCAGCGCCGCGATCCAGTCGGTCCCGCACGGCAGGTGAGGGCCGTGCTGCTCCACCGAGCCGGTCGGGATGATCACCGTCTTGCTGGCCTGCAGCAGCGCCTCGGCCTCGGGCTGCGTGATGTCCATCAGGTCGTTGGGATGGGATGCCACGTTCGCTCCTCAGCCCTCCGCCGAAGGGGCGTCCGCCGGGTCCACCCTGCCCAGCAGCGTCACCACGTCGGTGGTGTTGTGCAGGATCTCGTCGGGGAACACGATGGTGATGGCGTTCGTGGGGCACACGGACTCGCAGTGACCGCAGTACCAGCACTCGTCCGGGAACGCCACCACCGGCAGGGTCTCCCGGTCGCCCTCCTCCTTGTAGATGATGTCGCCGGGGCACACCCAGTCGCACAGCGTGCACCGGATGCAGGTGTTGGGATCGATCTGGATGGGGTTGTGCGCGCTCGCCGCGCCGTCGCCGTGTTCCATGCTGGTCCTAGCCTTCCTTTCCTGGTTGCCGTCGCGGGAACGCCGAGGCGAGCGGCATCTGCGCCGACAGCGTGCTCACGCTCGGTCCCTCGGCCGTGCGGTCGACCAGCACGAAGGAACGCCAGTGGGCGTTGTCGGTCTCGGGATAGTCGATGCGCCAGTGCGCCGATCCGGTCCGCGTTTCCTGGCGCTCCAGCGCCGCCTCGGCGAGCAGCTCCGCGTTCAGGCGGATGTTGCGCGCCTCGTGCACACGCATCAGGCCGTGCGTGTGTGTCGCACCCAGCGCTGCCCCCTCGCGCCGCAACGCCCGCAAGGTGTCGAGCGCGTGGCGCAGGCCGCGCTCGGTGCGCCGTACGCCGGCGAAGTCGGTGACCGTGTGCCGGATGCGATCCTCGAAGGCCTGCCAGGAGGGACCGCCTGGCTGCCGGAGATGGACGGTCGCCTCGCCGATCAGCCGTTCCAGCTCGCCGGGGTCGACTCGGGCAGCGTGCTCCCCTCCTTGACGTACTGCACGATGCCCTCCCCGGCGATGTGGCCCAGCGTCGCCGCTCCGGCGATACCGCCGCTGACCGTAGCGCTGTCGCCGGCCGAGAACAGGCCGCGGACGGACGACTCGGCGTTGGCGTCGACAGCGATGCCGCTGCCGCGGAAGTAGAGCCCGCTTCGGCGGATGCTGAGCTCGGAGATCGACACCTCGACGGGGTCGGTGCGGAAATCCACGCCCTTCTGCCGGTAGAACGCCGGCAGGGTGTGCCGGTCGATCTGCAGTGTCTCCTCCATGTGGTCGAGAACGTCGGTGGGGAGGTGGCGGCAGTCGAGGTAGATGGGACCGTTACCCTCCAGATACTCCTTGATGACGCCGTCGGCAAGCACGGCCCGGCGCGCGTTCTCCCCCTTGGGATCGTAGCGGAACATGAAACGCTCGCCCTGGCGATTGAGGAAGTAGGCGCCCAGGCTGACGAGCGCGTTGAGCCCCTGGGTCGAGAAACCCTTGGGGGTCAGCGTCGTCTCCGTGAACTCGATGTTGGCCAGGGTGGCGCCGGCGCGGTAGCCCATCGCCTGGGCGTCCCCGGTGTTGTACGGGCAGTGCCAGCTATCGAAGGCGAGCCCCGAAGCGTTCATGGACAGGCGGTTGACGTCCCCGTCGAAAGCACCACGGCGCGCGCCCGCACGTAGTACCAGGCGCCAGAACGGATATCGAAGGCCAGCACGCCGTAGGCGCGGCCGTCCTCCACCAGCACCTGGACGCCCATGGTGCGAGCCAGCACGGTGGCCTTGCCCCGCCGCACGCGTTGACCGATGTGGTGCTTGAAGCGGGTGCCGTCGAAGTTGATGTGGTAGGCGCCGGGAAGCCCGAACGAGCGGTGGCGGTCGTAGGTCCGGTACGCGGGTCCTTGAAGTCGACGCCCAGCGCCTCGAGCTTGCGCAGCACGCGCGGCATCTCGCGGACCACGCGGTCGGTGACTTCCATGTCGACGATGCCGTCGGTCAGGTCGGGGATGTGCTTGAGGAGGAACTCGGGGGTGTCCCATTCGGGCCCCGTCTCCATGATCGTCAGATAGTGGTCGACGCCGCCGCCGACCGAGCCGCTGCGTTCGAGCAGCTTGCCCTTGTCACAGATCACGACCTCCAGCCCGGCCTCGAGCGCCGGGATCGCTGCCATGCAGCCGGCGACCCCACCGCCGACCACGGCAACGTCGGTCTCGAGCCGGATCACGTCGTCGTTCACGGCAAGCCTCCTTCACGGCAGTGCACCCTCATCCGTCGTACCGCAGGATCTCGATGCCTGCGCCCCCCCGATCACTGGTGAACACCAGGCCATCGGCCTGGACGAACACGTCGTTGGTCTGCGGGTGGACGTCCCCCTTCGAGGGCGGGACGTGGCTGGCCACCTCGATGGGTGCGCGGGGGTCGGAGCAGTCGTACGCCCGTAGCCCGGCGCTGAAGTAGGTCACGAAGATCAGCGTTTCGCTCGAGAACGCACCAGGGCGGTTCTCGTGCAGGTTGTGCGGCCCGAAGCGGGGTCCGTGCGTGCGCACGGGCCCCTCGGGCTCGGGGAACGTCGAGAGCTCGTTGGGGTGGCTCTCGTCCTGGATGTCGAAGATCCGAACGAGCCGAGGTGTGGCGTCGTGCTCGGGCGTGGCCTTGGCCTCGTCGGTCACGACCAGCAGCCCGCGGCCGGGTAGCGGCATGGTGGTGTGGGTGTGGCCGCCGCGCTCGGGCGCCCAGGCAGCCGAGCCGACCACCGTAGGCCGGCTCGGGTCGTGGACGTCGAGGATGCGCAGGCCGCCGTCCCACACGCCGGCATAGGCGCGATCGCCGTGGCGAATGGCATGGTGGAGCTTGGGGTTGATGGTGTCCGGCCAGGCGGGCACCTCGCCGCCGGCCTCCCACTGGCCCGGCATCCACCAGCGGCCGGTCTCGCGGGGGCGCGTCGGATCCGAGACGTCCACGATCAGCAGCATGCGATCGCGGAAGCCCGGGGCGACGGCCGACAGGTAGACGGTGGGCTCGAGCTCGTCGATACCACATGCGGTGCACGCCCCGGCCGCCGGTGTCGTAGAACGACACCTGGCGCGGATGCGCGGGATCGCTCAGGTCGAAGATCCCGAAGCCGGTACGCTCGGCCCGTTCCCCGGCGCGCCACTCGTAGTTGACGAAGAGCAGGTCGTGGACGATCTGCACCTTGGGTGACATGGTGTTGGCGTAGCCGGGTAGGAAGCCCGCGAGGACGGGTTCGCGCGGATCGGACACGTCCAAGACCGCGGTCCCGACACCGGGTTCCATGTTGCCGACGTAGAGGTGCCGGCCGTGCGACATGAGCTGCATGGTGCTGCCCTTGCTGCCGAGATCGTGATGACCGAGGAGTTCGAAGCCCATCGTCGTCCTTATCTACTGGATGTTGGCGACCGCCTGCTTGAGGATCGGCACGATGCTCTGACCGGCCGCGGCGATCTGTCCGACCTTCGGTTGCTCCTCCGCGCCCTGCATCGGCACGATGATGAGCCCCTGCTTCTTGGCGTCGGCCAGCAGGCCGGGATCGTGCAGCGCGGCCCAGACGGCCGAGCGCATGGCGCTCACGGCGGCATCGGGCATGCCGGGAGGGCCGAAGAAGCTGCGGTGCATGGTGATCATGTTGACGATGGCCTGCACGAGCTCCTTGCCCTGGCCCTGGGTGACCTCGAGGGCCGTGGGCACGTCGGGGTAGCCCGACTCGCGCGCGTCGCCGATGGTCAGGATCGGCCGCAGATCGCCAGCCTGGATGCCCGCCAGCGAGGAGTGCCAGGCGGTGATGTGCCCGTCTCCCTCACCCTTGATGACGGCCAGGGTGGTGTCGGCATTGCCCTGGTAGCCGGTGACGGCCTTGAGCTCGAAGTTCAGGGCGTAGGCCAGCACCGCCATGGTGTAGAAGTCCTCGTCGGTGCCCTGCGTCGGGAAGATGAAGGGGCGGCCGAGGTTCTGGACGTCCTGGATGGTCTGGATCTTCGACTTGCCGCCCACGACCAGCACGCGCGCCTCGGTGGCGGCGCGCCCCAGGTAGACGAACTTGGTGGCGTCGAACTCGACGCCCTGGCTGCCGGAGAGCTGCGCCAGCACCAGGGCCGGCACGCTCGTGAAGGCGATCGTCATGCCGTCGGGCTTGGCGTGCCAGAGGTAGTTGGCACCCACCACGCCGCCGGCGCCCTGCATGTTCTTGACGCGCACGTCGGCCGCGCCGAGGTGCTTGGCGATGTAGGGGGCGATCATGCGGGCGTACTGCGTCATCTGGCCGCTCGGGCTGTTGGGCAGGATCAGGGTGACCGTCTTGCCCTTGTAGTAGTCCGAGCCGCTCTGGGCCATCGCCATCCCGCCTACGAGCGCGAGCGCGGCGATCAGCCCTACCATGATGTTGAAGCGTGCCTTCCGTCCCACAGTTGCCTCCATGTTCAGGTCGTGTCTGGCGTGAGGTCGTCGATCGTGGTTCCTTCGCCTCCACTCCTTCCCGACCGCTCAGAGCGGTCCCGGCAGGATGCCGTGATACATCTGGGTGTTCAGCAGCACGACGAAGAGCAGGTACAACGCCCCGCTCACGCCGAAGGAAAGGGCCAGCGCGCTGTACCAGCGCAAGCGCCCGATGGCGGCTGCGTAGCCGAGCACGAACAGGAAGATGCCCACGATGGGGCCGAGGAGCAGCACCAGGCCCAGCAGCACCGCCAGCAACACGAAGGCGATGACCTCGCGGCGCGCGTGCGTGCCGGGCGGGTGGGCCGTGGCGGGCGCTCGTGCGTGACGCCCGCGCCTTGTCCTGCAAGCCCTCGCGCGCACTGCGCCGCGTCAGGACCTCGAGGACATCGACGTGCAGGTCGTCCGGCGAGCCGGTGTTCTGCACCACCAGCTGGAGCGATCACCAACACCAGCGAGAACACCGCGACCGGCACGGGCACCAGCCGCGAGCGCGGTCCGTAGCCCATGCTGATGATGATGACGGCGACCAGGATGCCGACCAGCACGACGGCGAGGATGTTCTCCTGGGTACGGCGGCTCATGGTTCCCTCGCCTCCGCGGCCGCCCGCCGGCGCGCCATGCGCCGGCGCACGATCGGGAGCGCGGTGGTGAACAGGATGAACAGGAACATGGCCAGCGTGACGGGGCGCGTGAAGATGAAGGTGCTGCCGTAGAGGGTCAGCGAGATGTGCAGGTCGCGCTCGATCATGGTGGCCAGCACCATGCCGATCACGAAGTCGGCGCGGGAGAAGTTGTACTTGTCCATCGCGTATCCGACGACGCCGAAGACGGCGGCCACGATCACGTCACCGACGCGCCCGTGGGTGGCGTAGGCGCCCATGAAGCACACCGCAAGCACCACGGGCACCAGGTAGCGGGCCGGCAGGGTGGCCGAGCGCGCCAGCGTCTTGGCGCTGAGAAGCCCGATCACCGTGGTGAGGATGTTGGCGATCACGATGATCCACACCATGGTGAAGACCAGGCTCAGGTTGGTGGTCAGCATCTGGCGGCCTGGCGTGATGCCCATGTTGATGAAGGCGGCCAGCAGGATCGCCATGCTCTCGCCGCCGGGGATGCCGAAGGCCAGCGTGGGGAGCAGGCCGCCGCCTTCGGTGGCGGCCAGGGTGGCGTCCGGCCCGATGACGCCCTCGACCGCGCCGTGACCGAAGCGCTCGGGGTGTTTCGAGGTCTGGGCGGCCTGCGCGTAGGCGGCGATGCCGCCGACGCTGGCGCCGACGCCCGGCAGCACGCCGATCCAGAGGCCGAGCACGCTGGAGCGCAACACCAGCCACCAGTGGCGGAAGGTGTCCTGGACCCCGTCCCACACGGTGCTCGACTCGGCATCGACCTGCGCCTCCACCACCGAGCCGCCCTTGACGAAGAGCTTCAGCATCTGCGACACCGCGAACAGCCCGATCATGGCGACCGGGAACGAGATGCCGTCGAGGAGGAAGAGGCTGCCGAAGGTGTAGCGGGCGGTGCCGGTGATGGGGTCCATGCCGATGAAGGCGACCAGGATGCCAAGGCCGGCGGCGATGAGCCCCTTGAGCACCGAGCCTTCGCTGAAGGTCGCGATGATGGTCAGGCCCCAGAGCGCCATCATGAAGTACTCGCTGGGTCCGAGCGCCAGCATCAGCGGTCGGACGACGGGGATGGTGGCGACCAGGAAGACCGCACCGATGATGCCCCCGAGCAGCGCGGCCATGGCCGAGGCTCCGAGAGCCCGCGCGCCTTCGCCGCGCTGCGTCATGGGGTAGCCGTCGAAGACGCTGGTGATGGTCTTGGCGGCGCCCGGCACGTTGAACAGGATGCCGGTGATGGAGCCGCCCCAGACGGTGGCGGCGTGAGCTCCGAGGAGGAGGGCCAGCGCGGCAGCCGGTTGGAACCCGAAGGTGAAAGGCAGGACGAGCGCCATGGCGACGATCCCGCCCAGGCCGGGCAGGACGCCGATGATGAGCCCGTAGATCACCCCGACGACCATGAAGAGGATCGACTGTGGCGTGAACAGTGCCAGCAAGCCGGTCACCGCTGCGGCGATCACGGCCAGCGCTCCCTTCTAGCCCGAGAAGCTCGGCAACGTCGACGATCCTGCCTTCGCGGCTCGAGCGCACCGCGGCCAGCATCACGGCGACGTTGCGGGTCGCGACCTGCGGCATCGACCTCGGCGGCGGTCTCGCCGCGCACCGCCCGGGCGAACTCCTCGACCTCGTCGCGCAGGTGATCGACGCCAGGGATCTCGACCTCGGCGTCACGGAGCTCGAAGTCGTCGGGGTCGTCGGTGGCTCGCGCGAAGGCGCGCTTGGTGAGGCTCGAGTGCGCGTCGGTCACGTCCGAGTTGCTCCACCAGCTGAAATCGAGCTGGTAGAAGAGGTCGGCCGTGGTCCCGTAGACGTTGATGGAGAAGACGCCGGGACAGGCCCAGTTCGTGCCGAGGTAGGCCATGGGGCCGCTCTCGAACTCGAGCACCGTGACGTTGACCGTGTCGTTCTCGACGCGCGTGTACATGGGCTTCCCGAAGGTGGCGACGCGCTTCACGGGGCCCAGCAGGTACTGCAGGTTGTCGATCTGGTGGATGCCCAGCTGCGTCAGCGGGCCCCCGGGGCCTTCTCGGGATCGCCGCGCCAGTTCCCGGGCGGATCTGCAGGCCGCGCTCGTTGGCGAAGACCGCCTCGATGACCGAGACCTCGCCGATCTCGCCCGACGTCATCATCGCCTTGATCTTGCGCAGGCCGCCGAGACGCCGCGCGGAGTGCCCGCAGGTGAACACCACGCCGGCGTCGGCCACCGCGCGCTCGATGCGACGCGCGTCGGCCAGCGTGACGGCGATGGGCTTCTCCACGAAGGCGTGCTTGCCGGCCGCCGCCGCCTGCTCGATGACGTCGGCATGCTGGTCGTTAGGCACCGTCACGATGACACCGTCGATGTCGTCGCGCGCCAGCAGGGCCTCGAGGCTGGTGTCCTGAGCGCAGCCGTAGCGCTCGGCGAAGGCGTCGCGCTTGCCCGGGGAGCGGCTGAAGCAGCGGACCAGCTCGACCTCGCTGCTGCGGGTGTAGGCGTCGGCCAGCACGTTGGCCCAGCGCCCCAACCCCACCGCGGCGACACGCACGGGCCGGCTCATCGCGGCTCACCTGCGTCGGGGATCTATACCCCGGGCATGCTCACGCGCTCCGGTACAGCTTCGTGAGCACGAACTCGCGGTGCCCGAGGGCCTCGGCACAGGTGCGGCGGCCGCGGACGGTGTGCTCCACCATCGACATGAGCTGCTCGCCTGCGCCCGCCACGTCGATCTCGCGCCGGAGCAGCCCGCTGACGTCGAGATCGATGTGCTCGGTCATGGTGCCGGCGGTGATCGGGTTGCCGGTCAGCTTGACCACCGGCTCGATGGGGTGGCCCACGATGTTGCCCTGACCGGTCGGGAACAGGTGGATCACGGCGCCTGCGGCGGCCATGAGGGTGATGCACTCGGCGGCGGCCGACGAGGTGTCCATGAAGTTCAGACCCTTCTTGCTCGGCGCCACGGCCGGCTCCAGCACGTCGACCACCGGCTTGGTGCCGGTCTTCTCGATGTTGCCGAGCGCCTTCTCCTCGATGGTGCTGAGGCCCCCGCGGATGTTTCCCTGGGTGGGCTGCGAGCCCATCAGGTCGGCGTCCTGCTCGTCGATCATGCGGATGTAGGCGTCGTAGGTCTCCTGGAAGCGCTGCCGTACATCGTCGTCGACGCACCGCTCGGCGATGAGGTGCTCGCCGCCGGTGAGCTCGGAGGTCTCGCCGAAGAGCACGGTGCCGCCGGCCTCGACCACCTTGTCGACGACCTGCGCCACGGTAGGGCACGACGCCAGACCGGTGGTGGTATCGCTCTCGCCGCACTTGATGCTGAGCGTGATGTCGCCCAGCGAGATCGGCTCGCGCGGGATCTCGCCGGCCTCCTGCACGAAGCGCTGCGCGGCGCGCGCCGCGACCTTGATGGTCTCGAGGTCGCCGTGGCGCTCGATGGAGAAGCCCTCCACCGGCGTTCCCTGGGCGCGGATGCCTTCGACGACGCGCTCGGTCCAGTTCGGCTCGATGCCGATGACGATGGCCGCAGCCACGTTGGGGTTGGAGCCGGTGCCGATCAGGGTGCGGAAGTGGAGCTCCAGATCCTCGCCGAACTGCAGCCGGCCGTAGGGGTGGGGGATCGCCAGCGCCTCGGGGACCAGGCGCCCCACGCCCTCGGCGGCTGCGTTGGAGATGTCGTCGACCGGGATGACGACCACGTGGTTGCGGATACCGACCCGGCCGTTGGCCCGCCTGTAGCCGGTGAGTGCCGTTGCCATGGTGCTCCCTTTCCTACCAGCGCGCAGAGCGGATGTTGTGGGTGTGGACGTAGTCACCGACCTCGATGTCGCTCGTGGCGATGCCGACGCGCGTGCCGTACTCGGTGACCTCGTCGCCGCGCTTCAGCGCGCGGACGGCGATCTTGTGGCTCAGCGGCACGTAACTAAGTGCCGTGACCGCGACCTCGCCACCGGTGTCCATGAAGATGCCGACGATCGCGTCACCGGAGTTGATGTCTTCGGTGGCGACCCCGACATCGTCGCCTTCGTTGTGGACCAGGAACTTGTGGATGGCGAACCACCTCCCCTGCGGGCG
>CAWAPF010000015.1:0-137652 GCA_963783895.1 uncultured Trueperaceae bacterium
CGACAATCCGCGCGGGTCGGAGTGGCCGAGGTAGGCCACCGCCCTGCTCACGAACCAGGCGACCTCGTCGGGCGTGAGGCTTCGGATCACGGTCGACCAGTCTACCCGATGACCCGCGGCGCCCCCGGGCCCGCGGCCTCCTCGGGTCGAGGCGTGCCTTCACGCCAGCCCGCGGACGCACCGGCGCGCAGGCACCTCGCGGTGTACCCGCGACCGCCCTGCATGAGGGGACCACCTACGCGGTATGGTGACATGAGTTCACGCTTCTTTGGCGCGGCTGCGCCGCGCCGAAAGGGGGAAGGTCGGATGCGAACCCTCAAGTTCGTCGTCGCTGCCCTGGTGCTGGCCCTCGTAGGGTTCGGTGCCATGGCCTCGGCTCAAACCATCACCTTCGGCACGTCGCTGCAGCTCACCGGCAGCCTCGCCAACACCGGGCGCTACTATAAGGACGCCTTCCAGATGGCGATCGACACCATCAACCAGCAGGGCGGGGTCACGGTAGGTGGCAAGACCTACCAGCTCGCGCTCAAGGTGCTGGACAACCAGTCGGACAACAACCTTGCCGTGCGCCAGTACACGCAGCTGCTGACGCAGGACAAGGTCGACTTCCTGCTCGGGCCCTACGCGAGCGACTTCGTGTTGGTGACCTCGGCGGTGGCCGAGAAGTACCAGGTCCCCATGATCGAGGGCGGCGGCTCGTCCGGCCAGATCTTCAGCCGCGGCTACAAGTACATCTTCGGGACCCTTCCGGCCGCCGGCTCGTACTTCAAGAGCACCATCGACATGATGGGCCAGTTGAACCCGCCCGTGAAGACGATCGGGCTCCTCTACGCCGACGACTCGTTCGACGTCAGCGTCGCCGAGGGCACCAAGAAGCTCGCGCAAGCCGCTGGCATCGACGTGGTACTGGACCAGCGCTATAGCACCAATGCTTCGGACTTCAGCACCGTCATCTCGCAGCTCAAGAGCAAGAACCCTGACGCCGTACTTGTTGCGGGGCACGAGACCGAGTCGCTCAACTTCATCCGTCAGGCCAGGAGCCTCAACTTCAGTCCCAAGATGTACTCCTTCACCGTGGGCGTGCCGACCGCCGACTTCCGTCAAGCGCTCGGTAGCGACGCCAACTACGCTTTCGGCATGACGCCCTGGCTGCCGCTGGCGAGCCTCAAGGACGACTACTTCGGGAACGCCGCGCAGTTCGAGCAGGCCTACAACAAGCGCTTCGGCTACGAGCCCGACTACCACGCCGCTTCCGGCGTCGCCGATGTCGAGGCCTTCGTGAAGGCGTTCGAAGCGGCCGGCAGCCTGGATCCGACGGCGGTGCGCGACGCCATCGCCAAGGTGTCGTTCGACAGCCTCTACGGGCACGTGGCGTTCGGCGCCACCGGTCAGATCGACCTGCCGCAGACCGTCATCCAGGTCCAGAACGGCAAGCTGGCCACCGTGTTCAGCGGCAGCAGCTTCGAGACGCAACCGCAGTACCCGATGCCGGCATGGAGCGCGCGCTAGCGCCCTCCGACGCCGGAGTTAGCGTGCGGCCCGTCCGTCCAGGACGGGCCGCCGCCCACGCGCGCCGCGATCGACCCTCGGGTCGATCGCGGCGCCGCCTCGCGGGCACCCTGCCCGGGCGTCGAACGTGCTAGTCCTCCAGGTCCTCGCCAACGGCATCCTGCTGGGCGGCCTCTACGCGGTCGTCGCGCTCGGGCTCGCGCTGGTGTGGGGCGTGCTGGACATCATCAACCTCGCCCACGGCGCGTTCATCATGCTGGGCGGCTACCTCGCGTACTACCTGTTCACCGGACTCGGTCTCGACCCCTTCGCGGCCCTGCCGCTCGTGATGGCGGCGATGTTCGTCTTCGGTTATCTGATCCAGTGGGGGCTGCTCAACTTCCTGGTCCGTGCCCCCATGTTCAACATGCTGCTCGTCACCTTCGGCATCGACGTGGTGCTGACCTATCTTGCGCAACTCCTGTTCTCGGCCGACCTGCGGACCATCCGCCCTGCCTACGCCGGGAGCAACTTCCAGTTCTTCGGCGTCACCATCCCGTGGGCCAACCTGATGGCGTTCGCGGTAGCGATGCTGCTCACCGGCCTCCTGGCGCTGTTCCTGCAACGCCAGCGCTGGGGACGTGCCATCCGCGCCACCGCCCAGAACCTCGGGGCGGCGCGACTGCACGGCGTCCCTCCCCGCTTCGCTTACGCCTTGACGTTCGGCATCGGTGCGGCGTTGGCCGGCGGCGCAGGCACGCTCTACGGTGTCGTCGCCCAGCTCACGCCCTACGTCGGCGTCCCCCTGACGGCCAAGTCCTTCGCGATCGCCATCATCGGCGGCCTGGACAACCCGCTCGGCGTCATCGTCGGCGGCATGGTGCTGGGGTTGGCCGAAGCGTTCGGCAGCCTGTGGCTCGGCCCCACCTACCGTGACGCGGTGAGCCTGGGCCTGCTGGTGCTGGTGCTCATCGTGCGGCCCACCGGCATCCTGGGGAGGGCGGCATGAAGGCCCTCCCCTGGATCCTGGCGCTGGTGGCCGTCGCGGCGCTCGCCCTGGTCCCCTTCACGCTCTCCCCCGTGATCGTGCAGTTCGGCATCAGCACGCTGCTGCTGGCCGTGCTGGCGCAGGGGTGGAACATCATCGGCGGCTTCACCGGCTACGCTTCGTTCGGCAACTCGGTGTTCTACGGCCTCGGCACCTACGGCACGGCGGTCGCCATGGTGCAGTTCCATCTGCCGTTCTGGCTGGGGCTGGCGGTCGGTGCCGCGGTGGCGGTAGCGTTCGCGCTGCTGCTCGGCCTGCCCGTGTTGCGCCTGCGAGGACACTACTTCGCCATCACCACACTCGCCCTGTCGGAGGCGGTCGCCGCCATCATCTCCAACCTCGACATCGCAGGACGCAACACCGGTCTGATCCTGCCCCTCATCCGCGGCGACACCATGTTCTACGAGCTCAGCCTGGGGCTGATGGTGCTGGCCACCCTGACCGTGCTGTGGCTGTCACGCAGCCGCTTCGGGTTCGGGTTGATCGCCATCCGCGAACGTGAGGACGCTGCCGAGGTCATGGGCATCCCGACCACCCTCTACAAGACCCTCGCCTTCGGACTGGCCGCCCTGTTCAGCGCCCTGGCCGGGGGCATCCACGCCTACTGGATCACCTTCATCGACCCCGCCAGCGCCTTCGACATCTCGCTCAACGTGCGCATGATCATCATGGCGGTCTTCGGTGGCGCCGGCACCGTCATCGGCCCGGTCGTGGGCGCCTTCCTGCTGTCGGGCGTGTCCGAGGTGCTGGCCTCCTACATCACCGGCGTCGCGAGCCTGTTCTTCGGGCTCGTCATCATCGCAGCCGTGGTGTTCACGCCGCGCGGGGTCATCGACGCCATTCGCCGCCTTCCCCGCCGCGGCCTGGCGACGTTCCTCGACTCGGTTCGGGAGACCCGGCTGTGACGGTACAAACCAAGGTCCTCTTCGAGGCGCGCCACGTCACCAAGCGCTACGGCGGCCTGGTGGCCGTATCGGACGTCTCCTTCCGCCACGCCGAGGGCGAGATCCTGGGCCTCATCGGCCCCAACGGCGCCGGCAAGACGACGCTCATCAACCTGATCAGCGGTACGCAGGAACCCACCAGCGGGGCGCTGCTGTTCGACGGGCGTTCCCTGCGGGGGCTCCCCCCCTACCGCCGCGCCCACCTGGGCATCGGCCGCACCTTCCAGATCATGAAGCCGTTCCCCGGCCTGAGCGTCCTCGACAACGTCACCGCCGGCGCGCTCTTCGGCCGCCGGCCGGAACGCGCGATGTCCGCGGCACGCGAAGCGGCCGCTCACTGGCTGGAATTCGTGGGGCTGGGCGACATGCTCGACCAGCCCGCCGACGCCCTCGGCGGACCCGACCGCAAGCGTCTGGAGTTGGCCAAGGCCCTGGCGTTGAAACCCCGGCTGCTGCTGCTCGACGAGGTGATGGCCGGACTCAACGCCGTGGAGATCGACGAAGTGGTCGACCTCATCCGCCGCATCCGTGACAGTGGCACCACCATCCTGGTCATCGAGCACGTGGTGAAAGCCATCCGTCAGCTCTCGGACCGGCTGCTGGTGCTGCAGTACGGGCAGCTCATCGCCGAAGGCACGGCCGAGGACGTGCTCGACGATCCCAAGGTGATCGAAGCGTACCTTGGCAGGAGGCGGCACTAGATGGCGCTCCTGGAAGTCTCCGGCCTGAGCGCTGGTTACGGCGACGCGGTGGTCTTGCGCGACCTGGAGCTGCGCGTGGAGGAGGGCGAGATCGTCGCCGTCGTCGGCAGCAACGGCGCCGGCAAGACGACGCTGCTGCGGGCCCTTTCCGGCGTGATCCCCAGCCGCGGCGAGGTCCGCTTCGCCGACCGGCCGGCATCGTCGATCAGCCCCGACGAGGCGTTCGGCCGCGGCCTGGTGCAGGTCCCCGAAGGGCGTCAACTGTTCGACCGCATGACCGTGGAGGACAACCTGCGGATGGGCGCGTTCCGTCGGCGCGACGGCGCGGCGGTGCGGCGCGACTTCGAGCGGATGTACGAGCTCTTTCCCGTCCTGGCCGACCGGCGGCGCCAGCTCGCCGGCGACATGTCGGGCGGCGAGCAGCAGATGTGCGCCATGGCGCGCGGCCTGATGGCGGCGCCCCGCCTGCTGATGGTCGACGAGATGAGCCTGGGGCTGGCGCCGGTGATCGTGGAGCGGCTGCTGGAGGTGCTCGGCGACATCCACGAGCAGGGAGTCACGGTGCTGCTGGTCGAGCAGGATGTCAACAGCGCGCTCTCCATCGCGCATCGCGGCTACGTACTCGAGCGCGGGCAGGTGGCCCTGACGGGGAACGCGGACAGCCTGCTCAACGACCCGCGCGTCAAGGAGGCGTACCTCGGCCTGTGACCCGGGCGTTGCGCGCTGGTAGCATGTCGGCCGTGATCGACGCCGAGGACCCCACGTGAGCCGCCCCCGCATCCTGGGCGGGAGCGCCAAGGGCCGCGAGCTCGACGCTCCGCGCCGCGGAACGCGGCCGAGCCCGTCGCGGTTGCGTGAGGCGCTCTTCGACATCCTCGCGTTCGAGGAAGTAGGCCCCTTCCTCGATCTCTACAGCGGCTCCGGCGCGATCGGTCTGGAAGCCGCCAGCCGCGGCTGGGACGCCACCTGCGTCGACCTGTCGCGCGAGGCGGTCGGCGTCATCCATCGCAACGCCGCCCGCGCCTCCCTGCAAGTCGAGGTGGTCCGGGGTGACGCATTGCGATTCGCGCGCGAGCACCGGGGCGCCTTCGGGGTGGTGTTCGCCGCTCCGCCTTACGATCTGGCACTGACGCCCATCTTCCAGGCGATCCTGGATGCCGGCACGGTACGGGCCGGCGGGCTCTACGTGTTCCAGCACCCCAGCCGGGAACCTCCGTCGCTCGAGCCCCAGGAGGGTCTGGAGGCGCCACGCGAGAAGCGCTATGGGACCAATGCCCTGACGTTGTTTCGCCGTTCGCGTTGAGGCCCCCGCAGCGCCCGCCGAACGCCCCGGAACCCTGTCTCCGACTACCGGTAGGCCTGTGAGGGCGTGCTAGAGTAGCATGTTACCGTCGCGCCCGGAGACGGGTAAGGCACGAGTACCGCCCCGCCGGCGCGCGCTGGAAGGTCTTGAATGCTGGGATTCGTCCAGAAGCTCTTCGACAACAACGATCGTGAAGTCCGGCGCCTCGAGAACGAGGTCATCGGACGGGTGAACGACCTCGAGCCCGAGATTCAGAAGATCGACGACCTGGCGGCCGCCTTCGCCGCTCTCAAGCGCCGCCATCTGGAGGGTGGCGAAGCGCTCGAGGAACTGCTCCCGGAGGCGTTCGCGCTCACCCGCGAGTCCGCGGTCCGCAACCTCGGCCTCCGGCACTACGACGTCCAGCTCATCGGCGGCGCAGCCCAGCACTACGGGCGCATCGCCGAGATGAAGACGGGCGAAGGCAAGACGCTCGTCGCCACCCTGGCGCTGGCGCTCAACGCGCTCAGCGGGCAGGGCTCCCACCTGGTGACGCCCAACGACTACCTGGCGCGCACCGGCGCGGAGTGGATGGGTCCGGTCTACCGCGGCCTCGGTATCACCGTCGGCGTCATCGAGCACGACAGCCTGCCGGAGGACCGGCGCGACGCCTACCGTCGTGACATCACCTACGTCACCAACTCCGAGCTGGGCTTCGACTACCTGCGCGACAACATGTCGTTCCGCACCGATCAGCTCGTGCTACGTGAGGACAACCCACTGCACTACGCCATCATCGACGAGGTCGACTCGATCCTCATCGACGAGGCGCGCACGCCGCTGATCATCTCCGGGCCCGCAGAGGTCGCGACCGACAAGTACTACACCATGGCGAAGATCGTCCAGCAGCTCGAGCGCGGCGAGCCGGGCGAGGGGGAGGAGCCCCCCACCGGCGACTACACCGCCGACGAGAAGGCCAAGGACATCCACCTCACCGAGCCCGGCATCGACAAGGCCGAGGAGCTCATCGGCGTGTCCGACATCTTCAGCCCGCAGAACATGGAGTTCGGCCACATGCTCCGCCAGGCGCTGCGCGCACGGGAGCACTACCACCTCGACCAGCAGTACGTGAAGGACGACAACGGCCAGATCGTCATCGTCGACGAGTTCACCGGCCGCCTGATGCCCGGGCGGCGCTTCGGTGAAGGCCTGCACCAGGCGATCGAGGCCAAGGAGGGCGTCAAGATCGAGCGCGAGAACCAGACGCTCGCCACCATCACGTACCAGAACTTCTTCAAGCTCTACGACAAGATCGCCGGCATGACGGGGACCGCCAAGACCGAGGAGAAGGAGTTCCAGGAGATCTACAACTCCGATGTGCTGGTCATCCCCACCAACAAGCCGATCGTGCGGCAGGACCACGAGGACGTCATCTACCGCACCGTCGAGGGCAAGTTCGAATCGGTGGTCGACGAGATCGTCGAGATCAACAAGACGGGGCAGCCGATCCTGGTAGGCACCGTCACCATCGAAGCCAGCGAGCGGCTGTCGCGGATGCTCAAGCGCAAGGGCATCCAGCACGAGGTGCTCAACGCCAAGTACCACGCGCGCGAGGCCGAGATCGTGTCGCAGGCCGGGCGCAGCGGAGCCGTCACCATCTCCACCAACATGGCGGGGCGCGGCACCGACATCGTGCTGGGGGGCAACGCCGAGGCCCTGGCACGGCAGTTGCTGGTACGTGAGGGCTTCGAGCGCTACGACACCGACACCGAGCTCTTCATCAAGGCCATCATGAGGGAAAGGCCGGACGAGGCACGCACGCACGCCGAGAAGCTCGAGGGCCTTCCGCAGGACATCATCCCGCGCCTGGAGAACATCCGCGACGAGGCAGCGAAGGACCACGTCAAGGTGGTCGAGGCCGGCGGTCTGCACATCATCGGCACCGAGCGGCACGAGTCGCGCCGCATCGACAACCAGCTCCGCGGCCGCTCCGGCCGACAGGGCGACCCGGGATCGAGCCGATTCTATGTCAGCTTCGAGGACGACCTGATGCGGCTTTTCGCCAGCGAGCGCGTGCTCGGCATGATGGACCGCCTCGGCATGGACGACACCCAACCGATCGAGGCACGCATGGTCACCGGTGCCATCGAGCGCGCCCAGAAACGCGTCGAGGACCGCAACTTCGGCATCCGTAAGCAGCTCCTGGACTACGACAACGTCATGAGCAAGCAGCGCGAGGTGGTGTACGCCCAGCGCCGCGACATCCTGCTCGGCCACGACATCAGCGAGGACGTGCAGGACATGATCGCCGAGTACGTCGACTCGCAGGTCCAGCGCTACGTCAACGCCGCGCTCGAGCCCGAGGAGCACGACATCGGCGCACTGCGCGCGGCCATCCTGGAGGCGGCCCCGCAGCTCGAGCACTTCGACTTCGAGAAGCTGCGCGGCCAGGACCCCGATGACGCCACCCAGATGCTGGTGCCCGAGTTGGAAGCAGCCTACCAGGCCCGCGAGGGGGAGCTCGGGGCCGAGTTGCTGCGCGAGCTCGAGCGCTTCATCGTGCTGCAGGTGGTCGACCAGCACTGGAAGGAGCACCTCCACAACATGGACGTGCTGCGCCAGGGCATCGGCCTGCGCGGCTACGGCCAGCGCAACCCCCTGCAGGAGTACGGCCTCGAGGGTTTCAACCTCTTCGAGGAGATGAAGGGGGACATCCGCTTCAACGTGGCCAAGCTGCTGTTCCGGGTGCAGGTGGAGACCGACCAGCGGCTCGAGCACCGGCAGCAGCGCCCGCCCGCGGTGGAGTACAGCACGGATCAGCCGCAGCCGGGCGTCGGGCAGGGTGGCGAGGGCGGCCCCACCCGTCCCATCCACGCCGACAAGAAGGTCGGGCGTAACGATCCCTGCCCCTGCGGAAGCGGCAAGAAGTACAAGCATTGTCACGGGCGGGCTGCGGCCTAGCAGCGGCCACGGGCGGCGCGGCCATACCCCGCAATGCCCCTTGCCACGGGAGAGCGGCAGCCTGACAGAGGCCGCCGGCGGCGCGCCCCTCGAATCCGCGTAGCCCTGACGCGGCCCGCCGGATGGCGGGCCGCGTCGACGTGCTGCGGCCGCGCGGTCGACGCGCCGCCCGCCTGTCGGCCGACGCCCCCGCTCTGCTAAGCTGAGCGCCGCATGGACTTCGTCCGCAGCCTGCACGACCGCATCCGCGCCACCGACTCGCGCGTCTGTCTCGGCATCGACCCGCGCCCCGCCCTGAGCCCGCTGACCGACCCTGCACGGCTCGGCGACGACGCCGAGCGCGTGGCCCACGCGGTCGAGGCGAACTTCGCCGCCATCTTGCGCGCCAGCGCGGATGCCATCGCCTGCTGCAAGCCGCAGCTCGCCTTCTTCGAGGCCCTGGGCCTTCCGGGGCTGCACGCCCTTGCCGGGCTGCTGCGCACGGCCCGCGAACTCGGGGTACCGGTGATCCTCGACGGCAAACGCGGCGATATCGGCAGCACCGCCGAGGCGTACGCGCGCGCCTACCTGGCGAACGGCACGTTCGCTTCCGACGCCCTCACCGTCAATGCCTACCTGGGGCTCGACACCCTCGAACCCTTCATCGACGCCGCGCTGGAGCACGGCCGGGGGCTCTTCGTGCTGCTCAAGACCTCGAACCCGGGTAGCGCCGACCTGCAGGACCTCGTTCTCGCCGACGGCCGCCGGCTTCACGAGGCCCTCGCCGACCGGCTGGCGGCACGGGCCAGCGACCTCCCCCGCGATCCGGACGGCTACAGCGCTCTCGGCGTCGTGGTTGGAGCGACCTACCCGGAGGCGCTGGCGGCGCTGCGGGATCGCGTCCCTGCCAGCGTCGTGCTGGTACCCGGATACGGCGCGCAGGGGGGGCAAGCCGGGGACGTCGTCGCCGCCTTCGACGCCAACGGTCTCGGAGCCGTGGTGAGCGCCAGCAGGTCCCTCACCTATCTTCCCGCGAGCAACGAACGGGAGCTCGCTTCAGCCGCTCTGGCGGCCGTCCGGGAGATGCGCGACGCCATCAACCGTGCGCTCGACGCGCGCGCCTGAGGCACCGCGCGCGGCTGAGCAACCGCCCGTCAGGGCGTCTTCATGTAGCTGAGGAACCGCGTCGGCGACATGTTCGTCCGCAGCTTGGGGAGCAGCCCGAGGACGGTCCGGAACCCCACCTCCGGGCCATCGAACACCGCGGCGTAGCTGTCGAGGCTCTCGACCAGCGCCGTGCGGAACGCGAAGGTGTCGAGTTCCTGGCCTGCGGCGACCTCCTTGGGCCAGCTCCCAGCGCCGTCGGGAACACTGCCCACCACGTACATGCGCGACTGGTTGGTCGCCAGGAAGAGCTGTGAGGCGTCCCGCTCGGGCGCCATCACGTAGCTGGAGATGTGCACGGCGCAGTCGCCCATGTGCTGCAACACCGGCTTCGGTCCGTTCGCCAGCGTGACGTCGTTGCGGGGGTGCAGCACGATGAGCCGCGGGTACACGGTCCAGTTCCAGATGATGGCCCAGAAGGCGATGCGTTTCGGATCGTTGGGGTCTGCGGCGAGCAGCGCGGCCGGGCGGATCGCCTGCGACACGCGATCGAGCGCCGTGCCGCCGTCGAGGAGCAGGTCGCTGACGCGCTTGGGGGCGTGGACCGGGAAGGGCTTCACCTTGTACCAGCTCTGGAAGCGGTCGAGCATGGCCTGCCAGGTCTTGGCGTCGATGGGGCCCGGCTTCCAGCTCCCGGGCAGCAACCTGCGTTCGGCCAGGTAGAGCACGTCGGCGTAATGCGGGGCGTTCTTGGCGATCGGGACGTCGTTCACGGCGACCATGCGGGGCAGGGCCGGCTCCACCAGGCGGACCGCCCGCTCCACCACCAGCGCCGCGTCGACCCCGGTCGCGGGGCGATCGGTGCTCAGGTCGGTGAGCGCGTCACGGAGTTCCGGGACGCAGATCGGGGCGGCGGCGGCCGACGACACCAGAACCGCGAGGAGGATGAGAAGGAAACGCCGCATGGCCCGAGTCTATCGGGCCATGCGGCGTGCGTCATGTGAGGCGTCGGCCGATCCTGCACTGGCGTGGATCAGTAGGAGAGGTCGTACCGGCTCACGCCGGTGGGGCCCGCATAGCCGTTGGAGGACCGGACCTCCAGCTAGTCGCCGGCCAGCACCGAGATCGTCGCGGAGCTCGAGGGGCTGTAGGTGCCGAGTACTGGTCGCGTACTGTCGTACAGCACCGCCTCCAACGAGATCGGGCTCGACACCTTGGTGAACGTCAGGTAGCCGTTGGAGTTGATCCGCCACCAATCAGTGTCTCCGAGCGTCTCGATGGCCCCGGAGTCGGGCGAGCCGGCGTACAGCTGGACCGCCCCCGACCGCATATCGTTCGCCGTCTCGTACGGATCCTGGTAGTCGTAGCCGTAGGCGTAGAGGTCGACGGTGGCGGAACGCGCTGCCCGTATTCTCGATGCCCACGTAGACGTGGGTCTCACCGTTCATCGGCCAGATGACGCACGGGCCCTGGCAGTTGTAGTTGACCCCGACGGACTGGCCGGCCACGCCTCCGGCCGTGGACAGCGACGCCAGGCCCACGGTGCCCGACGCGAAGTAGCTGGCACTGTGGCTCGACGCGAGGGTGTGGTAGGTGCTGTAGCTGATCAGGCTCAGGTTCAGGTTCGAGTTGGACATGAGCTCGACGTAGAGCAACGGGTACGACCGAACGGAGCTGGGGAGCGTGACGTCGTAGTAGATCGTCGAGTTCCCCGGCACGGTCACGTTCGACGCGACGGGCGTCGTGTTGTTCGTGTTCGCCGTCGCCGCGCGTGGGTTGGGAGGCGGACTGTAGGTCACGGTGATGGTACATGCCGCCAGCACGCCTGCGAGCAGGAGGAGCGCTGCGAAGAGTCCGAATCGTCTCATGGTGGAGCCTCCTTCTGGCAGTCTAGCGAGCCCACCCGGCCGGTGGTTGCGAGCAGCTTCACCCTTTACTCATGACGGCTCCGAACGCCGCTCTGCGCCCGCCCGCCCCCTCACTCCAGCGACATCAGGTAGGGATACAGGTCGGGCGCGCCGGCCAGCACCTCCAGCTCCAGCTCCGGGAAGCGCTCGCGGATCGTCTCGGCCACGGCCTCGGCGCGCTCCTTGCCGAGCGACGCACTGTAGAACAGCGTGCCGATCTCGTAGTCCTGCCCGCGCTCGTCCAGCAGCGCAAGCAGGCAGCCGTCGGCGTCCTCGTCGGCGACCTTGAGCTGGCCGTCGACGAGTCCGATGGAATCGCCCTGCGCGACCTCGATGTCCTCGATGGTGGCGCTGCGGCTGGCCGTCGTGATCTCGAGGGTGAGCGAGGCGTCCGCCGCCTCCTGCATGGCCTCGAGCAGCGCGCCGATGTCCTCGCCCTCCTGGAACAGCACGGCGGCCGCCAGACCCTGGCCCAGCGTCCGCGTCGGGAGCACCTCGACGCGCTTCTCCGGGACCACCTCGCCCACCCGCTCGGCCGCCATGAGGATGTTCTTGTTGTTCGGCATCACGATGACGTCGGGCGCACCCACCGAACGCACCGCATCGGCGATGTCCTGCACGCTCGGGTTGTCGCTCTGACCGCCGCCGACCACGCGCGCACCGAAGCTGCGGAACACCCGCGTCACGCCGTAGCCGCTCGACACCGTCACCAGGCCCGTGCGGGGAGGCTCGGCCTCCTCCGGCTCCACGTTGGCCAGGATCTCGTGGTGCTGCTCGCTCATGTCCTCGACCTTGGAGCGCACCATGGTGCCGTAGTGCGCGACGTCGGCCAGCAGCTTCTCGGGGTCCTCGGTGTGGATGTGGCCCTTGACGAACCCCTCGGCGCCCACCACCAGCAGGGAGTCGCCGTAGGGCTCGACCAGCTTCTGGATCTCGCGCGTCGGTACCGTCACGTCGGAGAGGAGGAACTCGGTGCAGAAACCGAACTCCTCCTCACCGAACTGCTGTTGCGCCCGCACCGTCACCTCGGGCGGCGCCGGGAGGTCGAGCCCGTCGAAGTAGGCGAGGACCCCTTCGAGGACCCGCACGAAGCCCTTGCCGCCGGCATCCACCACCCCGGCCTGCTTGAGGATGGCAAGCTGCTCGGGGGTGCGCACCAGCGCTTCCTCGGCGGCCTGGAACGAGACGCGCAGCACCTCGAGCGGCGGGCGCGCCTCGACCTTGCGGGCCGACTCCGCGGCGGCCTTCACGACGCTCAGGATGGTGCCCTCCACCGGCTTCATGACCGCGTGGTAGGCGCTCTTGGTGCCGGCGCCGAGGGCGGCGGCGACGTCGCGTCCGCCGAGGCGCTTGTGCTTCCGAGCCACTTCGCCGAAACCCTTGAGCACCTGCGACAGGATCACCCCGGAGTTGCCGCGAGCGCCGAGCAGCGAACCGTAGGCCAGGGCGTGCGCGAAACCCTCCATGGTGCCCGGGTTCTCGTCGGTGAGCTGGCGCCGCACCGACTGCATGGTGAGGTGCATGTTGGTTCCGGTGTCGCCGTCCGGGACCGGGTAGACGTTGAGGGCGTTGACCTCGTCCACGTACACACCGAGCCACTCGGTGGCGTAGCTGAAGGCGTGGCTGAGCTGCCGCGCCCCCAGCGTCTCGGGCTCCTTGGTCGCGACATCAGCCACGACTGACCCCGTCCACGTGGACGCGTACGTCGTCGAGGGTGATCCCGGCGTACCGCCGGGCGGCGTAGCGGGCGCGATCGCGCACGGATTCGGCCACGACCGGGATGTTGACGCCGTAGGCCACCACCACGTGGATATCGACGTTGGCGCGCGTCTCGCCCTTGGGGTGCTCGATGACCACGCCCTCGTCGACCTGGGACAGGCCGAGCACGCGGCGCAGGCCCTCGCCGATGTTGGCGGGCGCCATGCCGACCACGCCGGGGACCTCGTGCGCGGCCAGGCCGAGGATCGACGCCAGGGCGCCGTCCGAAACGTGGACCTGGTCGATCTCGCGCTCCTTGGCCTTGCGCTTGGTGGGGCGGGGCGCGTCTTGCCCTGCCTTGCCTTCCTCCATGCCACGTCCCTCCCGTTCACGCCACGTCGCCTCGTGATCCGGCCCCGATCGTGCGGAGCAGCCGGTCACGCGAGGCTCTGTCGCGTCGTCAGCGCATTCTAGCCCGCGCTCGGGCGACGTCCCGTGGTGTCCCCCGCACGCCGAGCGCCGGCGCCGTCCGGCCGCTCAGCCGTCGTCCCAGACGTCGACCTCGATGCTCGACGCGCGCACGCTCAGCCCGCGCCCCTCGACGAAGGCCAGCGCCGAGCCCAGCGTCCTCTCGAGCCAGCTCGGGTCGGCGCTGATGGCGCTGACGCCGATGCGCTCCCAGGCGTGCGCGTCCAGCCCCTCGAGCCGCGCGACCGACACCGGGAAGCGCGCCTTGAGGCGCTCGGTGATCGGAAGGATCAGGGAGCGCTTCTCCTTGAGGCTGCGGACGCCGGGCGTCTCCAGGGTGACGAGCAGGACCCCCACGTACACGGGGTTGCCGGCCACCGAGGCTACTCCATCCCGGCGAGGAAGCCGAGCCGCCGCAGCGCGCGGATCAGGTCCATCACCGTGACCTCGCCGGCGTCGTACTCCACCGCCACCTGCAGGTCGCTGCTGGCCTCGACGGCGAGCACGCCGCGAACCGAGCGCAGGGCCTCCTCGACGCGGGCGCGGCTGGCCGCGGTGTCCATGCCGCGTACGCCCAGCAAGACGCGGGCCGCCTCCGGCTCAGCCACGCCCGGCACCACCCTTCGCGCCGCCATCGTCGCTGCGGGCGCTGGCGGCTGCAGCCACGGCGTCGGCACGCGAGCCGAGCTGACGCGTGAAGACGGAGGTGATCGCAGGCCGGTAGCTCTCGGCGTCGAGAGCGGCCGCGCCCGCCGCGTCCTCGGCGGGCAACTCGACGCGCAGGTCGTACACGCCGGCGTCGTACGCGCTCTTGGTCAAGGCGCGAAGCAGCGCCCGCAGGGCCTCGCCGTCGCCCGGCGGCGGGCTCGCGAAGCGGCTCGCGAAGAGCGTGGGGCGCTCGCCGTCGAACACCGCCTGCGCCAGCACGTAGCCCCTCACGCCCCCCTCCCCGACGGCCACGAAGGCGTGGCCGGTGCGCGCGAAGAAGCGCAGGCTGGCCTCGCCGGCGCGCGGCTCGAGCCCGTAGGCCCGCGCGTAGGCGCCGTCGATGGCGCGAACGGCCGGAGCGTCGTCAGGCTCTAGCGGTCTGGCGTGCGTGTCCATGAGCCGGAACGGCCCCCCTCCTTGTGAAGCAGCCTGACGGCCTCGATCACGATGTCCTTGCTGGCGCCCTTGAGCATATCGTAGAGGGTCAACGCGGCCACGCTGGCGGCCGTCAGAGCCTCCATCTCCACCCCGGTGGAGGCCGTGGTGCCGCACGAGGCCTCGAAGCGAACGCCCCCCGCCAGCCGCTCGGCGCGCACGCTCACCGACGTCAGCGGTAACGGGTGCGCCAAGGGGATCAGCTCAGGGGTACGCTTCGCCGCCATGATGCCGGCGAGTTCGGCCACCTGCAGCGCGTCCCCCTTGGGGGCGCCGCCCTCGAGCCAGCGTTCGGCCTCCGCCGGCAGCGTCACGATCGCCTCGGCTACGGCACGGCGCACGGTGGCGGGCTTGACGCCCACGTCCACCATGGTCGGGTGCCCGTCCTCGAAGTGGTTCGACGGCATGGGCTCATTGTACGGCCGTGCGCTACAGGACGAGCCCTTCCAAGGCGGCCTCCGACCGCTCCGGGCGCCAGGGGGCGTAGCCCGCCTCGACGAAGTACAGGCCGTGCGGCGCCACGTTGTGGCCCGCCCGCGTCCGATCGCGTGCGGCCAGCAGGTCGGGGATGGCGTCGGGATGGAGCTTCCCCTTCCCCACCCACAGCAGCGTCCCCACGACGGTGCGCACCATGCCGCGCAGGAAGCCGTCGCCGGCGATGTGCAGGCGCAGCTCACCGCCTTCCTCGCGCAGCTCGCACAGGTGGAGCGTGCGTTCGCGCGTGCGGGTCTCGCGCGTGGCGAAGGTGCTGAAGTCGTGCGTGCCCAGCATCGGGCCGCAGGCCGCCTGCATCGCCGTCACGTCGAGATGGCGGAACACCGGAAGGACCCTGTGGCGCTGCAACGCCAGCCCCCGGGGATCGTTCCGCGTCACGCGCAGGCGATAGAGGTAGCGACGGTAGCGGCAGTCGAACTGCGCGTGGAAGTCGTCGGCGGCCGTCTCCAGGCGAAGCACCGCCACGTCCCTCGGCAGGTGGGCGTTGAGGGCGAGACGCAGCTTCTCGTCGGGGATCGTCGAGCCCGTGTCGACGTGCGCGACCATGGCCAGCGCGTGCACGCCCGCGTCGGTGCGCCCGGCGGCCACCACGCTGCCGTGGTCGCCCGGGAGCTTCGCCAGCGCCTCCTCCACGACGGCCTGCACGGTCCGTTCGCCGGCGGCCTGCCGCTGCCAGCCGTAGAAGGCGGTGCCGTCGAACTCGAGCGTGAGGCGGACGCGGCGCACGGGCTCAGCCGTCGGCGACGGCGGGCGTCAACCGCAGCCCCCGCCCCAGGGCGGGCACCAGGACGGTTCCGGTGAGCCCGACACCCAGGTAGCGGGCGAAGGCCACCAGCGGCGCGTGTCGCACCGCGTCCGGGAGCAGCAGGCCGCTGCCGACCTGGACCGCGAACACCAGCACGATCCCCACCACCGTCAGCACCGCGCGCCCCTGCCAGGGTCCTCGGGTGCTGTGGGGGAGCAGCTCGGGGCCGACCACGAAGGCCGCCAGCGCGCCCATCAGCACACCCGAGTCGGGCGTCGGCAGCAGCAGGTGAACGGCGAGCGGCAGGCCCAGCCCGAGCAGCAGCACCGTGCTCCGGCGGGGCTCCAGGCGCAACCGGTCGATGGCGGCGGCGGCGCTCACCACCGCCAGTCCCACCAGGATGCCGCCACCGATGTCGACCGGCAGGTGGACGCCGAGGTAGAGGCGCGAGAGCGACACCAGCAGCACCAGCAGCACGGCAACGATCGTGAGCCACGCCCGCCTGCCGTAGACCGCCGCGAGGCCCCAGAAGGTCGTGCTCGACTGGGCGTGCCCGGACGGGAAGCCGTTGCCCTGCGCGGTGGCGAGCGCGGCCTGCGACCGCACGATGCCGGGCTCGAGCGTGAAGGGGCGCGGCGTGTGGAACAACGCCTTGAGTTGCTGGTTGAGGTAGAAGCCGGCCAGGAAGTAGATCGCCAGGCGCCGGCCGACACGGGCGTCCACGCCGATGTAGGCGATCAGCAGGAGCACGATGTAGGCCTGCTGCGACCCGAGCTGGGTGACGAACAGCATCAGCCGATCGAGCGCGGGGCTGGCGACGGATTGCAGGGCGTGGATGACCTCCATGCGCTCCTCCCGGCACGAGCGCAGCGCGCCGGCGCTGCCCACCCTCGGCCTCCCGGGATTGTAGCAGCCCCGCGTGGGCGGCGGTCGCGTCGCCCAGGTCCGTTGCGGCGCCCGGGGAGGCGTGCGATTCTACGCCCATGGACACGGCTCGATCGGACAGCCTCTTCGAACGCGCGCGCAGGGTCACGCCCGGCGGGGTCAACTCCCCGGTCCGCGCCTTCGGGTCGGTGGGCGGCTCGCCCCGCTTCATGCGCTCCGGCAGCGGTTGCCGCCTCGAGGACGTCGATGGCAACCTCTACATCGACATGGTGGGCTCGTGGGGGCCGCTGCTCATGGGGCACGCGCACCCCGACGTGGTGGCGGCGTTGCAGCGCTCGCTGGCGCGTGGCACCTCCTTCGGCGCCCCCATCGAAGACGAGGTGACCCTGGCGGAGACGGTCCTCGAGCGGGTCCCCTCGATGGACCGGGTGCGCTTCGTCAACTCCGGGACCGAGGCGACGATGAGCGCGATCCGACTGGCGCGCGGCGTCACCGGCCGCGACCTGCTGGTGAAGTTCGAGGGCAACTATCACGGCCATGCCGACAGTCTGTTGGTCGCCGCCGGCTCCGGCGCGCTCACGACCGGCGTGCCCTCGAGCGCCGGCGTGCCCGCCGGGACCGCCGCCGACACGCTGGTGGCCGGCTTCAACGACCTCCCCAGCCTGCGCGCGCTCTTCGACGCTCACCGGGACGCCATCGCCGCGGTGATCGTCGAGCCGGTCGCGGGGAACATGGGGGTGGTCCCCCCCGCCCCGGGCTTCCTGGAAGGGATGCGGGAGCTGACGCGCGCGCACGGCGCCGCGCTGATCGTCGACGAGGTGATGACCGGCTTCCGCGTCGCCCGCGGGGGCGCCGTCGAGCGCTTCGGCCTCGAGCCCGACCTGATCGCGTGGGGCAAGGTGATCGGCGGCGGCCTGCCGGTGGGCGCCTACGGCGGGACGGCCCGGTTCATGGACCGCGTCTCTCCCCTCGGCCCCGTCTACCAGGCAGGCACGCTCTCCGGCAACCCGCTGGCGATGGCCGGTGGCCTGGCCACCCTGCGTGCCATCGACGACGCCGGCGACGTCTATGAAGCGCTGGAAGCGCGCGGCCGTCAGCTCCAGGAGGGGCTGCGTCAGGCCGCCCGGGGCGCCGGCGTGGACGTGCGCATCAACCGCGTGGGCTCGATGATCACCGTGTTCTTCACCGACTCCGAGGTCACCGACCACGCCACGGCCACCAGCAGCGACCGCGACCGGTTCGCGCGCTGGTTCCACGGGCTGCTGCGGCGCGGCGTGTACTGGCCGGCCAGCCCCTTCGAGTCCGCCTTCCTCTCCTACGCTCACGAGCCGAAGCGACGTCGACACGGTCGTCGAGGCCGCGGCCGGCGCGTTCGAGGACCTCTCTACGGGGGCTTGACGTGCCGCTGCCGCCCACCGGCGACACCATCGCCGCCATCGCCACCGCGCCCGGGGCGGCGGCGATCGGCATCGTGCGGGTCTCGGGACCGGCGGCATACGACGTTGCGGATCGGCTGTTCCGGCCGCGACGCGGCGAGGCCCCCAGCCGGCGCCCGGCGGGCCGCGTGGTGCACGGGCGCATCGTGGACGGGCGCACGGCAGGGGCGCCCGACGACGTGATCGACGAGGCCCTGCTGCTCACCTTTCGCGCGCCGCACTCCTACACCGGCCAGGACGTGATCGAGCTGCAGACGCACGGCGGGCCGGCGGTGCTGCGCACGGTGCTCGACCTGTGCGTGGCGGCGGGGGCGCGGCTGGCGGGACCGGGCGAGTACACGCTGCGCGCCTTCCTGGCCGGGCGGCTCGACCTGGCCCAGGCCGAGAGCGTGATGGACCTGGTCGGGGCCCAGACCGACAGCGCCCGCCGCAACGCCGCGCTGGGACTGTCCCGGGCCCTCGGCGAGCGCCTCGACCGCATCCAGTCCGACGTCACCCAGGCCTACGCGGCGCTGCAGGCGAGCCTCGACTACCCTGAGGAGGGCGTTCCAGAGGCGGAGTTGGAGGGACCGCTGGCGCAGGCCCTGCGTGCAGGTCGAGGAACTGCTGGCCACCGCCGAAGCGGGTCGGATCAGTCGCCACGGCGCGCGGCTCGCTCTGCTGGGACGCCCCAACGCCGGCAAGTCGAGCCTGCTGAACGCGCTGCTGGGGTTCGAACGCTCGATCGTCAGCGCCACGCCGGGGACCACGCGCGATTACCTCGAGGCGCCGCTCTCGCTGGGCGGCATCCCGCTGACCGCCATCGACACCGCCGGGATCCGCAACGCCGAGGACGCCGTCGAAGCGTCCGGCGTGAGGATCGCCAAGCAGATCGCCGAAGCGTCGGATCTGTGCCTGCTGCTGCTCGACCGGTCGGTCCCTCTGGACCCCGACGACCTGGCGCTGATCCGCGAGCTGCCGCCGGAGCGGACGCTGGCGCTCGCCAGCAAGGCCGACCTGGCCGCCGTGTGGGGTGACGATGCGCTGCCGATACCGGCCCTTCCCGTGTCCGCCCGCACCGGCGCCGGTCTCGACGCGCTCAAGGCAGCAGCTTCGCGAGCGCCTGCTGGGGGACGCCGCGGGCACCGAGCTGTGGATCTCCAACGAGCGGCACGCGCAGGCTCTCGAGGCGGTGCGCGCCCACCTGACGGGTGCGCGCGGCGCCAGCCCCGACATCGCGTCGCTCGAGTTGCAGGACGCACTCGACGCGCTCGGCCAGGTCACCGGCCGCTCAGGCGTGGCCGAGGAGACGCTGGCCGCGATCTTCGCGAACTTCTGCGTGGGGAAGTGAGGCCGGTCGTCAGGCCCAGGCGGCCTCGACCTCGCGCGCCGCAGCTCGCACGGCGGCGGGGAAGCTGGCCATCACGCCCTGCAAGACGCTCTTGGCGGTGAACTCGATCATGCTGAGCAGCGCCCGCCCACCCCACTTCTCGGGCGCCGGCAGTGCCAGGTGGATGGTGATGCAGAAGCGATACTCCACACGACAACCGCGCTCCGCGTGGAGCACCCGGGCGTCGCCCGATACCTCGGCCCATCCGGGTCCCTCGGGAGCGAGCGGCAGGCCCGTCAGCCGGGCACCGGCATCGGTGTAGGTGAGTTCGGAGCGGAATGGCAGCTCGCGCTGGCCGAAGAGCGCTGCGTTGACCGGCAGCGTGGCCGTCACGACCTTCGGCGAACCCTCCACGACCTGCAGGTCGGCCAGAAAGGTCGCCTGCGAGAGCGACCGAGGTACATCCCGAACGAAGCTCCGGCCCGCCTCGGAGGGCAGGTCCAGGTCCAGGACGAAACTCACCTCGTGCGTCAAGTCCACGCCTTCACCTCTCGGCCTGGCCGCGCGGGCGCGGCCCGACCCACTCGACCCGCAACGCGCTCTCTTGCACCGCGCTCTCGATCTCGCTGTCGCTGGCGGTCCTCAGGCGGGGTAGCTCGTGAAAGAGCCCGGCGCTCGACGCCAGGCCCACTCGCACGGTGACGGGGCCGTCGTCGCTCACGCGGCCGATGCGCCACAGCAACTGACCGGCCAGGTCGTCGAGCTGAGGCAGGCTCACACCCGTACCCGACAGCAATTCGCTCATGCGCTCCTGAACCTCGCCTTCGCTCACCGCGGAGCCCCTTCCTGGCATCAGCCTACCGCATTCGACCCGCGCTCGCTGGCACGGCCGACGCCGCTCCACGACCTTCGAAACGCCGGCCTGCCGGCCGCGGCGGGGCGTGGTAGCTTACGCGGGTGTCCGCGCCCTCGTCGCCCAGCCCGGAAGCGCGGCTGCGGTCGTCCCTCCCCGGGCCTCTAGGCCTGTACCTACGCGGGGTGGCCATGGGCACGTCCGACCTGATCCCCGGCGTGTCGGGTGGAACGATGGCGCTCATCCTGGGCATCTATCAGGAGCTGATCGCCAGCCTGGGGGCGTTGACCTCGGGTCCGTTCCTGGCTGCGGTCGGGCGCCTGCGCCTGCGGCGCGCCTTCCGGCTTGCCAACGGCGGCTTCCTGGTCGCGGTGCTGCTGGGGATCGCCACCGCGGTGGGGACGCTCTCCCGGCTCATGCACTGGCTCCTCACCGCCCATCCGGGCGGCGTGCACGCCTTCTTCTTCGGGCTGATCCTGGCATCGGCCGGACTGGTCGCCAGGCGCGTCGACCGCTGGACGGCCGGCGGCATCGTCGGAGCCCTGCTGGCGACGGTCGGGGCGTTCTGGCTGGTGGGTCTGACGCCGGCGGTCACGCCCGACGCCGCCGCCTTCCTGCTGCTGAGCGGCGCGCTGGCGGTGTGCGCGCTGATGCTCCCAGGCATCTCCGGCGCCTTCGTGCTGGTGCTCCTCGGGAAGTACGACACGGCCCTCGCAGCCGTGACGAACCTCGACCTGGCCGTGCTGTTGCCGCTGGCGGTCGGCGCGGTCCTGGGCCTGCTCACCTTCGCGCGCCTGCTGGCGTGGTTGCTGCGCCGTGCCCACGACACGACGCTGGCCATCCTCGCCGGCTTCATGCTCGGCAGCCTGCGCAAGGTGTGGCCCTTCGTGGCACCGAACGGGCATGTCACCTGGCCGTGGCTGAGCGCCGGCGCCCCCCTGCTACTGTTGTTGCTGGTGATGGGCGCTGCCCTCGTGGCAGGGCTGGAGCGCGCCGGATCCCGACGCGACGCCTGACCGGCGCCCCCCCTCAGCAAGTTCCCTCAGGAAGTTCATTGTGGTCTCCGCTCACGTTAACCCTGCGCACGTACAGTGGCTGTGGTAGGCGGGTTGTGCGGGCCCGCTCCCCGTGGCGCATCCCGCGTCCGACAGACACCGCGACCGGAAGCCGGGCGACGGCTTTTCGAAAAGGAGGAGGACCTTGTTTCGCAAGCGCATAGCCTTCGGCTTGGGAACGTTGATCGTGGCAGTGGGGCTGGTGCTGGCCGGCGCCAACCTGTTCCCGGTAGTGAGTGCGCAGTCGAGCACCACCCCATCCGGGAGTCAGCCTTCGGCGCTCCTACAGAACGAGCAGAACACCGTCAACATCGTCAACACCTACGGCCCGAGCGTGGTGGCGATCAACGTCACCGTGCAGGGGCAACGGGTCAACCCGTTCCAGCAGCAGGGCGTGCCCCCGCAGTTCCGTCAGTTCCTGCCGCAGCAGCCGCAGGTCATCCAGGCAGCCGGCTCGGGCTTCGTGATCGACAGCCAGGGCCAGATCATCACCAACTTCCACGTGGTGCGTGACGCCCTCCAGCAGGGAACGGTGAAGCTCCAGAGCAACGCCAAGATGACCGTCACGTTCCAGGGCAGCCAGAAGGAGCTGCCGGTGCACGTGGTCGGCGCCGATCCCGACTACGACCTGGCGCTGATGCAGCTCGACAACCCGAGCGCCCTGCCGAGCAACGCCAAGCCGATCCCCGATCGGCAACGCCGCCAACGTGAAGGTGGGCCAGAAGGCCATCGCCATCGGCAACCCGTTCGGCCTCCAGTCGACGGTGACCGAAGGGATCGTGTCGGCCATGGGGCGTGAGCTGCCGTCCGTCGGCCAGGTCAAGATCTCCATGATCCAGACCGATGCGGCCATCAACCCCGGCAACTCCGGCGGTCCGCTGCTCGACTCGGCGGGTCAGGTCATCGGCATCAACACGATGATCATCCCCGGCATGAGTGCCAACGGCCAGGCCGGCAACATCGGCATCGGCTTCGCCGTGCCGTCCAGCCTCATCCAGAAGGCCCTGCCCGATCTGAAGAAGGGCGGCCTCACCGGCATCTACGCGCAGGCTCTCGACATCCAGAACAAGCCGCGGATCGGGGTGTCGGTCATCGGCGTCGACAACTTCCCGAACGACGTCCGCAAGACGCTCAACATGCCCGACCACGGCGCCGTGGTGATGCAGGTGGCCCCCGGCGGTCCCGCCGCCAAGGCCGGGCTGCAGGGCCCCGGCTACCAGGCCAACGTCAACGGGCAGAACTACCCCGCCGGCGGCGACATCATCCTGCAGGCCGACGGCAAGGCGATCAACACCGTGACCGACCTCCAGCGCATCGTCCTCAGCAAGAAGGCGGGCGACAAGCTCGATCTGCAGGTCGAACGCAACGGCAAGACGCGCAACGTCACCGTCACGCTCGAGGTCGTGCAGCAGAGCCCGAACTCGAACGGCTCGGGCAACTCCAACGGGTCCGGCGGCACCGGGCAGTGATCGGCTGAGACGACCCACACCTCCGGAACGGAAGGGAGGGCGGCCTGGAGCCGCCCTCCCTTCTTCGTGCCGCGTGCGTGCGCCTCAGTCGTACGTCGGCGGCCAGGGAGCGGAGACACCGGCGACGCGCGCCGCCACCTCCGCAGCCACGCCGGCCGCGCCCGCCAGGTCGTGGAGCAGACCCACGCCGGAACCGGCCAGCAACCACCAGTCCTCGCCAGCGCGACGCGCGACCGGAAGCCCGTCCGCGGGCACGCTGGTGCGCGCCCCACGCACCGCACGCACGCTCTTGCCGAGATCCAGGCGGCCGGAGGCCAGCAGCGCCTCGAGCTCCGGCGCGTCGAGGAGCGCCTCCACCAGCTCACGCCGCAGCCCCACGGGGACCCCCAGCAGGCGCCCGCCGACGGGCTCGTAACCCACCGGATCGGGACGCAAGCCGGGAGGCACCAGCCAGGCCCCGCCAGGCGCCGGTCGGAATCGCCAGCCCCCGAGGCTCACGGCGGGCAGCATGACGCCAGCCGGGAGCGGGTCCAGACGCACCCGCGGGTACTGCTCGAAGGCGGTGTCGAGACGCACCGGCCGCTCCAGCGCCGACTCCGTCACCTCGGCGCCGCCGGCTCCGCACGCCACCACCACGGCACGCGCGGCGACCTTGTGGCGGGCGTGAACCTCGAGCGTCATGCGACGGTCGAGGGCCAGCCGCTCCAACACCAGCTCCTCACGGCTCCGCGGCCGGACCCGGGTGTTGAGCATCAGATCGGCTCCGCGACGCACGGCCTCCCGGGCGAGGCGGTACGTCAGCGCCTCCGCGCTCACGTAGCCGCCCGCGCGCAGAACGGCCGGGTGATCGTCGGCGACGCCGGTCATCGCGCCGACCGCCTCCACGGCGGGCGCGGCCAGCAGGCGATTCATGGGCCGGGCAGCTGCGCCCCGCGCGGACGCCAGCTCGAGCCATCCCGCACGCACCTCGCCGGCAGCGGGCAGCGCCTCCTCGACCAGCGACCGCGCCCACCGCAGCGCGGCCGCCGGCACGCCCCCGCCGTCCTCGGTGATCGGCGGCAACAGCCCGGGGGACGCCACCGTGGCGCCGCCCTCGTTGGGGATTCCGGCGGCCTCGATGAGCGCCACGTGGAGCGCGGGCGCCCAGCGACGCAGCAGCATCGCGGTCGCGGCGCCCATGAGCCCACCGCCCAAGACGGCAACATCGTAGGCCGCCCGTGGCGGCGGTCGGTCCGGGGTGGCGCAGACCCGTCCCGGGGGGATCCCCGTCGTCATATCGGAGTCTACCGCCGGGCGCGCGGCGGGCCCACGAACGCCGTCTACGGCGCCACGGAAGCGCCTGAAGACGCATGCTAGGCTGACCATCATGGAGTCACCGATCGACCGCGGACGGCTGGGGCTGGTGCTCTCGGGCGGTGGCGCGCGAGGCTTCGCACACATCGGGGTGCTGCGCGTTCTCGAACGCGAGGGAGCCCGCTTCGACGTCATCGCCGGAACCTCGATGGGCGCGATCCTGGGCGCGTTCTACGCCAGCGGTCACCGCGCCGACGACCTCTACCGCCTCGCCGACACCACAAGCTGGCGCGACGTCGTGGACCTGTCGTTGCAGACCGGCCTGTTCAAGGGCGACCGGCTCGAAGCGTTCCTTGCCGACCACCTGCCCGCGACCTTCGACGCGCTCGACGTGCCATTCGCCGTGACCACCACCGATATCGAGACCGGCGAGGGCGTCGTCCACATGGAGGGCGATCTCGTGCGCGCGGTGCGCGCCTCGAGCAGCTTCCCGGGCGCCTTCGAGCCGATCCAGTTCCAGGGGCGCACGCTGGCCGACGGCGGGATCGTCAACAATCTGCCGGTGGGGGCCGCCACCCTGCTCGGCGCCACGCGCTGCATCGCCTCGGACGTCACCGCCCCGCGCCGCTCCGTCTACGCGTCGGTGCCCTCGGGCGGCAACTGGTGGGAGCGGATGGTCCAGACGGTACGACTCGAGCGCCGCACGCCCATGGCGCAGATGCTCTTCCGCACGAGCGACATCACACAGGCCATCCTGGTCGACATCCAGTACAGCCTTCATCCCGCCGATCTACGCATCCGACTCGACATGCCCGAAGTGCGCATGGAGTCCTTCCGCGACTTCCGCAAGATCGTGCGTTACGGGGAGGAGACCGCGGAACGCGCGCTGGACGCTGTCGGCGGGCTGGACGCACTGCTTACGCCGCCGCGCTCCGACACGCCCGAGCGCACGGTGACCAAGCCCCGCCACTCCAGTCCCCGCACCCGCTGACCCGACCGGTTCGCAGGCTGCAGACCGGGCTCCTGCACGGCGTTAGACTGCTGGCCGTGAGCGGAGCGAACGGGCAGCCCCCGAACGACGGCGCCCCGTCCGGCGCGGCCGTGATGGCCGGCGGCCGTGCGGCGCCCCCGACCCCCGCACGTTGGCTGACCCTGGGCCTGGCGTCGGTCCTGGTCGGTCTGCTGTTCAGCCTGTTCGTCGCGGGTGTTGTGGTGGTGCACGGTCACTCCATGGAGCCCACCCTCCACAACAACGAGCGCGTGCTGGTGCTACGCACGGGGTCCTGGCTGCACAGGTTGGGGTGGGACGCCTACGAACCCGGCGACATCGTGTTCTTCCCCGATCCCACGCGCAAGGCACCGGGGTTCGCCCGCCTGCTGAGCCCGCACCTGCTCATCAAGCGCATCGTGGCCGGGGCGGGCCAACGTGTCGGCATGCGGGCGGGTGTGCTGTACGTCGACGGGCGCGTACGGCCGGAGCGATACCTCGCCGGCGCGTTCCGCGGCCTCGGCAGCGTCCCGGCGACGCGTATCCCGGCAGGTCACGTCTACGTCATGGGGGACAACCGCCGTCCGACGGCATCGTTCGACTCACGCAGGTTCGGTCCCGTGCCGACCGGCTCCATCGAGGGGCGGGCGATCCTGGTGGTGTGGCCGCTGTTCAGGCACACCGCCGATGGCTGGCGCTGGAACGTCCGCCTACTGACCGCACGGCGCGATAGCCCGGCCCCGCCGGCGACCCGCCGCGCCGCCGCCGCACGCTGACAACCGCTCGACGCCAAGGACGGCGGCCGTCGGCCGCGGCGCTAGCCCGCCTCGGACAGCCGCCCGTCCAGCCCAAGCGCGTCGGCGCGTTCCTGCATCGCGGCCAGCACGAAGGCGACGTGATCCCACAACTCGACGCCGAGCTCCGAAGCGCCGACGCGTACGTCGTCGCGGTTGACGCCGCGCGCGAAGGCCTTGTCCTTGAACTTCTTCTTGAGGCTCTTGACCGTCTGGTTGGCGATGTCGCGATCGGGCCGCACCAGCACGGCCGCCGTGATGAGCCCCGTGATCTCGTCGCAGGCGAAGAGGGTCCGGGCGAGCGGCGTGCGACGCGGCACGCCGGTGTAGTCTGCGTGCCCCAGGATGGCCTCGGTCACCTCCTCGGGGTAACCGAGCTCCTTCAGCTTGGCAACCCCCACCCAGGGGTGGCCGCTCTCGTCCCGGTCGGGATTCGGGTAGCGCTCGTAGTCGAAGTCGTGGAGGATCGCAGCAACCGACCACAGCGTTTCGTCCTCGCCCTGCTCGCGGGCGTAGGCGGCGACTGCAGCCTCCACAGCCAGCATGTGCTTGCGGAGGCTGTCCGACTCCGTCCAGGACTCCATCAATGCGAGGGCATCGTCACGTGTCGGCGTCATGGGCCAGTGTAACCGAGCCCCGCGCGGAGCCCCCGTATACTCGGGCCATGCGTGATCCCGAGATCCTGCACGTGGACGACGTCGCCGCCGCTGGCCTGGCGTTGTTCGAGGCCACCCAGCGGGCGGCGGTCGCAGCGCGGGGCCGCTTCGCGGTGGCGCTCTCCGGCGGCTCCACGCCGCTGCCGATGTACCGCGCGCTGGCTGCGCGGAGCGACCTGCCCTGGCACGCCACCTGGGTCGCGTGGGGCGACGAGCGCTACGTCCCGCTCGATCATCGTGACAGCAATGCGGGCGCCGCCCGCAAGGCCTTCCTCGATGCGACGCCGGTGCCCGGCGAACAAGTGCTGCCGTGGCCTCACCTGGCCACGCCCGAGGACTCCGCGAGCGCCTACGCCGCGACGCTGCGCGGAGCGCTGGGCGACGCCCCGGTCTTCGACCTGACGCTGCTCGGGCTGGGAGCCGACGGCCACACTGCCAGCCTCTTCCCCGGGACGGGCGCGGCGCTCGCGTCCGGCATGACACTGGTCGTCCGTCCTCCGGACCAGCCGCAGACGCGGCTCAGCCTGGGGGCGGCGGCCCTCAGCCGTAGCCGCGTCGTGGCCTTCCTGGTCCGGGGCGAGGAGAAGCGCGAAGCACTCCACGCGACGCTGAACGGCACGGGCGACCTCGACCGCTTCCCGGCACGCGCGATCAGCTCGCTCGAGCGGCTGCTGGTGATCACCGACCTCGACGCGCTGTAGTCTCGCGCTCCGGACGAGCCGGCCGCGGCGCGCCCGCCGCGTCAGGCCCAGCGCACCGCGTGCGCGTCGACCGGCGTGGCCAGCAACGGGTGCACCGCGTAGGCGCGCACGCCGTACGCCAGCCGCCCGCTCGCGTCGGGTCGGAACCGCGCACGGTAGTGCGTCCCGCCGTCCGGATAGCCGTCGACCTTGCTCATGGGCACCACGTGCAAGTTGCGCTGGAGGGCGTCCTCCTCGGAGCTGTAGACCACCTCGACCCGGATCTCGTCGTCCGACAGGTCCCGCGGGTTGAGCACCGCGCTCACCTCGAGCTCCTCACCGATGCGGCGGAGCTGGTCCTCGACCGGCTCCGCGCTGAAGTACACCTCGGGCCACCGGTCGGCCACGTGCTTCTTCCAAGCGGCCAGTTCGGTCGCCTTGCGGTAGCCGCTCGCCGCCATCGCCTCGCCGCGTCGCGCTGCAGGCGCGTAGTAGGTGGACACATAGTCCTTCACCATGCGCTGCGCGTTGAAACGTGGCGCCACCGTGGCGATCGCCTCCTTGACGCGCGTCAGCCAGTCGCGCGGAACGCCGTTGCCGTCTCGGTGGTAGTACAGCGGGATCAGCTCACGCTCCAGGATGGCGTACAGCGCGTCGGCGTCCTCGGCGTCGGCCCGTGCGTCGTCCTCGAAGGTGCGCGCCCCGCCGATGGCCCAGCCGTTCGTGCCGTCGTAGCCCTCGGGCCACCAGCCGTCGAGGATGGAGAGGTTCAGGATGCCGTTCATGGCCGCTTTCTGGCCGCTCGTGCCCGAGGCCTCCAGCGGCCGGCGGGGATTGTTGAGCCACACGTCGACGCCGCGCGTGAGGGCCCGACCGACCGCCATGTCGTAGTCCTCCACGAAGAGGATGCGTCCGGTGAAGCGGGGGTCTTTCGAGAGGTTGTGGATGTGCGCGATGAGCGCCTGTCCCGCCTCGTCCGCCGGATGCGCCTTACCCGAGAACACCAGCTGCACGGGGCGGTCGGGATCGCCGAGGATGCGCTCGAGCCTGTCCAGGTCGCGGAAGATCAGGGTGGCACGCTTGTAGGTGGCGAAGCGCCGCGCGAACCCGATGGTGAGCGCGCCCGCGTCGAAGAGCTGGCCGGTGTCCTTGAGGGCGGTGGGGCTGGCCTCCTGGCGGTCGAGCTGGCGCAGCACACGCCGGCGCAGGAAACGCACGCTCTGCGCCTTCAGACTCTGCCGCACGCTCCACAGCGCGCCGTCGTCCAGCTCGCGAACGCCGTCCCACATGGCGAGGTCGTCGAAGCGCTCGGGCCAGTCCTCGGGCAGCACCGTCCTCAGCAGGTCCTGCACCTCCGGCGCCATCCAGCTCGACAGGTGCACGCCGTTGGTGACGTGGCCGATCGGGACCTCGTCGACCGGCACGTCGGGCCACAGGTCGTTCCAGATCCGCCGGCTGGTCTCACCGTGCAGGCGGGCGACGCCGTTGCGCCCGGACGAGAATCGCAGGGCCAGCGCCGGCATGCTGAACACAGCCCCCCAGCCGTGGTCGGCCTTGCCGAGCTCATGGAACTCCTGCTGCTTGAGACCCAGGCTCCCCCAGAAGCCACCGAAGCCCTGGTTCACGAGGTCGAACGGGAAGGCGTCGTTGCCGGCAGCGACCGGCGTGTGCACCGTGAACAGGGTATTGGCGGTGACGACTTCCCGCGCCTGCGCGAACGAAAGGCCTTTGGCCACCAGCTCGCGGCAGCGCTCCAGCACCATGAAGGCGCTGTGCCCCTCGTTCATGTGCCAGGCGCTGGGGGTCACGCCGAGGGCGCGCAGCATGCGCACGCCGCCGACGCCAAGGATGATCTCCTGCGCCACGCGGGTGCGCTGATCGCCGCCGTAGAGCCGCCGCAGGAGCTGGCGGTCGTCGGGATGGTTGTCCCCGAAATCGACGTCGAGCAGGTAGACCCGGGCGCGCCCCGCGCGGACCGTCCAGGCCCGCAGCGCGACCTCGCGCCCGAACACTTCGACGCGCGCGGTCACCGGCTCCCCGTCGTCGTCGACGGCCAGCGTCAGGGGCAGGTCGGCGGGGCTGTGCCGTACGTACACCGCCTCCTGCCGGCCGTCGCTGGCCACCCGCTGGTGGAAGTAGCCCTCCGGGTAGAAGAGCCCGACCGCGACCAGGGGCACGCCGAGGTCGGAGGCGGCCTTGGTGTGATCGCCGGCGAGCACGCCCAGGCCTCCCGAGTACAAGGCGACAGCCTCGTGCCAGCCGTACTCCGCGCAGAAGTAGGCGTAGAGGTCGTCCGGTTTCCCGACGTGGCGCTGGAACCAGCTCGGCGCGGAGAGGTAGGCGTCGAAGTGCTCGACCACCCTCGCGTAGGCCTTCAGATACTCCGGGTCGGCTGCGGCGGCGTCCAGGCGCTCCTGGCGGATGTCGCGGATCAGCGCGATGGGGTTGTGGTTCGACGCCTCCCAGAGCTCGCGATCGAGCTGCCGGAAGAGCCGGCGAGCGCCGGGTTCCCACGTCCAGTACAGGTTGTGCGCCAGGTCTTCGAGGCGTTGAATGGGCTCGGGTATGCGGGGAAGTACGGTGATATGTCCAAGTATGTTCATGGGTAGGGGGTTTCCCGGAAACGGGAATCGCCGGTCAGTCTAGCACCCGGCCCCGGTCCCTCCGGAAGGGCCCGGCCGACATTGCGCCCGCTGAGGCGGGCCCGCCACTGGCCCCGGCGCCCGTTCAGGAGGCACACTGGGGTCCATGGCACGCGCCCACCGCTTCCTTTCTCGTCTCGCGTTCGCCGCCCTTCTCCTCGCGCTCGCCGTGCCCGCAGCGGCCCGCGCCCAGACGCTACGCCTCGGCATGGTCGCCGGCGATCCCGGCATCGCCCCGCGGGCGTCGCTGCGCGTGGAGAACGCCAGCGTCGGAAGCAACCGGGTGATGCTCGGCCTTGCCTACGACGGCGCCGCTCAGCTCGACCTGGGGATGCAGGCGAACCAGACCTTCGGCCCCCTGGGAAACATCGTCGGGGAGGCAACGATGGCTCTGCGGACCGACGGCGCCGTTCAGGGCGCGCTCGGCGTGCGCGGAGTGCTGGGACCGGTGGCGCTGGGCGTCCGGTTGTCGGGCTTCACGGATCCGCCCGCGCGCTTCGACCCTCTGATGGTGGCCGGCGCCACGCGCCCCGCCTTCGCCGCCGGGGGCTGGGGTCTGGCGCTCGACGCCAGCGGCCGCCCCGCTCGATCGTGGATCGTGGAGGCGAGCCCGCAGCTCTACCTGCTCCCAACCGGCGCCGCCTGGCGCGCCGACGCCCGTCTGCGCTGGCTGCGCGCCATCGGCCCGCACGAGCTCTCGCTGCGCCTGCGCGGATATCTGCCGCCGGGAGCTTCCGGCGACGCCGCCGTCGGGCTGGGGTTCACCTACCATCGGCGTCGTGCGCCCGACCTGGACGGCGCGCTCTACATGGGGGTGGGAGCGGGCGGCTTCGCCCCCGGCGCCACGGCATCGCTGTCACAAGCGCTGGGTCCGGTGCAGGCCACCCTCGGGTTGGATGCCGAACCGTACCGGCGCGACGCGCCCCCCTACCGCGCGCACCTCGACCTGTCTTTCGACCTGGGGACGGGGAACGCCACCGTGAGCGGGGCGGCCGCTTCAGGTCCGGGTGGATCGTCGGCTGTGCTGGCCCTGAGCTACGCACTGCCCGTCGCGCTTGCGAAAGCACCGGCGCCGTAGGCAGCAGAGCGAGGGCGCGGGCCTGGACCGCGATCAGCGCGGGACGGCGATCAGCTCACCGCTCTTGAGGTCGAGACGGAACACGCCGTGCTCCGGGACCGCCCGCAGCACCTTGGTGGAGCCGTCGGGGCCGCGTAGCTCGAAGGTGTGCAATCCCGGCTGCAGGCCGACGGCGAAGCCGCCGTTCTGCACGACGCCGTCGACCGACACCACCTGCGCCCGGTCCTCCGGCCAGAACACCAGCGGGTCGCTCACCGGCTTGAGCGTCACGGCGACGCGTGTGACGCGGTAGTTCCTCACCAGGACGGCGAAGCTTTCGGGGCCGAATCCCGAGCGCTCGAGCCTGACCGTGTGGTTGCCGGGCAACGCGGGCAGCGTCAGCGGCGTCGTCCCCTCGCGCGCGCCATCGAGGAACACGCGCGCCTCGGGATTGGCCGAGAGCTGGATGCTGCCGCCCGAGATGGCGGTGAGGATGACGTGCACGAAGCTGGTGTCGTCGGCACGGATCTCGACCGAGCGGGTCTCGGGGAGGAAGCCCTCCTTGCGGACCTCGAGGTCGTGGCGCCCGGGCTCGAGCATCAGCACGTCGAGGTTCGAGGTGCGCCCCACCGCCACCCCGTCGACGAACACCTCGGCGTCCCCTGGTTCGCTCGAGATGAAGAGCCCGGCGCTGCCTGTCGGAAGGCTCACGGCCGCGCCCGTGAAGCCGGCGACCGCAGCGGCGAGTGCTTTGGCGGTGCCGTCGACGGCGCCCGGCTGCAAAGGCCGGCTGATGAGATCGGTGTTGCGCTTGCGTTGCGCGTCCACCACGATGAGGTTCACGGTGTAGGGTTCGCCGCCCTGTACCTGGCTGCGCGCGATCTCGCCGGACACCGCGTAGCGCGCGTTGTCGAGCTCGGCGATGAGCATGGCGAACTCCGGCTCGAGGCTGCCCGCGATGCCGGGCGTGATGAGCTCTCCGGTACTGACGCTCAAGCCGGTGGCCTGGGCGATCGCCTGTCGCAGGGCGGGCATGAAACCGTCGACCACGTCCGCGGGTACGCCGCCCCGGGTACCGAAGGTCGGCACCGAGATCTGTGCCGCGGCCGAGGACAGCAACGCCAGCAACGCCGCCAGCACCAGCACTCGCAGCCCCCACACGCCACCCATCCCCGCTCCCGCGGCCGCTCGCGTACGGGGATGAAGCCAACAGGAACGACGTCGCTCGGCCAGAAGCCCGCAGCGCTGGGACGGGCTGTGCATCGACTCAGTATAGCCCTGCGCGTCGTCCCTTCTCCTGCCGGAACGGGGGTGGCGGAATGGTATCCTCGACGCACATGCGGCACCTGGTCTTGAGCGACGTGCACGCCAACGCTCCCGCGCTCGAGGCAGTGTTGCGCCACGCCGACTACCGTGGCTTCGACGACGTGCTGTTCCTGGGCGATGCCGTGGGCTACTATCCCGACGCCGAGAAGGCGGTCGCGCTGCTGCGCTCGTTGAAGCCCAGGGCCAGCATCCTGGGAAACCACGACGCCGCGCTGCTCGCCATGGCGGGCGGGCAGAACGCCGGGCACCGCGAGGAGGGCGTCGTCACGGAGGTGTTGGCCAAGCAGCTCCCCTTGCTCTCCGATGACAGCCTGCAGTTCCTCCACGAGCTCCAGGAGCACGTCGTGGAGGAAGGCTGGGAGGCAGCACACGGGGCGCTGCGCAACCCCTGGGAGTACCTGGCCACCGTCCAGAGCGCGCAGGCGAACTTCCCTCTGCTCGAGCAGCAACTGTGCCTGGTAGGCCACACCCACGTCCCCAAGATCTTCGCCGCCGTCGAGACCGAGGACGGTCCCATGTGGCGCACGGTCCAGTTCCGTCAAGAGCGCACGCTCTACCGCATCCCGCCGCGCGCCCGCCTGTTCGTCAACCCCGGCTCCGTGGGACAACCACGTGACGGCATCCCCCTGGCCGCTTACGCCCTGTTCGACGACGCGGCGAACACCTTCGAGTTGTTCCGGGTGGAGTTCGACGTCCTCACGGTCCAGCAGTCGATCCGCTCGGCGGGCTACCCGGAAGTCCTTGCCGCACGGCTGGCGGTGGGCCGCTGAACGCTGCTCAGGACATCTTCGGACACCACTCGGCCCGCGAGGCCCTACGGAGCCTGTACCGCGCCGACGGCCCGCACACCCTGCTCCTGGCCGGTCCCGACGGGGTGGGACGGCGGCCCGTAGCGCGCTGGCTGGCGGCCACGCTCAACTGCGAGGCGCCCGACGCCGCGACCCGCCCCTGCGGCCAGTGTTCGAGCTGCCGAGCGCACGCCGCGGGCGAACACCCCGACGTGCGCGAGGTGACGCCCTCGCAGACCACACGCAGCGGGCGGCAGCGCCGCCAGCTCGAGATCACCATCGATCAGCTCGTGACCCGGCCCGGCGCCGACCCGGACCCGTTGGGCCCGTGGCTGGAGCGCCGCCCCCGCTTCGCCCGGCGCGTCGGGATCATCGACCACGCCGAGGCGCTCAACGCCAGCGCCGCCAACGCGTTCCTGAAGATGCTGGAGGAACCGCCTCCGTGGGCCGTGATCGTGCTGGTCGCCACCGGCCCCGACGCCCTGCTCCCCACCGTCGCCTCTCGCTGCGCCACCGTGCGACTGGGCGCCGTCGACGTCAACTCCTTCTCCGATCTCGAGCGGCATCCGGGGTTCCGGCTCGGCCTCCCGGGACCGCTCATGCGGGCACGCGAAGAGGAAACCGACTATCGCGCGCTGCAAGACCACGTCGACCGGCTGATCGGCGCACTCGACAGCGAGCTCCGAGAGACCATCGACGCCGCCGAGGCGCTCGCTAAGCGCCTGGACCGCAGCGAGGTCGTCGCACCGATGGCGCTGCTGCGCGAGGCTCTGCGCAAGCTCCCCCCTGCGGCCTACGCCACGGCGCTCGACGCCGTGGAACGCTGCGAGAACGCGCTCGAGGCCTACGTCAATCCGCCGCTGGCTCTCGTCGCGCTGGCGCTCGATCTGCGCGCCGCGCTCAGCAGGTAGTGCGCGACCGCGTCAGGCGCGTGTGCGGCTGACCTCGGACGCGGGGAACTCCTCCACGGCACCCTCCTCGGTCCGAAGATCGACGGTGCCCTTGAGCGGGTTCAGCTTGACGATGCGGCCGCAGGTTCCGCTCTCGTCGTGGCAGGCGCGCCCGCCCTTCTTGGGCATGCCCTTGAGGAGCTCGCGGTACATGTCGTGCTCGTACTGCAGGCAGCACATCAGGCGCCCGCACGGCCCGCTGATCTTCTCGGGGTTCAGCGGGAGCTGCTGGTCCCGCGCCATCCGGATGCTGACCGCACTGAAGCTCTGTAACCAGGTCGAGCTGCACGAGGCGTCGCCGCACGCCCCGAGGGTACCCAGCATGCGGGCCTGGTCGCGGGGTCCGACGTTGTTGAACTCGATGCGAGCCCGGGTGTGCTGGATGAGCTCTTGCGCCAGCACCCGCAACGGCGGGTGCTCCTCGGCCGAGTAGCTCACGAGCATCAACTCCTCGTCGATGGTGAACTCGGCCGCCACGATCTTGACGTCCGCCCCACTCTGGCGGGCTCTTGCCCGCAGCAGCCACTTCAGGTCGTCGGCCCGACGCCTCAGCTCGTCGTAACGCTGCACGTCGTCCTCGAGAGCGTCGCGCACGTAATGGCCGTGCGCCTTGGAGACGTCGCGCGGCTCCGTGCGCACACGTCCCAGCTCGAGCCCGCGACGGGTGCTCACCACGCAGCGGGTGCCCACCTGCGGCGGGGTCGGCGGCGCCTCCATGTAGTGGATCTTCGGTCCGTTGTCGAACTTCACACCGATGCACTCGGGCATGGTTCTCTCTCTCCCTCGCTCCCCGTCGGTCCAGCGTGCTTCGCGACGACACACTCGATGCAGCGCGGCCGCGGGGCGCCACGCGGGGGCGCCTCCCGCCGAGGGGGACGCCCCATTCTACGGCCCGAACAGGCGGGTCTGGGCAACCGGCGCGAACGTGCGGCGGTGCTCCGGGCAGGGCCCGAGCCGAGACAGCGCCGCTAGATGAGCAGGCGAACCGTAGCCCTTGTGGGCCTCGAAGCCGTACGCCGGGTAACGATCGGCCAACGTTCGCATCCGCTCGTCGCGGACCGTCTTCGCGAGGATGCTGGCTGCGGCCACCTGCAGGCTGCGGCTGTCGGCTCGGGGCACGGCAAGCTCCGCCAGCCCTGCGCCCAGTCTCAGGTAGTCGGTCACCAGCGCTTTCGGCGCCACGGCGGCCGCCAACCCTGCGACCGCCCGCCTCGAGGCCAGGCGCGTGGCCTCCAGGATGTTGAGCCGGTCGATCTCCTCGGGGCTGGCTTCGGCCACATACCAGGCCAGCGCGCTGTCGCGCACTTGTAGCGCCAACTCCTCACGCCGGCGGGGCGAGAGCACCTTGGAGTCCCGGTAGGGGTGCTCTCCCGGCACCAGCACCACCGCGGCGGCCATCACCGGGCCGGCGAGTGCGCCACGGCCCGCCTCGTCGACGCCGGCCACCGGGGTGTAGCCGCGCCGAAAGAGCAGGTCCTCCAGGGACCACGAAGGGAGCACGGCGGCGCGACGGTGGGGCGGCCGCGCCGTCACACACTGCCGACGGCCACGGCGTCGTCGGCGCGCGCCGGCACGTTTGCGGGGATGGTGAAGAAGAAGGTGCTGCCGCGCCCGACCTTCGACTCGACCCAGATGCGGCCGCCGTGCTTCTCGACGGCGAGCTTGCAGAAGGTGAGGCCCATGCCGGTGTCGTAGCGGTCGTGAACGGTGTGGCGCGATTGCTCGAAGGCGTTGAACACACGTTTCTGGTCGGCCTCGGGGATGCCCTCACCGTCGTCGCGCACGCTGAGCACGAAGTCGTCGTCCTGCTTCCAGGCCCGGAAGTCGATGTAGCCGCCGCGGCGGGTGTGCTTGATGGCGTTCGCCATGAGGTTGGCCAGCACGCGCCGGAGCAGTTTGGGATCGGCCTGCAGGCTCTCCGCCTCGGGGCGCACCAGGAAGCCGAAGTTGCGATCGCGCGGTCCGCCGCTGACGTCGCCCAGCGATTCCTTCGCGAGGTCGGTGAGGCTGGATATGGCGTGCGGCTCGAAGGGCATGTGCCCTTCCTTCATGCGCCGCACGTCGAGGATGTTGGCCGCGAGGTTCAGCAGGTGTTGCGACTCGCTGCGGGCCAGCCCCAGCAACTCCTCGATGCCCGCCTCACCGGGATCGGCCTTGATCATCTCCAGGCTGTGGTCGAGCAGCCCCATGACGCTCGCGATGGGGCTCTTGAGGTCGTGTACCAGCATGTGGATGAGGTCGTCCTTGACGCGCTCGCTCTCCTTGTAGGCCTGTTCGAAGCTGCGGGAGTGCTCCAGCGTCTCGCGCAGCGTCCTCTCCATCTGGTGCCTGTCGAGCAGCCGCTCCAGGTGCGCCTTCACCACCTCGGGTCGGGTAGGCAGCGCCAGGTAGGCGTCGGCACCGGAGTGCATGACACCCGCATGCACCTGGGGGTCGGGGGGCCCGAGGTAGATGAAGGGCACCTCGGCCAGGGCCTTGCGCCGCCTCAGCAGCGCCACCAGGTCGAGCTGGGGCACCTTGGCCGCCAGCCCATGCTCGAGCACCAGCGCGGTCGGGACCGACACGCGCGTGTGGTAGAGAAGCTCCTCCACGTCGCTGAACATGGTGGCCGCCAGGCCCATCTCCGTGACCACGCCCCGGAGCCCCTCACCACGCTCCTCGGTGGTCATGGCGACGAGCACATAGGGCTGCTGGGCCGCGGTCATCGTGCAGATCATACCAGGGCACCGGCACGTCCCCAGGGCGAAAACTTCGCGTCTGGCGCGAACGCGCTCGCGCGGTCGCCAGCGCTCCGGAGACGGCTCGGGGGACTGCTAGCATGAGGCGTGCTCCCCGCGGGCCTTCACCTGGGATTCCCCTGGGCGCTGCTGGCGTTGCCGCTGCTCCTGCTCCTGCCGCGGCGGCCCTGGCGGTGGCTGAGGGCACTGGGGCTGGCGCTGCTGGTGGTGGCCCTGGCCCAGCCTTCGCTGCCCAAGGCAGGCGGGAGCCTGGCCGTACTGGTGGACGTCTCCGATAGCGTTGGCAACGGCGCCCTGCAAGCCGTCCGGGCGCTCGATCGCCGCGGCGCGGCCGCCCGTCCCGAAGTCTTCTATCTCGCGGGCGACACCGCCCGCGTGCCGACCCTGAACGCCGAAGTGCCGTCGGTCCTCACGACCGGATCGACCGATCTGGCGCGCGCCCTGCAGGTGGCGGCCGCCTCGGGAGCGCGCCGGGCGCTCCTGGTGAGCGACGGCGTCCAGTCGAGTGGGAACGTCCTGGACGCCCTTCCCGACATCCCCATCGACACGCTGGCGGTGCCCCGCCGGCCCAACGTGCGCCTGTCGCAGCTCCTCGCTCCCGACCAGGCGGCACCCGGCCAGAAGGTCCAGGTCGTCGCCGTCGTCGACAGCGATCGGGCCGGCACCGTGACCCTGCGACCGAGCGTCGACGGGCGCGTCCTCGATCCCATCACGAAGGACGTTGCCAAGGGACGCACCGCGATCCCGTTCAGCTTCCAGGTGGGCACGGACGCCTCCTCCGTAGAAGTCGATGCCTCGCTCGCCGCCGACTTCGCGCAGCCGACGGCCGACGACGCCCAGCGCACCGAGATCACGGTGCGGGCGAAACCCCCCGTCCTGATCATCGGCGACCCTGCCCTCGCCAGGCTGCTCGACGCGCAGGGCATCGACGTGCGCGACGGAACGGTCGCCGACATCAAGGCGCCGCTCGATGCCGGCGCCGTGGTCCTGCGGGGGAGCGCGGCCCAGTTCACGCCGGGCCAGCTCGTGTTCCTCAAACAGTACGTGGAGAGCGGCGGCGGCCTCTGGATGACCGGAGGGCCGCACAGCTTCGGGCTCGGCGGCTGGTATCGCACGCCGGTCGAGGACGTGCTCCCGGTTACCACCGACGTCCGCACCGAGGTCACCCTCCCGCAGGTGGCGATGGTCATCATCCTGGACCGCTCCCAGTCGATGAGCGCGGGCTCGCCTTCGAAGCTGGAGCTCGCCAAGCAGGGGGCCGTCAAAGTGGTCGAGCTCGCCTACCAGCAAGACCTGATCGGCCTGATCGCCTTCAGCGACCCGTCGAGCACGAGCTGGGTGTTCCAGCTGCGCAAGGCGACCGAGCGGGGCAAACGCGAGATGCTCCAGGGCATCCTCGGCATCACCACGGCGGGCGGCACCGTCCTCGGCCCCGCCTACACCGACGCCCTCGACGCGCTGCGCAAGGCGCGCGCCTCGGTCAAGCACATCATCATCCTCTCCGACGGCAAGCTCTACGACGGGCAGGGTCCGTTCAACAGCGGCCCCGTGACCGACTTCGGCGCGCTTGCGTCGGGCGCCCGCGCCGACGGCATCACCACCTCCACCATCGCCATCGGCGACGCCGCCGACTTCCAGCGACTCGCCGCCATCGCGCAAGCCGGCGGCGGCCGGTACTACCAGGCGTTGGACGTCAACACGCTTCCGTCCATCTTCACCAACGAAGCGCTCACCGCCACACGCAAGCTACTGGTAGAAGACCCGACCGTTCCGCAAGCCCGCCCCAACGCGCTGCTGCAGTTCCCCAACGTACTGCCGCAGGTCGACGCCTACGTCGCGACCAGCCTCCGGCCGGACGCCCAGGGGCTTCTCGAGGGCAAGCGGCAGGAGCCGATCCTGGCCATCCGGCACGTCGGCCTGGGGCGCACGGCGGCGCTCACCACCGACCTCAACCAGTGGGCGGGGCCGTTCGGCGCGTGGCCGGGGCTGCCGGGCGATCTCGCGACCCTCACGCGCTGGCTCCAGGCGAGCCCGCTCGTATTCCAGGCCCGCGCGAAGCGCGACGGCAACGGATTGCAGATCGTGGTGGACGCCGTCAAGGGCGGTCAGTACGTCAACAACAAGTCGCTCACGGCGCGTTTCGCCGGCCATGCCGCGACCATGGAACAGGTCGCCCCGGGCCGCTACCAGGCCCGTCTCCCCTACGGCGCCGGGAGTCGCGGTGACGTGGTGGTCTCCGAAGGCTCCGAGGTGGTTGCACGGGCCGGCGTCGGCGGCCCCGACCCGGAGTTCGCCGACACGGATGGAACGGCTCTGCTGGCCGAGATCGCACGACGCACGGGCGGCAACGTGGTGACGCCCTCCGAGGTCTACGCGCCGCCGGTGGGCGGTGGACGCTTGCCGCTGTGGCCTCCTCTGACCGTGGCGGCGGCGCTGCTCTTCCTACTGGAGCTACTGGCTCGGCGCTTGGGGCCGCGGGCCGAGCGCCGCGACGGCCGGCGCAAACGCGGCGTGCACGGTTCCGCGGCAGACTGAGCCGCGCCGCGACCGGACCTTACGTTCAAGCGTCCCCCTCGTCTTCGTCCTCAGCTCCCTCGTCCCCAGCGTCGCCGCCGCCCGGTTCGACCGGGGCATCCACGTCGACCTTCATCAGCTCACGCAGCACCACCGTGGCGTAACTCCCCTTGGGGAGCAGGAAGGCGACGGCGAGTGCACCGTCGTCCTCCCGAACATCGACCTCTTCGAGCACCAGCCGGCTCGGACGGCGGTCGCCCCGACGGGAGCCGAAGGCGCTCCAACGCAGCCCGTAGCGCTCCAGGATGCGGGCCTCCAGCGCGCCGGCCTCGTCCTCGGAGAGGCGGACCCGGCGCCCGTAGAGCGGCAGCGTGGCGCTGATCTCCAGACGGGCCGCTCGCGCGGACTCCAGCGCCCCGTCTTCGACCCGGAACACCCCGCCGGTGTCGTGCTTGCGCGCCCAGTCTCCGGTGATCACTCTTCGGTACAGCCCGCCCTCGATGCGTTCGGCCAACATGGCGTTGAACAGCAGCGATTGGAGCGCCGAAACGAAGAACCGGCGTAGCCGGTGCCCCCCGGGCACGCGCTCGCCGCCAAGCACCCGCAGTCCGTCGACGGCATTGTTGCCGAAGCGGCCGAAGCGTTGCGGCCCGAAGTAGTTGGGGGCGCCACGCTCGGCCAGCGCCCGTAGCACGGCGCGCGCCCGCTCCGGCGCCGCCGCGGCGTCGTCGACGTCACGGATCCTCACGACGAAGCGGTTGCCCCGCAGGTGACCGATGCCGAGCTTATTGCGATGGTAGGCGCGTTCCAGCACACGGACCCCCGGCAACGTCTCGAGGGCGGCTGCCGCCGCTTCGCCGCGCTTGGGGATGCTGATCCACTGCACGGTCACGGCACTCTTGTCCTTCAGCCCGGCCACGCCGATCTCGTTCTCGCGCAGGCCGTGACGCATCAGCGCGACGACCAGATCGCGCGTGGTGAGGTTGCGCTTCTCCACCCTCAGGTAGAGGTGCGAACCGCTGCCCTGCGGCAGATAGGCGGGCACCTCCTCGACGCGGAAGTCGTCGGGGAGGTGCCGGATGCGTCCCCCGGTGCCGGGCAGGTCCTCGGTCACGCTCGGAAGGTCCGACCATCGGAAGCGCAAACGGACGGCATCGACCGGCGGGAGCTCGCTCACGCTTCCCTGCCGGAGGCGGCGCTCAGCTGCTCGGCCATCATCTTGCGGGCGAGTTCGAAGCGCTCACGCAGTGACTCCGCCTCGAGCAGCACCTGGCGCGACGCCAGCGGGACACGCATGTTGGCGCACACGAACGACGCCTGGTAGAGCGGCTCCTCGGGAAGGTTGGCCTCGACCTGTGCCACGGCGCCGTCGGCGAAGTACGCCGACGCGTACTCGCGGAAGGTGTCGAGCGCATCCCAGGCGGCTACCTGCTCCTGGTTCGGGTCGTCGCGTCCGATCGGCGTCGGAGCGTCGTCCAGGAAGAACAGCGGTCGGTGGCCGCCGTCCACCTCCCGAACGTCCTCGCGCCGCAACACGTCGACCCGGCAGCGCTCCTGGCCATGCACCAGAAGATCGAAGGTGCCGTCGGCATTCTCCTGCACGCTCAGGATATCGACCAGCGCCCCCATGTCCGCGATTCCGACCGGCGTGTCGCGGATCGGTGCGTTGTGCGTTACCAGCACCACCACGAAGCGCTTGCGCTCCTGCTCCAAGCAGAAGCGCACGAGACGCTTGTAGCGTTCCTCGAAGACGTGGATCGGCACGGTCATGCCGGGGAACACCACGGCCTCGAGCGGGAACAGCGGGACCTCGGCCACGCCTGCTACGGTAACAGGTCCGCTGGGCAGCACCGTTCCCCGGCACCCGGTCGCGCCGGATCCAGGGTTCAGCCGTGCACGGCCAGACCACCGACGATGCCGAGCAGCATCAGGAGTCCCACCACGAGGTTGGCGTTGAACGACCGCAGCACCACCGCGGGATCGAGCCTGCGTACCGCCACCTGCTCGTAGATCAGCACCGCAGCGGTGGCTGCGAGGGCCACGCCGTAGGGCCATCCCAGATGAACCCACAGCAGCACGGCGGCCAGCGCCACGAAGCTCACCAGGTGCGCTCCGGCCGATACCGCGAGGGCTCGCCGCACGCCGAAGCGCGCAGGGATGCTGTGCAGGCCCGCACTGCGGTCGAACGACAGGTCGAGCACGCCGTAGATGATGTCGAAGCCGGCGATCCAGGTACCCACGGCCAGCCACAGGGCCACCGCCGTGAAGGAGAACGCGCCCGTCACCGCGATCCACCCGCCGGCGGCCGCCGCGCCGATGGTGGCGCCGAGCCAGAAGTGGCACAGCCAGGTGAAGCGTTTGAGGTAGGGGTAGACGACCAGGAAGACCACGGCGAGCGGCAGCAGTGCCAACGTCAGAGGGTTGAGGAGCGCCCCGGCCACCGCCAGCAGCCCCAACCCCACGGCGGCCAGCGCCAGCCCGTCGCGGCGCGTGAGCCGGCCGGCCGGGATCTCACGGTCGCTGGTCCTGGGGTTCTGGGCATCGATGCGTGCGTCGATGACGCGGTTCAGGGCCATGGCGGCGCTGCGCGCACCGATCATCGCCAGGTTCACCAGGACGAACACGCGCCAACCAGGCCACCCCCCTGCCGCCAGCAGCATGCCGCCGTAGGCGAATGGCAGAGCGAAGAGGGTGTGCTCGAACTTGACGAAGGCGAGGTAACGGCCCAGGGAACGCGTACCGGGAGTCTCGCGTGTCACGTCAAGAGGCTACCACGCGTGCGACGCGGCGATCGTTCCCGCGCAGCGCGTCAGTGCTGCTTGGACGCTTCCTTGACGGCGTGGGTACTGAAGCCGAAGGTCGGCAGGTCGGTCTGCGCCGAGCCCTGCAGCACCGCGCGCGCCAGCCGCCCGAGGGTCGTACCGCCGGTGCGAACGGGCATGACCAGGCGCTGCTGCACTTCCCCGAGCGTGGTGTCGTCGAGGAAGGACTCGGTGCCGTACTTGAGCATGTTGGGCGAGAGGAGCAAGAGGTCGGCCTCGCGCGGCTCCACGGCCTCGAGGAGATCCCGCCCGGCCAGCAGGCCCGCCACCGTCGTGACCTCACCGAAGGTGCGGTTGGTCACTGTGCGCACCTCGAGATCGAGCCCCGGGATGCCGGCCAGCGGCGCAACCGCTCTGCGGAGCACGGGCGCGAAGAGGCGCCCGGTCGCGAGCAGCACGCGTCGCGGCGGATCGAGGCGATCGGGAAGCGCCGGTAGGCCCTCATCCAGGAAGTCGCGCACCATCCCGATGCCGTTCTCCAGCATGGGGAATCCCTCGTAGGCGTCGGTGTCGGGCAACGGGACGCCGGCGCGCAGGTAGAACTCGTCGCTGGCGAACACGAAGCGGGTGCCGCGCTCGGTGAGCATGCGCTGCTGGAAGGCGTGGACCCGGCGCAGCACGTCCGCCGCCTGTTCGGGCGTGTGAGGCTCGAGCCGCGGCAGGTGGGCGCGGTGCGCGGTCAAGCCGACGGGCACGGCGGCCACCGCCTGCACGTTGGGCCTGCCGGCGAGGTACTCCAGGGTGGACTGGAGGTCCTCCCCGTCGTTGCGCCCCGGCAGCACCACCATCTGCGTGTAGAGGTCGATCGGCGCCAGGCGCTCCATCATTTCTCGGAGCCGCAGCGCTCCGGGATGCGGCACCTTGTGTGGCCACGGCTTCATGAGACCGTCGCGCGTGGCCTCGTCGGCGCTGTGCACCGAGACGTACAGGGGGCTCAGGTGCTCGTCGAGGATGCGCTGGACGTCGTGCTCGGTGAGATTGGTCAGCGTCACGAACGAGCCGTAGAGGAAGCTCGTGCGGAAGTCGTCGTCCATGATGTAGAGGCTCTTGCGCATGCCCTTGGGCATCTGGTGGATGTAGCAGAAGTCGCACTTGTTCGCGCACAGCCGGATGCCGTCGAAGATGACATCGTCGAACTCGAGGCCGGGGTCCTCCCAGGACACCTCGAAGGTGCTCACCCGTCCGCTCGTCGGCTCGCGCACCTCCACCGCGACGTCGCCACGCTCCAGCTCCCGTCGGTACGCAAGCACGTCGGGGATCGCGCAGCCGTTGACGCGCAACAACTCCCAACCCGGGCGCACGCCGGCGCGTTCGGCAGCCGAGCCCCGCTCGACCCGGACGATGGCGGCGGGCGTGACCTCGAGGGGTCCGGGTGCCTTGCGGCTGAGCACGACCTTCGGCATGACCGGTCATTCTAGCAGACCGTCTCACAGGGAGCGCGTAGGCGCCTACATGGCCTCGTCGGCGCTCTCGCCGGCGTCACGCCGGTGGGAACGCGACGTCTCCGGCACGACGAAGCCATGTACCGGGGGCATCCCCTCGAAGCGCACGAAGCGACCTTCATCGAAACGCTCGTCGCCGTCGTCCATCACCGCGATGACCAGGGGCACGCCGCAGTCCACGACGGTCAGGCGGCCCTCCCCCCCGATCACGCGGCCGCTGCCGCGCAGCTCACCGAGCCCCGTCACCTCGAGCCCCACGTCCTCTCCCTCGGCCTCGGCGAGCCGCTCGACCATGGGGTTGAGGATGACGCGGTACGTCCCCGGTCCAGCGAGGTAGGGGCCGGTCCGATCGAGGAGCTGGAGGATCACCCCGTCGGCCATGCACTCGAGTAGCGGCGAGCCCTCGGTCCGCGCGAACAGCTGGACCTCGGCGGCGAACGCACGCCAGCGTTGGATGAACGCCTCGGGGGAGTCTTCGATCATGCCGTCGGCATTCTACCGCTGCAGCGCCGGTCCTTCGCTCCGCGTCGCCGCCACGCACGGCCGGTCGCGCTCGGCCGCCGCCGTGCTAAACTCGTTTTCGTGAAGCGACCGTTCACGAAGGCGCATTCATGAACTCCGTTCGGGTCCGGGTGAACGGAGTTTTTTATTGTCTGGAGGCGGCATGTTGGAGAAGTTGAGCGAAGTCCAGGGGTTCGACCTGCAGCTCGACGCCCTCCAGGTGGAGCGGGCGCAGACGCCGCCCGAGCTCCTGGAGACGCGCGAGAAGCGGCGCGACCTGGTGCGCCGCCTGGAGCGGAAGCAGCAGGAGCGCGACGATCTGCGCAAGCGGGTCGCTAGTACCGAGCTCGAGCTCAAGACCCTGCAGCAAAGGCGCAAGGACGCCTCCGAATCTTCCCTTCGCGCCAGCAGCGCCAAGGAAGCGTCGCAGTACCAGAACCAGGAGCTGCAGTTCGCTACGCGCGTGCAGGAGCTGGAAGAGGATGCGCTCCCGCTGATGGAGAGTCTCGAGACCCTGGAGCAGGAGGTGGACGGGCTCCAGGCCGAGCTCGACGAACTCCAGCCCACGCTCGACGCCATGGTGGCCGACGAGGATGCCCGCGTCGCGGCCGTCGACGAGAAGACCGTGGACCTCAAGACGCAGCGCGACGTGCTGGCGGGCACGCTCGATCGGAGCCTCTTGAAACAGTACGAGCAGGTGCGCCGCGCGCGCCGTGGGCTGGGGCTGGTGGAGATCGTGGACAATCAGCGCTGCGGAGGCTGCAGCGTGCGCCTGCCGATCCACGTCATCCAGAAGGCCCGCCGTGGCCGGGGCGTGGTGCGCTGCCCGAGTTGCGGCCGCATCCTCTGGCCGAAGGGCGAGAGCTAGCCCGGCCCCAACGAACCTTCGAACGCAACGACAGTCGCGGCCGGCACCCCGTGGGGGACGCCGGCCGTCCTCTTGCGTGCTCTCGGTCCCGCCAGGCCCTGGGCCGGTCGGCGCGGCCGGTCCTGGCGTGGCCGCTACTGCCCCGCCAGAGCGGTCAGTGCAACACGGTCATGGGATCGACGGCACGGCCGTGCACGTGCACCTCGAAGTGGACATGCGGTCCGGTCGAGATGCCGGTCGACCCTTCACGCCCGATGATCGCGCCCTGATCGACGTACTCGCCCACGTGCACCAGGATCTTGCTGAAGTGCCCGTACCACGTCTCGTCGCCGTCGGGATGGCGGATCCTCACCAGATTTCCGTACCCCTCGGTCGACCAGCCCGCGAACACCACCACGCCCGACCGCGAGGCGTGAACCGGCGTGCCCCACGGCGCCGCAATGTCGATACCGCGGTGGAAGTTGGAGGTTCCCATGCCGAGGTGCCGCGGCCCGTAGGGGGAGGTGATGCGCCCCTGGATCGGCCAGATGAAGCGGTGCTCGGCCTCGCGCACCTTCTTGAGCCGGGCGAGTGCCTGGGTCGGCTGGACGCCCGGCAGGAACAGCATCATGCCCGGCTGCACGTCGAACGGCGAACGCAGGTGGTTCGCCCGGGCAACGATGGCAGGATCGACGTGGTACTTCGCCAGCACGTCGGCCAGCGACTGCCCGGCTTCGAGCGTGACGACCAGCCCCTCGCGCGGCGGGATGAGCAGGTCCACGCCGGCGGGCAGGCTGTCGAGGGACGAGATGGTGGGGTTGGCGCCGACGAGCGCCTCCAGGCTGAGCCCATATGCGGTCGCCACCGAGGACAGCGTCTCCCCCGGCTTCAGCGTGTGCCAGCTGAAGCCGGGCGGGGTGCGGGGACCGGCTTCGACCGGTCCGCCGATCGCCTCGACGTAGGGGATCTTGAGGGCTTCCCCCGGTCGGATGACCGACCCGTTGAGGTCGTTGGCCGCCATCAGGGCGTCCACCGAGATGCGGTAGTCCGATGCGATCGACCCCAGGGACTCGCCCGGTCGAACGGTGTGCAGCGCGTAACCGTCGGCAACGGCAACGGGCGCCAGCAGGAAGAGAGCCATGGTGGCCCATGCAACGATTCGGTGCTGCAACGGTCGTTCCCCTCGTTGGAACTCGCTGGAAATCCAGCTCCCAAGCAAATGTAACAGCCAGGGCTTTAGAGAGTGATGAGATGCTTCATGTTGATGAACCATGCCCGCTGACCGCACACGGCCAGGCAAGTACGTTCAGAACGACGCAAAGCCTCGGTCGCGGACCGACGCGAGTCACCGCCGTCGCTGTGACGCCGGTCACGTTCCGGCCCTGCATCGTCTCGCGGGCCGCCCGGCTCACACCCCTGCCGCGCGCCGCTTGGGGACCTCCTGGCGCAGGTACTCGACCACGTCGTGCGTGTTGGCGCCGGGCGTGAAGATGGCGCCCACGCCCAGGGCCTCCAACCCGGCCCGGTCCTGGTCCGGCACGATGCCTCCGCCGAACACCAGGATGTCCTCGCCGCCGCGCGCGGTCAGGCCCTCCACGACCTCGTTGAAGTAGTGCATGTGGGCGCCGGACAGAACGCTCAGTCCAACTGCATCCACATCTTCCTGGATGGCGGCATTGACGATCATCGGGCCGGTCTGTCGCAACCCCGTGTAGATGACCTCCATGCCCGCGTCGCGCAGGGCGCGGGCGATGACCTTGGCTCCGCGGTCGTGGCCGTCCAGGCCGGGTTTCGCGATCAGTACGCGGATGGGTCGTTCCATGCACACTCCTCGGGCCTTCGCCCCACGGATCCGCCCGGGCGGATCAGATCAGAACGGGTTCCTCGTAGACGCCGTAGACGTCGCGCAGCACGTCCATCTGCTCGCCCAGCGTGCAGTAGGCCAGGGCGCACTCCAGGAAGGCGGGCATGGTGTTCGTCCCCGCCTTCGCCGCGCGCCGCAGCTCCTCCAACGCGGTCTCGGCGCGCGCCGCATCGCGCTCGCGCCGCACACGTTGCAGGCGCTCCTCCTGCACCCTCAACACCTCGGGATCGACGAGTTGGATCGGCACTTCCGGATTCTCCTGCTTGAAGGCGTTCACGCCCACGACCTGGCGCCGACCGTCGTCGACCTCGCGCTGTTGACGCCAGCTCGCGTCGCCGATCTCGCGCGCGAAGAAGCCGGCCTCGATCGCGTCCTCGACCCCTCCGAGAGCGTCGATCTGCTCGAAGTAGGCGAGCGTCTGGCGTTCCATCTCGTCGGTCAGCCACTCCAGGTAGTACGAGCCGGCAAGAGGGTCGACCGTGTTCGCCACTCCGGTCTCGTGCGCTACCACCTGTTGCGTGCGCAGCGCCAGCGTGGCCGCCTCCTCGGTGGGGAGCGCGAGCGCCTCGTCGTAGGCGTCGGTGTGGAGGCTGTTGGTTCCGCCGAGCACGCCGGCGAGCGCCTGGATGGCCACTCTGGCGACGTTGACGAGCGGCTGCTGCGCGGTCAGGGAGACGCCGGCCGTCTGGGCGTGCGTCCTGAGCATCCAGGAGCGCGCCTCCCTGGCGCCGAAGACTTCGCGCATCTGCCGCGCCCAGATGCGGCGCGCCGCCCTGAACTTGGCGATCTCCTCGAAGAAGTCGTTGTGGACGTTGAAGAAGAAGCTCACCCGGGGAGCGAACTCGTCGATGTCCAGGCCGCGCTCCAACGCCTTGCGGACGTAGTGGATCCCGTCGGCCAGCGTGAACGCCAGCTCCTGCACCGCCGTCGAGCCCGCCTCCCGGATGTGGTAGCCGGAGACGCTGATGAAGTTCCAGCGGGGCACGTTCGCCGGCCCCCACTCGAAGGTGTCGACGACGAGCTTCACGCTCGGCTCGGGCGGGAAGATGAACTCCTTCTGGGCGATGAACTCCTTGAGGATGTCGTTCTGGATCGTGCCGCCGACGCGAGCGAGGTCCGCCCCCTTCTTCTTCGCCATCGCCAGGTACATCGCCCAGATGGCGTTGGCCGGGCTGTTGATGGTCATGGAGGTGGTGATGCGCTGGGGGTCGATGCCGTCGAACAGCACTTCCATGTCTGCCAGGCTGGACACGGCCACGCCGCACTTCCCGACCTCGCCGCGAGCGATGGGGTGATCGCTGTCGTACCCCATCAGGGTGGGAAGGTCGAAGGCCGTGGACAGACCGGTCTGACCGGCCTCGAGCAGGCGGTGGAAGCGCTCGTTCGTCTGCTCGGCGGTGCCGAAGCCGGCGAACATGCGCATGGTCCAGAGCTTGCCCCGGTACATGGAGGGCTGCACTCCTCGCGTGTAGGGGTAAGTGCCGGGATACCCGAGGTCGGTCTCGGGATCGATGGCCGTGAGGTCGTCAGCCGTGTAGATGGGGTCGACCGGGATCCCCGAGAGCGTCTCGAAGAGCGCGTCGCGCTCCGGGAAGCGCTCACCGGCCTCCGCGTAGTCTTCCCGCAGCCAACGCTGTTTATCCTTCATGCGGGCATTATAGGTCCGGGCGGGCGTCCGGCCCTGTTTGTACGGCCCCGAGGGCCCCTCTGCCCCCTCACGCCGACGCGGCCTCGACCGGGTCGAGGCGCCCGCGCGCATCGCCCACGGCGATGGCCGCATCGGACGGCAGGTCGCGACGGAGCACGGCCAGACCCCACCAGCTTCCGTCCGGATCGCGCGCCACGCTGCCGAGCCGGCCGACATCGCGGCCGTCGACCCGCAGGCCGCGGTCCTCGCGCTCGGCCAGCGAGGCCAGCGCCGCGGCGGGACCCTCGAGCCGGAGGCGGGCGAGCCCCTTGCGCACCGCGCCGCGTCCCTCGATGCGCGCCATGATCTCCTGCCCCAGGTAGCACCCCTTGTGATACGAGAGCGCGTCCTCCAGGCCGATCTCCTGCGGGAGTGACCCCGAGCCCCCCTCGCCGATCACGCTCGGGACGCCCCCCAGGACGCGCCCCAACGTCAAGGCGGGGATGCCTGCCAGGCGCGCGCCGGCCCCGCGCAGCGCGCCGACCACCTCGGGAAGCTGGCGCGCGAGCAGGTGAACGTCGAACCCACCGGCCCGCGAACGCTTCCGCCCCACAGCCAGCGCCTCGGCGTCCCCGACGGCGTAGCGGGCGAACGTTCCAACGTCCGGTGGCGTCCCGAGGGCGCGGCCTAGCACCTCGGCAGCGCCGTTCCCCTGCATGGTGAGGGCGGTCAGCTCACCGCTGAGATCCCGGATGGTGACGTCGTCGAACACCACGTGCCGCTCGAGCGACGCCCGCACGGCCCCGCCGCGCCCGTCATCGACCGCTAGGAAGAGATCGCTCTCCCGGACGCAGAGCACCCCTTCACCGACCACCTGTCCGCGCACGTTGAGCTGCAGCGTATGGTTGCATGCGCCCGGCGGCAAGCCCTCGACACGGTTGCTGAGCTGACCATGGAGGAAACTCGCGCGGTCGCCGCCCGTGATACGCAGCGACGTGAGCGAGAGCAGCGGCACGAGAAGCGCGCGGTCGCCCTCGGCGGCGGCAGCAGCCTCCTCCTGCGGAGCGCCGAAGTGTGCAACGTCCTCGCCTTCGAAAGCGGCCCCGAGGTCGCCGTAGAACGCTAGCGGGTCCATGCCCGCGATTATGCCAGAGCGAAGCCGCCGCCCGCGCCGCGCGGCCGACGGCACGGCACGCCGAGGTCGGGCCGCCGCGAAAGGCTCAGGGCGGCGCCGGAAGGTCGACCAGAGCGAAGTCGTAGGCGTTCACCACGCGCACGCCCTCCTCGGTCACGTACTCGCGGGGCGCATTGGCGCCCGACAGGTGGACGTGCCCGTGGACGTGCAGCCGCGGTCGCCAGGCCCGGTGGAAGCGGTTGAAGGCCCCCACGCCGCGGTGCGGGTAGTCCGCTCCCGCATGCGGACCCTTCGGCGGGGCGTGCGTGAGCAGCACGTCCACGGCCCTACCGGTGCGCCAGCGGTTGTACAGCAGCCGCGGCCCCAGGCGCGCTGTGAACAGGCGCATCTCGAGCTCGGAGTACTGCTGGGGTCCGGGCCGGTAGCGCAAGCAGCCCTCGATGCCTGCGACCAGTAGCCCTCCGACCTCCACCACGCGGCCGTGCGCGTTCAGGCATCCGCCCGGGAGGCGCGCCGCGCTTCCGTCGGCCGGGCGCACGTAGCCGTTGCCGTGGTTGCCCAGCACGTAGATCGGCCGCACCCTCGTCTTCGTGGCCACGAACTCGAGCAGGTAGCCTGGCAGGTCACCGGCCGTGAGCACCACGTCGAAGGGCGGCAGGTTGTCAGGGAAGTTGCGCGAGTAGATGATGGGCGACACCACGTCCGACAGGACCAGGATCTTCACGCGCCGATCGCCCCCGGCGCGTGAGCGCCTCGCAGCACAGCGCACGCGATCACGCGCGCCCGGCGCGCAGCCCCGCGCTCGGCGCGGGACGCTCGGCGCTCAGCCCGTGGCACGGCTCTGAGCCGCCCACTCCAGACCGGACCAGATCAGGTCGTCGATGTCGCCGTCGAGCACGTGGTCGGGGTCGTGGCGCATGGCGGCCGACCGATGATCCTTGACGTACTGCTTGTCCAGCACGTAGCTACGGATCTGCGACCCCCACTCGATCGCCTTCTGCTCGCCGCGCGCCTTCATCTGCTCCTCGCGGCGGCGGCGCTCCTCGCGCTCGAAGAGCCGGCTACGAAGGACCGTCATCGCCTTCTCGCGGTTCTTGATCTGCGACTTGCCGTCCTGGCAGGTCACGACGATCTCTTCGGGCGTACCGCTGCGGTACACCACCCGCACCGCGGAGTCGGTGGTGTTCACGGACTGCCCGCCGGGGCCGCTCGAGCGATACACGTCGACCCGCACGTCCTTGGGATCGATGTCGATCTGGATGTCCTCGTCGATCTCGGGCATCACCTCGACCGAAGCGAAGCTGGTGTGGCGGCGGTTCTGGGCGTCGAACGGGCTGACGCGCACCAGCCGGTGCACGCCGCTCTCGACCGTGAGCATCCCGAAGGCGCGTTCGCCGCGCACGATCATCTGCGCATAGTCGATGCCGCTGGGCGCGTCACTGTTGCCCACCAGGTCGAGGAGCTCGACCTTGAAGCCGTGCCGCTCCGCGAACCGCCGGTACATGCGCAGGAGCATCCCCGCCCAGTCGGAGGACTCGGTGCCGCCGGCCCCCGGCTTGACCGTGACGATGGCCGCGGCGTCGTCGTGGTCGCCGACGAACAGTGCCTCGCGGTAGAGCGTCTCGAGATCCCGCTCGACGCGCACGCGCTCGTCCTCGAGCTCGGCCACGTCCTCCTCGCTGGCGCCCTCCAGCAGCTCCGCCAACCCTTCGACGTCCCCCTCGAGAGACTCGAACGCGTCGACCACGCGCTTCAGTCGCGTCGCCTCCCGCGTGACCACGCGCGCGCGGTCCGGGTCGTTCCACAGATTGGGGTCGTTCAGCTCGGGGTCGAGCTCGCTCAGCCGGGAGGCTTTCCCAGCCAAGTCAAAGATACCCCCGTAGGGCATCGAGTCGGGTCTTCAGTTCGTTCATCATCGCCTCCAGCCACGCAGTGTACCCCACGCGCGCCCGCGCCCCGGCCGCGCCCCACCCGACCGAACCGCCGCCGACCTCCGCGCCGTGCCTGACGCGAGCCCGTCGGTTGCGTCAGGCACGGCGAACGCACCCGTCTATGGTATCGTCGACGTAACGAACGGGTTTCCTGTGCACTCGCATGCGCGAGCGACTCGGGTCACGCTCACCGCACGCTTCCGCGGCGGCCGTCTTCGCCTGCGAAGGCCGCCAGCGTACCGAACGAGGGTGGAGGCTAGGGTTTGGCTGCAATTAGCGGCTTCCGCGTCCAGGACGTCGTAGACATCCTCATCATCGCGGTTCTGTTGTATCAGGCATATGTCCTGCTCATCGGTTCCCGCGCCTGGAACGTTCTGAGGGGCCTGCTGGCGTTGGCTGCGCTGTGGTTCCTGGCCGCACAACTCAAGCTCGAGGCCACCAAGTGGCTGTTCGACCGCGTCGCCCCCGTCGGCTTCATCGCCATCGTGGTGGTCTTCCAGCCCGAGCTGCGGGCCGCGCTGGAACGGGTGGGGCGCGGCCGGCTGACGCGTACCAGCCAAGGCGGTCCGGTCCAGGAGATCATGAGCGCCGTGCGTGAGCTCGCCACCCAGCGCCGCGGCGCCCTCATCGCGGTGGAGCGCCGGACGCCGCTGCGCGAGTACGGCGAGTCCGGGACCTCCATCGGCGCGCCGGTCAGCAGCGCACTGCTGCAGACCATCTTCGCGTCCAAGGGCCCGCTGCACGACGGCGGCGTGATCGTCCGCGAGGACACGGTCACCCACGCCGGCGCCATCTTCCCCCTCTCCGACCGACACGAGGGTTGGTCCGTCAAGCACGGCACCCGGCACCGGGCCGCGCTCGGGCTGTCCGAGGCCACCGACGCGCTGGTGGTCGTCGTCAGCGAGGAACGCGGTACCGTCAGCATCGCGCGCGCCGGCGAGCTGGTGAGCGACATCGCCCCCGCCGACGTCCTCAAGGCCCTGCGCGAGGTCTACGCCGAATGATCGTCCTCAAGCGCATCCTCGGCCTGGCGACCCACAACTGGCCGCAGAAGCTCGGCGCCCTGCTGCTGGCCTTCGTGATGTGGCTGTTCGTCACCACCAGTTCCGTCACGACGACCCAGCGCAGCCTGCTGGTCCCGCTCACCGTCGAAGGCGTCAAGCAGAGCCAGGTTGCGGTCGGGGTCCCGAAGGTGGTGGAGGTCAACGTGTCGGGCCCCAGCAGCCGCGTCGACCGCCTCAGCCCGGACAGCATCACGGTCACCCTGGACCTCAGCGGGCTCAGCGGCGAGTTCCAGCAGCAGATCAACGCCCAGCCCCCACGTGGCATCCAGCTCGTGAACGTCGCCCCCAGCGACGTCATCGGCTTCCTCGAGACCGTCGGCAACCGCGACATGACGCTCACGGTGGCGCTCGGCGGCAGCCCCCCGGGCAATCAGCTGCTGTCGGTCGCCTCCGATCCCGCCAAGGTGACCCTCACCGGGCAGGAACAGCTCCTGCAGAAGGTCGCCCGCGTCGTGGTGGTGGCGCCCGCCAAGCAAGGCAGCTTCCAGGAGCATCCGTTCGTCGTCGACGATGCCGGGGTGCCCATCAACAACGTGAAGATCGCGCCCTCGACGGTCACGGTCCAGGTGAGCGCGCGCGCCGCCATGGTCACCAAGAGCGTGCCCATCGATCTCGCCCAACCCAGTGCGCCCAACCTCCAGGAGGCGACGCTCAGCCAGCCCGACATCACGCTGACGGGGCCCCCCGACGTGCTCGCGGGCATCGACAGCGTCAAGGGGACGGTACAGCCGCCGACGGGGACCGTGGACGCCGGCCGGTATACTCTGCCTGTCCGGCTCGAGCTTCCGTCGGGCGTGGCGGCGTTGTCGGCCCCCACCGCGGTGCTGCGGTATGCGCCCCCGACCGGTAGCCCCTGACCTCGAGCCGCCTGGAGGACCTGCAGACGTGATCCACCCGATCCGCTACTTCGGCGACCCCGTGTTGCGCCGCCGCGCGCTCCCCGTGACGCGCTTCGACGAGGCGTTGGCACGGCTCGCCGACGACATGATCGAGACCATGTACGACGCCGCCGGCGTCGGCCTCGCAGCCCCGCAGATCGGGGTGCCCAAGCGCCTGTTCGTCGCGCTGGAGCTCGAGCCCGAGGCCGAAGAGGACGAGGTCGGCCAGGAGCTCGTCGGCGCCGACGACGAGGCGCCCATCCCCGAGGACGAAACGCCCGAGCAGATGCGCCGCCGCCTCGGCGTGGTCGCCGAGCACGTCATGGTCAATCCCTCCTTCCTCTTGCGCGAGGGCGTGCAGTACGGCCAGGACGGCTGCCTCAGCGTGCCCGGCGTGTACGTCGATGCGCTGAAGCGCGACCTGCGGGTGCGTGTGCGCTACCAGGACGTCCGCGGCGCCTGGCATGAGACCGACGCCGAAGGGCACTTCGGGCACGTCGTTCAGCACGAGTACGATCACCTCGAAGGGGTGCTGTTCTTCGATCGGATCCCGGACGGCGAGCGCCAGGCCTTCCTGGAGGAGCACCGCGGCGAGCTCGCCGACATCCAGCGTCAGGCCAAGGCGCTGCTCAAGGAGTTGCGCACGTCCCCGATCCCGGTGTCGGTGCAGTGAAGGGCAGCCCCTCCTCGCGCGGGCTCCGCGTCGCGCTGTTCGGGTCTCCCGCCTTCGCGCTGCCGTCGCTCGACGCCCTGGCCGAGCGCCATCAGCTCGCCCTGGTGGTGGCCCAGCCGGACAAGCGCGCCGGTCGAGGCATGCGCCGCTCGTCCCCGCCGACGGCGGAGCGCGCGCGTGTGCTGGGCGTGCCGGTGCTGCAGCCGGCGCGTCTCAAGGGCAACGAGGAGGTGGCCGAGCGCCTGCGGGGGCTCGATGTCGCCGTCACCGCCGCCTACGGCAAGATCCTGCCGGCCGGCCTGCTGGGCGTCCCCCGCCACGGCTTCCTGAACGTGCACGCTAGCCTGCTTCCCGCCTACCGCGGCGCCGCTCCGGTGCAGTGGGCGCTCATCCGCGGCGAGCGCGAGACCGGCATCACCATCATGCAGACCGAGGCCGGACTCGACACGGGACCCGATCCGCCTGCAGCGGCGCCAGCCCATCGGGGCCGACGCCACCGCTCCGGAGCTGCTCGAGGGGCTGGCCGACCTCGGGGCACGGGCCCTGCTCGAGGCGCTCGAGCTGCTGGAGGACGGTCGGCTGCCGTGCGAGGCTCAGGACGACGCACAGGCCAGCTACGCCCCGATGCTGACCAGGGAGGACGGACGGATCCGCTGGGACGACCCGGCGGACGCCGTCTACGCTCGTTACCGGGGCGTTGCCGGCTGGCCGGGGAGTAGCTTCGTGCTCGACGGTGAAGCGGTGAAGGTGCCGGCCCTGCGGCTCGCAGCCCGCGGCACACTCGATGCCGCCGCCTCCACGCCTCCCGGCACCGTGCTGGCGATCGAAGACGGCGCGGTGCGCGTCGCCTGCGGTGCCGGCGCGATCGAGCTCGAGCAGGTGCAGAGCGCCGGCCGCCGGGCCCTGCCGGCACGCGACTGGGCCAACGGCCGCAGGGTCCGGCCGGGGGTGCGCCTTGGCTAGCGTCGCCATCGTTGGCCGCCCCAACGTCGGCAAGTCGAGCCTGTTCAACCGGCTGGTGGGTCGACGCGAGGCGATCGTCGCCGATCAGCCCGGCGTCACCCGCGACGTCAAGGAAGCCGACGTCGTCACCGACGAAGGTCGCGTCTTCCGGCTGCTCGACACCGGCGGCCTGTGGTCGGGCGACGTCTGGGAACAGCCGGTGAAGCGCCGCATCGAGGCCGCCATCGCCGGCACCGACCTGGTGCTCTTGTGCGTCGACGGCCGCTTCGGCGTCAGCAACGCCGATCACGAGGTGGCTTCCTGGCTGCGTGCGCTGGGCAAGCCGGTGTTGCTGGTGGCCACCAAGATCGACGACCCGCGCCACGAGGAGGCAGCCGAGCTGTTCGAGCTCTACGCGCTCGGCTTCGGGACCCCGCTGGCTGTCTCGGCGCTGCACGACCGCGGCACCTACGAGCTCCTCGATGCCGTCCTCGAACATCTTCCAAGCGAGGACGAAGAGGCCGAGGAGGAGGCAGTGCGCGTCGCCATCATCGGTCGCCCGAACGTCGGCAAGTCGAGCCTCCTGAACGCCCTGATCGGCAGCGAGCGGGTGATCGTGGCCGACGAGCCCGGCACCACGCGCGACAGCGTCGACGTGCGCTTCGCGTTCGCCGGCCGGCCGTTCATGCTGGTCGACACCGCCGGCATCCGCCGCAAGGCCGAGGTCGACGTCGAGTACTACGCCCGCCTGCGCTCCGAGAGCGCGATGCGGCGATCCGACGTCGCCGTCCTGGTGGTCGACCCGTTCGAGTTCGGCGACCACGAGATGCGCCTGGCGAACCTCGCGTTGAGCTGGGGCAAACCGGTGGTGCTGGCGATCAACAAGTGGGACCTGGTCACCGACGAGGAGCTGGAGCCGCTGCGCCGCGACATCGACCAGGCACTGAGTCACCTGGACTTCGCGCCGCGCGTCTACACCAGCGCGGTGACCGACTTCGGGCTACACGAGCTGCTCGCCACCGCCATCCGGCTGTACGACACGGCGCGCCGGCGGGTGCAGACCAGCGCCATGAACGCCTTCCTGGAAGTGTGGACGCAGCGCCAGACCCCACCCAACTTCAAGGGCCGGTCCCTGAAGCTGCTCTACGCCAGCCAGGTCACGGTGGCGCCGCCCACCTTCGTGTTCTCGGTCAACAGCGAGCGCCTGCTGACGCGCGCCTACGAACACTACCTTCGAAACCGCATCCGCGAGGACCTGGGTTTCGGCGAGGTGCCCTTCCGCATGGTCTTCAAGGCCCGCAACAGCGGGGGCGGCAAGAAGGTGCGGGTGTGAGCGTGGGCGCGCGCGTTCAGGTGCGCTCGGCGTGGAGCGTCACCCGGAGGTTGCCGCGCCGTGTCTGCCCCTCCACCCGCACGATCCGGAAGCGCCCCAGCCCCTCGGCATAGACCTCGTCGCCCGGCCCGGCGGTGGCCCCCTTGTCGGCGCGCTTGCCGTTGAGCCGCACGCGGCCGGCGGCGACCCCCTTGGCGAAGTAGCTGCGCGAGACCCGGAAGGCCTTGCCGCCGAGCACGTCCACGCGCAGCGACGGCACCACCACCTCGAGCTCGCGCTCGCTGCCGCCGGCCACGCGCTCGATCGGCACCACGAGCGGCGTGACCTGCCGACCGGCGATGCGCTCGAGCGCCAGCAGCGGCTCGGGCGGAGGCGCCAGCGTGATCAGCGAGATGCCGTCCTGATGGCGCACAGCGTCGCCCAGCGCGGCCGTGTCGACACCAGCCGCGCGCGCCGCCACGCGCAGGGCGTCTGGATCCTCGACGCCCTCGAAGTACACGGCCGCCATCCCCACCGTCGCCTCCGGCACGTGTTCGGGGTAGGCCACCACCACCCGCCGGCGCGCGGCGCTGACGCCGCCGTCGACGGCGACCGAGACCCCGGCGCCATGGAGCGCAGCGACCAGGGCGTCGGCGTCGGGAGGCTCGAGGAAGCCGGTGTGCGCGACGCGGCCGCCGCGCGCGGCGCTGGCGAGCGCCTCGGCATCGGCGAACGCCGCGGAGCCCCGTCCCTTCGCCACGCCGCCCCTAGCGGACGTCGACGATGTCGATGGAGGCGGCCTTCAATCGGTCGGGGAAGCCGTCGGCGTCCTCGCCGGACACGCGGATCACCAGCCGGCGCCGGTGCCCGGTCTGCACGCCGGTCGTCACGGCCGCGATGATGTTGGACGGAGGGCCCGCCTCCGCCACCCGAGCGAGCACGCCGGGCTCGTCGGGAAGGTCGACGGTCACCCGGATGCCCCCCTCGCGCATGCCCAGGAAGGACACGAACGCCCGCATCAGGTCGGTGATGGTGACGATCCCGGTGAGGTCGTTCCCCGACAGGACCGGCAACCCCGACACCCGGTGCTCCTCCATCAGCAGCGCTGCATGCTCGATGGGGTCGTCGCCCCGCACCGTGATGACGGGCGCCTTCATGACGTCCTTGACGAGGAGCTTGCTGAGCAGGTAGTTGAGCTCGTAGACCGACAGAGTGGTCGCCTTCGAAGGCGTGGCCTCCTTGAGGTCGCGGTCGGTGACGATCCCGATGAGCTTGCCGTCGCGCGTGACGGGGAGACGCCGGAAGCCGCCCTCGCGCAGACGCTGCATGGCTTCCATCACGGGCGTGTCGGCGGTGACAGTCTGAGGGTTCGGGGTCATCCACTCACGAACAAGCATGCCTTCCTCCTTGCGGACCGTTCCAAGGATAACACCCCCAAGTGCAGGAACGCCGGGCCTGACGGGACGCGTGCGAGAATGGGCACATGCACCCCCGCGAAGCGGCCGCCGCGAAGCGCATCGTCGTGCTCGGCTCCACCGGATCGATCGGCATGCAGACCCTGGACGTCGCCCGCTGGCAAGGGTACCGGCCGGTGGCCCTGGTGGCACGTCGCAACGCCGAGGCGCTCGTGGCCCAGGCCGCCGAGTTCCGACCGGAGCTGGTGGTGTGCGATGCCGCCGTGGCCGAGCAGGTGGCGCCGCACCTGCCGGGCGGTACCCGCCTCGCCACCGGCGCCGAGGGTCGGGTCGAGGCCGCCACGCTGGAAGCCGACGCCGTCGTGGCGGCCATCCCAGGCTTCGACGGGCTCGAGCCCACCGCCGCCGCCCTGCGCGCCGGACGCCACGTGGCGCTGGCCAACAAGGAGGCGATGGTCGTGGCGGGCCCGCTGATGTGGGAGCTGGCACGAGCCAGCGGCGCGCGCATCACGCCCGTCGACTCCGAGCACTCGGCGCTGTTCCAGGTGCTCGTGGGCGAGCCCCGGAGCGCGGTCCGCGCGCTGGTGCTGACGGCGTCGGGAGGGCCTTTCCGCGAGGGGCCCGCCGACCTCTCGCAGGTCACGCCCGAGCAGGCGCTGCGCCACCCCACCTGGTCGATGGGGCGCAAGGTGACGATCGACTCGGCGACCCTGTTCAACAAGGGGCTGGAGGTCCTGGAGGCGCACTTCCTGTTCGACCTGCCGCTGGACGCGATCGAGGTGGTCGTGCACCCGCAGTCCCTGGTGCACGGCCTGATCCGCTTCGCCGACGGCAGCATCAAGGCACAGGTCGGCCCCCACGACATGCGCCTGCCGATCCAGTACGCGCTCTCTGCGCCCGGCACGTCCGGCGACCCCGCTGCCTCCCCTGCCGCTGGTCGGCAGCTGGGAGTTCGCACCCCCCGACCTGGAACGCTTCCCCAGCCTGCGTATCGCCTACCGCGCCGGCGAGCTCGGCGGCCTCGCGCCCGCCTACCTCAACGCGGCCGACGAGGTCGCCGTATCCCGGTTCCTGACCGGTGCGCTGCCTTTCACCGACATCCCGCTCCTGCTCGAGGCCGTCCTGGAGGAAGCGCCGGCCGGAGCGCTCGGCTGGGGCGCGCTCGACGAGGCCGATGCCACGGCGCGCGCGCTGGCCGAGGCCTGGCGTCCGCACGGCTGAAGCGCACGCCCGAGACGCACCGGGGCCGCAGACCGCGACCTTCCCCATGCCCTATCGTGGAGCATGTTCCGGCACGCGCTGCACCTGCCTTTCAAGCTGCTGGGCATCCCCGTCAGCCTGGACACCTCGTTCCTGCTGGTGCTGCCGCTGTTCGCCTACCTGATCGGCTCGCAGATCGCTGGCTACGTGGCGCTGTTCCAACGCGCCGGCGTCGTCATCGACGGCGCCGCGCTGCAGCACGGCGCTACCCCCTACCTGCTGGGACTCGTCGGCGCCCTGGGCCTGTTTCTGAGCGTGCTCGTCCACGAGCTGGGTCACGCCGTCGTGGCACGCGCCTACGGCGTCGAGGTGCGGGAGATCACGTTGTGGTTCCTCGGAGGCGTCGCTCAGTTCAGCGCCATGCCCCGCCAGCGCGGCGCCGAGGCCGTGGTGGCGATCGTCGGTCCCATCACCAGTGCGCTGTTGGCGCTCCTGGCGGGGCTCTCGTGGCGGCTCGCGGGCGGCCACGACGCGACGCTCTTCCTCCTCACCTACCTGAGTGTCACCAACGCCGGGCTGGCGCTGTTCAACCTGCTGCCGGCCCTGCCGCTCGACGGCGGGAGGGTGCTGCGCTCGCTGCTTGCCCTCGCCATGCCTCACCTCCGGGCAACGCGCGTGGCGGGCTCGGTCAGCAGCGTCATCGCCATCCTCCTCGGCGTCTACGGCTTCTTCTCGGTCAACCTCTTCCTCATCGTGATCGCCTTCTTCGTATACAACGCCGGGCGCGCCGAGACGCAGGCCGCCATCGTCAGCGACGCCTTCGAGGGTGTCCGCGTGCGCGACCTGATGACCCCGGACCCGGTCACCGTGGGGCCGGACATGCCGCTGATGCAGTTCGCCCAGCTCATGTTCTACCGCCGCCACACCGGCTACCCGGTGGTGGACGACGCCGGCCGGCTGCTCGGCTTCGCCCGGCTGCAAGACGCACGCGGGGGCGACGCAGCCCGAAACGAGACAGCCCGAAACGAGACAACCGGAAACGAGACAACCAGGAGCGAGGCCATCGGGCGCAACGCGACCGGGACGGTTGCCGCCGGGACCGCTGCAGCCGGCGCCACTGCAGCCGGCGCCACTGCAGCCGGGATCGTGGCGGACGTGATGGTGCGGGCCGAGACGATCGCGCCGGAGGCCGAGGCCAACGAGGCCCTGCGCCGCATCGGCGAGGGGGAGATCGGGCGTCTGGCCGTCGTGGACGCGACCGGCACCCTGCTGGGGGTGCTCAGCAAGACCGATCTGATCCGGCGCCTGCGCCAGCACGGCGAGGACGGAGACGCCGCGGGATGGGGCGGGATGCCCGGCCGCCGAGGCTGAAGGGCTGCATCGGTACAGCAGCCCACCGTGCGGCGGGTCGACCTCTGCCATACTGACCTCAGGGCACGACGCCCGGAGTCCTCCATGCTGACAGCCATCACCTTCATCCTCATCCTATTCACCGCGGTCCTGGTGCACGAAGGGGCGCACTTCGTCAACGCCAAGAGCGTCGGCGTGCCGGTACGGGCGTTCAGCATCGGGATGGGGCCGGTGGTGTGGCGCCGACGCTGGCGCGGCACCGAGTGGCGCATCGGGATCTTCCCTCTCGGCGGCTACGTGGATCTCCCGGGCATGGCGCCCAAGGTGGACGAGAACGGCAACCTGCAGCACCCGGACGAGGGCATGGCCAAGAAGAAGCTGGGGCCGAAGCTCTGGGTCCTGGTGGGAGGCATCCTCGCCAATTTCGTACTGGGGGTGGCCCTGCTCACCACGGCCGTGATGCTCCAGCCCGGCTACCGGAGCTTCACCACCGGCGCCGACGTCGGTCGCGGCAGTTCCGTGTTGAGCGTCGCGAACGGCTCTCCCGCGGCCCGACTCGGCCTCCAGACGGGCGACCAGATCGTCGGCATCAACGGCATCCACGACCCCACGCCGCAACAGGTCGTGCAGACGATCCACAGTGCCAGCCAGCTCACCCTCACACTCGTCAACGACGGCACGCGCCGCACCGTGACCACGCCCTGGCCCCCCACCGGGCCCAATGTGCTGTCCGACGCCAACGGACAGCCGCTGCTCGGCGTGAACGTGGCTCCCATCTTCGAGGGGGTCTCCGCGCCGCAAGCGCTCGTCGAGTCGACCTGGTTCGGCGTGCGCGTGATCCCCGAGATGGTGCGAGGCTTCGTGCAGGGCTTCGCCGCCGCCATCACCGGCCGGCAGAACAACGAGGTGGCAGGACCCGTCGGCATCGTGGGGATGGTCAACCAGGCCACCCACGTCGGCATCGCTTCCGTGCTGTTCCTGGCGGCCATCATCAACTTCTCGCTGGCGGTGTTCAACGTGCTCCCGATCCCCGGCCTCGACGGCGGGCGCATGCTCCTGGCGGGCGTCGTCGCCCTCCGGGGCCGACCCTTCAAGCCCGGCCAGGAGGAACAGCTCCACTTCATCGGCATCATGGCCGTGCTGGCGTTGATCGTCCTCGTCACCGTTCATGAGATCAGCGGCCTCCTCCGCGGCTGAGGTGGCTACCGAGGCGGCGGATTCCGAGACAGGCGCTCGTGCGCGCTGCGCGGTAGTCGTCCCCGCCTTCAACGAGGCCGAGGGCGTCGGTGCGGTCGTGGCCGCGGCGTGCGCGAGCGGGACCGGGCCGGTCTGGGTGATCGACGACGGCTCGACCGACGGCACCGCCGACGCCGCCCGCGCCGCCGGCGCCCACGTGCTCGAGCTCGGCAGGAACGTGGGCAAGGGGGGCGCGCTGCTCGCCGCGGCCCGCACGCTCGACGCGGACGTCCTGGTCCTGCTCGACGCCGATCTGGTGGGCCTCGAACCCTCCCACGTGCGCGCCCTGGCCGAACCGGTGCTCAGCGGCGACGCCGACATGACGCGCGGCGTCTTCCGCGGCGGCCGCTGGCGGACGACCGCCGCGCAGCGCCTCACCCCCCAGCTCAACGGGCAACGCGCCCTGCGGCGCACGGCCCTGGTCGAGGTGCCCGGCATCGGCGCCAGCCGCTACGGCGTGGAGGTCGCGATCGGCGAGCACGCACGCCGCAGCGGCTGGCGCTGCCGCGACGTGGCCCTCGAGGGGGTGTCGCAGGTCATGAAGGAGGAGAAACGCGGCTGGCTGGCCGGGCTGTCGTTGCGCGCCAGCATGTACCGCGACATCCTGCGCGCTCTGTGGCGCGGCCGGGTCGGCAGGACGTGATCGTCGAGCGGCACCCGGTGGGTGCACTCCAGGCCAACGCCTACCTCCTGGTGGAGGACGGTCACGCCGTGGTGATCGATCCCGGGGACGAGCCCGGGCGTCTGCTCGCCGCCCTCGACCGACACGGCGCCGCTCTCGACGCGGTGTGGCTCACCCATGCGGACTTCGATCACGTCGGCGGGCTGGCGGGGCTGCTGGAGGCGCGGCGCGCGCCCGTGTACCTCCACCCCGGCGACGCTCCGCTGCTGGCCTCCGCGGCCCGCCAGGCGGCCGCCTGGGGCCTGTCCATCGCGCAGCCTCCCACCGACACCGAGCCCCTCGCGGACGACATGCAGCTCTCCCTGGCCGGCGTCGTCGCCCGCTGCCTGTTCACGCCGGGCCACAGTCCGGGGCACATCGCCTTCCATCTGCCGAGCGAGGATCTGGTGCTGACGGGGGACGCCCTCTTCCGAGGCTCCATCGGACGCACCGACCGGCCCTTCGGCGACACCGACAGGCTGCTGAGGTCGATCCGCGAACGGCTGCTGGTCCTGCCCGACGAGACCCGTGCCCTACCAGGGCACGGGCCCGAGACCACCATCGGCCTGGAGAAGCGCAGCAACCCCTTCCTGCTCGATCGTTGAGCGCACCGGCCCGTGCGCACCGGCCCGTGCGCGGCGGTCTCCGTTCGCGCTAGTCGTGCTCGAGCCGCGCCTCGATGGCGCGTGCGTGCGCCTCGAGCCCCTCGGCGCGGGCCATGCGCGCGGCGCTGGGACCCACGTCCGCCAGCGCGGCGGGTCCCAGCGCCACCAGAGGGATCACCTTCTGGAAGTCGCGCACGTTCACGAAGCTGGCGTAGCGCGCGGTCCCCGAGGTCGGCATGACGTGGCTGGGGCCGGCGAGGTAGTCGCCGAGCGCCTCCATGCTGTACTCGCCGACGAACAGGCCCCCCGCGTTGACGACGTCCGGCACGAGCGCCCACGGGTCGCGCACCAGCAGGCACAGGTGCTCCGGCGCATAGGCGTTGGCGACGGCGATCCCGTCCGAGAGGTCGTCCACGATCACGATCACTCCGCGCTCGTCGACGGACTCCCGCGCCGCCGCGGCCGTGGGAAGCGACGCGATGGCGGCCGGCAGCGCCGCCTCCACCGCCCGCGCCAGCCGCCGGCTCGGCGTGACGAGCACCGGCTGCGCACCCAGGTGCTCGGCCTGCGCCAGTAGATCCGCCACCACGTGGCGTTCGTCGGCTCCGTCGTCGGCCAGCACCAGGGTCTCGGTGGGGCCCGGAAGCGACTCCACACCCACCCGGCCGAACACCTCCCGCTTGGCCGAGACCACGTACCGGTTGCCCGGCCCCACTACCTTGTCGACCGGCTCGACGCTGGCGGTGCCGTAGGCCAGTGCGGCGATGGCCTGGGCACCCCCCATCCGGTAGACCTCCTTCACGCCGAGGATCGACGCGGCGAACAGGATCTCCGGCGCGACGCTGCCGTCGCGGCGCGGCGGCGTGGCCACCACGATGTCGCGCACGCCCGCGACCCGAGCCGGCACGGCGGTCATGAGCAGACTGCTGAACAGCGGCGCCGTGCCCCCAGGAACGTAGCAGCCGACGCGCGCCAGCGGCCTCACGAGCTGCCCGAGCAGAGCGCCGGGCTGCTGCTCGAGGAAGCCGCTCGACGGCTGGTGCTCGTAGTAGGCGCGCACACGGGCCGCGGCCAGGCGGATCGCCTGCGCGAGCTCCGCGGGGATCCGGTCCTCGGCAGCGGCGATGTCCTCGGCCGGGACCGCCAGGCCGGTGGGACGCACGCCGTCCAGACGCTCGGTGATTGCGAGCACCGCGTCGTCGCCGCCGGCGCGCACTTCCTCGATGAGGGCGCGGACGCGGGCCGAGACCTCGGGGTCGACGGTCTCGACGGCGCGTCCTCGGAACGCCTCCAGCGCAGCTTCCAGGGATTCGATCCAACGCATGCCGGCCATCATACCGGCGCGCGGCGCCTCGCCGGGACCCTCTCCGACCCGGACGTCACGCGCCTGTCCGGCGGGCCGTCGGTCGCCGGCGGTCGACGCTGCGTTGCAGCGCGCGTGCCTGCCGGCCGGCCGCCGGCGCTAGGCGGGCACGACCGTCGGCCGGGAGGGCGTGGCGATGCCTTCCAGCGTGAGGGTCAACGCCTTGCGCAACTCTTCGCGGATCGAGCGGTCCTGCCGGTAGGCCGCCCATTGCATGGCGGTGATGAAGTAGACGTTCTCCAGCGTCCGGACCAGGCGCTCGCGCGAGTAGTCGTCGCGCACGGTGCCGGCACTGCGCGCCCGCGTCAGCACGTCGCGCAGCAGGTCGCCCAGCGGCAGGGCCAGATAGGCGCGGCGCGAGCGTTCGGGGTCGGGGTTGAGCAGCTCGTAGCTGAGCGGCAGCACCAGCCCGCGGTGGGCCTCGACGAAGGCGGCGAGGGCGTCGAAGAGGAAGGCGAGCTCGGCCAGGGGCCCCGTCCCGGGCCCGCCACCTGCGTCGTCGACCGGCCTCCCGGCGTTTGCGCGGCGGCGCGCCAGCGCCTCTCGCAGCGCCTCCAGGTGCCTCCCGAAGTACTCGATCAGCATCGCTTCCTTGTAGGGGAAGTAGTTGAAGACCGTGCCCCGCGACACTTCAGCCGCGAGCGCGATGTCGGTGAACGTCGTCGCCTGGAAACCGCGCTCTTCGAACAGGCGCATGGCGCTCTCGAAGATGCGCTGGCGACGGTCCGCCTTCTTGCGCTCTCGGAGGCTCGCTGGGGACGACACCTCGGCATTTTACCCCGACCGCGGACCGCCCGGGCCGCGGCCCGTCGCGGGGCCGTCGCGCACGGGCCGCACGGAGCCCCGGTCGAACATGCGGTGCCCGGCAAGCGAACGGCTCGGTTCGCCCCCTGGGGGCGAACCGAGCCGTTCGCGGGTTCCGATGCTGGCTGGATCAGGCCCTGCTCAAGCGGCCTCGCGTGCCTTCTCGACGAGGCCCTTGAAGGCTTCAGGCTCCTGGACCGCGAGGTCGGCAAGGACCTTGCGATCGACCTCGACGCCGGCAAGACGAAGGCCGTTGACGAAGCGGGAGTAGCTCATCCCTTCGGCGCGGGCGGCCGCGTTGATGCGCGCGATCCACAGGCGCCGAAACTCCGTCTTCTTGTCGCGGCGGTCGCGGTAGGCGTAGTCGGCGGCGTTGAGCAGCGTCTGCTGAGCCGTCCGCACGCTCTTCGAGCGCAGTCCCCAGAAGCCCTTCGCGCGCTTCAGGATCTTCTTGTGACGCCGACGGCGCACCACACCGGTCTTGGCGCGTGGCATGACCTACCTCCTACTCGTAGGGCAGGAGCGCCTTGATGCGCTCCGCCTCGGGCTTGGCGAGCAGTAGGTCGGTTCTGCCTCTCCGGATCCGGTCACCCGACTTCTTGAAGTTCAGGTGCCGCTTGCCGGAGCGCATCGCCTTGACCTTACCTCGCCCAGTGATCTTGACACGGGCTTTGGTGCCCTTATGGGTCTTGAGTTTCGGCATGATGTCTCTCCTCGGCCGCCGCTCGGGGCGACCCGGCGCCGCGTCTGCGGCGCCGATCGTATCTCCCTGGCCCGGAAGCTCCAGGTCGCAGAGCGAAGGGGTTCGAACAGGCCTCTTACATGTCGTGGGGACGAAGGATCATGTTCATGTCCATGCCGGCGATGACGGGCGCGGAGTCCACCACCGCGAGCTCGGTGAGATCGCCCGCCACCCGGTTGAGGATCCCCTGCCCCAACTCCGGATGGGTGCGCTCGCGACCGCGGAACATGATCGTGACCTTGACCTTGTGACCGCCCTTGAGGAAGCGACGGATGTGATTGACCTTGGTCTCGTAGTCGTGGTCGTCGATCTTCACGCGGAACTTGATCGACTTCATCTCCTGTTGACGAGAGCGCTTGCGGGCCTCCTTGGCCTGCTGCTGCATCTCGAAGCGGTAGCGGCCGTAGTCCATCAGGCGGGCGACCGGCGGCTCCGCACTTTCACCCACGAGCACGAGATCCATCTCCGCATCGCGGGCGCGCTGCATGGCGTCACGGGTATCGATGATTCCGATCTGTTCCCCGGACTCCGTGATCAAGCGCACCTGGCGAGCGCGGATCTGCTCGTTCACCTTCAACTCTCTCGCTATGGACTTCACCTCCAAGGGTCGTGCCGGTGCCTTGGCCCGGCACAGAGCGTTTTAGTCTAGCAGATGGCTCCCGGCCCTTCAACGCGCAGTCGACAAGGCGACGACGCTTCCGGGCGCACGAGAGGACGAGAGCCCCCGCGATACCCTTGAGCCATGGACGAGAACGACGACTCGCTCGACGACATTCCACGCCAGCTCCTCGCGCGCGCGCACCGCATCGCGGTGCTGGGCGCCACCACCCGGCGGGATCGACCCGCCTTCGAGGTCCCCGCCTACCTGGCGCGCCACGGCTACGCGATCGTGCCGGTGAACCCCCGCTACGCCGGCGAGGAACTCCACGGGCGAACGGTGCTGGCCTCGCTCTCGGAGATCAGCGAGAGCGTCGACATCGTCGACGTCTTCCGCCGGGCGGAGGACGTCACCGGCCACGTGGAGGAGATCCTGGCGATGCGGCCGCTGCCGGGCGCGGTCTGGCTCCAGCTCGGTATCCGCAACGACGATGCTGCCCGGACATTGCGCGCGCACGGGGTCGTCGTCGTCCAGGATCGGTGTACCAAGATCGAGCACCGGCGAGGGACCGCCGAGACCAGCGGAGCGACGCGCGCATGAGCGCCGCCGGAACGCGAACGCTTCGCCTCGGTTACTCGCCGTGCCCCAACGACGCGTTCATCTTCTACGCCCTGGCGCACGGCCTCAGCGGCGACGGGAAGCAACCCGAGGTGCGCTTCGACATCACCCTGGACGACGTCGAAGCCCTGAATCGTGCCGCCGACCGCGGCGAGCTCGACGTGGCCAAGGTCAGCTACCACGCCTACGGCTACCTGGCCGACCGCTACGTCATGCTGCGCGCGGGAGGCGCCCTGGGACGCGGCGTGGGGCCCCTGATCGTGACCCGCGAGCCGCTGCAAGATCTGGCCGGCAAGTCGATCGCCATCCCGGGGGGCCGGACCACCGCCAACCTGCTCCTGCGCCTGTCGCAACCCTCGGCCCGCCTACGCGAGATGCGCTACGACCGGATCATGCCGGCGGTGGCCGCAGGCGAGGTCGACGCGGGCCTCATCATCCACGAGAGCCGGTTCACCTATCCCGATCACGGCCTGCGTTGCTTCCTCGACCTGGGGACCTGGTGGGAGCAGACGACGGGTGAGCTGGTTCCGCTCGGCGGCATCGTGGCGCGGCGCGACCTCGGCTCCGAGTTGCTGCACCGCCTTCAAGCGATGCTACGAGCGAGCCTGACGTACGCCTGGGAGAACCCCGCTGCGACCCGGGCCTACGTCGCCGAACACGCCCAGGAGATGGACGAGACCGTGAGGCAACGACACATCGACCTCTACGTCAACGGCTACTCCATGGACGTCGGGGCCGACGGCGTGCGCGCCGCAGAGACGCTGCTGGGACGGGCCGTCGAGCAGGGGCTCTTCCCGCGCCCGCGGGAGCCGCTCTTCCTCCCCGACTGATCCCGCGGGTACGGAGCCCGCCCAGGCGGCGTGGCAGGGACGATGAACGATGACGGCCTCAGGACGTCTGACCTCTTCATCCTCCTCGCCGCCGAGCGGTAAGGTGGGCGTCATGGCGAGCTTCACGGTCGGTGAGGAAGTCCTCTACAAAGGTCGTCGCTACGTGATCGGCACCGCCCCGGCCCAGCCGCCCTACCGGTACCGGCTGGTGGCGACGACGCCGGCAGGCGCCCGCATGGCGTGGGCCCGGGCCGAAGAGCTGCACAAGATGGACGCCTACACCCGACCCCACGACGATACGCAGAGCATCTGAGCCGGCCGTTCAGCGGCGCGTCCGCACCGCCAGCAAGGCCCGCGCCAGCCGCACCCCGTCCACCGCCGCCTGCTCGAACGGCAGGTAGCCGCGCGCGCACAGCCCGGCCGCGTACAGCCCCGGCAGCTCAGGCAACCGGAAACCGTCGCCCGCCACCCCGGAAGCTTCCAGCACCCGGCAGCGCACCTCGTAGGGCAGACGCCCCACCGGCGGGATCGGCCGACAGCGCCACGTCACGGAAGGTCACGCCGCGCTGCTCGAGGTCGAGGTAGAGCTCGTCGTAGGCCATCTCGCTGAGCCGCCCCGCCGCCTCCGTGAGAGATCCCACCGTGAGACGCGCCCGCAGGAAGCTGCCCACGCACAGCGCGACCGGGCGTCCGAGCCGCGCCACCCCCTCCCAGGTGTCCACCCCGTCGACGCGCCCTCGTTCGTCCAGGCGCAGGGCGGTCACGTTGGACTGCAGCAGGTGCAATCCGTCCTGGCGCTCCAGCGCGTACTTCGCCGCCCGGTGGAGATCGGCGTTCCGCATGCGCCCGACGTCGTCGGCATGCTCGAGCCACAGGCTCCGCATGAGCGTGCCCTCGGGGGGCGCCAGGGTGACCGTGTCTCCCACGGTGTTGTAGACGGTGTCGAGGCTGGTCGTCACCAGCAACGTGTCGAGGCCCTCGCGGGCACAGGCGTACGCCGCTTCGCTGCCGGCGATGCCGGCGCCCACCACGATGACCTCGTAGCGGTGGCCGCGCGTCGGGTACGTCGGCAAGCGGCGCGCCTCAGTCGGCGAGCTGGACGCCGGCCAGCAAGGGCTGGCGCCTTCCGGCAGCTCGGATGAGAACGTGCTCCCCGCGCCGCGTCCGCTGGTAGATCAACACGCCGGCCGACGCGCCCACCAGGGAGCTCTCCTCGGGTGCGTCGACCAGCACGCGCAGGTGGAGCGGCAGCGACGTGCGCACATGTCCCAGCTCGTAGCGGCGCTCGCCGGTGAGGCGGTAGCCGAAGAAAACGTCGGGCGGGTCGTCCCCGGAGTAGATGGTCGTGAGCGATTGCGCCTCGCCAGCACGGTAGTGCGCGACAGCCTCCCACACGGCGGCCTGGGCATCGGCCTCCTGCACGGTGACGACCTCCGGCGAGCGGGTGTCGCCGAAGAAGGCGGCCGGGAAGTTGCGCGCCTGTGCGTAGAAGCCCTCGCGTCCGACGCGCAGCCGCATCACCTGGTTGTCGTAGGCGCGCCCCTTCACCAGGCTCTTGAAGTGCGAGATGGCCAGCCCGAACCGCCGGTCGTGCGCATCCGCGAAGTCCTCCCAGTCGGGGTTGACCAGGGAGGCGTCGGTGTTGAGCTCGAAGCCGCTCGTTGTGACGTCCGAGAGGTTCATACGCGTTTCTCTCCTCGATGGATGGCTGAGACGCCGAAGGTCTGCAAACGGAAGTGCACGTCCGCGAACCCGGCCGCGCGCATGCGCTCGGCCAGCTCGCTGGGGGCGGGGAACGCCAGCACCGACGCCGGCAGATAGCGGTAGGCGCTCTCGCGCCCCGAGATCAGACCCCCGACGGCGGGCAGCACCCGGGTGAAGTACCACCGGTAGAGCCGCCCGAACGGCCCACCGGGTGGCGGAGGGAACTCCAGCACGACCAATCGACCGCCCGGACGCAGCACCCGCAGGAACTCCCGCAGTCCCGCATCCAGGTCGTCGAAGTTCCGCAGGCCGTAGGCGATCGTCACGGCGTCGAAGCTGTCGTCCGGGAAGGCGAGCCGGGTACCGTCACCGACCTCGAACCGCAGGTGCCCGTCCCGTCTACCTGCCTTGGCGCGCGCACGCTCCAGCATGGGCTCGGCGAAGTCGACACCCACGATCTCGGCGTCCGGCGCCAGCGAGGCCAGCGTGAAAGCCAGGTCTCCCGTGCCGGTCGCAACGTCGAGCACATGACGCGCCCCGTCCTGGAGCGCCGCACGCGCCGCCTGATCGCGCCAGCGGCGATCGACCCCGAAACTGAGGAGCCGGTTGAGGGCGTCGTAGCGCGGAGCGATGGTCGAGAACATCGCCCGCACCTCCGTCGCCTTGTCGCTGGGGACCTGCCCGGCCGACGCCATTCTCACGAGGCTACCACGCCCCGTCAGAGCGCAACCGCGTGCCGCGCATGGCCCCCGCGCTGGTCGCGCGACGCCACCGGTACGTGCCGGTCAAACGCGGCGCAAGCCGTGCTGGTCCAGGAACGCGTCGAACTTCTCTCGCGTGAAGCCCGACAGACTGGTGGCGCGCCCTTCCAGCACCAGGGTGGGGACGCTACGCCGCCCATCGTTGACACGCTGAACGTATTCAGCTGCTTCGGGGTTCTGCTCGATGTCGACCTCTACGAACGGGATCGCGAACTTCTGCAAGAACGTCTTGGCGCGCTGGCAATCGCCGCACCAGCGGGTCGTGTACATGGTCAAGGGATCGGTCTGCAACGCTGTCCTCCAGGCGGTCGAGCCGCACCCGTCGACACGGGCGGCTCATGCACTGCACACGAACCTATCAGACGTCGGCTTACGCCCCTGTCAACTAGGAAGCACGCCCGGAGCCTCGCACCCCCGCTGTTCGGCCAGCCGAGGTCCCTGGCGCCCGGATTGTGGCGCCGGACGCGGTCCTATCGTTTGGTGTTCGTATACCCTTTGTTCAAGGTCGGTAAAGCCCCATACCCTGCGATCCCTCCCTGCACCCCAACCTCTCTCCAAACCACCCCTGGAGCGACAGGCGACGGGACCGACCCAAAACGAGAAGGAGGAAATCATGAGACACACCCTCAAGACCCTGTTCGCCGGAGCCGCGCTGGCCGCGCTCCTCACCTTCGGAACCGCCTCCGCCCAGACCATCGTCGACGTGGCGGCGTCGAACCCGGACTTCAGCACCCTCGTCACGGCCGTGACCGAGGCCGGCCTGGTCGACACGCTGAACAGTGACGGCCCGTTCACGCTGTTCGCGCCCACCAACGAAGCCTTCGCCGCCCTGCCCGAGGGCCAGCTCCAGGCGCTGCTCGCCAACAAGGAGCAGCTCGTGGCAGTGCTCACCTACCACGTGGTCGCCGGCAAGGTGATGGCCTCCGACGTCGTCGGCCTCTCCTCGGCCGAAAGCGTGCAGGGTGAACCCATCGCCATCCGCGTCGGAGCCGACGGCGTCATGGTCAACGATGCCAACGTCACCGCCACCGACATCCAGGCCTCCAACGGCGTCATCCATGTCATCGACAGGGTCATCCTGCCCCCGAGCATGACGATGGGCGCCAGCACCAGCAACTGACCCGAGCGGGTCCGCCTCGGCGGACCCGCACCCTCCATCCACGAGAGGGCGAAGGCGGGGCCATGCCGGCCCCGCCTTCGCCGTGGCGCGGACGCAGCATGTCTCCGCGCTGCACGCGCCGGCGGACGCGTCCGCTATACTGCTTCGTTGGATCGTCGGCGACCACGCCGCTCAACGCCGATCGCCCCCAAGGGGGCGCCCACACCCCCGGAGACCGAATGCGCTACCGCAATATCGCCATCATCGCTCACGTCGACCACGGCAAGACCACGCTCGTGGACGGCATGCTGCGTCAATCGAACGTGTTCCGCGCCAACCAGGACCTGGTCGACCGCGTCATGGACTCGAACGCCCTCGAGCGCGAGCGCGGCATCACGATCCTGGCCAAGAACACGGCCGTTCTCTGGCACGACGACAAGATCAACATCGTCGACACGCCCGGGCACGCCGACTTCGGAGGCGAGGTCGAGCGCGCCCTCACCATGGTCGACGGCGCCCTGCTGCTGGTGGACGCGGCCGAGGGCCCCATGCCGCAGACGCGCTTCGTGCTGCGCAAGGCGCTGGCGCGCGGACTCGAGCCGATCCTCGTCATCAACAAGGTCGACCGCAAGGACGCCCGCCCCGACGAGGTGGCCACCCTGACCTTCGACCTGATGGTGGAGCTCGGCGCCGACGACAATCAGCTCGACTTCCCCATCCTCCACGCCGTCGCCCGGGAAGGACGCGCCTGGCACGAAGGGGACGCACCCGCCGACGACCTGTCGGCGCTCTTCGAGACCATCCACGCCAAGGTGCCCGAGGCCCGCGGCGACCCCGACGCCCCGTTCCGGATGCAGGTGGCCAACCTGGACTACTCCGGCTACCTGGGACGGCTCGCCATCGGCCGCGTTCTGCAGGGACGCGTGAAGGCCGGCGAGACCATCGTGCGGGCCATGGCGGACGGCCACACCGAGCGCGCGCGCATCACCAAGGTCTACACCCACCTCGGCCTGGGTCGCACCGAATGCGAGGAGGCCGAGACCGGCGACATCGTGGCGCTGTCGGGGGTCGAGGGCGTCATGATCGGCGAGACGCTGTGCCACCCCGACGCGATCGAGGCGCTGCCGGTGGTGCCGGTGGACGAGCCCACCGTGAGCGTGACCTTCAGCCCCAACACCAGCCCGTTCGCCGGGCGCGAGGGGACCTACGTCACCAGCCGCCACCTGGCCGACCGGCTCGAGCGCGAGCTGCTCACCAACGTCGCCCTCCGGGTGGAGGCGCTCGGGAGCGAGCGCTACCGGGTGTCGGGCCGCGGCGAGCTCCACCTCAGCATCCTGATCGAGACCATGCGGCGCGAGGGGTACGAGTTCTCGGTGTCGCGCCCCGAAGTGATCCTGCACAAGAACGACGGGCAGCTCGAGGAGCCCTTCGAGCGCGTGATCGTCGACGTCCCGACCGGGTCCATGGGCAACGTCATGGAAGCTCTGTCGGCACGCCGCGGCACGCTGGTGCACATGGAGCCGGGCGAGAGCCGCGCGCGCCTGGAGTTCCGCGTACCGAGCCGATTGCTGTTCGGCTTCCGCACCTCCTTCCTCTCCATCACCCAGGGGGAGGGCGTGCTCAGCCACGTCTTCGACAGCTACGAGGCCTATGCCGGCGACGCCGAGATGCGCGGGCACGGCTCGCTGGTCGCCATGGAGGCGGGCGAGACCTTCGCCTACAGCCTCTACAAGCTCGCCGACCGCGGGGAGTTCTTCATCACCCCCGGCACCGAGGTCTACGTGGGCATGATCCTCGGCGCCAGCAGCCGAGCGGGCGACCTCAACGTCAACGTCTGCAAGAACAAGAAGCTCACCAACGTGCGGGCCTCGGGCAGCGACGACAACCTGCTGCTCACCCCTCCGCGGCGCCTCAGCCTGGAGGAGGCGCTCGAGTACATCGCCGACGACGAGCTGCTCGAGATCACGCCCAAGTCGGTACGCCTGCGCAAGCGGGTGCTCGATCCCGGCATGCGCAAGAAAGCCCAGGCGGCAGCCACCGTCTGAGCGCCGGCTTACGACGCCTACGCCCGGCTGCTCCGGCGCGCGTAGCCATCGATCAGTTGGGTTCCGGAACCGGTATGGCCGGGGGAGCGATGGGCGCCGCCGATGCCAGCGGCCGCGCACGTTCCGTGTCGGAGCCGTCCGGTGGAGCGTCGGCGCGCGGCCCCCGCTCCACCAGGATCGGCGCGTAGGGTGCCTCCTGACGGGCACGGGCCCGCCCCTGACGCACCAGCTCCATCAGCGCCGCGAAGCTCACCGTGCGGGTCGACCAGTCCGTTGCGTCGGCCAGCTCGAAGAGGCGACCCCGCCCCAGCCGGCCCAGAGCAGCCATCACCCGGCGCATGGCTCCGGCCAGCGTGAGGCGCTCCAGCGCGAGTTCGAAGTAGTTGCCCACACGGTAGCGGCCCGCGATCCTCGCGAGGTCGGTGGGACGGGCGCGCAACGGCCGCTCGGGCCGCGGATACTCCGGCCGGGGCGCCCGGGCGGGCAGCACCAGCCGGCGCTCCTCGCGCCGCAGCCGCAGGAACTGCACCGCTTCCTCCAGCTCCTCCAGCAAAGCGACCGCCGACAGGGTCTCCTCCAGCGCCTCACCGTCGTCGGGCTCCTCGCGCGGGGGCCGCGGTAGCAGCAGCCGCACCTTCAGCTCGATGACCTGCGCCACGCGCGGCAACGCCTCGCTCGCGAGCTCGAGATCGTGCTCCGCCACGGCCTCGAAGAACACCAGATAGTCGCGGACCAGACGGTAGAGGTCGAGGCGGTGCGGTGCCAGGTTGCCGGTACGCAGCGCGTGCGCCAACTCCCCGAGCGTCCCGCGGAAGTGCTCCTGCTCGACGGTGAACGCGTTCGCGTCGGCCACGCCGCGAGTCTACCATCGGCCCGCCGCGGCTCCGAACGCCCCGGCGGCGTCAATCCAGGAAGGGGTCCACGCCCTCCGCCGCGAGGTGACGGGTGTCGTTGACGCGCTCGACGATGGCATCGTCGCCGCGGAACAGCACCCGGCTGATACCGGTGTGGCGCAGGTAGATGCGCTTGCGCCAGCGCGGCCGCTCGACGCCGAGCACGTGGGCCAGCAGCATCTGGATGGTGCCCGAGTGACTCACCGCGACCACGTGGTCCGGGCCGTCCAGCTCACCCATCCATGCCACCACCCGCTCCCGAAGCTGGCGGTACGACTCCCCGCCAGGCGCCGAACGCTCGTAGGGATCGGCGATCCACCACGCCCACTCGGGACGGATCTCGTTCTGCTGCTGGGTCGCCCCCTCGAAGGCGCCGAAGTCGATCTCCGCGAGGCGAGCGTCGAGCCGGATCTCGCGTTCCGGGAAGGCGATCTCGGCCGTCTCGCGTGCCCGACCCAGCGGACTGGAGTAGACGACGGCGTCGGACTCCAGGCCGCGCACGTGACGCGCCAGGCGGCGCGCCTGTTTCCTCCCCTGCTCAGAAAGCGCGATGTCGCTCTGCCCCTGGAACTGCCCGCTGACGTTCCAAGGCGTGAGTGCGTGACGGATCAGCGTGAGCCGGTGCATCCGGCCCCGAGTCTACCAGCCCCCGACCCCGCGCGCCCGCCCGGGCGAACGTGTCGCCACCACGTGCAGAACGCTCTTTTGCCCATGCTAGGGTCGCCACATGGAGATCTCCGGCAAGACAGCCCTGGTCACCGGCGCGAGCCGCGGCATCGGCCGCGCCGTCGCCCAAGCCCTGGTCGAAGCGGGCATGAACGTCACCCTGACCTCGCGAAACGCCGACGACGTGGAGCGTGCCGCCGAGGAGCTGAGCGCCGCCGGCAACGGTCGAGCGCTGGGCGTGGCGTGTGACGTGCGCGAGTACGAAGCGCTCGAGCGCGCCGTGGACGCCACGCTCGAGCGCTTCGGAGGCCTCGACGCGGTCATCGCCAACGCCGGCATCGGCGCCTTCGCCCCCGTCGACAGCATGAGCCTCGACGCCTGGCGCACCACCATCGACACCAATCTGAGCGGCGTGTTCTACACGGTGAAGGCGTCGGTGGAGGCACTCAAGCAAAGCCAGGGCGCCATCATCACCGTCGGCAGCCTTGCCGGCGCCAACTTCTTCGCGGGAGGCGCGGCCTACAACGCCAGCAAGTTCGGTCTCGCCGGTTTCAGCCAGGCCGTCATGCTCGACCTGCGCAAGCACGGGATCAAGGTCTCGACGATCATGCCGGGCTCGGTCGCCACCCACTTCTCCGGCAACGCCCCCGGCCCGGACGAGGCCTGGAAGATCCAGCCCGAGGACCTCGCCGAGATGGTGCTCTACCTGCTACGCACGCCGCAACGCACCCTGCCGAGCAAGATCGAGGTGCGCCCCAGCAGACCGCCGGGCAGCTAGCGGCACCGGGCGGCACCGGGCTCGGCCTGCCGGTAGACTGTTCCCATGTATCGAGCGCTGCGCCGCGCGCTCTTCCGACTCGAGCCGGAGCGCGCCCACGACGTCGTGATCGGCGGCCTCGCGTTGGCGGGCCGCAGCGTGCTGGCACGGCGCGCCCTGGAGCGTGCCTACGCCCTGCGCGACCCGCGCCTGGAGGTCGAGGTCTTCGGTCTGCGCTTCCCCTCCCCCATCGGGCTGGCTGCCGGCCTCGACAAGGACGGCGTGGCGGTGCGCTCCCTCGCCGCAGCTCGGCTTCGGGCACCTCGAGCTCGGCAGCGTCACCGCGAGAGCCCAGCCCGGCAACCCGCGACCGCGCCTGTTCCGCCTCGTAGGTGACGAGGCCATCGTCAACCGCATGGGCTTCAACAACCGCGGCGCCGAGGCGATGGCGGAGAGACTGCGACGCCTGCGGGCGGCCGGCGGCGTCGACGTGCCGCTGGGGATCAACGTGGGGAAGTCGCGGGCGGCCCCCCTGGAGGACGCCATCGACGACTACGAACGCGCGCTACGCAGCGTGTGGGCGGTCGCCGACTACCTGGCGCTCAACGTCTCCTCGCCCAACACCCCGGGCCTGCGCCGGCTGCAGGAGCGCGGCCCGCTCGAAGCGCTGCTCGCGCTCGCAACACGCCTGCAGGACGAGCTCGGACGCAAGCCCGTGCTGCTCAAGATCGCCCCCGACCTGACCCGCGAGCAGCTCCTCGAAGTGGCGGAGCTGGCCGAGCGCTCCGGGGCCGCAGGCCTCATCGCCACCAACACCACCGTCGCCCGCGACGGCGTGCACTCCCCCCTCGCGAGCGAGGCGGGCGGGCTGTCGGGGCGACCGCTGGCGCCGGCGTCCCTGGCCGCGCTGCGCGTGCTACGCGGCGCCACCCGTTTGCCGCTGGTGTCGGTCGGAGGCGTGTTCGATGGAGCCGACGTGGTCGAACGGCTGGAGGAGGGTGCCACGCTGGTGCAGGTCTATACCGGCTTCATCTACCGCGGGCCGGAGATGCTGAGCAGCGCCCACCGCGATCTCCTGGCCGCGATCGATCGGCGCGGCCTGAAGCACGTGGCCGAGCTCAGGAACCGCGGCTCGTCCGCGGCCGCCACGGCACGTCCGGGCGGCCCGCCCGCGCATTGACCACCCGGGCCAGCGTGAACAGCAGGTCGGACAGGCGGTTCAGGTACCGCAGGGCGTGCGGGTTGATGGCCGCGGTAGCTGCCAGCTCCACGGTGTCGCGCTCGGCGCGGCGCACCACGGCCCGCGCCAGGTGGAGCGCGGCGGCCGCCTCCTCCCCACCGGGCAATACGAAGCTCGTGAGCGGCTCGAGCTCGGCGTCCAGGACGTCGATGCGACCCTCCAACGCGGTCACGTCCTCCTCGTCGATGGCCGTCACGACCCGACGCGCCCTGGCCTCGAGCGGTGCGGCCAGGTCCGCGCCCAGATCGAACAGCGCGCTCTGCAGCGCCCCCAGCTCGCCATCGAGGGCCTCGTCGACCGTCGCCGAGCGCCGCAACGCTGCGCGCGCCACGCCCAGTGCGGCGTTGGCCTCGTCGACCGTGCCGTAGGCGCGCACGCGGGCATCACTCTTGGGAACGCGATCGCCGCCGAACAGCCCGGTATCGCCGTCGTCGCCGGTGCGGGTGTAGATCTTCATGGCCGCAGGATAGCCCGCTGCGAACGCTCCTGCGACCTCGGGTAGACTGGCTGCAGCATGACCGTGATGTCGATCCTCCACACCTCCATCCTGGGCAACGATCTCCTGCGCTGGCTCATCGCGCTGGCCGTTGCGGTAGGCAGCTATTTCGCTCTGCGTACCGTCAGGGGCCTGGTGCGGCAACGCCTGGCCCGCCTCGCCGAGCGCACCTCCTTCGCGTTCGACGACGTGGTGGTGAGCGTGCTCGGGGCCACGCACACGATCTCCTTCCTGGCCGCCGCCGTCTACCTGGGCTCGCAGGCGCTCGTCGTCGGAGGCCGCGCCCACGAGATGATCGCGCGCGGCTTCGTGCTGGTGCTGTTGATCCAGTTCGCGCTGTGGGCCAACCGGGCGCTGCAAGCGCTGTTGGACCGCTATCACGCCGACGAGTCGCTCGGGCCCGGAAGGCGCACGGGCCTGGCCGCCATCGGCTTCGTGGGGCGGCTGGTGCTGTTCACGCTGGTGCTGTTGCTGGCGCTGGAGAACCTCGGCATCCACGTCAACACGCTGCTCGCGGGTCTGGGCATCAGCTCGCTGGCGGTAGCGCTGGCGTTGCAGAACGTCCTCGGCGACCTCTTCGCCTCGCTGTCGATCGTGTTCGACAAACCCTTCGAGATCGGCGACTTCATCATCGTCGACCAGCACCTCGGGACCGTCGAGCACGTCGGGCTGCGCACCACGCGCATCCGCAGCCTGTCCGGCGAGCAGTTGGTGTTCGCCAACAACGACCTCATCAAGGCGCGCGTCCGCAACTACAAGCGTATGGCCGAGCGCCGCGTGCTGTTCTCGGTGGGCGTCACCTACGACACGCCGCGCGAGCAGGTGGCGCGCATCGCCGGCATCATCCGCGGGATCGTCGAGGTCGAGGATAAGGTGCGCTTCGACCGCAGTCACTTCAAGGAGTTCGGGGCATTCTCGCTCAACTTCGAGACGGTGTACTGGGTGCTCGATCCCGACTACACGCTGTACATGGACATCCAGCAGCGCATCAACCTCGCCATCATGGACGCCTTCCAGAGCGAGGGCATCGAGTTCGCCTTCCCGACCCAGACGCTCTTGCTGGAGGGTGGCGAGAATCCGCCGGTGTTGGCGCCGGCGAGCAGCTCCGAGTGGGCGGCCGCGGCCGATGTCCGAAGCGAAGGAGCCGGCGCCTAGTGCGTTGGTCCTAGTCGGCCGACCCTAGCGGCGCGGCGGCCGGAGCCGGGCGCGTCATTGGCCCTGCGCCCTCCGCCGCCGGCAACATGGCCAGGGTGGCGTCCGCCGCATTCCGGCCCGACAGCAGCGCCAGCGGGATGCCCCCGCCCGGATGCACCGTGCCGCCGGCCAGGATCAGGTTCGTCACGCCGCGCACACGCGGGGTGGGCCGTAGTGCGCCCAGCAGTCCGGCCGGAGCGGGCCCGTAGATGCTCCCCCGGTGGCCCGTGGCGGCGAGCTGCCGGGGCCCCACCAGGCGCCAGCCGCGCACGCGCTCCGGCCGGAGGCCGGCCCGCGCCCGCAGGGCGCCCAGCACGTGCACCGCGTAGGCGGTCTCGGACGGGGTCGCCGCCGCGCCGTCGACGTCCCGGAGCGAAGGTAGCCCGCTGGGCAGCGCAGAATCGCTTCGAAGGCCGTCGGGGAGTGCGGCCGCCAGCGGATCCTGCGGAGGGTCCGCAACGTCGGCCTCCGGCAGCGGCGGCGCGTTCACCATCACGAACCAGTTCTCGTGCCCGGCGGGCGCATCGTCGGCGTCGCTGCGTGCGCTCACGCTGAGGTACAGGGTGGGATCGGCCGGGAGGCGGCCCGCGCGCAGCGCCGCGAACTCCGGCGGGTAGGCGCGGGGGAAGAGCACCGTGTGGTGGGCGCCCTCCCGCTCCACGGCCGCGACGCCGAGCAGCAACACGAAGCCCGACGAGCTCGCGGCCGCGCGGGGACGCGGCACGTCCCTGCCGACGAGTCGATGGGAGACCACGCGGTCCGCGGCGCTCACCACGGCATCGACCTCGAGAACGCCGTCCGGAGTGCGGACGGCACGCACCCGGCCGCGCTCGACGACCAGCCCCTCGACCGGCACCCCCGTCTCCAGTCGCGCACCCCGGGCCCGCGCCTCCGTTGCCAGCGCACGCACCAGCGTCCCCACCCCGCCCCTCAGGTGGACCGCCCCGAGCCCCAGCTCGGCCCAGGCGATGTTCAGGAGCACCGCCGGCGCACGGTAGGGATCGGCACCAGCGTAGGTCGCGAAGCGCAAGAAGAACGCCTCCAGATCCGCGTCCGCCCCGCGACGACGGACGTGCTGCGCCATGGAGCGCAACGGGTAGGCGCGCCTGCCGTGGGCCAGCCCGTAGCGAAGGAGCGCCGCCGGCCCAGGCTCGGGACCGTACACGAAGGTGGGTGCAGCGTCCTCGAAGAGGTGCCGGGCGTCATCGAGCAGCTCGGCGTAGGCGCGCCTCTGCCCGGCGGGCAGCCCCGCCAGCGTCCGGTCGGCGTCCCGGTGCACGTCCCACGTCCGGCCCGATGGCAACCGGTAGCGCGTCAGCGGGTCGAGCGCCGCCATCGACGGTGGGGTCGCCCCAGCCTCGGTGAAGGTGCGTGCGAGGACCTCGGACAGCGTCACCACGGTGGGACCGGTGTCGAAGCGGTAGCCGTCCAGCCGGAGCTCGCGCGCCTTGCCTCCGAGATGGCGCGCTCGCTCGAACAGCACCACCTCCACGCCGCGCGACGCCAGTCGGAGCGCCGCCGACAGGCCGGCCAGGCCGCCCCCGACGACGGCGACGCGCGGGCTCACGGGTAGCGCCGCGCCTTCCAGACCACGGCGCCGCGCGTCAGCGCCCTTCCGGCGATGAGGGCCAGCGCCAGCGGCGCCAGCGCCTGCAGCGGCGTGTCCCACGGCGCGCGACCGGCCTTGCGCTCGCTCGCGTAGCGCAACGCCAGAGACAGCGCGCCGACCGTCAGCCAGCGCGCGTCGAGCAACGCCAACGGCCAGCACAGGCTGTGCGCCAGCAGGTTGAGGCCCACCAGCACCGCCAGCGCTGCGCGCCGTCCCCCGACCGCGGCCAGCACGTTCTTGCCGAACCCCTCCAGCACGCCCTGCCAGGAGCGGTACATGCGCGTCTCGAGCAGAGGGGCGCCGAGCCGGAGCGACAACCGCAGCCCCAGCCTCTTGGCGCGCCGCGCCAGCGCCATGTCCTCGAGCACCTCGGCCCTCACGGAAGCGTGACCGCCGACGCGGGTGTAGGCCTCACGGCTCCAGGCCATCAGTTGCCCGTTCGCCGCGGCGAGCGACGCCTGCGGCAACGCTGCGACCAGCGGCCAGGGCAGGGCGCCCAGCAGCAGCAGGTCGAGCTGCGGCACGGCGACCCGCTCGCCCAGGCCGACCGTGCGTTGCCGCGGCCAGGCGGTCACCAGGTCGGCACGCGCCTCGCGCAGCACCGCCAGCACCGCGTCCAGCGCGCCGGGTCGCCAGTGCACGTCGGCGTCGGTGAAGACCAGGACCTCCCCGCGCGCGGCCGCCGCGAGCTGCGTACAGGCCCAGCTCTTGCCGATCCAGCCGGCCGGCAGAGGCAGGCCCGTCAGCACCCGCAGCTCCGGATGCCGCGCCGCCATCGCGGCAAGGATGGCGGCGGTGCCGTCGCTCGAGCCGTCGTCGAGGACCACCACCTCCCCTGCGCCCTGCGCCAGCAGTGCGGGCAGCGTCTCGGGGAGGTTGACGGCCTCGTCGCGTGCCGGCACCAACAGGGAGGTGCGGGCACGCTGCGCGCGGTCCGCGGGAGCGGGGTGCAGGTGGGGGAAGCTGACGGCATTCACCGCAAGAACGACGAGCTGCGCCCCCAGGAAGGCCAGCGCCAGCATCCAGGCCACCGACGAGACAAGCGTCGAGACAAGCGTCGAGACATCCGTCCAGGGGACCGTCATCGCGCTTCCCGCCCCCACAGGCGCACGCCCCAGGCGAGCCTGCGATCGGTCGAGGCCCGACCGGACAGCCACCGGGTGTAGCCCGCAGGGGGCGCTTCCGGATCAGCGGCAGCCAGATCGGCGTCCAGGCTCCGCACCAGCGCGTCCAGCGCGTCGGCGAGCGCGCGCTCCAGGTCGGGCGCGTCGGGCGCGAGGGCGGCGCCGAAGCGCAGGAACGCCTCCGGGCGCTGCTGTCCCCGCACCGATACCCGAACGGCGACGGGGACGAGCGGCCGCCTCGCGCGGCCGGCGAGGAATGCCGCGCCGGCCGCCAGCGCCGCCGGCGGGCCCGGCGGACGCAGCGCCGCCTCGGGGAACACCGCCACCATGTGCCCGGTCGCCAGCCGTCTCAGAGCTTCGCGCAGCTCCTGCGCGCCGATGGCGCCCTGGCGCCGGAGGAAGGGGAAGCGCCCGAGCTGGGCCTCGTTCATCAACACGGTGAAGGGTCGGCGCCGGCGCCGCGCGAGGAGGTAGAGCAGGTAGCCGTCCCACCAGGAGTGGTGGTTCGCCGCCAGCACCACGCCATCGTCGGGCAGAACCCCCTCGTCGCGCGCCCACACTCCGACGAGTCCGCGCCGGAGCGAGCGCGCCACGATCCCGGGGATCGTCCAGCCGATCCCGACGGTCAACGCGCCGGCCAGGACGGACCGCAGACGCCGCCCACCGAGCGTACCCGCAGCGACGGCCGCCATCGCCGCGGCAGCGAGGAACCCGGCGATGGGGAGGCCGAACAGCGCCAGGCCCGCGCCGATGAAGGCGGCCTGCGCCAGATAGACGGTGCGTGCCTCGGCCGGCCGCCCCGCGCCGAGTCCGGGAGCGATGCGAAGCAGCAGCGCCGCCAGCGCGGCACCGGCCAGGGCCCAGCCCGCGAAGTTCTGCAGCGGGACGCCGAAGTAGGCGCCGGCGGGCTCGAAGCGCCACAGCCCCTGGCGCACCATCAGCGGATCGAGGCCAGCGTCCCACGCCACCAGCGCCACCGCAGCCCCCCACCAGCGGCGCCGGCCGGGGACGAGCTGCAACGCGAGGACCGTGAACGCGAACCAGCCGAGCGGCACCAGCAGAGGGACGCCCAGCAGGGCGGGGCCCGCCGCGAGATAGCGGTAGGGACCGAAGGGCAGGCCGGTGCGGCTGCCAAGCAGCTCGACCGCCCAGCCGAAAGCCAGGGCCACCGCAGCCGCCGGAATCGCGCGCCGCCCGGCCCGCTCGAGCGCCAGCCCGAACACGCCCACGGCCAGCAGGCCGGTGCTCAGGTAGGCGAGCGGGACGAAGGCCGCAGCGCCCAGAAGCGGGACCGGGATCATGGCGAGCGCCCAGGCCATCAGCGCGACCCGCCACCAGCGCCGCGGCCGAGCCCCCCGAGTCCCGGGGACCCGTGCTCCCTTCGTGCGCGGTTCCGCGCCACCGACCCGGCTGGCGTCCAACGGACCGCGGACACTCCGCCAGCGAGCAGCTCACGCAGGCGCGCCAGAAGCGCTTGCCATCGGGCGGGTGAGCGCTCGTCGAGCACCAGCGTGAGCCCCAGGGTGATCATCAGGTTCGTCGCGAGGAAGAACACGCCCTCCTCCAGCGGCAGCCCGCCGAGGTGGACGCCCGTCGTCGCCGCCGGGGAGATGGACCAGATGCCGCGTGCCAGGGCGAAGCGATCGGCCAGCGAAAGGTAGAGCGTGACGGGCAGCGCCACGGCGAGCAGCAGCCGCCAGCGGCGCGCCAGCAGGTCGCCGCCGAAGCCCCATTGCAGCGCCAGGACGGGGCCGGCCCACACCAGAACCAGGCCCAGGTAGAGCCCGTGCGGGAAGGCCAGCAGCAATGCCCCCGCCACGCCCACGGCACCGAACGCGACCGCGCCCGCCGTCCGGACGGCCCCGGCCCGGGACGTTCGCGCGGCCAGCGGCGGTCGGGCGGGCGGCCGGGCGGGCGGCCACAGCGCGGCCAGCCACAAACCCGTCAGCAGCGTTTGCAGCACGAAGAAGAGGTACTCCTCGATGGGCACGTAGCCCAGCGCCAACCATACGCGCCCCGGCGGGTAGCTCCATACACCGCGCGCCACCAGGAAGTTGTCCCAGGGCGTGGTGTAGACCAGTGCGATGGCCACCATCGCCGCCAGGGCAGGACCTAGCCTCCGGGGCGCGGACGCCCGCCGGAAGCGGTGGTATGCGAGCAGCGCGAGCAACGGGGGCACCACGAACAGCAGGTGGAAGGTCAGGTAGGTCATCGGGGGATCACCGCAGCGCTCCCGGCCACCATCGGCGACGCTCGAGATCGCCGAGCAGCACGCGCGCGGCGTTGCGTCCCGAAGCGCCCATGATGCCCCCGCCGGGATGGGTGCTCGCCCCCGTCAGGTACAAGCCCTTCACCGGCGCACGGTAGCCGGATGCGCCCAGGAACGGGCGCAGCCCGAACATCTGGTCGAGGCTCATCTCCAGGTGCATGACGTTGCCACGGACCAGCCCGAGCTCGCGCTCCAGCCACAACGGGTGCTGGAACAGACGCCCCACCACCGCGTCGCGGGTGCCCGGCGCGTAACGCTCGAAGGCATCGAGGATCGCGTCGGCGACGTCGTCGCCGATGACGTCCCAGCTCCGAGCCTCCGCTCATCTGGTAGGGGAAGTACTGCGCCCACAGCCACAGCACCTCGCCGCCGGCTGGCGCCAACGAAGGATCGACGGCGCTGAACGTCATCGCCACGATCGGCGGGTCGTGACTCGGCTCGCCGCGCAGGTAATCGCCATAGGCCGCCTCGATCTGGGTGCGGTCGCGGCACAGCAGTTGCAGCGCCACGCGGGCGTCGTCGTGCGGGTGCGCCGCGTAGCGCACCGGCCGCGACAGCGCCAGGCGGAGCACCGCGCCGAAGCCGTTACCGGTCCGCATCTGACGCGCGCCACGCGGACGGTGCTCCTCGGGCAACAGCCGTTCGAACGTCTCCACCGCGTGCGCCCCGGCGAGCACCGCTTTGGCGGTGACGGTCTGGCCGTCGACACGGACCCCCACCGCACGGCCGCCCTCGACCAGGATCGCCTCCACCGGGGAGGAGATCGTGACGCTTCCGCCGTGGCTCCGGATCTTCCGCGCCAGCGCCTCGCTCAGCATGCCGGAACCGCCCCGCGGCCGCGCGACGCCGTCCTCGTGGTAGAGCGGATGCCACAGCACGAACGGGGCCGTGAGCGCCTCGGTGGGCGGAGGCCCCGACTGGGCGGCCATCCACACCAGGGGGGCCTTCACCTTCTCCTCGCGGAAGTAGGCATCGACCAGGCTGCCGTACGGGCGCGCCAGGAGCGGCATCAGTCGCTTGAAGTCGCGCGCCAGGCCACTGCGCAGACCCATGGTGCGGCCCAGCTGCAACGGGCTGGGGCTCTCCAGGAAGGCGTCGCGAACGCTACGGGCGAACGGACGCCAGTCTTCCAGGAAGCGCGCGTAGGCCGCCCCCTCCCCCGGGAAGCGTGCCTCGAGGCCATCGATGGTGCGCGCTTCGCTACGGTGCAGCATCACGTGGTCGCCGTCTTCGAAGGGCGCGAAGAACAGCGGGTCGAGCTCGAGGTAGTCGAGGCCGTGGCTCTCGAGACCGAGCTCCTCGACGACCGGCGTGGACCGGATCAGGATGTGCGCGCTGCCCCCCAGGTCGAAGCGGTAGCCCGGCACGATCTCCTCGGTCGCCACCGCCCCGCCGACGCGGGGCGCCCGCTCGAAAACGGCGACGCTGCGCCCGGCCTGCGCCAGGTAGGCCGCTGCCACCAGCGCGTTGTGGCCGGCGCCGATCACGGCCACGTCGACGTCGCTCATCGACCCGTCCCGCCCTCACCGGCGCCGACGCCGGGCTGCGGGCCGCGCCCGCGCCTCACGGCGCCTGCACCAGAGCGAGCAGCGCCCGCGGCAATGTCGCCAGCCGCTCCACGCCGCGCAGGTGCGCCCGGCGGCTCAGGTTGTCGTAGCCGTTCGCCCGCAGCTTGCCGAGGATGGCCTGGTAGTTGAGCGCCGCGAGCGCCACGGCCGCGGCCGAGAGCCCTCGCAGCCGGGGGATCCCCTCCCAGGCCTCCCGGTAGAGCTCGTCCGCGCGCGCGGCCAGCTCCTCGAGCAAGCCGCGGTAGGCGGCGTCCACCCGGCCGTGCTGCAGTGCCTGGACAGAGACCCCGTGACGCTGCAGCAGCGTTCGAGGAAGGTAGCAGCGCCCCAGGCGCAGGTCCTCGCCGACGTCGCGAAGGATGTTGGTGAGCTGCATCGCCTGGCCCAGCGCCACGGCCCGCGCGAGCGTGTCCTCCCCACCTCGGTAACCTGCGATCGGCGCCACCAGCAGACCCACCACCCCGGCGACGCGGTAGCAGTAGGCCATGAGCTCGTCGTCGTCCGCCAGGACGTGCACGCGGCCGTCACCCGCCGCCTCCTCCCAGGAGAGGTCCTGCTCCAGCCCGCGCCGGAGCTCCTCGAAGGCCTGCAGCGGCAGAGGGTAGCGCTCCAAGACCCAGCGCAGGCCTACTTCGACCGGCGCCGAGGGGTCCGGCGTGCCCGCGTAGGCCCGGTACACGCCCGCCCACCAGGCGTCGAGCCTACGGCGCGCCTCAGCGGGCGAGGGTGCTGCGTCGACCGCGTCGTCGCCGGTGCGACACACGGCGTAGACGACGGTCGCGGCCTCGCGGGCTCCGGGAGCGAACAGCCTGGAAGCCAGGAAGAAGGTGCTCGAGTGCCTGCGGGTGATGGCGCGGCAACCGGCGAACGCCGCGCGCAGCTCGGGGTCCGCGCTCCGCCACCCCCGCCGAAGCGCTGAACGCCTTCCGTGAGCGGACGATCCCCACCCAAGACCCAGTCCCGGTTCGACCATGCGCCAAAGCTAGCGCGGCTCGGCGTCTGCCAATAGGAGCGGGAACCAAATCTCGCGGGCTCGGCGGGGTCAGGTCCGGGCGAAGCGCCGCTCGACGTACTCGTCGAGCATGCGGTTGAAGTCCTCCACGATGGTGTCACCCTGCAGGGTGCCGACCAGCTCGCCGTCACGGTAGACCGGCGCCCGTGGGGTCTCGCCGGTCCCGGGCAGGCTGATCCCGATGTCGGCGTGCTTCGACTCCCCCGGACCGTTCACGACGCACCCCATCACCGCCACCCGGAGCTCCTCGACCCCGGGGTAGCGCTCGCGCCACGACGGCATCTGGGCACGCAGGTAGGCCTGGATGTCGCGCGCCATCTCCTGGAACAGGGTGCTGGTGGTGCGGCCGCAACCGGGGCAGGCGGTCACCGCCGGCGCGAAGCTCCGCAGGCCGAGCGCCTGCAGGATCTCCTGGGCGATCTCGACCTCCCGCTCGCGCGGCGCGCCGGGATCGGGCGTGAGCGACACCCGGATGGTGTCCCCGATGCCCTCGGCGAGGAGCGTGCTGAGCGCCGCACTGCTCGACACCGCTCCCTTGACACCCATGCCGGCCTCCGTGAGACCGAGATGCAACGGGTAGTCGCAGCGCGCCGCCAGCTTGCGGTAGACGTCCCACAACGCCCGCACGCCCGATACCTTGGCGCTCAGGATGATGGCGTCGTGCGGCAGCCCCCGCTCCTCGGCGAGCTCGGCCGACAGCAGCGCCGACTGCAGCATCGCCTCCACCAGGACCTCGCTGGCATCCCACGGGTCGTTGCGGCGGGCGTTCTCGTCCATCAGGCGCGTGAGCAGGTCCGAGTCGAGCGAGCCCCAGTTGACGCCGATGCGCACCGGCTTGCCGTGCTCGCGAGCGACGTCGATGATGGCGAGGAAGTTGTCGTCGCGGCGCTTCCCCACCCCGACGTTGCCCGGGTTGATGCGGTACTTGTCCAGCAACTCCGCGGCCGCGGGGTGCGCCGTCAACAGCTTGTGGCCGTTGTAGTGGAAGTCGCCCACCAGCGCCACCTCGACCCCGGCGTCATGCAGGCGCGTGCGGACCTCCGGGAGCGCCTCCGCAGCCGCGTCGTTGTTGACCGTCAGGCGCACGATCTCGCTGCCGGCGCGGGCCAGCGCCGCCACCTGCTCGGCGGTGGCCGCCGCGTCGGCGGTGTCGGTGTTGGTCATGGACTGGACGACCACAGGGTGGTCGCCGCCGACCGGGACGGATCCGACCCGGACGGTCGGGGTGGGGCGTCGCGGTTGCGTCACGGCTGCGTCACGGAGTCCATTGTACCGGCGGTGCGGCCCGAAACCGTGGCGCGGGCTTCACCTTCACCTTGGCCTCAGCGACCCAGGCCGGTTCGCTGAGGCCAACGCGCCCTGCCCCGCGGGAAACGCTCTACAAGGGCTCGTGAGCGATGTCCAGATCGCCGTCCTCCCAGAAGAACCCGTCCGCTGTTTTCGCCCCCAGGTGGGCGTGCGCGACGTACGCCCCGTACGGCATCGTCCACGCCTTCAACGTGGCCTGGGTCGGCAGGTCGCCCGCGCCGGTCCGCAAGGTCGCGAAGCCCAAGCGCCAGAAATCCTCTGTCTGCGCATTCAGGGATCCGGTAGTGCCGTCGGCGCACACGACCGTGGCCGTCACCTTCGGGTCGCCGGGGTCGAACGTCACGGTCATGTTCGGGTCGAGTTCCACCCCCCCTAATAATCGCGTGTGGCGCAGCGCGTGGTGGGTCGACACGATGTGGAAGGTGCTCGAGACGCTCGACCAGGACCTGCGCCGACACTCGTTCGTGCTGAACGCGAAAGAGGCGATCTCGTCGGCGGCGTCTTTCCATTGGAGCTGCCAGCTATCGTTCTGCAGGACCACCTGCAGCTCCGGAGTCGCCGACGCGATCGCCTGGAAGCTCAGCTTGGAGTCATCGACGATCTTGATCAGGTGGGTGTAGTAGCCGACGAAGTGCAGGCAGCTCGAGATGAGGTCGGCCCAGGGCTGGACATCCGGCCTGGAGATGCTGCCGGGGAAGCCAGCTTCCTCCCCCCAACGAGGTACAGGTCGTTCACCAGTACCGGCCAGAACGTGACGTCCCAGCCTTCCTTCGGATCGGCGTTCTGCTTGCACAACTTGACGCTCGCCCGGACGACCCCGTCGACCCGCTTACGGTAGCGGCTCGCGCCGTCGGCGATCCGGCCGTGCAGAATCGCTGGGAGCCCCGACACGGCCTCCTTGTCGCCCAACCCCAACCCCCGTATCTCCGAGAGCCATGCGTGGAAGGAGAGGATGGCATCTATCAGGTTCTGGTTGGAGGTCGCACCATCGATCTTCGCTTTCACGCCGCGGTCGTACCACTGCTCGAGGATCTGCGCGTAGGCGGTGTTGAGCTTGATGCCCTGCGCCAGATCTTTCGAGATCGCGGTCATGGCGCGGCCTTCCACCGAAGAGGGGACCGGGCTGCCCGTCGCCCCTCCCGCCCCGGCGGTCGGGTCGGTGAAGTGCGGGAGCGAGAAGGTCACGGTGCGGCCGTCGACCTCGGCCGGCACAAGCCCGAACTCGTGGTCCGCCCCGGTGATGAGGGCCGGGGTCAGATCAGACGTGTCAAGGCCGGAGCCCAGGTCCATGACCAGCTCGGCGGGCGTCGCGAAGCGCAGTCCGTCCGGCTGCAGGTCCACCCCCGCCACGAAGCCACCCTCCGTCGGCAGATCGGGGATGTCCGTCAGCGGCGTAAGCGTGATGTCGGCGTCCTCGAGGAGCGCGCCCTGCGGCACCGTCAGGGTGAACACCGTACCGTCCTCGCCCGTTACGCTTGCCGTACCGCCGCTCGCCCCCACGGTCACGGTCTTGGCCCGAGTGGTATCGAGCACGGGGGTCACGCGGACCGGGTTGGCAGGCGGCAGCGCATCACCGGGAGGAGGCGAATCCCAGGGCACGGGACCGGTATCGGTCCCGAACAGCCCGACACAACCCGAGAGCATGGTGGCGATCCCACCGACCAACAGGACACCGAGAAGCCCGCGGCTCCATGAAGTCACCGACATCGAACACCTCCCACGAGACAGAGCGAACCGACCCTGCGGACGATTCCGCCGGGCCCCGGCAGCATCCTCCCGGAGTCGCGTCAATCCAGCGTCAAACGCTTCGTGTCCAGAGCGTGTGCGCGTCCAGGGCGTGTGCGCGTCCAGACCGAAACGAGCCCGATCAGCTCGGCGTGCGGCCGGACTCCCCGCCTTCTTCGTCAGCCTGCGCCGTGTCGGGCTGTGCCTCGTCCACCCGGGCCTCGTCCGCCCGTGCGTTCTCGGCCTGCGCGTCGTGCACCCGTGCATCCTCGACCCGCGCTCCGGCGCGGATGTCCTCGATGCGCTCGGCGGCATGTGCCGTTCCCGACGCAAGATCCTCCCGACGGTAGGACGCGGCCGCACGCTCCCACCAGCGGAGCGCAGCTCGCCTGTCGCCGGCGTTCTCATAGTGCGTCGCGATCCTCGCCGGATCCGCGTCCTCGGCTCGATAGGCGAGAGCTGCAAGGCGATGGCGGTAACGGCGCTCGGCGAAGCTCATGGAGGCGTGAACGACACCCTCCACCAGGCCGTGAACGATATGGTCACCATCCACGAGCTGGAGCGCCTCGAGCTCCGCCAGACCCGAGACGACCTGCCGCACGGGTTGCTCGGCAACCCCGGCGACCAGGTCCAGCGAGCCGTCGGGGGCGAGGATTGCGAGCGCATCGAGGACGCCTCTCGCCTCCGCCGAGAGGCGGTTCAAGCGCCGACCGACAACGAGGCGGAGCCTGTCGGTCGGTCCGAGGGCGATCCCTTCATCCTCGTCCGATGTGTGCGCGTTCAACCACATCCCCTTGAGCACTTCCAGCACGAACAGCGGGTTGCCGCCGGCGTACGCGTGGACGCGGCCGGCTCGCGGCACGGCGCTCGTCACCCCGCTTCCGGCGATCAGCTCCGCAACGCTGGCCTGCGTCAACGGCTCGAGCTCGATCCACACGGCCGCGCCGGCGGCCACGGCGGCCTCCACGCCCTCGAGGAACGCAGGCGTGGCCTCGTCGGCTCGGAAAGCGGCCAGAGACGTGGCCATAGGGACCTCCCGCCTCTGCTGCGCCAAGAACCGGGTGAAGACCATGGCAACCTCGGCAGACGCTGCGTCGAAATCGTGGACATCGTCCGCGGGGAGCGTCGTGACCCGCCGTGCCACCCGGTCCATGAGCTCCAACCAGGCCTCGGTGAGGCTAGCGGAGCGGCCCTCACGGCCGCCGCGAGGCGACTTCTCGATGGCAGGCACACGAAGCCGATGCACCGTCTCCAGCGCTTCGGCGACCCACGCGGGCACCCGCAGATCGGGCAGCGACCGGAGGATCACCCGGATGGCGCGGTCGGTGGCCGCGTAGGGCACGTCGCGGTCGCGGGGAAAACCCTGTAGGAGCAGATGCGCGCCCTTGCTGCGGGCGAAGTCGAGCATCAGCCGCGTCTTCCCTACGCCCGGCGGTCCGGACAGGAAGATCGTCTTGCGCTCGCGCCAGGCGCGCTCCATCGTCTGCCACGCCTCGTCACGCCCTACGAGCACGGTAGGGCGCAGGAGGGTGGCAGGCATGCGCCAGACACCCGTGGACACCGCCTCGGGAACGGCCGCAACGTCCCGCGTACGGGTCACATTGCGCGCCAACTCCCGGGTCTCCGGCAGAGGCTCGACCCCGAGTTGCTCGTGCAGGACCTTGCGGCAGCGGTCGTACTGCGCCAGGGCGGCCTGGAAGCGCCCACGCCGGAACTCCAGCCGCATCACGGCACGGTGCGCCGACTCGTTCAGCGGATCGGATCCGAGAAGGCGCTGCAGCACATCCACCGCAGCTCCGGCCCGTCCAGCGGCCTCGAGCTCGCTGGCGTGATCCTGGAGCGCCTCCCGCACTTCGTCCTCGAACCGGGCCCTCTCGGTCTGGAGCCAGTCCTCGAACGACGGTACCGAGCCCGCATCGATGCCCTCCAACAGAGGCGCAAAGGGTGATGGGCTGCCAGCCGTCGAACCCCCGCAAGCAAGCGCAGCTTCGAAGTCGCCGGCGGCCACGTACTCACGGAAGTCACGCAGATCGGTCTCGACGTGTAGCTCGACATGGGTACCCGCGTCTAGCCAGGTCTCGGCGCCGTCCAACGCCCCCAGCACATGCAATTCCTGACGCAGATTGGAGGCTCGCGGGTTACCCCACAGGAGCTCGGCCAGCTCGCGCCGGGGGACCGGGCGCGCCTCGACGGCGAGGAAATACAGCAGCATGCACCCCTTGCGCGTCGGCGGCGTCAGCAACCGACCGCGATAATGCACGCTTGGCGGTCCGATCACTCGGACCGACGCCTCCGATGTGAGCCGCTCCACGGCGCATCCATTCTAGCGAGGTCACACGGATCGCATGGGGCGTTCGTCTTTGCTCAGCGGTCGTTCCCCTCTGCGACGTGCCTCAACACCTCGGGAAGCAGCGTGCGGGTGGTGCTGATGGCCTCGCCGCCATGGATGGTCTCGCGGCCCGACCAGTCTCCGAAGTAGCCGCCCGCCTCGGGCAGGATGATCCCGAAGGGGCCGCAATCCCAGGGGTTCATGACGGGATCGAGCATGAGCTCGAGCCGTCCGCTGGCCACCAGCGCGTGCCCGTAGGCATCGCCCCACCCCACGGCCGCATAACTGGCGGCCTGCAGTCGCTGCCAGGCGCCCTTCCGTCCGTGCCGCGCGAAGCTCCCGGGGTCGGTGCAGGAGACGAACGCGCGCTCCAGCGACGGCGTGGCGGCCACCCGGATGCGCCGCCCGTCGAGGAAGGCGCCGCGTCCACGCGCGGCGTACACCATCTCGTCGAGAGCCGGGAAGTACGCGGCGCCCACGTCGATGCGGCCCTCGACCTCGAGAGCGATGAGCACGGCGTAGAGCGGCACGCCTCGCAGGAAGCTCTTGGTGCCGTCGATCGGATCCACCCACCAGCTCCGTCCGCTACGGGAGCGCTCCTCGCCGTACTCCTCGCCCCGGATGCCGTCGTCGGGGAAGGCCGCGTGCAGGCGCTCCCGGATGAGCTCCTCCGCGGCGCGATCGGCCGCCGTCACGGGGCTGTCGTCCGCCTTGTACTCGGCCTCCACGCCCGTCCGGAAGCTCGCCAGCGTCTGCCTGCCCGCCTCGTAGGCGGTGCGGATCGCGACGTCGAGGGGATCCTCTGCCATGCCCAACCTCCCTTTCCGGCCCGCGGCGCCTGGGGCGCGCAGGGCCGGAAGTCACGCCTACCACGCGAATGGTACGATACGCCCATCATGCTCTACGAGCGCGCCCTGCTCGAGGAACGCGAGCTCCGATCCCTCGCACCCTACGCCAGCCTCGCGTCCGCCTCGCGCGGGCGCCTCCACCCGGAGGCCGAGAGCCGCTACCGCACGGCCTACCAGAAGGACCGCGACCGGGTCATCCACACCAGTGCCTTCCGCCGCCTGGAATACAAGACGCAGGTCTTCGTCAACACGCAGGGCGACTATTACCGCACGCGCCTGACGCACACGCTCGAGGTGGTGCAGGTCGGCAAGAGCATCGCGCGGGCGCTCGGGCTCAACGAGGACCTCACCGAGACCATCGCGCTGGCACACGACCTGGGCCATCCTCCCTTCGGCCACGCCGGCGAGCGCACGCTCGACCGGCTGACGCAGGCGATCGGCGGTTTCGACCACAACAAGCAGAGCCTGCGGATCGTCACCGAGCTCGAGCGGCGCTACCCGGCCTTCCCCGGTCTGAACCTGAGCTGGGAGACGCTCGAGGGGATCATGAAGCACGAGACCGAATACGACCTTCCCGACCCGAGCTGGGAGCCGGACCGGCAACCGTCGCTGGAGGCGCAGGTGGTCAACGTCGCCGACGAGCTGGCCTACAACGCCCACGACCTGGACGACGGCCTGCGCTCGGGCCACCTGTCGCCGCGGGGCATCGTCGAGGTGCGCATCGTGCGCGAGCTGATGGACCGGTTGGGGATCGATCCCCTGAACTTCGCCAACACGCAGCGCTACTACCTCATCCGCGAGTTGCTGGGAGACGTCATCACCGACGCGGCCGAGCACACCCATGCCCGCCTCGTCGAGACCGGGGTGGTCAACGTCTCGGACGTGCGCGAGGCGCCGGGCAAGCTGGTGGCGACGTCCCCGGAGATGCGGGAGAAGCTGGCCGAGCTGAAGGCCTTCCTGTTCGAGCGCTTCTACTTCCACTACCGCCAGATCCGCATGACCCACAAGGCCGACGCGCTGCTGGAACGCATGTACCTCGCCTACGTCGACGCGCCGGACATGCTGCCCTTCGACGTACAGGCGCACGCCGAGGAGCTCGGGCTCGAGCGCGCCGTCACCGACTACCTCGCCGGCATGACCGACCGCTATGCCGGCGAGGAGTACCGGCGCCTGTTCGACCCCGATGTGCTGACCTGAGCCGCGGAGCGGCCCGGCGCTACTGGGTCGCCCGGGCCACCGCGATCAAGCTGCCGTCATCGGGGTTGCGGAACCAGGCCACATCGAAACCGCCCCGCAGCACGTGGATCAGGAGCCACGGGCTGGTGAGCGCCTGGGTGGTGATCTGTCCCTGCTGGGGCTGCTGCTTCACGAGATCGACGTAGAGCTCACCGTTCTCCACGCTCACGCTACGGACCTTGAGGTCGTAGCCTCCGGTGGACTTCTGCCCGTCGAAAACGGCGAGCACCGTCTCGCGCGAGAAGTCGATGGTGGGCACCGGCGGAACGTTGAGCTGCGAGCCGTAGGCCTTGTACCAGAGGTTGGTGAGCTGGTCCTGGCTGTTGACCAGAACGTACTGCGGCTTGTCGAAACCGACCGCCTTCTGCCCCTGCGCCAGGACCTCCCAGGCGACCTGCTGGGCGCCGGCGCCGGGCGCCGAGGCCGCGGTCTCCAGCCCCTGCTGGACGTAGACGCCGGTCTGCAGATACTCGCTGGTGCCGTTCACGCTGTGCTTGGTGAGCGACGCGCTCGGAAGCACGGCCAGCACGTAGGGCTTGCCGCCCTTCTCGAGGCCGTTTGCCAGGGCGTCGGCCTCGCGGTCGGTGAGCTCGCCCAGCCCGCGCAGGCGGTTGAGGCGCGGCGTGGGCACCACCGTCTGGGTGGTGCCGGCCTTGGCGGCGTCGACCAGCTTGAAGTAGTCGCTGCCGTCGAAGTAGACCACTTGCTCGACGTCGGTGCGGACTGCCAGACGGAGATCGGTCGTCATCGGGATGCGCGACACCGCAACCGGTGCGGGATCGAGCGGCGGAACGGAAGTCCGGGCGAACGCCTGCCCGTCGACCAGCAACGCACCGTCGACAGCATAGGGCGCCGACGCGCTCCCCTGGCTCAGGGTCACCTGCTTCCCGTCCAGATCGAACTTCCTCGGCGACCCGTACAGGTAGCTCAGCCGGGCGTTGAGCGCACCGTACACGGTGACGTCGTGGAGCTTCGGTCCGGATTGCGGTGCGCAGCCCGCGAGTAGGACGAGCACGGCCAGGGCCGGCAAGGCGAAACGCATGCGTACCTCCTCGGCGCATGCTATCACTGCGCACCTGAGAACCCGCTGAGGGACGGCGTCGCCCATCGTGATGGGGTGTCCTTGCCCCCTGCTATGCTGCGGGGGTGTCGCCTGGGGCCAAGCGCATCCTGATCGTGTCGGCCTCCATTGGAGGGGGCCACGTGGCAGCGGGACGTGCGCTGCAGACCGCCTTCGACGACGCGGGCATGGTCGCCGATCACGTCGATCTCCTCGAGTACACCGCCGCACCCTTCCGGCGCCTGTACCGCCAGGCCTACTTCGACCTGGTCCGCACCGCTCCCGACCTGGTCGAGTGGCTCGGGCGCCGGCTCGACAAGACCCCGAGCGAGGAGAAGTCGCGGCAGCAGCGGCTCCGCGCGCGCCTGACCCGCATGCTCAGCTACGAGCTGCCCGACCGCATCGCCATGGCCTACCCCGACGTGCTCGTGCACACCCACTTCCTGGGTCCCGAGATCCTCAGCGGCCGGCTCAGGCGCAAGCCGACGACTCCGCCTCAGGTCGAGGTCATCACCGACTTCTTCGCCCACAGCCTATGGCTCCAGCCCGGCCTCCAGCGCTACTACGTCGCCAACGACGAGGTCGCGGTGCACCTCCGTTCCGCGGGGGTGGAAGCGGGACGCATCCGCGTCACCGGCATCCCCGTCGACCCGCGTTTCGCGCTGCTCCCGGGCAAGCGCGAGGCGCGCGCATCGCTGGGCATCGGCGCCGAGCGCGACGTGTTGCTGTTCATGGCCTCGGGGCTGGACGGCAAGACCCTGCGGGCGCTTCTCGACCAGCTCGGCGAGCTGCGCTGGCCCCTCGTCGTGCAGGTGGTGTGCGGGCGCAGCCCCGCTCTGGTGGCGGTCGCGCAGGACGCGATCGAGGCGTACGAGGGACCGATCGCCTTCGAGGTCCACGGGCGGCGCGAAGACATCCCCCTGCTGATGGCGGCCTCCGATCTCCTGGTCGGCAAACCCGGGGGCCTCACCAGCAGCGAGGCGATGGCGGCCGGCCTGCCGCTGGCGGTCGTGCACCCCTACCCCCTGCAGGAGGAGGCCAACGCCAACGTGCTCCTGGAGCAGGGAGCCGCCATGCGCATCGAACCCATCACCACCTTCGCGCACAAGCTGCGCGGCTTCTTCGGCGATCCGACGCGCCGCGCCTCCATGGCAGAAGCGGCCCGGCGGATCGGCAGGCCCGACGCCGCGCGCGCCGTGGTGGACTCGGTTCGGAGCGAGCTGCTCGAGGTCGACCCCGCCCTATGATCCTCGCTCGCTCGCAGCCGGGCGGCGCCGTGGAGGCGTCGGCTCGGGCGTTCGCCGCCCGCCTGGCGTCCGCCCTGCTGCTCGCGGCGTACCTCGTCCTGGCGTCGTCGGCGACCGCGCAGGCCGCGCCGGACGCCACGGTGCCGAGCGCGCCGTCGGGTGATGGGGCGCAGTCCGTGGACGTGCTCGTGGTGGGCTCGCAACCCGAGGCGATCATGGCCGCCGTGGCCGCGGCCGAACAGGGCGCACGTACGGCACTCCTGACCAGCGCCACGCGCCTCGGCGGGCTCTTCGTCCTGGGCGAGCTCAACGTCCTCGACCTGCGCACGCAACCGCACCTGTACCAGCGCGGGCTGTTCCTGCGCTGGTGGCGCCGGGTCGGAGAGCGTCCAGCGTTCGACGTCCCCGCCGCCGAACGTGCCTTCGAATCCATGCTCTCGCAGGCCGGGGTCGAGGTGATCCGTGGCGCCGCCGAGCCCGTCCCGTTGTTGGATGCCAGCGGTCGCCTGCTGGGCGCACGCGCCGGCGACCGCACGTTGCTCGCCAGCCAGGTCATCGACGGCCAGGCCGACGGCCGGTTCGCCGCGGCCGCCGGCGCGCCGTTCACGCTGGGCTGGTCGTCGCTCGGCGTGCAGCAGCGCATGGCCGACACCCTGGTGTTCGCCCTCCAGGGCGTCGACTGGCAAACGCTGACGCGCGCGGTCCGGGCCCGCGGTCCCAACTACGCAGACGTGCGGGACAACGTGGTTTGGGGTCCCTTCGGTGGGTACCCGGCCGCCTACCGGCCGGAGCGCAGCGGGCTGCGCCTGCGCGGACTGAACCTCGGCAAGGAGAGCGACGGCACCGTCCTGGTCAACGCCTTGCTCGTCTACGGCGTGGATCCCCTCGACCCCTCCAGCCGCGCCGCCGCCCGCCGAAGGGCGGCGGACGAGGTGCCGTCGGTGGTGCGTTACCTGGCGGCGGGCATCCCGGGCTTCGAGCGCGCGCGTCTCGCGGGCGTGGCACCGAAGCTGTACGTGCGGGAGTCGCGCCACCTCGAGGCGCAGTGCGTGCTGCACGTGGGGGACGTGCTGGACAACCGCGTCACCGGTTCCGACGTCGCAGCCGGCGGCTACCCGCTCGATGTGCAGAGCCTCACCGAGCACGACACCGGTTTCGTCTTCGGCACTCCCGAGGTGTACGGGGCACGCCTGTGCATGAGCGTGGCGCCCTCCCCTGCGCCCCTGTGGGTCGTGGGCAAGACCGCGGGCTTCGATCCCATCGCGTTCGCCAGCGCGCGCGTGGTGCCGTTCGGGATGGCGCTGGCGGAGGCGGTCGGCGTGGCCGCCGCCCGCGCCGCGGCACGCGGGCTCGACCCCGCCACACTGGCCTCCGACCGCGAGCAGGTCCAGGCCGTCCGGGCCACCCTCGCCGAGCGGGGCGCCTACCTGCCCCCGGTCGAGCCCCGGACGCCGGTCGGCCCGGTCGGCAGTCCGTACTACGAGGCCTACCGACTGCTCCTCAGCCGGGGGCTGGCGGTCGGCGGCTACGACAACGACCCGCACCTCGACAAGGCGGTCACCCAGCAGAGCTTCCTCTACCTGCTGAGCAACGTGGCGCAGCGCTTCTTCGCGAACGGTCGCGCCGGGCCGACGCTGGTCGCGCGCTACGGCGTCACCGCCGCGCCCCTGCGCCCGGCCATCGCCTTGAGCGCGGCATACGATGCCGCGTGCCTGCTCGGCGGATGTCCGGCGGAGCCAACCTGGGCCGCGCTGCAGCGCGCCGGCCTGGCGCCACGGGGGTTCGCTCCCACGGCGCCGCTGGACCGCGGCCAGGCCTACGCCCTGGCCGCCGGCATCGCCCGCATGGCCGCGGGTGCCCGCGCGCGCTGAGAGGCGCTACGTCCGTTTGGATTCAGATGGGTCCGGTCGCGCGTTCCTGCACGATGCCGTCGATGAACTGCCGCGCCGTGCGACCCGAGTAGCCGTTCCCCCAGTCCGCGAAGCGGACGGCGCGCTCCCGGAGATCGCTACCATCGACCCCCTCACGAGCCGCCAGGGCCTCCACGATCTCGAGGTAGCGGCGCTGGCTGGCGCTGGGGAAGGTGAGCGTCAGTCCGAAGCGATCGGCCAGGGCGAGGCGCTCGTTGTGGGTATCCCAGGCGTGCACGTCATCGTCCTCGCCCGCCTGCGGGCGCTCGGAGAGGCGCTCGCGAAGCAGGTGCCGGCGGTTGCTGGTGGCGTAGAGCACGACGTTGCCCGGGCGCGCCGTGAGGCTCCCCTCCAGCAGCGTCTTCAGGGGGTGGTAGCGGCGGTCGTCATGCTCGAAGCTGAGGTCGTCGACGTAGAGCACGAAGCGCTGCGGGAGCGCCCGCAACCGCTCCACGACCTCCGGCAACGTCCGCAGTTCGTCGCCGGCAAGCTCCACCAGCCGCAACCCGCGCTCGGCGTAGCGCGGCAGCAGACTGCGCACCGCCGTGGACTTGCCGCTGCCACGCGGCCCGTAGAGAAGTGCGTTGTGCGCCGGAGCGCCGGCGAGAAGCGCCTCGGTGTTGGTGAAGAGGCGGGCGAGCTGGTCGTCCACGCCCACCAGCGCCGAGGCGTCGGCCACGGCCGGATGGGGGATGCCGTGCAGCACACCCCCCTGCCACCGGAGCGCCGGGTAACGCGCGGCCGCGCCGGCACCGTGGTCGCGATAGCGCTCGAGCAGGTGCTGCAGCAGGTCCTCGACCGGCTCACGCAGGAGCGCGGCGGCGAACGACGCCACCGCCTCCTCCCAGGCGTCCGGCGCGGGCGGCCGCACCAGGCCCTCGAGCGGCGGCAGGTCGCCCGCAGCCTGCGCCTCGGCCTCCCGGCGCCAGTTGCGCCGCAACGCGCTCACGATCCCCTCCAGGTCCGTCCGGGCGACGTCCAGCAGGCCCGCCGGCGGATCGGCTGTGCGTCCCAGCGGGTTGTCCACCTCGAGGAGCGCGGCCGCGAACGCCGACGCCAGATCCGCGCGTTCGTCGGCCAGCAGCGCCCGCACCACCTCGACGTAGGCCACCTCGACCGGCTCCGGGTCGCGACCCTGCAGCGTCCTGTCCAGCGCACGCAGGGCGGGCCAGGTGGGGCGCTGCTCGAGCCCCCGGAGCACCATCAACGGCCGCACGGCACCTCCTCGCCCCGCAACTTGCAGGTGAACTCGGGCGCGGCGGCGAGCGCCGCAAGCATCGCCTGCTCACCGGCACGGATGTTCTGCGGCGACTTGTGGAAGTCCCACCAGGCGCTGGGAGGTTCCTCGCGGACCAGCAGTCCGCCCCGCGGGGCGTGCAGGCCGTGGCTGTAAGAGCGCAGCGAGATCGCCAGGCCGCGCGTCATCTGGCCGAACGGTCCGGTTGCCCCGCTGCGCGCGGCCAGCCGTTGGAAGCGTCGTCCCGGGCGAGAGACGTTGAACCGCCGGATGACGCGGATGAGGCGCGAATGCTCGACGTCGACGCCGGCATGGAGCCCGATCACGAGCTCGGGATCCAGCGTCGCCAGCGCCCGGAACGGTACCGTCTGCACGAAGCCGCCGTCGATGAGCACGCGGCCGTCCATGCGGACCGGCGCGAACACGCCGGGCAACGCGCAGCTGGCCTGGACCGCGTGAGCGATGCCCCCCTCGCGGATCACCCGTAGCCGACCCGTCGACAGGTCCGTGCAGGCCACCACGAACGGGATCTCGGTATCGGCGAAGGTGGCGCCGAAGAAGAACTTGCGATCGAGCCAGCGGGCCAGCCGCTGCCCGTGGATGAGGCTGCCACGGTGCAACCCGAAATCCACCCCCTGCAGCCAGATCTCCCCCGTGTTCTGTTCCCGTACGAGCTTCTCGAGCTCCAGCGCCGGCATGCCCAATGCGTACAGCGCAGCGATGATCGCTCCGTAGCTCGTGCCCGCCAACGCGCTCGGGGTGGCCCCCTCGGCCTCGAGCACCTTGAGCGCTCCGATGTGCGCCAGACCGCGCGCCGTGCCGCCGCCCAACGCCACCCCGAGACGCGGCCGGATGCCGTGATGTGCGGCCGCTTCCATGCCCACCATGCTACACCGCGTGGCACGCCTCGGCGCGCGCCAGGACGCATGCGAGAGGCTCCCAGAGGGCGCCGGGCGGGGCGCAGGAAGGGGTGCGCCCGGTGGTAGAGTGACCCCTGATGTCGGCGCTGTACCAACGGGCCCGCCCCGTCCGTTTCGACGAGGTGGTGGGCCAGGAACATGTCATCGAGGTGCTGGGATCGGCGGTGCGCCGCGCCCGCATCGGGCACGCCTACCTCTTCTCGGGTCCGCGCGGGGTGGGCAAGACCACCACCGCCCGTCTGCTGGCGATGGCCGCGAACTGCGAGCGCGAGGATCCGGCGGCGCGTCCCTGCGGTACCTGCGAGTCCTGCCGGCTGGTGCAGGCGGGCTCGCATCCGGACGTGACCGAGCTCGACGCGGCTTCCAACAACTCCGTGGAGGACGTGCGTGACCTGCGCGAGAAGGTGGGCCTCGCCGGCCTGCGCGGAGGGACCCGCGTGTGGATCCTGGACGAGGCCCACATGCTCAGCCGGGCTGCCGCCAACGCGCTGCTGAAGACCCTCGAGGAACCGCCGCCCGGGTTGCTGTTCATCCTGGCAACGACCGAGCCGGAGAAGCTCCCTCCGACGGTCCTGTCGCGCTGCCAGCACTTCCGCTTCCGGCGCCTGTCCGAGGACGAGATCGTGGGCAAGCTGCAGGCCCTCGCTTCGGCGGCCGGTATCGACGCGGAGCCCGGCGCGCTAGGACTGGTGGCGCGTGTGGCCGACGGCGGCATGCGCGACGCCGAGTCGATGCTGGAGCGGCTGCTGCTGCTCGACGAGGGGATCACCGCACGCGCCGCCGAAGAGGCACTGGGTCTGCCCCCGCAGGAGCGCCTGCAGGCGATGGGCTCGGCGCTCGTCGACCGGGACCTGGAGACGCTCCTGGACGAAGCCGACGCGCTCTACCGGGAGGGGTTCTCGCCCCGCACGCTGGCCGAACAGCTCACGCGCACGCTCCGCGACGCCCTGGTGGGCTCCGTGAAGGACGAGGGGTTCCGGCTTCCCGTCGAGGATCCTGCCCTGATGCGCGTCATCCAGGCGCTCGACGACGAGATGGAGCGCTTCCTGCGGCACAACGATCTCTACGCGCTGGAGGTGGCGCTCATCAAGGGGCTCAACGCGCTGGCGGCGGGAGCCGCCCCGGCAACGAGCCACGGCGCGACCGCTGCGGCCGCCGACGGCGGCGCGCCCGAGCTCCCGCCCTTCGAGCCGAACGGCGGGCGGCGCGACCGGCCCGGGCGACGAGGCACGCCTCCCGACGCGCGCCCGGCGCCGCCGCCGAGCGAGGCGACGCCGCATCCCGCGCCGGCCGCGGCAGCCCCGCAGCCCGACACGGGCACGCCTGGGAGCGACGCTCCCAGCAAGCCGCTTTCCTGGCGCGCGGTCAAGGCGAAGGCCGGTGCGCAGCTCAAGGCCTTCCTGATGCCTGCCCAGGAGAGCGTCGACGGCACGGTGGTGCGGCTCAAGTTCGATGCCGTCCACCGCTTCCATCACGGCCAGCTCCTGGGCCGCTCCGACGAACTGGCAGCGCTGGTCGAGGAGGTCGCCGGTCCCGGCTACACCATCCTGATCGAAGGCCCCGAGGGGGGCGCACCAAAAAAAATAGCGTGACGGGGCCCCGCGTTGCGGGCGCCCCGGAGACCCCTCCACCCGCGTCCAGCCGACCGCGTGCCCACGACGGCGCGGCAGCGGACCTCCCCGCGACGAGCGCTGCCGGAACGGCCGGCGCACCGGGAGCCGCGGCGGCGAAGGACGGCGTGGCAGATGACGTGCCAGATGACGTGGCGGACGACCCCGCGAAGGACGACGGGCCGGCACGGGCCGCGAAGCCGGAGGCCGGCGCCGGGAACGACGGGGTGACGACCCGGACGCCGGACGCACACGCATCGACGACCGAGGCCTCGGATGCGCAGGCGCAAGAACCGGCCATCCCCGATGACGTCGCCACCGGCTTGGAGGAACTCCCGCCCGGCTTCTGGGACGAGCCCCCGGCCGAGGCCCCGGCGCGGGTGAAGCGGGCGCGCCCGGACCCGGAGGCCCGGCCCGCGCCGAAGGCGTCGGCTGGGCCGGAGCGCGGCGCGCCCCACAGGACGGCGCGCGACGGCGCGCCCGGCTCGAGGGACCGTAGCTCAGCGCCGCACGGTGATCTGGAGCGCGCCCTTCTCGGCGGCGAGGCCACCGCCGACGAGCTCCCCGAAGCCCTGCGTGACACCGTCGACGCGCTCCGGGAGCTGTTCCCCGGCGAGCTCCTGGCGGTCACGCCGCGAGCGGACGAGGGCGACGACGAGGCGGAGCCCACGGAGGACGCCGCCGGCAGGCTCGACGACGGGGACGGCGAGGACGACGACGTGCACGGCACCGGATACCCGACGCACGAACGCACCGACGCGGGCTAGACTGCCCTGGGAGAACGCATGAACATCCAGAAACTGATGAAGGAAGCCCAACGCGCGCAGAAGCAGATGGCCGAGGCGCAGGAACGGCTCGCCGGCATGTCCGTCGAGGGCAGCGCCGGCGGCGGCATGGTCCGGGCCAGCGCCAACGGCGACGGCACCGTCACGCGCGTGCACATCGACCCCAAGGCCGTCGACCCCGACGACGTGGAGATGCTCGAGGACCTCGTCACCGCCGCCATCAACGACGCGCAGCGCAAGGTCAAGGAGCTCCAGGAACAGGAGCTCGGTGGCGCCATGGGCGGTCTCTCGGGCCTCGGCGGCATGGGAGGCATGTTCTGATCGCCCGACCATGAGGTACCCGAACGCGCTGGTCACCCTCATCCGGGAGCTCGGCCGGCTGCCGGGCATCGGACCCAAGAGCGCCCAACGCCTGGCCTTCTACCTCTTCAATCAACCCGAGGAGGACGTCCGCCGCCTGTCGGACGCCATCCGAGACGCCAAGGCGTCGCTGGACCGGTGTCCCGTGTGCTTCAACGTCATGACCAAGGGGGAGCCGTCGTGCGCCGTGTGCTCCGACCCGCAGCGCGAGCGCTCGGTCGTGTGCGTGGTGGAGCAGCCTGCGGACGTACTGGCCATCGAGCGCAGCGGAGAGTATCGGGGGCTCTATCACGTGCTCCATGGCGCCCTGAGCCCGATGAACGGCATCGGACCGGACCAGCTCACCATCCACGCGTTGATGGGACGGTCCGACTCCTCCGAGATCCAGGAGGTGATCCTCGCGACCTCGACGACGGTCGAGGGCGAGGCCACCGCCATGTACCTGGGGCGCCAGCTCGGAGAGCGCGGCCTGTCGGTCTCGCGCATCGCCTACGGCCTCCCCATGGGAGGCGACCTCGAGTACGCCGACGAGGTGACCCTGGGCCGGGCCATCAGTCATCGCCGACCGCTCTGAGCCGGCCCCGGCGAGCGCCTCGAGCACGGATCGGAAGGTAGCAGCGCGCTCGGTCTGCGTTCCCCCTGGTGCCCAGGTCACGATTGACAGCCGGGGGGCGGTCCGTATAATGGCGGCGCATTTGAAGGTGGAACCCCATTGACTGCTGAGAAACCGACCAAACGCCTCGTCATCGTGGAATCGCCCACCAAGGCCCGGACCATCCGGCGCTTCCTTCCGCCGGAGTACCAGGTCGAGGCGTCGATGGGCCACGTCCGTGACCTGCCGGCGTCTGCCGCGGAGATCCCCAAGGAGTTCAAGGGGCAGACCTGGGCGCGCCTGGGCGTCGACGTCGATGAAGGCTTCAAACCGCTGTACGTGGTGTCGGCCCGCAAGAAGAGCGTGGTCAGCAACCTGCGCTCGGCCCTGAAGCAGGCCGACGAGCTCTTCATCGCGACCGACGAGGATCGCGAAGGGGAGTCGATCGGCTGGCACCTCGTGGAGGTCCTGCACCCGGACGTGCCGGTGAAGCGGATGGTGTTCCACGAGATCACCGAGGATGCCATCCGTGGCGCGCTCGACGCTACCCGCGACATCGACGTGCATCTCGTCGACGCTCAGGAGACGCGCCGCGTGCTCGACCGGCTGGTCGGGTACAGCATCAGCCCCCTGCTGTGGAAGAAGATCGCCCCGAGGCTCTCGGCGGGGCGGGTCCAGAGCGTGGCGGTCCGGTTGCTGGTGCTGCGTGAGAAGGAGCGGATGCGCTTCGTTCCCGCAAGCTACTGGGACCTCCAGGCCCAGCTGAGCAAGGGGGCGAGTTCGTTCGGAGCGGTGCTGACGCACCTGGACGGCGTGCGCCTGGTCGGCGGCCGCGACTTCGACGCCGAGACCGGTCACCTCAAAAAGGGCCTGGAGGCCGGCCGGGATGTCCTGCTGCTCGACGAGACGCGCGCTCGCGACCTGGCCGAGGCCGCACGAAGCGGCGCCTGGCGTGTCACCTCGGTCGAGGAGCGCAACGCCACCCGGTCCCCGTCGGCGCCGTTCACCACCTCCACGTTGCAGCAGGAGGCGAGCCGCAAGCTCGGCCTCGCCGCCAAGGACACCATGCGCATCGCGCAGGAGCTGTACGAGAACGGCTACATCACGTACATGCGCACCGACTCGACCAACCTCTCGCAGGAGGCCATCGACGGCAGTCGCGAGGCCATAGGGCAGCGCTACGGCAGCGACTATCTGAGCCCGCAGCCGCGCCAGTTCAAGGGGACGGCGCGCAACGCCCAGGAGGCGCACGAGGCCATCCGCCCGGCGGGCCGCGCCATGCAAACCGCGGACGAGCACGGCCTCAAGGGTATGCAAGCGGCGCTGTACGAGCTGGTGTGGAAGCGCACGGTAGCGACCCAGATGGCCGACGCACGACTGAAGTTCGTCACGGCTCGCATCACCGCCGACACGACCCAGGGCGAGGGTACGTTCCGGGCAAGCGGGCGAACCATCCTCTTCCCCGGCTTCTTCCGCGCCTACGTCGAAGGTTCGGACGACCCCGAGGCCGCGCTGGACGACCGCGAGCAACCCCTCCCCGAGCTCGCGCAGGGCGACACGCTCGCGGCGGGCGAGGTCTCGGCAGAAGGACACGAGACCAAGCCGCCCGCCCGCTACACCGAGGCGTCGCTGGTCAAGCTGCTGGAGGGCGAAGGCATCGGACGTCCCAGCACCTACGCCAGCATCATCGACACCATCATGCGGCGTGGCTACGCTCGTAAGAACGGGTCCCAGCTGGTGCCGACGTTCATGGCCTTCGCCACCAACAACCTGCTCGAACGGCAATTCTCGCAACTCGTCGACACGGAGTTCACGGCCAACATGGAGGCCGCGCTCGACGACATCGCAACGGGCGCGCTGGCGTCGAGGCCCTACCTGCGCGACTTCTTCCTCGGCGAGGGAGGCATCGACGCACGCGTCAGCGAGGGGCTCGAGGGGATCGACGCACGCGAGATCTCGACCATCCACTCCGGTCCTTGGGACCCGTACGTGGTGCGCGTCGGGCGCTACGGGCCCTACGTCGAGGGGCCGGTCGAGGGCGGCGAGTTGAAGACCGCCTCGCTTCCCGACGACCTGGCGCCCGGCGACGTCACCGGCGAGATGCTCGAGCACTACCTGGTCGAAGGCAACAAGGGGGACATCGTCGTTGGAGAGGAGCCCGAGACCGGCCTGCCGATGCTGCTCAAGCGCGGTCCCTTCGGCCCCTACCTCCAGCTCGGCGAAGTCCCGACCGACACCAAGTCGCGATCCAAGAAGGGCGAGAAGAAGCAGAAGCCCAAGCGCGTCTCGCTACCACCGGGCGTCTCACCGCACGACGTGCACGCCGAGCTGGCCGCGCGACTGCTGGCCCTGCCCGCAGCCATCGGCGAGCATCCGGAGTCGGGCAAGCCGGTCGAACTCGGGGTGGGCCGCTTCGGGCCGTACGTGCGCCACCAGGGCATCTACGCCTCGGTCCCCAAGGACACCTTCGTGCTCGACGTCACGCTCGAGCAGGCGCTGGAGCTACTGCAGAAGAAGGCCTCGCGCAACAAGCCACTCCGCGTGCTGGGCGAGCATCCCGAGGCCGGCACGGCCGTCGAGGTGCGTGATGGACGCTACGGGCCTTACGTCAAGAGCGGCAAGCTGAACGCTTCGCTCCCCAACGATCTCTCCCCCGACGACGTCACCCTGGAGCAGGCGGTCGAGCTGCTGGCGGCACGCGCGGCCAAGACGGGCAAGACCGTCAAGGGCGGCAAGCCTGCCGGCAAGGGCAAGGCCGCCGCGAAGGGCAAGAGCAAGACCAAGAGCACTGCCAAGAGCAAGAGGAAGGCGTCGAGCGCCAAGCCGAAGCGCCCCAAGGCGGGCAAGGCCGACCTCGCGCCGTTCCTGGGCGAGCTCGACCCGCAGGTGGCCGAGGTGGTGGCGAGGGTCGAGGGCATGCGTGGTCACGAAGCGCAGCCGCCCGAGGAGGTCTCGAAGGCCTTGCGGGTCAGCCGGGACGAGGTCGCGCGCCTGCACAAGCGCGGCATGTTCAAGCTGCGCATGGCCTTCGGGAAGAGCCGCAACCAGGAGCGCCAGGCCGAGCCGGCCTGAGCGAATCGGATCGTGTGAGCGTCGGCGAGCCCCTCAACCTGCTGGGGCTGGCGCGCGCCGCGGGCGAGCGCGCCGCGCTGGTACCGGGCACCGACCTGAGCGTTCGCCGGCTGGCCGAGCGCCGGCGGGAGACCACCACGGCGCCGAGTTGGCTGCTGGTGCTGGAGGGGCGCTTGATCGTCGATCTCCCCCACGGCGACTTCCGCATCCTGGAGCGCGGCGACGCACTGCACCTGCCGGGCGGGCTCGAGCTGGCCCTGCAGGCGGTCGAGGGCGAAGCCCTGCTGGTCTGGAGATCCGCCGCCGACACCTGATCCGCTGCCGCGCCCCGTAGACTGGAGCCGTGCGGCGCACATCCGTGACCGAGGGCATCGTCATCCGGCGCAAGGTCCTGCCGAGCGGCGACGTGGTCATCACCCTGATGAGCGAGCACGGCAAGTGGCGGGCCGTCGCCCGCAAGGGCCGCCTGCCGGGCGGCAACCTGGGCCGCCTCAGCCTCTTCCACGACGTCACCGTGCAGTACTACCGCAAGCACGAGGACGACCTGGCGCTTCTCACCCAGGTGCGGCTGAACGGGGCGCTGCCCAACCTGAGCCGCCCCGAGATCTACCCCTACGCACACGTGCTGGCCGAACTGACCGACGCCCTGACGGTCGACGTGCACCTCGGCGAGCAGGTCTACGCCTACCTCGCCAGCGGCCTGCGCGGGCTCAACCGCCACCCGGACCCGAACCTGGTGGCGCTGGCGTACGCCTGGAAGCTCCTGGGGCTGGCCGGCCTGGCACCCTCCACGGACGTCTGCCTTCACTGCCGCACCGAGGTGCCGCTGGTTGCCCTCGACGTCGCCGGCGGCGGCCTGACTTGCGGTGCCTGCGCACGAGGCATGCGCCTGGGCGCCGACGGGGCGGCCGAGCTGCGCCGCCTCGTCGCCGGCAGCCTGCACACCCTGTTGCGCGCTCCTCCCCTCGACCGCGAGCTGCACTGGCGCGTGCTCGAACGTTACGTCGCCTATCACGTGCGGGAGCTGCACGCGCTCGCTACGCCGCCGCACGCCGCGGCCGGGGCCGCCGGTGCTTGAGGTCATCGCGGCACTGGTGGCCGGCTACCTGCTGGGGTCGCTCCCCTTCGCCGCCTGGGTCGCCCGCCTTCGTGGCGCGACCATCTTCGAGGTGGGCTCGGGGAACATGGGCGCCATGAACACTGCGCGCAACCTCAGCTTCGGCCTGGGGGCGCTGGTTCTCCTTCTCGACGCTTCCAAGGGCGCTGCGGCCACCGGCATCGGCCTGGCGCTGGCGCGCCTGCCCGGAGCGCCGACCGGACCCGTGACCTCGTTGCTGCCGCCGCTCGCCGCCGGGCTCGGCGCCATCCTCGGTCACGCCTTCTCGCTGTATATCGGCTTCCGCGGCGGCAAGGGGCTCGCCGCCGCTCTCGGGGTCGCGCTGCCGTTCTACCCGCTGGCCGCGCTGGCCACCGCCGCGCTGTTGATCGTGCTCACGTTGGCGATGCGGCGCCGGTCCGGGCTGGCCGCCGTGCTCACGGTCGCGCTGTACCCGGCGCTGGTGCTCTGCGCGCAGCTCCTCGCCGGTCGCGGTACCAACGCCGCGCTGGCCATCGCCGCAGGCGTCACGTCGATGGCGCTGGTGGTGCTCTACCGTCACTACCTGGCGTTCCGCCGCGAACGCGCGCGGCTCCGCTGAGCGTACCGGCCTGCACCGGAGCTGCGCGCGACGCTCACTGCCACCGCTCACTGCCAGCGCTCGCCCCCGTCGGGCCGCTCGCGACACGCCAGGGCGCGCACCTCTCCCACCAGGAAGAGGCTGCCTGCGACCACCACGGTGCCGTCCGCCCCCGCCCAGCGCGCCGCGAGCCGCAGCGCCGCCGGCGGGTCGTCGGCCACGGCGTCGGCCGCCACGACGCGGCCCAACGCCGACGGCTCCATCGCTCGCGGGCTCGATGTCGCTCTGGTGGCGACGATCCTGTCGGCCACGCCGGCCAGAGCCGACGCCACGCCCTCCACATCCTTGCCTGCCGACACGCCCAGGACCAGCACCGGCACCCGACCCTCCAGCGACGCCAGGGCGCGGGCCAGCGCGGCCGCCGCCTCGGGGTTGTGGGCCCCGTCGAGGACGAGCCACCGCCCGCGGTAGCGCAAGCGTTCCAGCCTCCCCGGCCAGTGTGCCTCCGCCGCGCCGCGCGCGGCCACCTCGAGCGGCACGCCGAGCTCGGACGCGCCCACGAGCGCCAACGCCACGTTGCGCGCCTGGTGGCGCCCGACCAGCGGCGTGGTCGCCTCGACCGCGCCGACGGGCGTGCGCAGCTCGAGCTCCAGGCCCTGCCATCCTCGGTCGAGCACCTTCAGCTCGACCTCCCGCTCCAACGTGCGCAGCCGCACCCCCCGCACCTCGGCCTCGGCCCGCAAGGCGGCCAGCGCCTCGCCGGACGCGCCGGTCCAGGCCGGCACGCCTGCGCGCAGGATGCCCGCCTTCTCGCGGGCGATCCGCTCCAGCGTGTCCCCCAGGACGCCGACGTGGTCGAGCGCCACCCCCGTGATCAGCGAGAGCACCGGCTCGACGACGTTGGTGGCGTCGAAGCGTCCGCCCAGACCGACCTCCAACACGGCGGTGTCGACCTCGGCGTCGGCGAACAGCAGCAGGGCGGCGGCGGTGACGATCTCGAAGAAGGTGGCGCCGAGACGCTCCGCCGGGGGCCGCACCCGCGCCAGCGCCTGCCGCACGATGTCGTCGGGAAGGGGTGCGCCGTCGACCACGAAGCGCTCCGCGAAGCGCACCAGGTGGGGGCTGGTGGTGAGCCCCACGCGTTCGCCCGCGGCGCGAAGCGCCGCCGCCAGCACCGCCGCCGTGCTCCCCTTGCCGTTGGTCCCGCCCACCAGCACCGACCGGAACGCCCCGTCGGGCCGCCCGAGCTCGTCGAGCAGCCGCCGCATGCGATCCAGCCCCAGGTGGACGCCGAAGCGCTGGCGCTCGAACACCCATCGGAGGAGGTCGTCGGGCTCAGGTCTCGTCATCGATCCGTCGCAGGAGCTCCGCATCCCCACCGACGACGTGGTGGTCCGCCACCAGCCGGGCGACGGTCTCGCTCCCGCCCGCGGAGCGGATCATCTCGGCGCCGTAGGCGTGGTGGTGGCGCTTGACCTGCAAGGCACCCGCCAGGCCCCGAAGCCGCGGTTCGGCGGGTACCGGCCGCTCCGGCAGAAGGTGCACCAGGACGCGCTCCAGCACGCGGTAGCGCCGCCCGGACTTGCCGACGTCATGGAGCAGCGCGGCCCGCACGAGCTCGTCCGGCGCGTCGGGGTGGCGCGCCAGCAGCGCCTTCGCAACCTCGCAGGCGTGGTGCCGGTCGCGCAGATCCATCCTCTCGTAGAGGCCGTACTCGGCGACCGGCAGGCGCCGACGCGCGAAGGCGTCGTCGGGCGGCGCCAGCGAGGGCAGCACCGCGCGCAGCGTGCGCCGCGCGGCGTTGAGGTACCAGACGGGCGGCCGAGCCATCGCGGATCGAGTCTACCGCTTCCCCGTCCCGCCTCGAGGCGCGCACCTTGCCGCCGCGGTCAGGCCCGCCGCCCCTTCTGGGGTATGCTGGCTGGCGCGATCCGGGGGCGTTCGCCACGCCCCGGATGGAGCCCTCCGATGCACCAGCCCCGTTCTGCCCCCGCCCTCCTCGTCCTGATCCTCGTCGCCACGCTGCTCGCAGGTGCGGCCGCTGCCCAGGGCACACCCACGAGTCCCAACGCGATCCAACGGTGCTTCCACGGCTGCGCCCGCCCCCGGCACCGTCACCGCACCCGCGTCCGGCAACGGAGCCTCGTCGGAAACGGCGTCCGCCATCGGCATGACGGGGAGCGACTCCGGCCGCCCTCGCCGACCAGGCCGTGAGCACCTGGCTCAAGCGCAGTCCCGTCACGCTGGAGCGACTCTCCGCGCTGGACACGAAGCAGCTCTGCCAGGCCCTGCCCGGGATGATCACCCACCCCGCCCCGCAGGCGGGCACACAGGTGCACCTGAACGACCGCCAGGAGCAACCGACCCAGGACCCGAACCGGAAGCGCTTCACCTACAGCGCGGTGCGACCCGGCAACCAGCTCGACGTGGTGGAGGTCGATCTCAGCCGCAAGGGCAACGTCTGGACGGTCGACGACGTGGGCTACCGCACCACGGTGGAGCCCAGCGGCGTACGCGCCTGGCTGCAGGGGAGCACGGCGTCGTGGCTGTTCATCGCCTTCAGCCTCCTGATCCTGCTCGGGCTCGTGCGGCCCAGCCCGCTGCGGCGTTGGCTGCAGCGAGGGCTGGAGCTACATCCGCGAGCACCGACGGCTGGTCATCGGTACCTTCGTGTTCCTCTACGCCATGTTCGCGCTCGGCGCGCTGGTAGGCTCGGGCCTCCCCAAGGAGTGCGAGACGGCCATCGTCACGGTCGTCAAGACCGCGGTGACCAGCGTCGGCGCCACCCAGGCCTACGGCAGCGGCGACATCGTGCGCGCGGCGGTCACCACCTACTACCAGAACTTCGTGGTGGTCACGCTTTCGGTGACCTTCACGCTGGCGCTGCTGTTCGGCGTGCCGGCCTACCTGCTGAGCGCGGCCTCGTACTTCGTGCAGGGCATCCCGTTCGGCCTGATCGGCACCGGCCTCGGCGGGTCAGCTGGTGCTGGTGCTGATCCTGCTGCTGATCGAGCTCAGCTCGTACTTCATCGTGGTCGCCGGCGGCGGCATGTTCCTGGCCACTCTGGTGCGGCGCGGCCTCGGGTCGCTGCCTCAGGCGTTCCGCAAGCTCGCGGCGATGCTGCCCTTCGCCATGGTGATGCTGCTGCTCGGCGCCTGGTACGAGGCCTTCATCGTCCTCCGCCTGGGCGGCTGAGTCCCCCGTCAGGCGCCGTAGCAGGAGCCGGCGGCTGGCGAGCGCGACGTCCATCAGGTCGTCGGCCCCGGCGAAGGCGCCGGCGCCCGGGCCCACGGCCAGCAGCGGCACCATGTTGCGCGTGTGCCTGGACGACGTCAGGTCCTCGAGGTTGCCGTGGTCCGAGGTGAGCACCAGCGTGGTGTCGCCCAGCTCGGAGAGCGCCCCGGCCAGCAGGCCGTCGATCGCCTCCAGCAAGCGCACCCCGTCCTCGAAGCGCCGCTCGTGCCCGAGGCGGTCGGTGAGCCAGACGTCGAAGAACGTGAAGGCATGGTGCCCGGCCAGCCGCGCGAGCCGGCGTCCCGCCTCCTCGGCCGTCAACGTCGCCAGCGCCGGGTCGAGCTCGTGGAAGGCGGCGCCGGTGACGTCGGCCGCCAGCGCGTCGCCGCGGCGGTAGGCGTCGAGGTCGAAGAGGGTCACGCCCGCCGCCCGGGCCGCGGTCACGGGCGCGTTGGGGCGCAGGCGCCGTCCTTCGAGGGCGCGGAAGTACCCCTCCGGATAGGCGTTGGCGAGCGCGGCGGAACCGTCGGCGTGGTGGAAGAGCGTGTCCTGTTGGAGCTCGCGGGCCAGCGTGGGCCCCGGCCAGGGTCCGTAATGGCGCCCCATGATCGCCGCACCGTTGCGCCCGGTCAGCAGGCTCGTCTGCCCGGTGGCGGACTGCGGGAGGCCCTCGTGACCGAGGCGCGCGTCGATCGGCCGGAACACCAGGCCGGGCTCGCTGCGCGCCGCGGCGCCCGCGACGGGCGGGCCACCGACGAGCTCACGCAGCAGCGGAAGCCGCAGCCACGCCAGGGGGTTGCGCCCGGGATCGGTCGTCCCCCAGACCGACGCCGTCGAGGAACACCATGACGACGCCCGCCGGCGGCCGCCCGCCGGACCGCCCGCCTCGGGGCCGCCCGCCTCAGCCAACCCCCATCGCCTCCTTGGCCCGGGCCAGGGTGGGGGCGGCCACCGCCCGCGCGCGCTCCGCGCCGTGCGCCAGCAGCTCGTCGATCCGGCCCGGCTCCGCCATGATCGCCTCGTAGCGCTGGCGGATCGGCTGCAGCGTGTCGAGCACCACACCGGCCACCGCCTTCTTGAGGTCGCCGTAGCCCTTGCCTTCGAACGCCTCCTCCAGCGCCCCCATCGGGCGCCCGTCGAGGGTCTGCAGGATGGTCAGCAGGTTCCTGACGCCGGGCGAGGCGTGCTCGAAGCGCACCTCGCGGCCGGAGTCGGTCACCGCCGACATGATGGCCTTGCGGATGGTGCGCTCGTCGTCGAGGAGGTTGACGGCGTGGCCCGAGCGCTGGGCTGCGATGCTCTTGGACATCTTGACCTCGGGGTCGTCGAGACCCATGATGCGCGCGCCCATGGTGGGGACCACCGCCTCGCGGCAGCACGAACACCTCGCCGAAGAGGTTGTTGAAGCGCACGGCGATGTCCCGGGTGAGCTCGATGTGCTGGCGCTGGTCCTCACCGACCGGCACCACCTCGGTGTCGTAGAGCAGGATGTCGGCGGCCTGCAGCACGGGGTAGTCGAGCAGGCCCGTGCCGACGCTCTCCCGCCCCTCGGACTTGGTCTTGAACTGCGTCATGCGGTAGAGCCAGCCCAGCGGCGTCGCGCAGTTGAGCAGCCAGGTGAGCTCGGCATGCTCGTGCAGGTGGGACTGCGCGAAGATGATGTTGCTGTCGGGATCGAGCCCGACCGCCAGGTAGAGTGCGGCCACCCGCCTCACGTCGTCCTTGCAGGCGCCGCGGGGTCGACGCTCTCGGGGATGGTGAGCGCGTGCAGGTCGACGACGCAGAAGACGTTGTCGCGCTCGTCCTGATGCTCCACCCACTGCCTGAGCGCCCCGAGGTAGGTGCCGAGGTGCAGGTCGCCGGTGGGCTGGATGCCGGAGAAGACGCGGGGCTTGGCGGAAGGTCGTGCGGGACGCAGGCGCGGACGTGGCCGCGGGGTCGGTGGAACTCATCCGGCCAGTATACCGAGCGGTCCGGTCCCGCCGTGGGGCACGCGTTCCGGTTAACACAGGCGTTGGTGTGAAACATGGGCGCTAGATGAGTCCCGCGATTTCTGCTAGGGTACGGGCGTCGCTTCGAATCGCCTTCCCCGCTCCACGCGCCAGATTAGGAGGAACCAGGATCATGAGAGGACGTCTCATCCTGCTCGGCACGCTCACGGCCTTGGCCGTGCTCCTCGCTGCGTGCGCGCAATCGGGCACCAACCCGCCACCGTCGACCAAGCTGAACCTCACCACCTTCCAGAAGGCCAGCGTGGTGATCGGTCAGGCGGACTTCACCTCGGTCTCGACCGCCACCAACGCGACGACGTTCGACACGGTGTACGGCGACCCGGCCGTCGTGAACGGCGTGTTCTACGCCCCCGTCTTCAACCAGGGGCGCGTGCATGGGCTACAAGAACGGCATTCCCACCACCAGCGGTGCGGCAGCTGACTTCGTGCTCGGCCAGCCCGACTTCACGAGCGCCAACTTCGTCGCCGCCGCCAACGGCATGAGCGGCCCACAGACGGTCACCGAGGGCAACGGTCGGCTCTTCAACATCGATTACGACTACAACCGCGTGCTGATCTGGAACACCCCGCCGACCACCACCCAGGCCCCGGCGGACATGGTGGTGGGCCAGCCGGACTTCACGACGACGAGCGCCAACTGCACGGCCGCGGGGTTCGATAGCCCGGAGAGCATCTTCACCACCGACAGCAAGCTGATCGTGGCCGATACCGGCAACAACCGCGTGCTCATCTTCAACACGCTGCCAACCGGAAACGCCGCCACGGCCGACCTGGTGCTGGGCCAGAACAGCTTCACCACCTGTGCCGAGAACGACGACAACCAAGACTCCGTCGCCGACGCTGCGCCGACGGCCCGTACGCTCTACGGGCCGAGCGACGTGTGGACCGACGGTACGACGCTCATCGTGGCCGACGACAGCAACAACCGCGTCTTGATCTGGAACAGCTTCCCGACCAGCAACTTCGAGCCCGCCGACGTGGTGGTCGGGCCAGGCCAGCATGACGACCGACGCCGCGGGCACGTCCGCGAGCGCAGTTCGACGACCCGTACTTCCTGACGAGCAACGGCACGCAGCTCTTCGTGGCGGAGTGGAACAACGACCGTGTCCTGGTGTTCGACGGCATCCCCTCGAGCAACGGAGCCGCTGCGACCGCCGTGCTCGGGACAGAGCGACTTCACGCACAACACCGTGCAACGACGACGATCAGAACGGGCTCGTCGACAGCCAGCCCTCGGCCCGCACGCTGTGTAATCCGTCAGGGCTCCTCGCGACTTCCGACGCCCTCGTCGTGGTCGACCACGACAACCAACGGATGCTCGTGTTCAAGCCCTGAGCTCCCCGAACGCGCTGCGTCCGCCCGTTCGCCGCCGACCCTCCAGGATCGGGGCGCTCAGGGGAAGGCGTGCCCCACCCACGCCAGCGGGTTGGTGGGCACCCCGTCGACCCGCATCTCCCAGTGCAGGTGAGGCCCGGTGCTGAGCCCCGTCGTCCCCACCAGCCCGATGACGTCGCCGCGCTTGACGCTCTCGCCGTCGTGGACCAGGATCTTCGACTGGTGGAAGTAGAGGCTGACGACGCCGTCGCCGTGGTCGATGGCGACGATGTTGCCGGAGATCGGGAGCTCGCGCGCCAGCACCACCGTGCCGTCGTTGGTCGCGTGGATGGGCGTGCCCTCCGGCGCCGCCAGATCCAGACCGGTGTGGTACGACACCGGCCCGCCGGCCGCGTAGCGCCGGGCGGAGCCGAACCCCGCGGACTCGGCCCCCTGGATGGGGGTCTCGAAAGCAGCGGTCCAGCGCGGCCGGGGAGCGCTCTGCGCGAACGCCGTTGCCAGCGCCTGCTGCTCCTCGGCCCACGCCGTCGGCGTGTCGGCCGCCAGCACCTTCGGCGGGAGATGGATGGTCTCCACCGCTCCCTTCAGGGGCGTCACCGCGATGCTCCGCGTGTCGCGGTGCGTGATGCCGAACTCGTCGGTCACGCTCACGGCCAGCGTATGGGCGCCCGGAGCGGTCGCCAGCGGTACCGGCACGATGGCGCGCGCGCCGTCGCTTCCCCGCACGCAGCCGCTCGTCCTTCCCGTCGAAGCTCACCTGGACCTTCGTCACGTGCGCGCTGTCCGCCGGCCAGCTCACGCGGACGCCCAGCGGGTCACCCGCGGTGAGCTGGGCTTCGGAGCGCACCTCGGGCACGGGCGCGGCCACGCCGTCGATCGTGGCCTGCGCGTCGGTACGGTTCCCGGCACCGTCGGTGGCGACGATGTCGACCGGCTGCGCGCCCTGCCTCGGCGGTGAGCGCGACGTTCCAGTCCTGCGTGACCTTGGTAGCGTCGAAGCTACCGTAGCGCACGCGGTAGGTGACCGGCTCGTCGGCCGTGATGAGCACCTGGGTGGCGCTCCCGACCTCCGCGCGCGGCGGCGCCTCGATGTACAGCTTGGGCGGGGTGGTGTCGCGCCGCGCCTCCGACACCGCCAGCCCTGGCCAGGGCTGCGCTGAGGACCACGAGGAGGATGAACGCGGGTCGGCGAAGCCGCCTCATGCCTCGCTCTGGCTCGTCACGAACGGCAGGTTGCGGAAGCGATGCGCGACGTCGAGGCCGTAGCCGTAGACGAAGGCGTCCTCGATCTCGAACCCGACGTATCGAGCGGCACTTCGACGACGCGCCGCGACGGCTTCGAAAGCAGGGTCACCACCTCGACCGAGAGCGGCCCGCGCCCGCGCAGATACCCGAGCAGGTACTGCATGGTGAGGCCCGTGTCCACGATGTCTTCGACCAGCAGCACGTGACGGCCCTTGAGGCTCTGGTCGAGGTCCTTGACGAGCTTGACCTCCCCCGAGGACTCGGTGCGGGAGCCGTAGCTCGATACCGACAGGAAGTCGACCGTCAGGGGCAGGTCGATGGCGCGCACCAGGTCCGCCATGAACATGAAGGCGCCGTTGAGCACGCAGATGAGGTGGAGCTCGTGGTCCCGGTGATCGGAGCGGATCCGCCCGCCGAGCTCGGCGACTCGGGCTTGGATCTGCTCGCGCGTGATCTGGACGGGGCCGTCGCCGGCCCGGAAGATGCTGGTGTCGGACATGACGCGTCCTTCTCGATGGGGGTGTCGACCGGCGCGGCTCGCTCGCCGCCCGGCACGGCTTGCGCGAGTATACCCGAGCCCGCCGCCCGCGGCGACCCGCGCACGAGACGGGCCGCCGCGCTCCTCAGGCGCTGCGCAGGCGTGCCAGCTCCCGCTCCGTGAGGCGGCGGTAGCGGCCCGAGGGCAGGTCGCCGAGGCGCAGCGGGCCCTGTCGGATGCGCACCAACCGCGTGACCCGGTAGCCGACCGCTTCCAGCATGCGGCGCGCCTGCCGGTTGCGCCCTTCGGTCAGCACCAGCACGCACCCTCCCTCCGCCGCCGTGACGATCGCGGCGCGGGCGGGCCCGTCGTCGAGCTCGACCCCGCTCGCCAGCGCCGCCAGCGCGGACGGCTCGACGGTGCCCTCGGTCGCACCACAGGCGGTACTCCTTCTCGTGCCCGTAGCGCGGGTGGGTGAGTTTGAGCGTGAGGTCGCCGTCGGTGGTGACCAGCAACAGGCCTTCCGAATCCATGTCCAGCCGCCCCACCGGGTGGAGCCCCGGCAGGTCGGGAAGCAGGTCGAGCACGGTGCGCCGGCCGCGGTCGTCGCGTGCCGTGCTCACCACGCCCGGCGGCTTGTTCAGCAGGAACGTGACGTGCTCGACGCGCCGAGGCACGCGCTGTCCGTCGACCCGGACGTCGTCGTCCGGCCGCGCCCGGTCCCCGAGGCCGGCGATCCGGCCGTTCACCGTGACGCGCCCGGCGCGGATGAGGTCCTCGGACTTGCGCCGGCTCGCCACGCCCGCCCGGGACAGGATCTTCTGGAGGCGCTCGCCCTCGACGCCGCCCCCCGAGGGGCCGCCGGTCGCGCTCACAGCTCGAGCACGCCGCGGGCGACGCGCACCGCTCCGCCGCCGACCTCCACCGCAGGCTCCCCGTCCTCCAAGCGGATGCGAAGGTGGATCTCGCTCGGCCGGCCCATCTCCACGCCCTGGCGGCTGAGCACCTCGACGGGCCCCCGCGTGGCGTCGACGACGCCGGTCCACGCCAGGTACGCGCCCAGCGGGCCGTGCGCGCTTCCGGTCGCCGGATCCTCCACCACGCCGAGGGCCTCGCCGAACATGCGCGCGCGTATGTCGGCGTCCTCGGCGTCGAGGGTGAAGGCCAGCACCGCGCGGTGGTCGGCGGGCACGAACGGGGCCACCGCCTCGAGATCGAGGCGGGCGCGTGCGAGCCCGCTCCGGTCCCGCAGCGGCACCAGCAGGAAGGGCACGCCGGCGCTGACGACCTCGAGAGGGAGATCGGCGTCGAGCTCGTCGACGTCGAGCCCCAGCGCGTGCGCCACCCCGGGGCGGTCCCCGACGCGCGCCAGCCGCCGTGGTCGGCCCTGGTCCATCCACACGCGCTCCAACCGCCCGGCGCTGCGTTCGAACCTCAGCGCCACCACGCCGACACCGAGCTCGAGCCGGCCCCGGTCACCGCCGAAGACGCCGCGAGCGTCGAGCGCGAACGCGGTCCCGACGGTGGGGTGGCCGGCCATCGGCAGCTCCCGCGCCGGCGTGAAGTATCGCGCCCGCGCCTCGGCCCTCTTGCTGGGGAGCACGAACGCGGTCTCGGACAGGTTGAACTCACGCGCCAGGGCCTGCATCGCGGCGTCGTCGAGACCGCTGGCATCGGTGACCACCGCCAGCGGGTTTCCGCCGAACACGCGTGCGGTGAACACGTCCCAGAGCTCGTAGGGGTAGCTTCTCGTCGCCATGCTGCGCCATTGTACGCATGCGCCCTCCCGACCCCCGACCGGCGCTGCGGCAGCGACCGGCAACCGGTAGACTGGTGCGTCATGGACGCGCTCAGCTCGGATGCCATGCGGTCGCTCGTCGAGGAGCTCATCCCCTTCAACCGCTTCCTCGGGGTCCGATTGGAGAGCGTCGACCGCGAAGCCGGTCACCTCAGCACGCGCCTGGACTTGCGACCGGAGTTCGTGGGCAACGCGCTGCGCGACATGCCGCACGGCGGCGTGGTATCGGCGTTGATCGACGCCACGGCCGGCGCCGCCGCCGCGCTCTCCCTCGAGGACCTGTCGTTGGCGGAGCGGGTCGCCACCATCGACATGCGGGTGGACTACCTGCGGGCCGCGCGCGGCACGGCGCTCCACGCCCACGCCGAGGTGATGCGCACCGGCCGCCGCGTGATCGTGGTGCGCACCGACGTGCACGACGATACCGGCGCTCTGGTTGCGCTGGGGTCCAACGCCTTCCACGTGGCGCGTTGAGGCACGCGGGCCGCTTGTGCAACCCGGATGCAACCCCTGAGCAACCCACTGCCGTGATAGCCTCGCGGCCGTGATCCCCCCAATCTTGGAGCGCTACGCTGACCTGCTCGTGGAGTACTGCACCGAGGTCACGCCGGGCGAGCACGTCTACCTGTCCGTCGAGACCCCCGCCACCGACCTCGCCCGCGCGCTGGTGCGCCGCGTGCTGCGTGCCGGGGCGCAACCGCACCTGCGCCTGGCCTATCCCGAGCTGGCGGCCGACGTCGTGGAGCTGGCGGCCGACGGCCTGATGGACGCCGCGCCCGAGCTCGAGCTGCAGGAGATGCGCCGCATGGACGCCTTCATCGGCGTCCGCGCGCCGGCTGGAGGGCGGGTGCTGCAGGGCATCGACCGCGCGCGCACGGCGCGCTGGCGACGCCGCAACCAGAGCGTCCAGGAGGAGCGCGTCAACCACACGCGCTGGGTCGGCACCCTGTTCCCCACCGCCGGCGCCGCCCAGGACGCCGGGATGAGCCTCGACGCCTACGAACACTTCGTGTTCGACGCCATGTACCTCTTCGACGACGCTCCGGCCGCGCGCTGGCGCGCGTTGCGCGAGCGCCAGGCGCGCCTCATCGAGCGCCTGGCGCTCGCCCGCGAGGTGCGCATCCTGGGCGAGGGCACCGACTTGCGCCTCAACGTGGAGGGCCGACGCTGGGTCAACTCCGACGGCAAGCGCAACATGCCGTCGGGCGAGATCTTCACCGGTCCGCACGAGGCCAGCGCCGAGGGCACCATCACCTTCGACGTGCCCAGCACCGTCGAGGGCGTCGACGTGGAGGGCGTGCGGCTCACCTTCCACCAGGGCAAGGTCATCGAGGCGCGAGCCGAGCGCGGTCAGGACGTGCTCGACGCTCAACTCGCGACCGACGACGGCGCTCGCTTCCTGGGCGAGCTCGGGATCGGGACCAACGAGCGCATCCAGCGCCCCACCCGCTCCACGCTCTTCGACGAGAAGATCGGCGGGACCGTCCACCTGGCACTGGGACGCTCCTACCCCGAGACCGGCGGCGTCAACGACAGCGCCGTCCACTGGGACCTGGTGTGCGACCTGCGCCGGGGCGGCACGCTGCTGCTCGACGGGGAGCCGGTCCAGGAGAGCGGGCGCTTCCTGTTGTGAGCGCCGCTTGTGAGCGCCGCTTTGTGAGCGCCGCCCGCCGGGAATCGGCACGGGTCTTGCGCAGTCCGCGGCCCGTGGGTAACATGGGAACTCGCGACCGCGCGTGGACGCCGAAGTGGCGGAATTGGTAGACGCGCATGATTCAGGGTCATGTGACCGCAAGGTCGTGGGGGTTCAAGTCCCCCCTTCGGCACCAGTCGAACCAAGGGAAGGGCCCCGCGATGGCGGGGCCCTTCCCTTGGATGCCTCCGGCGTCGGGGCGAACGTCGTCGCGACCGAGCCGGCTCAGACTCCTTCGAGCTGATCCAGCGCCCCGAGCTCCCGCAGCACCTCGGTGACCTCGCGCAACAGCGCCAGCCGGTTGCTGCGCACCTCGGGCTCGTCGACCATCACCAGCACGTTGTCGAGGAACGCATCGAGCGGCGCCTTGAGCGCCAGCACGGCACCAACCTCGTCGCCCAGCTCGCCCAGGGGCCTCGCGGGTGGGGACGCCAGGTCCCAACCCGGCAGCGCCTCGCGCACCTGCGCGAGCAGCGCCTCCACGCCCCGACGGGCGCCCGGCAGCGCCTCGAAGAGCGGCGCTTCGTACTCGTTGCGGAACAGGCCCGGCTTGACGTTGCGGCGGCGTTCCTCCTGGCGCGCCAGGTTGGCCGCGCGCTTGTACAGCGCCATCAGATCGGGGAACTCCTCGTGCCCCATCAGCGAGCGCAGCAGGTGCGCCCGCCGCGAAGCGTCGATGACGCTGCGGCTGCCCTGCACGGCGGCACGCACCACGGGAACGGGCATCCCCTGCTCGTTGAGAAGCGAGCCGACGCGATCCCACAGGAAGCGCTCCACCTCGGCCTCGCCCTCCGCCGGGATCTCCCAACCGTTGGCCCGGTGCGGAGCCGCCCCCTCGAGCACCACATCGGCGAGCGGCAGGCGCCAGCCCTGCGCGTTGAGGACCCGCGCGATGCCGAGACCGTCGCGCCGCAGCGCGAAGGGATCGGCCGAACCGGACGGGCGCTTGCCCAAAGCGAAGAAGCCCACCACCTTGTCGATGCGATCCGCCACGGCAAGGACCGCGCCGATGCGTGTGGCGGGCAGCCGGTCGCCCGGTCCGCGCGGCAATACGCCGTCTTCCAGCGCCACCGCGACCTCCTCGGGGAGACCCTCGGCCAACGCATAGGCTCGTGCCATGACCCCTTCGAGCTCGGGCAGCTCGAACACCATGTCGGTGGACAGGTCGGCCCGGAAGATCGGCAGCGCCTGTTCCAGCGATGCCCGTTCCTCCCTGGGGAGCTCCAGCGCCTCCGCGAGACGCCCGGCCACGTCGCTGACGCGCGCGATCTTGTCGGCCATGCTCCCGAGATCCTTCTGGAAGCCGATGCCCGACAGGCCCCAGGCGTGCTGCGACAGGCTCTTGCGGCGGTCGGCGTCCCAGAAGAAGCGGGCGTCGTAGAGCCGGCCTTCGAGCACCTGCTCGTAACCCGCCCGCACGACCTCTTCGTTGGTCACACGGTTGTTGGAGATCCCCACGAAGAAGCTCGCCAGAGCGCCGTCGGCGGCGTGGGTCGGGAAGAAGCGCTGGTGGTGGATCATCACCGTGCTCAGCACCTCGTCGGGAAGCTCCAGGTAGCCTTCGTCGAAGCGACCGAGCACCGCCACCGGGTACTCGACCAGGTTGCGCACCTCGGCGCGTAGCGCGGGATCGTCGTGCGCGACGAGCCCTTCCTGGCCCGCCGCCTCGCTGGCGGCGCGCCAGGTCGCCTCGTCCCGTTCGTCGGGGTCGGCCAGCACCGACGCCTCCCGTAGAACGTCGACGTACGTCGTAGCGTGGCGAAGACGCACCTCGCCCGGCGCCAGGAAACGGTGGCCCCGGGTGGTGGCGCCCGAACGCACGCCGGCGGCCTCGAGCTCCAGAACGTTGTCGTCGAGCATGGCCAGCAGCCAGTGCACGGGCCGCATGAAGGGTGTGCTCACGTCGGCCCAGCGCATCTTGCGCGGCGCCGGCAGGTCCTCCACGAGGCCGGCCAGCAGCGCAGGAAGCACGCCGGAGGCGGTGTCCCCACCCCGCTGAAGGCGCGCGAAGACGTAGCGCCCGCGCTCGGTGTCGCGGATCTCCAAATCGCCGGGCTCGACACCGCTGGACTGCGCGAAGCCGCGGGCAGCACGGGTCGGCGCGCCGCTATCGTCGAAGGCCACATCGGCCGCGGGCCCGCGCCGGAGCTCTTCGCGGGTCTCGCTGCGCTCCGGTAGGCCCTCGGCCAGCACCGCCAGGCGTCGGGGGGTGCTGAAACCGCGCACCTGCTCGGCGGCCAGGCCGGCGTCCGCCAGCCGCTCCTCGAGGAGCTGCGCCAGCGCGGCGCGCCCCTCGTCGACGTACCAGCTCGGCAGCTCCTCGGTACCGATCTCGAACAGCAGGTCGGGCATCAGGACGCCTCCGGAGCCGTCTCCAGCTCGCCGCGCTGGGAGAGGTACTCGCGGGCGCTGGCCTCGCTCAGCCGCCGGACGCGCTGCACATAGTTCTGGCGCTCGGTCTGCGACAGCACGCCGCGGGCGTCCAACAGGTTGAAGGCGTGCGACGCCTTCATCACGAACTCGTAGCCCGGGTGCAGCAGCCCGAGCTCCAGCAGACGCCTGGCCTCGACCTCGAACTTGTCGAAGAGCAGGCGCTGCAGGTCTGCGTCGGACTCCTCGAAGTTGTAGCGGCAGTGCTGCGCCTCGAAATCTCCGCGCAGCGCTCCCATCGTCACGCCCGGCGCGTACTCCACATCGAAGGCGTGATCGACGCCCTGGAGGTACATTGCGATGCGCTCGAGCCCGTAGGTGAGCTCCACGGATACCGGCCGGCAGTCGAAGCCACCGACCTGCTGGAAGTAGGTGAACTGCGTGATCTCCATGCCGTCCATCCACACCTCCCAGCCCAGCCCCCAGGCCCCCAACGTGGGCGACTCCCAGTTGTCCTCCACGAAACGGATGTCGTGTGCGTGGGGGTCGATGCCCAGCGCGTAGAGCGAGTCGAGGTAGACCTGCTGCACGTCGAGCGGCGACGGCTTCAGCAGGACCTGGTATTGGAAGAAGTACTGGAAGCGGTAGGGGTTGTCGCCGTAACGGCCGTCGGTCGGCCGGCGGCTGGGCGCCACGCCGGCCACCCGCCAGGGCGCCGCTCCCAGCGACCGCAAGGAAGGTGGTCGGGTAGAAGGTGCCGGCCCCCACCTCGGTGTCGTGCGGCAGCGCGATCACACACCCCTGGTCCGCCCAGAAGCGATCGAGGCCGAGCATGATATCTTGAAACAGCACAGAAGCTCCTCGAGGCGTACGCAGCGTTCCAGTTCGGGTCCAGCGCGGGGCAAACGTAACGAACGCCCTTTCTGGACTCACATCAGGCGGGTACTATACCATCATGATTCGGCGGCAAAAGGCGAGCAGCATGGGGCCGAATCGACCGACGCCTCCTTGTCCCCTTCGGAGGGCACCTTGAACAGGTACGACGATCGAGCGAGGTTGGTCTTCCACTTCGCCCGCGAGGAGGGCTCCAAGCTCGGGCACGCCATGATCGGACCCGAGCACTTGCTTCTGGGCCTGATGCGTGAGGGGGGGACCGCCAGCAAGGTGCTGGCCGAGTTCGGCGCGACGCTGGAGGGCTTCCGGAGGCAGGTCGAGGAGATGGTGGGGCGCGGCGACGGGCTGCCCCGCAACGAGACCGCCGCCATCACGCCGCGCGCGCGGCGCGTCATGGAGCTGGCGGGCTCCGAGGCGCGCAGCCTGGGGAGCAACGTCATCGCCACCGAGCACATCCTGCTCGGCATCATCCGGGAGGGGGACGGCGTGGCCTACCGCATCCTCCAGAACCTCACCCGGGACGTCGACACCGTGCGCTGGCGTATCCTGGCCGCCGCCGACCCGAAGAACCAGACGGAGACGGTCAACACCCCCTTCCTCGACGAGTACGCCCGCGACCTCACCAAGGAGGCGCGCGAGGACAAGCTCGACCCGGTCATCGGCCGCACCGAGGAGATCCGCCGCGTCATCCAGATCCTGACGCGCCGCACCAAGAACAACCCGGTGCTCATCGGTGAACCGGGGGTCGGCAAGACCGCCATCGTCGAAGGGCTCGCCCAGGCCATCGTCGAGGGGCGCGTGCCGCCCAACCTCACCAACGTGCGGGTGCTGTCGATCGACCTGAGCAACATCGTGGCCGGCACCAAGTACCGTGGCGAGTTCGAGGAGCGGCTGCGGCAGGTCATCGAGGAGCTGCGCAACGCCAAGGTCGTGGCCTTCATCGACGAACTGCACACGCTGGTGGGTGCCGGCGGAGCCGAGGGAACGCTCGACGCTGCCAACATCTTGAAGCCTCCCCTTTCGCGGGGCGAGGTGCAGGTGATCGGCGCCACCACCACCGGCGAATACCACAGGTACATCGAGAAGGATGCGGCCCTGGAGAGGCGCTTCCAGCCCGTCATCGTGTTGGAGCCCTCCCCGGAGGAGTCGCTCGAGATCCTGGTGGGCCTGCGCGAGAAGTACGAGTCCCACCACGGCGTGATCATCCCGCAGGAGATGCTGCGGATGTCGGTGCGCTACGGCGAGCGCAGCTTGCCGGGCCGCAACTTCCCCGACAAGGCGATCGATCTCATCGACGAGGCCGCCGCCCGCACGCGACTCAACAAGTCGCTCGGCTTCCCGGTGCTCGAGGAGGAGGACGGCACGCCGGTCGTCACCCGCGAGGACCTCGAGGCGGTCGTCAACTCCTGGGGGGGCATCTACGTCGACGAGGCCGATTCCGAGAAGCTGGCCCACATCGAGGAGAACCTGGAGCGCAGCGTGGTCGGTCAGAACAAGGCCATCAAAGCGCTCGCCTCGGCACTGCGGCGCGCGCGGGTCGGCCTCGGCGGCCGGACCCGGGTGGCAGCCTCGTTCATGTTCGTCGGCCCCTCGGGCGTGGGCAAGACCTTCCTGGCCAAGCAGCTCGCCCTCGAGCTCTTCGGCAGCGAGCGGGCGCTGGTGCGTCTCGACATGTCCGAGTTCCAGGAGTCGCACAGCATCTCCAAGCTCATCGGGGCACCTCCCGGCTACGTCGGCCACGAACAGGGCGGTCGGCTGACCGAGGCGGTGCGCCGCCAGCCGTTCAGCGTGGTGCTGCTCGACGAGATCGAGAAGGCGCACGCCGACATCTACAACACCTTCCTGCAGGTGCTCGACGACGGCCGCCTCACCGACGGCCTGGGCCGCACGGTCGACTTCCGTCGCGTCATCCTGATCATGACGAGCAACACCGGCTTCAACCGGGGCTCCACCATCGGCTTCCAGGAGGAGGGCAAGCAGGACTCCAACTCGCCGCTGAAGGGCATCTTCAGCCCGGAGTTCCTGGACCGCCTCGACGAGGTCATCGTGTTCGAGACCTTCGACCGCGAGGGCATCGTGGTGATCACCGAGCAGATGCTCGAGGACATCCGGAGCGAGCTCGCCGGCCGCGACATCCACGTCACCTTCTCCAAGGAGGTCGCGGAGTTCCTCGTCGACAAGCTGCCGCGCGGAGAGAGCGCCCGCCCCATGCGCGGGATCATCCGCGAGCACATCGAGGACCCGCTCTCCCTGGAGATCCTGCAGCACGGCTCTGAGGAGCCCCTGCTCGTCACCGTCGAAGAGGGCCGCGTGGTCTTCGCGCGACCCGTGCCGATGGTCTGATCGGGGCGTGCCACGCTCCCGGCGCGCCGTCCGAACGTCGGCCCGGGAGGGCATCGTTGCCGAGAACGCCCAACGCGCTCGGGCCGGGCCGCGGTATCGTGGGCGGCATGTGGCCGACTGTGCCCTGGGGGAGGGTGATGCCATGGCTCGCGTGAGCGTCCGCTACGTGTGCCGCGAGTGTGGCGGCCACTCCGCCACGCCCATGGGCCGTTGCCCGCGTTGCGGGGCCTGGAACAGCCTGGACGAGGAGGTGCTCGGCGGCGACGCCGGCCCCCGGACCTCGGCGCGTACGCCCGCCCACCGCATCGCGCCCGTCGCCCTCGAGTCGGTCACCGACGCTCAGCTCGTGCGTCTCGGCTCAGGCGAAGCCGAGGTCGATCGCGTCCTCGGGGGCGGTTGGGTCCCCGGTTCCGCCGTCCTGCTGGCCGGCGAGCCCGGCATCGGCAAGTCGACCCTGCTGCTGCAGCTCGCGCACCACGCGGTGGAAGCGGGGCGCAGCACGCTCTACGTGGCCGGCGAGGAGTCGCTCGCTCAGGTGCGGCTTCGGGCCGAGCGGCTCGGGCTGTCGCGCGGCGTCCTGTTGACGCGTGAGACCGACGCCGGGGCGCTCGCCGAGCACCTGCGGGCCACGGCCCCCGACCTCGTCATCGTCGACTCCATCCAGACCTTGCTGGCCGATCCCGACGGCACGCCCGGAACGCTCAGCCAGGTGCGCGACGGCACGGCGCTGCTCGTCGCCGCGGCCAAGGAGAGCGGCAGCACCCTGGTGCTCATCGGCCACGTCACCAAGCAGGGGTCGATCGCCGGCCCCAAGGTCATCGAGCACGTGGTCGACGCCACCTTCGCCTTGGAGTCCGCAGCCGGGTTGCGGGTGCTGCGCGCCATCAAGAACCGGTACGGGCCGGCCGGCGAGGTCGGCGTCTTCGACATGGCGCAGTCCGGCATGCGCGCGGTGCCGAACCCATCGGAGGCGTTCCTGGCCGAACGGCCCCACGGCGTGCCGGGGTCGATCGTGCTGGCGGCGCTGGAGGGGCAGCGGCCTCTGCTGCTCGAAGTGCAGGCGCTCGCCTCCAAGACGCCCTACGCTTCGCCCCGGCGGGTGGTGCAGGGGCTCGAGCAGCGCCGTGTCGACGTGGTGCTGGCCGTGCTGGAACGCCGGCTCGACCTGCCGCTCGCCGATCTCGACATCTTCGTGAACGTCGCCGGCGGACTCCGACTCACCGATCCGGGCGCCGATCTCGCGGTAGCGCTGGCCGTGTACTCGGCGGTCACGAACCGCCCGGTGCCCGAGCGCACCGCCGTGGTGGGCGAGGTGGGGCTGGCGGGCGAGGTGCGCTCGGTCGGTCACCTCGGGCGCCGCCTCGAGGAAGCGCGGCGCGCCGACCATCCGCACCTGGTGGGCCCGCGCTCGCGCGAGCTCGACGGCGGCGTTGCCGACCTTCGCCAGGCGATCGCGCGCGTCTGGGGGGAGGCGTCGTGAGCGACTCGGCGAACACCGCGACATTCCTGGCGCGCGCGGTCTTCAGCCTCATCGGAGCGCTCGCGGGCTACGCGCTGGCCGTGCTGCTGCTCGATCGCGGCCTGCTGACCGGGCCGAACAACCTGCTCTACCTCACGCTTCTCGGGCTCCTCTCCGCCTACCTGGCAGGCGGCACGATGGCGCACCGTACGGCTCGCGCCTGGGACCCGCCTGGTGGCGCGGGCGTCCAAGACGCCGCCCGAGGCGGTCCTGGCCGCAGGCACCGGCGCCACGGTGGCGCTGTTGGTGACGGTACTGCTGAACAACCTGCTGGCCAGCGTGCCGGGTTTCACCTGGTACTGGTCGCTGCTCATCGCTGTGGTGCTGGTCGCGTCCTCAACGTCGTTCTTCGTCATCAACCGGCAGCTGTTCACCTTCAACCGGCCGCAGGGGCCGATGGTGCCCCGGCCCGGAAGCCTGCGCGACAAGGTGATCGACACCTCGGCCATCATCGACGGGCGCATCGCCGACGTGGCGGAAGTCCAACTTCATCGACGGCACGCTGCTCATCCCCAACTTCGTTCTCAGCGAGCTGCAGCGCATCGCCGACTCCGACGACCGCTCTGCGTCGCCAGCGCGGACGTCGAGGGCTGGAGGTGCTCGACCGGATCGCCAAGGAGCAGAGCGTTCCCACCGAGGTCATCCACGACGACCCCGCCTCCGCCACGGCGGTCGACGAGAAGCTCGTCCGGGTGTGCCAGGCGCGCAGCGCCGACCTCATCACCACCGACTACAACCTGAGTCGGGTGGCCGCACTGCAGGGGGTGCGGGTGCTCAACCTGCACCAGCTCGCCAACTCCGTGAAGGCCACCTTCCTGCCGGGCGAGAGGCTCTCGCTGAGCATCGTGCGTACAGGCCGCGAGCAGGGCCAGGGTCTCGCCTACCTCGAAGACGGCACCATGGTGGTCGTGGAGGACGCCAGCGAGCTGGTCGGTCGCACCGTCGAGGTGATGGTGACGAGCAGCCTGCAGACCAACATGGGTCGGATGATCTTCGCGCGTCTCGGCGAGCCGGAGGACTCGGACTGACGGCCCCGGCTTGCGGGAAACGATGTCCTGCACGTTCGCAAGCGCGCTTGACAGGCATGCGCGGCCCGCGTATCCTCAGGGGCGCGCGGTGGCGTAGGCACCGTCATGCACGGTGTTGCGCCCCCATCGAGGGGCCTTAGCTCAGCTGGGAGAGCATTCGCTTTGCAAGCGAAGGGTCGCCGGTTCGAATCCGGCAGGCTCCACCAACATTGGGGACAGCGCTCCGGCGGTTGCCATAGGCTCGCCGGAGCGCTCACCTGGATCGCCGAACTTGGCATTCGGCGAGCGCGCTCTGGTCACCGCGCCACCGTGGCCGCATCGCGACGCGACCCGATCCATGTTCCGTGATGCGCCGCTCCGCTCCATCGCCGGACCCGAGGTCAGGGGCTGGCCGGCTGGAACACGAGCGGCACCGGCGGAGCCAGTCCCACCACCTCCGATAGCCCGCTCAACCCTTTGAAGGCAGGGTCGAGCGTGATGGCGCTCGTCGTGGCCCGCCCCACCAGCAGATCCGCCAGGCAGGTGCCTGCGATGTCGTTCACCAGCAGGGTCATGTCGGCCGTTCCGTCGGATTCCGGCACCGTCTTCGGAAGCTCGACGAGGGGGCGTGCATCGGCCACCTCGGCAGCCGTGGCCTTGCTGCAGCTCTTGAGATCGAAGCGCATGGCCACGTCGGCGCCGCCTCCGCTATCGACCCAGCTGACGGGGAAGGCCGCACGTTCGGTGAAGGCGTCGCCGCTGCTCGGCGCGGTGATCGCGAACGGGGCCGGAACGGTGACGCGCGTGGCGGGCGCGTCCGCACCGTCGACGCGCGTCACCGCGATCACCAGCTCGTCGCCCGGGGACACGCCGGTGATCTGGGCAAGGTAGGCGGCGTTGTAGTTCACATCCTTGCCGAAGCTCATCGGGGCGGTGACGCCGTGCGCGTCCGTGACGGTGACGGAGCCGCCGGAGGCGAACTGGACGAGACCGGCCAGACCGTTGCGGAACGACGCGCTCACGTCGACCGTTCCGCTGGGATAGGCCTCGACATAGACGCTCACGGTGAGATCCGAGGTGGCGACCCCGGTCGAACCGATCACGTTGCAGGCCGACAACGACCCGATAACGAGCAAGATCGCGATCGATCCTGCCACGACTCGTGCCAATGCGCGCATGACGACTCCCCCCTCCAACTTCTCTACGATATTTTTCCCCTGACGCTAGCGCGCAGCCACTTCGGGCGCTACGGCAGCAAACACGACTTGCACCCTTGGAGGGCACGCGACCAAGCCGATGGCTCCGCATGCAAACCGACCGCCGGCATCTCTTCTGCCCCCGTCCGATCCCCGTGACCGAGCGCCTCACATCAGAGGGTTCGGCTACGAGTGCGGGGGCACGCCGGCAAGCGCGACGAGAGGGGGTTGATGCCGCGCCGGCACACCTCGCGTAGCGACCCGAACGCCGCCGGCTAGACTGGCCCATGCCGAAGGCCCGCGTGTTCATCACCCGCCGCCTCCCCGAGGCCGGCCTCGAACCCCTGCAACGAGCCGGCCTCGAGATCGACATGCGCGCCGCGGACGATCCCATCGACCGTGGGGCTCTGCTGGCCGGCGCCACGGGCGCCGACGCCGTCATCACCCTGCTGACCGACCGGGTCGACGCGGCGTTCCTGGGCGCCGCCGGCGACCGGCTCCGGATCGTGGCGAACTACGCCGTCGGCTACGACAACATCGACCTGGCCGCTTGCACGCGGCGCGGGGTGGCGGTCGCCAACACCCCCGACGTCCTCACCGAAGCGACCGCGGACCAGGCCTTCGCCCTGCTCCTCAGCGTCGCCCGGCGCGTACGCGAGGGACACGAGCTGGTCGCCTCAGGCGCATGGACGGGCTGGGAGCCGCTGCAACTCCTGGGCCGGGACGTGGGTGGGGCGACCCTCGGCATCGTGGGCATGGGCCGCATCGGGCGCGCCGTGGCCCGGCGCGCCCGGGGCTTCGGCATGAACGTGCTCTACCACAACCGTCACCGCGACCCCGAGACCGAGCGCGAGCTGGGGCCGCGCTACGTGGACCTCGGCGAATTGGTCGCGGCCAGCGACTTCGTCAGCCTCCACGCCCCCCTCACCGAGGCAACGCGCCACCTCATCGACGCCGCGGCGCTCGCGCGCATGAAGCCCACGGCCATCCTCATCAACACCGCCCGCGGCCCGATCGTGGACGAGGCAGCGCTGGCGGACGCGCTTCGGCGCGGGGCCTTGGGGGGCGCGGGGCTGGACGTCTTCGAACACGAACCCCAGGTGCACGCCGGCCTCATGGACCTCGACAACGTGGTGTTGACGCCTCACAGCGGCTCCGCTACCGAGAGCGCCCGCACGGCGATGGCGCGGTTGGCGTCCGAGGCGGTGGTTGCCGCGCTCGCGGGACGCGCGACCGGCAACATCCTGAACCCGGAAGCGCTCGAATCGACCTCCTAGGTCGCCCGCCCGCAACCTACAAGAGACAAACGTCCCGAATTCGCCACCCGTTTGCGGCGCTAGTGATAGACTCGGCCAGGTGCGGCAACCAGGCTCCGTGTTCGGCGAAACCGGAACGGAGCGCCAAACCGAGGGTCCACACCTTCCCATCAACACGCCCGCGAGCGGTTCATCGTGTCGGGCGTAAGTACCTTCAGGAGCGCCGGGGCTCCGCGCGGGGGTCGAAGGCAACGGTACGTCGGCGGGAGCGTGGCCCCAAACCAAGACCAGGGTGGAGGCGCAGCGCCGGTCCGCCCCCGTGGAGTGAGCGTGCGTGCATAGTCTTTACTCAAATGTTGCCTCGGTGCTGAGCCCGGCCTCGCCTTATGCGGCGGAAATCGGCCGGCTGTTCTGGATCACGCTCTGGATCTCGTTGGTGATCCTGGTGGCCGTCAGCGCCTTCGTCATCTTCAACCTCATCCGCTACCGGGACCGCGGGCAGGAAGGGCTGCCTCCGCAGACCCACGGCAACATGGTCGTCGAGGTCACCTGGACGGCCATCCCACTGGCCATCCTGGTCGTGCTCTTCGTCCTGACGATGCAGACCATGGCCGCGGTGTCTCCGCCGGCACACCCCAAGACGCCCCCGGTGAACGTGGACGTCATCGCCCATCAGTGGTGGTGGGAGTTCCGCTACCCCGGCTCGAAGGTGGTCACCGCCAACGAGCTCCACATCCCGGTCGGCAAGAGCATCCACATCCAGCTCACCTCGGCCGATGTCATCCACGACTTCTGGGTGCCGGAGCTCGGACGCAAGATGGACGCCGTCCCCGGCCACCCCAACACCATGCTGATCCAGGCCGACCGGCCCGGCGTCTACCTCGGCGCCTGCGCCGAGTACTGCGGAGCCGGCCACGCCTGGATGCGCATCCGCGTCGTCGCCCAGACCGAGGCGGACTACCAGAACTGGCTGGCGTCGCAGGCCCAGCCACACCCGGAACCCAAGAGCGCCCTGCAGGCCAACGGCAAGGCCCTGTTCGTGGGCCTCACCTGCTCCAGCTGCCACACGATGACGGGTTCGGGCGCCCCGCCCAGCAAGGACGTGGGGCCCGATCTGACGCACCTCGGCGACCGGCAGACGCTGGCCGCGGGCGTGGTGCCCAACACGCCGGATGAGCTGCGGAAGTGGCTGGCCGACCCCAACAGCATCAAACCTGGTTCGAACATGCCGAACCTTCAACTCTCCTCACAGCAGCTCGACGCGCTGGTCGCCTACCTGGAGGCAAAACCGTGAGACAGGAGCCGATCGCCCCTCACGCCCTCCCCTTCCCCCCGCTGAACCGGGGATGGGGCTGGCTGGCGTGGTTGTCCACGACGGACCACAAGAAGATCGGCATCCTATACATGGTGACGTCGCTGTTCTTCTTCGGGGTCGGCGGCATCGAGGCTCTCCTGATCCGCATCCAGCTGGCTGCGCCCAACGCCAAGGTGCTGACGCCGCAGGAGTACGACGCCATCTTCACCATGCACGGGACGACCATGATCTTCCTGGTGGTGATGCCGCTGTTCATCGGCCTGGCGAACTACCTGGTGCCGCTCATGATCGGCGCGCGCGACGTCGCCTTCCCCAGGCTCAACGCGCTCGGCTTCTGGGTCTTCCTGCTGGGCGGCGTCGTGATCTACCTGGCGCTGTTCACGGGCAGCCTGGCCGACGCCGGCTGGTTCAGCTACGCGCCCCTCAGCGAGTCCGCCTACTCTTCCCGGCCCGGCGTCGACTACTGGATCGTCGGCCTCATCGAGACCGGTGTCGGGACCATCGGCGCAGCCGTCAACCTTCTCGCCACGATCGTGCGCTATCGAGCGCCGGGCATGACGTGGCGGCGTATGCCGCTGTTCGTGTGGATGATGATGATCACCAGCTTGATCATCCTCTACGCGCTCACGCCGCTCAACGCCGGGCTGATCATGCTGCTCGGCGACCGCCTGCTCCACCTGCATTTCTTCCGAGCCAACGTCAGCGGCGGCTCCGCCATCCTGTGGCAGCACATCTTCTGGTTCTTCGGCCACCCCGAGGTCTACATCATGGCGCTGCCCGCCTTCGGCATCATGTCCGAGGTCGTCCCGGTGTTCTCGCGCAAGCCGATCTTCGGCTACACCTTCGTAGCCGGTTCGGGCGTCGCCATCGGGCTGCTGAGCTTCGCCGTGTGGGCCCACCACATGTTCGCGGTCGGCCTGAGCACGCCCATGAACGCCGCCTTCAGTGCCGCCAGCATGCTCATCGCGGTACCGACCGGGGTGAAGATCTTCAACTGGAGCACGACCATGTTCCGGGGCCGGTTGCGGCTGAGCACCCCGCTGCTGTTCGCTGCGGCCTTCATCATCCAGTTCGTCATCGGCGGCATCACCGGCGTCATGTTCGCGGCCGTGCCCATCGACTGGCAGCTCACCGACAGCTACTTCGTGGTGGCACACTTCCACTACGTGCTCTTCGGCGGCTCCATGTTCGCCCTGTGGGCGGGCATGTACTACTGGTTCCCGAAGATCACCGGACGCCTGATGGACGAACGTCTGGGACGCTGGCACTTCTGGCTGGCCGTCATCGGCTTCAACGTGACGTTCTTCGTGCAGCACATCCTGGGTCTCATTGGGATGCCGCGGCGCGTATACACCTACCCGAACCTTCCGGGCTACGCCCTCATGAACATGATCTCGACCGTCGGCGCGTTCATCCTGGGCGCGGCGGTGCTGGTGTTCCTGTGGAACCTGGTGGTGAGCTTCCGCCGCGGCAAGGTGGCGGGCGACAACCCATGGGAAGCCTGGACGCTGGAGTGGGCGACCACCTCGCCGCCCCCCGAGCACAACTTCGAGAAGCTCCCGCCTGTTCATAGTGCGCGGCCCCTGTTCGATCTGGCGCACCCCGAAATGGCCGACAATCCCCAGTACCGCACGGAGGCCAAGGCATGACGACGGCCAACTCGACCGCCAAGACGGGACCGACCATGAACCGCCACAAGGTCGGCATGCTGTTCTTCATCAGCTCGGAGATCTTCTTCTTCCTGACGCTGCTCTCCAGCTACGCCTACCTCAGCGGCGCGTTCGGCAACCTTCCCCGTGAGAGCCTGGCAGTGCCCCGGACGTTCGTGTTCAGCCTCTTCCTGTTCTCCAGCAGCCTCACCATCTGGTTCGCCGAGCGCGCGTTCCACCGCGGCAAGCATGCGGCGTTCCGGGCCTGGATGCTCGCGACCATGGCGCTGGGCCTGGTGTTCCTGACGGGTCAGGTGATCGAGTACACGGAGCTGATCCGCACGGGCATCACCCTCAACTACGACGTCTTCAGCTCCGCGTTCTTCACGCTGACAGGCTTCCACGGCCTTCACGTGGTCACAGGGCTCATCATGCTCGGGTCGCTCACGGGCCTGAGCTTCGCGGGCAAGCTCGGCCCCGAGAACGAGTCTGCCGTAGCCACCATCTCCTACTACTGGCACTTCGTCGACGCCGTCTGGGTCGCGGTGTTCACCGTGGCCTACATCATCTTCATCTGATCATGACGACGGCCCACCTTTTCACCATCGCCTGGAGCCCGGATCCGTCCGTGATCGGCGGCAGCGTGGCTGTGGCGGTGGCCTACCTGATGTGGCTGAGGCGCCGCCTGAGCGCGCGGGCGTTCGTGTTCCTGGCCGGAGTCGGGGTCATGCTGTTCGCGCTCGTGGGCCCGTTGGACCGCATTGGTGAGCTGTACCTCTTCAGCGTGCACATGCTCCAGCATCTTCTCCTGATCCTGGTGGTCCCGCCGCTGCTACTCTGGGGGCTGCCGCCCGACGCCACCCGGCGCCTCCTGCGAGGGGGCGTCGTGCACCGCGTCGAGCGGGTCCTGGGGAGACCGCTGGTGGCTCTGCCCGTGGCCATCGTGACGCTCTGGGGCTGGCACCTGCCCGCTCTTTACGACCTGGCCCTGCGCAACGAGAGCGTGCACGCCCTGGAACACCTGCTCTTCCTGGCGACCGCCACGATGTTCTGGTGGCCGGTGCTGAGGCCGGAGAAGGAGCACCGCTTGAGCCCTCCGGCGGCCATGGCCTACCTCTTCGCCGGCATGGCGTCCGACGCCGGCCTGGGCGTGGCGCTGACCTTCGCGCCGACCCCCCTGTACGCCTTCTACGCCCACCCGCCGGACCCCTACGGCGCGCTCCCGCTGATCCGGGACACCTGGCGCGTGAGCGTCCTGAGCGATCAGCAGATGGGTGGCCTGGCGATGTGGATCCCGGGCGGGATCTTCTACATCGTGGCGATCCTGGCGGAGTTCGGGCTGTGGTTCGGCGAGCCGGAAGCGGACGAGGGCGCGGTCCTCGGATCCGGCCCGCAGCCGGACGCCGAACAAGGGCAAGAGCCGTTGGGGACCGGTAACGGCCCGGTCTCCGTGACGCCGGAACGTGCAACCTCGGCAACGGTTCCGGCGGTCTCCGCCCAGCGAAACGCCTGGTATGACCCTGCTGCCGTCGGCGGCATCCTGGAAGGAGCACGATGAACGACAAGGACAGCATCGAGTGGCAGGAGCCTCGGGATATGCTCATCCCGCGCCCCACGGCGTGGCCCCTGGGCGTCGCCTTCGGTATCACCTTCCTGCTGCTGGGGCTGATCACGCACTGGATCGTGGCCCTGGCGGGCTTCCTCGTCTTCGTTACCTCGATCGTGGGTTGGATGGGAGAGATGATTCGTGACGGACAAGCCGACGAGTCCCACGGCTGAGGGCGGATCCCCGCAGCACGGCCCCGACGGCGACCCGGGCCGCCGGAAGTTCCTGGTGCGTCTGAGTGTGGCGCTGGGGGCGTTCGCGGGCCTCCTGGTGGGGATCCCCGTGCTGGGTGCGGTACTCAAGCCCATGGTCGCCCGGGAACCGCGCGTGTGGCGCAGCGTCGGCGCCGTCGACGACTTCAAGGTGGGCACGACCGTCGCGGTCAGCTACGAGAACGGCGCGACGAAGTCCTGGGCGGGCGTGACCGGCAAGACGGCCGCCTACCTGCGGCGCGACGGCGAGTCTGCCTTCACGTGCTTCACCGTGAACTGTTCGCACCTCGGCTGCCCCGTGCGCTGGGAGCAAACCTCAGACATGTTCATGTGCCCGTGCCACGGCGGTGTGTACTACGCCAACGGCGACGTGGCCGCCGGCCCGCCGCCGCGGCCGCTGGCCCGCTACCCCGTGCGCGTGCGCGGCGGCAACGTCGAGATCCAGACCACCCCCCTGCCGATCGACGGCCGGGTGCCGCGGTCGAGCTGAGGTGCTGGGCATGTTCCGTCAAATCGGCAACTGGATCGAAGACCGCACCGGCATCGGTGAGTCATCAGCCCCGTCATGTCCCACCTCGTGCCGCGCGGCTCGAGCTGGATGTACGTGTTCGGCAGCGCCACGCTGTTCGCGTTCATCCTGCAGATCGTCACCGGCATCGCACTGAGCTTCGTCTACGTCCCCTCGTCGAGCCAGGCGTACGAGAGCCTGAGGTTCATCACCGAGAACTCCGCACTCGATCACTTCCTGCGCTCGGTGCACTACTTCGGCGCTTCCGCCATGATCCTGATGGTGGGGCTGCACATGTTGCGCACGTTCCTGTTCGCCTCGTACAAGTACCCGCGCGAGGCAAGCTGGATGAGCGGTACGGTGCTGCTGTTCCTCACGCTCGCCATGGGCTTCACGGGGCAGATCCTGCGTTGGGACCAGACCGCCATCTGGTCGGTGGTGGTGGGTGCGCAGCAGGCCGGTTACGTCCCGCTCATCGGACCGGCACTGGCGCGCTTCATGCTGGCGGGCGAAAGCCTGGGCGGCCAGACGCTCAGCCAGTTCTTCGCGCTGCACGTGTTCGTCTTCCCCGTTCTGATCGGCGCGATGCTCGGGCCGCACCTGTGGATGGTCATTCGCAACGGCATCTCGGAGCCCCCCAAGCGAGGCAAGCCGGTGGACCCGAAGTCCTACAACGAGGAGTACCGCCAGCTCCTCGAGAAGGACGGCGTCCCCTTCTCGCCCGACGCGGCCTGGCGCGACGTGGCCTTCGCGGTGGCCATGATCGTGGTGATCGTCGGCCTGGCGATCGCCATGGGGCCGCCCCACCTGGCCGCCGCCCCGGACCCGACCAACCTCGACACGCACCCCGCCCGACTGGTACCTGCTCTGGTACTTCGGCGTGCTGGCGCTCATCCCGCACGCCTGGACCCCGTACATCATCATCGGCGGCCCCGGCGTCGTGTTCTTGACCCTGTTCCTGATGCCGCTGTTCGCGCGCGCGGGGGAACGGCACCCGCTGCGGCGCCCGTGGGCGCTGGGCACGGTCGCGGTGGTGGTGGTCGCGATCGCCGCCTTCTGGTCGCTGGCGACCTGGGAACCGTGGTCCCCGCGCTTCGATGCGCCGCCGTTGTCGGCCCAGGTGGTCGGGAACATCAGCGCGCAGGCGCAGCAAGGTGCCCAGCTCTTCCACGACAAGGGCTGCATCGAGTGCCATCGCATCGGCAACGACGGCGGCTTCCGAGGCCCCAACCTGACCAACGTCGGCAACCGCCTCGACGCCAAGGAGCTCACCTGGCGCATCGCCAACGGCGGCTACAACATGCCGTCGTTCGCTCGGATCCTTTCGTCCAAGGAGCTCGACGATCTGGTGGCGTTCCTGGAAACGCGCAAGCCCAGTTTGAGCGCCGAGTCGAAGTAGCGCTCGCCAGACCCATCGCGAAGCGGGCGGCGGCCTTCGAGGCCGCCGCCCGCTTCAGGTCAGGTTGCCGTCAGGCTACAGGTCGAGTTCCGCCCGGTGCGCGTTGTCCTCGATGAACTCACGCCGCGGCGGGACCTCGGTACCCATGAGCATCTCGAAGGTCTCGCTGGCCTCCAGAACGTCCTCGATGGTGACCTTGCGCAGCACCCGGCTCTCGGGATTCATGGTGGTCTCCCAGAGTTGCTCGGGGTTCATCTCCCCCAGCCCCTTGAAGCGCTGGATCTCCATCTTCTTGCCCGCGTTCTCCTTCAGCAAGCGCTGCAGCGCGCCCTCGTCGAAGACGTAGGTGAGGTCCTCTGGCGGCCGAATCGCAC
>CAWAPF010000016.1:0-35959 GCA_963783895.1 uncultured Trueperaceae bacterium
CATGGTGCCGGGAGCGGGACTCGAACCCGCATGCCCTGGCGGGCTGCAGATTTTAAGTCTGCTGCGTCTACCGATTCCGCCATCCCGGCACGCTCCCAAGAAGTGTAGCGGAGCCTCGCGTGGCGTGCGCCGACCCGCGCCCGGCGCGATGCAGGACGCTGCTCATCCGTCGGGCGTACCATGCGGCCAAGGAGCGCGCTTCGCTCGACGCTCTGCCCACCCACAAGCCGCGGGGGCCCGGCCGGACGGGACGGCTCCCGCGCCGCCGGAGGCGTGAAGCGCACCGGCGCTGGGAGCCGGTTCCGCGTCGCGCGGTTTCGGCGCCGCCCCGGAAAGGAGCGTTTCCTTGACGACCACCGACACCTTCCTGAAGGCCCGCGACTTCCTGCTCCGCGAGCGGGAGGACTACGACGCCGCCTACAACGGCTTCGCCTGGCCCGAGCTCGATCGCTTCAACTGGGCTCTGGACTGGTTCGACGTCCTCGCCAGGGACAACGACCGGACCGGCCTGCACGTCGTGAACGACGACGGCGGCGACGTCCGCCTGTCCTTCGCCGAGCTGGCCGAGCGCTCCTCGAGGCTGGCAGGCTTCCTGCAGGCGCAGGGCGCCCATCGCGGCGACCGCATGCTGGTGATGCTCCCCAACGTGGCACCGCTCTGGGTGGTGATGCTGGCCTCCATCAAGCTGGGCACCGTTCTGATCCCCGCGACCACCTTGTTGACCGCCGACGACCTGCGCGACCGCATCGGTCGGGGGGGCGTGCGCCACGTCATCACCGACGAGGCCGGCGCCGAGAAGGTCGCGGCCGTGGAAGGCGACTTCACCCGCATGGTGGTGGGCGGCTCCCGCCCCGGTTGGCTGAGCTACGACGACGCCCTGTCGTGGAGCGGGGCGTTCGCGCCCGAGGGGGAGACGCGCGCCGGCGACCCCATGTTGCTGTACTTCACCTCGGGCACCACTTCGAAGCCGAAGCTCGTGCTCCACACCCATCAGAGCTACCCCGTCGGGCACCTCTCGACCATGTACTGGATCGGTCACCTGGAGGGGGACGTGCACTGGAACATCAGCTCGCCGGGCTGGGCCAAGCATGCCTGGAGCAATTTCTTCTCCCCCTGGAATGCCGGCGCCACGGTGTTCGTGTACAACTACGAGCGCTTCGACGCCCGGCGGGCGCTCGAGGCCATGGTCCGGCACGAGGTGAGCTCGCTGTGCGCGCCTCCCACCGTGTGGCGGCTGCTGTTCCGAGAGGATCTCGCTTCCTACCCGGTGAAGCTGCGCGAGCTGGTGGGGGCTGGCGAGCCGATGAACCCGGAGATCATCGCATCCGTACAGAAGGCCTGGGGCATCACCCTGCGCGACGGCTATGGCCAGACGGAGACGACGGCGCAGGTCGGCAACACGCCGGGGCAGCCGGTCAAGCCCGGATCGATGGGTCGACCGCTACCGGGCTACCGGGTCACGCTGCTCGGCCCGGACGGGCAGGTCGGCGTTCCAGAAGGGGAGATCTCCCTGAACCTCGACCCTGCTCCGCTGGCGCTGATGGACGGCTACATGGACGACCGGGAACGGACGGCGGCCGTGACGCAGGGCGGATACTACCGGACCGGCGACGTCGCTTCGGTGGACGACGATGGCTACTACTGGTACGTCGGCCGCGCGGACGACGTCTTCAAGAGCTCGGACTACCGCATCAGTCCGTTCGAGCTGGAGAGCATCCTCATCGAGCACCCGTCGGTGCAGGAGGCGGCCGTGGTGCCGAGTCCCGACCCCATGCGCCTGTCGGTCCCGAAGGCGTTCGTGACGCTGGCCGGCGAACGGGCGCCGGACCGCGAAACGGCGCTCGACATCTTCCGGTTCATCCGGCGGCGCATGGCGCCCTACCTGCGCGTGCGGCGCTTGCAGTTCGGATCGCTCCCCAAGACCATCTCCGGCAAGATCCGCCGGGTCGAGCTGCGCCGCGACGAGCACGCGCACAGCGATCAGCCGCGGGCCGAGGCGGAGTTCTGGGAGGAGGACTTCCCGGAATTGAAGAGCGACGCGTAGCGACGGTTCGGAGGCCGCGCGTGACGCGCGGCCTCCGATGTCGCGGTGTCACGACGCGATGACCTGTTCAGGCCTAGGCTGTCGTGCCCAGCAGCGAAAGCGCCTCGCTGCGGTCGCGGGCCCGGCGTTCCTCGTCCCAACCGAACTCACCCGCGAGTAGCTCGGACACGCGCTCCAAGGCCGTCCTGGCCGCCGTCTCGTCGAGCACGCCGAGCCGGAGTCGGCGCCACAGCACGTCGCTCGTGCTGCGAGCGTACTCGTGGCGCGCCACGTAGACGACCTCGGCCTCGAGGTAGGGATGGTTCTCGACCAGCCGACCGGCATGGCCGTCGTTGGCCAGCGCCGCCACCTCCGAGGCGAACCCTCCGTAGGCGCGGTTGAGGTAGCTGGCGACGTCGACGTCGAGTGCGTATCGCTCCTGCAGGGCACCCGCGCCCTGCCCGCTGAAACCCTCGGCGCCGACCAGCAGGAGCGTGTCGGTGTCGCTCGGGCCGCTCGGCGAAAGCCCGCCGACACGAACCGCCTCGTTGACGGCGTCGACCGCCATGCGCCGGTAGGTGGTCCACTTGCCACCGGCGATGGTGACCAGGCCTGCCGGCCCCACGTTGACGATGTGGTCGCGGGACAGGCCCGCGGTGTCGGCGGCCTCGGGATCCGACACGAGCGGCCTGAGGCCCGACCAGGCGGCCTTCACGTCGGCGCGCGTGACCGGCACGTCGAAGTAGCGTTCCACGTGACGGAGCACGTACGCGATCTCCTCCTCGTGGGCGCGCGGCTCCTCCTCGATGGCCGCTTCGTTGTCGGTGGTCCCGACCAGCGTGTGGCCGAGCCAGGGGAGCAGGAAGAGCACGCGCCCGTCCTCGGTCTGGGGGATGAGCAGGCCGGTGGCAGGAGGGGAGAAGCGCTGGTCCAGCACGATGTGGATACCGGAGCTGGCCGTCACCATCGGTCGTGCATCGGCGCTCTCCATGCGCCGCACGGCGTCTGTGAACGGACCGGTAGCGTTGACGACCGCCCGCGCCGGCACCTCGAAGCGCTCACCCGTCAGTCGATCGACCACCGTCGCTCCGCTCACGCGACCCCCTCGCTGCAGCAGATCCTCGACGGCGACGTAATTCGCGATGACGGCACCTTCGCGCGCTGCGGTGAGGCCGATGGCGACGTTCATGCGGGCGTCGTCGAACTGGCCGTCGTAGTACAGCACGCCCCCTCGGAGCCCCTGGTGCTTGAGCATGGGGAAACGTTCCAGCGCCTCCTTGGCGTCCACGAAGCGGCTGGGCTGCAAGTTGGAGCGGCCCGCCAGCCAGTCGTAGAGCTTCAGGCCGGTGAGGTAATAGGGGACCTCCAGCCAGTTGTACAGCGGGGTGACGATGGGCAGCGGGTCGCTGAGGTGCGGAGCGATGCGCAGCAGCACCGCGCGCTCGTGCAGGGCGTCTCGTACGAGGTTGAACTGGGAGCGGTCGAAGTGCTTGACGGCCTTCTCCAGGTAGCGCACGCCGCCGTGGATGAGCTTGGTGCTGCGACTGCTGGTCCCGCAAGAGAAGTCCCCTCGCTCGACGAGCGCCACACGCAGACCACGCGTCGCGGCGTCGAGGGCCACTCCCGTCCCGGTCGCGCCCCCGCCGATGACGAGCAGGTCGAACGCGCTCTCATCGGCCCGCAAGCGGGCCAGCTGTTCCTCGCGGTCGGGCCAATCCGGCCTCATGCTTCCACCCACTTTCCGGCGCGCTCGAGCGCGCGCCTCCAGTCGTGCAACAGGGCCTCGCGGCGGGCGCTCGTCATGGCGGGCTCGAAGCGCCGGTCCACCGTCCACTGGCGCGTCAGCTCCGCCTGGCCCGACCAGAAGCCGACCGCCAGCCCGGCCAGGTAGGCCGCGCCCAGCGCCGTTGTTTCCGTGATGGTCGGGCGTACCACCGGAACACCGAGGATGTCGGCCTGCAGCTGCATCAACAGATCGTTGCGGGCCGCGCCCCCGTCGACGCGGAGCTCGCGGATCGGCGCTCCGCTGTCGGACTGCATGGCCTCGACGACGTCGGCGACCTGGAACGCGATCGCCTCCAGGGCGGCCCGCGCGAGGTGACCGGCGCTGCTGCCACGCGTGAGCCCCACCACGGTGCCCCGCGCGTAGGCGTCCCAGTGCGGTGCTCCCAGGCCCGCGAAGGCGGGCACCAGGTAGACGCCCCCGTTGTCGGGAACGCTGCCCGCGAGCGCCTCGATCTCCGAAGCCGAGCGGATCAGCCCCAGCCCGTCGCGCAGCCACTGCACCACCGCTCCCGCCATGAAGATGCTTCCCTCCAGGGCGTAGTCGAGCGAGCCGGCCACGTCCCAGGCCACGGTCGTGAGCAGGCGGTTGGCCGAACGCGTCGGCTCGGAACCGGTGTTGAGCACGAGGAAGCAACCGGTTCCGTAGGTGTTCTTGACCTGCCCCTTCTCGAAGCAGGTCTGGCCGAAGGTCGCCGCCTGCTGGTCACCGGCCATGCCGGCCAGAGGAATTCCAGCGAGGCCGCCCTCGCGGATGGTGCCGTAGATCTCGGAACAGGAACGCACCTCCGGCATCATGGCGCGCGGGATGTGCAGGCGCTCCAGCAGGACATCGTCCCAGTCCCGCTCATGGATGTTGAAGAGCATGGTTCGACTCGCATTGGAGATGTCGGTGATGTGGAGCTCGCCGCCGCTCAGACGCGCCGCCAGCCAGCTGTCGACCGTTCCGAAGGCGACCTCTCCTCGCTCGGCGCGCTCGCGAAGGCCGTCCACGTGCTCCAGCAGCCAGGCGAGCTTGCTGCCCGAGAAGTAGGCGTCGAGGACCAGGCCGGTTCGCGACTGCACCTCGCCCTCGAAACCGTCGGCGCGCAGCGCGTCGATGAGGCCCGCGGTCCTCCGGTCTTGCCACACGATGGCGTTGTGCAGGGGCTGAAGCGTCTTCCTGTCCCACACGATGGTGGTCTCGCGCTGGTTGGTGATCCCTGCGGCAGCGACATCCTCGGCGCGGATGCCGGCGCGCGCCAGCACTTCACCGACCACGGCGGCCTGCGACGACCAGATCTCGGTGGGATCGTGTTCCACCCAGCCCGGACGAGGGTAGATCTGCTCGAACTCCCGCTGCGCAAGCGCGCGGATGGCCCCGGCGCGGTCGAACAGGATCGCGCGCGAGCTGGTGGTTCCTTGATCCAGCGCAACAACGAATTCGGGCACCGTTCACCTCCTGGGCGGCATACCGCCTGCGGCCGCGCACCCCGCCCCGTGCACGCTGCGGGCTTCGTCGATCACCTTCAGGCGCCCAGCAGGTCCCGCAACCGCAAACGCGCGTAGTCGCGATCACCGTCCAGGGCCTGCTCGAGCGCTTCCTGCCGCCGCGGGAGAAGGCGGCCGCGACCGTGGACCCGGGACTCGTGGCGCCCCACCCCGAAGCGTTCCAGGAACGTTTCGGTGATCGCCTGCGTCGGCAACGCGCGCGTCGAGAACGCCTCGAGCGAGAGTTTGTGCAGCGCCGGGAAAGCGTGCAGGCATACATGCGCCTCCGCCCCGACGAGCGCCGCGCTGATCGCTTCGCCGCCGTCCGGTGCGTGACGGACCCGAACGGGCCCGGCACCGGCTTCACCCATCAGGTCGAGGATCGCCTCGAGCGCCGCTACGATCCGGGCCTCTTCGGCGAGTCGCGCGCCGTCGGCGCGGAAACCGTCGAGGATCAGGTGGGTGCCGAATCCGAGGGTGTCGTATGCGTTCACCGCGCCCAGCCTACCACGCAGCGCTATCCGGGCAGGGGGCAAAAGGCCCGGCTGAGACGGGATTCAAGGAGTTCCCGAGGGCGCAGCGCCGGCGATCGATGCGACCGCTTTCTGTAGCGCGGCCGCCACGTCGCTGTCCGGCGACGCGAGGATGGCGCTGAGCGCCCGGTCCATCGGTCCCCACACCGCCCCCATGGCGGGGGCGTTGGGGATCGCCTGGGCGTCGGCCAGCGCCGCACCGAATCCGGCGAGCACGGCGTTGTCCTGCACCTTGGCGAGCGCGGCATTCGATGCCGGCACGAGACCCGCGCGCCGCGCGAGCGCGGCCTGGGCGTCCGCGGTGGTGAGCCACTTGGCGAGGTTCGCCGCCGCCACCGGGTCGGAGCTGTAGTGGTTCAGCAGCACCCCGTCGACGTTCATGAAGCCGCTGAACGGCGTTCCGTCCGCCAGCGGGGGCATCGGGGCCACGGCGATCGGGACTCCCGCGGCGCGCATCGCCGGGACCGCCCACGGTCCGTCGAAAGTCATGGCGAGCTTGCCGTCCAGGAACAGCTTGCGCATCGACGCGTAGTCGCTCCCCTCGGGTACCAGCCCGTCGGCGAAGCGCAGCGCCTTCAGGGAGCGGGCGCCCGCGATCGCCGCGGCGCTGGCGAGCTCGACCTGGCCGGGGTCGACCCCGCCGCCGGCCGTGCTGCCGAAGACGGAGCCGCCGAAGGTATGGAGCCAGGCGTAGCTGTAGTAGAAGTTGGCGATGTCGAAGGCGAACCCGTACCGCCCGTTGCCGGTGAGCGACTTGGCGAGCGCCAGCAGCTCGGGGTAGCTCGAGGGCACGTGGGGAACCAGGTCGGTGTTGACGATGAGGGCGGGTCCCTGCACAGACAGCGGTAGCCCGTACAGCGCGCCGTGGTAGCGGAACGCGCGCTGCGCCTGCTCGCTCAGATCGGCCAGGTAACGGGGCGTGGCGAAGCTCCCGACGTCGGCCAGGATGCCGGCATCGGCCAGCGCCGAGAACTGGTCCTGCGGCACACCCACGAAGACGTCGGCAGCACCGCCCTTGGCAGCCTCGGTCATGGCGCTCTGCTTGATCTCACCGAGCTTGCGCGTCACGACCTGCACCGGCTTGCCGAAAGCCTGCTGGTAGGTGGCCGCCTCGCTTTGGAGCCAGGCGAGCGCCGGGCCCTGGTAGGTGGTCCACACCGTCACTCCCTGCGCCACGGCGGCACCGGTCAGCACGCCGAGCAGCACCAGCATCTTCAGCGTCCGGACGGGCCGGCGCAGGCGTTCGCGCCGGGCGCTCCGGGGCGGGGTCACGGGCCTCGGCGCACGACAACGGGGCGCCGCGAAAGGGAAGGGGGCGGGAGTGCACTCACCCCTTCAGCCTAGCTCGTGAGCCGGCGGCGGCGCGCGTCACCACCGCTGCGCGCCGCAGACCCATCGCGCTCAGGGGGTCGGCCGCTCCGTCGCGCGGGACTGTTGCAGAGCCGTGCGCCGGTCGCGCTCGGGCCCCGCCAGCCGGTAGCGTCCGGCGAGCGTGCGCACCACCGCGCCGCGCATCTCGAGCGTGGTGAGGCCGGCGAGCACCTCGGCCACGGAGGTCAAAGCGGCCGCCGAGACCTCGTCGACCGTGGCCTCCTCGACGTTGTACAGGGCCACCAGCAACCGATCCTGCCGAGGCCCGCTCGCCGGCGAGGCGGCGGCGCGTTGCGGGGCGGGTGCGCCCGGTTCGGCGCGGAAGCGGAACAGCACGTCCTCATGCTCGGTGAACGGCAGCGCGCCGTCCCGGATCAGGCGCAGGGTGCCGGCGACGGTGGGGTCTCCGGGGCGGCCGGGGCAGGCGAAGACGTCGCGATGCTGCCTGCGGGCGTGCTCGGCGGTGCTGTTCGCGCCCGATCGCAGCCCCGCCTCCACCACCACGACGAGCCGGGACAGGCCGCTGACGAGCCGATTGCGCTCCGGAAAGCGGTGGGGCTCGGGCCGGACCTCCGGCGGGTGCTCACTGAGGACGGCGCCGCCCGAGCGCACGATGCGGCGCGCGAGGGATCGGTGCGAGGGCGGGTGTAGGTAACGGTGTCCGCCGCCGAGCACCGCAACGGTCGGGCCCCCGCCTTCCAGCGCCCCCTCGTGGGCGGCACCGTCGATCCCCAACGCGAGCCCGGAAACGACGGTGACGTCGAGCGCCGCCAGCGAGGCGGCCAGCTCTCGCGCCAGCGCCAGACCGCGCCCCGTGGGACGGCGCGTACCGACGATCGCGGCGGCGCGCACCCGGCGTGCGGGCCGCGACAGGCCCGCGGGAAGCGTTCCCCGCAGGTAGAGCACGGCAGGCGGCGCCTCGTCGTCGAGCCACAACGGCGCGGGGTAGCGCGGATCGTCCCAACACACGACGTCGATGCCGGCGGCCCGGAGGCTGCGGACGCGTTGCGCTGCGGAACGGAGGTCGAGGCGACCGGGCACCTGGCGGAAGAGACCTCGTGGAAAGCGCGCCGGAGGGTCGGCACCCTGGAGCGCCGCCTCGATGCCCGCGGCCACCGTGCCGAAGGTGTCGCGAAGCTGCACCAGGCGGCCTGCCCCGACCCCGTCGGCCGCGAGGGCAGCGAGCGTGAGCACGGCGGGATCGGTCATGCACCATGCTGCTCCGTCGCGTGCGGGCGGTCTGCTCGCGGGTCGACCGGCGCCGGGGCACGGTAGGCTCCGACCGGCGTCTGCCAGGCGGAGGGCAGGCCGCCTCAGGCCAGCTTCCAGCGGCTCCCCTCGGGGGTGTCTTCGACCTCGATGCCCAACGCCTCGAGGCGCGCTCGCAGGCCGTCGGCGGTATCGAAATCACGGCGGGCGCGCGCATGCTGGCGCTCCTCGAGGAGCATACCGACCAGTCCATCCATGACGTCGCGCGTCTGCCCCGCCGCCGCGGGCTCCGCGGGGATGCCCAGCACACCATCCAGCAGGTCGTCGAAGAAGCTGCGCGCAGCTGCACGGTAGGCATCCGTCGCGCCCTGTTCGATGCGACGGTTGACCTCGCGGGCCCCGTCGAAGAGCACGGCCAGTGCCTGCGGCGTGTTGAGGTCGTCGTCCATCGCCTCGGCGAAGCGCGCGCGCAGGCCGTCGAAGGCGCCCGCATCACGCTCGCCGTTGCCGGCCTCGGCGACCTGACGATAGGTGTCGCGCAGGCGCTTCAGGCCCTGAGCCGACGCCATCAGGCTCTCGTCGGAGAAGTCGGAGACGCTTCGGTAGTGCGAGCGCAACAGGTGGAACCGGATGGCCACGGGGTCGTAGCGCTCGAAGAGCTGCGAGAGGGTCACGAAGTGGTTCTTCGACTTGGCCATCTTCTCGCCCTCGAGCGTGATCATGTTCCAGTGCAGCCACACCCGGGCGAACGGCTTGCCGGCCGCACGAGCCTGCGCGAGCTCGCACTCGTGGTGCGGGAAGATCAGATCGAGCCCGCCGCCGTGGATATCGAACTCGTCGCCGAGGTACTTCGTGCTCATCACCGAGCACTCGATGTGCCAGCCCGGGAAGCCCTCGCCCCAGGGGCTCGGCCAGCGCATGATGTGCCCTTCCTCCGCCTTCTTCCACAATGCGAAGTCGCGCGGATCATCCTTGTCGGAGCGCACCTCGACGCGCGTGCCCTCCATCAACTCGTCCGGGTCGCGACCGGACAGCTCGCCGTAGGGCTCGAACGCCGACACGTCGAAGTAGACGTTGCCGTCCTTGCGATAGGCGAAGCCCCGGTCGAGCAGGGCACGGGTGAGCTCGATCTGCTCGATGATGTGCCCCGAGGCCCGAGGGACCACGTCCGGACGCCGAACGTTCAGGCGTGCCATGGCGTCGAAATACGCCCAGAAGTACTTCTCGGCGACCTCCATGGGTTCGAGCCGCTCCAGTTGCGCGCGCTTCTGGAGCTTGTCCTCGCCTTCCTCGACGTCGGACAGGTGGCCGACATCGGTCACGTTGGACACGAAGCGCACACCATAGCCGCTGTGCTCGAGCCAGCGCCGCAGCACGTCGAACACGATCGGCCCGCGAGCGTGCCCCAGGTGCGGTTCGGAGTAGACGGTGGGACCGCACATGTAGATGCCGACCCGACCGGGAACCACCGGCTGGAAGACTTCCTTGTTGCGGCTGAGGCTGTTGTAGAACTCAAGTGCCATGGCACTCCTCGCACGAGAGCGGGCAGAAACGCGCCCGCGAACACTCTGGACTGTCGAAGGGACCGAGGGTCAGGCGGTGCAATGCAGACATCGCGGCAGGTGGAGCTTCGTCACCGGCACCAGCATGGAGCCAAGTGTAGCACGGGCCCGCGCCGCTTCGAAGGGTAGACTGAGCCGCCGTGGGATACCGGACCTTGCGACGGGCGGCCGAGCACGAGGACCAGGTCATGGGATCGCGCTTCCTGGCCACGGTGGCGCCTGTCGCCAACGTGACAGAGGCCCTCGCGCTGCTGGCGGCGCAAAGCGCCGCGCACCCCGACGCCAGTCACCACTGCTGGGCCTACCGGGTGGGCGATGAGCAGCGCTTCTCCGACGACGGCGAACCGGGTGGCACCGCCGGCCGCCCGATGCTCGAGGTGTTCCTCAAGCGCGACCTCGATCGCGTGGCGGCCGTCGTGGTGCGATACTTCGGGGGGCGCAAGCTGGGCGCCGGCGGTCTGGTCAGGGCCTACGGCGGCGCCGTGGCTCGGGCCGTCCGGACGGCCGGCGAACGCGACGTCGCGTCGACCGTCGCGCTGGTGGTGCACGCGCCGTTCGCGTTCGTCGATGTCGTGTTGCGGGAACTCGATGCGCTTCCCGAGGTCCGGCGTCGGGACCCTGCCTTCGAGCCCGCCGGCGTGCGCGTGGCCGTGACGGTCCCTCAGGAGCGCGCGGCTGCCTTGGAACGAAGACTGGCGGAACTCACCCGCGGCGGAGCGCGTTGCGATGTCGCGGACGGCGGGCCGGAACCGCCGGAGCCATGACAGCCGAAGCGCGTTCCGTGAACGTCTGTTGAAGCGGCCGCTACCCAACAGGGGCGTCGCTGGTGGCAGCATGGGAGCGTGAGGCACTCCCGCATCCGCACCCTGACCCTGGCCTTCGCGGCCCTGGCACTGACGCTCGTCGCCTGCGCTCCCGCCACCGCTCCCGGCACCCGGCCGCTGGTCGCCGTTCTCAACGGGCCCGCCGATGGCCGCATCGCCGGCAGCGCCCAGCTGCTCGAGACCGAGATGCGCGTGCAGGGGCCGCTTCCGTTCGCTTTCGTCAGCGACGCGGCGATGCGCTTCGCGGAGGGTCACAACGACCTCTTCTACGACCGCGCCGACCCCGCCGCCGCGCGCATCGCCCGCAGCTACGGGGCCCGCTATGCCGTGCTGATCGGCGCTCCCACCATGACACGGGACGTGACGGTGTCGAAGGACGGGAGCGCCCGCTGGGTGGACGTCACGCTGCGGATGGAGGCACGGGTCGTCGACGCCTCATCGGGAGCCGTTCTGGCCCGGTTCGAGTCCCCGCAGATGCAGCGTGCGCGCCGCGAGAGCACCGCCGACGCCCTGCCCGCCCTGCAGCATGATCCAGACGTGCAGGCGCTTCGCGACCAGGGCGTGCGCGATGTGGCTCCGGCCGTGGTCGGCGCGGTCAGGCACGCAGTGCAAGTCCACGCAGGAGGGTCTTGAGGCGGAGATCGCTCCGGCTCAACGGAAGTAGCGCCGGATGACCTCCTGGTACTCGAGCGGAACGTCCCCTTCGGTGAGCGCCTGCTCTGCGGCCCGCCGGTAGCTCTCCATCGATGTGCCGGGAGGCAGCGTGACATCGTTGGATCCCGGAAGCCGAAGGGAGCCGCTGGCACTCTGCTCGCCCGGGCGCAGCTCTCCGGGGAGGAACTGCGGAGCCTGTCCAGCGCCCTGGGCGGCGGGACCCCGCGGGCCGGCGGTCCCGGGCTGATTGCCGCCGGTGCCCGAGCCTTCGGCGTTCTGGGCGCCGGGGAGGGTCCCGCCGTCGGCGGGGCCAGGCTGGGGCTGTCCGCCGGAGGTGCCCGACGCGCCACCTCCCTCGGTCTGGGGACCCTGGCCCGCACCCTGCTGTGAACTCGGACCCGAGCCGACACCGCCGCCCGCCTGCTGTCCCTGTGTGTCCGACGTACCGTTCGCACCCGACGGCGGCGCTCCGGATCCGGTCGGTGGGGCGGGGGAAGCAGCGCCATCCGGCGGCGAAGTACCGGTGGGCCCCTGCGAACCCCCGTTGCCACTGTCGGTCGCACCCGACGGTGCCCCGCCGGCGTCTCGTCCCGCCGCGGCGCCCTGGGACGGCACTCCGCTCGAGGGGGTACCCGTGCCGCCCGCCGCGCCACTGCCGGTAGCACCACTGCCGGTAGCGGCGCTGCCGGGCGAGCCGCTCCGGGACGCGCCGGGGGTCGGCGTGCCCGGAGCCGTGGAACCGTTGCTCGGTGCGCCGTCGGTCACGGGCCCCGCTGGGTCCGGCGGCGCGGCACCGGCCGGCGTCGACGGCTGCAGCGTCTGCAGGTAGTTCGACAGAACCTGCTGGTCGCTGGCCCGTCCCCCCGAACCGTCGGCCGCCGCCGCGTCGGAGGCGTTGCTCGACGAGCTGCTGTTGTTCGCGGCCTGTGCGCGTTGCGGTGCGCTCGGGGGCAGGGGCGGAGCGCTCGAAGGCGTCGGTCGCTCCGGTGCTCCGGCCTGCGGCGGGGCCTCCAGAGCGGGGTTCCTCGACCCGCCCGTTGCCGGCAACGGGCGGGTCGCCAGCGGGAACAGCAGCAGCGCCAACGCGGCAGCCAGCACCGGCAGCCACCACGCGGGCAGATCGGGCGGCCGCACGTCTCGAACGCTGTCGACGGCACGGGTCCGGACGGCTTCCGCGAAGGCGGCTCCCTCGGACCCGGCATCGATCTCGAGGGCGGTCTCGTAGCTCAGGCCGGCGCGCTCCCGGATGTAGCGCAGGGCCCGCTCACGACGGTCGGCAACGGGCAACACCGCACCGACGAGGAAGCCGCCGAGCAGGACGGCCCCTTGCAGCCACGGAACTGCCCCGGCGGCGGCCGCGACCAGCGACGCCAGCAGAGCGGCCGCGCTGCCACGTAGCAACCGGGCGCTCCAGGCGTTCCGAGCGGCGATGCGCACGTGCAACGCGAAGGTCTGCTCCACGGTGGGGCGGCTCGTCCGTTGGCGCCGGCTCGGATGGATCATGCGGCGTCCTTCGCGTCCCCTTCACGGCGACGCGCGTCCTGCGCCGGGCGGGCCAGCCATCCGGCCGTTGCCGCGGCCAGGACGACCATGGCCGCGAAGTGAACGGCGGATACGTGCAGCGCAGCCGTCAGCGGGTTGAAGACGTCGATGCCGAAGCGCACCTCGGCCCAGATGCCGGCCACGAGCAGACCCGGCACTAGCAACGGGAGCAGCGCCCGGATCCGCGCCCAGACCGCCGCCCGACCGAGCATCAGTCCGACGCCGAAGTACGCCAGCGTCTCCGGGAAGGGGAGAAGACTCGACCACCACCACGGAACGGCCGGGTAACTGGCCGCATAGCTGGCGACATCGAAGGGAGCGGAGAGCCCCACGAACATGAGCAGCGCGCCCGCCGTGGCACGCCGGGTGCCCGTGCTCGCGCCGCTCTCGGCCGCCCCGTAACCCAGCGCGGCCAGCGACAAGAGCACCATCCGCGCCTGGGCGAGCGCGAACCAGGCCTCGTTGCTGCCGCCGGCGCTGGGCCAGCGCACCGCCAGCACGAAGAGCTGGGCCGCCAGGAACAGCGCCAGCGCCTGCAGCATGTCTGCGCTTCGAAGCCTGTCCGCAACACGAGCGAACGCCCCCACATCCAGCCGAGCGCGGCTCACGGCACGCCTCCCGGAAGCTCGGCCAGAGAGGGTAGCGCGACCCACACCGTCTCCGGAGCCTGCGCCAGCGCCGTGCCGACGGGGAGGAGCGCCGCCATCCGCACCAGCGCCGGGGGGAGCCCGCCCTCCTCGCCGGGTGCCGGGGCCCACGTCGCCCCGGGCGCGAGATCGGGCTGGCGCCCGAGGCCCAGCACGTAGACATCGCGCAGGAGGCCGTCACCGTCGTTGACGAGCCGGCCATCCTGGAAGCGTAGGCTCGCCGGTCGAAGGGCCGGTCGGGCGGCGACCGCCACCGCGTGCCAGCGCGGGAGTTCGATGTGGGTGGTGCCATCGTCGACCGAGTACGGGAGTGCAGAGAGCGGGCGTCCGGCGCCGTCCAGGCTCACCACGCCCGACGGCAGGGTGAGTCGCTCGTCGACCCTCAAAGCAAGCGCCAGCTCCCCGCCGCCCAGCTGTACCGTGCGGGACGCGGTCAGCTCCGGCGAGGCCGGCCGTAGCAGCCTCCAACCGGCGACCGAAACGAGCAGCGCCAGCACGAGCCCTGCCGCCAGTCCGGGCGCGCCGCCGAAGCGAAGACCCAGCAACGCCGCCAGGGCGTACGCCGCGGCCAGCGACAGCATCAGGGGCTGGCTCGGGGTGGGGGGAGGGCGAACGAGCCGATCGGCCGCCAGCGCCTGCACCAGGCCCGCACGGTCCTGCGGCTTCCAGGCCGCGAGGCGTGCGCGCACGGCAGCAGGATCGGCGTCGACGCGCATCACGACGCCGGCCCCGAGACGATGGCTCCCCGCTGCCGCCAGCCGGGCGAGCCCGGCCTGACTGTCGGGCAGCGTGCCGGCCAGCAACACCTGGACGCCTCCGGCGGCGGCTGCTGCGACCGACGCAGCCCGCGGCGCGGCGGCGCTGCCGTCGAGCAGGATCGTCCGCACACCGTCGAAGGCGGCCGCCCTGGCCGGCAGATCGGACGCCGCCACGTCGACGACACGGGCGTCTGCGGCGAAGGCGCCGCGCCAGCTCCCCGGCGCGCTCGAGAGCACCACCTGCAGGGGTCTGGCGTCGGCGTCGCCCGCACCCAGGCTGCCGCTGGCCAGCACCGTTCGTCCACTCGCCAGCGTCCAGCTGAGGGAGCGGAAGTTGGGCACGTAGAGGTCGTCCTGGAACACGGTCACGCCGCTGCCGCCGGGCACCGAGGCGCTGTAGCGGACGATGCGCGGGCCCTCGAGCAGCGAACCCTCGTCGATGCGAAGGCGGAGCACGCTGGGCGCGGCGTCGCGAACGGTCACCTGGACAGGGTTCCAGGCGTCGGCAACGGGGTGCCCCCCCAGCCCGAGCTCGACCTGCGCCCGGCCGGTCTGCGCCGCGGCGTGGGCAGCAAGGCCGACGACGGCCAGGGCGACCATCCACAGCGCCCCGACACGGACTGCGCGACGGCGCCCGACGGGCCGACCGGGGTTCGCATCGTTCATGTGCTTGGAGTATACGGGCCCGCCGCAGTGTGCCGCGTGGCGGCTTCGCACCTCGGGTCAGGGAGCCGAGCGGCTCGCCACAGGCTGCTTGGCGCGTACCACGATGGCGCTCACGACCTTGCGCTCGAAGGTCCGGTTGAGCGGCTTCCCGTCGGCGACCAGCGTCGCGCTCGAGCCGCTGTCGAGCCGCATGGCGTCGCGCGCCCCGAGACCCAGGAACAGCGGCACCAGGTCCGACGCCCGCATCGACTGGGCCACCACCAGGAGCACCGTGCCGTCGGGCATGATGCCGATCGCCGACTGCTGGGTCACGGCGTCGAGGATGCGTTGCCCGGTGGGGAAGCCCTCCGCTTGAGGATCGAAGGCGGCCTGCCCGTTCTTCACGAGCAGCGGGCCCGCCTCCACCACGTACGGTGCGGCGTCGAACGAGGCCGGCTGGAGCTGCAGGTCGAGGGCGACCGACGAGCCAGCGTCGACGCGCGCGAGCGTGCGGTGGTCGGGCGGATAGACCAGGGCGAAGCCCGCGGGAGGCACGCTCCGCGGGCCGACCCGGTTGCCCAGGACCACGCCGTGCTGAACGGTGATGACACCCACGCGGGGCCCCCCGACCAGCGCGCCTGCCGCCGTCGCCACCCCGATGTTGCCGGCGCCGGTCTCCCCGGCATCGACGCTGCGCCCGTCCACCCGCAAGCTGAGGTGCGCGTGCAGGCGCGCGATGCTCGCTCCGCTGGGGGAGAAGGCCACCGCTGCGCGGCTCCTAGTGGGCAACGAGAGCATGCCGTAGTCGACGCGCAGGAGCCCCACGGCAGCGAACGTGCTGGGATCGAAATAGCCGGCGTTGATGCCGGCGACAGCGCCGGAGGCCAGTTGCGTGAGCGTCCGGGGCTCGCGGCTGGCACCGACCACCCGCAGCTCGGCGTCGCCGGGAGCGATCGAGATGAGGTGCACCACGCTGCTTCCAGACGAGGAAGGAGCGTTGAAGCGCCGATAGCGCACGCCAGGCGCCAGCGTGCGATCGATCTCGGGCAGCTCCGCCTGCTTCTGGGGGACGATGTCGATCACCACGCGCGTGGGGTTCGACAGCGGGAACACCTTGTAGTGGAAGGCCGGGCCGCTGACGCTCGCCCGGACGCCGCCCGGCTCGGGGTCCACCGCCACCTCGACGCCGTGGTAGGGATCGGGCGAGGAGGCGGGAAGCAGCATGGGGGGGAGGTGCAACGTCAACGGGTTGCCGCTCGCGACGTCGCCCTCACGCCGGAGCCCGCTCACATCGCTCTCCGAGAGGTCCCGCACGTCGAGCACCACCCGCACGTCGCCGTTGCCCCCGAAACGCACGTCTGCCAGCCTCGGTAGCGACACCCCCAGAGCGTCGAGCACCGAGCCGTCGACGAGCACACCGTCGGGGGAGACCTGCGGAGGATCGGCGCGCACGTCGCCCAGCCAGCCAAGACCCTCGACGTAGGTGAGCTCCGTGCCGCCGTAGCTCAGGCGGATGGCGCCGTCCGTGACGTGCACGGAGGCCCCTGGCAAGCGGTAGAGGGTGGACGGCTGCGCCCACGCGGCTCCCGTCAGGACGAGCAGCAGCGTCAGCGCAACAGGGAGGAGGGGGCGGGGGTAGGTCACCGACGCCACGAGTCTTGCAGGTCGGAACGACAGCTTGATGAGACGGGGCTTCAGAGTGCGTGGAAGATCTCGAGCAGCGGCTCCACCCCGACCGGCGCGCCCAGCATGTGGCTGAGACCGAGGCCGATGGCGTAAGCGTCCAGGTCGCGCCGGTTGAAGGTGAGCGCGCCGACGCTCATGGCCCGCTTGCGCAGGGCCGAGACCGGCTCCGGCAGCAGGTCCAGCAGCGTCAGGTGGGGCCCGAGCAGGGCCGCCGGCACCCGCACCGACCCGTCGAGGCGGACCAGCAGGTCGGCCCGCTCCAGCAGCGTGGGCACCAGCGGGTCCTGCGCGGCTCGGGCCACCACCGCCGTGCCCGCGGCGAGTTCGGGCAGGGTGCGCTCGGCGTCGGCCGGGCTGTCCGCCAGAACCGACAGCGAGGCCGCCCCCAGGCTCGACAGCTCGCGCGCCACGCCGCGCGCCGTGGCTCCGCTGCCGAGGAGCACCACGTCTGCGTCGCGGACGTCCCAGCGGGCCGCTTCGAGCAGGCCCGCGACGGCCCGACCCAGGTTGTACTCGGCGATCACGCCCCCCGGGGTGACGGTGACGGTGTCGGCGCCCCCGACCTCCTCGGCGTCGAGCGAGCAGCGATCGGCATGGCGCAGCGCGTCTGCCTGGGCGGCGGGGTCGAGGACCAACGCGCCCGCGAAGTCCAGGCGGGCGAGCGCCTTGAACAGGTCGCTCACGCCGCCGGCGGGCACCGGGTGGAGCAGGAAGCGGCCCTGAGCGTCCCGGAAGGAGCGCAGGGCATGGCGGACGTCCGCATCCGCGCTGACGACGGCGACGAGGTGCATGGCGCCCACGATACCGCGCGTGCCGGCCGCGGCCCCGGACGGGACGCCGCGAACCCGTCTGTCACGCGCCGCGCGCCAGGAACGCTGTGCTACAGTGGCGCATGGCGTTTCAGCGACCCGCCCGGACGGCCCGCGTCGGTGCCTGCGCGCTCTCGCGCCGAACGCGCCGAACGTCGGCTGGATGCCCGTAGGTCCCTGTCCCTTGCCCTGAAGATCCTCAACCCACATCCCCGAGGTGCAGCATGCATGTTGTTCTTCCCGACGGTAAGCGCTTGGAGCTTCCGCCGCACGCCACCGGCGCCGATGTCTCGCAGGCCATCGGTCCAGGCCTGGCGAAGGCGGCGCTCGGCGTCAAGATCGACGGTCGCCTGGCCGACCTGATGAGCGAGGTCCCCGACGGGGCCCATGTCGCCATCCTGACCCGCAAGGATCCCGCCGTGGTGGACCTGATGCGGCACACGCTGGCGCACGTCATGGCCCAGGCGGTCACCGAGTACTTCGCGCAGCAGGGTTTCGAGGCCGGCAGCGTGCGCATGGGCATCGGGCCGGTCATCGAGGACGGCTTCTACTACGACTTCGATCTTCCGCGCACCCTCACGCCGGACGACCTCGAAGCGATCGAGACGATCATGCGCCGGATCCTCGCCGACGACCTGCACCTTCGCAAGTACACGCTGCCGCGCGGGGAAGCGCTCGATCGCTTCAAACAGCGGGGCGACCCCTACAAGGTCGAGCTCATCGAGGACCTCCCCGAGGACGAGGCCATCACCTTCTACGAGCAAGGGGGCGACGCGGGGTTCACCGACCTGTGCCGTGGGCCGCACGTTCCGCGCACCGGCGCCATCCCCGCCCACTTCAAGCTCATGAGCGTGGCGGGGGCGTACTGGCGCGGCGACGAGCGCCGCCCCATGCTGCAGCGCATCTACGGCGTGGCCTTCCAGACCGCCGACGAGCTCAAGCACCATCTGTGGCTGCTCGAGGAGGCGAAGAAGCGCGACCACCGCAAGCTCGGTCGCGAGCTCGGGCTGTTCACCTTCAGCGAGGAGATCGGCGCGGGGTTGCCGATCTTCTTCCCGCGCGGCGAGATCGTGCGTTTCGAGATGGAGCGCTACGTGCGGGACCTGCAGACCCGCTACGGCTACCAGCATGTCTGGACCGGGCACATGGTGCGCGAGTCGCTGTACGCCCGCTCGGGGCACCTCGAGAACTACGCCGACGTGATGTACCCCGTCATGGAGGACGAAGAGGTGCGCATGCGGCTCAAGCCCATGAACTGCCCCAGCCACATGACGCTGTTCAACGCCGGCCACCACAGTTACCGCGAGCTGCCGTTACGCTACGCGGAGTTCGCCACCCTGTACCGCTACGAGAAGTCGGGCCAGCTCTCCGGCCTGACCCGGGTGCGTAGCCTCACGCAGGACGACTGCCACATCTTCTGTACCGAGGAGCAGGTCCAGGAGGAGTTCGCGCTGGCGCTCCGGCTGATCCGTGAGGTGCTGTCGACCTACCGGATGACCGACTATCGTGTCCAGCTCAGCCTCCGCGGCGAGGAGGGCAAGTACGTCGACGACGACGAGAAGTGGGTCAAGGCCACCGAGGCCCTGCGCCGCGCGCTCGACGCCGAGAACGTGCCCTACGAGGAGGCCACCGGCGAGGCAGCGTTCTACGGCCCCAAGGCCGACTTCATGGCCAAGGACGCGCTCGGCCGCGAGTGGCAACTCTCCACCATCCAGGTCGACTTCATCCAGCCGGCCCGGCTGGAGTGCAGCTACATCGGCGAGGACGGCGACAAGCACATCCCGGTGGTGCTCCACCGTGCGGTGACCGGCTCTACCGAACGCTTCATGGGAGTGATGCTGGAGCACTTCGCGGGCGACCTGCCGCTATGGCTGGCGCCCGAGCATGTGCGCCTCGTACCCATCGCCGACCGCCACCTGGAGTACGCCGAACGCATCCGGCAGCGCCTGCTCGACCGTGGGTTGCGCTCGGAGGTGGACGACCGCGGCGAGCGCATGAACGCCAAGGTGCGCGACGCGGAGCTGCTCAAGATCCCCTACATCGTCATCGTCGGGGACAAGGAGGAGGAAGCGGACGCCATCTCGTTCCGGAGCCGCAAGGAAGCCAACCGCAACGGCGTCCCGCTCGACACCTTCCTAGCGCACCTCGAGGCGGCGGTGCACGCGCGCGACGCCGAGGTGACGCCGCTCGCAGGCACGGCCGCCTAGGAACGTTCTAGCGCCCGCGCTCCGGCGGGCATGCCCCGCGCCTGCGGGTCACTCCTGCACGTAGATGGTGACGCGCTCCATCCTGTCGGGCTTGGCGCCGCCGGGGCGCCCGGGATCGATCCGGGTGAGGGCGTCGAGGACCTCCTCGCCCTCCAGCACACGGCCGAACACGGCATGGCGGCCGTCGAGCCAGGGTGTGGCGTCGAAGGTGATGAAGAACTGCGAGCCGTTGGTGCCGGGTCCGGCGTTGGCCATCGACAGCACCCCCTTGCCGTCGTGGCTAAGGTCCGGGCCGAACTCGTCGGCGAAGGTGTAGCCGGGACCGCCGCGGCCGCTGCCGGTGGGGTCGCCGGTCTGCGCCATGAAGCCGTCGAGCACCCGGTGGAACACCACCCCGTCGTAGAAACGGTGACGTGCCAGGAACACGAAGTTGTTGACGGTGGCGGGAGCGGCGTCCTGGTAGAGCTCGAGCACTAGCGGCCCTTTGCTGGTGGAGATCAGCGCACGGTAGTCGGCGCCGGGCGACAGAACCGGCTCGGCGGCGGCGAAGCGGGTGGTGCGCTCGGCGCCGAGCGGGTCGAGCGGAGCGTATCCGTTCAGGGCGTGAGGCTGACTGTCCATGTGGTTCCTTTCCATGGCCTGCGCGGCGGGTACGGCATCTGCCGCTCCGCCTACGAAGCGGGCTTGACCGCGATCACGACGCGCTCGAGGGTATCGGGTTGCGGGTAGAAGGCGACCGCCGGCTTGCCGCTGGCACTCCCGACGACGGCGCGGTAGCCCCCCACGGTGAAGGACTGGCCGCTGACGGGCGCCACGCCGAGCGCATCGGCGAGCGCGCGGCCGACGGTCTTGGAGCGCGGGCCAGCGAGCTGCACTCCCTTCGAGGCCAGCAGTCCCAGCGTGTCGCCAAGCCCCACGACGGCCTCGGGCTTCTGGGGATCGATGCGCTGCAGTTTGCCCAGCACGTCGCTGCCGGCGACCACCTGAGCGAAGATGCTGTAGTGGCCGTCGAGCCAGGGAGTCGGAGCGAAGGTGATGAAGAACTGCGAGCCGTTGGTGTTGGGCCCGGCGTTGGCCATCGCGACGACGCCGGGCTTGTCGAAGTGGAGGCGGGGGGAGATCTCGTCGGGGATGGTGTACCCCGGGCCTCCGGTGCCGGTCCCCGTAGGGTCGCCGGTCTGCGCCATGAACCCGTCGAGCACCCGGTGGAAGGGCACCCCGTTGTAGAAACGGTTCAGGGCAAGGAACACGAAGTTGTTGACGGTCTCGGGTGCGTCCTTGCTCAGCAGGTCGAGCGTGATGCTCCCCTTGCTGGTGACGAGCACGGCGGCGTACGTCTTGCCCGGAACGACCACCTGCGCCGGCTTGTCGAACACGAGCTGACGCTTTGCGCTCACATAGGGAAGCGCGCTGTAGCCGTCGGGCAAAGGCACCGAGGCTGCCGCCCCGCTCGCCCCTCCCTCGGCCGGCGCCGCGGCAGCGCCGCTCGCGCCCGCTCCGCTGCCCTTACCGGCCGCCGTCGCGGCTGGCGCCACCGATTGCGAGGGGCTCTGCGCCGTCCCCTGGGGCGCCGTTGTGCCCTGGCGCCGAGCCAGCCAGAACCCGGTGAACAGCAGCACCAGCGTGACCAGCACCAGCGCGAGGATCCGGGTCACGCCGCCTCGCCCCGCTCAGCCGGCCGCGGCCATGTCGCCGCCGTCGAGCCGGCGGGCCCGATCGATGAGGCGCTGTACCGCCACGCCGTCCTCGACGGTGGCCGCCTCGTCCAGGGCCGCGTCCTCGCCCTCGGCCAGCCCGCGGCGCAACGCGTCGGCGAAGAGGACGCTGCCTGCGGCGAAGCCCGAGGCCCGGAAGCGGTTGGGAACGATCCTCGGCAGCTGGGTCAGGTACTCCTTGAAGGGACCGCCGCGCTTGCCGAGATACAGCTTCAGCGAGCGATCGATGACGAGGCTGCCCTCGGTACCGCGCACGGTGAACAGGTCGATGTCGTCGTCGAGCGCTGCACCGTGGAGCAGCACCGTGCCCACGACCTCACCGGCGCGGAAAGTGAGCGAGGCGATGTCGTCGGACGTCACGGCGCGGCGCACGCCGTCGCCGTCGGTACGCGTCGGATAGACGCGGCCCAGGGTGGCCCCGTGCAGATCGATCTCGCTTCCGAGCAGCCAACGCACGCCGTCGAGCACGTGGCTGCCCAGCGCGCCGAGGATGCCGCCGCCCTGCGACGCATCCGACCACCAGGTCCAGGGGCGCGTCGGATCCACCCGCATGCGGCTGGCGACGCGCGCGGTCACGGTCAACACGCGCCCGATAGCTCCGGACGCGATGAGCTCCCTGGCCTTGCGCCTTGCGGGGGAGAAGCGCAGCTCGTGGTCCACCAGCGCCCGCACCCCGCCGGCGGCCCGTGCGGCCGCGGCGATGGCCTCCCCCTCCTCCGCGTCGAGCGCCAGCGGCTTCTCGCACAGCAGGTGCCGACCGGCCTCCAGCACCGCCACGGCCTGCTCGCGATGCATCGCCGGCGGCGACGCCACGACCACCAGATCCAGGTCGAGGTGGAGCAGGTCCTGCCAGTCCCCCGTCGCGACTTCGATGCCGTGGCGTGACGCCACGGCGCGCGCACGTTCCGGGGCCCGGCTCGCGACGGCGACCACGTCGACGCCCCCGGCCTGGAAGGCGGGGATCAACACCCGGTCGGACCAACCCGTCCCGATCACACCCACACGCACCGAGCGCACGGACGACGAAGGCTCCCTCACGGTCATGTTGCGCTCTTGCACGGCAGCATAGGCTCCAAGTCTACCCGCTCGTCGGCACCGGGCCCACCGGCAAGCCAACGCCGGGCACGTGTCCCATGCTGTAAGAACGCCGTAAGAGCTTCGTAAGGGCGCCGTGAGAAGCCTGAGGCTAGTCTCGCTCCATGCACTTCAACGAACTGCTTCAGCAACTGGTCGAGCGCGGTGCATCGGACATCCACCTGCACGTGGGGATGCCGGCGCTGGCCCGCCTCCACGGAAAGCTCGAACCGGTCAGCGAAGCGAAGATCGCGCCGCGCTTCACCGAGGCTCTCATCGACCTGATGTGCGACGACACCCAGAAGGCCGCTTTCAAGAGCCGGCACCAGGTTGATCTCGCCTACAGCGTGGCCGGGCTTGCGCGCTTCCGCGTCAACCTCTTCCGTCAGCGCGGCTCGGTGAGCGCGGTGCTGCGCATCATCACCTCGGACGAGGCCACCCTGCAGGTCGTGAATCTGTCCGACGAGACCATCGAGTTCTTCCGCGACCAGGAGAAGGGGCTGGTGCTGGTCACCGGCGCCACGGGCAGCGGCAAGTCCACCACGCTGGCGCGGATCATCGACGAGATCAATCGCCGGCACGCGAAGATGATCGTGACCGTCGAGGACCCGATCGAGTACCTCCACAAGTCGAAGCGCTCGGCGGTCGTGCAGCGCGAGCTGGGGGTCGACGCGCGCTCGTTCTCCGAGGCGCTGATCGCCGCCATGCGGCAGGACCCGGACGTCATCATGATCGGCGAGATCCGGGACCACGCCACTGCAGCAGCGGCATTGACGGCGGCGCAGACCGGACATCTGGTATTCAGCACGCTCCATACACAGGACTCGGTGCGGACGATCAACCGCATGATCGATCTCTTCCCGCCGCATGAGCGATCGACCGCGCGCATCCTCTTCGCCGAGGCGCTGGTGGGGATCGTCTCGCAGCGCCTGCTGCCGCGCGGCGACGGCGCCGGGCGCGTGGCGGCGATGGAGATCCTCAAGGGCACGCTGCGCATCAAGGACCTGGTGCGCGACGAGGAGCGTACGAGTGAGCTCTACGATGCGCTGAGAGACGCTCGCCTCGACGGCATGCAACTCTTCGACGACCACCTGGCGGAACTCTACGGCAGTGGCGCCATCACCTTCGAGACCGGCATGGCCGCGGCCACCAGTGCCCAGGCGTTCAAGATGGCGGCCACGCAGGTCGACGTGCAGCGTCCCGCCGTCGGGGCCTGAGCACGGCCGCCCGCGCTCATTGGCGAGAGCTCAGAACGGTACGTCCGGCGCGGCCGAGGGGGCGGGGCGGAAGCCGCCGTTCTGCGACCGGCTCTCCAGCAGGGCCTTCCGGTCGAGCGTCACCGAGGTGCGGAGCCAGGGGCAGGAGGCTTGCAGCTCCGCCAGGCGGTCTACGTCCACGCGTATGCCCGAGGCGGCATAGCTGGCGGCTCCCTGCGGGCCCAGCACGTCCAGCTGGACCGGGGTGCGACCACTGCACTCGTCCAGGAGCGAGCGCAACTCGAGCAGGTGGTGCCGGCCGACCTCCGCCAGGTCGAAGTGGAGCACGGCCACCTCGGGAGCGTTGTCGCGCGCGTCCCAGCGGATCAGACGATCGGCGACCAGGCGCACACCGTCACCGTCCTCCGAGAGCTCGGCCACGACCACGGCCGGAGCGTCCTCGGCCAAGAGGTGGGCCATCGCCTCGAAACTGCGGCTGAACGCCACCAGCTCGCGCGCGCCGGACTCGTCGGCCAGCTCGAACCGCGCCATCATGGTGCCCTTGCGCGTCGGACGCTTCACCACGTTCTGGAGCATGCCGGCCAGTACCACGCGCACCCGGCCACCGGGCCGGTCCGGCGGGTGGGTGCGGAAGTAACCCTCGATGGCATCGACCTCACAGGTTGCGGCCTCGGCCAGGCCCGGGTAGGAATTCATGGGATGGGCGCTGATGTAGAGCCCCAGCGCCTCCTTCTCGAAGCGCAGCAGCTCGAGCTCGCCGAGCGGCTCGCCGGGGTCGAGCGTCGGCGGCTTGATCTCCTCGGCGCCGAACAGGCTCGCCTGGCCCTGCGCCGCTTGCTCGCGCTGGGCCGCCCCCCACTTGAGCGCGGTCTCCAGGTTGCGGAGCAGCACGTGGCGCTCGCCCAGCTGGTCGAACGCGCCGGCTTTGACGAGGTGCTCCACGGCGCGCTTGTTGACCAGGGTGGTATCGACGCGCCGGCAGAAGTCGAAGAGGTCACCGAAGGCGCCCGCCTGCTTGCGCTCGTCCAGGATGTGGTCGACGGCGTTGTCGCCGACGTTCTTGATGCCGTAGAGCCCGAAGCGGACGAGGCCCCCTACCGGCGTGAAGTCGGCGTTGGACTCGTTGATATCGGGCGGCAGCACGTCGATGCCCATGTGGCGCGCGTCGGCAACGTACTGAGCCACCTTGTCCGAGTTCGCGCGTTCGACCGTGAGCAGGGCGGCGGCGAAGGCCACCGGGTAGTGGGCCCTGAGGTAGGCCGTCTGGTACCCCAGCACGCCGTACGCCGCCGAGTGGGACTTGTTGAAGCCGTAGTTGGCGAAGCGCTCGAGGAGGTCGAAGATGCGATTGGCCTCGGCGGTCGGGATCCCCTTCGCGGAGGCGCCGCGCTCGAAGATCTTGCGCTGCTTCTCCATCTCCGCGACCTTCTTCTTTCCCATCGCGCGCCGCAGGAGATCGGCCTGACCGAGCGAGTACCCCGCCACCGCCTGCGCGATCTGCATGATCTGCTCCTGGTAGACGGGGATGCCATACGTCTCTTCCAGGATGGGGGAGAGCAGCGCCTGCGATTCCGGGAAGTCGGAGTAGTCGACGGCCTCCTCGCCGCGGTGACGCCGCAGGTAGGTCGGAATGTTCTCCATGGGGCCGGGCCGGTACAGAGCGTTCACGGCGATCAGGTCATGGATGCGGCGCGGCTTGAGCTTCTTGAGCGTGTCGACCATGCCCGGCGACTCGAACTGGAACACGCCCGCGGACTCGCCGCGGGAGAGCATCTCGAAGGTCGCCGTGTCGTCCTGGTCGAAGGTGTCGGGATCGAGCTCGACGCCATGCGCTGCGCGCACGATCTTCACGGCGGCCTCGATGAACGACAGCGTACGCAGCCCGAGGAAGTCCATCTTGATGAAGCCGAGGTCCTCGACCGAGCCCATGTCGTACTGACAAACGACGGGACCGTCGCCGGCACGGAATACCGGAGCGAGTTCCTGCACAGGGTTCCTGGAGATGATGACGCCGGCGGCGTGCACCGAAGCGTGGCGGGTCAGCCCTTCCAGGGTCTGGGCGACGTCGACGTAGTCCTTGGCGCCCGCGTCGTACAGCTCCCGGAACTCCGGCACCTCCTCGCGGGCGCGCTCGATCGAGACGCTGCGCCCGTACACCACCGGCACCAGTTTGGAGATCCTGTCGGCGTCGGCGAAGGGGGCCTCCATCACGCGCGCGGCGTCCTTGATGGCAGCGCGCGACGCCATGGTCCCGAACGTCGCGATGTGGGCCACCTTGTCGTCGCCGTACTTCTCCCGTACGTAGTCGATGACCTCGCCGCGACGCACGTCGGAGAAATCGATGTCGAAGTCGGGCATGGAGATGCGCTCGGGATTGAGGAAGCGCTCGAACAGCAGCCCGAAGGCCAGCGGGTCGATGTTGGTGATGCGCAGCGCGTAGGCGACGATCGACCCGGCGCCGGAACCGCGCCCCGGACCGACGGCGATGCCGTGGTCCTTGGCCCAGTTGATGAAATCCGCAACGATGAGGAAATAGTCGGGGAAGCCCATGGCGATGATGACCCCGAGCTCGTACTCGGCGCGCCGCAGCACGGCGGCCGCCCGGTCGTCGCGCCCTTCGGTGAAGGCCTCCAGGTGAGGATAGGCGTAGCGGTCGTAGGTCTCGTCCTGGCCCTTGGGCCTGCGGCCGCGCTCGCCCTCTTCGGCCAGCGCCAGCAGCACGGCATCGAAGTCCAGCTCGCCGGCCGCTTCCGCTCCGCGCGCTTCGGACAGGTACGCGCGGAAGAGCGCCTCGTCCACGTCCTCGGGATAGCGCTGCATCAGCCCCCGGTAGCCGTCGATGCGCAGCTGCTCCGCGAGGGTCCGCCCTTCGGGCAGCGGCAGCTCCGGCATCTGGTAGACGCGCTTGTCACCGATGGGCAGATCGACGTTGCACATGTCGGCCACCGTGAGGCTGTTCTCGAGGGCGCCGGGGTACGTGCTCGCGGGCAGCGCGGCCGCCATCTCCTCGGGCGTCTTGACGTAGAACTCGTCGCAGGGGAAGCGGAACCGGTTCGGGTCGGAGAGCACGGTCTTGGTCTGGATCGACAGCAGGGCCTCGTGGGCACGGGCGTCCTCCTTGCGCACGTAGTGGCCGTCGTTGGTCGCGACCATGCCCAGCCCGTAGCGGTCCGCGAAGTCCTTCAGCACGGGGTTGAGGCGCTCCTGTTCCTCGAGGCCGTGGTTCTGCAGCTCCACGAAGAAGTCGTCGCCGTAGATGTCGAGGTAGGCCTGCAGCAGGCGTTCCCCCTCTTCGACACCCACGTCGAGCACCGCCCGCGGGATCTGGGCGCCCAGGCAGCCGGAGAGCGCGATGATCCCCTCGCTGTGCTCGGCCAGCAGCTCGTGGTCGACGCGCGGCTTCATGTAGAAGCCCTCCAGGTAGGCGCGGCTGGAGAGCTTGCAGAGGTTCTGGTAGCCGGTGTAGTTCTTGGCGAGCAGGGTCAGGTGGTAGTAGCCGCCGTCGAGCGTGCTCGACATGCGGCGCTTCTCGAAGCGCGAGCCGCTGGTGACGTAGGCCTCGAGCCCGAGGATGGGCTTGACGCCCTCCGCCTGCGCCGCCTTGTAGAACTCCACCGCGCCGTGCATGTTGCCGTGGTCGGTCATGGCCACCGCAGGGTCGCCGGGGGTGACCGAACGCACCCACTGCATGAGGTCCTTGATGCGCGCGGCCCCGTCCAGGAGGCTGTAAGCCGTGTGCTGGTGGAGATGGGCGAAGGCGGGGGTCGGCTCGCTCGACATGCCCCATGCTAACGCGGGGTCGGGGGCCTGCCCGGGCCCCCGAAGACCCCGCACCGCGGGGTCGCCGGGCGCCGTCGAGCCGGCCGCGTCCGGGCCCGACGAAAGCGCCGCGAGCGCGTTGACAACGGAAAATCGGCCATGCTAGGCTTTCCTAGCTCGGCGGCCCGACCCGGCGTCGGTCCGTGAGCGTGCGGCGCCGTAGCCAAGGGGTAAGGCAGAGGTCTGCAAAACCTCGATTCACCGGTTCGAATCCGGTCGGCGCCTCCACCTCTTCCGACCATAGGCGCGTAGCTCAGTGGGAGAGCGCTACATTGACACTGTAGAGGTCGGCGGTTCAATCCCGCCCGCGCCTACCACCCAAGAACAAGCGTCGCAGACGCGCAGCGAGCAACCCCCGGGCCACGGAAGCCGGGGGTTGGTCCGTCGTTCCCGGCCGGGCCGGCGGGCGTACCGAGGTAGCCCCGCACGGGGACCGCGCCGGCGCCACGTGGCATGATCGCAGCGGTGACCAGCAACCCCACCGCAGCGCCGCACCTGCGCGACCTCGCACGGCTGCGCCGCGTCCGCGACCGGATCGACCGGGAGTACGCGCGGCCGCTGGACGTCGAGGGCCTCGCGCGAGGCGTGCACATGTCGGCCGGACACCTCAGCCGGCAGTTCCGGCTCGCCTACGGCGAGTCGCCCTACGGCTACCTGATGACGCGGCGCATCGAGCGCGCCATGGCGCTGTTGCGTCGCGGCGACCTCAGCGTGACCGACGTCTGCTTCGAAGTCGGCTGCTCGTCGCTGGGCTCGTTCAGCAGCCGCTTTCGCGAGCTGGTCGGCATGTCTCCCAGCGCCTACCGCGTCCGGGAGGGCCGTGCGACGGCGGGGATGCCGCCGTGCCTGGCGAAGCAGGTGACCCGGCCCGTCAAGGGCCGACCGGTCAGGAATCGAGAAGCGTCGGCGCCCGGACCACCCCTAGAATGACGGCCATGGACATCACCATCCACGCGAGCATGCTTCCGCACGACGATCCGGACGCCTCGATCGCGTTCTACCGCGACGCTCTCGGCTTCGAGGTCCGCGCCGACGTCGAGTACGGCGGGATGCACTGGATCACGGTCGGGCCGGCAGGGCAACCCGGCACCTCCATCGTTCTGTACCCGCCCGCCGCCACCCCGGGCATCACCGACGAGGAACGCCGCACCATCGCCGAGATGATGGCCAAGGGAACCTTCGCCAGCATCAACCTGGCCACCACCGACCTCGACGGGATCTTCGAGCGGTTGCAGGCCAGCGACGCCGAGGTGGTCCAGGAGCCGACCGAGCAGCCGTACGGGGTCCGCGACTGCGCCTTCCGCGACCCCTCGGGGAACTTGCTCCGCATCCAGCAGCTGCGCTGAGGCGTCCGCCGGCCGGGCCGACGGGCCGGACCGCGCACGGGCACGACGAAGGAGCGCGACCATGGCCACCGACAACCACCTCGCCGACAGCCACGATGTCATCGGCGTCCACGGCGCCCGCGCGAACAACCTCAAGGACGTCCACCTTGCGATCCCGAAGCGTCGCCTGACGGTGTTCACCGGCGTGTCCGGCTCGGGCAAGAGCTCGCTGGTGTTCGACACCATCGCCGCGGAGTCGCAGCGTCTCATCAACGAGACGTACAGCGCGTTCGTACAGGGCTTCATGCCGACCATGCCCCGCCCCGACGTCGATGTGCTCGAAGGGTTGACGACGGCGATCATCGTCGACCAACGCCGGCTCGGGGCCGATCCCCGCTCCACCGTCGGCACCGCCACGGACGCCAACGCGATGCTGCGCATCCTGTACAGCAGGCTCGGCGAACCTCACGTCGGGTCGCCACGCGCGTACTCCTTCAACGTGCCGTCGGTCCGTGGCGGCGGCGCGATCACCGTCGAGCGCGGCTCCGGCGAGACGGTGAGCCGCACCTTCACCGTCGCCGGCGGCATGTGCCCACGCTGCGAGGGGCGGGGCACGATCTCCGACCTCGACCACGACCAGCTCTTCGACGCGAGCAAGTCGCTCGCAGAGGGCACCCTCACCGTTCCCGGGTACAAGACGGGCGGCTGGAACTACCGTCTCTACGCCGCCTCGGGGTTCGTCGACCCGGACAAGCCCATCGGCGAATACAGCGACCAGGAGCTGCACGATTTCCTCTACCACGAGCCCGAGCGCATGAAGATCGCGGGCATCAACATGACCTACGAGGGGCTGGTCGTGCGCATCCAGAGGTCGATGCTCGCCAAGGACAAGGAGGGGATGCAGCCCCACGTGCGCGCCTTCGTGGAACGTGCGGTCACCTTCAAGCCCTGCCCGGACTGCGGCGGCACCCGACTCAACGCGGCGGCTCGCTCGTCGACGATCGGCGGCAAGAGCATCGCCGACACCTGCGCGATGCAGATCAGCGACCTGGCGGCGTGGCTGCGCGAGCGTGAGGCGCCGTCCGTGGCACCTCTCCTGCACGCGCTCCAGGAGACCCTCGACGCGTTCGTCGAAATCGGCCTGGGCTACCTCGCCCTCGACCGTCCCGCGGGCACGCTGTCGGGAGGCGAGGCGCAACGCGTGAAGATGATCCGCCACCTCGGCTCCTCGCTGACCGACGTCACCTACGTCTTCGACGAACCGACCACCGGTCTGCACCCGCACGACATCGGGCGGATGAACGCGTTGCTGCAGCGGCTGCGCGACAAGGGGAACACGGTGCTCGTCGTGGAGCACGAACCGGAGACGATCCGCATCGCGGACCACATCGTCGACCTCGGCCCGGGGGCGGGCGCGGCCGGAGGCAGCGTCTGCTTCGAGGGCACCGTCGACGAGCTGCGGGCCAGCGACACGCTGACCGGCCGTCACCTCGGCGACCGGACGCCCCTCAAGGACACCGTCCGTTCGCCCACCGGCAAGCTGGAGATCCGTGGCGCCGTCACCAACAATCTTCAGGGCGTCGACGTCGATCTCCCGCTCGGCGTGCTCGTGGTGGTGACCGGTGTCGCCGGGTCCGGCAAGAGCTCGCTGCTCCACGGCTCCATCCCCGCTGGCGCGGGCGTGGTGTCGGTCGACCAGGGCCAGGTGCACGGCTCCAGCAGGAGCAACCCGGCGACCTACACCGGGCTGCTCGACCCCATCCGCAAGGCGTTCGCCAAGGCCCACGGCGTGAAACCCGCGCTCTTCAGCTTCAATTCGGAGGGCGCCTGTCCCGCCTGCAAGGGCGCCGGCGTCATCACCACCGAGCTCGGCTTCCTGGACACCGTGGACACCCCCTGCGAGGAGTGCGGGGGAAGGCGCTTCCAGCCCTCGGTGCTGGAGTACCGGCTCGCCGGCCGGGACATCAGCGAGGTGCTGGCGATGCCGGTGACCGACGCCGAGGCGTTCTTCGGTTCCGGCCCCGCGAAGAACCCCGCGGCGCACAGGATCCTGTCCCGCCTGACCGACGTGGGACTGGGCTACCTGAACATCGGGCAGCCGCTCACCACGCTCTCCGGCGGGGAGCGCCAGCGACTGAAGCTGGCGACGCACATGGCGGAAGATGGGGGCGTCTACGTCCTGGACGAACCGACCAGCGGGCTCCACCTCGCCGACGTGGCGCAACTGCTCGGCCTGCTCGACCGGCTCGTCGACGCCTGCAAGTCGGTCATCGTCATCGAGCACCACCTGGCGGTCATGGCGCACGCCGACTGGATCATCGACCTGGGACCCGGGGCCGGCCACGACGGTGGGCGGGTCGTGTTCGAGGGCACGCCCGCCGACCTCGTCGCGGCGCGGTCCACGCTGACCGGCGAGCATCTGGCGGCGTACGTGGGCGGCTGACCGAGGGTCCCCTGGAGGAATCGGGCTACAGCCAGGGAGGCCATCCGTCGATTCGGAGATCCTCCTTGGGAGCGAATCGCACATGCGAAACCCCCGGTCCCTCGGGACCGGGGGTCAAGACGACGCAGGTTCAACGCAGGACTATGGAATGCCGTTCGTGTTGCCCGAGGCATTCCCCGAGAAGGTGTTGTTGCCGATCGACACGTTTGTCAGGTCGGCGACCGTGCTCGGGGTGATGCTGCCGCCACTCTCCATGTCGATACCGTAGCTCGAGCTGTTCGAGAACGAGCTGTTGTGGACGGTAACGGCCCCGATGGACTGGATGTAGAGGTCGGCGAGGCCGCTGGAACCGCCGTCTGAGATGTCGACGTAATCCAGGTTGTTGCCGGTACTGGTGTTCACGTCGATGCCGTCCCAGTACCCTTGCGTGGAAGCGACACCTTGGAAGGTGATGCGGTTGCCGGAGGTCCCCGTGGCGTTGAACGTGCCGCCAGAGTCGATCCGGAGCCGAGCACTGCTACCGAACTCGAACTGCGCGCCCGGATCCACGCTCACCGCACCGTTGACCGTCACGGTGGCGTTGTCGATGACATGGAACGGAGCGTTCGTCGCCGGCCAGGTACCGGCGCCACTGTTGCCGGAACGGACCAGCAGGTAGTTGTTCGTGTTGGCCGTCCCCGACGATCCAGCGTAGTCACTGGCGCCGTCCAGCGAGCCCAGATGCATCGGATACAGGTCCGCCACCAAACCGTTCCCGCTGAACGCATTGAGCGCGAACGAGGAAATCACGCCGTTGTTCTCGGCCGTCAAACCCACCGTGGAGTCCGAGAAGGTGCTGTGGCTGATCGCCACGCTACCGATCGATTCGACGTAGACACCCGCCAGCGAACTGCTACCGGCATCGGAGATGTCGACGTAGTCCAGGTTGTTGCCGGTACTGGTGTTCACGTCGATGCCGTCCCAGAAGCCGCTCGTGGCACTGGCACCGCTGAAGCCGATGTGATTCGACGAGGTCCCGGTGGCATCGAACGTGCCGCCAGAGTCGATCCGGAGCCGAGCACTGCTACCGAACTCGAACTGCGCGCCCGGATCCACGCTCACCGCACCGTTGACCGTCACGGTGGCGTTGTCGATGACATGGAACGGAGCGTTCGTCGCCGGCCAGGTACCGGCGCCACTGTTGCCGGAACGGACCAGCAGGTAGTTGTTCGTGTTGGCCGTCCCCGACGATCCAGCGTAGTCACTGGCGCCGTCCAGCGAGCCCAGATGCATCGGATACAGGTCCGCCACCAAACCGTTCCCGCTGAACGCATTGAGCGCGAACGAGGAAATCACGCCGTTGTTCTCGGCCGTCAAACCCACCGTGGAGTTGGAGATCTGCGTGTGATCGATCGCCACGCTACCGGTCGATTCGACGTAGACACCCGCCAGCGAACTGCTACCGGCATCCGAGATGTGGACGTAGCTGAGCTGGTTGTCGTTGCTGAGCGCGACGAAGTCGATGCCGTCCCAGAAGCCCGAGCTCGGGTTCTGACCGCGCATGAGGATGGGGTGCGCGGCAGAACCGTTCGCAGTCAGCGAGCCTCCGAAGTCGACGCTGAGCCTTGCGCTCTGACCGAACTCGATGATGGTGCCCGCCTGGATCGTCAATGCGGCGGTGACGGAGACCGTGCCGTTGGCGGCGACCGAGTAACAGGCGACCGGCAGGGTCGTGGTGCTGTTGACGCTGGTCAGTGCTGTGGGATTGTTGCAGTCCACGCTCGTTTGCGTCACCGTCAGAGTGAAGCTGTCCTCCTGGTTGGTGTCAGACGCCGCGACCGCTTTGACCACCGTCGTGCCCTGGGCGACGCCCGTGATGACGCCGCTGGGGTCGATGGTGGCCACGCCAGGCGAACTGGAGGTCCAAGTCACATCCTGACTGAAGTTGCCTGTGCCGGTCACGGTGGCGTCGAGGTCCCGTGTAACGCCCACAAGAAGCGTGTCGCTCGGTGGGCGATTCGTGATGGTGACACCCGTAACCGTTCCCGCGATCACGTCGATGTTGATGGAGTCAGAGACACTGTTGTCGACAGCACTCGTGGCGGTGATGGTGACGGTCCCTGCCGCGACCCCGGTGACAATGCCGTTATTGTCCACCGTAGCCAGGGAGTTGTCGCCAGAGCTCCACGTCACGGCCTTGGACACGCCTGGATCTGCCACCACCGTCACGAACAGGTTGATCGTGCCGCCGACCTGGACTTGATCGGGACCGCTCGGATTGGGGTCGTTGATGGTCACGCTGGTGACGTTGCCGCCGCCGGATGTCACAACGGTGATGGTGACACTATCGGTGACGTTGATGTTCGCCGCGCTCTTGGCGGTAATCGTGACGCTGCCGGCTTTCACGCCCGTGACCTTCCCGGTCGCGTCGATCGTCGCGACAGAGCTGTCACTCGAGCTCCAGAACACGCTCTGAGGCGCACTGGGAGGGGAGACCGACGCGGAGAGCTGGAGCGTGCCCCCCACCTGTACCGACGTCGACGGAGCCGTGATGGTCACGCTCGTGACGGTGAATGACCCCACCGTGATCGTAACCACGTCGCTCTTCGTGGCATCAGCCACGCTGGTGGCCGTGATGTCGACGGTGCCTGCCGCGCCGTTGGCCTCGACGATGCCGTTGGAGTCGACCGTAGCGAGGCTGGCGTTGCTCGTGCTCCACGTGACGGCGTTGTTGCCGGTGCCCGTGACCGTCGCCGACAACTGGGTGCGCCCGTCAATGGCGATGATGGTGGTCTGTGCCGAGATCTTGACGCTCACCGCGGTGGTACCACCGCCGCACGCCGCCAAGATGACCAGCGCGATGCCGGCCGATAGAACGATTCCGATTCGTTTCACAATGATCTCCTTTCGGCGGTGGGAGCGTAGAGTAAGCCCTCGCTCCTTACCGACGTAGATCGATGTGCTCTAGGCCTTTCGGGCATCCTAGCAGCGATCTCACCGGATCATGTGAAGCGTGAAGACAGCGTGAGAACGGTACGTGGTACGGGGGAGGGTGCGCGACAGGAACGTCGTACCCTCCTGCAGGGAACGGACACGCCCGACGTCCCGCAGCTCCGCTCGTGCGGACTACGACCGTCGAACGGTGCGAAGCAGAGGTGGTCGGTGGCTGCCGGCGCTATCCGCCGTCACTTGCCTGTGACCTCGCTGATGAAACCGGGAAGCTGCACGCTCGGCAGCCCCATCGACTCGAACACCCCCTGCGGCAGCCCGATATCGCCCACGAACAGGCGCCCCACCATGCCGCCGGGTGTGACCCCCTTCTTGGGCAACGCCACGGAGAGCGTCATGCTGGCGTGCACGATGTCGCCGGGCACCTCACCGTCATCGACCATCATGCCGGTGGGCGCGTCGAGGGAGATCACGCAGGAGCCGTCGCCCATGTTGTTGAGCACGGTGATGACGTCCTGGGTGCGGCCACGCGGCGGCCCCTCGAGATTGGTGCCGATGGCGGCATCGATGACGCACGCGAACTTCATCTTGGGGAGGCTCGTACGGACCCGAACCTTGTCGAAGTGGCGCAGGTGCTCGAGCTGCTCCTTGGGGGTACCGGAGTAGTTCTCGGCCTCGTGCGTGGGGACCACCCACACCCGATGACCCCGGGCGCCCAGTAGGCGGGCAGCGGCGAGGCCACCGCTGCCGTTGTTGCCGCGCCCAGCGACCACCAGCACGGGGCCATCCCCGCCGAAGGCGTCGACTAGCGTGACGAGATTGCGAGCCGTGTGCTCGACGAGCACCCGGTTGTCCAGACCGTACTTGCCGGTGGCGAGCATGATGAGCTGCTGCATCTGGGCAGCCGTGATCGCCGGGAGGTCATCCCAGGGCAGGACAGGAAAGCTCATACCCCTCCCTCGTGAGGTCAGCCGACCAGCTCAGCGTTCTCCAGGTTGGCCGTGGAGTAGACGTTCTGTACGTCGTCGAGGTCTTCGAGCGCTTCGATGAACCGGACCACCTTGTCGGCGTCGCTGCTGTCCAGCTCGGTCTCGGTCTGGGCGAACTTGCTGAGCTGCGATACCTCCGGAGCGTGCCCAGCCTTCTGAAGGCCGTCCACCACGGCGTACAGTTCGGTGGGCGAGGTGTAGATGGTGAGGCCGCCATCGATGGACTCGAGGTCCTCGGCGCCGAGATCGATGGCGAGTTCCTGCAGCGTGTCGTCCGCGGCGTCCAGCACGATCACGCCCTTGCTCTCGAACTGCCAGGCCGTCGATCCCGACATGTTGCCGCCGTGCTTGCTGAACACATGTCGGACCTCGGACGCGGTGCGATTGCGGTTGTCGGTGAGCGCCTCCACCAGCACTGCAATTCCGGCCGGTCCATAGCCCTCGTACAGGACGGGCTCGTAATCGCCGCCCTCGCTGCCACCGAGGGCGCGTTCGATAGCGCGGTCGATGTTGTCCTGCGGCACGTCGTCCGTCTTGGCAGCCGCCAGAGCGTTCTTCAGGAACAGGTTGGCCGACGAGTCCCCGCCGCCGCCCTCACGAACGGCAGACTGGATGGCCCGTATGTGCTTGCTGATGATCTTCCCGCGCTGACGGTCGTTGACCGCCTTCTTGCGCTTGATCTGTGACCACTTGTTATGGCCTGACAAGGATGCTTCCTCCCGGTCTG
>CAWAPF010000017.1:0-74932 GCA_963783895.1 uncultured Trueperaceae bacterium
GGCGGGCTTTCGCCGAGCGGCCCGAGCGACACCGACACGCTCCTGCTGGTCGGCGCCGAGGGTTTCAGCGGGCAGGGCGCGGGTGCCCTGCAGGAGCGATACGCACTCGACGTCGACGTCGCCAGCTACCTCAACCGCGCCTACGGAGGGTTCGCCTCGGAGGTGGCGGCGCTGGCCAACGACGGCCATGCCGGTCGGCTGGTCGAGAACCATCCCTACCTCGAGGCCGAGGTCGTCTACGTGGCGCGCCACGAGTACGCTCGCAGCACGAGCGACGTGCTGTGGCGCCGACTCCGGCTCGGCGTGCTCGACGAGACGGCGGCCAGGACGGCCTTGGAGCGCGTGTCCGAGCTACTCGCGGGTGAGTTCGGTTGGGACGAGGAACGCCGGGCCCGCGACCGCAGCGAGGCGCTTTCGCTGCTGGGCACGACAGCCTAGGCCTGAACAGGTCATCGCGTCGTGACACCGCGACATCGGAGGCCGCGCGTCACGCGCGGCCTCCGAACCGTCGCTACGCGTCGCTCTTCAATTCCGGGAAGTCCTCCTCCCAGAACTCCGCCTCGGCCCGCGGCTGATCGCTGTGCGCGTGCTCGTCGCGGCGCAGCTCGACCCGGCGGATCTTGCCGGAGATGGTCTTGGGGAGCGATCCGAACTGCAAGCGCCGCACGCGCAGGTAGGGCGCCATGCGCCGCCGGATGAACCGGAAGATGTCGAGCGCCGTTTCGCGGTCCGGCGCCCGTTCGCCGGCCAGCGTCACGAACGCCTTCGGGACCGACAGGCGCATGGGGTCGGGACTCGGCACCACGGCCGCCTCCTGCACCGACGGGTGCTCGATGAGGATGCTCTCCAGCTCGAACGGACTGATGCGGTAGTCCGAGCTCTTGAAGACGTCGTCCGCGCGGCCGACGTACCAGTAGTAGCCATCGTCGTCCACCGAAGCGACGTCGCCGGTCCGGTAGTATCCGCCCTGCGTCACGGCCGCCGTCCGTTCCCGGTCGTCCATGTAGCCGTCCATCAGCGCCAGCGGAGCAGGGTCGAGGTTCAGGGAGATCTCCCCTTCTGGAACGCCGACCTGCCCGTCCGGGCCGAGCAGCGTGACCCGGTAGCCCGGTAGCGGTCGACCCATCGATCCGGGCTTGACCGGCTGCCCCGGCGTGTTGCCGACCTGCGCCGTCGTCTCCGTCTGGCCATAGCCGTCGCGCAGGGTGATGCCCCAGGCCTTCTGTACGGATGCGATGATCTCCGGGTTCATCGGCTCGCCAGCCCCCACCAGCTCGCGCAGCTTCACCGGGTAGGAAGCGAGATCCTCTCGGAACAGCAGCCGCCACACGGTGGGAGGCGCGCACAGCGAGCTCACCTCGTGCCGGACCATGGCCTCGAGCGCCCGCCGGGCGTCGAAGCGCTCGTAGTTGTACACGAACACCGTGGCGCCGGCATTCCAGGGGGAGAAGAAATTGCTCCAGGCATGCTTGGCCCAGCCCGGCGAGCTGATGTTCCAGTGCACGTCCCCCTCCAGGTGACCGATCCAGTACATGGTCGAGAGGTGCCCGACGGGGTAGCTCTGATGGGTGTGGAGCACGAGCTTCGGCTTCGAAGTGGTGCCCGAGGTGAAGTACAGCAACATGGGGTCGCCGGCGCGCGTCTCCCCCTCGGGCGCGAACGCCCCGGTCCACGACAGGGCGTCGTCGTAGCTCAGCCAACCGGGGCGGGAGCCGCCCACCACCATGCGGGTGAAGTCGCCTTCCACGGCCGCGGCCTTCTCGGCCCCGGCCTCGTCGGTGATGACGTGGCGCACGCCCCCCCGACCGATGCGGTCGCGCAGGTCATCGGCGGTCAACAGGGTGGTCGCGGGGATCAGAACGGTGCCCAGCTTGATGGAGGCCAGCATCACCACCCAGAGCGGTGCCACGTTGGGAAGCATCACCAGCATGCGGTCGCCGCGATGGGCACCCTGCGCCTGCAGGAAGCCTGCCAGCCTCGAGGAGCGCTCGGCCAGCTCGGCGAAGGACAGGCGGACGTCGCCGCCGTCGTCGTTCACGACGTGCAGGCCGGTCCGGTCGTTGTCCCTGGCGAGGACGTCGAACCAGTCCAGACCCCAGTTGAAGCGATCGAGCTCGGGCCAGGCGAAGCCGTTGTAGGCGGCGTCGTAGTCCTCCCGCTCGCGGAGCAGGAAGTCGCGGGCCTTCAGGAAGGTGTCGGTGGTCGTCAAGGAAACGCTCCTTTCCGGGGCGGCGCCGAAACCGCGCGACGCGGAACCGGCTCCCAGCGCCGGTGCGCTTCACGCCTCCGGCGGCGCGGGAGCCGTCCCGTCCGGCCGGGCCCCCGCGGCTTGTGGGTGGGCAGAGCGTCGAGCAAGCGCGCTCCTTGGCCGCATGGTACGCCCGACGGATGAGCAGCGTCCTGCATCGCGCCGGGCGCGGGTCGGCGCACGCCACGCGAGGCTCCGCTACACTTCTTGGGAGCGTGCCGGGATGGCGGAATCGGTAGACGCAGCAGACTTAAAATCTGCAGCCCGCCAGGGCATGCGGGTTCGAGTCCCGCTCCCGGCACCATGCACCACCGTCCTAAGGCTCATAGGTGAGGACGCGGTTGTTGATCTCGTCGGTGACGAACAATGTCGTGTCTGAGAGCAGCGCCCCGCTGGGTCGCGCGAGCATCGTCACGGAGGTGCCAGTGCCCCTGCTCTGGAAGTCGGGCTGGCCGAGCACGGTGTTGGCGGGTGCCCCATTCTTGTCGGGCATCACGTTCCAGATGAGTACCCGATTGTTGGTGAAGTCGTCGACGAAGAGCTGATTGCCGTTGGACACGACGGATCGTGGATTGTTCATGATGACCTGCGTTGTGCCGGGCAGGTTGGACACCGCGTCGGTCTGCCCCACCACGACGTCGGCGGCGGCGAAATTGCTGGTGGGAACGGCATTCCAGATGAGCACCCGATTGTTGCCGGAGTCGGCCACGACGATGCGCGTGCCGTCGCTCCAGACGTCCCGGGGGGCGTCGAGCGTGCGCGCGGTCGCGTTGGTCGTGTCCGTTCCATTCTGGGCGGCATCATTGGCTGCGCAGCTCGAGAGCCCGGCCTGTCCCAGTACGATGTCGGGTGCCGTTCCGTTGCTGGCCGGAACGTCGTTCCAGATCAATACGCGATTGTTGAGGGTATCGGCCACGAAGAGGCGTGACCCCGTCACCGCCACTCCTGAGGGCGTGTTGAGGCCCGTGGGCGAGCAACTGCTTCCGTTCGGCCCGAAGCCCGGCTGACCCACGACGACACCGGCCGACGGGCCGTTGGATGTGGGCGGCGCGTCGAAGATGAGCACACGTTGGTTGCCCTGGTCGGCGATGACGAGCTTGCCTGCGCCCTGGGCCACTCCCGTCGGGTGCGAGAGCGAGCCTGCGTCGGTGCCGGCAGCGTTGCTATTGAGGTTGGTCTGGCCCAGAGCGAAAGTGGCGGCCGCATCGTTGGCGGTTGGAACGTTCTGGTATCCGAGCACGCGGTTGTTGTAGGTATCCGGCAGATAGAGCACCCCGTTGACCGCGGCCCCGTCCCCGGACGGCATGGCCAGCGCCTTCGGGCCCACGCCCGTTGCGGCCCGATCGAACGTCGTCTGGCCGATGACGTGGGAGGCGGGCTGGCCCGTCGTCAGGGCGAGGAACGGGTAGAAGAGCTGGAGCGAGGCAGTGGCGTTGGCGCCTCCTCCGGCGGCCTTCGCTACGATCGTGTTCGGTCCGTCACCGAGCTGCACCATCGCGTCGAATCCCGTCCCGGAGTGCGTCACGCTCACGACTGGCGCGCCGTTTACGTTGATGGAAAGGGTGTCGACGGTGCCCGATAGTGTTCCAGAGACGGTCACGGTGCGAGTTCCCGTGATCCGCGCGTGATCGGCCGGTGTCGTGAACGCGATCGTGGGCCGCCCCGCGGTCGAACTTGACGACGAGCAGGACGTCATGCCGGACAGCGCCGTGACCAGTGCGAGCATCACGATTCCGCGATGACGTGGGACCATGCGAACCCCTCCCCAAGCAACCCCGGTCGTGGTACGGGCCAACTGTAGCACCGGGACCGATGGGCGACATCCGGTGGCGGGTCTCGGCCGGCGTCGCCGTCGGCGAGGATAAGAAGTCTGTAAGACGTCCCCTGGTACACCAGAGTCACCGTGATGACCGTGTCGTCGCTCCCCACCGAACCCGACCAGCACAAGTCGCTCTGCCCCGTTTGCGGTGCGGAACGCGTTCGCATCCTCACGTCGATCGAGGTCTACGTCGATGTGGTGGTGGGCGCGACCGGTGAAGAGCTGTGCGTGATCGACGAGGCGCTGGGCGACGCGGCCTGGGACGAGGCCACCGCGGTGGCCTGCGCTCGATGCGACTGGCACGGCACCGTCGGCGACCTGCACGAGCATGTGATGACCGAGATCAGCAGGGCCTGACGTTCGGAACACGCAACGACAACCCGTTCCGCTGCAGACATCGAAGGGACGCACCCTCTTCTCCAGAGAGTGCGTCCCTGAACGTTCCTGGTAGCGATGCGGGGACTCGAACCCCGGACCTCACGATTATGAGTCGTGCGCTCTAACCAGCTGAGCTACATCGCCGTGCCGGGCCGTCAGCGGCGGGCCCGAGGGAGAAGTATAGCGAACCCATAGGCCCGCGACAAGGCGAGCGCGATGGGACGGCACTTCGTCAGAGCGCGCGGTCGAGGGCGGCCGACCGCCGTTCGACTCGCACGCGCACCTCGAGCCCGTCCGGGTCGGCGACGTCGAAGGCGTCTCCGGCATCGCCCGCTCGAGCGTCGTGCCCTGCACGGATCAAACGTCGTTGCGCGGAAGCCCTTGCGTTCTCGTCGGGCACGAGCACCTCGATGCGCCGGAGTCCGGCGGCGCCCGGAGGTCGAGGACCGCGCCCACGCACGCCCCAGGTGTTGAGGCCGAGGTGGTGATGGTAGCCGCCCGCCCCCAGGAAGCAGGCGCCCGGGAAGGCGTCGTTCGTTCGTGGGAAGCCCAGAGCGTCGCCGTAGAACGCCGCCGAGCGCGCCAGCTCACCCACCTGCAGATGGACGTGCCCGATGCTGCTGCCTTCGGGGAGCCCGTCCCAGCTCGGAGCCGCCGCGGCCGTGAGGTCGTGTGCGTCGAGGGGTTCGGTGGTCATGGCGATCTGCCCCTGTCGCGTCTTCCACGCGTGGCGCGGACGATCGCGGTAGATCTCGATGCCGTTCCCCTCGGGATCGGCCAGATAGATCGCCTCGCTGACGGCGTGGTCGGCGGCTCCCTGCAACGCGAGCCCGATCTCGAGCGCGTGCAGCAACCAGGCGCCTAGCACCTGTCGATCGGGGACGAGGATGGCCAGGTGGTAGAGCCCGGGGAGGCCCGACGCCGCCCGCCCGACGGCTCCCTCTTCGAGGTGCAGCAGCGTCGTACCGGGCGTGCCGAGCGCCAACCAGCCGGGCCCGCGTTCGCGGGTCGCAAGACCCAGGGCATCCCGATAGAAGGTCTCCCCGGCCTCGAGGTCGGACACGCTCAGCGTCACCGTACCCATGACCGTGTCGGCCGGGAGGATGCCGCCGGCGCGTTCTTCGTGCTGGTCGAACGTCTCGTCACTCACGGCTGTTGGCTCACGATCTGGTCGCTCACGTTGTTCTCGCTCACGTTGTTCTCGCTCACGCTAGTTCTCGCGTACGTTGTTCTCGCGCACGTTGTTCTCGCTAACGATGTTCTCGCGCACGTTCTGCTCGTTCCCGGCCCCTTGCGGGACCGTTCGGGCCCGCCCCCGCCTGCGGGCGACCGCCGTTCCGCGGCGCCACAGCCTTCCGACGTGCAGCCTACGCGGTCCCGTAGGGCATCCGAGCAGCCTGAGCGACCCCGACGGGCGCCGCCGACGGGCGCCGCCGACTCCGACCACGGGATACGCGAGAGTGGCGTGTTCGACGTTGACGCGCGTCGGCCTGCTGCTAGAGTATTGGCCATGCTCGAGCCCTCCCTCGACCTCTACGGAGAGACGTACGAGAAGGTCGACGCCATCGTCGCGGAGCTGTTGACCAAGAGTCACGCGCGCTATGCGATGATCATCGACCGCAAGGGTTTCGTGCTGATGCACCGTCGCGCGCTGTGGGCGCCCAAGCCCCCTTCGCTCGACTCGCTTGCGACCTTGATCGCATCGAACTACTCCGCCAATACCGCCATCGCCAACCTGTTCGGGGAGAGCGCCTTCAAGGAGACGGTGCAGCAGGGCTCGGAGGTCGGCACCTACCTCGAGGAACTGGGCGAGAAGGCGCTGCTGGTGACGGTGTTCGACTCCTCGGCGGCACTCGGCCGGGTCAAGCTCTTCACCAAGAAGTCGGTCGAGGAGATCCGCGTGGTGCTGCGTGACTCCAAGGACGAGGCACCCAAGGTCGAGTTCGATCAGGAATGGTCGAGCTCCACCGAGGCCCTGCTCGACGGGCTGTTCGGATCGGGCAAGTCATGAGCACCATCAACTTCTCCGCCCGCGAGATCAACTTCAAGATCGTCTACTACGGCCCCGGACTGTCCGGCAAGACCACCAACCTCAAGCAGATCTACGAACAGGTGCCGTCGGAGTCGAAGGGCGAGATGGTGTCGCTGGCCACGGAGGACGAGCGGACGCTTTTCTTCGACTTCCTGCCGCTCGATCTGGGCAAGGTCAACGGCTTCAAGACCCGCTTCCACCTCTACACGGTGCCCGGCCAGGTGTTCTACAACTCGTCGCGCAAGCTGATCTTGCGCGGCGTCGACGGCATCGTGTTCGTCGCGGATTCGGCGCCCAACCGGCTGCGCGCCAACGCCGAGAGCCTGCGCAACCTTCGCGAGAACCTGCAGGAGTACAACCTCCGGCTTGCCGAGATCCCCTTCGTCATCCAGATCAACAAGCGCGACCTGCCCGACGCGATTCCCGCCGACATGATCCAGCAGGTGCTGGATCCCGGGAGGCGCGTGGAGTCCTTCGAGGCGGTGGCCGCGGAGTTCCAGGGTGTCTTCGAGCCGCTGCGTGCGGTGTCGAAACTCGTGCTGGAGAAGCTCGCTCAGAAGACCTGAAGCGCCCGTCGCCAAGCGTACGTCCGGCGTGTCGCGAACTCCGCCGGAAGCGAGAATCCGATGGGTGAGGGCTGTGATATCGTCGGTTCGCATGAAGCGGACCCCCCTCTACGACACGCATGTCGCCCTCGGAGCCCGGATGATGGAGTTTGCCGGGTGGAGCATGCCGGTGCACTACCCGACCGGGATCCACCAGGAGCACATCGCCGTGCGTTCGGACGTGGGCCTGTTCGACGTCAGTCACATGGGTGAGCTGCGGGTCGTCGGTGACGACGCCACCGCCTTCCTACAGTTCGCGACGCTGAACGATCCGGCACGCCTGAAGCTCGGTCGCGGCCAGTACACGATGCTGCCCAACGATCGCGGAGGTCTCATCGACGACCTCTACCTCTACCGCGAGAAGGAGAACGAGTACTTCATCGTCGCCAACGCCTCCAATGTCGACGCCGTCCTCGCGCACCTGCGGGAGCTCGACCAGGGCTACGGCTGTCACGTCGTCGACGAGTCGGCCACCTGGGCGCTCATGGCGCTGCAGGGCCCCGGCAGCGCCCTCCTTCTCGGTCAAGTCGTCGACGCGGACCTCACCGAGCTGCGCAAGAACGCCACCTTGCTCGTGAGCATCTCGGGCTGCCCGGTGCGCCTCAGCCGCACCGGCTATACGGGTGAAGACGGTTTCGAGCTGTTCTGTCACCCCACCGACGCTCCCATCGTCTGGGACGTGCTGGCCGACGCCGGCGCTGTCCCGTGCGGACTCGGCGCGCGAGACACGCTGCGGCTCGAAGCGGGTTTCCCGCTCTACGGTCACGAGTTCGACGCGACCACCAATCCGCTTTGCAGCGGCTTCTCGTGGGTCGTCAAGGACAAGCCCTTCTTCGGGAGGGAAGCGATGTGGGACCGGCCCTGCCCCCGGCGACTGGTCGGCCTGCGGCTCCTGGAGCGCGGGATCCCGCGCCAGGGCTACCGTGTGCTGCGCGGCGGCGCCCCCATCGGAACCATCACCTCGGGCACGCTGTCGCCGCTGACGCGCGAGAGCATCGGTTTCGCCTGGGTGGACGCGGACGCAGCCCAGGAGGGTACGGAGGTCGGGGTCGAGATCCGTGGGCAGACGGTGGCCGCCACGGTCGTCAAACCGCCCTTCTTCGGGCAATAATACTGCGGCGTTTCGGCGCGCTCGACCCTGGTTCGGGCGCGGGTAGAGGAGTCAACATGCAGATCCCCGACAATCTCCGGTACACCGCCTCGCACGAATGGGTCTCCGAGCCCGTTGACGGCGTGGTGACGATCGGCATCACCGACTATGCCCAGGACCAGCTCGGCGACGTCGTGTACGTCGAGCTGCCCGACGTCGGTGCCGACCTCGCCTCCGGCGATCCCGTGGCCGTCGTCGAGTCGGTGAAGACGGCGTCGGACATCTACGCGCCCGTATCGGGCTCGGTGGAGGCCGTGAACGAAGCCCTCCACGACACTCCCGAGACGATCAACGAGAGCCCGTACGAGAGCGGCTGGCTGTTCAAGCTCCGGCTTCGCGACGTGGCCCAGCCGGCAACGCTGCTCGACGCCAGCGGCTACCAACGGGCGGTCGAGAAGGAGGGCTGACCTTGCCCTACCTGCCTCACACCGAGGAGGACGTGCGGCGGGCGCTCGAGACCATCGACGTCGAGAGTATCGACGCGCTCTTCGACGAGTTGCCCGCCACGCTGCGCAATCCCGACATCGATCTACCGCCGGCCATGGACGAGACCGCGCTGCTCGCCCATCTGCGGGGCCTGGCCGCACAGGACCGTGCGGAGGGGCCGAACTTCCTCGGCGGCGGGATGCGCCGCCACTTCATCCCGGCAGTGACCCCTCATCTGGCGCTCCAGAGCGAGTTCGTCACGGCCTACACGCCGTACCAGCCCGAGGTGGCGCAGGGCGTCTTACAAGCCACCTTCGAGTTCCAGACGATGATGAGCGAGCTCACGGGGCTCGACGTGTCCAACGCCAGCATGTACGACGGGGCCACCGCCACGGCCGAGGCGGCGTTGCTCGCCGTGCGGCAGACCCGTCGCGAACGGGTGCTGGTCAGCCGCGGGGTGCATCCCGAGACGCGCGCCGTGCTCGGCACCTACCTCGAGCCGCTGGACATCCGCATCGACACCCTGGACCTCGACGCGTTGGCGACCCCGGTCCCGGTGGTGGACGAAGACGTCGCCTGCGTGATCGTCCAGCAGCCGAACTTCCTAGGCTCGCTGGAGGCGATGTCGGCCCTCACGGCGGCAACGCACGCCGCCGGTGCACTCATGGTGGCGGTCGTGGATCCGCTCAGCCTGGCGCTGTTGAAGCCGCCCGGTGCGTACGACGCGGACATCGCGGTCGGCGACGGGCAGACGATCGGCAACCCGATGGCCTACGGTGGCCCGAGCTTCGGCTTCATGGTCGTCACGCACGCCCTGCTGCGGCAGCTCCCCGGTCGCCTGGTCGGCGAGACGGTCGACGTCGACGGCCGGCGGGCTTTCGTACTGACGCTGCAAGCGCGCGAACAGCACATCCGCCGCAGCAAGGCGAAGTCCAACATCTGCTCGAACCACCAGCTCACCGCCCTGATGGCCACCGTGAACCTGGCCGCCCTGGGACCCCGGGGGCTCCGCGAGGCCGCCGCAGGATCGGTTCGCCAGGCGCACCGCCTTGCCGACCGTCTCCGGAGTGCAGGTGCCGACGTCGCGGAGGACGTGCGGTTCTTCAACGAGTTCACGCTGCGCACCCGGCGGCCGGGCGCCGAAGTGCGCTCGGCGCTGGCCGCGCGCGGCGTCCATGCCGGCGTCCCGGTGGGAAGCGAATACGGTCTGGGCAACGCCGTCGTGCTGGCCGCGACCGAGCTGGTGCGCGACGATGACATCGAGGCCCTGGTGGCCGCGCTCACCACCGTCGGGGAGCTGGCAGGCAGCGGGGTGGGCCATGGCTGACGCGACCTCCCGGGACTTCCCGGTGCTCTTCGAACGCTCCAGGCCGGGTCGACGGGCGGCGCGTCCGCCGCGTCTCGAGGAGCCGGATCTCGCGTCCCTGCTCGGCGAGGACCAGGTCCGCGCGGTGCCGCCACGGCTTCCGGAAGTCTCCGAGCTCGATCTGGTACGCCATTTCACGCAGCTCGCGCATCGGCAGTTCAGCATCGACGGCAACGTCTATCCCCTCGGCAGCTGCACCATGAAGTACAACCCCAAGGTGCACGAGGAAGCGGCGCGCCTGTTCCAGGACCTGCACCCCAATCAGGCGCCGGAGACTGCGCAGGGTACGCTGCGCCTGCTGTACGAGCTGCAGCGGGATCTGGGGGCGTTGACCGGCATGGACGCCGTGACCCTGCAGCCGGCCGCCGGAGCCCACGGCGAGTTGACGGGCATCTTGATGATCCGCGCCTACCACCGGGCGCGTGGCGAGGGCGACCAGCGACGCGTGGTGCTGGTGCCGGACGGTGCTCATGGGACCAACCCGGCGACCGCGGCGATGGCGGGCTACCGCGTGGTCGAGGTACCGAGCGACGAGCGGGGTGAGGTCGACCTCGATGCCTTCACCCGGGCGCTGGGGCCCGAGGTGGCGGCGGTGATGCTGACCAACCCGAACACGGTCGGCGTGTTCGAGACGCGCATCCTCGAGATCGCGCGCCGCGCGCACGAGGCGGGGGCGCAGCTCTACTACGACGGCGCCAACCTCAACGCCATCGTCGGCCGCGTCCGGCCGGGTGACATGGGCTTCGATGTCGTTCATCTCAACCTGCACAAGACCTTCACCACGCCGCACGGCGGTGGCGGTCCCGGCACCGGCCCGGTGGGCGTGAAGGCGCACCTGGCCGACTACCTGCCCGTACCCCTCGTGGTCGCGGGCGACGACGGCTACCGGCTTTCCGAGGACGTGCCCTCCTCCATCGGGCGGATGCGCTCGTTCATCGGCAACGTCGGCAACCTGATCCGCGCCTACGCCTACATCCGGACGCTCGGCCTGGAGGGCCTGCGTCGCGTGAGCGGTCATGCCGTCCTCAACGCGAACTACCTGCGTGTGCGCATGCAGCAGGCCGGGTATACGATCCCCTTCGATCGGCTCAACATGCACGAGTTCGTGGCGCAGCCGCCGCAGGGGGTGCACACCCTCGACGTTGCGAAGGCGCTCCTCGACCAGGGCATGCATCCCATGACGGTCTACTTCCCGCTGATCGTCAAGGAAGCGATGATGGTGGAGCCGACCGAGACGGAGTCGCTGGAGACGCTCGACGCCTATGCCGAGGCGTTGGGAGCGATCCTGAAGCGGGCGGCGGTGGACGACGGCTACCTGGCGGGTGCCCCCTACCACACTCCGGTGCGCCGGCTCGACGAGGTCCGAGCGGCGCGTCAGCCGGTCCTCCGCTACGCCTTCGAGGAGGACAAGGACTCCCCGGAGTAGCGGCGGGCCGGGGCCGAGCCAGCGAACGGGGCGGCACCGATCGCGGTGCCGCCCCGTTGGGTTGCGTGGGTTCCGTTCGTGGCTCAGCTACCGCAGCCGGTTGCGCCTTCGCCGTCCGGAGCGGAGTTGCTGTCGGTCCTGAAGCTGTGCCCGCAGCCACAGGAACTCGTGGCGTTGGGGTTGTTCACCTGGAAGCCGCCGCCCATCAGGTTCTCGACGAAGTCGACCTGCGAGCCCATCAGCAGGGGCCAGCTACGAGGATCCACCACGACACGGACGCCCTCGGACTCGAAGACGCGGTCGCCCTCGACCCGCCGGTCGTCCACCGCCATGCCGTACTGGTAGCCGCTGCAGCCGCCCGACTTGACGAACACACGGATCGCCGCCTCGGGGTTGCCATTCTGCTCGAGCAATGCCGTGGCCTTGACGGCCGCCGTCGGGCTGACGGTCATGCTCGGTTCGTCGGTGCCGGCCTCCGGACGTGCCACTGCCTCCATGCTGCGCTCCTAACGCGGGCCCCCGGCCCGTTGCGGTCGTTATAGCACGCCGCCCGGGGCCGGTTCGCGATCCCGGGCGACGGGCGATCTGCAGGGCGCCGGCGCCGGGCACCGCGGTTGGCAGGGCCGGCGCGGGCTGGTATACTCCTTTCTCGCTCTTGGGCGTATAGCTCAGTTGGCAGAGCGGCGGTCTCCAAAACCGTAGGTCGGGGGTTCAAGTCCTCCTGCGCCCGCCATGCAGCACCGTGCGCCCCGCTTCGGCGGGGCGCACGACTGCCGACCGTACACCTACCGACCGTACGCCTGCCGACGGCACACCTGGACGGGAGTGATGCCCGGGCTACAGTGTCGGGTTGTTCGAGCTGAGATAGTTGCGGGGTGCAAATACTGCAGACCGGACCCACGCGGCGCTTCCTCTACGGCTTCTGGGCCGTGAGGCAGCGCATCTTTCGTCACACGGGACCCGTCTTGAAGGAGCGCCACGGGCTCGAGATGGGCGACTTCTTCCTGCTCGACCGTATCGCATCCAGCAACCTCTCCCCCACCGAGATCGCGACCGCTCTGGAGATGCCGCCTCACGCCATCTCCAGGCGGCTCGACGCCCTCGAGAAACAGCGCCTGATCCGGCGCCGCCTCGACCCGCGTGACGCGCGACGCCGCGTCCTGAGCCTCACCAGAGCCGGCGCCGAGCGCCTGGAGCGCGCCGGCGCGACCATGGCGGCCGAGACCGAGGCCTTCCTCGACATCCTCGACGCCGCCGCGCTCGACACCTTCCTCGACACCCTCGAGATCCTCGCAAAGGACCGCAGCGCATGACCGTGACCTCTTCCCGTGACCGCACCCTCATCCTCATCGGCATCCTGCTGGCCCTGTTCCTGGGTGCCCTCGATCAGACCATCGTGGCGACCGCTCTGCCCCGCATCGTCGAGGATCTCAACGGCATCAAGCGCTATGCCTGGGTCGCCACCGCCTACTTGCTGGCATCGACTGCGCTGGTACCGATCTACGGCAAGCTGGCCGACACCGTGTCCCGCAAGTCGATCGAGATCTTCTCGGTATCGATGTTCCTGCTCGGATCGTTCCTCTCCGGCCTGTCCGGGGAGTTCGGGACGTTGCCGCTGCTGGGCGACGGCATGAGTCAGCTCATCATCATGCGCGGCCTGCAGGGGATCGGCGGGGCCGGTCTGTTCTCCATGGCGTTCATCATCATCGCCGACCTGTTCCCCCCCAACGTGCGCGGTCGCTACCAGGGTCTGGTCGGGGCGACGTTCGGGATCGCCAGCGTCATCGGCCCTTGGCTGGGCGGCCTCCTCACCGACTACGCGGGAGGGATCATCCCCGGCGTGGAAGGCTGGCGCTGGGTGTTCTACGTCAACGTGCCGACCGGGGCGATCGCGCTGTGGTTCTTGCTGCGGCGCATGCCACCCCTGAAGCCGTCGGCCGACCACAAGCCGATGGACATCCTGGGAGCCGCGCTGCTGGTGTTCGGCCTGGTCCCGATCGTGCTGGCCCTGCAGCTCGACAAGACCACCTACCCCTGGGGCGGCGCCGTCACGCTGGGCCTCTTGATCGGCGGCGCGGCGCTCCTGGTGGGGTTCGTGCTGCGCTCCCTGACCTCGGCCAATCCCATCCTCGACCTGTCGCTGTTCCGCAACCGCGTGTTCTCCACCTCGAACCTGGCGCTGTTCTTCCTCGGCGCTGCGTTCCTGTCACTCATCATCTTCCTGCCGCTGTTCATGGTGAACGTGGTCGGCGTGTCCGCCACACGCGCCGGCATCAGCCTCATCCCGTTGTCGCTGGGGCTGGTGTTCGGAGCGGTGGTGAGCGGTCAGCTCGTGTCCGCCATGGGCCGCTACCGGCTGCTGATGCTGCTCGGCGCCGCCATCCTGTTCGTGGGCATCCTGCTGCTCTCGCGCATGGGCCCGGACGTCCCCTACTGGCGCGTCACCATCTACATGGTGATCGCGGGCCTGGGGGTAGGCCCGTCGATGCCGCTGTACACGCTGGCGATCCAGAACGCCGTTGACGTGCGGCGTGTCGGGCAGGCCACCAGCGCATCGCAGTTCTTCCGGCAGATCGGCGGCACGGTCGGCGCTGCGGTGATGGGGACGGTACTCGCCACAAGCCTCACGGCCTCCTTCAGCGCCATGCAGGCGCCCGCAGGCATGGATCCCTCCTCCTTCGGCGCCGGGAGCCAGGTCGGCGCACAGGGACTCGACCAGGTCCAGGCGGGCATCACCAAGGCGTTCGACAAGGAGTACCAGGCCATCGCAGACGCCGTGCGCTCCGGGGATGTGGCGAAGGTCCAACAGGCCGTGGCCGCCAGCCCCATGCCGGGAGCCGCCAAAGCGATGGTGACGCTGGGCGCGACCCAGGCCATGCGCAGTCAGCAGGCCGAGACGAGCTTCCTCGCCCAGTTGCACGACCAGTTCCAGCAACAGGCGAAGTCGGTGGCCGCCCAGGTCACCACCAGCATCAAACAGGCCTTCGCCACGGCGGTGACCAGCGTCTACCGCGACCTGCTGGTGGTCGTCGTGCTGGGCTTCCTGGTGACGATGTTCGTGCCCGTTCTGACGCTCCGCACCAGCAACGACCACGCGGCCGCACCCGGACTCGACTGACGACCGTGGGAACAGCGTCCAGGACAGTACTGTAGTCCACATCCCGGTCCTTCGCCGGGCCGGGGTGCGTGCTACACTGATCTCGTGAGGACAGCCTCCTGGCCGACCCGGCTCGCCCTCGTCCTGGCCGTTACCTTCGCGCTGATGGCGACCGGCGCGGTCGGTCGCGCGCAGGCGGGGGGCAACAGCGTCTGGCTCGTGCCCATCGAAGGCGAGATCACGCCGGCCACGGCGCAATTCGTCAAGGCCCGCATCACGCGGGCAAACCGTGACCAGCCGCTGGCGTTGCTGTTCTACCTCGATACCCCCGGCGGACGGATCACGGCCATGCAGTCGATCGTCGACGCCGTGCTCAACGACGCCCAGGTCCCAACCCTGGCGGTGGCGCAGAACGCCTTCAGCGCCGGCGCGCTCATCGCCATGAGCGCCGAGAAGCTGGCCATGTTGCCCGGTTCCTCGATCGGGGCCGCTCTCCCGATCACGCCGACCCCCACCGGCGCCAAGCCCGTCAACGAGAAGTACAACTCCGCCATGCGAGGCGAGTTCCGGAGCGTCGCCGAGGCGAGGGGACGCAATCCGCAGGTGGCCGAGGGGATGGTCGACCCGTCCGTGTCCATCCCGGGCATCGCGACCGACAAGGAGCTGGTCACGCTCACGGCCAAGGAGGCCGTGGACAACAACATCGCCAACATCCAGGCGAGCAGCGTGCGCGACGCCCTGCAGCAGTGGGGCTACGCCGGCGCGGCCATCACGCGCATGGGGCCGAACCTGAGCGAACGCCTCGCGCGTGCCCTGACCACGCCCATCGCGGCCGCCGCGTTGCTGGTGATCGGGATCGGCGGCCTGCTCATCGAGATCTTCACCCCCGGCTTCGGGGTCTTCGGAGGGTTGGGACTGGTGGCGTTGGTGCTGCTGGCCACCGGCGCCTTCGTCGCCACCCCGGCCGGTCCACTGGACATCATCCTGATCGTTGCCGGCGTGTTGCTGCTCGCCGCCGAGGTGCTGGTGATCCCCGGCTTCGGGGTGGCGGGCGTGCTCGGGATCGCCGCGGTGATCGTCGCCATCGTGCGGATCTTCCAGGGCTCCGCCGCGACCGTGCTGGGGTACAGCGCGCTGTTCGGCGGCGTGCTGGTGGCGGCCCTGTTGTGGGTCCTGCCGCACAGCAGGATCGCCGCCGCGTTCCGGCTCACGGCCCGGATCACCAACCCCCCCTCGCCGTCGACCGTGGGTCCCCTCGGCAGCGCCGACCGCGCCTACCTGGCCGGACGTCAGGGCATCGCGGTGTCCGACCTGCGGCCCGCAGGCGTGGCACGTTTCGACACGGAGCGCGTCGATGTGGTGAGCGAGGGCGACTACATCCCTGTCGGAAGCAGACTGACCGTGTTGCATGTCGAGGGCATGCGTGTCACGGTCCGCGCCGTCGAGCCCGAAGCGGACGACGTGCAGGAAGCCTGACCCGGGACGGCCACCCGGCCGATCCCGTGCATTCCCCCACCTTGGAGGTGTTATGAGCTACACCCTGCTGATCATCGCGGGCGCCATCGTCCTCTTCTTCCTGATCCTGTTCTCGGTCGTTCCGATCGGACTGTGGATCTCGGCCATCGCGGCCGGCGTCCAGGTCGGACTCCCGAGCCTGGTGGCCATGAAGTTGCGAAGGGTGCCACCCAACCGGATCATCCTGCCGCTCATCAAGGCGGACAAGGCGGGCATCGAGGTGGAGCAGAACCAGCTCGAGGCGCACTACCTCGCTGGCGGCAACGTCGATCGGGTCGTCGACGCCCTGATCGCGGCCGACAAGGCCCGCATCCATCTGCCGTTCGACCGGGCGGCCGCCATCGACCTGGCGGGCCGTGACGTGTTGGACGCCGTAAAGGTGTCGGTCAACCCACGCGTCATCCAGACCCCCAACGTCAGCGCCGTCGCCAAGGACGGCATCGAGCTCATCGCCACGGCGCGCATCACGGTGCGGGCGAACCTCGAGCGCCTAGTCGGCGGCGCCGGTGAGGAGACCATCATCGCTCGCGTCGGCGAGGGCATCGTCTCCTCCATCGGCTCGACCAAGAGCTTCAAGGACACCCTGGAGAACCCCGACACCATCTCGAAAGCGGTGCTGGCCAAGGGCCTCGACTCCGGCACCGCCTTCGAGATCCTGTCGATCGACATCGCCGACGTGAACGTGGGGCGCAACATCGGAGCCCAGCTGCAGACCGACCAGGCGGAGGCCGACAAGCGGGTCGCACAGGCCAAGGCCGAGGAGCGGCGCGCCATGGCCGTTGCAGCCGAGCAGGAGAACCGCGCGCAGGTGTCCGCCATGCGCGCCAAGGTGGTCGAGGCCGAGGCCGAGGTGCCCCGGGCTATCGCCGAAGCCTTCCAGAAGGGCAACCTGGGCGTGATGGACTACTACAACCTCCAGAACATCCAGTCCGACACCAGCATGCGGGGGAACATCGGCCGTGCCGCTGGCCTGGAGGGCGACGAGGAGTCGTGAGCTTCGACGCCCTGCTGACCCTGCTGTTCGTGGTGGTGTTCATCGTGTTGCCGCTGGTGTCGCGCGTGCTGCGCGAGCGCAATCGGCCGCCGACGAGCCGGCAGGGCCCCGCCCGGCCTTCTGCGCCCGGCGGCTCCCCGGCCGAGCAGGCGCCACCTAGCGGGCAGGGAGACCTCCCGGAGTGGGTGGCGGAGGCGCAGAGGAGGGTGCGCGAGGCGCGCGAACGCGCGACGGCCGAAGCCTCGACCCGGCCCGAGCAGGGGCGCACGCTGGTGTCCGAGGATCCCTTCGCGCCCCTGGCGCCCGCCGATCGGTCGCGGACGATGGTCCCCGAGGACCCCTTCCGCGGCCAACCGCGACCCTCCGGACAGGGCCGGTCGATGGTCCCTGACGACCCGTTCCGCGGCCGACCGCGGCCGTCCGGGCAGGGCCGGTCACTGGTCCCTGACGACCCGTTCGAGAAGGGCCTCGTCGGCCCCGGGGACGCGCAGCGTGCTGGACCCGGGCTGGGGCGCGAAGGCATGCCTCCGACGTCGGGTCCCCAGGCGGGCAGGGAGACGGCGGGCGAGGCCGAGTTGCGCACGCGGACCGCCGCAGGCGACGCGCCGCCGAGGGCGCGTCAACGGGAGCGTCGTCCGGCCGCGGCGTCCGACGAGATGCGGCGCCCCGGCGCGATGCCCGCGCACGCGCGACGACACGCAGGGCGCGACGGCGCTAGACTGGTGGGCGTGGGGAAGCTTCGCTTCGACCGCGAGTCCATCGTGAGCGGGCTGATCTGGCACGAGATCCTGGACGAGCCGGCATGGAAGCGTCGGCGCGGGAGGGTACCATCGCGACCTCGGTCACGCTGAAGCTCCGGAGCCCGGCAGAGGCCCTGTCCCTCTTCGGGCAGAACGACGAGAACCTCCGACTCCTAAGGACGCGTCTGAGCGCGACGGTGGTCGCGCGCGGAGACGAGTTGCGCCTGACCGGCGAGGAGGCGGACGTCGAGGAAGCGGCGCGGACCTTCCGCTCGCTGATCGACACCATCCGCAGCGGTGGGCGGGTGTCGCTGACCGAGCTCGAGTACAGCGATCTCGAGCGCCTCCGCGACCGTCCCCCCGCAACCGAGCCCCCTCCGGAGGAGGCGCACCTGCCCGGCCGCGCCAAGCCCAAGACGGCGGGTCAGCGGCGCTACGTCGCCGCCATCCACGACAACCCGATCGTGTTCGGCAGCGGACCGGCCGGCACCGGCAAGACCTACCTGGCCGTGGCCATGGCGGTGGAGGCGCTCACCCATCGCCGGGTGAAGCGCATCATCCTCACCCGCCCGGCCGTGGAGGCAGGAGAGCGTCTAGGCTTCCTGCCAGGCGACCTGCAGGCGAAGATCGACCCCTACCTCCGCCCGCTTTACGACGCCCTGTACGACATGCTGCCGGCCGACCGGGTCGAGAAACTGCTCGAGCTCGGCACCATCGAGGTCGCGCCGCTCGCCTTCATGCGCGGCCGCACCCTCAACGATGCGTTCATCATCCTCGACGAGGCGCAGAACACCACCGCCGAGCAGATGAAGATGTTCCTGACGCGCATGGGTTTCAACAGCAAGGTCGTCGTCACCGGCGACACCACCCAGACCGACCTGCCAGGCGGCGTCAGGAGCGGCCTGTCGACTGCCGAGTCGATCCTGCAGGGCATCGAAGGGATCGCGTTCATCACCTTCAGCAAGGCAGACGTGGTGCGCCATCCGTTGGTCGCCCAGATCATCCTCGCCTATGAGCAGCAGAGCTAACCGCCCCCGCCGACGCGACCCGCGCCTGTGGGTGCTCTTCGCGCTCTCGGTGGTGGCCCTCACGGCACTGCTGTTCAGCGTCTACGGCAGCCGCCGCGCCTCGGCATTGCGTGCCGGCGAGGTGAGTCCGCAGACCTTCGTCGCGCCCGTCGACACCCAGGTGATCGACCGCATCGCCACCGAGCGCGAGCGGCAAGCGGCCCGGGCCCAGATCGGCACCGTCTACACCAGCGACCCCGAGCTGCAGAACCTCGTCACGAGCGCCGTCACCTCATCGAGTCTGCCCCCCGACGTGGTGGACTTCATCGTCAACGCCTACAGCGACCCCAACGGGGTCAAGGACGCGCAGATCCCCTCCCTGGTCGAGCAGGCCGTGCAGAAGTCGCCGCCGGACCGCCAGCGTGGGGTGCGGCTGTTGTTGCAGCGTTACCTGGTGGCCACGTCGGTGCCGGACGCAAAGCTCACCGAGGCGGCACGCGACGCCGCGGCCGCCGCCGTCCAGCCGGTGATGCAGTCGCTGCGCGCCGGTCAGGTCATCGTGCGCGAGGGAAGCACGCTGACCGAGGACAACCTGCGGGTGCTGGAGGCGCTCGGACTGTACAGCGCCCGCACGGCGCAGCTCAAGGGCACCTTCTGGATCCTGCTGGGTTCGCTCCTGCTGGCGCTGCTTCTGAGCGCGCCGTTGCTGTATGCGCGGCGTAGCCTGGCCCCCGGCCTCTCCATGTCGCAGCTCACCTTCCTGGTGGTGCTGACCCTGGCGGTGGTGGCGGTCCAGCGGCTGGCGTTGCTGGCTTCGGGGAACTTCTTGTTCGGCCTGTTGGTGCCGCTGGTGGTGGCGGTCCTCATCTCCGAGACCGCGGGGCTGATGTGGGCGGTGTGGATGGCGTTGGCGGTGGGACTGCTGGCGCCGCTGGCGCCGATGTTCGTGTTGGGCGGCACGTTGATCGGCTCGGTGGTGGCGTGCCTGCTGGTGCTCACGGTGCGCAGCCGCGTGGCGCTGCTGCTGGCCGGCACCATCGGCGGACTCGCCAGCGGGGCCACGATGGTGGTGCTGGTGCTGGTCGGGGGCGGCATGACCGCCGGTGGCGCCGCGCTGGGAGCGCTGTTCATGCTGGCCGGGGGGGTGCTCGCGGGCATCACCGCCCTGGGGCTGCTGCCGCTGGCCGAGAGCGGGTTCGGGTTCCTGACCGATTACCGGCTCCTCGAGCTCTCCAGCCCGACCAGCCCGCTGCTGCAGCGCCTGCTCATCGAGGCGCCCGGCACCTACCAGCACAGCCTGATCATCAGCAACCTGGTCGAGCAGGCGGTGCAGAACGTCGGCGGCAACGCCCTGCAGGCGCGGGTGGGTGCGCTCTACCACGACGTCGGCAAGATGCGCCGGCCGCACTTCTTCGTCGAGAACCAGTTCAGCGGCGAGAATCCTCACGACCACGTCAGCCCCCACCTCAGCTACCTGATCATCACCAGCCACGTGCGCGACGGGCTCGAGCTGCTGCGCGAGTTCAAGATGCCGCGCGAGCTCGCCCCCTACGTCGCCGAGCATCACGGCACCACCGTGCTGAGCTACTTCTACAAGCGCGCGCTCGAGGATGCGTCCAACATCGACGAGCTGAACTTCCGCTACCCCGGCCCCAAGCCGCACAGCAAGGAGACGGCGGTGTTGATGCTGGCCGACACCGTGGAATCGGCGTCGCGCACGCTGACCGAGCCGAGCCAGTCGAGCATCCGTGCGATGATCGACCGGTTGTTCGACCAGCGCCTGCAGGACGAGCAGCTCTCCGAGAGCGCGCTGAACTTCCATGACCTGGAGATCATCGCCAACACCTTCGAGCGCATGCTCACGGCGATCCTTCACCGCCGCATCAGCTATCCTTCCCCGGAGGAGGTCAAGTCGCTTCGCCGTGGCAGTGGAGATCCTCGACGAGACGCAGCACTACCGACCGGTTGAGCGCCTGGAGCGCGCACTGAGCGCGCTGCTGGCGGAGCTGGGATCGGACGGACGGGACCTCACCGTGGTCCTGATCGGTGACGTGGCCATGCACGAGCGCAACGCCCGCGACCGCGGGGTCGACGCGCCTACCGACGTGCTCTCCTACCCGACCGTCGAACCGGACGACGACGGCTTCCCTGCCGTGCCCCATCTGGGCGACATCTTCATCAGCCTCGATACCGCGGCGCGGCAGGCCGACGAGCGGGGGGTCGGGCTCGAGCAGGAGGTGCTGGTGCTGGCCGCCCACGGGCTCACCCACCTGCGCGGCTTCGACCACACGTCCGAGGCCGCATGGCAGCCCTTCCGCGCCGCCGAACGCCGGATCCTTCGCCTGGCCGGCAACGACGCGGCGCCCGAGGTCGGGACGTGAGGCGCTCGAGCTCGAGCTTGCCCGCGGCTTTCGGGCACGCCGGACGCGGGGTGTGGCGTGCGCTGACGGCGTGAAGCGAACCTCCGCATCGAGCTGAGCGTCGGGGTGGTCGCGCTGGCGCTGGCGTGGTGGCTGGGGGCGCCGCTGGTGCCCGTCTTGTTGGCGGCAGGGCTGGTGCTCACGGCCGAGCTCTTCAACAGCGCTCTGGAGAGCGTGGTCGACCTCGCCTCCCCCGGCCACGCCGAGCTGGCGGGGGCGGCCAAGGACATGGCGGCCGGGCGCGGTGCTGATCGCATCGGTCTTCGCTCTGCTGGTGGGACTGGCGGTGCTGGGGCCGCCGCTGCTGGTACGACTGGGAGTGTTCCATTGACGCGCACACCGCCCGAGGACCTGCTGGCCGCGGCGCGCCGAGCGCACGCCAACGCCTACGCCCCCTACTCGGGCTTCCGCGTCGGCGCCGCCTTGCGCGCCGACGACGGCGACGTCATCGCGGGGAGCAACGTGGAGAACGCCAGCTTCGGGCTGTCACGCTGCGCCGAGCAGTCGGCGGTGCAGGCGCTGGCGACCCGTGGCGGCCGCCACTTCCGGGAGCTGGTGGTCTACACGGAGGCCGATCCGCCGGCCAGCCCGTGCGGGGCCTGCCGCCAGGTGCTGTTCGAGTTCGCGCCGGATGCCACCGTCTATCTGGTGAACGACGCCGGTGGCTGCGAGGTGGTCACGGTGGCCGACCTCCTGCCCCTCGGTTTCCGTCTGAAGGCCGGTGACGGCGGGCCTTAGGCTTCTCACCCCCCCGGTGGTATCCTCCCCCCTGATGATCAGGTCCCTACGCTTCCTCCTGCCGCTCGTCGTGGCGGTTTCGGCTGCAGCTTTCGCGCAGTCCACGCCCACCCGCGTGGTGGTGATGCCCTTCGACGCCAGCGCCGCCGCATCCACCTACCAGCTGGGGCTGCCGACCGCGCTCCAGCGTTCGATCAACGAGATCCCGAACGTCTACGTCCCCGCCGTCGGCGACGTGGCGCTGGTCATGCAGAAGGCGCGGCAGGCGGGCAAGGACCCGCTGGCAACGGTGCGTTCGCTGTTCGGTGCCGACGCCGTCGTGCAGGGCAAGGTGAACGGTAGCGGGGCCACCGTGAGCGTCACCATGACGCTCGACCAGGGCGGGCAGCAGCAGACGCTGAGCGCCCAGACCACCGACGGAAGCCCGGCCACGCTGGCCCGCGCCGCGGCCAAGACCGTCGCGCAGGCGCTGCGTCCGGATCTCGGCGCGACCGTGCTCAACCGGATCGACGCGGCCGCGGCGCAGACCCCGTCGCTTCCCAGCCTGGCACCCGTGGCGCTGGCGGCCTCCCGCCTCCCCGGCGCCAAGCCGGACGATCTCAAGACGGCCATGCAGCTCGATCCCGACTCGGCCTGGGTCAAGGCGGAGTACGCGCGCCTGCTGGCGCTGGGCGGCGACGCCAAGACCGGCGTGACGATCGCTCAGCAGGCGGTGAAGGCGCAGCCCGACGATGTCGAGGCGCAGGTCGTGCTGGGCGTCGTGCTGCAGGCGGACAACCAGAACCAGCAGGCGAGGGCCGCGTTCGAGAAGGCGCTCGAGCTCAACCCCGCCAACGCGGTGGCCCTGACCGGCCTGGCGCGGGGCGAGAGCGACACGACCAAGGCCACGCAGAACCTTCAGGCGGCCATCCGCGCCTACCCGCGCATGCTCGACGCCTACCTCCAGCTCGCCAGCCTGCAGAACAGCGACCAGCGCGCCCTGCAGACGTTGCGCAACGCCGAGAGCTCGCTTCCGGAGTCGCTTGCGCTGCAGCAGGCGGTGGTGCAGCAGGTGCTCAAGGTGGGCGACGACAAGGGGGCGCTGGCTTACCTGCAGCAGGCGGTGCAGGACCCGATGGCCGCGTCGGCCGGGCTGTACGCCCTGGCGAGGCTCCTACCCGCCGACGTCACCGACGGTGCGCTGGCGCTGGTCCGCCAGGGCGAGAAGGCCTACCCCGACGACACCCTGCTCAAGGCCGCCGAAGGGGAGCTGTTGGTGCGCCAGGGCGACTACAGCGGCGCCGAGGGCGTGCTGGCGCCGCTCCATTCCGCCCACCCCAAGGACGGCGGCATCGCCAACCTGCTGACGGTGGCGCAGGCGCGGCAGGGCAAGGTCGACGCGGCGCGTCAGACCTTCGAGAGCGTGAACGGCACCGGGCCGAGCACCGAGAGCGACCTGGCGGGGATCTACCTGGCCGCCGGTCGGGCCGAAGCGGCCCTCAACCTGCTCGAGCCGCTCGTCAACGGCAGCGGTGCCAAGCCGAGCGCGCAGACCCTGGCCTACTACGGCCTCGCGCTCGGCCGCATCGGTAAGTTCGACCAGGCGCAGGCCGAGCTCCAGAAGGCCCTGCAGGCGCAGCCGAACCTGGCGATCGCCGAGCGCGGCCTCAGCTTCTTGAAGCAGCAGCGCCAGCTCACCGGCGGGCAGCAGATCACCTTCAGCGGGGAGGCGGGCACCGCCTTCCAGCAGGGCATCTACGCCCTCGAGGTGCAGGACTACGCGACGGCCGTCCAGGCCTTCCAACGAGCCCGCAAGCTCGACGACAACGGGCTGGCCGCCTTCTTCGAGGGTTACGCGCAGCAGCTCACCGGCGATCCGCGCTCCGCCGTCGACAACTACCAGGCGGCCCTGAAGGCGTTCCCGCAGAGCGACATCGTGCTCAACGACCTCGGCTACGCCCACCTCCAGCTCGGCCGCTTCGATCTCGCTCTGGAGCAGCTCGACAAGGCGCTGAAGGTCAATCCCGACAACGCGCAGGCGCACCTGAACCTGGGCCTCACCTACTACGGGCTGGGCCGCTACAAGGACGCCATCGCCGAGTTCGACCAGGCGGTCAAGCTCGATCCCAACCTCAAGTCCACCGTGGCCCAGGTGCGCCAGCAGGCGCAGCAGAAGGCCGGGGGGCAGTAGGCTCGCCCTCTTGCGCTAGCATGACGCCATGAGCATCCGGGCCAGCGTGCGCGCCCTGGCGCGCTACCACTTCACCCCCAGGCCCTCGTCGGTCAAGCTGGACCAGAACGAGGGTCCCTTCGATCTGCCCGAGGGCATCCGCGAGGCGGCGCTCGAGCGCCTGCGCAGCGCGGCCTGGCACCGCTACCCGGAGCTGCATCCGCGGACGCTGGAGGAGGCCATCGCCGCCCGCCACGACTGGGATCCCGATGGCGTGGTCGTCAGCAACGGCTCCAACGTGCTCCTCCAGGCGCTGGTCATCGTTGCCGGCATCGGGCAGAGCGTGCTGACGGTGGCGCCGACCTTCGCGGTCTACGGCATGCAGGCCCGCCTGCTGGGCGCGGAGCTGGTCGAGGTGCCGCTCAGGGCGCCGGCTTCGCCCTCCCCGTCGACGGCCTGCGGGGCGCCATGGACGGCCGCCGCGGGATCGTGTTCCTTCCGAACCCGGCGGCGCCGACCGGCAACGTGCACCCGCGCGGGGAGCTGACCGCGGTGCTCGAGCGCGGCGGCGAGGACTGGCTGGTCGTGCTCGACGAGGCGTACGGCGAGTTCGCGGGCACCGACATGCGACCTGGTGCGGCGCTACCCGCAGGCGATCAGCGTGCGCACCTTCAGCAAGGCGTAGGCCTGGCCGGCGCCCGGATCGGCTACGCGCTCATGGGCCCGGAGCTGGCGGAGGAGGTGCGCAAGGCGCTGCTCCCGTTCTCCCTCTCCTGCCTGCAGGCGGCGGTGGCGCTGGCGCGCTGGAGGACCCGGCTACACGGAGGCGCGCGTCGCGCAGCTCGCGCCGAGCGCGAGCGCCTGCGCGGCGCACTGGCCGCCCTGCCCCAGGTCGAGGTGTTCCCGTCGAGACGAATTTCCTGCTCTTCCGTGTGGCGCGGGCGTCGTCCACCTACGACGCGCTGCTCGAGGCGGGGGTGGTCGTCCGGCGCCAGGACCACCTGCCCGGCCTGAAGGGTTGCCTCCGCGTCACCGTGGGCACGCCCGCGGAGAACGACGCGTTCCTGGGCGCGCTCACCGGAGCCCTGGCGCCGGAGGTCGTTCATGACTAGGCAGGCGCACATCGAACGCGTCACGCGCGAGACGAACATCCGGCTGCGCCTCGAGCTGGACGCCGGCGCCGGCGGCTCCGCGGCCACCGGGCACGGCTTCTTCGATCACATGCTCGAACAGGTCCTCCGCCACGGCAGGGTGACGCTCGAGGTCGCGGGCCGAGGGCGACCTGCACGTGGACGTGCACCATCTCGCGGAGGACTGCGGCATCGCACTGGGCGACGCCGTCGCCCAGGCGCTCGGCGACCGCACCGGCATCGAGCGCTACGCCGACGCGCTCGTCCCCATGGACGAGACCCTGGCTCAGGTGGTGATCGACCTCTCTGGCCGCCCCTACCTCGCCTTCGAGCCCGCGGGGTACGTCGGGGACGCCCAGGGATTCAACGCCTACCACCTGCGCGAGTTCCTGCGGGGCTTCGCCAACCACGCCGGCGCCACCATCCACGTGCGGGTGCTCGCCGGTGAGGAGACGCACCACGTGTGCGAGGCCATGGTGAAGGCCTTCGCGCGGGCGTTGCACGGTGCCACGCGCGTCACGCACGACGGCTCCCCTCCACCAAGGGGGTGCTGTAGGCGTGCGCACCGTACTCATCGACTACGGGGCGGGCAATCTGCACAGCGTCGAGCGCGCCCTCGCCACGGCGGGGCTGGCCCTGGCGCGCCAGACGATCCCGCGGTCGGCGCCGCGGCGGACGTGCTGGTGCTCCCCGGCCAGGGCCATTTCGGGCAGGTGATGGGCGCCTTCCATGCCTCGGGGTTCGAGCCGGTCGTGCGTGAGCACATCCGCGCGGGGCGCCCGTTCCTCGGCATCTGCGTGGGGCTGCAACTGCTGGCCGAGGCGTCCGAGGAGGCGCCCGGCGTGCCGGGCCTGGGGGTGCTGCCCGGCGACGGCGCGGCGCTTCCCGCCAGGGCGTGAGCGTGCCGCACATGGGCTGGAACCAGATCCGTCGGCGCCGCGAGCCCGCCCTGCTGGAGGGGATCCCCGACGGCGCATTCGTCTACTTCGCGCACTCCTACTACGTGGCCTTCGAGCATCTCGAGGTGCCGGGCGCGCTCACCCGCTACGGCCCCGTCCGTTTCAAGAGCGCCATCTCCCGCGGCGCCCTTCACGCCACGCAGTTCCATCCCGAGAAGAGCCAGGGCGTGGGGCTGACGGTGCTGGCGAATTTCGCGCGCCTGGCCGCGGACGCGGTGGAGGCCTAGCGTGCGGCCCGTACCTGGCCGTTCGCACGGTCGCGTGGCCATCGCTAACGCGCTGGCTCGCATGGCTGGCGGGCGCGGCCTTCGCGCAGGGGGGTGCCTGGACGGTGCAGACCGTGGCGCTTCGCGATCTGCGCCAGGCCGACACCGTCGTCGCTCAGCTAAGAACCTCGGCTTCGACGCCTACGACGAGTTCGCCATGAACGACGGCAAGCAGTTCGTACGTGTTCGGGTCGGCTGCTACAGCGACCGCGCGGCGGCGCAGGCCGCCGCGACGGCATTGACCAAGCACGTCACCGAACAGGCCGTACCGGCACCGATCTCGCCTGGGGCCAAGGTGGATCGCTGCGTCCGCGAGGAGGTCGGCTTCCTGAAGCCGGCGACCTGGAACAGGGTCGATGCCGGCGACGGGCTGCCGACCTTCCACGTCCGGGTGGCGGGGCGCAGCGCCGACCTGGTGTTCGATGGCTCGCGCTGGGTCGTCGTGCAGGACGGTAGCGCTCGCCCCATCACGGCGGTCGCCAGCAGCGCGGTGTTCGTGACGGCGCATCCCGGGGACGTGGCCTGGGCCGCCGAGGAGTTGCCGGGCGGTACCCGTTTGCTGTGCCCCGGCGCGCTCATCGGGCACGCCGGCAAGGCGGCCATCGTCGAGCGCGCGGGAGAAGTGGTGGCGTGCAGCTTCGCGCCCCGTTCGCTGCGCCTCGCCGACGGCGGGAGCCCGTGAGCGGACGACTCGTCGTCCTCACCGGTCTCAGCGGGTCGGGCAAGACGACGGCGCTGCACGCGCTGGAGGACATCGGCTTCTACACCGTCGACAACCTTCCCCCTGCCCTGTGGGAGGGGTTGGTGCGGGCCGCGAACGGCAACGAGAGTGCCATCGCCATCGGGGTCGACATCCGCACGCGCGCATTCCTGGCGGCGGCCCCCGCCGCCCTCGCGGCGCTGCGCGGTCGCGGGCTGACGGTGACGGTGGTGTTCCTCGACGCCAGCGATCCGTCGTTGGTTCGGCGCTACAACTTCACCCGCCGTACGCACCCCCTCGCCGAGGGCACGCTCACGGCCGACCTGGCACAGGAGCGACGCGCCCTGGAGGGCATGCGGTCTTTGGCCGACGTGGTCATCGACACCACCGCCACCTCCGCGCGCGACCTCACGCAGGATCTGTGGGACCGCTTCGGCGCCGAAGGCGACTTCCTGCTCCGCGTGCTCTCCTTCGGCTACAAGCGCGGCATTCCCACCGATGTCGACACCGTCCTCGATGTCCGCGCGCTCCCCAACCCGTACTACGATCCCGCGCTCAAGCCGCTGCCGGGCACGGCGCCGGAGGTCCAGGCGTTCGTGTTCACGCCGACCTCGCTCGACCTCTACACCCGCCTCCGGGAGCTGATCCGCGCGTTGGCCTTGGGAGCCCGTACCGAGGGGCGATCGAGCTACAGTGTCGCCATCGGCTGCACCGGCGGGCAACACCGCTCCGTGGCCGTGGCCGAACGGCTCACCCACGACCTCGCCGACACGTTCCGCACCCGAGCCCAGCACCGTGACCTCGAGGAAGCCCTTCGGGAGCACGTGTGAGGCGTCTGCGCGACCGCCTCGCCACCGTGTTGACGTGGCGCTTCTGGCTCACCCCCGGCATGGGGGTCAAGCGGCATGTGGTGCTGGCGGTGCTGGGGGCGTTGCTGTTGGTGCTCGGCGTGATCGGCGCGGTGTTGTGGACGCTGAACGGACGCAGACGCGAGATCTCGAGCCCGATCGAACACGTGCTCGTCAGCGGCACATGGCGCGCCAGCGGGGGCTACGTGTCGGTGGCACTGGTCGTGCTCGGGGTGCTCGTCGCCGTGATCGCCGTGGGCCGGCTCAACCGTTCGCTGCTGTCGAACTGGATGCCCAGCCCCAACCAGGCCGCCGTGCTGCTCCACCGCCGCCTGTCGCTGGCGCGAGGGCCGCGCATCGTCGCGCTCGGCGGCGGCAGCGGCCTCAGCAACCTGTTGCGTGGCCTGCGCGACTACACCTCCAACCTCACCGCGGTGGTGACCGTGAGCGACGACGGCGGCTCCTCTGGACGGTTGCGGGCGGCGTTCGACATGCCGCCGCCGGGCGACCTCACCGACTGCCTGGCCGCCCTGAGCGACAACGAGTTGGAGGTGAGCCGGCTCCTCCAGTACCGCTTCGCGCGGGGTGAGGAACTCAAGGGCCACACCTTCGGGAACCTCTTCATCGCGACGCTGACGGAGGTGGAAGGGGACTTCGGGCAGGCCATCCGTGTGCTCAACCGGCTGCTCAACCTCTCCGGCGCGGTCTACCCCGTCACCGGCCGACCGGTGACGCTGCTGGTGACGAAGGCCGACGGGGAGGTCATCCGAGGCGAGAGCCGCGCGCGGGAGTGCGCGGGCCCGGCGCGGTCGGTCGCGCTCGAGCCGGACGCGGCCGAGGCCGTTCCGGAGGTGGTCGCGGCGCTGCAACGGGCCGATCTCGTGGTGCTCGGCCCCGGAAGCCTCTTCACCAGCACGCTGCCCCCCATCCTCGTGCCTGCCGTTCGCGAGGCGCTGCAGAGCAGCGCCACGGAGATCGTCTACGTCTGCAACATCATGACCGAGGCCGGGGAGACCGATGCCTTCGACGCCTACGCCCACGTCGACGCGCTGGCCCGTCACCTCGGTCGCCTGCCCGACCTCGTCGTCCTCAACAGCACGCCCGTCGACGAGGCGCGCGTCGAGGCCTACCGCGCCGAAGGGGCTGCCGTCGTCGACGCCTCGCTGGGGCGGTTCGGCGAGATCGGCGTGGAGGTGCTCCACCTACCGCTGCTGGGCATCGGTCCGGTCGCGCAGCACGACAGTGAACGATTGGCGGCCTGGCTCGTCGAGCTCGCCCGAGACCGCGCGGCCACCCGAAAGGCAGGTCTGCGACCATGATCCACCTCCTCGTGCTCGCCGTTGCAGCGCTGCACCTGCAGGATCCCGCCGGCGACGCGGTCGGCGACGGCACGCTGGCGCCGCCCACCGCACCCGTGTACGCCAACACGGCCGACTTCGACCTGCAATCGGTGACGTTGACGAGCGACCCGAACCTGACCGTGCGGGTGCAGCTCGGCTCCTTGTCGGATGCCGGCATGCTCCCCAACGGCTTCTCCAATCCCATCATCGAGGTCTACCTCGACACGGCGCCGGGCGGAGCGCAGGAGCTCCTTCCTGGGTCGTCCATGGCGATGCCTCCCAAGCACGGTTGGGAGATCGCGCTTCGCGCCACCGGGGACGAGGCCTACGCGGTCGAGGCGCAATCCCAGGGCTCGCCGGCGAGCTGGCCGCGCCTCCCGGTGACCGTCGACGGTGCAGGGCAACGCCATCACCCTGCATACCGGCATCCCGCGGCCGGATCGGGCCGATCTCTACGCCCTGACGGGCGTGTACGATCCCTTCACGAAGGATGGATGGCGGCCGCTCACCTCCGGCGTGTCGCCGTGGGCGTTCTCCAGCGCCTCCCAACAGGTGCCGGTCGTCGATCTGCTGGCGTCGAGCCAGCGTGCGCAGCGTCCGTGAGATCGACAGCGGGGTGCTCTCCCCCTACCGCTCCCCGCTGTACGGCCTCGGTTGGCTCGTGCTGATGGTGCTCGGGCTGATCACGGCGGCGGCGGGCCTGGTCCTGCGGCGCCGGGTACGCGCCCCCCGAGCGGCCGCGTACGGGCCGTGCAGACGCCACACGGCGGACGCCGACGCCGCGGCCGTCGACTCCGCGGACCTCGACCCCGCGGCCGTCGGACCCGACGATCCAAGCCACGGCGTGGACGCGGGCGTTCGGAGCGAGATTCCCGGGCGCTTCCTCGACGAGGAGGAGGAGGCGGCGCTGTGGCCCGATGCCGAAGCCAGCGTCGACCGCGCCATGGCGGGCGCCGCGAGCGACGTGCCGAGGGGTGCTTCCGGCAACGCTGCGGAGGGCGGGACGGACCGTTCCCAGGAGGAGGATGCCCTGGAGGGCGATGCTTCGGAGCACGATGTCCAGGAGCACGATGTCCAGGAGCACGATGTCCAGGAGGGCGATGTCCAGGAGGACGATGCCCCGGAGCACGATGCCCAGCAGGAGGACGGCGTCGAGGACGCGGCGACGGCTCCGGGCGAGCGTCGCGATTGATCGCTCCGGCTCCGCGTCGTCGCCCGCCGGCGGCCGGCCCCGGGCCCGGCCGAGGCATCGAGGACGCCCCTCGTGGAGGCGCCTCTAGCGCCCCGACGCCGGGTGCTCCGGCGGCCACGCCGCGCCCGCGGGGCCGGGGTTCGTGGCGGCGCCGTGACGGGAGCGTGAAGACTCGCCCCGTCGTTCGCGCTATACCGGGGCATGGAATCCGGTAAGGATCCGCTCACCATCGAGCCGACGACGGTCTCGGCCCGCCATCGACTGGCGGTCGGCGCCGCCGCGGCGCTGCTCTCCGGCGTGGCCATGATCGGGAGCCGCCTGCTGATCGGGGCCCGCACCCCGATCGACATGCTGTTCGACCTGACCGGCCACCTTCTCGGTGTCCCCGCCGTCTTCAACATCATCCACAGCCTCCCCTACGGCCTCGACCACTACGCCAAGTACGCCCTGTTCGGCACCATGGCACTGGCGTACGTGCTGTCGTGGACCGCCCTCGCCGTACCCTTGACGCGCCTGGCGCGCCCGTGGCGCCTGGTCGTTCCCGCTCTCGCGACCCCCGCGTTGGTTGGGCTGGTTCTGCTCCCGTTGGAAGGGCTTGGCGCGTTCGGCGCGAGTCCGACCAACTACTTCTACCGTCCGTTGTCCACCCACCTGTGGGCGGCCGCCTTCGGCGCCGTGTACGGCGTGGTGCTGCTGATCGCGCGTGGCCGGGGCGCCGTCCGCGGACCGGAACACGCTGTGGGGCACGATCCCGCCCGCCGCGAGGCGCTCGGCCGCAGCGCCCGCGGTCTGCTGGTCCTGGCCGTTGGGCTGGGAACGGCCCGGCTGGCGCTCGGCGCGCTCGCCCGCGCCGCGGCGCAGCTGGAGGGCCTGCTGGGCCGGATCCGGGGGCTCGGTCCCGTCATCACGCCGGTCGGCGACCACTACGTGGTGTCGAAGAACTTCTCCGATCCGCGCGTCGACGCCTCACGCTGGCGACTCAAGCTCCACGGGTTGGTGGATCACCCGCTCGAGCTGGGCCTGGAGGATCTCAAGGCACTACCCTCGGTGACGCGGAGCACGACCCTCATCTGCATCTCGAACGAGGTCGGGGGTCACCTCGTCGGCAACAGCCTGTGGACCGGCGTGCCGATGACCGACCTGCTGGACATGGCGGGGGTGCGGTCGGGCGCTTCGCACGTGATCCTGCGCGCCGCCGACAACTATTCCGACTCCTTCCCGCTCGAGGTCGCCGGTCGCGACGGCACCATGGTCGCCTACCTGCAGGACGGGGAGCCGCTGGTGCGCGGTCACGGTTTCCCTGCGCGGGTGCTGGCGCCCGGCATCTACGGCATGAAGAGCGTCAAGTGGCTGATGGACGTCGAGGTCGTCGACCACGATTACACCGGCTACTGGGAGCAGCGCGGCTGGAGCCAGACTGCCGTCGTGCACACCATGAGCAGGATCGATACCCCCACCGCGACCGTGCTGGGGAGCGACGCGGCGATCGGAGGGATCGCCTTCGCGGGATTGCGTGGCGTCCGCCGCATCGACGTCTCCGTCGACGGCGGCTCGAGCTGGCAGCAGGCCACCCTGCGTCCGGCCGACAACGCCTTCTCCTGGACGCTCTGGGGTTTCGAGTGGAAGACCGATCCGGGCGAGTACGACGTTCTGGTGCGGGCGGTCGACGGGACCGGTGCGTTGCAGACGCCTGAGAAGAGCCAGCCGTTACCCGACGGATCGACCGGCTACCACCGGCTCAAGGTGAAGGTCGGATGAGGTCCGGCGGGCCGCTCAGCGGCCGTAGGTACCGGTAACGAACAGCTCGGGCACATCGGGCGCGCCCTCGCCGCCCGCGCGCACGACCTCGGCGCCGAGACGGGCCAGGCGACCGGCGACGTCCTCGTAGCCACGGTCGATGAAGCCCACCCCGCTGATCTCGGAGCGCCCGCGCGCGGCCAGGGCCGCCACGATCAGGGCGCCGCCCGCGCGGATGTCGGCCGCGTGCATGGTGGCACCCACCAGCGGACCGCCCTCGATGTTGAGGACCCGGTCGTCGAGCACCATGCGGGCGCCCGTCTTGGCGAGCGCTTCGACGTGCGTGTAACGGTAGGGGTAGATCTCATCGCGCACGGTGCTGCTGCCTTCGATCGTGGCCAGGAAGGCGCCGAAGGGCGCCTGCAGGTCGGTGGGGAGGCCCGGGAAGGGCTTTGCGACGATGTCGGTCGGCCGGAGCGGCCCGGTCGCGTCGATGCCTACCCCGTCCGGGACGGCTTCGATACCCACGCCGGTGCGGGCGAGCGCCTCGAGCGTGGCGTCCAGGTGGTCTGCCCGGACGTTGTGCAGCCGCGCCCGGCCGCGACTCGCGGCGGCCGCCAGCAGGTAGGTGCCGGCCTCGATGCGATCCGGGATGGGACGGTACCGGATGCCATGCAGACGCTCGGCGCCGTGGACACGGAGCACCGATGTCCCCGCCCCTTCGACCGGCGCTCCCATCGCGGTCAGCATGCGCGCCAGATCGGGCACCTCGGGCTCGAGCGCGGCATTCTCGATCACCACGTCGCGGCCGGAAAGCGCCGCTGCCAGCAGGACGTTCTGGGTGCCGCCGACGGTCGAGACCTCGAAGCTCACGTGATCCCCGAGGGGCCCGGCGCGCCGGGCCACGAAGTCTCCTTCGTCCTCGTCGACGTGGACGCCCAGGTCACGGAACGCCTGGATGTGGCGGTCCACCGGCCTGGGGCCGAAGGCACAGCCGCCCGGCATCGGGATGCGGGCCTCGCCGCAACGGGCCAGTAGGGCCCCCATGGCGACGAAGCTGGCGCGCATCTTGCTGACGAGGCGGTAGGGTGCGTGGCAGGTGCTGATGGTGCGCGCGTGGATGTGCAGGTCCCTGCCCTCCCAACGCGTCTCGGCGCCCACATGGCGAAGGATCTCCTCGGTGACGAGCACGTCGCTGAGGCGCGGCACGTCCTCCAGCACCACGGGCTCGTCGGTGAGGAGCGACGCGAGCATCAGGTAGAGGGCCGAGTTCTTCGCGCTGAACACGCGAAGATCGCCCGACAGGGGCTTACCGCCGTGGATGATCAGGAGGTCGTTGTGGTCGGTCATCCCAGCCCCTCGCCCGGCGTCCCTTCCGGTCCGTGTGAGATTTGCCACATCATGTGCAAGTTACACATGCGCTGCACTCGTAGTCTAGGCTGGTACAGCAACATTGTCAAGAAAATGCGTCGGATGCTATAGTTGCTTGCCACGAGCATACGCATGGAGAGGAGCGCCGTGCCCAAGAGGGAGAAAAGCAAGCGACTGCAGGTCGTCATCACCGAGGCCCAGGACTCCCTGCTCACGAAGACGGCCTACCAGCTCTCGAACCCGGAGCGCCTCGTGTCCAAGTCGGAGGTCGTGCGCCTTGGCATCGAGATGCTGAACCGGGCTGTCGAGGAGGGCCGGCTCGACCCCGAGTTGCTCAAGACGCTCGAAGAGCACTGAGCGCGGCGCGCTCCGATGTTCCAGACCGGCGACGTCGTCGACAACCGCTACGACATCCTGGGCGTCCTCGGCGCAGGGGGCATGGCCCAGGTGTTCCGGGCCCGCGATCGGCACCTCGAACGCGCGGTGGCACTCAAGGTGCTCCGCCCCCACCTCACCGACACCGACAGCGAACGTTTCCGGCGTGAGATCCGCGCCCTGGCCAGGCTGAACCATCCCGGCATCGTCAGCATCTACGACCTCGGGCTGGGCGAGCACGTGTACTTCGCGATGGAACTCATCGAAGGCGGGCCCGTCACCGATCTGGGCCCCATGGAAGCCGATCCCGAAGCGCTCGAGCGCCTGTTCCGCGCCGCCATCACGGTCGCCGAGGCCCTCGGGTACGTGCACCGGCTCGGCATGGTGCACCGCGACTTGACGCCCCGCAACATCCTCCTCACCCAGCAGGGGCACCCCAAGGTGATGGACTTCGGGCTGGTGCAGCTCACCGAGACCTCCCGCGAGTTGACGCGTACCGGGTTCACCCTCGGCACGCCACAGTACATGGCCCCCGAGCAGGCCACCGGCGAGGCGACCGGCGCGGCCACCGACCTGTACGCCTTCGGTGCGGTGCTCTACCGCACCGTGACGGGCTCCGCCCCGTTCGACGCCGACAACGACCAGGCCGTCCTCTACCAGCACGTCTACGGGGCCCCTACCCCGGCCGCCGAGCTCAACGCCCAGGTGCCGGAACCGCTCTCGCGCCTCATCGCCGGCCTTCTCCAGAAGGACCCCGATCAGCGCCCGCTCTCCGGTTTCGCGGTCGCTGATGCGCTGCGTTCGGTCCTGGCCAGCCTGCGTGAGCGCGCCACCCATGTGGCGCTCGGCGGTCCCGGTCGTCGCGGCCTCTACCCGCGGGGACCGGCATCCGCGACCGGCCTCGCACGCCAGTGGGTCCGGAAGCTCGAGGAAGGTCCGCAGTGGCCCGCAGGCATCGCTGCCGCGGGTGGCTTCGTGCTGGTCGGGCAACGCAGCGACGCCCTGGCCGTGTTGAGACCCGCCGACGGCGGCGTGCAGGCAACCTTCGAGCTGCGCGACGAGGTCAGCCAGCCGCCCGCCTTCGCGAACGACCGCATCCTGGTGGTGAGCCGGGACGGCGCGCTGCACGCCATCGCCTGGCCTCGCGGCGAAACGCTGTGGCGGCACGACGAAGCCGACGTGGTGGGCGTACTCCCGATGGGCGACGCCCTGCTGGTCACCGATCGTAAGGTGGGCGCCGGCGCCTGGGAACTCGACGGCAGCGAACGCTGGCACTACGATGCCGGCTCGGCCGCGGCGACCCCGCCCACCGTGCACCGCGGGCTCCTGCTGTTCGCCACCGAGGACGGCTGGCTGCATGCCGTCCGGGCCGACGACGGCTCGCCGAGCTTCAAGGTGGAGGTCGGGCCGGTGGTCGCAACGCTTTCTGCCGCCGAGGGCGTGCTGCTGATCCCCGAGCGCAGCGGGGCGCTTCATGCGTTCGATCTCGCCCACCACGACACGATCTGGACGTTCGACCTCGAGGGGGAGCTGTGGGCGACGCCGCTGATCTGGAACCAGCGGGTCTATGCCGTCTCCTGGGGACGCCGGCTGCACTGTCTGTCGCTGAAGACGGGCGACGACGTGTGGGTGCGTGACTTGCCGGCGGCCGTCACGGCCGCTCCCACGCTCGCCTCCGGCACGCTCTACCTGGGCACGGAGGCGGGCGAGCTGCTGTGCTTCGACGCCCGCGGAGGGCAGCTGTTGTTCCGCGACCGTGTCGGGAGCAGCGCCGTGCAGGCGAGTCCTTTGCCGCTGGGCGACAGCGTGGTGGTGGCGGCGCTCGACGGCACGGTGGCCGCCTACCGCTGACGCGGGGCGCCCCGCACGGCCTCAGGCGTACGCGGCCGCATCCGCCTGGACCTGCGCCAGCAACTCCTCCTCCAGCTGTGCGCCGCGCTGTTCGCGAGCCGTCGCGTCCTCGAGCGAAGGGTGCGGCTCCACCTTCACGAAGCGGGCGCGCGCATCCGACCAGCCTTCGAGCAGAGCCTGGGCCAGGGGTGAGCCGGTGAGGGCCACGTGGCGCTCGATCAGCGCCTTCAAGAGCGTCTCGTCGACCGAGCCGGTCAACTCCACCACCCGCACCATGCCGGGATTGGTGCGCTCGGCGAACGTGCCGTCCTCATCGAACACGAACGCGATACCGCCGGACATGCCCGCCCCGAAGTTGCGGCCGGTGCGTCCGAGCACCACCGCGACCCCGCCCGTCATGTACTCGCAGCCGTGGTCACCGCAACCTTCGACCACCGCGCGCGCCCCCGAGTTGCGCACGCACAGGCGCTCGCCCGCTTTGCCGGCCGCGTACAGGCTGCCCCCGGTAGCGCCGTAGAGCACGGTGTTGCCCACGATGACGTTGCCGTTGGGCGCACGCGTGGTCCCCGGAGGGGGCAGCACCGCGATCTCGCCGCCGGCCATGCCCTTGCCGACGTAATCCTGGGCCTCGCCCACCAGCCGCAGGTGCATGCCGTGGTTGGCGAACGCCCCGAAACTCTGCCCTGCCGCACCCTGGAACGCCACGCGCACCGTGCCCGGCGCCAGCCCGGACTCCCCGTACAGGCGGGCGATCTCCCCGGACACGCGCGCGCCCACACTGCGCTCGCCGTTGTGGATGCCGTAAGTGAGGCGCACCGGCTCCGCACGCTCGATGGCCGCCTGTGCGTCCAGCCACAACCGCTCGTCGAGCGGCAACACCTTCTCAGGGCGGTCGTTGTGACGCTGCTGGCTGCGGCGCGCCTTGCTGCCGCCGGGATCGGGATCGCGCAGGACGTCCGAGAGGTCGAGGGTCACGTTCTTGGCCAGGGCGACCTCACGGGCCCGCAAGAGGTCCACGCGTCCCACCAGCTCGTCCAGACTCCTCGCTCCCAGCTCTGCCAGCATCATGCGGACCTGTTGCGCCATGTACAGGAAGAAACGGACGACGTGTTCCGGCTCGCCCTGGTAGCGCTTGCGCAACTCGGGGTCCTGGGTGGCCACGCCCACGGGGCAGGTGTTCAGGTGGCACTGGCGGATCATGGCGCACCCTGCCGCGACCAGCGCGGCGGTCCCGAACCCGTACTCCTCGGCCCCCAGCAGGGCCGCCACGACGACGTCCCGGCCCGTCTTCATGCCGCCGTCGACGCGCAGCGTCACGCGGCCCCGGAGATCGTTCTCGACAAGCACCTGCTGTGTCTCGGCGAGCCCCAGCTCCCAGGGAACGCCGGCGTGCTTGACGCTCGACAGCGGGCTGGCGCCCGTGCCGCCGTCGAAGCCACTGATCTGGATATTGTCGGCGTAGCCCTTGGCAACGCCGGCAGCGATCGTGCCCACCCCGGCGGTCGACACCAGCTTGACGCCGACCCGGGCGCGTCGGTTGACGCGTTTGACGTCATAGATGAGCTGCGCCAGGTCTTCGATGGAGTAGATGTCGTGGTGGGGCGGCGGACTGATGAGGGTGACGCCGGGAACCGCGTGGCGGATGCGTGCGATCTCCTCGGAGACCTTCTTGCCGGGGATCTGGCCGCCCTCGCCGGGCTTGGAGCCCTGCGCCATCTTGATCTCGATCTCCTGGGCGCTGGCAAGGTAGCTCGGCGTCACCCCGAAGCGTCCCGACGCGACCTGCTTGATGGCGCTGTTGGCCCAGTCGCCGGCGTGTGGGTGCCAGTCGGGCGCCTCGCTCAGTTCGGGCATGTCCCGCTCGTAGGGTTGGAAGCGGACCGGGTCCTCGCCCCCCTCCCCCGAGTTGCTCTTCCCCTGCAGACGGTTCATGGCGATGGCGAGCGTCTGGTGCGCTTCGCGCGACACCGACCCGTGGCTCATCGCCTGGGTCGTGAAGCGCCGGACGATCGCCTCGGCCGGCTCGACCTCGTCGAGCGGGACGGCCGCGCCCAGCGGCCGCACGTCGAGCAGATCCCGCAGGCTGGTGGGCGGACGCTCGGCGATCTGACGCGCGTACTCCTGGTAGGCATCGAAGTCGCTGTTGCGCACCGCCTTGTGCAGGGACTTGAACACCAGCGGATGGAAGGCGTGGTACTCGCCCGCCTTGCGGAAGCGGTAGATCCCCCGGTCGGCCAGACCCTCGTCCTCACCGAAGGCCCCGGCATGGAAGCGCAACACGTCGGTTCCGAAGGTCTCGAGCGTGGCCCCTCCGACCCGTCCGGGCGTGCCGTAGAAATAGCGCTCGATGACGTCGTGATGGACGCCGACGGCTTCGAAGATCTGGGCGCCACGGTAGCTCGCGGTGGTCGAGATGCCCATCTTCGACATGATCTTCAGCAGGCCCTTCTCCACCGCCTTGACGTAGTTCTCGACGGCAAGGTCGCCGTCGATGGGTTCCCGGTGCTTGGCGCTCACGGCCGCGTGGCGGGCCGTCGCGAACGCCAGATAGGGATGGATCAGGGCGGCGCCGTAGCCGATGAGCGCGGCATAGTGATGGTCCTCCCGCGGCTCGCCGGTCTCGCACACGATGGCGGCCTTGGTCCGCCGTCCGACCAGCAGGAGGCGGTGGTGCACCGCCCCGACGGCCAGGAGCATCGGGACCGGCGCCCACTCCCCGTCGATGTCGCGGTCCGAGAGCACCAGCACGCTCACGCCCGCTTCCACCTGCTCCTGCGCCTGGTCGGCGAGGTCCTCCAGGGCCCGTTCGAGCCCCTCGGGCCCATCGCCAACCCGGAAGCGCGTCTGTAGCGTGGCGATCCCGAACTGCTGCTGTTGCCGAAGGTAGCGCAGCGTGGCGGCGTCCACGATCGGGCTCTCGAAGCGCATCACGCGCGTCGCCTCCGGCTCCTGTTCGAGGACGCTGGAGCGCGGGCCGACGACCGTCTTGAGCGACATCACCAGACGCTCGCGCAAGGGGTCGATGGGCGGGTTGGTCACCTGTGCGAAGCGCTGCTTGAAGTAGCGGTAGATCTGCTGGGGCTGCTCGGACAGCACCGCCAGCGGGGTGTCGTCCCCCATCGATCCGACCGGGATCGATGCGTCGAAGCACATGGGCTGGAAGATGCGGTCATAATCCTCGCTGGAGTAGCCGAACGTCTTCTGCGTCCGGACGAGCTCCGCCTCGTCCCACGCGCGCCCGTCGAGGGGCTCCTCGACGCGCTGCAACGGGACGCCGTAGCGTTCCACCCACTCCCGATAGGGCTGCCTGCGACCGTAGCGGGCCTTGATGTCCTCGTCGCGTAGAAGCTTGCCCTCGATGGTGTCGACCGCCAGCAACCTGCCCGGCCCCAGGCGTCCTTTCTCCACGATGTCCGCCTCGTCCATCGGCAGCACGCCCGCCTCCGACCCCACCACCACGAGGCCGTCGCGGCGGATCCAGTAGCGCTGTGGGCGGAGGCCGTTGCGGTCCAACCCCGCCACCGCGTAGCGCCCGTCGGTCAGAGCGAGAGCGGCGGGGCCGTCCCAGGGCTCCATGAGCGTGCCGTGGTAGTCGTAGAAGCCGCGCAGCTCGTCGCTGATCGCGGTGTCCTGTTCGTAGGCCTGCGGGACCAGCATCATGAGGCTGTGCAGCAAGTCGCGCCCGGAGAGCGCCAGCAGCTCGAGTGCGTTGTCGAGCGCCGCGGAGTCGCTCCCCCCGGGCTCGATGATGGGCAGCAGATCGCGCACCTCGGGACCCCACAGATAACTCGACATCATGGGCTCGCGTGCCCGCATGAAGTTGACGTTGCCCTGCAGGGTATTGATCTCACCGTTGTGCGCGAGGAACCGGAAGGGCTGGGCCAGCGACCAGCGCGGCATGGTGTTGGTGCTGTAGCGCTGGTGGAAGACCGAGATCGCGGTGTCGAAATCGGGGTCGGCCAGGTCGAGATAGAACTTGGGAAGCTGGTCGGCCACCATCAGCCCCTTGTAGCTGATGGTCCTGCTCGAGAACGACGGGATGTAGGCGCGCCCGAGGCCCGCCTCCCTGAGGCGGTGCTCGATGCGCTTGCGGGTCAGGTAGAGCAGGCGCTCGAAGCCGTCGTCGCTGAGCCACTCGGGTTTTCCCAGCAGCACCTGGCGCAGGATGGGTCGGCGCGTTCTGGCCTGCTCTCCCAGCGCGCTGTCGTCGTGCGGCGGGTCGCGCCACAGCAGCGTCTTCAGCGGGCTGCGTGCGATCTCGTCACGCACCAGCGCGTAGATCTTCTTGTAGGGTGCGTCGTTCGCCACGAAGAACACGCCCACCGCGAGGTCACGGTCGCGTTCCAGGAAGATGCCACGGGCCTCGAGCTCACGCCGGAACAGGCGGTGCGGGATCTGGGTGAGCACGCCCGCCCCGTCGCCCGTCTTGCCGTCGGCGCTGACCGCGCCGCGGTGCGCCAGATTGTGCAGCGCCTGAAGGGAGTACGCCAGTACGTCATGGCTCCTTCGGCCGCCCATGTCGGCGATGAAGCCGACGCCGCAAGCGTCGCGTTCGCGGGGCCAGGCCAGGGTCGAGACGTCGGAGTACTGGTGCATCGCATCCTCCCGTGGGGGACGAGGGTCGTGGCGGTCTGTAGAGAACGGTTGACGCGCCTGCGGAAACGCCGCCCGGCGCGCATGAATCAGGGCCCCTCGAGGTGCTAGTCCTCGGGTGCCGCCCCCGGCATTCGAATCAGCAACCTGATCAACGGGTTCCTCACGCTGGCCGCCAGCTATCAAGCCCTTGCAGGACGCGGCAACTCCTTACAGGACCGGCCGCTACGAGAGCGGCCTCGCTGCAAATGATACCGTTCACGAGCGACGCTGTCAACGAGGCAGCCAACGCGCTCGATACCGTCGGCGCGCGGCATGCTGCGATTCTGAAGCGAAGCCGTCGCCCTGTACGAGGTTACGGAACGACGGCGCCTACGGCAAGGAGCCGTGCGCCGCGAAAGCATGGTTATGCAGCCGGGCGGCCCCGTTCAGTCGGCACCCGGCACGGCCTCCCGCTCGGTCTCTTCGGACCCCTCCTGTGGCGCCGCGCCCGTAGCGACCAGACGGTACTCGTAGGCATCGACGAGTGCCTCGTAGGAGGCCTCGATGATGTTGGTGCTGGCACCCACCGTGCCCCAGCTGTCCCGACCGTCGCTCATCTCGACCTGGACCCTTGCCAGGCTGGCGGTGCCGGTCTCCGGACCGGAGAGGACGCGCACCTTGTAGTCGACCAGGTGGAGCTCACGGAGTTGAGGGTAGAAGCGGCCCAACGCCTTGAGCAGGGCGCGGTCCAGGGCGTTCACGGGCCCGTCGCCGTCAGCGGCGGTGTGCTCCATCGTGCCCCCGACCTGCACGCGGATGGTGGCCTCGCAGCGGGCGCTGGAAGCATCGTCGGCCTTGTCGATCATGACGGTGAAGCCGTGGAGCGTGAAGTAGGGCCGATAGGTCCCGCGGACCTTGTCGGCCAGCAACCGGAACGAGGCTTCGGCGCCTTCGTAGGCGTACCCGCGGTCCTCGAGCTCCTTGAGTCGCTGCACCACCGCATGAGCATCGTTCGCAGCGTCTCCGACGGCATCCGGTGAGCCGCCCCCCTCGAGGCTCTTGGCGAGCACGTTGGCGCGACCGGAGAGCTCCGAGAGCAGGACTCGACGACGGTTGCCGACCGCTTCGGGGGCGATGTGCTCGTAGGTTTCGGGCCGCTTGTTCACGGCCGAGACGTGGACACCGCCCTTGTGGGCGAAGGCGGCGTCGCCCACGTAGGCGCTGCGCAGCGATGGTTGGAGGTTGGCGCGCTCGTCGACGAAGCGGGACAGATCGCGAAGCCCGTCGAGGCGCTGCGGCTGGTCGGCACCGAGCTTGAGCACCAGGTTGGCGATGACGCTCACGAGGTTGGCGTTGCCGCAGCGCTCGCCGTAGCCGTTGATGGTGCCCTGCACGTGCCGCGCCCCAGCGCTCACCGCAGCCAGGCTGTTGGCCACCGCAAGCTCGCAGTCGTTGTGCGCGTGGATCCCCACGGTGAGCTGCGTGCGCCCGCACACCTCGCCGACGCGCTCTGCCACCACGTCAGGCAGAGAACCACCGTTGGTGTCGCAGAGCACGACGGTGTCCGCGCCGCCCTCGATGGCGGCGTCGAGCGTCGCCAGGGCGTACGCCGGATCGGCGCGGTAGCCGTCGAAGAAGTGTTCGGCGTCGTAGATGACCTTGCGGCCGTGCGCCTTCACCAGCGCCACGGAATCGCGGATCATCTCGAGGTTCTGGTCCAGCGTGGCGCCCAGTGCCTCGGTGACGTGCAGGGTCCACGACTTCCCGAAGATCGTCACGACGGGTGTCTCGGAAGCGAGCATCGCCGCCAGGTTGGGATCGTCCTCCGCGGCGCGATCCTTGCGCCGCGTCGATCCGAACGCGGCCAGCGCGGCCCGGCCGAGCGGCGCCCGCGTCATCATGTCGAAGAAGCGCACGTCTTTGGGGTTGGAGCCCGGCCAGCCCCCTTCCACGTACGTGATACCGAAGGCGTCCAAGCGGCGGGCGATCGCCACCTTGTCAGCGCCCGTCAGGTTGAAGCCCTGCCCCTGCGTGCCGTCGCGTAGGGTCGTGTCGTAGATCTCGATGGTACCCAGCCCGTGCTCGCCCACGTCTGCCTCCCACCGCCCCTAGCGGAGGCCGCCCGGGACGCTACGGACGCTCGACTCTCCGGCCTTCGTCATGGCGCCGTCATCTCCTCGTTGGCGTCCGTCCGGCGTCCCACCCCCGCAGCCAGCTTGTTGAGCACGTCGACGTAGGCCTGGGCCGAGGCTTCGACCACGTCGGTGGAGAGCCCGCGCCCGTGCACCGTGCGACCGTCGCTCTGCACCCGGATCGTCACCTCTCCCATGGCGTCCTTGCCTGCGCCCACGCTGCGGATCTCGTAGCTGGAGAGCTCCAGCGGGAGTTGCGTGGCGCGCTCGATAGCGTGGTAGACAGCATCTACCGGGCCGTCGCCGGTCGACGCCTCCTCGTAGATACCGGTGTCGGTCTTGAGGCGCACCGTGGCCACCGGCGTCATGCCGGTGCCCGATTGGAACTGCACCGCCAGGAGCTGGTAGGTCTCCGGAACGCGGGTGGTCTCGGCATCCACCAGCGCGCGGATGTCCTCGCTGGTGACGTGGCTCTTGCGGTCGCACAGATCCTTGAAGCGCCGGAACAGCACGTTCACGTCGTCGTCCGAGAGGCCCTCATAACCAAGCTCCGCGAGGTTCTGGCGGAAGGCACGCCGGCCGGAGTGCTTTCCCATGACCAGGACGCCGGCGTGCCGGCCGACGGTCTCTGCGTGCATGATCTCGTAGGTCTCGAGCGCCTTGATGACGCCGTCCTGATGGATTCCGGCTTCGTGCGCGAAGGCGTTGTCTCCAACGACCGCCTTGTTGGGCGGCACCAGCATGCCCGTCAGCCCGGACACCAGCTTCGAGGAGCGGTAGATCTCGGTGGTGTCGATCGAGGTGGTGTGCTTCCAGAAGTCCTTGCGCGTTTCCAGCGCCATCACGACCTCTTCGAGGGAGGCGTTCCCGGCGCGCTCACCGATGCCGTTGACGGTGCACTCGACCTGCGTGGCGCCGCTCTGGACCCCGGCAAGACTGTTGATCACGGCGCATCCGAGGTCGTCGTGGCAGTGCACGCTCACGTCCACGCTTTCGATGCCGGGGACATGCTCACGCAGGTACTGGATGAGGGAGCCGTACTCCCACGGCATCATGTAGCCGACGGTATCCGGCACGTTGATCGTGGTGGCACCGGCCCTGATGGCCTCGGTGAAGATGCGCACCAGGAAGGCACGGTCGCTCCGGCCGGCATCCTCGGCGCTGAACTCCACGTCGTCGACGTAGCGCTTCGCGGTTCGCACGGCGTCGATCGCCCGCTCGACCACCTGGTCGGGCGTGAGCTTCAGCTTCTTCTCCATGTGGATGGGGCTGGTTGCGATGAAGGTGTGGATCCGCGGGCGGGCGGCTCCCTCGACGGCCTGGGCAGCGCGCTCGATGTCGCCCTTGGAGGCTCTCGCCAGACCGGCGACGACCACGCGCTCGTCCTCTCCCTGGATGGCCCGCGCGATCTCGCGCACCGACTGGAAGTCCCCCTCCGACGCGATCGGGAACCCCGCTTCGATCACGTCCACGCCGAGGCGCGCCAGTTGACGCGCGATCTCGACCTTCTCCTTGGTGTTGAGCGCGACGCCCGGCGATTGCTCGCCGTCGCGCAGCGTGGTGTCGAAGATCTTGATGTGGGCCATGTCGATCGACTCTCTCTCCTACGTCCCGGTCGCGCCGTCGGCCGCCGGGTCAGGCGTTTCCCTTCGCGATGAACGGCATCATCTTGCGGAGCTTGCGTCCCACCTGCGACACCAGCGTCTCCCCCGTCGCGCGACGCTGCGCCTTCAGGCGCGGCTGTCCCACCTGGTTCTCCAGCAGGAACTCACGGGCGAACGATCCGGTCTGGATATCGCGCAGCACACGCTTCATCTCCTCGCGCGTGTCGTCGGTCACGATCCTGGGTCCGGTCAGGTAGTCGCCGTACTCGGCCGTGTTGGAGATGCTGTAGCGCATCCGTTCGAATCCACCCTCGTAGATCAGGTCCACGATCAGCTTCATCTCGTGCACGCACTCGAAGTAGGCGATCTCGGGCTGATACCCGGCGTCGACCAGGGTCTCGAACCCCGCCTCCATCAGCGACGTCACGCCGCCGCACAGCACCGACTGCTCGCCGAACAGATCGGTCTCGGTCTCCTCCTTGAAGGTCGTTTCCAGCACGCCTCCGCGTGTGCCCCCGATGGCCTTGGCATACGCCAGCGCCCGCTGCATGGCGGTGCCGGTGGCGTCCTCGTGGATGGCGACCAGGCAGGGCACCCCCGCCCCCTCCGTGTACACGCGCCGCACCAGATGCCCCGGTCCCTTCGGAGCGATCATGAAGACGTCGACGCCGGCCGGCGGCTGTACCTGGTGGAAGTGGATGTTGAAGCCGTGGGCGAACAGCAAGGCATTCCCGTCGTGCAGGTGAGGGGCGATCTGCTCGCGGTAGACGGCGCCCTGTACCTCGTCGGGGAGAAGCACCATCACGAGGTCGCCGGCCTCGGCGGCGGCGTCGACGTCCATCACCTTGAGGCCCGCCTCCTCCGCGTGCTGCCAGGACGCCGAGCCCTTGCGCAGCCCGACCACCACGTCCAGGCCGGATTCCTTGGCGTTGAGGGCGTGGGCATGCCCCTGGGAGCCGTAGCCGATCACGGCGATGGTCTGGCCGTTGAGGTGCTCGAGGTTCGCGTCGTCGTCGTAGTAGATGGTCGCCATGCTGAGGGGATCTCCTTCGTTCGTGGATTGCCCGGTCAAGCGCGTACCGTCGGGGACCGCGGTGCGGCGAACCGGTGCACGGTGGGGGTGTCCGGGACTGGCGCCCGGCTGCCGGTGGATACGAGAGCGGCGAGCTCAGGCGGCTCGGGACCGGACGGAGGGTAGTCGCTCGGGGTCGGATTCGCTGCGCGGCAGCGCCACGCGACCGGTGCGGATGAGCTCGACGATCCCGAAGTTGCGCATCTGGGCGATGAAGGCGTTCATCTTGCCCTCGTCCCCGGTGACCTCGAAGACGAGCGCGTGCCGTGCCACGTCGACGATGCGGGCGCGGAAGTCCTGCGCGATCTGGCGGATCTCCACCCGGTCTTCGGGGGTGCGCACCGCGACCTTGATGAGCATGAGCTCGCGGTCGACGAACTTCGACTGGCTGTGGTCGATCACCTTGATGACGTCGATCAGCTTCTGGAGCTGCTTCTGGACCTGCTCCAGGACGGAGTCCTCGCCGTTGACGACGAAGGTGGTCCGGCTGACGCCCGGTTCCTCGGACTGCGCTACCGACAGCGACTCGATGTTGAAGCCGCGCCGGGCGAAGAGGCCGGCGATGCGAACCAGCACGCCGGGACGGTCGCGCACGGTCACGCTCATCACGTGCCGAGCGGCGCTCACGCGGGCACCTCCGACGGGTCGTTGGAGGGCGCGCCGTCGGGCTCCTGATCCCCGACGATCATCTCGTCCACGCCGGCCCCCGCAGGGATCATCGGGAAGACCTTCTCGGCCTCGTAAACGAAGAAGTTGATGACCGCCGGTTTGCCCTTGGCGAGGGCCCGGGGCACGACCTCGGCCGCCGTCTCGCGGTCGAAGACGTTGTATCCGTCGATCCCGTAGGCCTCCGCCAGCTTGGCGAAGTCCGGGTTGGAGTCGGCCAGGTAGATCTCGCTGTAGCGCTTGGCGCTGAACATCTCCTGCCACTGACGAACCATGCCGAGGACGCCGTTGTTGAGGATGGCGACGACCACGGGAAGCTGGTGCTTGTAGAGCGTCGCGAGCTCCTGGATGTTCATCTGCACGCTGCCGTCACCGGCGATCAGGACCACCTGTTCGCCGGGTCGCGCGAAGGCCGCCCCGATGGCGGCGGGGAGGCCGAAGCCCATGGTGCCGAGACCTCCCGAGGTGATGAAGGTGCGCGGTCGCGTGGTCGGGAACAGCCGCGCGGCGAACATCTGGTGCTGCCCCACCTCGGTCGCCACGACGCACTCGCCGCCCGTGGCCTGGTGCAGGAGCTGGATCACCTCCTGCGACACCAGCGGCTGGGCGGTCTTGTAGCGCTCGGGGTACATCCCCTTCCACTCCTCCAGTTGTTCCCACCAGTCGTCGATGTCCAGGCGCTCGAGCGCCTCGGAGAGTCTGGGGAGGACTTCGCGCAGATCCCCCACCACCGGCACGTGCGCCCTCACCAGTTTCGAGATCTCGGCCGCATCGATGTCGACGTGGACGACGGTGGCGTTGGGAGCGAAGCGGCTGATCTTGCCGGTGACCCGGTCGTCGAACCGCAGACCCGCCCCCAGGATGAGGTCGCAGTGTGTGATGGCGCGGTTCGCCGTCACCGTTCCGTGCATGCCGGGCATGCCCAGCGCCTGCCGCTCGCCGGCGGGGTACGCGCCGATGCCCATCAGCGTCGTGATGACCGGGATACCGGTCTTGCGCGCGAACGCCATGACCTCCTCCGAGGCCACCTGGCCGCCACCGCCGACCATCATCACGGGGCGTTTGGCTGCGCGGATGGCCTCGGCCGCCTTGCGAACCTGCTTGGCGTGCCCCGTCACGGTCGGACGGTAGCCGGGAAGGTCGACCTCGATGTCGAAGCTGCCGTGGAACTCGGCCTGCTGCACATCCTTGGGGAGGTCGATCAGGACCGGCCCGGGCCGGCCCGTGGACGCGATGTGGAAGGCCTCGGCCACCACCCGCGGGATGTCGTCGACATCCTTGACCAGATAGTTGTGCTTGGTCACGGGACCGGTGATGCCGTAGACGTCGGCCTCCTGGAAGGCGTCCGTGCCGATAAGCGAGGTCGCCACGTTCCCGGTGACAGCCACCACGGCCGAGGAGTCCATCTGCGCCGTGGCCAGGCCGGTAACGAGGTTGGTCGCCCCCGGACCGCTGGTCGCGAAGCACACCCCGACCCGGCCCGACGCCCGGTAGTAGGCGTCGGCGGCGTGGGCGCCCGCCTGCTCGTGACGAACCAGCACGTGCTTGATGGGCGAATCGTAGAGGGCATCGTAGACCGGCAGGATCGCGCCTCCGGGGTGACCGAAGACGGTGTCCACACCGTGGCGCTCCAACGCCTTCAACAGGGCTTCTGCACCATTCATGGCTCCTCCTACCTCATCTCTCGTGCTGCCGTCGGGTCGAAAACGAAAAAGGCCCCGCCTTACCGAAGGAGGCGGGGCCACAGGCTCTCAGCCGAAGCGTCTAAACCGTAGAGCCCCCGGGACCTAGCTGTAGGCCGTGGATCATCGCATCCGGATAGGGGGCGCTCGTCATTGGGGGGGAGTATACGGAGCGGCCCGCCCGAGTGTCAAGGATGGCGACGTGGCACTTGCGCTTGCGAGGCGCGCCTCGCATGCCGCACACTAGAGGGACTCGAACCGAGCCAGGAAGGGAAACCGAAGGAGTCACGTACGTTGTCGAAGGGCGAGCCACTGGGAGCCCATCCGTTGTGATCGAGGTCCGGATGGGGGTGACTCGACCGAGACGGGAACCCCAGGAGGTCCACTATCGAAGTCCTACGCGTCTCCGGATCGTCACGACCCAACTCGGTCGCCGGGGCCATCGCCGCGCTCCTTCGCAACGAGGGGGAAGTCGAGGTCCAAGCGATCGGTCCTCACGCCGTGAACCAGGCCGTGAAGGCGATCGCGATCGCACGCTCGTACATCGAGGCGGAGGGCCTGGATCTGCGCACCTGGCCGTCGTTCGTCAAGCTCGAGCTTCAGAACGAGGAACGCACGGCGGTACGCTTCGCGGTGGTGTCCATGGAGGTCGCCAAGCCCTGAGCGCGGGCGGTCGCGCGTTGCGTGAACGCCCGCCGGTGCCGGCACGGTCGGACCGCGCAAGACCGTGCCCTGGCTTGTCATGCATTCTCACAGAACCTGAGTATACTTAGCTCAAGTCGGCGCGTCCTTTTCGAGGCGCGCCGCATCGTTCGCTCTTCGATCGCATTTCGGCCGCAGCGGCGGTGCAAGGAGGACGAGAACGGGCTATGGTCTTCGGCTTCTACGGTTACTACCTCATCGGCATCGTGGCGTTCATCGCGTCGCTTGCCATCCAGGGCTGGCTCAAGAACACCTACGGGACCTGGATGAAGCGCGCCAACGCCGCCGGGCTGAGCGGCGCCGAAGTGGCGCGCGCCATCTTGCAGGCCAACGGCATCGGCGACGTGCAGGTCGAGGCCGTGCAGGGGCAGCTCACCGACCACTACGACCCGTCCAAGAAGGTGGTCCGCCTCTCAGCCGACAACTTCCGCAGCGCCAGCGTGGCGGGCATGGCAGTGGCAGCCCACGAAACGGGGCACGCCATCCAGCACGCACGGTCCTTCGCTCCGCTGTCGTGGCGCACGGCCATCCTTCCCGCCGCCAACATCGGCAGCCAGTTCGGCCCGATGCTGGCCTTCTTCGGACTGCTGCTCGGCGTCGCCGGGAAACCGCTTCTCACGGTCGGCATCGTGCTGTTCGCGGCCGCGGTGGTCTTCCACCTGGTGACGTTGCCGGTCGAGTTCGACGCCAGCCGCCGCGCCCTCGGTCAGCTCCAGCGTCTGGGCCTCGTCACCGCACAGGACCAGGGGGGAGCCCGGAAGGTTCTCACCGCCGCCGCCATGACCTACGTGGCCGCGGCCGCCACCTCCATCGCCTACCTGCTCTACTTCCTCGGCGCCGCCCGGCGCTAGCCGGCCCCACCGGGTACACGGGGTCCCCTTGCACACTCAGGCCCGCATCCTCGCCATCGACATCCTGCGCCGCGTTCTGCGCGGCGCTTTCCTTGCGCCCACGCTACGCAGCGCCCTCGACGCCTCCGATCTGGAGGGCATGGACCGGTCGTTCGTCACGGACCTGAGCTACGGCACGCTGCGGCGTCTGGACTGGATCGACGCCGCGCTGGCGCCGCGCCTGCGCGCTCCGGAGCGGCTCCCCGAGCGGACGCGAGCCGCTCTGCGCCTGGGCACCTACGACCTGCTGGTCCGGGGTACGCCCCGACATGCGGCCGTGCACGCCTGGGTGGAGGCGGTCAAGGCCGACGAGCCCAAGCTCGCCGGCCTCGCCAATGCCGTGTTGCGCCGCGTGGAGGTGCCGCGCGGAGCAGACGACCTGCGACGGATCGTGCCGGCCTGGCTCGCGGAGCGCTTCGAGGCCGCGGTCGGCCCCGAAGCGGCCGAACGGGCGGCACGGGCCATGTTGGAGCCGGGACCGATGTGGCTTCGCAGCTACGACGAGCGTGCCGCGGCGAGCCTGGCTGCCGACGGCTGCGAGGTTCGTCCGGGACCCATCGAGGGCACCCTGCGGGTGCGCGCCCCGCTGCCGCTCGACCGCCTGCGCGCCTACCGAGACGGACTGGTGCAACCCCAGAACCCCGCCTCCACTCTTCCCGTGCTGGCGCTGGAGGTACGGCGCGGCGAGCGCGTACTGGATCTGGCGGCCGGGAACGGCATCAAGACTGCGCAGCTGGCGGCCTCCGGCGCCGCCGTCACGGCGGTGGATGTCGATCCCCGCAAGGAAGCCGCGCGCAGGAGCAACCTGGCTCGACTCGGCCTCGAAGCCGAGCACCTCACCGCCGACCTCACGCGGCCCGTAGGGCAGCCGGCCGCCGAGGCCGTGCTGCTCGACGCGCCCTGCACCGGTACCGGCACTCTTCGAGGGCATCCCGAGATCAAGCTGAGGCTCGCGCCGCAGGACGTGGACCGGGCCGCCGCCCGTCAACGCGCCATGCTCGACACCGCCGCCGCGTTGACCGCGCCGGGCGGCCGCCTGGTGTATGCGGTGTGTTCGCTGACCGACACGGAGGGTGAGGTGCAGATCCGGGCCTTCCTGGAGCGGCATGCCGACTACCGCAGCGAGAGCGTGACGTGCCCCGTCCCCCATGTGCCGGCCGGCGCCGGCGTGTACGTGCTTCCCGAGGACGGGCTCGACGGCTTCTACCTCGCCCGTTTGAGGCGCGCCGACCGGGGTGGCGGCGTCCCCGGCGGGAGCGGTAGTACCATGACCGGATCGTCCTGAGCGCCGGCCGGCACGTGCCGGCGGGAGAGGAGGCGGTGTGGCACGGAGCGAACCCTTGCCCCTGTCGGAACGGGCGGTCTACCTGCCCGGTGGAGTCAACTGCGCTCTGGTCCTCGGTGACGGCGACCGGGCGGTGATCGTCGACAGCGGCCAGGACAAGGAGTACGGCCGCAACGTGCGCAAGGCCTGCGAGGCGCTCGGGGTCACCCCGGTCGCCATCGTGAACACCCATGCGCACGCCGACCATTTCGGCGGTAACGCCTACCTGTTGCGTCAGTTCCCCGAGATCACCGTCTACGCGCCGCCGTTCGAGGCGAGCATCATGCGCGCGCCGTACCTGGAGCCGGTGTACCTCTTCCATGGCGCGCGACCGCCGAGGGAGCTCACCTCCAAGTGGTTGCAGGCCGAGCCGTCGCCCGTGCACGTCGAGCTCGAGCCGGGCCCCCTCGAGCTCGCAGGCGTGACGATCGATGTGATCGATACCTCGGGGCACGCCCACCGCCAGATCGGGCTGCGCGTGGACGACGTCCTGCTGGCGGCCGACGCCTTCTTTGGCGACAGCGTGCTCGACCGGTACGCCCTGCCGTTCGGCCAGGACATCGCCGGCCAGCTCGCCGCCCTCGAGACCGTGCGGGACAGCGGCGCGCGCGTGGCGCTACCGGGGCACGGCGACCCCACCGAGGATCTCGGCAGATCGGTCGACGCAAACCGCGCGGCCATCGCCGCCGCCGCCGACGCCGTGGAACAGGCGTGCGAGGGCGGGGGCACGGAAGCGGTGCTGGCCGGCGCCTGCGAGGCGCTGGGGATCGAGTTGACCGATCTCCCCCGCTACCACCTCAACCTCTGCACGGTCTCGGCCTACCTGAGCTACCTGCGCGAACAGGGGCGGGTGGACGTCCACCTCGAGGCCGGCGCGCTCACGTGGCGGCGCGCCTCGGCGTGAAGCGCACGGCTCACGAGCCGAACAGGTAGGGCTGTAGTAGGGGCAGGACGCACACGCGCTCTTCCAGCGGCTCGCCGAGCAGGTGCGTATGCACCGCCTCGCGCTCCTGGAAGCCGAGGTGCCGGTAGAAGCCGCGCGCCGCGTCATTGTGCTCGGCGACCGTGAGGCGGATCTCCCGGGCCCCGCGGGCGGCGAACCAGGGGCGCGCCGTCTCCAACAGGCGCCGGCCGTGACCGTGACGCTGCACTTCGGGGAGCACGTAGATGGCGCCCACGTAGCCGACGTCACCGCGCATGCTCAGGCGCTCGTAGGCCACCACACGGCCATCCTCCTCGAGCACCCACAGGCCGCCGTCGTTGACGGCGGCCAGGATGCGGTAGTCGCTGTAGGCGCGGCGGAGGAAGGCGTCGATCGTCGGTTTGCTGAGAATGCCGTCGTAGGTGGCGTGCCAGGTCGTCAAAGCCACGTCTCGCACGGCCGTCAAGTCGGCCGGTGAAGCGATCCTGACGGTCGCGTAGGGATGCACGGCATCGATGGCCAACAAGGGAATCTCCGACGAACGGGGCGTCGCCGGTAGTATATAGGGACGACGCCCTCCGGGGTGCGGAAGGGGGCGAGGACCCATGGAGATCCTCAGCGCGGGCGCGGCCCGCACCGTGACCGGCAGCTGTCACCATCTCCGTTTCGACGACGCCAGCGTGCTTCTCGACTGCGGGCTCTTCCAGGGCGGGGCCAACCTGGCGGCTCGCAATCGCGAGCCCTTCCCCTTCGACCCCCGGGATCTCGACGCCGTTTGCGTCAGCCACGGCCACCTCGATCACGTCGGTCGCCTGCCGTTGCTGATCGCACAGGGGTACCGCGGGCCCATCTTCGCCACGCGGTCGACGCGCGACATCGCCGAGGTCATCCTGCGTGACGCCGCCAAGCTGCAGGAGGAGGACTACCGGCGGGCGCTGCGCAAGGCGACCCGGGCCGGCCGCGAGGACGAGGTGCAGCCCCCGCTCTACGGCGACCGCGAAGTGGACCGCACGCTCGAGCGCTTCCGTCCCGTCGAGATGGAGAGCCCTCTGGAGGTCGCGCCGGGGGTGCGGGCACGCTTCCGTCCGGCCGGGCACGTCCTCGGCAGCGCCACGCTCGAGCTCGAGGACGGCAACGTGCGTGTGGCGTTCTCCGGCGACCTCGGCAACCGCGAGAGCGCGCTGCAGGCCCCGGCCGAGCCGGCGCGGGCCTGCGATCTGGTGCTGATCGAGTCCACCTACGCCGAGCGCAACCACCGGAGCCGCGCCGCCACCGAGGCCGAGTTCGCGGAGGTCCTGTCGAGCTCGCTGTCGCGCGGCGGGAACGTGCTGATCCCGACGTTCGCGCTCGAACGGAGCCAGGCGGTCCTCTACGAGATCCGTCGCTTGATGGAGCGCGGCGCCCTTCCCGATGCACGCGTCTTCCTCGACTCCCCCATGGCCACGCGCCTGACGAGGTTCTACGAGAACGGCGAGAACGAGTTCCGCGACGAGGTCAAGGCCGTGCTGGCCGAGGGGCGGGATCCGTTCGCGCCGCCGACGCTCGAGTTCACCGTCGATACCGAAGCGTCCAAGGCGATCAACGACATCACCGGGGGCGCCATCATCCTGGCCGGGTCGGGCATGATGACGGGCGGCCGCATCCTGCATCACCTCAAGCACAACCTCTGGCGCGAGGACGCGAGCGTGGTCGTGGTGGGCTACCAGGCCTCCGGCACCCTCGGTCGTGCCCTCGTCGGAGGGGCCAAGCGCGTGCACATCTACGGCGATGAGATCAGGGTGAGGGCCCGGATCCACACCATCAACGGGTTCTCCGCTCACGGCGATCACGACGACCTGCTCCACTGGCTGGCTGGCAGCGGCGACGCCGAGGTGTTCCTGGTGCACGGCGAGAGCGACGTCATGGACGCCTTCTCGGCCGACCTGCGGGAACGCGGGCGGCACGTCACCATCCCCGAGCCCGGGCAGACGTACCGGCGCTGAGAAGCGCCTCGGCGCGCCGATCCGGCGCACGGCGTCGCAGCCCTCGGCGCCCGCGGGTGGTCAGCCACCTTACGGAGCACGAGGCGGCCGGCGGGGTTTACTGAGGCATGGATTGGGAACTGCCCGTCATCGCGTTGCGCACGCAGGTGGTGCTGCCACGCACTCTGGAGAACGTGGACGTAGGGCGTCCGAAGTCGAAGCGTGCGCTCGAAGAGGCGCAGGCGGCGGACAACCGGGTGCTCCTGGTCGTCCAGCGTGAAGGTCGCATCGACGACCCCTCGGGCGAGGATCTCTACGACGTTGGCACCCTGTGCGTGATCAAGCAGGTCATCCGCCTCCCGGACGACACCCTGCAGGTGCTGGTGGAGGGGCGCGAGCGCGCCAGCATCGACAGCTACCTTCCGGGCGCCTCGCTGCGTGCCCAGGTCACCACCATCCCCGAAGTCACCACCGAGCGTCCCGAGTCGGGAGCTCTGGTCGAGCAGGCCAAGCAGGCCTTCGCCGAGTACGCTCAACAGAACAAGAACCTGCGGCTCGACTCGTTCCACCTGGAGAACCTCCGCGGCTTGCGCGAGGCCGGCCCGTTGGCCGACGTGATCGCCAAGTACGCCACCTGGGAGGTGGCCGACAAGCAGTCGGTCCTCGAGGAGCCCGACGTCCACAAGCGGCTCGAGTTCGTCTACGGTTTCCTCACCCGCGACCTCGAGCGCTTCGATACCGAGAAGCAGATCAGCGCCCGCGTCAAGCAACAGATGGACTCGAACCAGCGCGAGTACTACCTGCGCGAGCAGATGAAGGCGATCCAGCACGAGCTCGGCAACGACGACGCCTCCGAGACCGAGGAGTTGCGCGAGAAGGTCGAGGCGAAGAACATGCCCGACTATGCCAAGGAGCGCGCGTTGAAGGAGATCGAGCGGCTCGAGCGCATGTCGGGCGGCTCCCCCGAAGCGACGGTCGTCCGCACCTACCTCGACACCATGCTGGAGCTGCCCTGGAGCGAGGTCGACGAGGAACAGCTCGACATCGGACACAGCGAGACCATCCTCAACGAGGACCACTATGCGCTGGAGGAACCCAAGGAGCGGATCCTCGAGTTCCTGGCGGTGCGACAGCTCACCGACGGCAAGGAGGAGGCGGACTACAAGGCGCCCATCCTGTGCCTGGTGGGTCCTCCCGGCGTCGGCAAGACCAGTCTCGGGAAGTCGATCGCGCGCAGCCTGAACCGCAAGTTCGTCCGCATGAGCCTCGGCGGCGTACGGGACGAAGCCGAGATCCGCGGTCACCGGCGTACCTATATCGGCTCGCTCCCGGGGCGCATCGTCCAGGGCATGAAGACCGCGGGCACCGTGAATCCGGTCTTCCTGCTCGACGAGGTCGACAAGATGACGGCCGATTTCCGCGGCGACCCTTCCTCGGCCCTGCTCGAGGTGCTCGACCCGGAGCAGAACAACACCTTCTCCGACCACTACCTGGAGATCCCCTACGACCTGTCGCGCGTCATGTTCGTCACCACGGCCAACACCCTGTCCACGGTGCCGAGGCCGCTGCTGGACCGCATGGAGGTCATCCAGATCCCCGGCTACACGCTGGACGAAAAGATCCAGATCGCGCGCCGCTACCGGATCCCACGCCAGATCAAGGACCACGGGCTGGACGGCAAGCTCGACATCAGCGATGAAGCGGTGCGCCGCATCGTCACCGAGTACACGCGCGAGGCGGGCGTACGCAACATGGACCGTCTGATCGCCAAGGCCACCCGTAAGGCGGCGCGCGAGTACCTGACGACCACGTGGGAGGGCACGCGGGTGGTCGACGGCGACCACGTGCGCGCCCTGCTGGGCGTCCCGCCCTTCCGTGACGAGCAGGCCGAGAAGCAGCCCCAGGTCGGTCTGTCGCACGGCCTGGCCTGGACCTCGGTCGGCGGGGTGACGCTCGACATCGAAGCGGTGGCGGTGCCCGGCAAGGGCAACGTCACCCTCACCGGTCAGCTCGGGGATGTCATGAAGGAGAGCGCACAGGCCGGCATCGCCTACCTGCGCAAGCACGCCGACGAGTTCGGCCTGCCCGCGTCGTTCCACGAGAAGCAGGATCTGCATGTGCACGTGCTGGAGGGCGCTACACCCAAGGATGGCCCGTCGGCCGGCATCGCCATCGCCACGGCCGTCGTGAGCGCGCTGTGCGGGCGCCCGGTGCGCGGCGACATCGCCATGACCGGCGAGATCACCCTGCGCGGCCGCGTGCTGCCGATCGGCGGGGTCAAGGAGAAGCTGCTCGCCGCCCATCAGGCCGGCATCCACCACGTCATCCTGCCGGCCGACAACGAGGCGAATCTCGAAGACGTCCCGGACGCGATCCTGCAGGACCTCGAGGTCACGCCGGTGCGCGACTTCCACGAGGTGCTGAAGTTCATGCTGGTATCCGAAGGCGCCTCGGACACCGAGTTCGTGCCGCCGCAGACCGAGGAGAAGCCGAAGAGCGGACCCGGGGCGCGCGCCTGAGCAGGCGGCGTTCCCACGGACCCGTGATCGACGGCCGCCGGACCCGATGTCCCGCGGCCGTTCGCGTGGACGCCACGTGCTGACGGCGGGCCGTCAGGCGGGCCCCTCGACGAAGAGGTCGCGGCGAAGCAGCGGCATGAGCGCCAGCACGACGACCTGGGCGTAGAGGCCGGCTCGGTCCAGGGCGCCGGAGGTGAGCAGCCCGACGGCGCCGTCCGCGCGCTTGCTCCCGTGCACGCCGAACACCCTGTCGATGGCGTCGCCGAGCTCGAGCCCCGTCTCGAGCAGCCCCTTTACGCGTGGTGGCAGCGCGAACGCGGCGCTGCGGGCCGCCCCGCGGGCACCGTCTGCGTGGAGCGCCACGGCCCACGAGAAGCTCCATACCGTAGAGCCCGCTCGCGTCAGCCCGCCTTCGATGCCGATGGCGATGGTGCCGCGGCCGCCGGTGTCGGGAGCTGCTGGGTCGGGGGCTGCCGGGTCGAACGGCGCCTCGGACGCGCGCATCTGTCCCAGCGCCTCGGACGCGCGGTTCTCAGCCCCCCGCAGCGTCTCCTCGTCGCCCCATGGCTGGTCGCGGACGCCGGAGGGAACGTCGAAGCATGCGACCTCGGCCGGCGCGCCGGGTTGCACCCGGCCGAGCGCGGCCTCGACGCCCCGCCGCTTGGCGGGATTACCCGAGCCGAGAGCCACCCGGATGAGGGCGCGGCGGACGTGGGTCATGCGCCTCGACGTCCTTGCGTCGCGCGCGCCGGCGCTGGGACCCGGCCGCGCAGGGTTCGCGCGATGCGCCCGGCGATAACGGCCCGGTCAGCTGCGCGAGGTGACGGCATCCGTCCCCTCCGCGAGGCCGACGTTCCGACCCGCCCCCTCCTGCTGGATGGCGTGGAGCCGCGCATAGAGGCCGCCGCGGCGCAGCAGTGTCTCGTGCCGCCCCTGCTCGACCACGCTCCCGGCGTCGACCACGGCGATCCGGTCGGCGTCGCGCACCGTGGACAGCCGGTGGGCGATGACGATGCTGGTGATGTCGCGGTCGCCGGCGAAGAGGCCGGACAGTGCGTCCTGGATCACGGATTCCGACTCGCTGTCGAGGCTGGACGTGGCCTCGTCCAGCACCAGCAGCGTGGCACCGCGGAGCAGGGCCCGCGCGATGGCGATGCGTTGCTTCTGGCCTCCGGAGAGCTTCACGCCACGCTCCCCCACTTCGGTGTCGAGGCCGCGCGGCAGGGCCTCGATGAAGGACAGGGCGTTGGCCATGCGTGCGGCGTCGACGACCGAGGCGTCGTCCGCGTCCGGCCTGGCGTAGCGGATGTTGTCGCGAACGCTGCCCGAGAAGAGCGTGGGGTCCTGGGGCACGACGGCAAGGGCTCCGCGGAGCGCGTCCAGCCCTAGGTCGCGCAGGTCGTGGCCGCCGACGCGCACGACGCCCGCTTGCGGGTCGTACAACCTGCCGAGAAGCTTGACCACGGTGCTCTTCCCTGCCCCCGAGGGGCCGACCAGGGCCACGGTCGATCCGGCCGTCACTTCGAGATCGAAGCCGTCGAGCGCGCGGGCGTCGGACCCCGGATAGGCGAAGCGGACGCCTTCGAAGCGCACGTCGCCTCTGGCGGCGGGGCGCTCGACGCCGCCCCGTTCCGGTGCTTCGGCCAGCAGCTCGTCGATCCGCTCCAAGGCCGCGGCCCCCGCCTGGAGCTGGTTGTTGAAGTTGAGCACGAACACCACAGGGGTCACCAGCTCACTGACGTAGAGCAGGAAAGCGGTGAGCTCCCCGGTGCTGAGCGAGGCGGCTCCCAGCGGCATCGGCGCCCCCGCCTGCTTGAGCACGATCAGCCATCCGCCCACCAACAGCAGCGCGCCCGTCCCCAGCCCCGAGCTGAGGCCGACCCCGGCCTGCATGATGCCCGACTGCCAGCGGCGCGCCATGCCGAAGGCCCGGTAGCCTTCGCTCGCCTCGCGGAAGCGGCCCAGCTCCTCGTCCTCGGCGGTGAAGAGCTTCACCACGCCCGCGTTCTGGATCGCCTCGCTGGCGACGGCGGTCAACTCGCCGACCTGGGCACGGATGCGGCGTGACAATCGGCGCAACGGCTCCTGGAAGCGCAACGTGATGAGGGCCATCGCCCCTACCAGTACCAGGCAGACCAGCGCCAGCAGCCAGTTCATCGCGAACAGGATCGCCAGCACCACCAGGATGCCGAACAACCGGCCCAGGATGCGCGAGGCACCGGCCTGGATCATGGATTCGAGGGCATTGACGTCGGATACGACGCGCGCGACCAGCGAACCGGACCGCTCCCGGGTGAAGCGTGCCATCGGCAGGCGCAACAGATGCGCATACGCCGTGGTGCGCAGGTCGTGGATGACGCGCTGGGTGAGGGCGTAGCTGAAGTACATGGAGACGAATGCCAGCGCCTCACGCAGCACGTAGAAGCCCGCCATCCCCAGCGCCAGGAGCAGGAAGAGGCGCGCCTGGCCCTTGGGGATGGCCACGTCGATGACGATGCGCGCGAACTGGGGTGCCAGCTGCGACACCAGCGCGCCAACAGCGATGACCGCCGACAGGGCCAGCACCCGGCCTCGATACGGCGCGAGCAACGCCACCAGACGCACGAGCGCACCGCGCGGACGCCCGCGGGTGGATGCCTTCGCTGGAGCGCTCACCTGCGCTCCCCTTCGACGCGTTGCACGCTCGGAGCAGAGGGTGCGTCGGGCGGCGCCACCGCGCAACGGAGCACCTCCCCCTCTCCCCTGAGCCGGTAACGGCCGAGCGAGGCGGGCAGCACGATGGCGCCACCGCGGGTGAGCCGCTCCTCGCCGCTCGACCATTGCAGTGTGGCTCCGCCGCGGGTCACCACCAGGACCTGCAGGCTGCTGGGATCGGTCCTGCCCGCACGCACGCCCTCGTCGAGATCGACGGCGTCCATCACGAAGTGCTCGCAACCGACGAGCCGGCGCCAGCCTTCGTCCAGCGGCAACGGTGCGCGTCGCGCACGGTTGCCGCCACTCAAGGAGGCCACGTGGAGCGCACGCTCGAGACGGAGCTCGCGCTGCCGGCCCGCGCTGTCACGGCGCGAGTAGTCGAACAACCGGTAGGTGAGGTCGCTCGACTGCTGGATCTCGAACAACAGGATGCCCTTGCCGATGGCGTGCACGGTGCCTGCGGGGTTGTAGATCACCATGCCGGGCGCAACGGGCACGCGGTTCATGAGCTCGGGAAGGGAGCCGTCGAGGACCGCGGCGCGTACTCGCTCGGCGTCGACGTCCTGGCGGAAGCCCCACAGAACGTGCGCGTCGGGGGCCGCTTCCAACACATACCAGGCTTCGCTCTTCCCCAGATGCCCGGTAGCGGCCTCATGGGTCAGGGCGTATGCGTCGTCCGGGTGCACCTGTACCGAGAGCCGGTCGGCCGCGTCGATGAACTTCGCGAGCAACGGCACCTTGTCGCCGTAACGGGCGACGCTGGCGGTCCCCAGCAACCGTACGCCCAGGGTACCGGCGACGTCCTGCAGACTGCGCCCGGCGAAGCGGCCGTTCAGGACCTCGTTCTCCGCATACACGAGCCAACCCTCCCCCACGGGCTCGGCACCCGGTTCGGTGGCAGGCCGCGCCAGGAACTCCGGCAGCCTGTCGCCGCCCCAGAGTCGCCGACTGTAGCGGATGTCGAGCCTCAAAGGGTAGATGTCGCCGCCTGCCATGTCACTCTCCTCCTCGAGCCTCGGATTCCCGGCCGGCGTTCGCCGTCCGACCGCTCACGCGCGATGCCTCGAGGGCGGTTTTGGCCGTACGATAGAACGCGACCCGATGACCGAAGCCCTCTCGCACTTTATCAACGGCGCCGGCTGGCTCGCGCCTCTCTACTACGTTGCGTCGTTCCTGGTGACCGCCCTCCTCCCGTTCATCCCCACGCCGCTGGTCGGCGCCCTGGGGGGCAAGGCCTTCGGCTTCTTCGCCGCGGTGGTCTACGGCATCTTCGGCCTGGGCCTGGGCGCCCTCGTCGGTCTGTTGCTGGCACGCAGGATCGGCCGGCCGTTGCTGACGCTGCTGGTCCGCCGCGAGGCGCTGGACGAGTGGGAGGAGCTCCTCGGCATCCGCTCGGTGGTGGTCTGGGGTGTGCTCTACTTCCTTCTCAACCTGGACTTCGTGGTGCTGCTCTCCGGCCTCACCTCGCTTCCCCTCACCGAGCTGTGGATCGCCGCCATGATCGCCCGGACCCCGTGGCTGATCGGCAGCGCCTGGCTGGGCAGCGCCGTGCTCGTCTCGGACACGGTGTTATGGCTGGCGCTGATCCTGTTGATCCCGTCGCTCTACCTTCTCAACCGGCTCCGCCCCCGGATCCGGCACTGGATGCTGCGCTTCCGTCCCGCGAACGGCGGCAGCACGGCAGAGAGCGGCGACCCGGAGGTCAGTCCGGGATCTTCTTCCCGGGATTCATGATCCCGGCAGGGTCGAGCGTGCGCTTGATGCGGCGCATCAGGCCGAGCGCATCGCCGTGCTCTTCCTGCATGTAGCGGAGCTTGCGCGCGCCCACCCCGTGCTCGCCTGTGCAGGTCCCACCCACGGTCAGGGCACGCCGGACCATCCGGTGCGTGACGTCCTCGGCGCGGAGGCGCTCGGCGTCGTCCCCGAAGAAGAGGGCGAGGTGGAAGTTGCCGTCGCCCACGTGCCCTACCAGGTAGGCGGCGAGGCGCTCGCGGTGGCAGTCCTCGAGCGCCTCGGTCACTGCCCCGGGGAGCGACGCGATCGGCACGGCCACGTCGGTGACGATGCTGTGTTTGCCTGGATTGTCGGCCACGGTGGCGTAGAAGGTCTTGTGCCGCGCCTCCCACAGCCGTTCGCGCTCGGAGGCCTCGGTGGCGGCCTCGAAGCCGAGCGCACCGGCGTCTGCAGCGAGATCCTCGGCGAGCGCGGCGTCGGCCGCGACGCCGGCAGGGTTGCCATGGAACTCCAGGAAGACCGTCATCTGCTCCGGATAGTCCGTTCCGGCGTAGGCGTTCACCGCGCGGACGCTGCGCGCGTCGATGATCTCGCAGCGCGCCACCGGGACGCCCGACTGGATGAGGCGCGTGACGTACCGCGTGGCATGCTCGGCGTCCGGGAACGGGACGCGGGCCGCCGAAGCCGCCTCGGGCAGCCCCACCAGGCGAAGGGTGATCTCGGTGATGATCCCCAGCGTCCCCTCGGCGCCCGTGAAGAGCCCGCACAGGTCGTAGCCCGCCGCGCTCTTGCGCGCGCGGTTGCCCAGCCGCAGCACGGCACCGTCGGCGGTAACGACCTGCAGGCCCAGCACGTAGTCACCGGTGACGCCGTAGCGCACCGCCATGGTGCCCGAGGCGTTGGTGGACACCATCCCTCCCAGGGTGGCGTGCGCCCCGGGATCGACCGGGAAGAAGATCCCGCTGTGACGTGCGCGCTCGTTGAGGCTGCGGTACCCCACGCCCGGCTCCACGACGGCCAGGAAGTCCTCGGGGCGCAGCTCCAGAACACGGTCCATGCGGGTCAGATCGACCGAGAACCCGCCTGAGAGCGGGACGGTATGCCCTTCGAGGCTGGAGTTGGCCCCCACCGGCGTCAGCGGGATGCCGCGCTCGGCCGCGAAGCGCACGATGCGCGCCACCTCCTCGGCGCTCTCCGGGAAGAGCACCGCGTCGGGGAGCGCGGTCTCGCTGAACGATTCGCCGCGGCCGTGCTGCTCGCGCACCGCCTGCGAGGTGACGATCTGGTCGCTACGCAGCAGACCCGTTGGGAGCTCGGGCATGGCCCAGCTTACGGGCCTGCCGGTACCGCCCACAAGGCGCGCATTCGAGTGTTCCGCTCCACAAGGGCGCGTCTATTTCCTCAAGCGCGGGTCGAGCACGTCCCGGATGGCGTCGCCGAGAAGGTTGAAGCCGACGACCGAGAAGAAGATGGCGATGCCCGGCACGATCGACAGCCAGGGTGCGATCCGGAAGCGCCCGAACCCGTCGGAGATCATCGCCCCCCATTCGGGCGTCGGGGGGCGCGCACCGAGGCCCAGGAAGCCGAGCGCGGCGACGTCGAGGATGGCGGTCCCGATCGACAGGGTGAGCTGCACCATCAGGGGCGACACTCCGTTGGGAAGCACGTGGGAAACGATGATGCGCCCCGAGCGGGAACCCAGCGCCCGCGCCGCCTGCACGTACTCCGACTCACGCAGGCTCAGCGTCACCGACCGGACGATGCGGATATAGACCGGTACGTACGTGATGCTGATGGCGATCAGCGCGTTGAGCAGGCTCTGGCCCAGTGCCGCCACGATGGCGATGGCCAGCAGGATGCCGGGGAACGCCAGCAGGATGTCGACGAACCAGACGATGATGGTATCGAGCCAACCCCCGAAGAAGCCTGCCATGAGGCCCAGCACGGTGCCCACCAGGGCCGCCATGGCCACGGCCTCGAGGCCGACGCGGAGGCTGATGCGGCCGCCGTAGAGCACCCTCACCAGCATGTCGCGGCCCTGCACGTCGGTCCCGAACGGGTAGGACCAGCGGTGGAGGTTCTTCTGTTCGAGCTCTTGCGAACTCATCGTCCAGGTAGGCGGCAGCATGCGGTCGCGCAGGTTGATCCTCAGAGGATCGACCGGCCGCAGGACCGGGGCGAGGATGGTGACGGCCACGAAGAACACGATGATGGCCGTGCCGATCACGCCGGTGGGGTGTCGACGGAAGCGTCGCGCCGCGTCTTGGAGGAGCGAGCGGCCCTCGATATGGTCCTCGGGGCCCAGGGTCGCGGAGGGTGTGGTCACGGTGCGCCCCCGCTCATGTGTACTGGATCCTCGGGTCGATGAAGGCGTAGGAGAAGTCGACGAGCATGTTCACGATCACGAACATGGTGGCGATGAACAGGATGCCCCCCTGGATGATCGGGTAGTCGCGCGACGAGATGGCGTCGTAGACGAAGCGCCCGATGCCCGGCCAGGCGAAGACGGTCTCGGTGAGGATGGCGCCGGACAGGAGCTGACCGAAGCTCAAGCCGATGACCGTGATGACCGGGAGCAGGGCGTTGCGGAGCGCGTGCTTGTTGACCACGACGCGCCGTTCGACGCCCTTGGCGCGGGCGGTACGAATGTAGTCCTGGCCCAGCACCTCCAGCATGCTGCTGCGCGTCATGCGCACGATGATCGCCAGCGGGATCGTCCCCAGCGCGATGCCGGGGAGGACCAGGTGCTTGATGGCGTTCCAGAAGACGTCCCACCGCCCCTGAACGATCGAGTCGAGCACGTAGAAGCCGGTGGTGGAGTGGAACACCATGGTCGGTGACAGCCGGCCAGAGGGCGGGAGCCACCCGAGCCCCACCGCGAAAACGTAGATCATGATGATCCCCAGCCAGAACACCGGGAACGACACGCCAGCCAGCGCCACGAACATGACCGCTGTGTCCAGGACGGTCCCGCGATTGAGCGCCGCGACGATCCCCAGCGGCACCCCCAGCACAACGGCGAAGAACATCGCCACGATGGTGAGCTCGAAGGTGGCCGGGAAGAAGTGCTCGAGGCTGCTGACGACCGGGATCCGGCTGAAGATCGACTTGCCCAGGTTCCCCCGAAGGGCGCGGCCGACGAAGTTGGGGTACTGCGCATCGAGAAGCCCCGCGATCCCGTTGGTGCGGGCCTCGTTGAGGTTGATGAAGTAGGGGACGTCGAGCCCCAGCTCGACGCGCAGACGCTGGTACGACTCGGGGGACGCCCGTTCGCCCAGCATGATGCGGGCCGGGTCGCTCCCGATGACGCGGGGGATGGTGAACACCAGGAGACTCACCCCGAACAAGACGGGCAGGAGACCCAGGAACCTGCGGAGGAAATAGGAGAACACGCGATTCGATACCTGTCGTCAGAGAGTTGCGGCCGGGCGCTCGCGGAGACGCGCCCGGCCGCAAGGGTCCTAGTTCTTGGTGACCTCGTTGAGCTGGATGCTCGTCGTGCCGAGCGGGTTCGGAAGGAACCCGTCGATATTGGCGCGAGTGGCGTTCAGCGTGGTCGGGTAGACGATCGGCATGGCCGGGATCTGATCGTAGATGATCTTGTCGGCCTGCTTGTAGTAGGTCACGCGCTCGGTCTCACTGGCTGCCTGGCGCGCGTCGCTGAGGAGCTTGACCACTTCGTCCGCGTTCGTTCCGGTCCAGCCGAAACCGTTCTTGATCTCGGTGGGGCTGAAGAACGTGAAGATGAAGTTGTTGGGGTCAGCGTAGTCGGCGTTCCAGCCCAGCATGTACATGGGGAACTTGCCCTCGTCATAGTCCTTGAGGTAGATGCCCCAGTCCTCGGTGCGGAGCTCCGCCTGGATGCCCACCTGTGACAGGTAGCCGGCCACCGCCTCGGCGATGTCCTTGGGCGAGGGGAAGTACGGACGCGACACCGGCATGTACCAGAACTCGGTCTTGAAGCCGTTCGGGTAGCCGGCCTCCTTGAGGAGTTCCTTCGCCTTGGCCGGGTCGTAGGCGTACGGTTCGTAGCCGGCACGGCCGATAAGGCCCGGCGGGATGAACTCGGCCGCCGGCGTTCCCAGGCCACTCCAGAACGAGTCGACGATGGTCTTCTGATCGATCGCCAGCGCGACCGCCTGACGCACGCGCACGTCGTCGAAGGGCTTGTTGGCCTGATGGATGCCGACGTAGCCGACGCTCAGGTTGGCCGAAGCCGTTGCCCGCTTGAGGTTGGCGTTGCTCTCCACCGCCTTGAGGTCGTCGGGCGACAGGTTGACCGCGATGTCCAGCGTACCCGCTTCCAGCTCGGCGAGTCGTGTGGCGGCCGATTCGATGCCGCGGAACACGATGCGCTCGACCTTCGCGTTGTCACCCCAGTAGGCGTCGTTGCGGACCAGCGTCACGTGGTCGCCCTGCACCCATTCCTGGAACTTGAAGGGGCCGGTGCCGACCGCGCCGACACCGGGCGTGCCGTAATCCACGCCCGCCTTCTTGATGGCCGCAGGACTGTGGATGCCGAAGTAACTCGACGCCACCAGGGCCGGGAAGAAGCCGACCGGCGAGTTCAGGTCGAAGCGCACGGTGGAGTCGTCGAGGACCTCCACCTTCTCCAGCAGGTAGCCCTGCTCGCCGTAGAACGCCGCGAAGATGTACGTCCAGGCCGCGAAGTTCTTCTGGTCCGCGAAGGCGTAGGGGTTGTCGCGGTGGTTCCAGCGGTCGAAGTTGAATTTCACGGCTTCGGCGTTGAACGGCGTGCCGTCGGTGAACTCCACACCCTGGCGCAGGTGGAACGTCCACTGCGTGGCGTCGGCGTTCGCCTCCCAGCTCGTGGCCAGCAGCGGCATGAGTTCGGAGCTCGACGGCTTGAACCCGACGAGCGGCTGGGCGATCTGGTATTGCACCGAAAGGGAGTTGCCGTCCTGGGGAAGATCGAGCGAAACCGGCAGGCCGCTCTCGCCGTACACCAGGGTCTGGGCGCCTGCGAACCCGGCTAGGGTCAGCATACCCACGGCCACCAACATGGCCAGTCTCTTCATACCCACCTCCTAAGTAGGTCGTATTGTTACAGGCCGCCCGTCCCCTCGGCTCAACCAGGACGGCGCGTTCTTGCCTGCGTTGGCGCGAGTTTACCACTTCGAGCGGAGGTGCCGTTGCAGAAGGGTCTCAACCGGTTGCAGACACCGGCTCGAGCCGGCCGCCCGCGAGATGGTAGCGCCGCGGTACCGAGCGCACCAGCTCCTCGTCGTGCGTCACCATCACGACCGCGGCGTCGCGCTCGCGCGCCAGCTCCAGCAGTAGCTCGAATACAGCGCGCGCGTTCTTGCGGTCCAGGCTCCCGGTGGGCTCATCGGCGAGCAACAGTCGCGGTCTCAACACCAGGGCACGGGCCACCGCCGCACGCTGGCGCTCGCCGCCCGAGACCCGTCCCGGCACCGCCCCCTGCCTCGCCTCGAGCCCGACGCGCGCCAGCAGCGCACGGGCACGGGCCTCGTCTACCTCCCCCAGGATGCGGCCGGGGAGCATGACGTTCTCGAGCAGGCTCAGGTCCTTCAGCAGATAGTGGTTCTGGAACACCAGCCCCAGCGTCCGCGCGCGCTGCGTCGCCAGCGCCTGCGGCCGCTGCTCGTGGACCGCCAGATCTCCCCACCACACCTCGCCGGCGTCGGACTGGTCGAGGCCGGCCAGCAGGTGGATGAGGGTGCTCTTGCCCGACCCGCTGGGACCGAGCACGGCGACCACCTCGCCGGGGTCGACACGCAGGCTGGCCCCACTCAGCACCTCGACACCGCCGTTGGGGCCTGGGTACCGTCGGGTCAGGGCGCGGCATTCCAGCACGGCGGACACGGGGGTACTATACGGTACGGTTTGTGGGTCACGAGGGCGACCGCGCCCGGAAACCGGCGCGCACGCCGGCGCGGAATCTGCGACCCGTCCGCACAGGCGTGATGGGTCCGCGGCACCGGAGGGATCGATGGCTGTAGACGAGAACGGTTCGGAGGTCTTGATGGCCTTCCTACGCGATGTGCCGCTGTTCCGCGGCGCACCCGACCGCGCGCTTGCGATCGCGGCGACCGCGGTGCGGCGCCGCGTCTACGAGGCGGGCATCACGGTCTTCCAGGAAGGCGACAAGGGCGAAGCCCTCTACATCCTGCGAGCCGGGCAGGTGAAGCTTTCGAAGATCGACCTCGGCGGTCACGAGAAGACGCTGGCGATCCTGCAGCCCCCCGAGTTCTTCGGGGAGATGGCGCTGCTGGGAGAGTCGACGCGCAGCGCGACCGCCCTGACGCTCAACGAGGTCACTTCCTACCTCCTGTTCAACGACGATTTCCGGAAGTTGCTGGCCGACTATCCGGCCATCAGCCTCAACCTCACGACCACCCTGGCGAGCCGGCTCCGTGGCATGGACGACGAGTCGCAGATCCTCTCGTACAAGGACGCGCAGGGGCGCGTGGCGTACGTGTTGCTGCGGCTCTATCGGGGCGGTGTGGTGGAGATCGACGAGCAACGCGCACTGGTGCGCCTCACCCATCAGGAGCTCGCCAGCCTGGCCGGAACCAGCCGCGAGACCGTCACGCGCGCCCTCAAGGCGCTCGAGGCGGAGGGCGTCATCGAGACGCGCCCCAAAGAGGTCTTCATCACCGACGCGGAAGCCCTGGCCGAGATCCTGCACGGCGTGCGCTGAGATCGTCCTCGCTCAGGCGCGCGCAGCACCCTGCAGGCGCCGGGCCAGGCGCTCGTCGAGCCGTGTCCGGACGTGAGGCCAGTCCTCGTCCGTGACCGCGAAGACCATGGTGTCACGGACCTCTCCGTCCTTGGTGATCATGTGGCGCCGCAACACGCCTTCGTAGCGGGCGCCGAGGGCGCGGATAGCCCGTTGGGAGCGCACGTTGCGGGTGTCGGTGTGGATCTGGACGCGGATCAGGTCGAGCGTATCGAAGGCATGTCCCAGCATGAGGCGCTTACAGTCGACGTTCACGCCGCTGTTGAACACGTCGGGCCGGTACCAGGTGTAGCCCAGCTCGCAGCGTCGGTGGCGCGGGTCGATCTCGGTCAGCCGCGTGCTGCCAAGGAGCCGGCCCGAGGGCTGTTCCTCGACCGCGGCCACCAGCGACGTCCCCTCCGCCATCTCCCGGAAGGCGCGCGCGAAGTAGGCGTCGGCCTGCGCGGGGGTCGCGGGCGTCGAGGTCAATCGGTACTCGTGAGGGTGTGCCAGGGCGATCGCGGTGAGCGGCCCCACGTCGCGCTCTTCGAGCAACCGCAGCCGCACCAGGGGCCCCTGCAGGATTCCGAACGGTACATGCGTCACCGCGCCAGGATAGCGTGCGGACCCGGTGGTGGGGCCGGGCCCCGGACGGCCCCGGCTCAGTGGCTGGGAACGCTGTGTTCGGCCGCCGTCGGGGCGGGTCCCGGGTGCTCGAGATCGATCTCGAAGGGCACGATCTCGGCGTGGTCCACCAGCCGCCGCATCCCCACCAGGCTGCCGATGACGACGCCGTGCGTGACGACCACGAGGCTCTCGAATCGACGGTAGCGGTTCAGCACCGTGAGCACTCGATCGCGGACTTCATGGAGGCTCTCCCAGGGAGCGGAGGGATCCTCGGCCCGCGTGCCGGAGAGCGTCTGCTTGGCGCGTTCGAGGAGATGCTCGTCCACGTCGGCCAGAGGGTCCTTCTGGGGGAGCCATTCATGCAGGTCGTACTCGACGAACAGCGGCTTGTTGAGGGCGCGACTGAGCAGCGCCCCCGACTCCAGCGCCCGCGTGAAGGTGCTGCACAGGATGGCGTCGGCCTCCTGCAAGCGGAAGTCTCCGGTGATGGTGTCGATCTGCAACCGACCCAGCGGCGTCAGCGGAGCGAAGTCCTTGGCCCAGCCTCGGGCGCCGCGCATCTCCACCAGATTCCAGTCCGGCTCGCCATGGCGGACGAAGAAGAGCTTCACCCGCGCGCCTCTCGAGGGAGCGTGCCAACAGCCATCTGGATTGGGTCAAACGTCTTCGTCATCAGGACCTCTGGGCCCCGCCCCCAACGCCTTCGGGGGCCGTCCACGAAAGCGTAGCAAGACCGCTCTGGGGTCACTGTTCGAAGTTTTACTCGCTTCGGGGAGGGCTGCGGGGAGGGTTCCGGCGGCTCTGAAGAAGTCCCCGCTGGCGGCCGCTCAGGCCTTGCCCAGGTACGCGGCCCGGACCTCGGGCGACGCCAGCAAGGCGGCGGCGCCGTCCTGGTGCACGATGGTGCCGACCTCCAGGACGTAGCCGCGGTCGGCGAGCTTGAGTGCCATACGTGCGTTCTGCTCGACCAGCAGGATGGTCACGCCGGTGTCGCGGATGTCCTCCAACGCGCGGAAGATGCCCTTGACCAGCAGCGGCGCGAGCCCGAGACTCGGCTCGTCCAGAAGCAACAGGCGGGGGCGTGCCATCAGCGCCCTGCCGATCGCGAGCATCTGCTGCTCACCGCCCGAAAGCGTGCCGGCGAGCTGACCACGGCGCTCCTGCAGGCGGGGGAACAGTTCGTAGACCTGGGCGCGGGAGGCCTCGACCTCGTCAGGAGGGCGTGTGTAGGCGCCCAGCCGCAGGTTCTCGGCCACGGTGAGTGTGCCGAACACGCGGCGCCCCTCGGGAGACTGGGCGATGCCTTGGCGCACGATGCGGTCGGCCCCGAGCGAGGTGATGTCGGCGCCGTCGTAAACGATCCGTCCCGAGCGGGGTGGGATCAGTCCGCTCAGGGTCCGCATCAAGGTCGTCTTCCCCGCGCCGTTGGCGCCGAGCATCGCCACCACCTCGCCCTGCGCCACCTCCAGCGAGATGCCCTTCAGGGCCTGGATCTGACCGTAATTGACCTCCAGATCGGTCACCTCCAGCAGGCTCACGCGGCGGCCTCCTCATCGTCCTGACCCAGGTAGGCCTCGATCACCGCCGGGTCGCGCTGGATGTCGGCAGGTCCGCCCTCGGCGATCTTCCTGCCGAAGTTGATCACCACGATGCTGTCCGTCACGTTCATGACCACGTTCATGTCGTGCTCGACCAGGAGGATCGTGACTCCCCCATCGCGGATCGACGTGATGGTGTCGTTGAGCGCGGCGGACTCCCGGTCGTTCAGGCCCGCCGCGGGCTCGTCGAGGATGAGCAACTGGGGGCTGGCCACCAGCGTGCGGGCCAGTTCGACGCGGCGTTGCACCCCATAGGGCAGCGAGGTCGCGACCTCGTGCGCCACCGCGGCGAGGTCGAGGCGCTGCAGCGTGTCCATGGTGCGCTCGACGAGCGCCCGCTCTTCCCGCCGCTGTCCCGGCGTACCCAGCAGGCTCTGCCACCAGGTCTGGTGTGTGCGTAGGTGCTGCCCCGCCAGGACGTTCTCCAGCACGGTCATCCCGGCGAACAGCCGGATCGTCTGGAAGGTACGCATGATGCCGTGGCGGGCGACCTGGTGGGGCGCCCGCCCGGTGATGTCCTCGCCCGCGAAACGGATGCGCCCCTCGTCGGGTCGATAGACGCCGGTGATCATGTTGAATACGGTGGTCTTGCCGGCGCCGTTGGGGCCGATGAGCCCCTTGATCTCCCCTTCTCCGACGCCGAAACTCAGGTCGTCGACGGCGCGCAAGCCCCCGAAGCTGATCGAGATGCCGTCGATCTCGAGCAGGGGTCCCGCTCCCGGCGCCGGCGTCATCGTGCCCTCCCGCGGGGCCAGATCCCCTGGGGCCGCAACACCATCACCACGATCATTGCGAAACCGAAGACGAGGTAGCGGTACTGCGCCAGCCCGCGGAACACCTGCGGCACCACGAACATCAGCACCGTCCCCAGCAGCACGCCGGGGATGGAGGCCTGGCCGCCGACGAGCACGATGGCGAAGAGCGTCACCGATTCGGTGAACACGAACGATCCCGGGCTCACGCTGGCGAGCTGGACGGCGAACAGCGTTCCCGCGGCTCCGGCCACGCCTGCGCCGATCGCGAACGCCAGGATCTTGTAGTAGCGGGCGTTGACCCCCAATGTGGTGGCGGCGAGCTCGTCCTCCTTCAGATAGCGGAACACGCGCCCGATCCGCGAGCGCTCGAGGTTGCGCATGAGCAGCAGCACGGCCGCCAGCGCCAGCCAGTCCAGGTAGAACAGTGCACCCTGGCTGGAAAGCGCCGTTCCGAAGAGATGGGGCACGCCGATCCCGAAGATGCCGTCGGGGCCGCCGGTGACGTCACCGACGTTGTTCCCGAGGGCCAGCACGAAGATGATGTTGAAGCCGATGGTGGCGACCAGCAGGTAGTCGCCGCGGAGCTTCACGATTGGGGCCGAAAGCACGACCCCGACCAACGCCGCCACCACGATGGCGATCGGCCAGGTGGCGAAGATCGGCCAGCCGAGCCGGGTGTTGAGGATGGCCGTGACGTACGCCCCCACCCCGAAGTACACCGCGTGTCCCATGTCGTACATGCCGGCGCGTCCCAGCACGATGTCCTGCGACAAGGCAACGACGGCGTAGATCGCGAAGATCGCCAGGATGCTGATCCAACTGCCGTTCAGCAGGACCGGCACCAGCAGGCCGAGCAGCCAGAGCAGCGGTCCGAGCGCGCGTCGCGCCCTGCCGAGCGCGGTCGATCGAGGAGCGACCATGAGCTAGGAGTTCCCCGAGCCGGCGCAGACGGGCGCGCTCATACCTTCTCCGCCACGCGTTCGCCCAGGATGCCGGTGGGCCTCACCAGCAGGATGGCGATGAGCAGCGCGAAGGTGATGGCCTCCTGCCAGGAGCTGGAGACGTAGCCCGCCGCGAAGGCGTTGAACAGCCCCAGCAGCAGGCCGCCGAGCATGGCGCCCGGGATGTTCCCGATACCTCCGATGATTGCGGCGATGAAGGCGTTGAGGCCGTAGATCCAGCCCATGTTGAAGTAGGCCTCACGGTAGTACAGACCTATGAACAGGCCGCCCACCGCGCCCAGTGCCGGGCCGACCACGAACACGCTGGCGATCACCCGGTTGACGTTGATGCCCATGAGCCTGGCGGCGTCCTGATCGATCGCGGCGGCCCGGATGGCGGTGCCGAAGCGGGTGTGATGCACGTAGAAGTACAGGCCGGCCATGAGGAGCAGCGAGCCCACGATGATCACGACCTGCACGAAGCTGATCGACGCGCTCCCGATCTTCCACTTGAGATCCGGCAGGAGGTTCGCCGGGAACACCTTGACCTCCGGGCCCCAGATCAACATGATGCCGTTCTCGATCAGCATCGACGCGCCCAGCGCCGACACCACCGCGGACAACCTGGGTGCCTTGCGCAGGGGGCGGTACGCCGTGAACTCCAACACGGCGCCCGCGATGCCGACGGCGACCGCGGCCACGATGAAGGCCGCGGCCAGCAAGACGGCGCCGGCGTTGGCGCCGCCGATGCCGCTGGTCAGGACCGTCAGCCCGATGAAGGCCGCCAGGATGCTGAGGTCGCCGTGCGCGAAGTTGATGAGCTTCAGCACCCCATAGACCATGGTGTAACCGAGGGCGATCAGCGCGTAGAAACCGCCCACGGTCACACCGTTGATGAACTGCTGCAGGACGACGTCCATGGAGCCCTAACGCCCGCGCCGCGGACGCAGGCCGGCCACTACTGCGTGGCCGACTCCGGATAGACGATCTTGTACGAACCGTCGGCCTGGATCTCGAACGCCGTGAACGGGCTGCCGATGCGCTCGCCGGTCTTGTCCCACGAGAACGTCCCGGTCAGTCCCTGGAAGTCCTTCAGGTTGTGCATCCAGTCGATGAGCTTGGCTGGGTCGGTGCTCTGGGTGGCCTTCACCGCGGCGATCACGGCGCGGAAGCCGTCGGCGTTCGTGAGGGTGTAGATGCTGGGCGGCTCCTGCCCGTAGGTCGCATTGTAGTCGGCCAGGAACTGCTTGGCCTCCGGATAGGGCAGGTTGTCGGGCGAGGGCACGTTGATGATGATGGCGCCCTGAGCGGCGTTCCCGGCGATCTTGGCGAACGCGACGTTCTGGTTGGCGTCGCCGCCGACGAACGTCGCGCCCATGTCGAGCTGCTTCATCTGGGCGCGGATGAGCCCGCCGTCGGGGTAGTAACCGGAGAAGTAGAGCACGTCCGGGTTCACCGACTTGATCTTCGTGAGCACCGCCGTGTAGTCCTGCGATCCGGCGGTGATGAAGCCCGTGTACACGAGGTTGCCGCCATCGTCCTTGACGGCCTGGACGACCGCATCGGAGAGCCCCTTGGCGAAGCTGGAGTGGTCGGACAGCACGGCGATGCGCTGGAACTTCTTGCCGTTCACCAGGTACGCGGCCGTGAACTTCGCCTCGGCGCTGTTGGGCGGGGCGTTGCGGAAGAAGGTCTTGTACCCGCCCGCGGTCAGCTGGTCGCTGGTGCCGTCGGAGGTCTGGATGACGTTGGCCCGGGCGTAGATAGGCTCGGCCGCCAGCGCGGCACCGCTGGTGTAGGTGCCGATGACAGCCAGAACGCCATCGTTGACCAGTTGACGGGCGCAGATGGCGGCCTGCGACGCCTGGCCGCCGTCGTCGCAGGTCTTGACTTCGATCGTGCGGCCCAGCAAGCCACCCTGGTCGTTGATCTGCTTGGCGATCAGCTTGACGCCCTTCTCGATGCCCTGCCCTTCGTTGGCGTACTGACCCGTGATCGGCGCCTGCACGCCGATCACGATGGGATCGGCAGCGACCACGACGCTCGCGGCGAACGCCAATGTCAGCGCAACCAGGACCGATACGATCAACTTCCTGGACATGGATCCTCCCATTCCCCCTCGGCTCGATGCCGCCGAGAGCGGGCGGCCTCGAGCCACCCCCATGAACCGAATCTGTCGCCCCCAGGGGCGAGCACCGGAACCGACTTGGAACAACAGCGGTAGGCTACGGCGACGGCCCGGCCCTGTCAATGTGTGTCCTTCCCCGGCGAGTACGGAAGGTGCCTTGGAGCTGGATCGATGCCGGGGCGGGCGGCGGTACAGTGACGCGTGAACGGACAACCGTGTTCTTCCTCCGCGAAGCGAGGCCGATCGTGACCCTCGACGGTGTCTACCGCCGCACCATGCTGGCGGTGTCGGACGCGCCGCTGGTACGGGGCTTCATCACCCGGGCCGGGTGGCGGCTGGGCGTCGGGCGTTTCGTCGCAGGCGAGTCGCTGGAGTCCGCCCTGCCCCATCTGCGAGCGACCGAGAGCTCCGGCAAGGGTATCGTCCTGGACGTTCTCGGCGAGTTCGTGAGCGACGAGGCGGCCGCCCGGCAGGCGGCCGCCCGGATCCTGGCAGCGCTCGAGGCCGCAGCCGGCTTCGGGCTCGAGCCCTACTTCAGCGCCAAGCCCACCCAGCTCGGGCTCGGCATCGATCCCGATCTCGCGTTCGAGCTCGCGACCGGGCTCGCCGACGCAGCGGCGCGCCACGGCGGGCACCTGTGCCTGGACATGGAGAGCAGCAGCTACGTCGACGCCACCCTGACGCTGTTCGAACGGCTCTGGGCCGCGGGGCGGCAGGACGTCTCGACCGTCTTGCAGAGCTACCTCTACCGCACTCCGGACGACCTGGAGCGCCTCCTGGCGCTCTCCCCCGCGCCCGATCTGCGCATCGTGAAAGGGGCGTACAACGAGCCGCGGGAGGTTGCTTACCAGGGCAAGGCGGACGTCGACCGCGCCTACCGCGAGCTCACCTACCGCGCCCTGGAGGTCGGCGGCAAGGTGAACGTGGGCACCCACGACGAGAGGATCCTCGGCGAGGTCGCGGCCTTCGTGCGAGGCGCGGGCCTCGACAGCGCGCGCTACGAGTTCCAGCTCCTGTACGGGGTGAAGCCCAACCTGCAGGACCGGCTCGTCCGCGAAGGGCACCCGCTCCGGGTGTACGTGCCGTTCGGGGAGGACTGGTACGGTTACTTCAGTCGCCGCCTCGCCGAGCGCCCCGCCAACCTCGCGTTCGTGCTACGCGGCATCGCGGGCTGAGCCCAGGGCATCCAGAGAAGGAGTACACCGCAATGTTGTTCGAACCCTACGAGACCGAACCCTACCTGGACTTCTCCGAGGCCGCCACGCGTCAGGCGTTCGAGCGCACGTTGGACACGGTGCGCTCCCAGCTCGGGCGTGACTACCCGCTCGTGATCGGCGGCGAGCGCGTCGACACCGGGGAGTACCTCACCTCCGTCGATCCCTGCGATCCGGACCGCGTCGTGGGCCGCAGCGCCAAGGGGAAGGGCCCCGAGATCGAGCGCGCCATGTCGGCCGCTCAAGAGGCCTTCAAGACCTGGTCACGGTTGCCGATGGCGCATCGCGCACGCACGCTGGTGAAGCTCGCCGCCGTGCTGCGTCGACGGCGCGAGGAGCTGGCCGCCTGGGAGGTCTTCGAGGCGGGCAAGAACTACCTCGAGGCCATCGCCGACGTGGCGGAAGCCATCGACTTCTGCGAGTACTACGCGCGGCAGTCGTTGAAGCTGGCGGGCCCGGTCCCCACCTACGACCATCCCGGCGAGGAGAACACCAGCCACCTGAGGGCTCTCGGAGTGGGCGTGGTCATCCCCCCCCTGGAACTTCCTGCTCGCGATCCTGGTCGGCACCACCGTCGGTCCGGTGGTCGTGGGCAACACCGTCATCCTCA
>CAWAPF010000018.1:0-102202 GCA_963783895.1 uncultured Trueperaceae bacterium
CCCGGCGACCGGCAGCTACGTCCTGAGCGTGCAGGTGGCGGCCGATATCGTCGATGCGGTGACGGGTGCGCCCATCCCGGCCACGGACGTCAGCTACGCCACCCACCCCGTCGGGCCCACCGGTCCCCCTGGATGTCAGAGCTCGGGATGGCGATCGATCGGAGGAGGCGCGCGCGTGGCGGTGCTCCACGGCCCCGGCGTGTGCCGGCTGCGCGTACGCCTGCGGTGGTCGTGGGGAGCGGGGGCGGCACCCGGCCACTACCGCGGGGCGCTGCGCTGGGTGCTCTCGAGCGCCGCGCCATGATCCGGGGCCGCAACGGCTGGCACACCCTGGCGGTCGCCGTCATCGCCGTCCTTGGCAGCTTCCTGGGGCCGCCGGCGAAGGCAGCGTCCATCCGCGCGGGACAGGCCGCGCCTGCGATGCCGGGGGACGTGGTCGCGATCCCACTTCACACGCAGGGTCCGGGGACGGTCGAGCTCCATCCGGCCACGGGCCTCACCGCGCTGGGGACGAGCGCGCAAGAGCGCGGACACCTGCTGGCAACGGTCCTGGTCGGCCCCTCCGCGCGGGCGGGCCCGCACCGCGTCCAGGTGACGCTGAACCATGGGGGCACCGTGACGGCCAGCACCTCCGTCACGATCGTCGTGCGGACGGTCCTGAAGGCCACCCTGCACGGCCCTCCGCCGCCTGTGGGCGTGGTGGCCGGCACGTCGTTCGAGACGACCCTGACCCTGGTCAACCAGGGCAACGCGCCCGAGACCTTCGCGCTGTCGTTCCGTGGCGAGGACCCCGCGAGCGTCGTGCCGGGGCACCTCCACCTGGCTCCCGGAACCTCGGGGACGGTGCGCCTCCAGGTGACCCCACGCGCCTTCGGGCATCGCGTCGTCATCGTGACCGCCGCCGCGATAGGAAGCTCCTACGACCAGCGACTCGTCTACGACTACGACGTCCTGCCCTTCCCCGGCGCGAACCCCTCCGCTCCCCTCCTCGATCTGGACCTTCCCTTCTCCGTGTCCTACGGCACCACCGGCCTGGAGGCCCGGGCGAGCGCCGGCATCCGCGGCGGTCTGTCCGACTTCGTCCGCACGGACAGCGGGGTCTCCTACAGCGGGGGCGTCGGAGGCCATGTCGGCCTGCTGGGCAACGATTGGAGCGTCTCGTACCGCTATCAGCCCCTCGGAGGCCAGGACCTGACGGGCAGCTATCGCGGCGTCTCGGGGACCGTGGCGACCTCGGCCTCCGGGGCCCTCAGGACCGGCGTCGGCTACACCGTCGGCGCCTTCAGGGTCGCCTACGACCACACGTGGACGAACCCGTCGACCGACGCGCTCTCCGTCTCGTATGGCGTTCCCTTGACTCCCTGGCTCCAGGTCACCGGGCACGTGGGCGTCACGGGCGAGAACGCGTCCAGCGGCTACCTTGTCGGACCCCTGGTGGGTGCCACCCTGCAGGGGTCGGGGATCGGGCTGGTGGGTGATGTCGGCGGCGTCTACACGCCCCGCGGGTCGGAGCCGTGGCAAGCGACGCTCGACCTCTACAGCCAGGCGATCCGTCCCATCGGCTTCGGCGCGAGCGGCACCGTGACTCCGAAGGGGTCGAGCGGCAGCCTGTCGGTGTACGAGGCGCTCGGCCGCGCCGTCGTCACCAGCCAGCATGCTCGCTACACCGCGACCGGCGACCAGCGCGCCGGCTCCGGCCGGTTCTCTGCCGTGTACCTGATACCCGGACATCTGGGCAGTGTCCGGACCTCGATCCGGGGCCAGCTCGAACAGGGACGCGTCCAACTCTCGGGGAGCCTGTTCACCGTGGTCGCCCCGCTCCCCTGGGTGACCCGGGTGGGAGTCACCGAAGCGGAGGGGTGGAACGCGTCGCTCGACGAGACCTACGCCGGGAACGGCTTCAGCATCGGCGCCGGCGCCTCCGCGCCGATCGCCGCGCCCGTGGAGCCCGTGTTCGACGCGCACGGCAGCCTCCACCTCGGTCCCGTCTCCACCGGCGTGACGCTCGACTACCAGACGGCAACCGGGCGCCTGTTCGGCAGTGCTCAGCTCGGTTACCAGCTCACGCACGCGCTCGCCCTGCAGGGAACGGTAGGCGTCGACCCGAACCATGCCGTCACGTACCGCGTTGGGCTCCGCGCGAACGTTCTGACGGGGCTGCAGGTCCCGCCGTCGGTCGTGGCAGCCTTCGGCGGCCTCCGCCTCGGCACGGTGCACGGCCGCGTCGTCCGCCACACCACCTCCGGCGTGCAGGGGGTGCCGGGGGTGCTGGTCGAGGCGGCCGCGGCCAACCGCCAGGCGCACACCGATCGGCACGGTGACTTCACGCTCCAGCTGCCACCGGACACCACTGCACTACAGCTAGAGAACCTGCCGCTCGATCTCACCGTCGTCGGCTCGCCCCGCGTCACCGTGCGGCTCCATCGCACGACCACCACCACGATCGTCGTGACGCGCAGCTTCAGTGTGTCCGGTCAGGTGTACAGCGCCGCGCCCGGCAGCCGGCACCCGACCGCGCAGTCCAGGGGCCTCCCCTTCGTGACCGTGCGGCTCACCGGACCCAACGGCAAGCAGCGCTCCTCCGATGCCGACGCCAGCGGGGACTTCGTCTTCAACGGGCTCGCCCCCGGCCACTATCTGCTCGCGCTGGTGCAGCGCAGCCTGCCCGCAGGCTACCACCCGAGCCAGAGCACCGTGAGCGTCGACCTCGGCCCTGCCAACAGCGCACCGTCGGTCGAGCTCGGCGCCACCCCGCCCCGGACCGTCGTGACGACCACGCTCACCGCCGGGTCGCTCGCGTTGCACGCCCGGGTGTCACCCTCCACGGCACCCCCTGGCGCGCAGCTCACCATCACGGCGACGGCACCCGGCGCGTCCCGCGTCAGCGCCCGGTGGGCGAGCGGTCGGAGCGTCGCCCTGAGCCCGCTCGGTGGAGGACGCTTCCAGGGCACGGTCACGCTGCCGCCCCTGCCGCAACGCCACGGCCGTCACGTCTCGGCCGGCGCCGAGACGCTCCAGGTCACGGCGCGCACCGTCAAGCGCAGCGTCACGCAGGAAGAGACGGTGATCGTCACTTCAGGCCCCCTGGCCACCCTCACCCTCACGCCCGGCTTCGCCACCCCCGGAGAGCGCGTCAGCATGGAAGCCCACGTCCTGGTAAAGGCGTCGCATGTCGACATCAGGCTCCAGGGCGCCTCCACAACCCTCGCGCGGACCGGCCCGGGCGCGTTCACGGGTACGGTGCAGGCTCCGGCGAAGGCCGGGACCTACACCGTGACACTGCTGGCCGACGGGAAACAGCTCGCAAAGGGCCGCCTGGCCGTGCGCGCCTCGGGGCCGTGAGCCCCGGCCGAGCGGCACTCAGCCCGAGGCCGCCGCCCGCGCCGCCGCCAGCCGCGCGATGGCGGTGTCCTGCACGCCCGTCCCGGTGAGGTCGCAGACGGTGATCTGGTCCTCCGCGGTCCGCCCCGGCCGCGGTACCGGCGAGCACCTCGCCGAGCTCGGCGACACGCTCCTCGCTCACGTCGACACCCGCGCCGCCTGCGCCGAGCGCAACTCGCCGATCGCCAGGCCCTGGCTACGGCGGTCGCTCACAACAACGTCGGCGCGACCCAGCACGGCGGGCTCGAGCTCCTGCTTGTGCTCGGAGTCCGACCCCATGGCCGTGACATGCACGCCCGCGCGCAACCAGGCTGCCTCCAGGATCGGCGCCGTGGCCGGTGTGGTGGTCACGACGAGGTCGCTCTCGCGCACCGCCCGTTCAGCCTCGTCGACCGCCTCCACAGGTATGCCGAGCTGTTCGGTCATCTCGGTGGCCAGGCGCTCGGCCTCGGCGCGCCTGCGCGCCCACACCAGCGCGCGGCGCGGCCAGCGGACCAGCATGAGCGCGCGGAGCTGCCAGCGCGCCTGCGCACCCGCTCCGAGCACCGCCACCGTGTCGATGGCGGCGCGCGCCAGGGCGTCGGCCGCCACGGCACCGGCGAGGGCCGTGCGCACGTCGGTGAGGTAGCCGTTGTCGAGCAGCACGGCACGCGGCACGCCGGTCTCGGCGCTCAAGAGCACCATCAGGCCGCTGGACGTCGGCAGACCGCGCCTGGGGTTGTCGAAGAAGCCGGACGACATCTTCACCGCGAAGCTGTCCAGACCCCGGATGTAGGCGCCCTTGACGTCCACCTCGCCGTGGTGCTCGGGCACGTCGATGCGCATCACCGGCGGCTGCACGGCGTCGCCCGCCGACAGGCGCCGCAGCGCCTCGCGCACCGCTTCGAGCCCCTCGCCGTCCAGGCCGACCAGCGCCCGGATGGCGTCCTCACGAAGGACCTGCACGGGAGCGTGCTCGTTGCGGGAAGCCTCGTTCCTGGTGGGCTCGCTCACGAGGCCCCCTCTCCGCCGGACGCCGCCGGCTCGGCCGGCGCCCCGGCTCCACCGATGATCGCGAGGAAGCGCTCGGGGTCGATGTTTCCGCCCGAACACACGACCGCCGTCGGCCCCTCGGTCTCGGGCAGCGCGCCCTCCAGGAGCGCCGCGATGCCCACGGCCGCGCCGCCCTCCAGCACCTGACGCTCCTGCATGAAGCCGAAGCGCATGGCGCGCGCGATGGCTTCCTCGCTCACCAGCACGACATCATCGACCAACTCGCCCACCATCGTCAGGGTGTAGCGGTTGTGCTCGCCGATACCGCCCTGCAGGCTGTCGGCCAGCGTGGGCTCCTCGGGCGTGGGCACCGGGCGTCCGGCCCGGAGGCTGCGCGACATGGCAGCGCCCCGCTCCATCGAGACGCCGACGACACGCACCGTGGGATCGGCCGACTTGATCGCCAGCGCCACGCCCGCGATCAAGCCGCCTCCCGACAACGGAACCACGACCCGCCTGAGCTCCGGCAGTTCCTGCAGGATCTCCAGCCCGATGGTGCCCTGTCCAGCGATGACCGCGGGGTCGTCGAAGGGGTGCACAAGGGTGAGGCCGCGCTCCTCGACGAGCTGCCGGGCGCGGTCCTCGGCGTCATCCTGAGCTGTCGCCGACGATCACGAGTTCGCAGCCCGTGGCGCGCAACGCGGCGATCTTGTCCTCGGGGACGCGCTCCGAGACGCATACGGTGGCGCTCACGCCGAGCCGCCGAGCCGCCGTTGCCACGGCGCGCCCGTGGTTGCCGGTGGAGACGGCGATCACGCCGCGTTCGCGCTGCTCGGCGGCGAGCGCGGCCAGGGCGTTGGTGGCGCCGCGCGCCTTGAAGGCGCCGGTGAGCTGGAGGTTCTCCAGCTTCAGGTGCACGGGGCCGCCGGCGGTGGCCGCCAGCGCCGCGCTCTCGACCAGTGGCGTGCGCCGCACCACGCCCGCCATGGCACGTGCGGCCGCGTAAACGTCGCGGAGCGTGGGCCGATCCACCTCGTGTGCCTAGCGCAGCGGGATGCCGTCGTTGGGCATCCGCCGCTCGAGCACCCGCACCAGCCAGGAGCTGAAGATGGTCAGGAGCAGGAACAGGGCACCCACCATCGACAGCGGGACCAGGTAGCGGAAGGTACGGTCCCCGATGATGGTCGCCAGGTTCAGCATCTCCAGCACCGTCACGGCCGACAGGATGGGTGTGTCCTTGAGCATCGAAACCAGGTAGTTGCCGAGCGCCGGGATCACGCGCGGAACGGCCTGGGGCACCACCACGTCGCGGTACACCAGCCAGGTCGGCATATTGAGCGCCAGCGACGCTTCCCACTGCCCGCGGGGCACGGCCTCGAGCCCGGCCCGGTACACCTCCGAGGTGTAGGCGCTGTACTGCACGCCCAGCGCGATGGCGCCGGTCATGAAGGCCGGCAGCACGATGCCGTAGTTGGGCAGCACGAAATAGAGGAAGTAGAGCTGCACCAGCAGCGGCGTGTCGCGCACGAACTCGATGATGAAGGCGACCGGCCAGGAAACGATCTTGAGCGGCACGGCCCGCAACAACGCGAAGACCATGCCGAGCAGCAGCGCGACCAGGAAGCCGAGTGCCGTGGCCTCGACGGTGATGATCATGCCGCGCAGCAGGATGGGGATGATGGACACTGCGAACGCCCAGTTGGAACTGAGGTCCCAGTGGATGCCGAACATCATGAGCGTGCCCTCGCCGCGGTCACGCCGACGCGGTTCGCGATGACGCGCTCGAGCCAGCGCATGCCGAACATCAGCACCAGCGCCATGGCGAAGTACAGGAGCAACGTCAGGCTATAGATCGGCACCGTCTCCAGCGTCAGGTTGCGGACGTTCTGGGCGCGGAAGGTGAGGTCGCTCAGGGTGATCAGCGATACCAGGGCGGTGTCCTTGAGGTTCTGCACGACCAGGTTGCCGAACGGCGGCATCATCTCCACCAGCGCCTGCGGCAGCACCACGTTCCAGAGGGTGTGGCGGCGCGTGAAGTTGAGCGCCACCGAGGCCTCGTACTGCCCCGTTGGCACGGACAGGATGGCGCCACGCACGACCTCGGCGCCGTAGGCGCCGATGTTGAGGCCGAGCGCCAGCACGCCGGCGAGGGTAGCGCTCAGGCTCACGCCCAGCAGCGGCAACGCGTAGTAGAGCCAGAACATCTGCACCAGAAGACTGGTGCCGCGAAAGACTTCCACATAGATGATCGATAGGATGCGCGCCGGCCAGAAGCGCGACAGCTTGCCGATCCCGGCCAGGAAGGCCATCACGCCTCCCAGAACCGTCGACATCAGCGCCAGTTCGGCCGTGACCCGCGCGCCTTTGAGCAACGGCGGCAACAGGGTGCTCAGGTCCATGCCCGTCCTCCCCCTTCCCAGGGGTAGCGCGTGAGCCTTCGACCTCGCCCGGGCGCCGGGAACCCGCGCCAGATCCAGCGGGGCTCCGACACGACGACACGCCTCGCGAGGAGGCGCCGGGAGGGGCGGATGGGCGTCACGGCGTGAAGAAAGATAGGGGGGCGGATGGGAGCCCTGAGGCTCCCATCCGCCGGATCAGCAGCGGTTACTGTCCGCTGCACAGCTCCTGGGTCGTCTTCGCGAGGGCCTGCTGAACGTCGCCCTTGCTCAGGCCGTAGCTCGTCAGGATCTTCTCGTACTCGGGCGTCTGCTGGAACGCCGCGAGCGCCTTGTTGTAGGCGTCTCGGAAGGCGGTGTTGTTCATGTTGAACGTGAAGCCGCCCCAGCTCCGAACAGCCTTGCCGTTGACGACGGGGTCGTTGAACGGGTCGGCGGGCTGGACCTTGTCGGACTTGGCGGCGAGACGGTCGACCGTCAGGCCCGTGCCGGCGTAGGCGTCGATGCGGCCGGTCGTGACGGCCGAGAGCGCATCGGTGTTGGACGGGATGCTCACGAGCTGGCTATCGGGGATGTTCATGGCATGCGCGAAGTCGAGCTGGTCGGCGCCGGACACGATCCCCATCTTGAGGCTCGAGTTGTTCACGAAGTCCTGGTAGCCGTGGATGTTCTTCGGGTTGCCAGCGGCCACCATGAGGCCTTCACCGTAGCTGGAGTTGGGCTTCGAGTAGATCACCTGCTGGCAGCGCGCCGGAAGGATCGCTTGGCTGGCGGCCGCCATGTCGAAGCGGTTGGCCTTGAGGCCGGGGATCAGCGAGCCGAACTCGGTGACGATCCACTGGATGTCGGTGATCCCCATGCTCTTGAGCACGGCCGTGGCAACGTCGGGGGCGATCCCCTTGGCGTCACCCTTCTGGTCGATGTAGCCGTACGGGATCTCGTTGGCGGTCGCGACGCGGATGTATCCCCGCTGTTGGATCTGCTGCATCAGGTCGCCCTGGGCGAATGCCAGCGCGCCGATCAGGGCAGCGAACAACGTCAGTGTCAGGGCTTTCAGCGTACGGTTGGCCATGGTTCCTCCTTGCGATTCGAACGTCGTGTTCTTCGGGCGGGCACGCGGCCACGTGCGCGCCACGCGGCGTATCCGGCAGGCGCCTGGGGGCGCCAGGCCGGTGCCGGTCGGGCGGCCGCGCTCCGCGCACGTGCACGGAACGTCGGCTCCTGACGGCGGCTCCTCGGACATCGCTTCACATCCTTCCCGTGGCCGGGGCGTTCCCCGGCATCTCCAGGCGGCCACGCACCGAGCGCGGCAGCCGATCACGCGGGGTCAATGCTCCAGGACTGCTTTCAGGAAACTCTGCGTCCTGGGGTTCTCGGGGTTGCTGAAGATCTTGGACGGCGGCCCCTCCTCCGCGACCTGCCCGGCGTCGAAGAACACGACCCGGTCGGAGACGTCGCGTGCGAACCCCATCTCGTGGGTCACGATCAGCATCGTCATGTTGGTCTCGTGCGCGAGTTGACGGAGGATGCCCAGCACCTCGCCCACCAGCTCCGGGTCGAGCGCGGAGGTGACCTCGTCGAACAGCATCAGGTCGGGGTCCATGGCCAGCGCCCTGGCGATGGCGACGCGCTGCTTCTGCCCACCGGAGAGCTGCGACGGAAAGGCCTTGTGCTTGTCGCCCAGGCCCACCATGTCGAGCAGTTCCTTGCCGCGCTTCTCGGCGTCGGCGCGGGCCACCCCCTTGACGTGGATGGGCGCCTCGGTGACGTTGCGCAGCACGCTCATGTTGGGGAACAGGTTGAAGTGCTGGAACACCATGCCGATGCGGTTACGCACTTGTCTGAGCTGGCTCTCGGGAGCGGGCAGCACCTTGCCGTCGACCTCGCGGTGCCAGAGCGGCTCGCTACCGACGAAGACCTTGCCGCTGTCGGGCTTGACGAGCGTCATCAGCACCCGGAGGATGGTGGTCTTGCCGGAACCGCTCGGGCCGACGATCGCCACCTTCTCCCCCGAGCGCACGGTGAAGTCGAGATCGTGCAGGACCGTGAGCGAGCCGAAGGACTTGCGAACCTTCTCGAAACGCACCATCGGCTCCGCGTTCGCCAGGGCCTCGGCCCTGGCGGCCTCGTCGTGTTGGGATGCCTCGCTTCCGGTCGTCACTGCCACGGGTCCCTCCTCATGCATTCGCGCAACGGGCGTCAGCGCAATGCGAAGCTCGCGAGCTTGAGTTCGGTCATCTCCTGGACAGCGAATCTCACGCCTTCCCTGCCAAGCCCGGAACCTTTCACCCCGCCGAAAGGCATGGCGTCGATGCGGTAGTCGGTGCTGTCGTTCACCATCACGCCTCCGTAGTGGAGTGCGGAGACCGCGCGATGCGCGGTGTCGAGGTCACGGGTGAACACCGCGGCCTGAAGGCCGTAGTCAACGTCGTTCGCCACGCGGACCGCTTCGTCCAGGTCACGCACCCTCTGAAGGATCGTGACCGGACCGTACACCTCGTCGCGGGCGAGGCGGCTGTCAGCCGTAACACCCTCGAGCAACGTGGGCTCGAAGTGCGTGCCTTCGTAACCACCTCCCGTGAGGAGGCGGGCTCCAGCGGTCCGTGCCTCTTCTACCATACTCGCGATCCGCTCCACGTTGCCCGTGTCGATGACGGGCCCCATGTCGGTGGCCTCCTCGAGCTTCGGGCCGGTACGCACCGCCTGCGCGCCCGCCACCATGCGCTCGCGGACCTCGTCGTAGACATCTTCGTGGACCAGCAGGCGCTGCACGTGCAGGCAGTTCTGACCCGCGGCCCAGAAGGCTCCCGACACGATGGCAGGGAGCGCGGCATCGAGATCGGCGTCGTCCATGACGATGGTGGGCGCGTTGCTGCCGAGCTCCATGCTGTAGCGCTTGAGCCCGCCCGCGCGCACGATCGCCTCGCCCGTCTCCCTGCCCCCCGTGAACGACACCACGCGCACCCGCGGGTCGCGCACCAGCGCGTCGCCGACCACGCTGCCGCGGCCCGTGATGACCTGAAGCACATCGGGCGGCAGGCCGCTCTCGAGCAGCAGCTCGCCAAGCTTGAGCGCGCTGAGCGGCGTCTTCGAATCGGGCTTGAGCACGACCGCGTTCCCCGCGGCGAGGGCCGGCCCGACCTTGTGCGCGACCAGGTTCAGCGGGTCGTTGAAGGGCGTGATGGCCGCCACGATGCCCACGGGCTCCGGTACGTAGTACCCGAAGCGCCCCTCGCTGCCGGGACGCTGATCGAAGGCCAGCGTCTCTCCCTGCAGCCTGCGCGCTTCCTCGGCACTGAGGCGCAGCGTGTCCACCGCGCGATTCGCCTCCTTGCGCGCCTCCCGGATGGTCTTGATCCCCTCGCGCGCGATCAGCCGGGCGAAGGTCTCCTGGTGGCGCTCGAGACGTTGCGACGCCTCCATCAACACGGCCATGCGGCGGTGCGTCGGGAGCGCGCGGGCGAGCTCCGCCCCGCGCTCGGCTGCGGCCAACGCACGCTCCATGTCATCGGTGGTCGCCTGGGGGACGGTGTCGATGACGCTCTCGTCGTCCGGGTCCAGGATCTCGATGACCGCGTCGCGCGCCACCCAGTCCCCGGCCAGCAGCATCTCCATAGCTCAGCGCCTCCCGCCGCCGCGGAGCGCGATGAGGTCCTCGACGAGCGCGTAGCCGGTCGCGAGACGGCCCGCCCCGGGGCCGACGATGGTGACGTCGTCGAGGAGATCGGTCGTGAAGGTGCAGGCGTTGGTCGGGCCGCCGATGCCCGCCAGCGGATGCGACAGCGGCACGCGCTGCGGCCCCACGCGTCCCGTGACGCTGCCGTCGGCGGCGCGCTCGACGCTTCCGAGCAGCTTCCAGCGTTCGCCCGCCGCCGCAGCGGCCTCGATATCGGCCGGCGTGATGGAACGGATGCCCTGGCGCTCCACGTCGTCCATCGCCAGCGGCGCGTCCATGACCAGGTTGGCGAGGATCACCACCTTCCCGGCGGCGTCGATGCCATCGACATCGCCGCTGGGATCGGCCTCGGCGTACCCCTCGCGCTGCGCCTCGGCCAGCGCGCTGTCGAAGTCGAGGCCGGCCTCCATGCGCGTGAGGATGTAGTTGGTGGTGCCGTTCAGGATTCCCTGGATGCGACGCACGCCGGCCCCGGCCAGCAACCCCGCGCCCAGCGCCAGGGTGGGCGTGCCGCTCATCACCGTGCCCTCGACGCCCAGGCCGGCGCCGTGCTCGGCGCCGAGGCGGCGCAGCTCGGCGAAATGCAGCGCGATGGGCCCCTTGTTGGTGGTCACCACGTCCATGCCGCGCGAGAGCGCCTCCCGCACGTGGGTGAGCGCGGGCTCGCCGGTCTTCAGGTCGGTGAAGCTGAGCTCGGCGACGGCGTCGGCGCCGGACTCGCGGATGGTGGTGAGCGCGTCCCAGCCCTTGGCATCTGCATCCAGGGTCTCGAGCGCGTCGGCGGCAGCCAGCAGGGCCTCGGGATCGAAGCCGCCGGCCCGGTAGACGCTGCCCCGGTTGAAATCGCTGACCGCGGTGATCGAGAGCTCGAGTCCGTGCTTGGCGGCGAGCACGTCTCCGCGCTCGGCGAGGATCTGCGCGAAGCCCTGCCCGACAGTGCCGAACCCGATGAGCGCCAGGCGGGTGACGGTCATACGGCCTCCCCGATGCCGTGCCGCTCGGTGGTGTAGGCGAGCGCCTCATCCAGATCGGCGATGAGGTCATCGACGTTCTCGATCCCTACCGAGTAGCGCACCAGGCTCTCGGGGATGCCCATGGCGGCGCGCTCCTCGGCGGTCAACTCGACGTGGCTGCCGGTCGCCGGCGGCGCCACCACGGTCTCGACGGCGCCCAGGTTGGCGGCGCGGTGCGCGAATCGCAGCCGGGGCAGGAAGATCTTCACGGCCTCGAAGCCGCCGTGGATCTGGAACGACAGCATGCCGCCGAAACCACGCATCTGGCGGGCCGCCACCGCGTGGTTGGGGTGGCTCTCCAGGCCGGGGTAGAACACCGCAGCCACCGCCGGATGCTCGGCCAGGTGGCGGGCGATAGCGAGGGCGCTCTCGTTCTGGCGGGCGATGCGCAGCGCCAGTGTCTTCATGCCGCGCAGCAGCAGGTAGGCAGCCTCGGGATGCAACGTGGCGCCGTTGATCTCACGGAAGTGGTAGACGCGTTCCACCGTCTCCCTGGGCCCGACGAGGGCGCCGCCGAGGGCGTCGGCGTGCCCGCCCAGGTACTTCGTGGCACTGTGTACGACCAGGTCCGCTCCCAGCGTGAGAGGGTTCTGGTTGATGGGGGTGGCGAAGGTGTTGTCCACCACGACCGTGGCACCGACCTGGTGGGCCTTGTCGGCCAGCCGTTGGATGTCCATGATCTTGCAGGTCGGGTTGGTCGGGGTCTCCAGGTAGAGCACCTGGCAACCCTTGGCCACCTCCGCCTCGATGGCATCGAAATCGGTGGTGTCGCAGAGTTGCACGTCGACGCCGAAGCGCGGCAGGAACTCCGTGAAGATCTTGTTGGTCCCGCCGTAGGTGTCCTTCACCGACACCACGCGCTGACCGGGCGCCAGCAGCGTGAACAGGGTGTTGCTGATGGCCGCCATGCCGGTGGCGAAGCTGGTCGCCGCCTCGCCCCCCTCGAGCTGGCGGATCTTCTCCTCGAACACCTGCACGGTGGGGTTGGTGTTGCGGCCATAGATGTGGCCCTCGCGCTTGCCCAGCGCGACGTCGCGCCACTCGTCGAGATCGTCGTATCCGAACGACACGCTGTGCACCACCGGCACCTGCGTCGCTCCCTGCATCGTGGGTCGATCCTCGCCCGCCCAGACGGCGAGCGTTTCTAGCGCCGGTTCACGCCGCTTCGTCATTCCTTGACCTCCAAACCAAGATTCCTTCGTCGTGCACGGCCCGCCTCACGGGAGGGCCAGGATGGGTCCTTCCAGATAGCTGTTGATGCGGCCCAGGCACAGCACCATGTGCTTGCGCCGCACCGCCGCGACGCCCTCCATGTCCTCACGCTTGAGGGCCTGCAGCACGCTCTCGATCTCGTCGACGATGTAGTCCACCTCGTCCTCCCAGGTCATCTCCGACAGGAGCTGGAGCCATACCCGCGTCGTCTGCCAGAACAGCCGGTCGGCGATCTCCCGGAGAGGCTGGTTGCCGATGGCGCGCGAGAGCTCCTCGTTGAAGCGGTGGTAGATGCGCGCCAACGCCTCAGGCGCGCGCTGCCCGCGCAACTCGCGCGCCTGCGTCGCCAGGTCCGCCAGCAGCGTGAGGTCGTCCTCGGTGATGCGCGCCGGCGGGATCTCGCCGATCAGGTCGATCAGCTTGATGCGCAGCGCGTAGACCTCGCGCAGATACTGCAGGTCGACCGTGGTGACCATGGTGCCCACCCCGTGACGGCTCATCACCAGCCCCTCGAACTCCAGACGTTGCAGCGCCTGGCGGATCGGGGTGCGGCTGACGCCGAACTCCTCGGCGAGCGGATTCTCGCTCAACATCGCTCCCGGCGGGTAGCGCAGCAGACAGATCCGCTCGCGCAGCTCGCGGTAGATGAGCTCGACGCCGCGAGGGCGGTCGGCGGTGTCACGGGCATGCATAGACTTGCAGCTTCCTTCCTTCCGATCGGTGGCCGGATCTTTGCCCTTCGGGCTCGTTGATAGTTGACCCGTGGCGAACATCGGACCTAGAATGCGGGTAGCGGCTTACTTGTATACAAGTTGTCGACAACGTGAGTGTACGCGTCCCGCCGAGAGGTTGTCAACCTCCGGCCGCGGGCGGAAGGGATCGATGGATGCGGCAGCGCGAAGACCTCGTCTTTCCCATGCAGGAGTACCAGCGACGGCTGGACGCCCTGCGCGGCGTGATGGCCGAGCAAGAGCTCGACGCCATGCTGACCACCACCCCCGAGAACATCGCCTACCTCACCGGCTTCGACTCGCCCGGCCACTACTGGTTCCAGGGGTTGGTCGTGCCGCTCGAGGGCGAGCCCTTCACCTTCTCGCGCCTGCTGGAGACCAGCGGGGTCGAGGACGGCACCTGGATCGAGCTCAATTACGGCTACCACGACAGCGACGACATCATGGCGTCGCTGGCCGCGCGTCTGCTCGAGCACGGCCTGGCGAACTCGCGCGTCGGCTACGAGCAGGACTGCTGGTTCTTCACCGCCTCGCAGCAGCAGCGCCTGCTGTACTCGCTGCCCACCACCGCGTTCGTGGACGAGTCGGGGCTCATCGAGCAGCTCCGACTTGTCAAGTCCGACCTCGAGGTCGAGCAGATCCGGCGCGCGGCGGCGGCCGCGGCCGTGGGCATGCAGGCGGGTGTCGAGGCGGTGGCGAGCGGCCGCACCGAGGACGAGGTGGCCGCCGAGCTGATGGCTGCGCTCATCCGCGGCGGCAGCCACTGGCCCTCGATCGTGCCGTTCATCGCCTCCGGCGAGCGCGGCGCCATCGGCCACGCCACCTGGAAGGGGCGCACCATCCGGGACCGCGACACCGTCTTCCTGGAGATCGGCGGCTGCCGCAACCGCTACCACGCAGCGATGATGCGCACCGTCGTCGTGGGGCGCGCGGACCCCGAGATGAAGCACGCCTTCGAGGTGGTGCTGCAGGCGGTCGACGCCGCGACCCGCACCATCCGCCCCGGCGTGCCCGCCGGCGAGGTCGACCGCGTGTGCCGCGCGCTGCTCGCCGACGCCGGCTTCGGCGAGAACCAGGCGTCCCGCACGGCCTACTCCATCGGCATCGCCGTGCCCCCCGACTGGGGCGAGGGCCAGATCCTGAGCATGAAGCCTGGCGAGGGGCGTTCGCTGCAACGCAACATGACCTTCCACCTGCTGCCGTGGGTGCAGATCCCGGGCAAGGGAGGCGTCGGCTGCAGCGAGACCATCCGCGTCACCGAGGACGGGTGCGAGGTCCTGACCGACTTCCCGAGGGAGCTCTTCGAGGCCTGAGGGCGACCCTGGCGCGCCGTGCCCCGGCGGCGCGCGGCGACCGGGCTCGCCGCGCCCTCAGCCCGCCGGCGCCAACGGGGCGAACGCCTCGCCCGCGCGCGCCTCCAGGGCCGATGCCACCTCGAGCAGGCGCGCCTCCTGCAGCGCGGGCGCCATCAGCTGCACGCCGGTCGGCAGCCCCTCGTCGGTGCGCCCGGCCGGCACGCTCACGGCGGGCAACCCGGAGAGGTTCGCCAGACAGGTGCAGACGTCACCCACGTACATCGCCAGGGGATCGTCGAGCTTCTCGCCCAGGCGGTACGCCGCGCTCGGCGCGGTCGGCGTGAGCAACACGTCGGCGCTCTCGAAGGCGCGCGCGAGGTCGTCGGCGATGACGCGCCGCACCTTCAGGGCCTTGCCGTAGTAGGCGTCGTAGTAACCGGCCGACAGCGCGAAGCTCCCCATCAGCACGCGGCGGCGCACCTCCCGGCCGAGGGTGCGGCCGCGGGAACGCCGCATCACCGCCTCCTGGCCGTCGGCGTCCTCGCCGTCGCGGGTGCTGTAGATCATGCCGTCGTAGCGAGCGAGGTTGCTGCTCGCCTCGGCGGTGGCGACCAGGTAGTAGGCGGCAACGGCATGGCGCACGCTGGCAACGCTCACCTCCACCACCTCGGCGCCCAGCGAGCGCAGCGCCTCGACGCTGCGCTCGAGGCCCTGCAGCACGCCGGGGGTGTTGCCTTCGCCGGCGAGTTCCCGAACCACCGCCACGCGCAGTCCACGCAGGGGCCCGTGCGCAGCGTCGCCCCCGGGCTCAAGGCCTTCCGGCCCCAGCCCCGCCAGGCCGCGCAGGGCTTCGGCGTCCGCCTCCAGGCTGGTGCCATCGTGCGGATCGGCGCCCGCCATGACCGCCAGCGCCAGCGCCGCATCGCGGCTGCTGCGCGTCAGCACACCGACCTGGTCGAGCGAGCTGGCGTAGGCGATGAGCCCGTAGCGCGAGATGCGGCCGTAGGTGGGCTTGACGCCCATCACGCCGCAGAAGGCGGCAGGAAGCCGCACCGAGCCGCCGGTATCGGTGCCGAGCGCCAGCGGCACCACGCCCGCCGCTACGGCGGCCGCGGACCCGCCCGACGAGCCTCCGGGAACGCGCTCCGGGTCCCAGGGGTTGCGGACCGGGCCGAAGGCGGAGTTCTCGTTGCTCGACCCCATCCCGAACTCGTCGAGGTTGGCCTTGGCGATGACGATCGCGCCCGCGCCCTCCAACCGGGCCACGGCGGTGGCGCTGTAGGGAGGCACGAACCTCTCCAGGCTGTGCGAGCCGGCGGTGGTGCGCACACCCTCTAGGCAGAGGTTGTCCTTCACCACCACCGGCACGCCCGCCAGCGGGCCGGGGTCCTCACCCCGTGCCACAGCCTCGTCCAGCGCGCGGGCCCGTTCGCGGGCGCGGTCGGCCGCGACGGTCAGCAAGGCGTTCAGCGGCGCCGCCGCATCGGCACGCCGGAGCGCGTCCTCCACAATGCTCGCTGCACTCCGCCTGCCCGCGCGCACCTCGCGGGCCAACTCCCAGGCGCTCGTCATGCCGGCGAGCATACCAGAGGCATCTCGCCGGAGGTACGTCCCGCACGGCCTTCGAGTGCGTTGTTTCATCGTGCCGCCACCGACACGGGCGGCTAGAATGGACAGTCATGGCACGGCCCAAGCCCTCGACCCCGCCCTCCGACACCCGGATCGTCGGGGCCGGTCACTCCGAGGAAGGACGCGTCCGCCAGGTCAACCAGGACAGCTTCTACGTCGGACGCGTGCCCGGCATGGGCTACCTCGCGATCGTCGCCGACGGCATGGGCGGCCACCGAGCCGGGGAGATCGCCAGCCGCAAGGCGGTCGAGGTGTTGCGGCGCGAGCTCGAGCGCACCCGTCTGCTGCCCCCGGTGGCGCTGGCCAAGGCCGCGCAAACGGCCAACTTCGAGGTCTACGATTACGCCGCCGAGCATCCCGAGGTGCGCGGCATGGGAACCACCCTCACCGCCGTCTACCTCGACGACCAGGTCGGCCTGATCGGCCACGTCGGCGATTCCCGCGCCTACCTTGTCCGGGCCGGCGAGATCCGCCAGCTCACCGCCGACCACAGCTGGGTCGCCGACCGCGTCCGGCAGGGGCTGCTCACCGCCGACGAGGCGCGCCACCACCGCTGGCGCAACGTCATCACCAACGCGCTCGGCGCCACCGCCAGCTTCCGCCTCGACGTGCTCCACTTCGACGTCCGGGCCGGCGACCGCATCCTGCTGCTGAGCGATGGGGTCAGCATGCTGCTGTCGGAAACCATGCTGCGCCAGATCGTCACCGCCTCCGAGCCGGAGGAGGCGGCACGGCACCTCATCGCCGAAGCCAACGACCGGGGCGCGCCCGACAACGTCACCGCGGTGGTGGTCGAGATCCGCCAGGTGGAGCCGCGGCCCAAGCGCTACGCGCTCCCCGACGAGGCGGGCGGCTCCGAGTCGGTCGACATCAGCGACACCATGAGCGGCATCCGCCACATCGAGGACGAGTTCCCCGCCAACGGGCCGCTCGGGAAGCTGCGAAAGCACCCCTGGTACCCCTACCGCATCTGGATCCTGGGCTCGCTCTACCTGCTGCTGCTGTTCCTTCTCTTCAGCCTCTGGCGGGGCTAGCGCTCACAGCCGTCGTGGGCGGCCGTCCCGCCCCTGCTAGGCTGGTGCCCATGAGACGCATCGTGAAGACCGACGCCGCCCCCGCCGCCGTGGGCCCCTACTCGCAGGCGGTACGGGTGGGCGACCTGCTGTTCACCGCCGGCCAGATCCCGCTCATGCCCGACGGAACGCTGGTCGAGGGCGACATCCGCGAGCAGACGCGCCAGGTGATGGAGAACGTCAAGGCGGTGCTGGAGGCGGGCGGATCGAGCCTGGAGCGCGCCGTCAAGTGCACCTGCTTCCTGGCCGACATGAACGACTTCGCCGCCGTCAACGAGGTCTACGGCAGCTACTTCACCGCCGAGCCGCCGGCGCGCAGCGCCGTCCAGGTGGCGCGCCTGCCCAAGGACGTACGCATCGAGATCGAGGCGATCGGCGAGGCCGGTTAGGGGAACCCGCATGGAGACCCTCACCCACGAGGTCACCCTCCCCGGTGACGGAGCGACCCTGACGGGCCACCTGGCCCTGCCTTCGGGCGACGGGCCATACCCGGCGGTCGTGGTCATCCACGAGATCTTCGGCCTGAACGATCACATCCGGGATGTGACCGACCGCTTCGCGGCCCAGGGCTACGTCGCCCTGGCCGTGGACCTCTTCGCGGGCCGCAACCGCGCGCTCTGCATGGCACGCTTCATGGGCGGCCTGCTGCTGAATGCGCTCGACCACCAGGGCATCCGGGACCTCCGGAGCGCCCTCGACTGGCTCGCCGCCCGGCCTGAGGTGGCTGCCGGGCGCGTCGGCGCCGTCGGCTTCTGCATGGGGGGATCGTTCGCGATCGCCTGGGCGACCGGCGACGACCGGCTGCAGGCCATCGCCCCCTTCTACGCCCAGAACCCGCGGCCGTTCGAAGCCGTGCGGCGGCTCTGCCCGGTGGTGGGCTCCTACCCCGGCAACGACTTCACCGCGCCCATGGGCCGAAACCTCGACCGCGCGCTGGACGACGCCGGCATCGAGCACGACATCGTCGTCTATCCCGGCGCCCGCCACTCCTTCTTCAACGACCGCAACGCACGCAGCCACGACCCCGCGGCGTCCGAGGACGCCTGGCGCCGGACCCTGACCTACTTCGAGCGCTTCCTCGGGGACGAGCGGGCGGTCTGAGCGGGCGGGCGCGGGCGCGACACGGGCCCCGGGGACCCCGGCACGAAGCGCGGCGCGGGCCGCGCCCGCTCACGCCACCAGCGTGAGGATGTAGACGGCGTATCCCAGCAACAAGAAGAAGCCCGCCGCTCGCCCTAGCCGCTCGCCCCGCCACATCAGGGGCAGCAGGGCAACGCTGAACAGCGCCATCACCACGATGTCGACGGTGGCACCCGCGCCGTCGAAGCGGATGGGCCGGACCAGCGCGGTGGTGCCGAGCACCGCCAGCAGGTTGAACACGTTGGAGCCCACGATGTTGCCGAGGATGATGTCGGTCTCGCGCCGCATGGCGGCCACCATGCTGCTGGCCAGCTCGGGCAGGCTGGTGCCCACCGCGACCAGGGTCAGGCCGATGACCCGCTGCGGGATACCGAAGCTGGTCGCGATCTGCACGGCGCCGCCGATGAGCGAGCGGGCGCCGAACCAGAGCAGGGCGATGCCCGCCGCGGTGCCGAGCAACCCCAGCCAGGCGGGGGCGTGCGCCGGCCGCGGGTCCGCCACTTCGTCCAGAACGCTCGAGCCCGTCTGCGTGATGATCCAGAGGAAACCCGCCAGCAGCGCCAGCAGCAGCACGCCCTCCCAGCGGAGCACTGCGCCGCCCCACAACACCGGCACCAGCAGCGCGGTGACCAGCAACATCAGCGGCACCTCGCGCCGCACGAAGCGGCTGCCGGTGACGAGCGGGTACACCATCGCGGTGAGGCCGAGGATCAACCCCACGTTGGCGATGTTCGAGCCCACCACGTTGCCGATGGCGATCTCGGGCGTCCCCGAGAGGGCGGCCGTCAGGCTGGCCGCCAGCTCCGGCGCGCTGGTGCCGAAGGCCACGACCGTCAGGCCGATGAGCATCGGCCGCACGCCGAGCCGCGCCGCCAGGCCGCTGGCCGAGCGAACCAGCACCTCCCCACCGGCGTAGAGCAGCACAACGCCGACCACGACGAGCACCACGCTCATAGCAGACGCCTCCCGAGAGGCAGGCGCGCGGCGGGGACCTCCCCGCCGCGCCACCCGCGAGCCTCTTGCGCGGGACCGATCGGCAGACCCTCAGGCCGTGCGGCCCAAGGCTCGATGGGACCTCAACTGCGCCGCCACAGCACCTCGCGCTTGACCTCTTCGATGGCCTGCGTGACCGGGATGCCGCGCGGGCACGCCTCGGTGCAGTTGTACGCGGTGCGGCACCGCCACAGGCCGTTCATCTGGTTGAGCGTCTGCAGCCGCTGGTCGGCACCCTGGTCGCGCGAGTCGAAGATGAAGCGGTGAGCGTTGACGATGGCCGCCGGCCCCAGGTAGCGACCGTTGGTCCAGAACACCGGACAGCTCGTCGTGCACGCCGCACAGAGGATGCACTTGGTGGTGGCGTCGAAGCGCTCGCGGTCCTCGGCGCTCTGGTAGCGCTCGGTCGCGGGTGCCGGGTCGTCGTTGATGAAGTAGGGGAGCACGGCCTTGTAGGCGTCGAAGAAGGGCTCCATGTCGACGATCAGGTCCTTGAGCACCGGCAGGCCGCGCAACGGCTCGACCGCGATCTCCGCGCCGAGGTCCTTCACCAGCACCTTGCAGGCCAGCCGGTTGACGCCGTTGATGACCATGGCATCCGAGCCGCAGATGCCGTGGGCGCAGCTCCGGCGGTAGCTGATGCTGCCATCCTGCTCCCACTTGAGCTCGTTGAGCACGTCGAGAACGCGGTCCATCGGTCCCGCCTGGAGCTTGAACTCCTGCCAGTGGGGCCGGGCGTCCTTCTCGGGATCGAAGCGTTTGATGCGGAACGTGACGTCCATGCAAGCGCCCCCTAGTACACCCGGGGCTTCGGCTCATAGATGCCGAGCGTCACGGGCTTGTAGTCGATGCGCACGCCGCTTCCGTCCTTGTAGACCAGCGTGTGCTTGAGCCAGTTCTCGTCGTCGCGCTCCTTGTAGTCCTCGCGCGAGTGCGCGCCGCGCGACTCCGTCCTGTTCAGGGCGGCATTGGTGAGCTGCTCGGCATTGTCGAGCAGGAAGCCGAGCTCGAGCACTTCCATGAGCTCGGTGTTGAACTGGGTGCCGGTATCCTCGACGCCGACCTCGCGATAGCGCTCCTTGAGCTCCTTGACCTTGTCGACCTGCGCCTGGAGCGTCTCGGCGGTGCGGAACACCGACGCCTGGTCCATCATGCTGCGTTGCAGCTCCTTGCGCAGCCGGCCCGCCTTCTCCTTCCCGGATCCGGCCCGCGCGGCGTCGATGAGGGCACGCGAACGCTCCTCGGCGTCCCTGGGGAGCTCCGCGAAGCTCGCGGAGGCCGCGTACTCGGCGGCATGCATGCCCGCTCGCCGGCCGAACACCAGCAGGTCACCCAGCGAGTTGGTACCGAGGCGGTTGGCGCCGTGCAAGCTGGCGCAGGCCACCTCGCCGGCAGCGTACAGACCGGGGACGATGGTGTTGGCACCGTCACGGATCACGTTGGTGTCGATGGTGGTGGGGATGCCGCCCATCGCGTAGTGCGCCGTCGGCTGCACCGGCACCGGCTCCTTGATGGGATCGACGCCGAGGTAGATGCGCGCGAACTCCGTGATGTCGGGGAGGCGCTCCTCGATGATGGCCGCATCGATGTGCGTCAGGTCGAGCAGGATGTGATCCTTGTCGGGCCCGACGCCGCGGCCTTCGCGAACCTCCAGGTACATCGCGCGGCTCACCATGTCGCGCGGCGCCAGGTCCTTGATGGTGGGGGCATAGCGCTCCATGAAGCGTTCGCCCTCACTGTTGCGCAGGATGCCGCCCTCGCCGCGCGCGCCCTCGGTGAGGAGCACGCCGATGCGATACAGGCCGGTGGGGTGGAACTGGAAGAACTCCGGGTCCTCGATGGGGATGCCCCGGCGGTAGACGATGCTCGTCAGGTCGCCGGTGAGGGCGTGGGCGTTGGAGGTCACCTGGAACATGCGCCCGAAGCCGCCCGTGGCGATGACCGTGGACTTGGCGTGGAAGGTATGCAGCTCGCCGGTCGCGAGCTCGTAAGCGACCACGCCGCGCGCTTCGCCGTCCTCGATCAGGACGTCCAGGACGTGGAACTCGTTGAAGAAGGTGACGTTGTCCTTGATCGACTGCTGGTAGAGCGTCTGCAGGATCATGTGGCCGGTGCGGTCGGCGGCGTAGCATGCGCGCTCGACCGCCGACTTGCCGTGCTCACGGGTGTGCCCGCCGAACTTGCGCTGGGCGATCTTGCCCTCGGGCGTGCGGCTGAACGGCAGCCCCATGTGCTCCATGTCGAAGACGGCCTCGATGACCTCCTGAGCGAAGGTCGTGGCCACGTCCTGGTCGGTGAGGTAATCCCCGCCCTTGACCGTGTCGTAGGCGTGCCACTCGGGGTTGTCGTCGCTGATGTTGCCCAGCGCCGCTCCGACGCCGCCCTGCGCCGCTCCGGTGTGGGAGCGCGTCGGGTACAGCTTGGAGATGACCGCCACGGAGACGTTGGGGTTCTGGGCGGCGTAGCGCGCCGCCATGAGCCCGGCCCCGCCGGCGCCCACGACGATCACGTCGTACCTGTGTGCTCGTTTCATGGCGTTGTGCAGCCCTCCTAGCCGCCGTGACTGGCAGCGTTGATGGCGTCGCCCATCTGCTGGTAGCTGAAGGCCCACAGCGCCATCACACCGATCACGAACAGCGCGGCTGCCACGGTGAACACCACGGCCTTGAGCCAGAACCGGGTGGATGGACGCTTGAAGTAGTCCTCGATGCTGTAGCGCAGCCCGTTGGTGCCGTGCAGCATGGCGAGCCCGAGCAGGAACGACTCGTAGACCTTCACCCACGCCTTCGACAACCGCTGCGCCACGTAGGCGTAGTCGACGGTCGCGACGTTGATCTGGATGTTGTTGAAGAACAGGTGCGCGAACACCAGGAAGATCAGCAGGAAACCGCTGATCCGCATGAACACCCACCACGCCAGCTCGCGGTTGGTGTCGTACGTGGCGCGCGCCTGCTTGAGGGTCCGGGGGCGGGCGGCCATCAGGCTTTCCCTGCCAGGATCTCGGGCACGACCTTGATCAGGATCGGGATGCCGATCACCGTCGTCAGCGCCAGCACGCCGTACCACAGACCGCGCTGGTACCGGATGCCCCACGTGGTGAAGTCCATGAGGATGATGCGCAGCCCGTTGAGGCCGTGGTAGACGACAGCCGCCATCACGAGGATGAGGCCGATGCGGAACGGCCACTGGTGATAGAACGCCAGGAACACGTTGAACGGACCCTTGGGCCCGTACATCACCAAGCCGACATCGAAGACGTGCAGAAGCAGGTACAGCGCCAGGGCTACACCGGTGATCCGGTGGAGCACGAAAGCCCACTGACCCTCTCTTCCTCGATACATGAAATACCTCCTGGGGCCGAGCGCACGCTCACAACCATGTCCACGGGATTGTATCACCGGTTGCAACCGATTCCGCCCGCGATTCCTCCCGCCCCCGACACTGGAATCCCACATGCCCGCTTCTCCCGCAAGTCGGGTCCGCCGCGAGGCGGCCGCGGTCGCCGCCTCCTGATACCGTCAGGACGATGCGCGTGGCCCGTTGCTCGCCCTCCTCCACGAACCCTGTCGCGCCGCCGGCAACGGCCGCGCGACGGGCGCCCGCACGAGCCTTGCTGGCACGGTTCTTGTTGCCCGTTCTCGCCGCGGGCGCCCTGGCGCTCGCGCCCGCACGCGCCGCGGCCCCCGTCGCCGCCACCATCTGGGTGACGCCGACGTCCGACGGGGCAGCCACGCTGCAGAGCGACGGCGAGGTCCAGCTGCACCTCGCGGACGGCACCGTCAGGGTGTTGGCCGGCTCGGCGCGCGGCGACAGCCTGCGGCTCTGCGGCGGCCAGCTCCTGGCCGTCGACGGGAACGGGCGGCTCCGATCGCTCACCGGGCCGAGCCTGAACGTGGGGCCCGCGGTGAGTCCCCACAGCCGGCCGGCATGTCTGCCCGGCGGGCGCGTGGTAGCCGTCAGCTCGGATGCGCGTAGCGTGCTTCTGCTCTCCCCCGAATTGAAGACGATCGCCCGCCAGTCGCTCGACGCGCTCCCGGACGGTGACCCGGTCCCGGTGCAGGACGGTGTGGCGGTACTGTCGCACCCCACCCAGCGCTACCGCCACGGCATCCTCGGCGATGAGATCGAGGCCGGGGCTGTGACGCTGCTGCGCCAGGACGACCTCTCCCCGGTTGCGACCTACCGGCTGACCGCGCCCGCCGTCGTCGAGCAGCGACGGGTCCAGCCGTTCGCGGCCGCCGGGGCCTACGGCATGCTCATCACCCGCTCCACACCCGACGCGGGCGCGGGCGTCACGGCGATCGCGCTCCGGGGCGGGGCGCTCACCGCGGTGGCCAGCGCCGCGCCCATCGGCGCTCCGCACCGCTGGTCGAATCTCTTCGCCGCCTCCGGGGAGAACGCCTACGCGGTGCGCACGCCCCACCTCGGCGGACCGCTGGAACGCTTCCACATCGCGGGCGACCGCCTGGGGGTGTCCCGCTACGCGCTGGGCGTCACCAACCACCAGATCGGCTCGCGCAACCTCGACCTGGCGCTGCTCCTCCCCCCGCCGGCGGACGCCGGCGGCACCGGCGTCGACGTGCTTGCCCTGCCCAGCCTCGACCTCGGACACGTGCATGTGGTCGTCTGCACGGCGGGCGGCTGCGAGACCAGGCGGACGCTCTCGCTCGACGCCCCGCTCGGCAGCAACCTGGCGGCCCGCTGGCGCGGCGCGAGGCTCGTGCTCTACGCCGGCGAGGCCGACGGGACGCTGCAGAGCTTCAGCTTGGACGCCTCGCTCTGGCAGTCTCCCGCGGCCCGGTGAGCGGGCCGGTGAGCGGTCCGGGAGCGCTCGGGGATCCAACGTTGCAGCGACCGGGCACCACCGCCGCCGCCCGGTGACCCGGCGACGGCGATGCGGCCGGGGCTGGGGTAAGCTCACCTCGTGCTGCTCGCCTTCGACCTCGACAAGACCCTCGTCACCGACGACTTCGTCCTACCCGACGCGATCGAGCGGGCGATCCGCAGCAGCCGCGAGCGCGGCCACCTGGTGACGGTGCTGACCGGCCGCCCCCTCGCAGCGGCCAAGCCCTACCTCGACCAGCTCGGCGTCACCGGGCCCTACAGCGTCAACCACGGCGGCCACGTGATGGGCGAGGGCGGCCGCGAGCTGCGGCGGCGGCGTATCGCCGCACAGCACGTCGACGGCCTCTTGGGCGGCTACCTCACCGAGGGCGAGATCGAGTTCAGCTGCATCGTCGACGACGTCCTGTGGGTGCGCGACCCGGACGACGACCGCTGGGGCTGGGCCCACACCCGCAGCCGGCGCGTCGACCGCTTCCGTCCCGGCATGGCCCTCGACGCCGACAAGCTGGTGTTCTACTCGCAGGAGCGCAGCGGCGAGGTCGACCGCGAGGTGGCGACGCGCCACCCCGACATGTTGCGCTACCTGTGGGGCGACGGCTTCCTGGAGGTGCTCCCCGCCCACGCGGACAAGGGATCGGCGCTCGCCTTCATCGCCGAGCGCGCGGGCATCCCGCGGAGCGAGGTGGTCGCCTTCGGCGACGGCATGAACGACTTCACGATGGTGACCTGGGCGGGCCATGGCGTGGCGGTGGGCGACGCCCATCCCGACCTGGTGGCGGCCGCGGCGGAGCACATCGGGTCCCCCGAAGACGGCGGCGTGGCCGCCTGGCTCGAGACCCACGTGCTCTGAGGCACGACCTTCGGCACAAGCAGACGGTCCCCCGCACGGCGTTCGTGCGGGGGACCTTCACTGGACGGCTCCTCACGGCAACGCCCGTCAGTCGATGGCGTCGAGGAACTCCTGGCGCGTGCGCGCGTCGCTCTTGAACACGCCGCGCATGCTCGCGGTGCGGGTGGTGGACCCCTGCTTCTCGACCCCGCGCATCATCATGCAGAGGTGGCTGGCCTCGGTGACGACAGCCAGGCCCGCGGGCTCGAGCACCTCCACCAGGGCGTCGGCGATCTGGGAGGTCATCCGCTCCTGGACCTGCATGCGGCGCGCGAAGACGTCGACCACGCGCGCGAACTTGCTCAGACCGAGGATCTTCTTGCCGGGGATGTAGGCGATGTGCGCCTTGCCGAAGAAAGGCAGCATGTGGTGCTCGCACAGCGAGTAGAACTCGATGTCCTTCACGACCACCATGTCGGACGCCTCGGCCGTGAACAGCGCTTCGTTGATGATCTGATCGACCGACACGTCGTAACCGCTCATGAGGAAGCGCAGCGAACGCTCGACGCGTTGCGGGGTGCGCAGCATCCCCTCGCGCGTGACGTCCTCCCCGAGCGCGGTGAGCAACTCGGCGACGAGATGGTCGAGCTGGGTGTCACCGACCTCGTCGAACTCGGGCTCGGCGGGATGGATGAGGTGGGGCGAGCTCCGCACGTGGACCTCCGTGGCTGCGACCGGTTCGGAATCGGCCTGTCCGGCGGTCGGACCGGCGGCGACCCGTCCGGATACGGCAGGCTTGAGCGTCGCCCCCATTGTAGGCGCAGACGGCGCGCGCTTCGGTGCCGTGACGGGGTTCGGTTCGGGGGACGATTCCATGTCCGCTTCCTTCCGGAGCGCGGCCGCGTCCCCTCCGGGGCCGCGGCCGCGCGGCATGAGGCAAACATAGGCGGGGGCGGCGATCCGTGACCGTATCGCAACCGACGGTTCGGGCGCGTGCGGGCGTGGGGAGGCCGAAGGGCTCGAGCTACACTTCCCGAATGCGCCTCGAGCAGCGGGACAGCTATCTGCGCCGCTTCCACAACCGCGTGCGCGAGGTTCAGAGCCGCGACGACGGCTTCTGGGTCGCCCTCGACGCCAGCGCCTTCTACCCCACCTCCGGCGGCCAGCCCCACGACACCGGGCGACTGGGCGGCGTTGCGGTCGTCGACGTGACGGTGCGCGACGGCGCGGTCTGGCACCGCCTCGAGGCTCCCGCGCTGGAACCGGGCGATGAGGTCGAGGGCGTGCTCGACTGGGAGCGCCGCTACCGCCACATGCAACGTCACAGCGCGCAGCACCTGCTCTCGCAGGCCTTCGTGCGCGTCGCGCGAGCCTTCGAGACGCGCAGCGTGAGCCTCCGCGGGCCCGATTGCACGCTCGACCTGGCCGGCGACCCGGCCGACGACGATCTTGTCAGCGCCGAGGGCCTCGCCAACACCTTCGCCTTCGCCGCCCTGCCGATCGTGAGCTTCGAGGTCGACGAGCGTGATCTCGACGGCTACGCCTTGCGGCGCCCTCCCAAGGTGCGCGGCCGCATCCGGCTGGTGGCGATGGGCGATGTGGAGATCGCCGCCTGCGGTGGCACGCACCTGGCGAGCACGGCCGAGACCCTGCCCATCAAGGTGCTGGGGTCCGAGCGGGTGCGCGGCGGGCTCCGTCGCGTCACCTTCCGGTCCGGCTGGGAGGCGGTCGAGGACTACGGCGCCAAGCACGCACTGGCCGCCGAGCTGGTGCAGCGCTTCAGCGCACCGGTCCCGGAGCTGGCGTCGCGCGTCGCGCGGCTCCAGCAGGAGCTCTCCGAGGCGCGTGCGGAGCTCGCCGCGGCCCATGCGCGGCGCGCCGACGAGCTGGCGGAGCGCCTCGTCGATCGAGCCGAGCGCCGCGGCGGGGTCCGGGTGGTGCGCGCCGAGGTCGAGGACGCGATGCTCGAGCCGACGCTGGACGCGCTGGCAGAGCGCGATGGCGTCGTCGCGCTGCTGGCCTCTCGAGCCGGCGAGCGCGTGCGGCTGGCGTTCGCCCGGGGGCCTGCCGTCGCGTGGGATCTGCGACCGGTCCTCGAGGCGGCGCTGGCCGAGGTGGGCGGGCGCGGTGGCGGCCGTCCGGAGCGGGCGCAGGGCGCTGGACCGCGCCTCGAGGCGATCGACGGCGCCTTGCGGGCGGCATGGACGGCCCTCCCGGACGCCTGAGACCGAGCACCCGACAGCGAACACGCGCCAGCGAACACGCGAAACCGCGCGCCGCCGCCCGGAGCACGGGTCGCGTCGCCGTACACGCATGCGGGCCCGAGGCGTTCGCCTCGGGCCCGTCACCCGGCTTGCGCGCCGCTCGACGGCCGGTCAGGCCTCGGCGCCACCTTCGCCGTCGTAATCGTCGTCCTGCAAAGCGCCCTGGTCGAGCACGTGCTCGGCGATGAACACGGGGGCCTTGACGCGCACCGCCAGGGCCAGCGCATCGCTCGGCCGGGCGTCCACCTCGAAGCGCACGCCCGAGCGCTCGAGGATCAGCATGGCGTAGTAGGTTCCCTCGACCAGATCCGTGATCTCGACCCGGGCGACGTCGGCACCCAGCATCTCCAGCACCGAGACCATCAGGTCGTGGGTGAGCGGCCGCTCGAAGCGTTCGCTGCCTCGCCCGCTGGCGATGGAGATGGCCTGCATGGCATCGATCTGGATGGGGAGGAGATCGTGGCCGTCCTTGCGACGGAGCAGCACGAGGAACTGGTTCTCGTCGCCGGATACCGCGATGTCCTCGAGCTCGACCTCGACCATGCGCCATTCTACCGCAGGGCACGGCGCGTTCCGACCTCAGGCGACTCCGCCGGCCCTGGTAGACTGCGCCCGTGCCCGAGCCCGTCATCGGTCTGGAGATCCACCTGGCCATCCGCACGAAGAGCAAGATGTTCTGCGGCTGCTCGGCCGAGAGCTTCGGGCTGGAGCCCAACGTCAACACCTGCCCGGTCTGCCTCGGGCTGCCCGGCAGCCTTCCGGTCACGAACCAGGCCGCGATCCTGAAGGCCGTGCGCTTCAGCCTGGCGCTCAACTGCCGGGTGCCCGAGCTCACGCAGTTCCACCGCAAGCACTACTTCTACCCGGACGCGCCCAAGAACTACCAGATCAGCCAGTTCGACCGTCCCGTCGGCGAGCACGGCTGGGTGGAGCTGGAGAACGGGCGGCGCATCGGCATCACCCGCTGTCACGTCGAGGAGGACGCCGGTCGACTGGTCCACCCCGCTTACGCCGATCACAGCCTGGTCGACCTCAACCGCGCCGGCGCGCCGCTGATCGAGATGGTGAGCGAGCCCGACCTGCGCACGCCGGAGGAGGCACGCGCCTTCCTGACCCACGTGCAGGCGGTCGCCCGCGCCCTCGGCGTGTCCGACGCCAGCCCCGAGCAGGGGAAGATGCGGGCCGACGTCAACGTGTCGCTCCGCAACGCCGACGGCAGCTTCGGCACCAAGGTCGAGGTCAAGAACCTCAACTCCTTCAAGAGCGTGGCGTCGGCGCTGGAGTTCGAGATCAAGCGCCAGCAGCGACTGCTCGACGACGGGCGCACCGTGGCGCAGGAGACGCGCGGCTGGAACGAGGGCGGCCAGAAGACCTACCTTCTGAGGAGCAAGGAGGAGTCGGCCGACTACCGTTACATGCCCGAGCCCGACCTGCCGCCGCTGACGCTCGACCGCGCATGGCTCGAGGAGATCCGCGCATCCATGCCCGAGCTGCCGCAGGCCAAGCGCGAACGCTACCTGGCCCTCGGGGTGCGCGCCGAGGACGCGGAGCTCATCGCCTTCGACGTCCCGACCTCGGCGTTCTTCGACGGCGCGACGGCGGCGTACGAACGTGCGCCGGACGGGGCCGCTCAACGCATCGCCAACTGGCTGATCGGGGACGTGGCGGGCCTGTTGAACGAGCGCGGTGTGGGGTTGGCCGAGGTGCCGCTGAAGCCGGAGGGGCTGGCCGCGATGGTCCGCCTCATCGACGAGGGCGCCATCTCCGGCAAGATCGCCAAGGAGATCCTGCCCGACGTGATCGACGGCGAGGAGCCCGACACCGTCGTCGAGCGCAGGGGGCTCAAGCAGATCACCGACGAGGGGGCACTCGCCGCGCTGGTGGAGCGCATCATGGAGGCCAACCCCGCCGTGGTCGAGAGCGCACGGGAGAACCCCAAGGCGATCAACGCCCTGCTCGGGCGCGTGATGAAGGAGAGCCGCGGCGCCGCCAGGCCCGACGCGGTGCGCCGGCTGTTGCAGGAACGACTGGGGCGAGGCCCCGAAGAGTAGCGTGCGACGGCGTCGAGCGCTCGCGCCGAACGCCCATGCGACCCCCCTGCAACCCGACGTCCGCTAGGGTGCCCCCGATCACGATCCGGGAAGAGGGGGACGGAGATGCGGGATCTCGTCAGCCGCGCCGCGCACCCCTGCGGCGGTCCTGCCCGCGGGCGGGCGGTCCCATGGAGGCCGGTGGCCGCGGTCCTGGCCGCATGCCTGTGGGCGCCCGCCGTCCTGGCGTTCGCGCCCGCCGACGTTCTCACGTCCACGCCCGACAGCGAGCGCTCCCTGCGGCAGGTGGCCGCGGTCGACGCCGCCGAGCGCGCACTCGGCGTCAGCCGGGCCGGTACCGACTTCACGCTCACGGCCCGTCCCGCCTTGAGCTACGGTGCCGACGTGGAGGACCCCGCCGCGCTGGGGGCCCGCGCCGACCTGGAGCTCGACCTGGCATGGCGCTACGACAACGCCGCGGTCCTGACCGACCGTGCCGACCTGCTCCTGGCCCGCGAGCGGCTGCGTCACGCACGGCGCCGCGACGTCCTGGACGCGCTGAGGCTCCACGCCAGGGTGTTGAGAGCGGAGCTGGCGGTGCAGCGTGCCGAGCTCGACGTCGCGAGGGAACGACGCCGCGCGACCACGCGTTCGACCACGCCCTCGACCATGCGGGCCATCCGATCGCGCCCCTCCCTGCTCCGTTCCGAGGCTGTGGTCGACGGGCGCCGCCACGCGCTGCGCGCGCTGCGCACGCAGGCCGGGAGGCTCGGCTTCACCGGCGCCGCGCGCTTCGTGCCGTTGCGTTTCGCGTTGCCCGACCCGGGCGCCGAAGCGCCGCAGCGGCAGCGGCTGCTTCTGGAGCTGGAGCGCGCGACGGCGGAGCGCGACCGCGTGCCCTTCGACGTGCTACGCGACGTGACGCTGAGCGCCACCTACGAATCGAGCAGCGTCGGTTACCAGGTGAGCACCTCGCTGTCACTCGATCGCGGCCGGCCCGCCGCCGACCTCAACGGTCAGCTCGGCCCGCAGGCGGACGATCAGTGGAGCATCGAGCTGAGCGCGCGTCTGAGGCTCGACGGTGGTACCGAAGCGAACCGTAGCGTTGCTGAGGAGCGCGTCCGGCGGGCACGGGCCGCGCTCGACGCCTTGGACGGCAGCTACCGGGACGACGTGGCACGCGCCCGGACAGCGGTCCGCGACGCGTGGGCGCTGCTCGATGCCGAGCTCGCCGCGTGGCGCGACGCCGCTGCCGCCCCCGCCGCGTCGCCGAGCGCCTGCCGCGCCCGGCTGGCACGCGAGAACGCCGTCTACGGCGCGTGGCTGGACGTGATCGGCGCGACCTACGACTACCTGGAACGGATGGACGGCAGTTGGGGGACCGCTGCGAGCGCGCCCGACACGAACAGCGCTGCCTCCGGCCCGACGCCCGCGACAGCGCCCACGCCGACGCGCATGCCAGCGCCCGGGGCGGCCTGGCCCGCGCGGCCCAGCACCTGCGCCGGTCGGGTCGGTTAGGCCGCGGCTCGGCTAGGCCGCGGCACGGCTCAGCCCTTGCGCACGAACACCTCGGCTTCGTCAGCCAGGTGGCTGAAGCGGTCGGCGAGGTCGATGAGGCTCTGGGCGGACGCTTCGCGGAACGCGAGCACCTCCACGCGGGCCCCGCGCTGCTGCGCCAGCTCCAGCATGGGCACGAAATCGCCGTCCCCGGAGCCGAGAACCAGCACGTCGACGTAGGGCAGCGCGCGCACCATGTCCGCAGCGATCCCCATGTCCCAGTCCCCCTCCATCACCACGCCGCCTCCCTCTTCGGTGCGGTGCACGCGCACGCTGCGGCGGCGCACGCGGTACCCGAGCGCGGAGAGCTTGGTGACGAAGCCGAACGCCGTGCTGTCCCCTTCTCGCTCCACCACGTAGGCCGTGGCCGACGCCAGGTCGCGGCCGCGCAGTGCCAGCTCGAGCAGGCGACCGTAATCGACGGTGGCGTCGTAGCCGTCGCGGGCGGCGTAGTAGAGGTTCTGCGTGTCGACGAAAAGCGCGACGCGGGCGGCCGGGGCCCGCGTTCCGGGCCGCGCTGCGAGGGCGGGATCGGGGTCAGCCATGGGGCCAGTCTAGGCGACGGCGGTCCCGCCAGACCGGCGGGACCGCCGTCCGCAGCACCGCAACCCTCACTCGTGATACTGCCGGCGACGCACGCCGCCTGCTTCCACGGGATTCGCGAGGTCGAGAGCCAGGACCTGCCCGCCACCGCCGTTGCGTCCGTGGCCCGCCTCCCTCGCCCGGCCCACCGCGTGGACCGTGATCTCGAGCTCCAGGATGGCGTTCTCTGCGCGGCTCACTACCCGCACCTCGGAGGCGGGAGGAAGCATCAGCCAGGCATCGAGGTCGGTCGGTAGCGGCGCCAGCAGGGTGCCGTCACGGACCAGCGGCTCCGCCAGACCCGGCAGGAAGGCCGCGCGCGCACCGTCGGGCAGCTCGACCTCGAGCGGGACCGCCTGACCGCTCAGGCCCACGCCCAGCGGCGATTGCGCCCAGCACCGCCCCGCGATGTGAAGCGCGCAACGCTCCTCGGGGAGCTCGAAGCTCACCGCTGCCGGCCCCTGGCCGGGCGCCTTGACGAACGTCCACTCGGCACCCTCGCCCTCGACCCCGTCGCCATGGCGGCCCGACTCCAGCAGCGCCAGCTCGCGACCTACCGTGAGCTCTCGGGCGTGGGGGCGCGGCCCCGACACGTCGAGGCCCAGCGAGGCGCGTACAGCGTCGGTCACCAACCCCTCGGGGATCTCGCCCGCCTCCGACCACACCACGGGTTGCCCCGCCGCCATGCGGTGGTACATCTCGGACAGCCAGGAGCCCTCGACGGCCATCTGCAGCGCGACGTTGCGGTGGTAGGAGGCCCGCCTGCCCGGCTGCAGCGAGCGGTAGATCACGGTCCGCGACTCAGGGTCACGGAAGCGCCAGTTGCCGTCGAAGACCAGCCAGCCGCGGCGCTCGAGCTCGTCGAGCTGCGTCGCGCGCCTCCAGGACGTCGATGAGGCTATCCGAGATCGCCCCCGGCTGGACGGAGAGCCGCTCCAGCGCGAGGCGCGCCTGCATGCTCGCGTAGCGCAGCTCCAGGGCGTAGGCGGCGCGCACCCGCTGGGGGATGGCGAGGATCGCGTCGGCATCGCGCGCCCAGCCCATGCGGGCGAGCTCGCGCAAGGAACCCCGTGTTGCCGCCGGTCCAGAGATAGGCTTCGGCCGCTCGGCCGAACGGCAGCTCCCGCAGGAGTCCGTTCCGCGCGTCCTCCCACGACACCGCCGGCAGCTCGACGTAGCGGACGCGGCTGGCGTCGTAGGCATTGCGCAGCTCGAGAACCTGCCGCGGGTCCTCCCCGTAGGCGGGCACGCGCATGAGCCAGACGGACTCGCGGCTGTTCAGCACCGCCTGGACACACTCCTCCGGGTAGGGCGGAGCGAGCACGTGCACGGCCTTGGCCGGGCCGCCGCAGCCCTCGACCAGCGGCAGATGGAGATTGTCGCGCAACGCGTGCGTGAAGTCGTCGATCTCATCGTCGGGCCGGGCCCGCACGACCACCAGGAAGGGAGGGCGCAGCTCGCGCGCCAGACCCGCCGCCAGCTCCGAGGCGCGGCCGTTCTCGAGCTCGAACGCCTCTGTTGCATGCGGGTGTCCTCGATCCAGCGATCGAGGTCGGGCGACAGGCCTTCGAGGCCCTCGAGCGCCTGTCCGGCGACACCGGAACGCTCAACCTCGACCCACGGAGGCAGGAGCAACGGATCCTCGCCGGCCCGGAACAGCGGGAGGCCCACCGCGTCCGACAGCCGGTGCAACTCGACGCGCAGGTTGGCCCTGCCCGTACCGTTCTCCCACAACAGCGACGCAAGACGTTCCCGACTGACCGAACCCTTGGTGCCAAGCACCGCCAGGAGGGCGAGCCCCTTGCGCCTCAGGGGAAGGGACCGCCCCTGCATTTCGAGTCTTGCCTGTCCCTGCAACACGAGTCGGACGCGAGCGTTATTCAAGACGTTACTCATGCGTTGCCCCCGTTCTGTGAACCTACAAGAAAAATAACGCTCATCCGGAAATGTCGATGTGCGCGGTGCACAGGTCGGTAGCGGAGCGGCAACGCAGCGCGACCTAGGGTGACTCAAAGCCGTAGAGACGTGAAGGAGGTGGCCTAGCTGGCAAGGAAGCGCAAGTGCCCGACCAAAGGCAGGGGTCGGGTTGCACCGTTCGTTCCCTACACGTTCTGCAATCTCGGAGGGTAGACCATCCATGAAGAAGACCCTGTACCTCATCCTGTTCGCCGGCCTCCTGGGCGTGGCGCCACGGCCTTCGCCGGAGGCAACCTCACCCCTCAGTGCGTGTCCAACGAGTGCAACCAGATCGACCAGGCAACGCAACAGATCAACGTCACGGTTCCGTCGGTCGTCAAGCTCGTCATCGACAACCCCGCGGCCGATAACACTCCGCTCGCGGACTGGAACGTCTTTCTGAGCAGCGCGATGACCAACAACGACCTGCGCGGCTGCTACGTGATTCCGAACTGGGTCGGCTTCACGCAGAGTCTCAACCAGTTCTTGCAGGCCGCGGGCGTGGGCCAGGACGGCGACTTCAGCGGACTCGTGGCCGCCAAGGCGCACTACGGCTACCCGCCCGTCATCCGCAAGGCCAACGGCGTTGTCAAGACCTGGTCGCAGGTCGTCGACAACGCGGCATCTCCGTACGTGGCGGGCGGCTATGCGAACGACCCCGCCAAGGGCAACCTGCTGTGCACCAGACGACCTCATGATCGAGAAGTAGACCAACTGTGACGGCGTCGGCTTCTTCGTGAGCCTCGACGGCCCGTCCGGGTATGGCACACTGCTCATGACTGATGCGGCGACGATCAGCGGCACCGACAAGTACGTCGGCGGAGCCGGCCTGAGACTACTTCCACGAGATCAAGAACGACACCACGAAGGTCGGGCTGCTGGGCGTCAAGAACGGCCAGGTCATCGGAATTCCCAAGGGCGTGTGGATCGACGACAACATCACGCAGCTCCTGTGGCTCAAGAACTCGACCTCGGGCACGTACGACCTGACGGCTACGTACACGCTGGGCACCGCGGTGGCGGCAAGCTACAACGAGCCGGTCAAGCCAGTTCGCAGGACTAGAGCTTCCAGAAGACTCGAGGTCAGTACGGACTCGTCAGGGCATATCTGAGATCGGGACCGGAACGTCCTGAGACCGTTCGCGCGCCGTCACTCGCTGGGTGGCGGCGCGCGAACGAATCGCGACAACCACCCCACGGAACCGGGAGATAGACTCCAACATGATCGCGCGAAGCCGTGCATCCCACCACCGCCTCCTGTGCTCGTCGTGCTTGTGGCAGCGGCCTTGTCGTGGGCGAGGCGCAAGTGACCGTAGAGCGGAGCCCGCCGAACGCTCGCTACCGGGCGCAGCCCGGCGACACCCTCTCCGGAACCCTGAGCCTGCGGAACACCAGCGATGGGCCGGTGAGCCTGACCGCCTTCCCCTCCGACTTCGTTCTCGCCGCCGACGGCGCGATCCACCCTCTGCCCGCTGCGAGCCTGCCCACCTCGCTGACGTCGTGGCTCACGGTGAACGCCACCGACGTCACGATCCCCGGGAACAGCACGCAGGACGTGCGCTACTCGGTCACCGTGCCGCCGGACACCCAGGGCGGGACCTACTGGGCCGCGGTGCTGTTCAAGACCGACACGCCGCAAGGGCCCACCGACGCCTCGGGGCACAACGTCGGCATCCGCTATGTTGCCCAGCTCGCCTATGTGATCCTCGTCGATGTCGGTGACCTATCGCCCGCCGGGAAGGTCGCAGATATCTCGCTCGCACAGGCCCCCTCCGACAGCCAGCAGGGGCAGACCGTCCGAGTGACCTTCCAGAACACCGGGAATGCCTACATGCTCGTCAGCGGTCGCGTCGAGATCCACCAGCTAGACGGCACGTTGGTGGGAAGCTATCCGATGACGAGGACGGCCAGCCTGCCCGGTGAGCTTTCCCACCTCACGGTCGAGCCGAGCCCGCGCTGCCCTCGGGTCACTACCTGGCGACCGCCGTGCTGGACGACGGCTCGACCAACGAGATCGCAGGCCAGGCGCAACTCGACGTGCCATGACCCGATCGGCGTCATCCTCGCGATCGCGCTCCTTCCGCTGACGGCATGGTCGTGTGCACAAGCCGTGCCCGACGCGACCGGAGGCGGCGTGCTCCATGTCGAAGAGCAGCCTATCTCGATCGACGTCCCAGCTCCGCCTTCCCTCCCCCGGGCGATCCAGCCGCCTTCTACGTCACGGCGCAGGAGCCCTCGACGGTCGTGGCCGGCCTGCCGACCCCCGGCGTGTGGGTGCTGGAGGTCGCCCTCCAGTCACCGCTTCGGATCACGCAGTCGCTCCAGACCATCGCCCGTACCAGCGTTGAATACCGCGTGAGCCCCCTGGAAGGCAGCACGGTCTCTGGATGCATCCCAACGACGTCAGCCGTCGATCGTTCCTGGGCACCGGTCGGAGCGGGTTCTCGGGTCGCCGTTCTGCAGGGGCCCGGCGTGTGCCGCTTGAAGGTCTGGGTGCGGCTGCGCATGGACGGGCACGAGGAAGCCGGCGCCTATCGCGGCTCCCTCTCATGGTCGCTTCGCCATGAATCGCCTTGACCTGAAGGCCGTTGCCGCTGCCCTCGCGATCCTGGCCGGCGGATTCGGGTTCGGAGCACGGGTGACCGCGCCGACCAAGGTCGAGGGGGGGATCGGAGCGCTCGTCGCCATCCGCTTGCAGATCGACGGCGCCGGAACGGTCCGGGCCACGGCGGCGGATGGGCTGACGATGCTCGGCGTCGTCGACGACCCGGAGCACCCCGGGTTCAAGCTCGCAACCGTCCTCATCTCCGCCGATGCCCATGCAGGCGGCCACGACGTGACCTTCCAGTTGGTCGACGGGGGTCGTACGCTGGCCACAGCCAAGACAGAAATCGATGTGGCGCGCAAGGCCGGCGTCCGGGTGGCGATCGTCGATCCCGGCCCCATCCTCGCCGGAGCGAGCACGACCATTCCCGTACACGTGACGAACACCGGCAACGATACGGACACCTTCGGGTTGGCCACCGTGAGCGTCGACCAGGCCATTCTGAGCGCGCCGTCCGTGACGCTCGACGCCGGCGCATCGGAGAACGTCACCGTCACTCTGACCCCTCGACGCTTCGGCCTGCACATCGTCGAGGTCGACGCCCGCTCCCAGGCTGACCCGAGCGTCTCGCAGAACGCCCTGATGAAATACCAGGTGCTCGCCTTCGGGGCTTCGAACCCCAACGCCCCGGCGCTCTCCTACGCTCTCCCGCTCGGGGCCTCCTACGGCAGCCAGGGGTTCTCGTACTTCGGCGCCGTCACCCTCAACGGGGCTCTCTCGTCGGTCGTGTCGACCACCGACTCCTTCGCCGTCGCGCCGGGAAGCCGCACCGCCTCCATCGGAGCCTACGGTGACAACTGGAGCGCGCTCTACGGTTACGACAGCGAGTCCGGGCACAGCTTGACACTCTCCTACGATGGCGCGACGCTGAGCGCCTCCCTCGACACGACAGGGGGGCTGACGACGGGCGCCGGCTACCGGACCGGACCTTGGTCGGTGAGCTACGCCCACCGTTGGGGTCCCCTGGCGAGCGACACAATGACCGGCGGCTACACTTTCAGCGTCCTCCCCGATCTGACGCTGACGCCAAGCATCGGCGCCATTGGCGAGGTCCACGGTGACGGCACCTACCACGTGTCGCCATTGGCCGCTCTGGGCGCAACGTGGAGCACGTCCGCCGTCATCGTGCAGGCGCAAGCGCGCGTCGCTCCGTGGTCATCGCAACCGTGGAGCGCTTCCCTGCTCGGGTACTCGCGCCAGGCGGTACCGTTCGGCGTGAGCGGTTCGGCCACGGCATCACCCGACGGCTACACGGCGTCCGCCAGCTTCACCGAAACGCCCAGCGACCGCCTGACGCTGTCGCAGCAGGTCGACTATGCCAGCGATGGGACCATTGGGACCCAGTTCGGCGTTCAGCTCGATCTGGCTCGTCAACCGGTCCAACTCGTGGCCGTAGCAACATCGACGGCTTCCCCGGGGAGCTGGACAGCGTCGGCCAGCTTCACGGCGAACATCACGCAGCTACCCTGGCTGGCCACGGCCAGTATCAACGTCGGACCTGTCGTTTCGGTCGCCTACGGCCAGAGCTACATCGGACCGGCTTTCGCCGCCGGCGGCTCCATCTCCGTCCCACTGTCGAGCACCTTCGCACCGCTCGTGGGGGTCCGGGCCGCCTACGCCACGCAGAGCTACAGCCTCGGCGCTGGTGCCAGCTACGACGCCTCCAACGGAGACATCGGCGTCTCCGGTTCCCTGGGTGTCCAGGTCCTGCCGACCCTGGCCCTCCAGACCAGCGCGGGATACGACCGACTCAAGGGCTTCACCTGGAGCGTGGGAGCCCAGGCGACCCTCTTCGGTGGTTTCGCTGTCCCCACCCCGGTCGTGAACGCCTTCGGCGGCCTCGACGTCGGAACCGTGACCGGGATTCTCATCCGAGAGACCGACCAGGGTCGTCGTGCGGCAGCCGGCGTCACGGTGGGAGTGGCACGCCTCGGCCGGTACGTCAAGACGGACGCCGAGGGACGCTACTCGCTCTCGGTCCCTCCAGGCAACTACCAGCTCTCTTTCCCCGACCTTCCCCCCCAATACACGCTCCCCAGCGACACGTCGGTCACAGTGCGGCGGCAGGCCACCGTCCGCCGGGATCTCACCTTGAAGGTCAGCTACGCCATCTCGGGGCAGGTCTACGTCGACGTCGACCACCGTGGCAAGCCGACCGCGAACGCCTACGGCCTGACCGGGGTCACGCTCCACCTCACCGGCGCGAACGGCGACACCAAGGCGACCACGACGAATCGCGGGGGCAACTTCGTCTTCCGGGACCTCCGGCCCGGGACGTTCGAGATCACCGTGCTCCCTTCGGGTCTCCCTCCGTCCCTCCGGGTCCCGTCCAAGCCGGAGACCGTGAAACTCGGCCCCAACGGCCTCGCGTTCGTGTCGATCGGGGTCACGCCGGTGCGGACGACGGTCACGAACACCCTCGGCGGGGGCACTTTGAGCCTCTCGCTCGACGTGCAACCTTCCCAGGCCCCGCCCGGAGCGCTGGTCCACGTGGTGGCGCGCGCTCGCCAGGCCAGCCGCGTCGAGGCGGCACTCGGCTCCGCGCCTCCCGTCGACCTGGCATCCACCGCCAACGGCACCTTCGAAGGTGACGTCGAGATGCCGGCCGACGCTGCGGGCGTCGCACTGCTGAAGGTGACGGCCAGCGCGAACGGTGCGCACGCCGAGCAGACGACCATGGTGTTCGTGACCAACGGGCCGTTGGCCATCCTCACCCTGGATCCCGGCTACGTCGAGACGGGGGCGACCGTGACCCTCTCGTTGGACCTGCTCGTCCAACCGACCGACCTGGTCGTGCAGGTGGGCGATAGGACGGTCCCCATGACCGCCGTTGGGCGAAGGCAATTCGAGGGGACCTTTGACGCGCCCGGTCAGCCGGGCACGCTGCCGGTCACCGTCCACGTGAACGGCAAGGAGCTGGCGCAGCAGGTGCTCACGGTCGTGAAGCCATGACGGCGGCCTCCATGCGCGGGGGCCGTTCCACCCACCGTCCCATGATCACGTTGTCCTCGAACCCACCGTCGTCCGTGCGCACCTGCCCCCGCTCTCGCCCCTCTTCCAGGAACCCCTCGGAGCGATAGAGGGCGATGGCGGAAGTGTTCCCGGCGCGCACGTTGAGGCTGACCTTGCTCACCCCGACGTCGGCCGCCCAGGCATAGCTGCGCCGCAGCAGGCCCCGACCCAACCCGTGACGGCGCCACGCGGGTGCCACCGCCACCGTGAGCACCGCGACGTGCTGCATGCGGCGCGGCTGCATGCGGTGGAGCTCGAGCCACGCCCCCACCTCTTGCTCGTCGCTCTCGCGCACATCACCCTCGCGCACATCATCCTGCCCGCATTCCGCCACCAGGTACAGCGCGTACGACGGATCGTCGCCGTCGATGCGACGGGCCAGCGACTCGGCGAGCGGCGGGCCGTCACCGACGAAGTAGCGTCCCTCCCGGTAGATCGTGCGCATGAGCCGCACGATCTCCTGGGCGTCGCCTGGGCGCGCTCGGCGGATAGCGTGCCCCACGTGGGAATCCGGCATGCCCGAGTCCGGCATGCCCGAGTATAGCCACGGCTCCCTTCGGCAACGGTGGGCCGCGCGCCCAACGCGGAGCCGGCCCTTCCGGGCCCCCGGCAGGGCCCACGCTGGCCCGGCCCACGCCGCTCCGGCCCACCCCAACCCGGCCAACCGCAACGCCCACGCAGCCCACCGCAGCCGGCCCACCGCAGCCCGGCCCCCTGTGCATCGCGCCGCACAACGACCCCATCCCACGGCACCCTGACCGCCGCCGCGCCCTGCTAGCATGGCGAATCGAAGGAAGCGCGGCCGCGCCCCGAGGCAAAGGGCCGGGCGCGCCGAGGGCCTCACGGCTCCCCCCGGAAGGACACAGGCGTGCGCAGACTCATCTCGGCCGAATCGGTGAACGAGGGACACCCCGACAAGCTCGCGGATCGCATCAGTGACAGCGTCCTGGACGCCATCCTTACCGAGGATCCCTACGCCCGGGTGGCGGCCGAGACCATCCTCACCACCGGACTGGCCCTCATCGCCGGCGAGATCACTTGCCACGGCTACGTCGACTTCCAGGCGATCGTCCGCAAGGCGGTGCGCGAGGTCGGTTACACCGACGCCGCCTACGGCATCGACGCCGACCACAGCGCGGTGCTGATCGCGGTCAACGAGCAATCCCCCGACATCGCCATGGGCGTCGATCGCGCCCAGGAGGCGGGCAGCGGCGACGACTTCGACCTCGTCGGCGCCGGCGACCAGGGCCTGATGTTCGGCTACGCCACGCGCGAGACCCCCGAGCTGATGCCGCTGCCGATCATGCTGGCGCACGCCCTCACCCGGCGCTTGGCCTCGGTCCGCAAGGACGGCACCCTGCCCTACCTCCGCCCCGACGGCAAGGCGCAGGTGACGCTCGGCTACGAGGGCGAGCAGGCCACGCACGTGCGCACCGTGGTCGTGTCCGCGCAGCACGACCCCGACGTCACGCTGGAGCAGCTCCGCGAGGAGGTCAAGGAGCACGTCGTCCGCCCGGTGATGCCCGAAGGCCTCCTCGACGAGCGCACCCGCTACCTGGTGAACCCCACCGGCCGCTTCGTGCGCGGCGGTCCGCAGGCCGACGCCGGCCTGACGGGGCGCAAGATCATCGTCGACACCTACGGCGGGGCGGTGCCGCACGGCGGCGGCGCCTTCAGCGGCAAGGACCCCACCAAGGTCGATCGCTCGGCCAGCTATTACGCGCGCTACATCGCCAAGAACGTGGTCGCCGCGGGCCTGGCCGAACGCTGCCAGGTGCAACTCGCCTACGCCATCGGCGTGGCCCACCCGGTCGGCATGTACGTCGATTCCTTCGGCACGTCCGAGCTGGGCGACGACCACCTCAGCGACCTCATCGCCAAGGTCTTCGACGCCCGGCCCGCCTCGATCATCGCCCAGCTCGACCTGCGCCGGCCGATCTACACCGCCACCAGCGCCTACGGCCACTTCGGCCGCGACGCCTTCCCATGGGAGCGCACCGACCGCGTCGAGGAGCTGAAGGACGCGGCGCTGGCCATCGCCTGAGCATCTGCTCGGGCCCTCGGCGACGATGCGGGCACGCCCGCGGGCGGCGGCCGCTGCCTGGCGCCCGCCGTCCGTCCCGCCCGACCGGCCCGGCATCGGCACCGGCCGGTCGCCACCGATGCCCTTCCACAGGTGCTTTCTCGCATCCGCAGGCGCGGCCGAATGTGATACAACATGGCCATGGCAAGAATCGTGCTGGGCAACCGCGACGGCGCACTCGCGCTGCGCCAGGCTCGGGAAGTGCTCGAGCAACTGACGGACGAGTGGCCGGACGTGAACTTCGCCCTCCGCACCATCAAGAACGCTGCCCTCAAGACGGCCGACGGTGACGATCCCCTCCTGAAGGCCCTGGTGAACGGGGACATCGGCGTGGCGGTCGCCCCGCTCGAGACGCTCCCCCTGGCGCTCCCCGAGGAGGTCACGCTGGCGGCCGTGTCGCGCCGGCTGGAGCCGCGTACGGCGCTGGTCACCAAGGGCACGCGCGCGCTGACCGACCTGCCCCAGGGGGCCCGCGTGGGGGTGTTGACGCCACGGGACGCCGCCTACCTGGCCGGCCAGAGTCTAGGACTCGAGGCCATCGAGGTGTCCGGCACCATCGAGGGGGACCTCAAGCTGCTGACCTCCGGCGAGCTCGACGGGCTGCTGGTGCCGGCCTCCACCCTCATCGTGCTGGACCATCGCAACCGGCTCGACAACGTGCTCGATCCCGAGGCCTTCCCCCCGGCGCCCGGTCAGGGCGCGCTGGGCCTGCTGGTGCGCGCCGACGACGACCTCGCGTTCGAGGTGGCCTACTCGTTACAGCACCGCCCCAGCTTCGACCGCGTCCGCGCCGAGCGCTCCTTCGCGTTCTCCCTGCGGCAGGGCCCGCCCGAGAGCGACGAGGCCTGCCGCGACTGCGTGGTCGGCGCGCTGGCGAACGTCACCGACGACGGCGAGCTGACCCTGTTCGGCGCCGTGCTGCGGGGCGAAACGACCCTCCAGGCCAGCGTCAGCGGGGAGGCCAAGGAGGCCGACGAGCTGGGCCGCGAGCTCGCGCAGGACGTGCGCAGTCAGCTAGCGGCGCTATGACGGCGGCGCTATGACGGCGGCGCCATGAAGGCACCACCATGAAGGCGGAAGCGAGCACCGAGACGGGGCTCCCACTGCGGGCCCATCTGGCGCTCCACACCCTGGCCTTCGTCGCCGGCCTGTCGGCGGTGTTCGTGGCGCTGGGCTTCAGCGCCGGTCTGCTCAGCCAGTTCCTGTTCGCCTACGGCAACGCCCTGCGCGTCATCGCCGGGGTGCTGCTTGTGGTGATGGGCGTCATCATGTTGGACGTCTTGCCGCTGCCGGTGTTCAAGCAGGAGCTGCGCGTGCACCTCATGCACAAGCCGAGCGGCTACCTGGGCTCGGCGGTGGTGGGCGTCGCCTTCGCCGCGGGCTGGACGCCCTGCATCGGGCCCATCCTGGCCGGCATCCTGGGCATCGCGGCCACCAGCGGCGGCGGGGCGCAGGGAGGGCTCCTGTTGCTGGCGTACTCGCTCGGCTTCTCGCTGCCGTTCCTGGCCCTGTCCCAGCTCCTGCCGGCGACACGGGCACTGCGGCGCTACTCGGGCGTGCTCGAGAAGGTCGGAGCGGTGCTTCTCATCGCCGTGGGCGTGCTGTTGCTGACCGGCACGCTCAACGCCCTGTCCCCCTACCTGGCGAGCATGGGGAGCGCCGAGAGCGCCCTGTTCGGCACCATGGCCGCGCCCACGCTGGCGCTGGCCTTCGGAGCCGGCGCCCTGTCCTTCCTCTCCCCCTGCGTGCTGCCGATCCTGCCGTCGTTCCTGGCCTACCTCAGCGGCATGAACCTGGCGCCGCTGCTCTCGCCGCAGAAGCGCTGACGCCGTCCCGATCGGCGCAGCGCACGCGATCGCCTGTGCGCGCGGAAGCGGACGGAGGCCGTACCTGGCCGAGGCGAGACGCTGCGGCTACGACGCCGCCTTCTCTTGCTGGCGGTCGGCCAGCACCCGGTCGGCGACCTGACTCGGCACCACGTCGTAGCGCTCGAACTTGAGCGAGAACACGCCCCGGCCGCCCGTCATCGAGCGCAGGTCGGGGGAGTAGCTCAGGATCTCGGCCATCGGAACGTGCGCGCTGACCACGCTCACCGAACCCTCGGTGTCCATGCCCAGGATGCGGCCACGGCGGGTGTTGAGGTCCGAGATGACGTCACCGGTGTAGCGGTCTGGGACGCGGACCTTGAGGAGCGCCACGGGCTCGAGCAGCACCGGCTTGGCCTGTTGCATGGCCTCCTTGAACGCATGCGCCGCCGCGATCTGGAAGGCGATGTCCTTGGAGTCGACGGGGTGATCCTTGCCGTCGTAGACCTCGACCTGCACGTCCTGCACCGGGAACCCGCCCAGCACGCCCGCCTCCAGGGCGCTCTTGACGCCCTTCTCGCAGCTCGGGTGGAACTGCGTGGGGATGGAGCCGCCCACCACCTTCCACGTGAACTGGAAGCCTTCGCCGCGCGTCAGGGGCGCGACCCGAAGCGCCACCTCGGCGAACTGCCCGGCACCGCCGGTCTGCTTCTTGTGGCGGTAGCGGGCGTCGCCGTTGCCGCCGATGGTCTCCCGGTAGGCGACGGACGGCGGGCGGGTGTCCACCTCGACCCCGAAGCGGTCCTTGAGGGCGTTGACGGCGATCTCGAGGTGCACGTGGCCCATGCCCCACAACACGGTCTCGTGGGTGTCGGCGTTGCGCTCGAGCATCAGGGTGGGGCCGGCGTCGAGGAGCTTGTGGAGCCCGTCGGACATCTTGTCCTCGTCGCCGCGCGACTTGGGCGTCAGCGCCAGCGCCATGACCGGCGAGGGGAAGCGGATGGGCGCGAGTTGAAAGACGTGCGCCGGATCGCACAGCGTGTCGCCGGTCTTGACATCTTCGACCTTGGTGATGGCGCCGATCATGCCGGCGTTCAGCTCCTTGACCTCGGAGAGGTCCTTGCCGTTGGGCACGTACAGGTGCGACACGCGGACGTCGACCTCGTGGTTGGGGTCGTACACGTTGCTGCCCGCCTTGACGCTGCCGGACAGCACCCGCATCAGCGAGACCTTGCCGAGGTAGGGGTCGACCACCGTCTTGAACACGCGGGCGCCGAACGGGTGCCCTTCGCCCAGCTCGGGCGGCTCGCCCTTCTCGACGGCCAGCGGCCGATGGTCCTTCACGTGCCGCACGCCGTGGACCATGAAGTCCATCAACAGGCTGACACCCATGACGCGGGTGGCGGAGGTGAGCAGCACCGGCGTGAGCTCGCCGGAGCGCACGGCCTTGTCGAAGGCGCGCATGAGCGCGTCGGCGTCCAGGTCCGCGTCTTCGAGGTACTGCATCATCAGCTCGTCGTCGGTCTCGACGATGGCCTCGATGAGCCGGTCGCGGTACTCCGTCGCCACGCCGGCCACCTCGTCGGGGACCGGGACCTCCTGCGGCTCTCCCTCGGGCCAGACGTAGGCCTTCATGGTGAGCAGGTCGACGATGCCGCGGAAATCCTCGGCCTGACCGATGGGGATCTGGATGGCAGCGATGTTGCCCTGGAGGCTGGCCTCGATGTCCGCCATGGTGCGGAAGAAGTCGGCGTTCTCGCGGTCCATCTTGTTGATCACGAACAGGCTCGAGAGCTCACGCTCCACGCTCGAGGACCAGACCCGCTCGGTCCCGACCGCCACGCCCGACACCGCCGACACCACGACCAGCGCTGCATCGGCCGCCGCCTGCGCGCCGCGGATCTCGCCGGCGAAATCGGCGTAACCCGGGGTGTCCAGGACGTTGAACGCCTCGCCCTTCCAGGTGTAGGGATGGATCGAGGTGTAGATGGAGATCTTGCGGCGCTTCTCCTCGGGAGTATGGTCGGAGACCGTACTCCCGTCTTCGACCCTGCCGAGGTTCGGGATCGCACCGGCACGGTAGAGCATCGCCTCGACGAGCGACGTCTTCCCCGCCCCGCTGTGCGAGAGAACGGCCACGTTGCGGATGTTGGGCATCGGAATCGGCTTCCTTTCGTGCAAATGCGCGCGGTGACACGGGCACGAGGTCCATGAAGCCAGGCACGGCTGCCTAGGTTCGGCGAGTATACCACCGGTCGGTACCCGCCCGAAGGGCCACGCGCCCCTTGCGACAACACGTCGCACACGGTAGATTCCCGCTCTTCCCAGGCATCGTGCGGGCCCCACCCCGGCGGGCGGGCGACCGGCGGCGCGCGCCCCGAAGTAGACTCGGACATGCCCCTCGAGCGCGAGCTCAAGTTCTCGGTGCTGGACGCTTACGTCCCCTCGCTCAGCGAGGTGCGCGCGGCGCTGGCGGCGACGCCCTTCGAGGCGGAGGAGGCGCCCGTACAGGAGCTGCGCGATCGCTACTACGACGACGACGCCGGCAGCCTGCGGAGCGCCGGGCTGGCCCTGCGCCGGCGGCGCCTGGACGGGAAGACCTGGGCGGGGCTCAAGGCGGCCGGTTCGGTCGACGAAGGGCTCCACGAGCGTGACGAATGGGAGATCCCCGTGGAGGGCTCCGACGCCGAAGCCGGCTGGCCCGAGGCCCTCGTGCAGCGGCTCTCCGGACACGTCGAGCCTGGCGCTCTGGAGCCCCGCATCGAGCTCGACACCACGCGCACGCTGTTCCACGTGCTTCGCGACGGCGAGGAGGTCGCGGAGCTCGGCTTCGACGCCGTCGCCGCCCGCGCACCTGGCGCCGAGCGCAGCGCTTTCTTCGACGAGGTCGAGATCGAGGGGCGCGGAGCTGCTACCCGCGCCGATCTCGAGCAGATCGCCGAGGCCGTCGATGGCCTGGTGAAGCTCACGCCCAACCCCGTCAACAAGCTCGAGCGCGCCGCCGCGCTGCTGCTGCTCGCCACCTGGTGAAGCCATGGGGCGCGCGCCGGCGACGCGTGTCCTCCTCTGCGCGGGGCAGGCCGGGGCAGGGGCGCGCGCTCTGCTATCGTGAGCTGCAACCACAACTCGGCCTCCGGAAGGGAAGAGCATGCTGAACCTCGGCCGCTTCGTCCGCGAACACGCCCTCCACTACCCCGAACGGGTGGCGGTGAGGATGGGCGACACCACGCTCGACTACGGCACCCTCGACGCCATGAGCGACCGGGTGGCCGGCTTCCTGCGCGCCGGCGGCATCGAGCCGGGCGAGAAGGTGGCGCTCTCCTGCCCCAACCTTCCGTTCTTCCCGGTCGTGTACTACGGCATCCTCAAGGCCGGGTGCGTGGTGGTGCCGCTCAACGTGCTGCTGAAGGCGCGCGAGATCGCCTACCACCTGCGCGACAGCGACGCGGCCGCCTACTTCGTGTTCGAAGGCACCCCCGAGTTGCCCATGGCCCGCGAGGGTGTCCAGGCGTTCGAGGACAGCCCCGCCTGCCGGCACCTGGTGGTGATGACCTCCGACCCCAAGGCGCCCGCCCCCGTCGACGGCGCAACCACCCTCGGCGCCATCCTCGCCGGCCAGGAGCCGCTCACCGACATCCACCCGGGCGGCGCGCTCGACACCGCGGTCATCCTCTACACCTCCGGGACCACCGGACAGCCCAAGGGCGCGGAGCTCAGCCAGCTCAACATGGTGATGAACGCCATCCATAGCAACGGGCTGGTCCGCAACTCCACCATGCCCCCTGAGCAGCACGCCTTCCTGATGGCGCTGCCGCTGTTCCACTCCTTCGGGCAGACCGTCGGCATGAACAGCATGTTCTACGGCGGCGGCAGCGTCAGCATGTTGCCCCGCTTCGACCCAGGCCAGGCACTGAAGATCATGCTGGCGCACCGCATCACCGTCTTCGCGGGCGTCCCCACCATGTACTGGGCCCTGCTGAATGCCGCCGACGTCCCTCGACGACGCCCAGAAGGAGCAGCTGCGCGGCCATCTCGGCTTCGCGTTGAGCGGTGGCGCGGCCCTGCCCGTGGAGATCCTGCGGCGCTTCGAGGAGGTCTACGGCATCGGCATCATGGAGGGCTACGGCCTGTCGGAGACGAGCCCGGTGGCGAGCTTCAACCACGCCGACCGCGAGCGCCGCCCCGGCACCATCGGGCAGCCCATCTTCGGCTGCGAGATGCGTGTGGTGGACGAGAACGACGAGGACGTCCCGGTCGGCGAGGCGGGGGAGATCATCATCCGCGGCCACAACGTCATGAAGGGTTACTACAAGCGCCCCGACGCCACCGCCGAGGCGATGCGCGGCGGCTGGTTCCACTCGGGCGACATCGGCGTGGTCGATGCCGACGGCTACTTCAGCGTCGTGGACAGATTGAAAGACATGATCCTGCGCGGCGGCTTCAACGTCTACCCGCGGGAGGTGGAAGAGGTCCTGATGACGCACCCCGCCGTCTCGCTGGCGGCCGTGGTGGGCGTCCCCCACGACGAGCACGGCGAAGAGATCAAGGCCTTCGTGGTGCTCGCCGACGGGCAGAACCTCTCCGCGGACGATCTCATCGCCTGGAGCAAGGACCAGATGGCCGCCTACAAGTACCCGCGCATCGTCGAGTTCCGCAGCGACCTTCCCATGAACGCCACCGGCAAGATCCTCCGGCGCACGCTGCGCGATCAGGGCTGAGCCCCTCCACGCGACGTACGTCGGGCCCGGGTCGTGTGCATCCCGGGCCCGACGTCTTCCGTCTTCGGGGGGCGCCCGGTCAACGCGTCAGGTAGCCACCGTCCACCGGCATGTAGGCGCCGGTGATGAACGACGCCTTGTCGCTCGACAGGAACACCACCAGATCGGCGACCTCCTGCGACGTGCCGAGACGGCCGATCGGGTGGAGCGACACCAGCAGGTCGTACACCGCCCGGTCCGCCTTGAGGGGAGCCAGCAGCGGCGTGTCGATGAAACCGGGGCCGACCGCATTGACCCGCACCCCTTGCGCGGCGTACTCCATGGCGGCGTTCTTGGTCAGACCCACCAGGCCGTGCTTGGCCGCGACGTAGCCCGACGAGTTCGCGAACCCGACCTGCCCCAGGATCGAAGCCATGTTGACGATCGCACCGCCCCCCGCCTCGAGCATGGCGGGGATCTGCGCGCGCATGCCGTAGAACGCGCCCGAGAGGTTGATCTCGAGGATCCTCCGCCAGTCCTCGACCGGGTACTCCGCCGTCGGCGCCTGCGCGCCGCCGATGCCGGCGTTGTTGCAGGCGAGGTGGAGAGCGCCGAAGCGCTCGACCGCGCGAGCGACGAGCCTCTCCCCCGCCGCCGGATCGGAGACGTCGGCGACCTCGAAGACCGCGTCACCCCCCGCCGAGCGGATGAGGTCCACCGTCTCCGCGCCTCCGGGTTCGTCCACATCGGACACCAGCACGCTGGCGCCCTCCCGCGCGTACGTCTCCGCGACCGCGCGGCCGATGCCGGACGCCGCGCCTGTGACCAGTCCTACCTTGCCTTCGAGGAGAGCCATGGCTCCCCCTCTCCGGGGTCCGCGTCCCGCGCCGAGGGCGTCGGGGAGCGTCCCACATCCACCATGATGCCGCCGAACCGGCCTTCGTAGCGGGCACACGTCCTTGCGTGGACCGGGCCGGGATGCCGGACGGCGTTCTCGGAGTTCAGGCGGAGGCCGGCACCCTCACCACAGACGCACGCCGGGGAGACCGAGCTGCGTCGTGAACATGTGGATCAGCGTGGGCAGGTACGCGACCGCCACGATAGCGGCGGCGAGCAGGAACCATAGGCCGAACCGGTCGAGCGCCTGGACCATGCGGTCGCCATGGGGCTCCGCCGGCTCCGGGAAGGGGATGGCGACACTGTCCTCCTCGACGCGCTTCGCGGAGAAGAGGGTACCGAAGAGCACGGTGAAGTAGAAGATGACCGCCAGCAGCAGGATCACCCCGCTGATGGCCGTGATCACCTCGGGCACGCGGGCGTCACTGTAGATGCCCTGGAGCGCCGGGCTCATGTTGGAGATCCAGGCGCGGCGGGGCACGCCGAGCAGCCCCTCCCAGTGCATGCCGACGGCGAACAGCATCATCCCCACGAACCAGGTCCAGGCCGACCACAACGCCAGGCGCGGCGAGAACAGCTTGCGGCCGGTGAGGTGGGGTATGAGCCAGAAGGTCATGCCGAAGAACGTGAGGGTGACCGCCGTGCCGACGGTGATGTGGAAATGGCCGGGGATGAAGGCGGTGTTGTGGACCAGCACGTTGAGGTTGAAGCTGGCCAGCACGATCCCGCCGGCGCCCCCGAAGACGAAGGAGATCATGGCCAGGATCTGCGCCACGAAGCTGCCGTCGTGCCAGGGGAGCTTGCGGATCCAGCCCAGCATCCCCCGCCCCCCCTTGCGGCGCGCCCCGATCTCCATCGACGCCGTCACCGTGAAAGCGGTGAGCAGGCTGGGGACCACCACGAAGAACGTGAGGATGTTCTGCACCAGCTTCCAACCGCCGGAGATGCCGGGGTCGGTGAACTGATGGTGGAACCCGACCGGCGTGCTGAAGAGCATGAACATGAGGAACGCCAGGCGCGTCAGCGTGTCCGACACCAGCTCGCCGCCGACCTGCCTGGGGATGAAGGCGTACCAGGAGATGTAGGCCGGGAGCAGCCAGAAGTACACGATGGGGTGGCCGGTGAACCAGAACAGCGTGCGCGCGATCTCGGGGTCGACGCCCGTGATCCAGCCGGCCGACCAGGGGATCAGGAACACCACCACCTCGACCACGATGCCGAGCGACGCCAGCGCCCACATCAGCATGGTGGCGACGGACATGTAGGTCACGATCGGCGTGACCTTGCCCGGATGGGCGCGCCGCCAGCGGGCGCGCAGGCGCACCACCTCGAAGGCGACCATGAGGCTGCCCACCACCACCAGCGCCAGCCCGGTATAGAAGCCCCAGCTCCCCTGCAGCGGCGGATAGAAGGTGTAGAGCACGGTCGAGCTGTTGGACACGATGGCGACGGCGGCCAGCGCCAGGCCCGCCATCATCACGACGTACGAGCTCCACAGCCAGCCCATCGACGGCCGCAGATCGAGCTCGCGCGCGGGGAAGTAGACCAGCACGCCGCAGTTGAAGAAGGTCGTGAACACCAGTACGTTCAGCACGCCGTGCAGCGTGAGGCCCTGGTAGTACGACTTGAGGAACGGCAGGTAGCGGTACAGGTTGACGTCGCCGTAGTTCATGGCCTGGAAGGGGCCGAGCAGCGCCCCCACCAGCAGCGCGATCAGGCCGGTGATCAGGAACGCGGCCGTCACTCGCTTCTCGGGCCGCCAGCGCACGGCGGACGTCGTCGACGTGGAGATGGTGCCTACCGCCATGCCGGGCTCCCTTCGGACATGTGTGGGGTGGCGCGTGGGGTGGCGTGCGGGGTGGCGTGCGGGGTGGCGTACGGGGCGCGGCTCACGGCAACCCCAGCTTCCCGCGCAGCGCGTGCACGTCCGCGGCGCTCATGGAGGTGGCGCGCGCGTCCGCGAAATCCTTGGCGGTGTAGGGCTGGTAGTCGGGTCCCAGTGCGGCGTCGTTGCCCCAGGCGCGCATCATGTAGTCCGCCACGGCGGCCAGTTGCGCGTCGGAGAGCTGCGACCAGCCGGGCATGGCGTTGTTGTAGCCCTTGCCGTCCACCGTGATCGGCCCCTGCAGGCCGTAGAGCAGCGCGTCGACCGGGTAGCTGCGGTCGGCCTGGTAGAGGCTCGGGGCGTGCCCCGCCAGGGGCGGGAACGCACCGGGATGGCCCTGGCCGTTCTGCTGATGGCAGGCCGCACAATTGGCGTCGAAGACCTTCTGACCGTCGACCGGGGCCGCGGCCTGGGCTGCGGCTTCGGCGCTCCCGGCCGGCGCGGCTGGGGCGACGTGGCCCGGCAGGTTGCCGGCCGCCTGGCGCTGACGGTATTCCGCCACGGGCAGAACGGTGATGGTGCCCACCATGTTCTGGTGGTTGATGCCACAGTACTCGTCGCACACCACGTGGAAGGTCCCCGGGTGGGCGAAGGTGAAGTCGAAGTAGGCGAGCTGACCGGGGATCAGCTCGATGTTCACGGCGGTGCCCTGGATCAGGTAGCCGTGGAGCACGTCCACGCTGGTGAGGTAGAAGCGCGTCTTGGCCCCGACCGGAAGCACGATGTCCGCGGGGTTGAAAGCGAACGCGCGCGCCACCACTCCGACCTGGTACTCGCCGTTGGAGAGCTCGCGCACGCCCGGCGTGGCGAACAACGGCACGTTCTGGACGGCACTGGGTGGCAACTTGTCACCGCCGTGCACGATGTGGCCGCCCTGCGTGATCAGGGAGTAGACGATCAGCACGACGAAGACCACCAGCATGACGATGCCGGTGACGAGCCAGCGTCGTTCCCAGCGCGCGATGACCTGGTGTTGGCGCTCGTCCATACCCTCAGCCCCGGAACTGCGCCAGCACGAACATCAACGCCCAGAAGCCGACGATGACCGCCCCCAGGACGATCGTCACGAAAAGGGCGCCGTAGGGCCTGTACTCTCCATCAACTGAAGTCTCCCCGGACTCCGGAGCGGCTCGCTCGTCGTCTGTCACACAACACCTCCTGGGCGCGGTTCCTGCTCGAACGTACGATGGTTGGGCGCCAGCATAGCGAATCTCCCGCTGCGACGCAGCCGGGACATTTGTCCCGAGCCGGGCCGCGTCCTGCCCAGGCGGTTCGCCCAGCCCACCCGAACGGGGCGCCACAAGCGCTCGCGGCACGGTCGCCGGCACCACGCCCCTGCTAGCGTGAGACCATGCCCCGTCCCCGCATCGTCATCGCAGGCGCCTCCGGTGTGGTCGGGCGCCACCTGGTCGCGGCGGCCCGCGAACGCTTCGACGTCACCGTGCTGACCCGCCAGGTCAGCGGTTCCGAACCGCCCGGCGCGACGCCCGCCACGTGGCAACCCGACGCGGCCCGCCGCGGACACGAGGAGGCGCTGTCGCGGCTCACGTCCACCCTGGAGGGCGCGACCGCGCTGGTGAACCTGGCAGGCTCGTCGCTCGCCGCGGGGCGCCTGGGGCCGGCACACATGCACCGCCTGCTGACCAGCCGCGTCGACAGCGCCACCACTCTGGTCACCGCGCTCCAGCGCTGCCGGCGACCTCCCGAGGTGATGGTCCAGGCGTCCGCGACCGGGTACTACGGGCAACGGGGCGACGACGAGCTCGACGAGGAGGCGGGGCCCGGCGAAGGCTTCGTGCTCACCCCGGTCGCGAGCGCCACCGAGGCGGCCGCTGCCCCTGCCGCGGCTCGCGCGCGGCTGTGCGTGCTCCGCACGGGAGTGGTGCTGGCAAGGGACGCGCCCGCCTGGCAACGCCTTCTCCTGCCGATCCGGCTGGGCTTCGGCGGTCCCCTCGGTAGCGGCGCGCAGTGGTTGCCGTGGATCGACGCCGACGACCTGGCGCGCGCCTACCTGTACGTGATCGACGAGTCGTCGTGCGACGGGGCCTACAACGCGGTCGCGCCCGAAGCCGTGCGGCAGCGCGACCTCGGGCGCGCTGCCGCCCGCCGGCTGCGTCGACCCTTCTGGTTCCCGGCGCCCGCCTGGCTGCTGCGGCTGGCGCTCGGGCGCCTGGCCGACGGGGCGCTGTTGCAGAGCGCGCGGGTGGTGCCGGTGCGCCTGTCCGCGCAGGGCTTCACGTATCAGTGGGGCACGCTCGAGCGCGCTCTGGACAAATTGCTGTCTTCCCGCGAACAGGCACGTAGCGCATCCTGAACGCAAGGTACCCTCTGAGCCGTCCGAAGCGAGCCCCGCCAGTAGGCTCCCAACGCCCCGCGTGCAGCAAGGGACATGCGCCTCTGGCGTGACGGTGTGGACGCGGGCAGGCTGATGTCGACGCGAACCCGGGGTGGTGGGAAGGGCTCCGGCGAGAGGAGCGGCATGGCCAAGGTTCTGATCGTGCATGCCTCTCGTGAGGGACACACGCAACGCATCGCTGAGCGCCTGGCTGAGACGCTGCAGGCGGACGGCCATGAGGTTCGGCTCGCGCCCTCGAGTCCCTTCCCGGGCGCCAGCGGCTCGGATGGCGTGATCATCGCCGCCAGCGTGCATCGCGGACGGCACCCCATCGCGCTCACGCGCGCGGTCCGTGCCCACCGCCGCGTGCTCGAGCACCTCCCCAGCGCCTTCCTGTCGGTCTGTCTGTGCGCCGCCGGCAGCGACCCACTGCAGCGCGCCGAGGCCGACGGCTATCTGCGCGACTTCATGAGCCGCACCGGATGGAGGCCCGACCTCGCGGCCAGCGCCGCCGGGGCGCTTCGCTTCGACCGCTACGCCTACTTCAAGGCACGCTTCGTGCGCGCCAAGGCTCGCCGGGCCGCCATCGACGCCGATCTCCAGGGCAACGTGGAACTCACGGACTGGGACGATATCCGGCGCTTCGGTGAGGCGTTCTCCGCGCTGCTGCGTGCGACGCCAACGGCGCGCGTCGGCACGCGCCGCCGCAAGCATCCCTCGACCTGAGCTGGCGGCCGGCCGACGGAGCGAGGGCCGCCCCGCTGCTAGCCTGGAACGCACGGGGAGGTGAAGCGTGGAACAGCTCAGCTTCGAGGACTTCGAACGCATGCCGCTCGAGGAGATCGAGCGGCGCACCGGCCTGGTAGCGCCCGAGCAACCCGACGAGAACGAAGCCCGGGCGTACCGCGACAAGGCCTACCGCAGCTACATGCTCGACGTGACGCGCCGCGACGAGTGGGGCACGGCCGCGCAGGCCACCGAGCCCGCCGCGGAGGACGAGACCGACCTGTAGGGCGGCGCACCGGGTCGATTCCGGCCCGCATCGGGACCTTCCGCGGGTCGCTGGTATACTCCGCGCATGACGAGCCAGCAGGTCACCGACGGCGCTTCGGCACGGGACGAGGAGCTCTTCGCCCTCATCGACCGCGAGTTCGAGCGGCAGCGTGACGGGCTCGAACTCATCGCCTCCGAGAACTTCACCTCCCGCGCGGTGATGGAGGCGGTGGGGTCGGTCCTCACCAACAAGTACGCGGAGGGCTACCCCGGCAAGCGCTACTACGGCGGCTGCGAGGTCATCGACGAGGTCGAGCGCCTGGCGATCGAACGGCTGAAGACGCTGTTCGGCTGCCGCTGGGCGAACGTCCAGCCGCACTCCGGCTCGTCGGCGAACCTGGCCGTCTACTTCGCGCTGCTCGAGCCCGGCGACACCGTGCTGGGCATGGACCTGGCGCACGGCGGGCACCTCACGCACGGCTCCCCCGTCAACTTCTCCGGGCGCAACTACCAGGTGGTGAGCTACCCGGTCGATCCGGACACCGAGCGCATCGACTACGACCGCGTGCGCGAGCTGGCACTGGAGCACCGGCCCAGGTTGATCATCGCCGGCGCCAGCGCCTACAGCCGGGTGCTCGATTTCGAACGCTTCCGCGCCATCGCCGACGAGGTGGGCGCCTACCTGATGGCCGACATCGCCCACATCGCGGGCCTCGTCGCCACCGGCCACCACCCGAGCCCGGTGGAGCACGCCCACATCGTGACGAGCACCACCCACAAGACGCTGCGCGGGCCGCGCAGCGGCATCCTGTTCGGCAACGACGAGGAGATCGGCAAGAAGATCGATCGCATGATCTTCCCCGGCACACAGGGCGGACCGCTCGAGCACGTCATCGCGGGCAAGGCGGTGGCGTTCTTCGAGGCCATGCGGCCGAGCTTCAAGGACTACATCCAGACCGTCCTCGACGATGCCCGCGTCCTGGCGGAGGCGCTGGCTTCGCGCGGGCTGCGCATCGTGTCCGGAGGCACCGACAACCACCTCTTCCTGGTCGACCTGCGCCCGCTGGAGATGACGGGGAACACCGCCAGCAAGCGCCTGGACGCCGCCGGCATCACCGTCTCCAAGAGCATGATCCCGTTCGATCCGGAGAAGCCCTGGGTCACGTCGGGCATCCGGATCGGCACGCCGGCGCTGGCGACCCGCGGCTTCGCGCCGCCGGAGATGGGCACCGTCGCCGACCTCATCGAGCGTGCGCTCCGCAGCGACCAGCCGGAAGGTCTGCGGGACGAGGTGCGCGCGCTGGCGGGCACCCACCCGATGCCCTGAGCCCCGAGCGCTCGTTCTTGCGTCGCCGCCGCTCGGACGCGATCCCGAGCGGCGGCGACGCTTCGTTGCGGTGATAGCGACGTTCTGCGGTGCCGCGTCCCTGTCGCGGATCAGCGCCTGTTGCGCAGCCTCTCCATGCCCTCCTGCAGGCTCACCCGCATGCGTTCGATGGCGCGCGCGAGCTGCCCCAGCTCGTCGTTGCTGTCGAGCCCGACAGGCTCCTCGAGGTCGCCGCGGCTGATGCGATCGGCGGCGCCGAGCAGGTAGCTCACCTGCGAGCGCAGGCCGCGCGTCAACGCCAGCGCCACCAGGATCGCGATCAACAGCGGCACCAGCCCGACCAGCAAGGTGGTGAGGAAGGCGTTCCCCACCAGGGCGCTGGCGCTCACCGGCTGGACGCCGACCACCACCGCGCCGATGGCGTGCCCCGCGCTCATCACCGGCGCCGAACCGTACACGTCGCCGGCGACTCCGAGGCCCAGCATCGCGAGCGTCGTCCTCCAGGTGGCCCGCAGGCCCTGCGTCAGGCTCTCGCCACCCTGCGCCTGTCCGGCCACGGCGGTGAGCGCCTTGCCGCTCACCTGCTGGCGCACCTCGGGCGGCATCGCCGCCGGCGTCGTGGCGGGCCCGTACCAGCCCGCCAGTGGCGCGCCGGTGGCGTCGGTGACGACCATCAATCGCACACCGCCGCCGCCGAGCACCGCTTCCGAGCGGCGCGAAAGGTCGACCAGCGCGGTCTGGAGCGTCTGCGAATCGAGCGGCATCCCGCCCGTGAGCGCTTCCAGGGTGCTCGCCTCGGCGTGCGCCGCGTCGGCCGCCCGCGCCGCCTGCTGGGCACGCAGCAAGGGAATCGTGGTGACGAGCATGGCCACGCCCATCACCACCAGCGTGAGGAGGGCGGGAAGGATGCTGCTCAGAGCCACCCGCCGCCTCAGGCCGCCGCGCTCCAGCGTGGCCGGCGTGCGGGTGAGCGTGCTGCGCACCGTCTCCGGCGTCTGCGAGCGACGAACGGTCTCGGGCGTGCGGGAGCTCCGCATCGTCTCGGGGGTCTGCGACCGGCGTCCCACCGAAGGGTCCTCGGCGCCCGCGGCAGCGGCGGCAGATGCAGCGGCGGCAGATTCGGCGGCGGCAGATTCGGCGGCGCCCATCTCGGGGCCGAGCGCGCCCCCCTCGTCGGCCCAGCGCTGCCCGGCGCGGGATCCCGACGAGTCCGCGGCTTCCGCTTCGGCTTCCGCCACGGCGTCCGGGGCGGCCTGCACTTCGGTGCCCACGTCGTCCTCGAGCTCGATGGCGTCACCACCGGCAGCCAGGCCTTCGAGATCGGCAACCGTTTCAGGCGCCATGTCGGCGGCCATTTCGGCGGCCATGTCGGAGACCGGCTCGTCGCCGAGCTCCGCCCCGCCGAGCTCCACGCCATCGAGGTTCGCCCCTTCGTCGAAGCCGTCCCCGGCATCGAAGCGGTCGCCGTCGGAGGCAGCACGTCATCGGCCGCCCCCCATCCCAGGTCGGTCTCCTCGGCCAGCCCGTCGCGGCGCGAGAAGGCGTCGACGGGCTCCTCCGCGCCGGCATCCAGCGGCCGGTTCCAGACGTCGTCCTCGTGTTCCTCGGCCTCGAGTTCCTCGTCCTCGGATGCGGGCCCGTCGTACGTGGACGCGCCCGCCACGGCCCCGCTGGCACCGGCCTCGCCGGCGCCGGACTCGTAAGCAGGGGGCTCGTAGGCAGCGCGGGCTCGGCGGCGTCAGGCTCGGCGGGTTCCTCGCCGCCGGCCCCTGCCCCGTCGAACCCGGCCCGATCCGGCGCCGGCTCCTCCTGCTCGCGAGCGACCCGCTCCGCACCGTACGGGGCCGCCTCGGTCGACGAAGCCGTTCCGACGTCACGCTCGCTTGCGGGCGCCGCCGGCGCCTCCTCGGCCGGTCGCTTCAGGACGTTGAGACCGGCGCGCTCGAAGATGCCCGCCACGACGTCCGCCTCGCGCTCGCTCACGGCACGCGTGACCGCACCCGGCGCACGCCGGAGCAGGACCAGCGCCTTGTCGTCGCTGATGTGGAAGGACGCTGCTACCTTGGCCGCGATCTCGTCCAGGTTGCTCGGAACGGGCTCGCGCACCTCGACGATGTACTTCATGGGACCTCCCGGTACCGGATCAGGCGCTCAGGCCGTAGTCGTGACGGATGCGTTCGATGCGCTGAAGGAACTCGAGCTGCCAGTCGCTCCGCCGGAACTGCATGGCGACGGCCGTGACGAGGTCGTCGAGGGCGGTCAGCGCGAGCGGACCGCGTTCCAAGCCGAGATCGAAAACGGCGTCCTCGACGAAGATCTCGGCCACCGGGCCGAGGATGTCCACTGCCTCGCGCGTCAGTTCCTGGACGAAGGCGCGGTCGACCAGCACCTGGTTGGCGGGCGCCGCCAGGCCGCGACGCACGAGCTCGCCGGCCCCGCCTACAACGACGTGCAGCGGAAGGCCGGAGGTCTCGGCCAGGTCGGCCAGGCTGATCTCGCCGTCGAGCGCGCGCCACACGTGCAGCGCCGAGAGCGACACCAGGGTATGGCCGTCGACGGGCGAGGCGTGCGGCGCCAGGACGGTGAGTCCATCGAGCGGCTCGCTCGACGGCCCCGCCGGCTCGGTATCGAAGCGATGGCTGGCCTCGAGCAGCAGGCGCTCGGTGGAGTCGCTGAGGGTGCGGCGTGGGGCGTCGACGCCGGGCCGGAAGCTGAAGCTCCCACGCTGCCAGCGCATCAACTCGGTGAGCCCGGCCAGGTCGAAATAGGGATCCGCGTCTACGTACACCACTCGTCCACTCTCCAGGTAGACGTCCCCCCTCGCCCGAGCTGGATGACGCAGGGAAAGACAACCGCTGGCCTGACTGAGCGCAAGGTACTGAAGCAGGTTCGCCAGCACCCCTTCCTCGATATCTCCATGCAACGCGCTCACGGCGTCGCCTCCCATACCCTACGGACCCTGATCCACGTTCCATAGCGATTTTTGCGCATCCCCCGCCGGCAGGGGCCGGGCCCGCGTAGGGACCGACCATCACGTGCGTAGGCGTCTCCCGTGGGGACTCTACCGAATGCCGCCATTCTAACCACCGCCGGTGAGGCGGACCACCCAACCCGAATGCCGCCCAGGAGCGTCGTCCCCAGGGCATGTGCCGGCAGCGTGCGGCGTGGTAGCTTGAACCCGCCCGCGGGTACGGCCCGCCTCGACCCCGCCCACGACGCCGGGATCGCCGGCGCCCGGCAGGCCGGCGCTCACCCCGCATCGCACCATCGAAGGAGCCGACGATGCACACCATCTGTCTCATCCCCGGGGACGGCATCGGCCAGGAGGTCGTTCCCGCCACCCGTCGCCTGCTCGAGGCGAGCGGCCTGCCGCTCACCTTCGTCGAAGCCGAAGCGGGCTGGGCCACCTTCGAGAAGCGCGGCACCAGCGTGCCGGACGAGACCCTGGAGAAGGTCCGCGCCGCCGATGCCACCCTGGCCGGCGCCTTCACCAGCCCCAAGCGGAAGGTCGAAGGCCACAAGGGCGCCATCCGCAGCATGCGCCGCGAGCTGGATCTCTTCGCCAACCTCCGGCCCGCCAAGACCCGACCCCTGCCGGGCAGTCTGCCGGGCATCGACATGTTGATGGTGCGCGAGAACACCGAGGGCCTCTACGTCGAGAACGAGCGCCGCTACGGCGACATCGCCATCGCCGACGCGATGGTGTCGAAGCGCGCTTGCGAGCGCATCGCCCACGTGGCCATGCAGCAGGCCCGACTCCGTCGGGGGCGCGTGGCGATCGTGCACAAGGCCAACGTCTTGCCCGTCACCTCGGGCCTGTTCCTGCAGACCGCGCTGGAGGTGGCCGAGCAGTACCCGGACGTCCAGAGCACGGACATCATCGTCGATGCCGCGGCCATGATGCTGGTGCGCGACCCGGAGAGCTTCGACGTGCTGGTCTCGACGAACCTCTTCGGCGACATCCTGTCGGACCTCATGGCCGGCCTCGTCGGCGGCCTGGGCGTGGCGCCGAGCGCCAACATCGGCGACCACCACGCAATCTTCGAGCCGGTACACGGCAGCGCGCCCGACATCGCCGGGCGCGGCGCCGCCAACCCGACGGCCACCATCCTGACCGCGGCCATGATGCTGGAGCACCTCGGCGAGCGCGACGCGGCGGAGCGCATCGACCGTGCCGTGGACGTGGTGCTCGAGCACGGGCCGCGCACCGCCGACCTCGGCGGCGACGCCTCCACCGAGAGCTTCACCGACGCCGTCATCGCCGCCTATCGGCACGCCTGATCCGGTCGTCCGGGAAGGTGAAGGTGGGGCCCGGGCGCTTCATCTCGGGGCGCGCGAGGCTTGGTTATAGTGCTGACGTGACGCAACCGGTCTCGCCATCCGTCTCCACGTCGAGGCCGCCCGATCCGCCTCGCCGTGCGCGGCCGGAGCAACGACGGGATCGAGCCGTGGCAGCGCGATGAGCTACGCCGTCGCTCAGGCCATGCGTGCCATCCGAGGGAACTGGGTGGCGAGCGTGTCCACCATCACCACCATGACCCTGTCGCTCACCATCCTGGCGGCGTTCAGCCTGGTGAGCGTGAATCTCAACGCGGTGCTGCAGAACCTGCAGAGCGAGTTGCAGATCTCCGCCTTCCTCGACGACAACGCGCCGGTGCCGCAGCTCATGGACACCGTCCGGAGCTGGCCGGAGGTCGCCAGCGTCGATTTCGTGTCCAAGAAGCAGGCCCTGGCGAACATGGTCCAGTCGCTGCCGTCGCTGAACCAGGCGGCGGCGCTGATCAGCAATCCGCTCCCCAACACCCTCGAGATCCGCCTGCTCGACCCGGCTCAGACGCCGCTGGTGCGCACCAAGCTGGCGCAGTTGCCGGGCGTGAACCACATCGAAGACGGCTCCAACGCGGTGCAGACCTTCCTGGCGATCAACGACGCCCTGCGCGTTGGCGGCTCGATCCTCATCGTGGTGTTGCTGTCTGCGGCTCTGTTCGCCATCGTCAACTCGATCCGCGCGGCGATCGCAGCGCGCCGCCAGGAGATCGAGGTCATGCGCCTGGTCGGCGCGACGCGCGGCTTCATCCGCTCCCCGTTCCTGATCGAGGGTTTCATGCTGGGCCTCATCAGCGCCGTCGTCACGCTGGCGCTCGCCATCCCCGGCTACCAGTTCATCGTGCTGCGCCTGTCCGACCAGCTGGCCTTCATCCCGTTCGTCCACGACACCGCCACGCTCGGACAGATCGCCGGCCTGCTCGCCGCGCTGTCGGTGCTGGTCGGGCTGGTCGGCAGCGCCATCTCCGTGTCGCAGCACCTGCGCGAGCCCACCTAGACCCGCCGTGCCGCCGCGCACCTTCATGAGGCTCCCCCGGACACGCCATCATCCGGCGTCCCGGAGGGGTTGCTAGACTACCGCCGTGCTGAAGCGCGCGCTCCTCCTCGTCCTGCTCATCGGCGCCGTCCTGGCGGCTCCCGCGACGGCGCGCGCCCAGGGCCTGGACAGCAGCAAGAAGCGGACGCTGCAGTCCGACATCCAGCAGGCGCAGAGCCAGCTCGAGGCGCGCAAGCAGGAGATCCAGGACATCACGGCCAAGCTGGGCGCCACCGCCCAGGAACTGCAGGCGAAGATCCGGCAGCGCGACGCCGTCAACAAGGAGCTCAGCGACCTGCGCGCGCAGCAGGCCGATCTGCAGGACCAGCTCGCAACCCTCGAGGACCAGCGCGCCAGCACCGAGGCGAAGATCGCCGACCTCAACCAGCAACTCGACGCCCTCAAGGAACGGATCAAGGCGCTGCTGCTCAACCTCTACCAGCAGCGGGTGGCGCGCTACGCCAACAGCCTCGCGAAGAGCCGCACGCTCCACCAGTTCCAGGTCAACAATTACTACCTGTCGTTGCTCTCCAGGCAGGACGCGGACGTCATCAACCGGCTCGATGCGGTGCTGGGACAGCTCAAGGACGCGCAGAGCCAGCTCGCCGAGCAGATGGCCGCGCTCAAGGCCAAGCAGGCCGAGATCGCTCAGAACGCAGCCGATCGGGAGGCCAAGCGCAAGCAGCTCGAGGCCGTCATCGCCGACCTCCAGAAGAGCAAGGAAGGGCAGCTGGCGCAGAAGCAGGCACTGCTCCAGGAGCAGAACCAGATCGCGGCCAACGTCCGGAACCTGAACCAGCAACTCGACGCGGAGATCGCCCGCCTCAAGAAGCAGGAGCAGGAGGCGCGTGCGGCCGCCGCCGGTTACGCGCGCGACCGAGCCAAGCAGCTCAAGTACCAGCAGCAGGCGGACGCCGCCCGGGCACGGCTCGACGCCCTCACCGCGCCTTCCAACTCGCTGCCGACCGGATTCGTGCTTCCCCTGGACAAGGGCAAGATCGTGAGTCGCTTCGGCGAGGGCAACAACTCCTACATCGCCATCAAGGCGGCCGTTCCCAACGCCGCGGTGCGCTCGGTACAGGCCGGCAAGGTGGTCGCCATCTCCTACCTGGGCGCCAACTTCGGCTACATGGTCGCCGTGCAGCACGGTGGCGGGCTCACCACCGTGTACACCAACCTGCGCACGCCGGTGGTGAAGCTCTACGACAGCGTCGACCAGGGTCAGGTGCTCGGCTACCTGGGCGGCGGCACGCTCAGCAACGATCTGCTCCCCTTCTACGCTCGCACCGACAAGGGCGGCACTTCCGCCTTCATCGACCCGGCCCCGCTCTTCGGGAAGTAAGCGGGGCTCCCGGCCGGGACCCGGCGTCGGCCGAACGCCCCGGGGACATGGTTCCCTGACACGGGTCCGTATACTCGTGGTGCTGATGGTCTGTTCCACGTGCGGCACACGCAACCCGCCCGGCATGCGCTTCTGCGGCATGTGCGGCAGCCGCCTGGAGCGGCAGCTCACGGTGCGCGAACGTCGCCGCGTAAGCGTGGTCTTCGTCGACCTGGCGGGCTTCAGCAGCCTCACGCACGGGCTCGACCCCGAGGAGCTGCGCGACCTGGCCGACGAGGTGCTGACCATGGTCGCCGGCATCATCGAGGAGTACGACGGTCACGTCGACGCGTTCCGCGGCGACGGGCTCATCGCCCTGTTCGGCGCACCGCACTCCCACCCCGATGACGCCAGCCGCGCGGTGCTGGCGGCGTCGTCCAGCCTCGAGGCGATCCGCTCGATCGGGCGCAGCCGCGGCATCCGGCTCGAGGGCCGGGCGGGCGTCAACACCGGCGTGGTCATCGCCGGCTCGGTGGGCTCCGGACGCGTCCGCAGCTACACGGTCATGGGCAGCGCCGTCAACCTGGCAGCCCGCCTGGAGGAGGCCGCCACGCCCGGTGAGGTGTGGGTCGGCGACGAGACCTTCCAGACCACACGCAACCGGCTGGCGTTCGAGGAGACCGGCCCCCTGCAGCTCCCCGGCTTCCCGGCGGTGCGCCGCGCGCACCGCCTGGTGTCCACGGTGCAGCCGCGCGCGTCCGACCCGTATGCCGACATCCGCTTCATCGGCCGGGCCAGGGAGCTGGCGGCGCTCAAGGACGCCTACGAGCAGACCGTGGAAGCCGGAAGGGCGCGCGAGCTGTGGCTGGTGGGGGAAGCCGGCCGCGGCAAGACCCGGCTTCTGAACGAGTTCTTGAACTCCGTGAGCAACGCGCTCAGCAGTATCTGGATCGAGGTACACCCCACCGAGGAGTTCTCCTGGAAGGCGCTCGAGCCCCAGCTCTTCGGTACCGATGCCGATGAGGACGAGCGCGCGCGGCATCAGCACGTCCAGGAGTCGCTGCAGCGACTTCTCCCCGACGAACCGCGCTGGCATCAGGCGATCCTCAACAGCCTCGACCTGATCAGCACCAAACCCTGGACGCGCCTCGACCGGCGCACCGTCGACCGCACCAACCTCGCCTGGCGCGACCTGCTGGTCGCACTCGCGCGTTCCGGCGGCGAGGCGGCGCTGGTCGTGGCCGTCGACAACGAGCCGCGCGACGAAGCGCTGCTGGAGTTCCTGGCTCTGCTGGGCGCCGCCGACGCGCCGATCCTGCTGCTACGCACCAGTCGCTGGGAGAATCTTCCCGCGGAAGCCGACAGCCTCGCCCTGGGGCCGCTCGACTTCCGTGAGAGCCTGGCGCTGCTCGACGAGCTGGCGAGCCCCGAGATGCGCACCGCCAGCGAGGCGCTGGTGCGGCAGGTCGGAGGGGTTCCCGCCTACGTGCTCGAGCTGGGGCGGGCTCTGTCGCTCACGCCGAGCGGCTCGTTCTCCGGATCGCTGGCCTCGCTTCTGCAGTCACGGCTGGACATGGTCGAGGCTCCGGCGCGGCTGCTGCTCGCCCAGGCCGCACTCACCGGCGAAGCAACCTGGGAGGGGCTGCTCCTGGAGCTCGCCGGCGGCGAAGAGGACGAACTGGTGAGCGCCCTGGTCGACGAGGACCTGCTGGTGCGCGAAGCTCACTCCACCGTCCCCGAGGACATCGAATACCGCTTCCAGAGCGAGCTGCTGCGCCAGGCGGTGCTGCGCATGATCCCCTTCTCCGACCGCCCGCTGCTCCACCTGCGCATCGCGACCTGGCTGGAGAGCCACGCCCCCCTGACGTTCTCGGAGCTGATCGCCGAGCACTTCGAACGGGGCGGCTCCCCCGACGCCGCCTACGCCCACTACCTTGCCGCCGCCGACCAGTCCGCCACTCAGGGCGATACCGAGCGCGCCGACGACCTCTACGAGCGCCTGCTGGGCCTCGACCTGGGCGCCGACCTGCTGGCCGAGGGGGCGCTCGCCTACGCCAACGCAGCGCTGGCGCGCGGCGACCGCGAACGTGCGATGGCCGAGCTGACGCGGGCGCGCGGCTGGATCGCACAGAGCGGCGAGGGCGAAAGGGACGAGCTGGAGCGGGTGGAGCAACGGCTGCGAAGCGACGCCGAGGCACTGGCTTAGGGAAGCTGGCTTAGGGGAGCTGGCCGATCGGCGGCATCCCTTCGCCGACGTGGTGACCGGCCTCCGGAAGCGGGCGGGGCGGGCACGGCGAAATGCCCTTCGTCAGGCAAGCCCACCTTGCGGGGGCGACGCTCCCCCGACCGGGAGGCCTTCCTCCTCCGGCGCGAACACGGCGAACCAGGGTTTGAAACCCGGCTCCACGTCGACCACTGCGCGCGCGAGCTCGCCACGGTCTGCGGCTGGCAACCGAGTGGCCAGCGCCTGCGGGAAGTCCCACCCGCGTTCGGCCGAAAGCATCAGGGCGCGCTCGGTGAAGACCCCCTGGTACCACAGCATGCGGGCGAAGGGCATCTTGCCGCGCGGGTACTCGAAGCCGTCGAGCGCGCCGCGCTCGTCGGCGGTGGCGGCAGTCTGCAGCGCGGCCCACGCCGCCAGCCGCGTCAGCGTGCCGTCGGCGCCGGCGGCGCGCAGGGCCTGCGCGAACAGGTAGGTGGCCATCAGCTCGTCGAACCACTTGACGCGCGTGCGCAGCCCTGCGCGGTTGGCCGCGGCGTGCCCCCATTCGTGCCCTACGAGCAGGTCGAGGAACTCCCGGACATCGCCGGGCGCGCGCACGCCGCTCTTCCCCGCGCGCAGCAGCAGGTCGTCGAAGCGTGCGGTGAGCCGCGGCGGGTAATCCGCGGCGACCACCAGGCTCACCAACTCCCTGGTGGTGCGCGCGAACGGCAGGCCGTACGGATAACTCGATAGCCGCCGCCAGTCCCGCCCAACGGCCACCAGCAGCTGGACCGTCCCCTGGATCGGCAGCGCCTCGCGCGCAACGCCCTCCAGCGGCCGCAGGAAGCGCTGAAGTTGTGCCGTGCGTCGGCGCGCGCCGACGGAGTGCCGGCCCGGCACGAGCGCGTCGGGCAGCGAGCGCAAGTAGACGCGCCGCGCCGCCGGATCGTGCGACCTTCCGCCGCCGGTACCGTCTCCTGGACCCGCCATGGCTCGTTCAGTCTACCGGCCGCGACGGGTGTCCGGGACGCGCATCCGCCCGAAGGACCGGCCAGGAGGGCTGCTATGCTGGTTCAGGAGGTCGTCATGAATGTCGGACTCTGGCTGGCCGGCGCCTTCGTCGCTGGGATCCTGGTGGGCATCGGGATCACCACCCTCCTCAAACGCGGGAGCGGGACCGAACAGCGCATCCGGCGGCTGAGGCGTGAATACGATCAGTACCAGGCGGAGGTGGCGCGCCACTTCACGCAGACCGGCGAGCTGTTGAGCCGCCTGCGGGGCGCCTTCGAGCAGTTGTACGGCGAGGTCGAGGACCGCGCCACGGAACTGGTGGGCGAGGAGGCGCTGCAACGGCGCCTGCGCGACCTGGAGCGCACGCCGGTCCCAGAGGAGCCCGACAGGACGAGCACCGGCTCGCTCGAAGCGGACTCTTCCGTCACCGACGGGGATACTCGTCCCTGAGCCCGACCTGGCTGCCTTCACGTTTCTCACGTCCTGGCGCCGAGAAACGCCGCCCCTGGCGTGAATTTCCCCTCAACACCGGCGGAATGCCGTGCTAGACTCGACCGTAGAGTGAATCGCCCCTTCCTCACGGTCCTCCTGGCACTGGCGGCCGCGATGGCAGGTCTGGCCTGCGGCCAGCAGAAGGTCAACTACCTCGCGGTCAACGGCGCCCTGCTCGACGCCGCGGGCCCCTATTACTTCATCGACCAGGGCGACAACGTCGACGCCTTCGCGAAGGCCGCGCCCTTGGCGAAGGCCATGAATCTCGACGTGAAGTACGACGCCGACGCCAAGACGCTGACGTTCACGGATGGCTCGACCAAGGCCGTGTTCCGGGCCACCGGAGATATCCGCCAGGGTCTCGTCAAGCACGACGGCGGCCTCGTCGTCGGCGGCCGCAGCGTGGCAAGCCTGCTGGCCATCCTGGTCGACGGCACGGCCTACGTCCCGATCACGCCGACGGTGGCCGCCTTCGGCGGCATCAGCCCGTGGAACGGCGACAAGCACGTCATCACCATCGAGACCGCCGACCAGCTCGGCTACACTCTGCCCGACCCCCGTACCGGATTGACGAACGGCGTCTCGCGGGTCGCGATCGATCTCCCCTCTACTGCCGACTACACCGTGGCCGCCGACGGCAAGGCACTGGTCGTCCACTTCCCCGACGCCCGCGCCAAGGCCCAGAGCACCAAGATGAGCGACCCCAACTTGAGCGAGGTCGACGTCACGCAGAGCAACGGGAAGGCGTCGCTGATCGTGCACACCCGCTACGCGCTCGATCCCGAGGGCAAGGGCTTCGACGTCGGCACGCTCGACAAGGGCGACACCAAGACGCTCTACGTCGACTTCGCCCCCTCGCTGACGGGCCAGCCCATCGCCAAGCTGCTCTCCAGCGATCCCAGCGCCCCCCAGGCTCTGGCCGCGCCCAAACCCCAACCGCAGGTGGTGGTGATCGATCCCGGGCACGGCGGCATGGACCCCGGCACGTCGTCGAAGTGGTCGGTCGAGAAGACCGTCGTGCTCGACGTCGCGCTCAAGGTCCGGAAGATCCTCGAGGACAACAACGTCAAGGTCATCATGACGCGCGACAACGACACCTTCCTGACGCTGGCGCAGCGCTCCGCGTTCGAGACCCCCGAGCGCAACCTGTTCGTGTCCATCCACGCCAACAGCGCGCCGGTGGCGAGCGCCTCGGGCATCGAGACCTGGGTGTTCGGCAAGCCGCTGGACCCCAACTACATCAACCTCGCCATCCAGGAGAACGGCTCCGGCGCGCAGGGCCAGGCCCTGACCGAGAAGGCGCGCAAGACGGCGGACGACATCGCCGGTCAGATCCTGCGCGAGACCCAGTTCAACTTCTCCATGACGCTGGCCGACGACGTGCAGCAGCACCTCATCTCGGCCACCGGCGCCACCGACCGCGGCGTGCGCAAGAACCTGTTCTACGTGCTGCGGACCGCACGCATCCCGTCGATCCTGGTCGAGGTCGGCTTCGTGACCAACCCCACCGAGGGGCACGACCTGCGCGCCTCCAGCTACCAGGAGAAGCTCGCCCAGGGGCTCGCATCGGGCATCCTGGAGTTTCTGCACGGCGGGGGGATGCTGGCGCAGCGGTGAAGGCGCCGGCAGCGCTCCCGGTTCGCGTGGGGGCCGCCCCTGAGGGCAGCTCGGGCAGGTGGTAGCATGACCGCAGCATGTCGGACTCCGCACCGCGCCGAACCTCCGAGACCCCCGACGCCGAAGGCGACGAGGATGCCGTGAGCGACCACCGCGTGGGGGACAAGGCCGTTCGAGGCGCGGGCGGCGTGGTGTTCAACGCCGACGGCGACGTCCTGCTCATCCGGCACCAGAGCGGCTCCTGGGTCTTCCCCAAAGGGCACATCGAGTCGGGCGAAGTCCCGCTCGAGACAGCCGTGCGCGAGATCGAGGAGGAGGCCGGCGTCACCGCCCGCTGCGACGACACCAACGAGACCTTCACCACCAGCTACCACAACCCCCGGGGCGAGCTGCGCCGCATCACCTGGTTCCGCATGCGCACCGACGCCAGCGAGCCCGTGTTGCGCGAGAAGCTCTTCCCCGACGGCGCCTTCGTCCCACCCGGGGAGGCGCTGGAGCGGCTGAGCTTCCACGAGGACCGGCGCCTCCTCGAGCGCCTGCTCGACGACGGCGACAGCGGCTCGGAGGGCGGGGCGTGAGCCTCGGCCCGGGGCAGGCTCCGGGGCCGAGCGGCGTCACGCAGCGTTCCGTGAGGCGGGGCACGTGAGCTTCGGGCTGATCGGCACCACCGGGACGCTCAGTGGTCAAGATCTACTCGAGGGCCTTCGCAGCCTCCGCGCCAGCGGGACGCTGGCGCTGTCGGCCGAGAACGGCGCGGTACTGCTGCAGGTGGCGCGCGGCCAGGTGGAGGCCAGTTACAAGCTCGGGCACTACGACAGCCTGGAGGCGACGGGGCAGGGTTTCCACCTGCACCCCCACGAGCCGGGCGAGGCGCCGCGGCTGCCGAGCCGCTGTCCGGAGAGCGCCAGCCCGCTGCTGCGAGCGATGCCGCGCTTCCGGCCGCCCAAGATCCTTCCGCCCGCCCTGGTGGACCTGAGGATGCTCCTGGAGAAGCTGCGGGGCAGCGCCTTCAACGGGGCGCTCTCGTTCGCGGCCAAGGGGGGCGGCGCACAGGGGAGCAGCGCACAGGGGAGCAGCGCCGCAGCGCTGTTCCTGCAGGGGCGCATCGGCGCCGCCGCGGCGGAGCGCGCGGGCCACGTGCACGTCGGGACCGACGCTATGCGGGTGTTGCAACGGGCCGGGCTCGACCCGGAGGGGCCGGAGCTCGAGCTCGATGCCCTCGACCCGCTCCTGGTGCGCAGCCTGCTCGGCATGGCGCTGGGCCGCAGCGCCCCGAGCGCCGACCCCAGCACCTTCAACGGCCTGGTGCTGGAGGCGCAGGGCGCGCGCTTCGTGCGCAACGGCCAGCCCTATCTGCAGATCGAGGGGGGCGCCGGCGGTCCGACGACGCGCTTCGCCCTTCTGGAGGACGACGCCGCCATGCCCGACCTCCACCTCCCTGACGAGCCGCCCGGCTGGGAGCAGCAGCGCTACGCCCTGACGCTCCGCGGTCAGGACGCGCTCAACCCCATGACCGAGCTCGCCATGCACTTCCGGAGCTCGTTCGGCCGCGTCGGCCAGCGCGTCTTGGAAGCACTGGGGGGCGGGCTCACCCTGGAGCAGACCTCGGAGCAACTCCACCTCGACCTGCAGGAGCTGAAACCGTGGTTGAAGCGGTTGGAGGACGAAGGGCTGGTGCGCGCGAGTGGGGCGTGAGGGATGCTTGCACCGGTATTCGCTAGAATCGAGACCGTGGTTGGCGCCCGGCATGCGCCGTCCACACCGGAGAACGAGCCTATGACGAGAGCTTCGATACCTTCCTTGACGCGCGAGGACTTCCGTGGGTGAGCCTCAGGATGAGATCTCGCTGCGTGAGCTGTACCTGATCTTCAAGAGTGGGCTGCGCTGGATCCTCGGCGTCTCCGTCGGCGTTGCCGTGCTCGCATTCGTCGTCATGCAGCTCCAGCCGGAGCGCTACCAGGCCACCGCCACGGTGCGCGTGTCGCCCCTGCAGGTGCAGGGGCAGACGCTGCAGAACGGCCAGCTCCAGCAGAACATGATCGACGTCAACTCGGTGACGCAGATCGGCTTCGACGCCTACCGGACGATCGCGCTCTCGCACGACGTGCTCGCGAGCGCCGTCAAGGCGACGCCCTCGTTGCCGAGCGACTTCGGCGCGAAACAGCTCGCCGAGGCGGTCACGGTGACCAAGGTCTCGGGGGGCGGAAGCGACCCGCTGATCGTGTCGCAGGAAGTCACGTTCACCGACCCCGAGCAGGCGGCCGCCCTGGCGAACGCCTGGGCCAACGCCAGCGCCGACGCCGCGCGCACCTCGATCGGAAAGGCGCTCGGGAGCGTGCGCTCGACCATGAACGCCCAGCTCACCAGCGTTGACGACGGCGCTGAACCAGGCCGAGACGCAGTGGGCGAGCTTCCAGAAGCAGGACGAACGCAGCTCCCTGCAAGCGCAGCTCGACGCGCTCGACACCCGCACCACCTCCGCCCAGGAGAAGCTCGATGAGCTCGACCGCAGCGTCGCGACGGCCAAGGCGCAGCAAGCGGTACTCCAGAGTGTGATCGCCGCCCGAAGCCAGGGCAAGCCGGCCGATCTCGCGGCCCAGATGCAGGCGCTCAGCAACCAGGGCGTTCTCTCGCCGGAGCTGGCGCAGCAGCTCACCGACGCTATCGCCTCGGTGCCCAGCACGCCCGGCGCGGCGAGCCAGGACCTCGCGACCCTGGTGGCGCGGGCCCAGCTCCAGCAGCAGACCGCGGACCTGGCGGGCTACGTCGCCGAGCGCCGGACGGTCAGCCAGCAGCTCGACGGCTTCTCGAAGCAGGCGAGCGACCTGCGGGGCCAGCTTGCGACCCAGCAACAGACGGCGCAGCAGCTCCAGCGGCAGCTCGACAGCGCGCAGCAGGCCTACGACCAGGTCTCGCAGACGGCGCCGCTCATCGATGTGGCCGACAAGCTCGTGCCGAGCATGGCCGGCGTGTTCAACAGCGCCTCGGTACCCGAGCAGCCGCAGTCGAGCCGGACCGTCGTGGTGACGGCGGTGGCGTTCGTGCTGGCCTTCTTCGCGATGGTGCTGTTCGTGTTCCTGCGCGCGGCGGTCGCCGAAGACCCGGGGGCCGGACAGCCTACCCGGGGCGCATCGGAAGGGTCCCATGGGGACGGCGAGTCGCCGAACGCGACCGGCGGCCGGAACCCTAGGCCTCGCGCGCAACTCGCCGCGGTCGACCCGCCGGCGTCAACGCTACACGCGACAGCGTCCGGAAGCGGGACCGGTTCCGAGCCCGTCGGTACCGGTTCGAGCGATCGCTGACAGCGGAGCGATCCGTGGTCCATTCCTGAGGGTGGTCCTGGCATGACTGGTGTCGAATCATGAATCGTGCACGCGTCCTCCTCACGGGAGGCGGAGGCGTCCTCGGCACCGCGCTTCGCGGGCTGCTCCCCGGCCTGTACGCGCCGCCGCGCAGCGAGCTCGATCTCCTCGACGCCGCAGAGGTCATGGCCCGCATTCGCGCGTACCGGCCCACGATCGTCATCCATGCGGCCGCCTACACCGACGTCGCCGGAGCGGAGCGGGAGCACGCCGCGTGCTGGCAGGTGAACGTCGGGGGGACACGCGCCGTGGTGGCGGCCGCCAGGGACGACGGGCGCGCGGCTGGTGCACATCTCCACGGACTACGTGTTCTACGGCGACGGCGCTCGCGACGGTCGGGGGTACTGCGAGGACGACCCGCCGGGACCGGTGCGCAACTACTACGCCTTGAGCAAACTCGCCGCCGAGGAGGTGGCGCGCACGCTGCCCGGAACGCTCGTCGTCCGCACGAGCTTCCGGCCCAACGTGTGGCCTTACCCGGTCGCCTTCACCGACGTGTTCACCTCGCAGGACTACGTGGACGTGATCGCGCCGGACATCGCGCTGGCGATCCGTCACCTCGACGACATTCCGTATGACACGCTCCACATCGCCACCGAGCGCAAGAGCGCGTTCGAGCTGGCGCGGCGGCGCCGGCCGGACGTGCGCCCGGGGACGAAGCGAGAGGCCGGCGTCGAATTGCCCGACGACATCACCCTGGACGTGTCCCGGTGGCGGGCGCTGAAGGCCCGTCTCGTCGACCCAGGAAGCGCCTCTGCGCGTTAAGCTTCGAACCGTGTTCGACGTCCAACCGCTCGAGATCCCCGAGGTCAAGCTCATCACGCCGCAGTGTGCATCGCGACGAGCGCGGGTTCTTCCTGGAGCGCTATCGCCGCGACGCCTTCGTCGAGGCCGGCATCGACGCGAGCGTTCGTTCAGGACAATCATTCGCGCTCGCATCAGGGAACCGTCCGCGGCCTCCACTTCCAGCGGCCGCCCCACGCGCAGTCGAAACTCGTGTCCGTGGCTCGCGGGACGATCTTCGACGTCGCCGTCGACATCCGTGTGGGGTCTCCCACCTACGGCCAGTGGGTCGGCGTCGTCCTCGACGACGTGTCCCTCCGCCAGCTCTTCGTGCCCGCCGGATTCGCCCATGGCTTCGCGGTCCAGAGCGAGGTCGCGGACGTGCTCTACAAGGTGGACGCGCCCTACGCGCCCGGGGCCGAGGGTGGGCTCCGGTGGGACGATCCCGCGATCGGTGTCGCGTGGGGGGTGTCCGACGCGATCGTGTCGGCGAAGGACCAGCGCCTCCCGACACTGGCGACCCTCGAGTCCGGCTTCACGTACGGCGCTGCGCCCGGACGGCACTTCCGGGTAGGCTGGTGCCGAGAGGACGGGGGATAACGTGAAGGATAGGACCATCTTCGTGACCGGCGGGGCGGGCTTCATCGGGTCCGCCGTCGTCCGGCGGCTCGTGAACGACGGGTACCGGCGCGTGGTCACCATCGATGCGCTCACCTACGCCGGCCACCGCGAGAACCTCGCCGACGTAGAAGACGCGCCCAACCATCGCTTCGTCGAGCTCGACATCACGGATGCGGACGGACTGCGCTCCATCTTCGAGGAGGAGCGACCCGACGCCGTGCTCCATCTGGCGGCGGAGAGCCATGTCGACCGCTCCATCGACGGCCCCGAAGCGTTCGTGCACACCAACGTGCTGGGTACGCAACGTCTGCTCGACGCCGCCAGGCGGCACTTCACGTCCCTGAATGGCGCCGCGCGCGATGCCTTCCGCTTCCTGCAGGTCTCTACCGACGAGGTGTACGGCAGCCTCGGGGCGGAAGGCGTGTTCACCGAGGACAGCCCCTACCGGCCGCGTTCCCCCTACGCGGCCAGCAAGGCCGGTGCAGACCATCTGGCCCGCGCCTACTGGCACACCTACGGGCTTCCCGTCCTCGTCACCAACTGCTCCAACAACTACGGTCCCTATCAGTACCCCGAGAAGCTGATCCCCCTCACCCTCCTGAAGGCCCTGGCGGGCGAGCCGGTGCCCGTCTACGGTGACGGCTCCAACGTGCGCGACTGGCTGCACGTGGACGATCACGTCGCGGGGTTGCTCGCCGCCATGAGCGAGGGGCGTCCGGGTGAGACGTACCTGATCGGCGGCTCCAACGAACGGACCAACCTGCAGGTGGTTCACGCGATCCTGGACGCGCTCGAGGACCTGGCGCCGTCCGAGAGCGACCGCCGTGACCTCATCCGCTTCGTGCCGGACCGGCCCGGCCATGATCTCCGCTACGCCGTGGACGCAACCAGGATCCGGCAGGAGCTCGGATGGCGACCACAGCGGAGCTTCGAGGAGGGGATCACGTCGACGGTGCAGTGGTACCTGCAGCACGGGGACTGGTGCACCTCCGTGACGGCCGGGCGGTACCGGCTCGAACGACTCGGTAGCCTGGCATGAGCCTGGCCGGATCCGCGCGCATCGGCATGGATGACCCGCCCGCCTTGCGGGCTCTTGCGACGCGCAGCGATCCAGACTGCCAACTGGAGAAGGACGTGGAACGATGAACGTGACGATCGTTGGTGCCGGCTACGTAGGCTTGACGACAGGAGTGTCGCTCGCCTACATCGGCCACGATGTGCTGTGCGTAGACAAGAACCCGACCATCGTCGAGCGCCTACGTCGAGGTGAACCCACCATCCACGAGCCCGGCCTGGAGCAGATGCTCCGGGAGACGCGGGGCAGGTTCGATGCGCAGGATCACCTGCCCGATCTGGGTGGCGACCAGGTCGTCATCATCGCCGTTGGGACCCCTCCCAAGGACAACGGCGACGCCGATCTCGTCTTCGTCGAGACCGCCGCGAAGGAGATCGCCGAGCGCGTTGCGGACGGCAGCCGCCTCGTCGTCGTCAACAAGTCGACCGTCCCCATCGGTAGTGCCCGCCACGTCCAGGGGATCCTCCAGCGTGCACTGGAGGCGAGGGGCGTCGACGCAGAGGTCGACGTGGCCTCGAACCCCGAGTTCCTGGCCGAGGGGAACGCCGTCAGGGACAGCCTCTACCCCGATCGGATCGTCATCGGCTCGGCCTCCAACCGCACCGTGGCCGTGCTCAGGGAACTCTATGCCCCCCTCCTCGAACAGACGTTCGAGCCCCCCTCCCAGACACCGCGGCCCGAACGCTACGCGCTCCCCGCGCTCATCACGACCACGCCCACCTCCGCCGAGCTGACGAAGTACGCGGCCAACGCCTTCCTCGCCACCAAGATCAGCTTCATCAACGAGTTCGCCGGCCTGGCGGAACGCATCGGCGCCGACATCACCGAGGTCGCCCGGGCCATCGGTCTCGACGACCGCATCGGGCCCCGCTACCTCCATGCGGGGGCGGGCTGGGGCGGAAGCTGCTTCGGCAAGGACACCAGTGCCATCATCGCGACGGCTGCTACCTACAACTACCCGATGGACATCGTCCAGGCGGCCGTCGACGTGAACCGGCGCCAGCGCTCCCACATCGTGGAGAGGCTCCAGGAGCACCTCAAGGTCCTCCGGGGTGCCACCATCGGCATCCTCGGGGTGGCCTTCAAGGGCAACACCGACGACATCCGTGACGCCCCCGCTCTCACGGTCATCGAGCGCCTCCTCGATCAAGGCGCCAACGTCCGCCTTCACGACCCCGTCGCACTCGACAACCTTCGGCGCACCAGGCCCGATCTCGACATCGCGTACTGCGAAGACGCCCGCAGTCTCGCGGCCGGTTGTGACGCACTCGTCATCCTCACCGACTGGAACGAGTATCGGCACCTCTCCCTCACCGATCTGCGCCAGCAGATGCGGGGCAGCCTCCTGGTCGACGCCAGGAATCTGCTCCACGCCGAGACGGCGAGGGAAGCCGATTTCACCTACGTCGGGGTGGGTCGATGAACGGGACTGCTCTGTGATGGGAAAGTGCGCCTTGAAGGGAGCCTGCCGTTGAGGCATGCGCTCGTGACCGGCGGCGCCGGTTTCATCGGCAGCCACCTGGTGGACCTCCTGCTCGCAGAGGGGACCTGGGACGTCACCGTCCTCGACAACTACGACCCCTTCTATCCGCGCGAGACCAAGGAGCGGAACCTCGCGCAGCACCGGGGCCACCCGCACCTGAAGATCGTCGAGGGCGACCTCCGGGACGCGGCCGCCCTGGAGCGCCTGCGCCGAGCAATCCATCGACGTCATCGTCCACCTGGCGGCCAAAGCAGGCGTGAGACCCAGCCTGGAAGATCCCGTCGGCTACATGGACAACAACGTCGGCGGCACCCAGGCGCTGCTCGAGGCGGCCCGCGCGTGGGGAACGCCCCAGTTCGTCTTCGCGTCGTCCAGCAGCGTCTACGGCACCAATCCGAACGCGCCGTGGAAGGAAGACGATTGCGTCCTCCGGCCCATCAGCCCTTATGCAGCCACCAAGGTCGCCGGCGAGCTGCTCGGGCACGTCTACAGCCACCTCTACGGCCTCCGCTTCATCGGCCTGCGTTACTTCACCGTCTACGGGCCACGCCAGCGGCCGGATCTCGCCATCCACAAGTTCGCCCGGCTCATGCTCGAGGGTGCAGCCCATCCCGGTCTACGGCGACGGCACCACGTCCAGGGACTACACCTACGTGCGCGACACCGTCACGGCGACCCGGGCTGCCATGGACTACGAGGCCACGCCGTACGAGATCATCAACCTCGGCAACGACAGAACGGTCTCCCTGAACCGGATGATCTCGACCATCGAGGCGGCCCTCGACCAACACGCCGCGCGGACGTCCCTGCCGGCGCAGCCCGGCGACGTCCCCCACACCTGGGCGGACATCACCAAGGCCAGAGAGCTGCTCGGGTACGAACCGGGCACGTCGTTCGAGGCAGGCGTCCGCCTGTTCGCCGAATGGCTGCAGGAGGAAGCGTGAGATGAAGGGCATCATCCTGGCCGGCGGGAGCGGCACCCGCCTCTACCCGGCGACGCTCGCCATCAGCAAGCAACTCCTGCCGGTCTACGACAAGCCGATGATCTACTACCCGTTGTCGGTGCTGATGCTCGCGGGCATCCGGGAGATCCTGGTCATCTCCACGCCGCGCGACCTTCCGCTCTTCCGCGAACTCCTCGGCGACGGCAGCCAGTGGGGGATCGAGCTCACCTACGCCGAGCAACCGAGGCCCGAAGGGCTGGCACAAGCCTTCCTGATCGGCGAGGACTTCATCGCCGGTGACCGGGTCGCGCTCATCCTGGGCGACAACATCTTCTACGGCTACGGGTTCACGGGCCGGCTCAAGAACGCGGTCGCCCGCCAAGACGGCGCCACGGTGTTCGGCTACAACGTGCGCGACCCGGAGCGCTACGGCGTCGTGGAGTTCGACGAGGCCGGCCGCGTCGTCAGCCTCGAGGAGAAGCCTTCCGAACCCCGCAGTCACTACGCCGTCACGGGGCTCTACTTCTACGACGCACGCGTCGTCGAGTTCGCGCGGGAGCTGAAGCCCTCCGCGCGTGGCGAGCTGGAGATCACCGACGTGAACCTGCGCTACCTGGCCGAGGGCGACCTCCACGTCGAGGTGCTCGGCCGCGGCATGGCCTGGCTCGATACGGGGACGCACGAGAGCCTGCTGCAGGCGGCCAACTTCGTCGAGACGGTCGAGGCCCGGCAGGGGCTCAAGATCGCTTGTCCCGAAGAGGTGGCCTACCGGAACGGCTGGATCGACGCCGAAGCGTTGAAGCGCCTGGCCGACGCGATGCGCAAGAACGGCTACGGCCGCTACCTGCTCTCGTTGATCGACAGCCCGAAGCCCTGATCGTGCGATGACTGCGGCCGCGGCACTGACCGCCTTCCTGGTGCTGGGAGCCCTGGCAGTCCTGGTGTTCACGCGTGTGGGCGCCGATCTGGTCTTCGCCGGGGTGCTCACCGTCCTGATGGCCACGGGCGTGCTGGCGCCGCAGGAGGCACTGGCCGGCTTCGGGAACCAGGGACTCGTCACCGTGGGCGTGCTGTACATCGTGGCCGCAGGCCTGCGCGAGACGGGCGCCGTCTACTGGATCAGCCAGCGCGTCCTGGGTCGACCCACGACCACGACGGGCGCCCAGCTCCGCGTGATGGCCCCCGTCAGCATCGTGAGCGCCTTCCTCAACAACACGCCGGTGGTCGCCATCATGATCCCCGCCATCAGCGATTGGGCCAAGAAGCACCACCTCTCGCCATCGAAGCTCATGCTCCCCCTCTCCTACGCCGCCATCCTCGGCGGCAGCATGACCCTCATCGGCACCAGCACCAACCTCATCGTCAACGGCCTCCTCCTCCAGGATGGGCACGCCGATCTCGGGCTCTTCAGCCTCGCCTGGGTCGGCGTCCCCGTGGCCGCCACCGGCATCCTCGCCACCCTCCTCCTCGCTCGCTGGTTGCTGCCCGACCGCACCCCCGTCCTCGAGAAGCTCGACGACGCCCGCGAGTACGCCGTCGAGATGACCGTCGCGCCGGACGGACCCCTGGTCGGCCGCACCATCGAGGAGGCCGGCCTGCGCAACCTGGGCCACGTCTACCTCGTCGAGATCGATCGCGCAGGGCGCGATCCTGCCCGCCGTCGGCCCCCGCGAGACGCTGCTCGCCGACGACCGGCTGGTGTTCGTCGGGGTCGTCGATTCGATCGTCGACCTGCAGCGCATCCCCGGCCTGCTGCCGGCGCCCGATCAGCTCTTCAAGCTCGACGGCCCCCGCGCCCGCCGCAGCCTCGTCGAGGCCGTGGTGTCCGACAGCTGCCCCCTCCTCGGGCAGACCATCCGCGAGGGGCGCTTCCGCAGCCAGCTACGGCGCCGTCGTCATCGCCGTGGCGCGCAACAATCGACGCATCGACCGGAAGATCGGCGACATCGTGCTGCGCCCCGGTGACACCCTGCTGCTGGAGACGCAAGCCGACTTCGTGGAGCGCCAACGCAACACCCGCGACTTCTACCTCGTCAGCCACGTACCCGACTCCAACCCACCGCGCTTCGACCGCGCTCCACTCGCGAGCGGCATCCTGCTCGGCATGGTCCTCGTCGTGGCCCTGGGATGGCTTCCCATGGTCACCGGCGCCCTGCTCGCCGCCGCGGCTCATGGTGATGGCCAGGGCGCTCCCCGGCGCGGCAGCGCGTCGCGCCATCGACTGGCGTGTGCTCATCGTCATCGGTTCGCGCCCTCGGCATCGGCCAGGCGATGACCACCACCGGGCTCGCAGCGACGATGGCCCACGCGCTCGGCACGCTCGCGCGGCACCGACCCGGTCGTCAATCTCGTCGCTGCTCTACTTCGCGACCGCCCTCTTCACCGCCCTCATCACCAACAACGCCGCGGCGGTGCTGATGTACCCCATCGCCACACAGCATGGCCAGCCAGCTCCACGCCAGCGTGCTGCCCTTCGCCATCACCCTCATGCTGGCAGCATCGGCGAGCTTCGCCACCCCCATCGGCTACCAGACCAACCTCATGGTGCTGGGGCCCGGCGGCTACCGCTTCAACGACTTCCTGCGCATCGGGCTCCCGATCACGCTCATCACCGCCAGCGTGGCGCTCCTGCCTCGTCCCTCTGCATCTGGCCGTTCCATCCCTGACCGCAACCCGGAGGCCATCGTGGAAACCCCACCCGAACCGAACCTCGCGGAGCTGCGCGAGCACGCCGTCCGCATCGCCAGAGAAGCCGGCAGCGCCATCCTCGAGATCTACGGGCAGGACGGTGATGGCCCCATGGACGTCACCCTGAAGGACGACGCCTCACCGCTCACGAGAGCCGACCTCGCCTCCCACCGGCTCATCACCGACGCCCTGCGCGCCCTCACGCCGACCATGCCGATCCTCTCGGAGGAGGCGGCCAGCGACGCGCCCTACCCGGTGCGGCGATCCTGGACCCGCTTCTGGCTCGTCGACCCGCTCGACGGCACCAAGGAGTTCATCAAGCGCAACGGCGAGTTCACCGTCAACATCGCGCTCATCGAGGACGGGCGCACCCGTCCTCGGGGTGGTGCACGCACCCGCCCTCGACCTCCTCTACGCCGCGACCCGCGGCACGCGCGCCCGGCCGCAGCGAGGGCGGCCGCCGCCTTCCAGCCGATCCAGGCCGCGACCACGCCGCACGAGCGCCCCTCCGCGTCGTCGCCAGCCGCTCCCACGCGGGACGCCGAGACCGCAGCGCTTCCTCGACGCCCTGCGCGCACGGCGGACCGGTCGAGGTCGTCTCGACGCGGCAGCGCCCTCAAGATCTGCCAGGTCGCCGACGGCACCGCCGACCTCTACCCCCGCCTCGGCCCCACCATGGAATGGGACACCGCCGCCGCCCACGCCGTGGCGGCACAGGCCGGCGCACACGTGGTCGACGTCGGCGGGGCACCCCTCACCTACAACAAGCCCGACCTCCACAACCCCCACTTCCTCGTCAGCGCCCGAAGACCCGCTCGCCCTACCTCGCAGCTCCTCAGCCCGCCGTGAGCGCCGCGTCCGGCGCCGGCGCTATACTCGACCGCATGAAGCGCAGCACGCCGATAGCCGCGACCGGGAGCAGGAGATGTGAAATGCCCAATAGCCTGATCCAACCCCACGGCGGCACCCTCATCGACCGCCGCCTCGACCCGACGAAGCGCGCAGCCGCCCTCGACGCCGCCAAGAACCTCCCCAAGATCCCCCTCGACGAGCGCACCCTCGCCGACATCGAATGCCTCGCCACCGGCATCTACAGCCCCCTCACAGGCTTCGTCACCGAGCGCGACTACCGCAGCATCGTCGACGACGGCCGCCTCGCGAACGGCCTCGCCTGGCCCATCCCCATCACCCTCCAGGTCACCGAAGAGCAGGCCGATGCCCTCAGCGCTCGACCAGGACATCGCCCTCACCGACCCCGACGGCACGCGTCCTCGCCACCATGACCGTCACCGACCTCTACCGCCCCGACCAACAGCACGAAGCCGCAGCAGGTCTACGGCACCACCGACACCCGCACCCCGGCGTCGCACGCCATGCTCGAAGCCGGCCCCGTCTACCTCGGCGGACCCATCACCCTCGTCAACGACCTCCCCAGCAGCGCCTTCGACGACCACAAGCACGACCCCCACACCACCCGGCAAGAGTTCGAAGAACGCGGCTGGAGCACCGTCGTCGCCTTCCAGACCCGCAACCCCATCCACCGCGCCCACGAATACCTCACCAAGGTCGCCCTCGAAACCACCGACGGCCTCTTCATCAACCCCCTCGTCGGCACCACCAAGGCAGACGACATCCCCGCCGACGTCCGCATGCAGTGCTACCAGGTCCTCCTCGACAACTACTACCCCCAGGACCGCGTCCACCTCGGCGTCTACCCCGCCGCCATGCGCTACGCCGGCCCCCGCGAAGCCATCCTCCACGCCATCAGCCGCCAGAACTACGGCTGCAGCCACTTCATCGTCGGCCGCGACCACGCCGGCGTCGGCGACTACTACGGCACCTACGACGCCCAACACGCCTTCGACACCTACACCACAGACGAACTCGCCATCCAACCCCTCAAATTCGAACACAGCTTCTACTGCAAGACACTGCGGCAGCATGGCCAGCGCCAAGAGCTGCCCCCACGACAACAGCCACCACGTCTTCCTCTCCGGCACCAAGGTCCGCGCCATGCTCGCAGCCGGCGAACTCCCACCCCCCGAATTCACCCGCCCCGAAGTCGCCACCATCCTCGCCAACGCCCAACGCGCGAACGGGAAACCCGCATGAGCGACAACGGCAAGATCACGGCCAACGACAACAACCTCACCTGGCACGACCACAAGATCACCAAACAAGAACGCGCCCAACAGAAGAACCAGAAACCCTGCATCATCTGGTTCACCGGCCTCAGCGGCAGCGGCAAGAGCACCCTCGCGAACGCTCTCGAAGCCAAGCTGGTCGAGATGGGCCACCACACCTACCTCCTCGACGGCGACAACATCCGCCACGGCCTCAACAAAGACCTCGGCTTCAGCGACGCCGACCGCATCGAGAACATCCGCCGCATCGGCGAAACCGCCAAACTCTTCGTCGACGCCGGCCTCATCGTCCTCACCGCCTTCATCAGCCCCTTCAAGAGCGACCGACAGATGGCCCGCAACCTCGTCGACCAAGGCGAATTCATCGAAGTCCACGTCGACGCGCCCCTCGAATCTGCGAACGAGCGCGACCCCAAGGGCCTCTACGCCAAAGCCCGAGCCGGGCAGATCAAACAGTTCACCGGCATCGACAGCCCCTACGAAGCACCCGAGGCGCCGGAGGTCCGAGTGACCACATCCCCGAGCAGAGTGTCTCTTCTGCGTTGATGATCTCTTGGCCGAACTGCGCCGGCGCGCGATCGTCTCGACCTGAGCAACCCACGGTCCCGATCGGGTGCCATCGGCGCGAGGGCACATCCGGCCGCACGGCAACGCCGCCGCACCGTGCGGGTGCGGCGGCGTGCGTGCGCGTGTGCAACGGCCGGTCGCGTCAGCCGGCCTCCTCCTCGAGCGCGCGCCCGAAACGATCGACCACATCGGCGCGCCCGGAGTTCCCGGACAGCGGGGCATACCCCGCGCCCGGCGCGCCCCCGGCCTGCTGCATGGTCAGCCGGTCGAGGAGGTACTCCTCGACGGTGCGCTCGGACACCCCGAGCCTTCGTGCGATCTCCCTGATCTTGGCCGCGTCGACTTTCACCTACGACACCTCGCTCCCCGATGTTCTCTTGGCCGGACCGCACGCATCGCGCAGGACGCGTCGCGCACGGTGAGGGCCGGAACTGGCTTCGATTCGAGACGGCTCGGCTCGATAGCCTTGCGAGGGATGGAATTGCAAGCCACCGGCCGCACGGCCGGGGCCCTCGGCCCCAGAATCCGGGGCGGGACTCTCCCTTCGGCTAGGGACGCTTGTCCTGTACCACCACTAGGCCGGTTCGTCGCGCGCTCGGCTCCGGCACGACCACCACGTGCGTGACGCGCGTGGCAAGCACGGCCGGCGTCGCGTCGAACTCCGCGAACCACTCGGGCGGCTGGATGGTGGCCACGAACCCGGAGTCGTCCCAAGTCAGGCCGAGCAGACTCCCGTCGGAGGTCCGCGAGTCGAGCGCTCGCAGCCTGCCAACGAAGCGCACATGCCACGCGTCGGCGTCTGGCCGATCCGCCAGCGGCCGGCCCGCTTCGACGCGCACGGCCAGAAGCGGAAAACCGTCGGCCTGAAACGCGTCGGTGGCATGCTCGGAACTCGTTCCCGCACCACGCCCGATGCCGGTGTGTGCCGCCGGCATCGCGGCTTCGTCCCATGCCGGCAACGACCCTGCCGACAGGACCTCGACGTGCACCGGTATGCTCACGACATCGCCGTGGTAGGCGTCCATCACAACGTGGAGCGTTGCGCCGGCAGAACGGACGCCCGCCGATCCATCCGGGTCCTCGTGAGCAGGCTGGCTACCACGGTCCTGCACATCGTCGCCGTCGGCGCCAGCACCGTCTCCAACGTCGGAACCTCCCCCGCCGTCTTCGGGCCCGAGCGACGCGCTCACCCAGGCCGGTCCCAGCACGCCACCCTCGTCGACGTCCGCCTCGAGGAGCAGGCGCACCTCGTCAGGCAGGCTCGAGAGCACTGCGAGCTCGCCGCGGCGCCGAGCATGCCCCGCGGACCGACGATCGCCGGCCGGCGACGTCTCGTGAGGCTCGGCCCTCGAAGCCCTGGCCGGCGCCGCCATCCCGGACATCGACGCACCATGCATCTTTGCGCGCCAGCGGGCGGCAAGCGCGGGACGGTCCGTCGCAAGTGCGGCCCGGACGCCAATACCGAGGAGCGCGGGGCGAAGCGCCACCGGCATCGGGGCTCCCCCGAGCGCCTCCCGCGCGATCCTCAGGGCTTGCTCCACTTCACCGCGCAGCATCGCCGCCAACGCGGCCGCCAACGGCGCCCACTCGGGCGCTCCGCCACTCGCCGATCGCACCTCGCGCGCGCGGCCGTCGAGACTCGCCACGGAGTTCCGGTCATCGTTCCCGAGCTCGCCGCGGCGCAGGTAGGCCTCGGTCAATGCGAGCAGCGTCTCGCGGGGTCCACTGCGATCGGATGCGGGGCTCAAGGGGATCGTCATCCGGTTCCTCCCTGCAGGCTTGAAGGCGGTGGCCCAACCATGGCCTCCGTCACCGAGGCGTAGACCCTCCACTGCAGATCCTCGATCTCCTCCATGTTGGCCCTCGCCAGCGAGAGCCACCCTTCGTCTCCCCTAGCATGCGCCCCGGACGAACGCTCCACCCACAATTCGGAGCAACCACAGTGGACCAGCCAGCCGTCGACCATTGCCACCGAAGCGGGGAAGAAGCTGCTGAGCCCCAGCTCGGCCAACCCCACACTGCGCCGGAAGCGTGCCTTGCGGCTGTGTGCACCCTTGAGCGACCGGCCTACCGCCCGGTCGAAATCTTCACGCGTGTAGGCCCCGCCTTCCACGAAGCGATCGGGCGGTTCCCAGCGCCGACCGGACCGGGAGGCATCGGTCACCAGAGCGTAGAAGACGGCGAACGGCAAGCCCTCGAGCGACTCGTCAACGCGTTGGAGCGCACTCTCCACCTGAGCGAGGACGACCGGGAACGCAGGCGGCAGCGCCGCGAATACGTGCACCGCGGTCGGCGCGGAGCCCTGCACGTTGGCCCTCACGGCGCCCGCCCAGAGCTCATCCAGGGTCGAGCCGAGCTTCCGGCGGATGAGCTTCCCCTGACTGTGTTTCTCGAAATGCACCTGCTTCCGGTAAGGCCCGCTCAGAAAGCCGACATGCCAGAGCAGGGACCCCACGGACAGCTGGGGCAACAGCGGCGCCAGCGCAAGCACGGGCCACGCGAAGCGGCGGGACAGCACCTGCAGCAAAGCCGATTCCGTCACGTCGGCCAGATGGCGCAATCCGAGATCTCGGAGATCGTCAAGGAACATTGCGACCGTGCGCTCCAGGCGCTCCCCAGGCGCCAACCCCACCCGCGCGCCCACCAGATCCAACAACATCATCAGCCAGCGACCGACATCTCGCGTCGGCGTGTAGGCCAGCCAGTCGTGCGCGAAGCCGGCCTCCAGCACGTGGAGCGCCAGCAGGTTCCTGCCGCGTACGTCCTCGCCGCGTCCCCCCAACGCCAAGGTTCGGATGTGCGCCGCGACCTCGTTCAGGTAGGCGCCAGAGGGACCGATGTGACGCTCGGGCTCAGCCACGCGCGCCCTCCTGCACCTCTTCCACGGAGCGGCTCACCGTGACGGACCCCCCCATACGAGACAAGAAAACACCATTGGCCTCCGCATCGAAGCGGGCAGACCAGGATGCCCCGGATCGTCCCCCATCCTTGTCGTCCCTTCTGCACGCAATCTTAGCAGGGGATGCACGGGACGAGCGACCTGCGCGACCGGATCACCTCATGCCTGCAGGATCCGGAACAGGCCAGGGGGTGTCACATACCTTGGCCAGATGGGCGTTCAGCGACGCGCTCGCCCTGGTTCGTGCGGCGTCGTGGCAGCCGTCGCCAGGGTTCGGACGCCACGACGCTGGCGCTCTCTCGCTCGCCATCGACGACGAACTCGAAACCCGTCACCTTCGAGCGGAAACGCCTCGGTCTCGACGCAGACGTGCATGCACCCGCCCCTGTGGCCGGCACGCAGGCGTCACAGCGGGCCGGCGCCTGGCTCCCGTAGCATCGTTGCGTTCGCCTAGATCGGCGGCGCTTCCCAACGAGATACTCGGATGACTCCGAGGATGCGTTGCCATGCTGGGATCTGGCGGCTGGACCGTCGGCAGGAAGGGACCCACATGAAAGTAGCCGTCATCGGAGCAGGGTACGTCGGCCTCACCACCGCCGCGGCGCTGGCATGGGTCGGGCACGACGTTCGCGTTGTCGAGGTCGATGACGGGAAGCTCGCTCGCCTGTCGGACGGCAGGGCCCCCTTCTACGAAGCCCATCTCGACGACGTGCTGAGGGCGTGTCGCCACAGGCTCACCTTCACTTCGGATCACGGGAATGCGCTCACGGGGGCCGACGTGGCGTTCATCGCCGTCGGGACGCCGCCGGACGCGGATGGCGCGCCCGACCTGCACTATCTGTGGGCAGCCGTCGACCAGGTGCTCAGCACGCTGCGGCCGGGCGAAGGACCGTTGGTGCTCGTCACCAAGAGCACTGTGCCGGTGGGCACAGGCGACGAGCTCGCCGCTCGCGTGCACCGGAGCGCTCAGCAGCGCCCCGTCCTGGTGGCGTCGAACCCGGAGTTCCTGCGCCAGGGTCGCGCCTTGCGCGACAGCATGTTGCCGGACCGGATCGCGGTCGGCGGGCCGCAGGAGGCTCTCGACGTGCTTCGCGAGCTCTACCGGCCCATCCTCGACCAGGACTTCGCGCTGCCCCCTGGCCTCGAGCACCCGGCCGAGCGCCCTTCCGTCCCCTTCCTGGAGGTCGACCGCCGCAGCGCCGAGTTGTCCAAGTACGCCGCCAACGCCTTCCTCGCGATGCGCATCAGTTTCGTCAACGAGATCGCCAACGTCAGCGACCGCGTCGGCGCCGACATCGACGACGTCGTCTCCGTCATCGGGTCCGACCCCCGTATCGGCAGGCACTTCCTGCACGCCGGCATCGGGTACGGCGGCAGCTGTTTCCCCAAGGACACGCGAGCCCTGCATCACATCGCGTCCACCAACGGCTACGACTTCGCCCTGCTATCGGCCGTCATCCAGGTGAATCAGAACCAGCCGCTGCGGGTCCTCGACCTTCTCACGGGCGCGCTCGGCGACCTACGGGGCAAGCGCGTCGCTCTCCTCGGACTCGCCTTCAAACCCGGCACCGACGACCTGCGCGAAGCGCCCAGCGTGCCCCTGGCCCGAGCCCTGCTGGAGCGCGGCGCCGAAGTGCGCGGCCACGATCCTCAGGCGTTGGGTGGCGCACGTCGGGTCCTGCCGGAGTCGGTGCGCCTGTGTTCGGATGTTCGGGATGCGTTGAACGGCGCGGACGCCGCGGTCTTGCTCACGGAGTGGCCGGAGTACCTGGCGTTGCCGCCGGAGGTCTTCCGCTCCACCATGCAGCGCGCCCTGGTGGTGGACGGCCGCAATGCGCTCTCCAAAGAGGTTCGCTCACAACTCGAGTACCGCGGGATCGGAAGGCGTTCGACGCTAGCGCCCGTCGAGCTCCACGAAGCCGTAACCGCAGATTGACGCGGGCGTGTTGACGCGGGCGTGTTGACGTCGGCGGGCGACGCCGCCTAGCGGACCATGTCCGGCACATGGGGTCCAACGCTTATCCAATCGGGCGCCAGCGACCATCGACGGCGACCGGATCGCGGTCGCCGTCGATGGCATGTGTTCGGGCTCAGTAACCGACCAGGCCGGGGGGCAGATCGGCTGTACCCCAAGCACTACTGCCCGCCGAAATGCCGTTGCTCACGGTGAAGCGCACGGTTTGGCCTATGTCGACACCGGTGACCGGGCCACCGCTCGTGTAACGGTACGCATAGCCGATCACAAGAGTGCGCCAATGGTAGTCGTAGACACTGATCACGTTGGGCGTGTCCTTCGGGACGCCCCAATTGAACCCGGACGAGACATCAACCTGCTGGTTGTGATTGAGCGTCGTTCCCCACTGACCGTAGAACTCGTTCCACTGAATCTCGTAGAGCTCAACGTCGAACATGGTTGTGGGTGCCGATGGCCACGGATTGGAGAAGTTGTACTTCACGTTACGCGTGGAGGACAGGAGGGCCGGGCTCGTGTTGGACTCGTCCGTGATGCTCCCCTGCAACGTGCCCTTGGTGAGCTGCAAGCCCATCAGCCCAGACGGTGGGGCTGTCATGTAGCCGGACCAGGCGGTCTGCGATGCGGTGCCGCTCGAATCCGTAGCGTAAACGCCGTACTCGTAAGGAGTCGTCCCGGGATTGGCGTCGACCGCCATCATGCTGCTCGATGTCGCTGACAGCGTTGCGACCGACTGGCCGGCGCCCGTGCTCGAGGACCGCCGAACGATGTGGTAGGCCTGGATGCCCGAGGATGTACTGGCGGCGAAGGTGATACACGCCCAACGATGGGTGCCCGTGCTGGGGCCTACAGTGGCGCCGCCGGAGATGGTGCCGAGAACCCCGTAGTCATTTGCGAAACCACAGGCACCAATGCCCTTGTAATGGAACGCGTACGGCGCGGCCACCGCGTAGTTGTTGACGCTACCTGGAGGGTTCGGGCGCGGCTTCCCACTCTGGCTTACGGAGGTGCTGGCCGAGTCCGAGCCGCCACCGCCGCTCGCCGAAAGTTGGAACGTGATCGTCCTGCCGCTGATGCTCGTGTTCGAAGGCACGGAGACGCTGATGCTCGTGCTACCGGTGGTCCTCGGAAGGCCGGAGATGGCGATCGAGCTCGACACCTGGTAGCTCGAGGCGCCTGTGGCACTCCACGACAACGTAACGGTTCCGCCGCTGTAGGACAGGCCGCCGGGCGACGCAGTGAAGGAACTGATAATGACTGGCGGAGCAGACTGGGTCAATGTGCGTTGCAGGCTAGCGGTATTGGCCGGTCCGGTTGCTGTCAACGTGATGGTGTAACTCTTCGCTGAGGCTGATGTGTTCTGGGGGACGCTGAAGCTCGTGCTCGTCCCGCCGGTGGTCTTCGGCAGGCCCGGGAGGGCGGGGGAGCTCGTCAGCCGGTAGCTGGTCGCGTTGCTCGCGCTCCATGAGGCCGTGACGCTACCACCACTGCCCGACAGGCTCGTCGGCGACAGCGAGAATGACTGAATGGTCACCTGGGGTGGCGCCCCCACAGCGACCGACGTCGTGGCGGTGTCCGTGCCGCCCGGGCCGGTAGCAATCAGGGTGAAGGTGTAGTTGATCGCGTTGGTGTTGTTGTTCGCTGGCAGGCTCACGTTCAGGCTGGAACCGGCGGTGGTCTTCGGGAAGCCGCTCATGGTTGGCGACACCGACACCGAGTAGCTCGACGCGTTGCTGGCGTTCCAGGACAGCGTAGTGTTGCCGCCTGAGTACGACAAGCTGTTCGGGGATGCCGAGAACGAGCTGATCACCGGCTTCTTGGCGGTGAAACTGGCGGTGACGCTCTTGTCGGTATCCATCGTGATCGACGTGGACGCGGACGTCCCCGACAGGTTCCCGCCCCAGCTGTCGAACTGGTAGCCCGAAGCCGGAACCGCCTGCAACGACACGCTCGTACCCTCAGCGAACGAGCCCGTATACGACAAACTCTGCGACGTACCGTTGACCTTCACGCTCCCATTCGAGCCCGTGATGCTCAACGTGTGCATGATCTTCGAGAAGCCCGCGGTCACGTTCTTGGCGGCACTCATCGTGACCGAGGTCGACGCCGACGTCCCGGAGAGATCCCCACCCCAGCCATCGAATCTGTAATGGGTGTCCGGAAGCGCCTGCAACGACAGGCTCGTACCCTCAGCGAACGACCCCGTGTACGGTAGGTTCTGCGCCGTCCCGTTCACGTTCACCCGACCGTTCGAGCCGGTGATGCTCAACGTGTGCATGATCGGCGAGAAACTCGCCGTCACGCTCTTGCCCGCATTCATCGTGATCGAGGTCGACGTGGAGGTGCCTGAGAGATCGCCTCCCCAAGCATCGAACTTGTAATGGGCGTCGGGGATCGCCCGCAACGACACACTCGTCCCGCTCGCGAACGACCCGGAGTACGGCAGGGTGTGCGACGAACCGTTCACGCTCACCGAGCCGTGCGAGCCGTTCAACGACAGGGTGTAGTGCAACGGGAGCGCGAACCCGACGGTGACGGACTTGTCTGCGTTCATCGTGATCGACGTTGACAGGGAGGTTCCGGAAAGGTCCCCTCCCCAGCCAGTGAAGTCGTAGCCGCTGTCGGGAACCGCTTGCAGCGACACGCTCGTCCCGCTCGGGAACATCGCGGAGTACGGCAGACTATGGCTGGTCCCGTTGACCTTCACGCTACCGTTGCTGCCGCCGAGCGAAAGCGTGTACTGCTTGATACTGAACGTCGCCGTGACGCTGTGGGCGGCATCCATGGTGATCGACGTCGGGTTGGTGCTCCCCGACAGACCCCCGCTCCAGCCAGCGAACTGGTAGCCCGAAGCCGGAACCGCCTGCAACGACACGCTCGTACCCTCAGCGAACGAACCGGAGTACGGCAGACTCTGCGATGTCCCGTTGACCTTCACGCTCCCATGCGAACCCGTGATGCTCAACGTATGCATGATCGGCGAGAAGTTCACCGACACGGTCTTGCTGGCACTCATCGTGACCGAGGTCGACGCCGACGTCCCGGAGAGATCCCCACCCCAGCCATCGAACTGATAGTGCGTATCCGGAAGCGCCTGCAACGAAACGCTCGCGCCGCTCGCGAACGTCTCAGAGTACGGCAGCGTGTGCGACGCCCCGTTCACGTTCACCGAACCATGCGACCCGTTCAAGGTGAGGACGTAGGGCTTCGACTGGGTAGCGAAGGCGAGGGTCACGTTCTTGTCAGCGTCCATGGTGATGGACGTCGATGTCGAGGCACCGGACAGGTCGCCACCCCAGCCACCAAAGGTGTACCCGGAATCCGGCACGGCCTCCAGCGACACGCTCGTCCCGCTCGAGAACGTGGTGGAGTACGGCAGCGCTTGCGACGTGCCGTTGACCTTCACCGAACCGTTCGTGCCGCTCAACGACAACGTGTAAGGGCCCGCGTTGCTCACGACGGTGAAGGACGCGCTCACGGACTTGTCACCGTTCATCGTGATGCTCGTGGGGTTCGTGCTCCCGGAGAGAGCTCCGCTCCAACCGGAGAACTGGTAGCCGCTATCGGGCACCGCCTCGACGCTCACGCTCGTACCATCCGGGAACGAACCCGAATACGGCAAGCTCTGCGCCGTCCCATTCACCTTCACCGAACCGTTCGAGCCCGTCACCGACAAGCTGTGGGACGTCCCCCCAGCGACGCTGAAGGTTGCCGTCACGGACTTGTCACCGTTCATCGTGATGCTCGTGGGGTTCGTGCTCCCGGAGAGAGCTCCGCTCCAACCGGAGAACTGGTAGCCGCTATCGGGCACCGCCTCGACGCTCACGCTCGTACCATCCGGGAACGAACCCGAATACGGCAAGCTCTGCGGCGTCCCGTTCACCTTCACCGAACCGTTCGAGCCACTCAACGACAGGGTGTGTTGCGTCGAGGTCCCCGTGACCGTGACGACAGCCGTCGAACTGACGGTCCCGCCAGAGTTGACCGCCAAGAGCGTGTAGGTGGTCGTCACCGACGGGTTCACGGTCACCTGGCTCTCGCCCGTGACGTTGCCCACGCCGTTGTCGATCAACAGCGTCGGCGACCCCGAGCCCTGGAGGGTCCACGACAACGTCGCGGAGGAGCCGGGCGCGATGCTGGCCGGAGCGGCGGTGAAGCTCGTGATGTCGGGCGGGGGGGTGTTGGTGTTACACGCCACCAACGTGATGATGAACAGGAGCGCAAGAACGAGGCCGAGTGGACGCTTCATGATTTCCCCCTGACGTGCAGGCCACCCCACCCACCTCCACTACGGTGATGGACGAAGCGCGACGAGACTCAGCGCACAGTATGAATCCCCGACCCACCCGTCCCTAGGTAATTCGGAGTTGAATGGCTTTGGCTGGAACGGCCCTCAGGAACCGTGGCTCTGTCCCAGCTCCCCTGCGTCACGGAGGCGCTGCCTCTCAGCCCTTCAGGGCAGTCAGCCTGATCTTCCTCAGTAGCTGACGTCCACCGTCGACCAACCGCAGCCGTTCCACCGGTACACCGCCGAGGCGTTGCCCGACGCCGACTCCCGCTTGCCCGTAGCGATGGTCCGTACGCTGCCCTTGTAGTGGATCTTGACCACGCCGTGGTCGCCGCTGACGCGCACCGAGGTGACGTCGAAGCTGTAGCTAAGGTCGGTATAGATGCTGCCGTAGGTGGCGCGCGCGCTATCCAGAAAGCCCTTCACGGTCCGGTGAAAAGCTTCGAGCAGCATCCCACGGTCGGGCGTGTCACTCTTCTCGCACACCGGCCCCGGCGAGCCCGCCAACGACATGGGGGCCGCCGCCTCCGGCCCGTAACCACCATGCGTCGGCACGAAGGGGAAGGCGTAGCTCACACCCACCGACAGATAGGGCGCCCACGCCCGCTTCGCCAGCAACGGCACGTTCGCCACGCCACCCTCCAGGTCCAGGCGCACGTGCAGCGACAGCGGCACATGCGCGCCGAGCGTGCCGAAGTACGTGACATTGCCGCCGTAGTAGCCGCCGCCGATGCCCACGAACAGCGGCACCGGCACGGGGACCGGCGGGTAGCCGCGCAACTCGAGGGCCACGTAGGGCCCGACCGCCGTGTAGCTGCCCTTCACCTGGAAGCCGAGGTACTGGTACTGGGCGGAGAGGTAGCCGGCAACGGTCTGGTAGCTCGGGAAACCGGCGCTGACGCCGAAGGCGCCGAGGACCGGGGGTGGGGACGTGTCGTTGACGGTGGTCGTCGAGGACCCGTCGGTCGAGGACCCGTCGGTCGGGGAACCCGCGGTCGGGGACCCGTCGGCCGAGGAACCGGCGCTCGACGAGCCGGACGCATCGGTCGGCTGGGAAGTCGGGTCTTGGGAACCCGGGCCGGACGCGCTCGCGGGCGCCGCCGCGAAGCCGAACCCCGCGACCAGACAGGCCGCCAGGATGACAACCGCCCGGGCCGCGGCCAGCGCGCGGCCGGCTCGGTGCCCAGGTTCGTAGGTTGCCTGGTCGAGTATCCACGCTCCCCCCTCTCGACCGATGCTCCGCGCGGGCCGTGCGGCCGCCGCGGAGGGGTCGAGGGCCACGTTACCAGCGGCGGGCCTGTCGCACCGCGACCTCAAGCATTCGGTGAACGCGCCTGCCTCAACGCGCCCGCGCCTCCCAGCCGGCGTCGACGTACTCGAGGTAGCCGCGCACCTGCCGGACGTACTCCGCCCAGGCGGAGTAGAGGGTACGCCGGGCGTCACGCGTGTCGGCCAGCGAGCGTTGCCGCTCGGCTAGCCCAAGCGCGCGCTCCGCGAGCTGCGCGGCCGCACGACGCCTCGCCGCTTGCTTGGGGAAGTCTCGCTCGTAGGCGGTGAGCGCCTCATGGGCTCTCCTCACCCGGCGTTGCAGATCCGGGAGCGACCCCAGCGTCGTGGAGAGGACGGCGGCGGAGAGGACGACCGTGGCGTGCACGCCCACCGACCAGGCGTCCGGCCCGCCGGGGAACGCCAGGCTCAGCTCGGCGCGCGGCGTGGCCTCGACGATCCCGACGTCCGTGCGCACGGCCACGTTGCCGGTCGTGTAGCTGCCGCTGAAGGCGATGTCTTGGAGCGTGCCGTAGACGCCCGCCTGCGTGAGCTCGGCCTCGGCGCGCCGCACCGCGAGCTGTCTGAGCCGGTAGGCGCTGGTGGAGCGCGCCCGGGCAGGCGGCAGCACGAACCGCACCGAGGCGTAGGCGGCAGGTGCGCTCATCCCGTAGCCCGCCAGCTCGGCCTGCAGCCCGCCGAGCTCCAGGCGGGACTGCTCGACTTGCAGGCGCAGACCCTCCACGCCGAGCCTGCGGAGCTCGAGGTCGCGGCTCGCGCGGCCGGCCAGCGGCGAGGCGGCTCCGCCGGATCGGCCAGCGGTCGAGGTCGAAGCCGTCGTGATCGAAGCCTCCGAGATCGAACCTGCAGAGATCGAACTAAGACCTATCAAGCCCGAACCGGCCGGCACCGATGCCGCGTTCGCCTGCGCCCCGAGCACCGTCAGCTCCTGCCCCTGCGAGGCGACCTGCTCCTCGAGCTGCGCCACGGTGAGCTGGACCTGCAACAGGCGCGCGTGGGCCGTGAGCGCCCTGGCTACGGCGCGGCGCCGCAGGCGGGCCACCGCCGCGCGAGCGCGCTCCAGGCCGTCCAGCTCCGCGAGCAGAGCCGGTTCGTCGTAGCTGTAGCCCAACGTCGCATCGACGTAGAGACGGCTCGACCACTCGGGCGGCACCGCGTCCGCTTCGTAGGTGCCGAAGCTCACGCCGGGCCGGAACGTGACGCTGGCGTCGAAGCCGTGCAGGACCCCGAGCGCCTGCTCCCGGGCGGCGACCTCGGCGCGGGCGTCGGCCAGCGCCGGCTCGACGGCCCGCAGGGCGTCCTCCGGCGTCGAGTCGGCCATGGCGGCCCAGAGCATCGAGGCCAGGACGGTCGCCATCCCCCAGACATGTACGCGGAACCGCGAAGCGTGCGTTCGGTCCGTGCGCGGACCGCTCGCGTCACACGGGCCCCAACCCCTCGTTCCATACCCACTCCCCCCTTCGGTGCGCCGGCACACTGCGCCCGCGAACCGGCTGCGCGCACGCCGCAACCTGCCCCGCGACAACCCGCCTACGACAACGTGCGCCGGGGCCCGGCGTCCCCGCGCCGGCACGCTGCCAGGGGAACGCTGCTAGCGGACCCAGCACCTGCTGCTACGTCCTGGCCTTCTGCCCCGGTTCGAGGGCAACTGTAGCGCCCGGGGGTGACAAAGGGGTTGCGGGATCAAGGGGTACAGGACAGGAGACCTCCTCGAGCTCGTTCAGTTCAAGCAGACCTCTGAAGTATTCGATCGATCAGTCTCAACCCATCGGCCTCAACCCATCGGCCAGCGCCGTCGTGGGCTCCCAGCCGAGGATCGACTTCGCCAGCGTGATGTCGGGCTGGCGCTGGCGAGGGTCGTCGACGTACCAGAACGAGTGAAACTGCGCGCCGTCCCCGTAGGTCGATCGCCGCAAACCACGTCCCAACTCCGAATTTCGCGGGGCCGGCTCCCCAGCTTCGGACAATGGACGCCGTACGTCGAGCAGCGGATGGGGGGAGCACACGGCTACGCGTCGACGACCCCCCGCACCGCATCGCGAACCGCACAACGTCGCAGCGGTCCGCGCCATACCTCGAGGGGGAGGTCTCATCGTGTCCCGTCCCAGCTTCCGTCGCGCTTCGCCGATCGCCATCCTGACCCTGGTCATCACGAGCGCGGTCATCGCGACGCTGCTCGCCGCGTGCGGCTCGGCGGCGCCCACGCAGCCGCCCCCCTCGAGCGGGCCGGTCATCCAGGTGAGCCCCTCGCAGGACCTCGCGACCGCCGCCAAGGACGCCCCGGCCGGCGCCACGCTGGCCCTCGCAGACGGGACGTATTCCCTGGCGAACACACTTGCGGTCAGCAAGGACCTCACGCTAAAGGGCTCGGGCGCTGGCAATGTCACGATCACGATGGCCACGGTCACCACGCCCTCGATCGGTGCCGCATCCGTGCGCAGCGCAGCTCTGGGCACCGAAGCGACCTCGGTGAACCCGGTCGTCAACATCTCCGGCGGCACGTTCACCGCCAGCGGGATCACCTTCGCGTACACCGGCACGGCGGCAACCGACGTCGTCATCGCCTACAACGACGCCAAGCTCGACATCACCGGTTGCACGTTCACCGGCGGGGTCGAGGGCACCGGGAGCCTCGACTACATCGGCAACGGCCTCGGCATGTACGGCACCGTCAGCGGCACGGTGAAGGACAGCACCTTCACCGACAACGGGCACGCCGGCTTCGCGGAGGACGACGCCAACGACGTGGCGATCAGCAACAGCACGTCCACGAACAACAAGTGGGGCGGCGTGTTCTGGGGCACCACCAAGGGGTCGCTGAAGGGCTCGACCCTGTCGAACAACAGCGTGGACGGTGTGATCCTGGGTGCCGCCTCCGGAGGGCCCACCACCGTCATCGACGGCAACACCATCGAGAACAACGGGGTCGACGGCATCCTCTATACGGGTGTGTCGGCAGGCACGGCCTCGAACAACACCATCAGCGGCAACGGCGCCAAGGGGATCCGCGTCACGGACTCGGCCCACCCGACCCTGAGCGGCAACGACCTGCACGGCAACATCGACGATGGGATCGCCTATGAAGGCGACAGCAGCGGCACCGCCAACGGCAACCAGATCCAAGACAACGGCAGCGACAGCCTGGGGAGCAAGGGGATCCGCGTGGTGGGCACGGCACACCCCACGCTGGAGAACAACCAGATCACCGGCAATCACCTCGAAGGCATCAGTTACGAGGAGTCGGGAGGCGGCACCGCCGAGGGCAACACCGTGAGCAGCAACATCGCCACCGGCATCGCCGTCCGGAACCAGGCGACGCCAACCGTCAGCGGCAACATCGTGCAGAACAACGGCAACTGCGGGCTGTTGCTCCAGGGCGACGCCAACCCGACCCTGAGCGGCAACACGGTGTCGGGCAACGGCCAGGACCTCTGCGACCAGCGCACCGGTCCGTCCGTCGCACCGATCGCACACACCTGCTCGACGGCGAACAGCGGCCTGAACCCCGACCCCTCTCGCTACCTGGCGGTGGTCGCACGCGATGCCACCGACGCACCCATCGCCGGGGTGAGCGTCTCGGTGAGCCTCTTCGACGATCACGGCAGCCAGGTCGGCAGTGACATCGAGACCACCGACAGCAACGGAGTGGCACTCCTCCTCGACAAGAACGCGTACGGCTGGCTTGCGCAGGGTACGTTCAGCGGAACGATCGGCGTGGGCGCAAGCACGACGACCCCCGCGCTGTTCACCGCCTGCAGCAACATCAGCAACCCCGGAACGATCACGGTCGATCCCACCGGGTTGTCCGATGTGACCGTCAACGTCCACGCGGGCACGACGGCCGCGACCAACGTCGATGCGCAGCCCGGGTTCGTCTACGGCGCCAAGGCGCGCATCGGCCCCGCCATCTCGCTCTTCAGTGCGCCGAGCCATGTGAAGATGCTCGACGGCGCGTACACCTTCGCCCTGCGCGCCACGATCGGCAGCGCCACCTACCTCTTGTACCCTTCGGTATCCGTCGGCGGCACGACGACCCTCGACGTCGACACCAACCAGGCGCAGATCACACACGTCACGTACAGTGCCTCGATCGCCAGCGGCGCAACCGTGACCAACACCGAATCTCATGTTCAGCGATCAGGACCCGTCGGTCGACCAGTTCTACATGTACGCACTGAACAGCGGCGACCTCAACGTCGAGGTCGGGACGTACAGCGTCGGAGGCGATCTCACGGCGCTCGACGCTTCGAGCAATACCTGGGACTACGGCTTCGAGCTCGGCACCCGCACCCTCTCGACCGGCAGCGCTCCCGACCTCAGCTTCGGCGGTCCGCTCACGACCACCGTCGCCACACTGCGATCTAACTACGCTCCCGGCGAGCAGGTGATCATCCGGCCTCGCGTCGTCGACGGGCAGGGCAACAAGCTAGACCTGGCCTGGAGCCTCGGGGCCGTCTCAACCGCCGATCTCGGGCACGGCGGTCTCGTTGCCGAGCAAGGCCTTCTCGGGACCCATTTCTCGGCCGATGGGCGATCCGCCAGCAGCGGGCCCGCCCCCCAGGCCGCCGACGCACACACACCGATCGTCACGGTGAAGGATCCGTCCGGCACGGTGGTCTATCAGACCAGCACGTCGAGCAGCTTCTTGAGCGATCAGCTGTTCACGCTCTCCTCGAGCGCGCCAACGGGCACCTACAGCGTGACGTTCTCGTGGGACGTGGGGCCGTATGCGAGCGCACCGCTGACGGCGAACTCGACGTTCACGGTGCAGTGACGTAACGTGTCGCGGGCGAGGAGCGCCAGGCTGTATGCCCCTCCTCGCCCGCCACCCAGCGTCATCTGGTAGGATTGTCCGGTCTGAGGAGGGGATGGGGCTGGGCATCTTTGGGGACACCCATCCTCCGACCTGCGCTTCGCGCACCTGCCCGTTGGCAGTCGATCCGTCCCCGTGATGGGTGAGACCCGCTTGGAACCGAACGACACCTTCCAGCAAGAGCCCACGTTCCGCGATCTCGTCGCGCTGCTCCGGCGCGGCCTGGTGTTCGCGTTGGCCGTAGCCGTCGGCGCGGCCCTGCTCACCTACTTCCTCACGAAACGCGCGCACCCGACCTACCAGGCCAGCGCCACGGTCCTGGCCAGCCAGCCCGACAACGCCCTACAGCAGTTCGGCGTCTCGCTCGTGACCGCCCCCACCGTCGACGTGAGCGCCTACCAGGCTGCCGCGACCAGCACGCCCGTGGTCGCCAACGCCATGAAGGCGATCGGCTACGCCACGCCGAGCGAGAAGAACATCCAGGACCTTCTCAAGAAGGTGTCCGTGCGCATCGACTCCAACCGGCAATCGAGCCTGCTGCACATCGACGTGAAGGACGGCAATCCGCAGACTGCGGCCAACACCGCCAACGCCCTTGCCGATGCGCTGCTCGCGTGGGACAAGCAACGCGCCACCCACAACCTGCAGAACATCGTGCAGGCGCTGCAGGGGCAGATCACCTCGCTGGACGCCCAGATCGCCCAGGCCAAGGCGGGGGGCAACGCCGATCAGGGGCAGATCACCGGCCTCCAGAGCCTGCGGGCCCAGCAGCAGCTCCAGCTCCAATCCGCCACGGCCCTGAAGAACTCCGCCGTCGGGAACCTCGAGATCCTGGAGCCGGCTTCGGTGCCCATCAAGCCGGTCGCTCCCAGGCCGGCACGTGACAGCGCCCTCGCGTTCGTGCTCGGCATCTTCCTCGTGTACGGTCTCCTGCTGCTGCGCGACGCGCTCGACACGCGCTTCCGCGGCACCGAGGACATGGCCAGGGAGAACGCCCTTCCTGTCCTGGCCGAGTTCCCTCGGCTCACGACCGGAAGTCGGCACCTTCCGAGGGAGGCCGCCAACTACCTACGCACCAACGTGCTCTTCGCCACCAGCCAGGACCACCCCAAGGTCATCCTGGTCACCAGCTCCGGCCCCGGCGAGGGGAAGACCAGCGTATCCATGAGCCTCGCCGAGAGCTTCGCTCGGAACGACTACCGCACCCTGTTGGTCGACGCCGACCTGCGAAAGCCGACCATCGGCAAGGAATACAATCTCACCGGCCTCAAGGACCTGCCCCTTCGCAGCCTCCTCGAGGACCCGGAGCGCCCCTACGAACCGGTGCTCGTCGATCTCGACCATGCCGAACTCCACGTCATCCCCAGCTTCGCTGCGGCGCCGTCCCCCACCGAGCTCCTCACCTACGGCTTCGCCAAGGTGCTGGCGCGCTTCAAGGACGACTACGACGTCATCGTGGTCGACTCGCCGCCCGTTCTGCCGGTCGCCGACGCGCTGACGATGGCGCCCCACTGCACCGGGGTGGTCTTCCCGGTCAGCCTGCCGGGGTCCGACAGGCGCAGCACCCGCGCCGCCCTCAACCTGCTGGACAGGATCGGCGTGCGGATCCTGGGCCTGGTCGCCACCAATCTCGAGAGCGCGCGCAACGGGCGTGGCGAGTACGGGTACGGGTACGGGTACGGGTACGGGTACGGTACGGGTCCAGGCCGCCGGGCCCAACCCTGGACCGGCGGCGGCAAGGGCACGAGCGCCGACCGCCGTCACGAGGAGCCCCCGGCTCCCGCAGCCCCGCCCCTCGCGGCACGAGGACTAGTATCTCTACGTCGTGTTAAGCCTTTCGGGTGAGTTCTTGGCCTCCTCCCTGTTTCTTGGTCCGTTCACTAAGGTAGAGAGAACGGGAATCGGGCATCAGGTAGCTTGTACTGTCCACGCTCTTGTATTCTCTCTGACGTGATGACTAGGAGAGAGTTTCCTTGGCTCACGGCTTCTCTCTCTGCCAGCGTTGTTGCCTTGACCCTGGAAGCGTTGCTCGTCTCTGGCAATCCTGCAAGTTGGACGAAGGCAGCAGGCACTTCGGCATTCGCTGCCTTGATGATACTTCTGCCTCTGCTAGTGCCGCTCCCCTACAAGACAATTAAAGGGTCACCGTCGCGCTTGCCATCACATCATTATTGGCAATAGGATCATCAGCGTTGGTTCCTTGGGCACTTGCAGGAGTGAATCGAAATCTACTTGCAGCCTCAGCTGTCATGGCAGGGTTCGCTGGCACCGTGACGACCAGCAGGCCAATGCGGCTAGCAATTCTCCTCCTTGCAGGGGTGATATCGCTATCGCTCACGTCATTAACCGCGCTGGCAGCACTTGCTGTGGGTTGTCTGACAATGGCCGCGTTTGGATCCAGGAGGCGAAGTTGGTCACGTTCGGGGCGGTCCTAATCATTGTCAGCGCCGGCGCTCTATTCGAGGCCCTGCCCCACGCTCCAGGCACGAATCTCTTATGGTGTCCTGGGGATCTCAAATGCAATGCCTGGCACTTTGAGCCCGCTTCTATGACAAGCGTCGCGAGCCGCGGCGTACTTGCACCTACTGGTCAGGCAACCGGACAGTCGCTCACCATTACCCACCTGGACAACAAGCGCTATCCAGGCCTAGTTTTCAAGTCAAGGTGTCGGACAGGGCGATCCCAATGCTACTTACACCGCCTCAGTGTTCCTACGATCCGAACGTCGTCAGATACTCAAGCTTAGCACAAACCTAGGAAGCGTCACCTGCGACGTCGGCCCTCGGTGGAGGTTATGCAAGACTCCCTCATCAAAGGGTCGCCGGGACCGCGTGGTCCAGTTCATGCTTTGGACGGTAGGGGGGGCAAGAACTCTGGAAGTTGAGGTATGGCACCCTCGGCTTTGGATCGGCGCGTTGAGTGGGCCCGTTTCTCGGGTCTCGCCAATTGCGCGCGAACGTCTGAAAGACTGGATTGGACGCACAATCCCGTACAAGTTGCTGAACTTGGCGAAGGGTCCAGTCTTCCTACATGCCTCCCTCGTTGAGCGGTTGGCTGCCATGGGCCTCGCCTGGCACACGTTTCTCTCTCACCCGACGACGGGGGTGGGCGTGGTTGGCCTAGGCCGGGTGTTCGTGGACCATGACTTCGGGCCAACGATTATGGACAGGCCACTGCACCCACATAACCTCCTCCTGTACTTGCTTGCGTCTTCAGGGATCGTCGGCTGTCTGGCGTGGGCAATCATCTTCATGGGGCTCTTCGTCGCTGCAGGGGGTGAGGGGCGCCGCGCACTGGCCCCAGCATTCTCGGCATTGATGATCCTGAACCTCTCCGATCTTTCATTCTTCTTCTCAGGCGTCTTCTTCGCCTTCTGGTTGATTGCTGCAACCGTTCTTGCAGGAAGCATGCGCTCGACGGTGAAGTGACTGGCCACTGGAGAGCTAGTCGGCCTGATCTGACCCCGCGGATTTGGACCAGTTAGGGTGTGGGGCGAAGGAGTCGCTGAGCCTCTCCCCGTTCTTGTTCCAGCCTATGGGTTAGGGTTCGGAGCTTTTTGGCTCTCCGAAATCCCTTGGGCGTAGGTCCTGGGCGGCACATCTCCCAGGGCCGAATGGGGCCGATGATTGTTGTAGTCCCACCTCCATAATCCGATCTTCTCCCGAGCATCCTCGAGGCTCAGGAACCAGTTGACGTTCAAGCATTCGTCCCGGAAACTGCCGTTGAACGACTCGATGAACGCGTTGTCCGTCGGCTTCCCAGGACGACTGAAGGTCAGCGTGACACCGTGATCGTACGCCCAGCGGTCCAATGCCTTGCTGACGAACTCGCTGCCGTTGTCGACCTGAACGCGCTCCGGCAGCCCATGGCGGGTCACCAGGCGCTCCAGGATAGTAGCGACGTCGTCGCCTCTGATGCTCTGCCCGGCATGGATCTCCAGGCACTCCCGGGTGAAGGTATCGATGGCCGTAAAGACTCGGAAGCGACGGCCGTCGAACAACGCGTCGCTCATGAAGTCAATCGCCCAGCACTCGTTCGCTCTCGTGGCGATCGGCCGCGCTTGCCGGTGAGCCGCCGCGCGAGCCCGCCGCGGGCGCTTCTTGCGCAGGTTCAAGCCCGACTGCTTGTACTGATCTGATCCCAGAGATTTGAACCAGGTAGGGTGTGGGTCGAAGGAGTCCTGATGAAGGGGAAGTCCCACACGCCCGAGCAGATCGTCATGAAGTTGCGGGAGGCCGATAAGCTGCTGGCCTCCGGCATGAGCGTCGCTGAGGCCGTGAAGCAGCTCGAGATCGCCGAATGGACGTACTACCGGTGGCGCAAGAAGTACGCCGGCATGGACAAGAGCGACGCCAAGCGCCTCAAGGAGCTCGAGAAGGAGAACGCCCGCCTCAAGCGCCTGCTGGCCGAGAAGGATCTGGATAACAGCATCCTGAAGGAGGCGCTGGAGGGAAACTACTTCCCTGAGAAGGACTCCTGATGTCAAGGCTTTGGTGTGGTGCTGGCCGGGTTCTGGGATCGGCGTCCGATACTTCCCTACGCACTCTTGCGCCTCTTGCGGTGCATGTGCAGGTTGGGTTCCGGTGGGGGGGCGCTGCAATCTGACGGGCGGCCTGGTGGCCGGTAGTTTCCTCGCAGTCGCCCCCGTGGCGCTCGGTCCGCTCCGCCGGCTAGGTAGGGGCAGGTTGTTGGTTTCGTAGTGGTTGGTACACCTCGCCGGTGCTCCAGAGGTGATGCATGAGCACGGCGAGTTTGCGGGCTACCGCAATCATGGCGCGTTTCTTGGCTGTCCCGCCGCCGCGCTCGGCGATGGCGAGTCCGTAGCGGCGCAGATTCGAATCCGCCCCGAACGGCCCAAGGATGTAGTGGGCGGCTTGCACGAGCAGCTTCCGGACAAGGGCGTCGCCTTGTTTGGTGATGCCCCGTTGGGGATTGCTGTCACCGGATTGATCCTGGCCTGGCGCCAACCCTAGGTAGGTTCCGACTTGTCGACTCGTACGGAAGCGGGCGGGGTCGGCCAGGGTGAGTACGAAGGCTAGGGCGATGAGGTTGCCGACGCCTCGAATCTGCGTCAGGAGCATGGTTTCGGGGTAGGTTTCACGCGCCAGCAAGTCGATGCGGCGGTCGAGCGCTCGTACCTGCGCGGTCACTACCTGCAGGCTGTCGAGCAGCGGCACGATGGCTGGCTCCAGGGCCGCCGGCACGTGCGCGAAGACGCGTTTGTGAAAGGCCGCGGCGCTTGCGTTGGGGGCTCGCACGCCGACGGCTTTGAGGACACCGCGAACGTGGTTGATCAGGGCGGTTCGGACGCGCACCAGCTCGTCACGCGCGCGGACCACAGCGAGGTCCTGTTGCAGACGTTCGCTGCGGTGCTTGATCGGCGCGAGCAGGGTGACGTCGACGCGCGCCAGGCGCGCCAGACGTTCCGCGTCGAGCCGGTCGTTCTTGCGTCTGGAACCATGGATCAGCCCGAGCTGGCGCGCGTTAGCCACGACAACGTCGTGGCCCAGCGCCACGAGCTGGCGGCTAACCCAGGGGGACTGACTTCCCACCTCCAGAACGACGCGGGTGGCGGGCTGGCCTCCGAAATGCTCCGAGATGCCGCTTGGCGTGGTCGGGACCTCTCGGCGATTCATCACGCCCCCATCGGCGTCGAGCACGCACACGTTGCTCGTGCTGTCACCCAGATCGATTCCGACGATGCCAGCTCCTTCCAGCATGATGGCTCCTTCCCACCCCCGGCGAACTGCTTCAGGTTAGCGGCGATGGCCTTCTCATCCCATCTGACGGCCGTTCGGAGACGCGCGGCCGTGTCTCACGTGGTTTCTACTCTCGGGGTGAGCGAACGTCGGGCCTGCAAGGCCCTGGCGGTACCGCGTTCAACCTATCGCTTCCGCCCAAGCGACCCGATCGGGATCGTGTGTTCGTCCGGAGGCTCCACCAGCTCTCGGAGGCGCATCCGCGTTACGGCTACCGCCGGGTCACTGCCTTGTTGAGAAACGAGGGGTGGAGGGTGAACCGCAAGCGGGTGCAGAGGTTGTGGCGCCTGCACGGCCT
>CAWAPF010000019.1:0-145919 GCA_963783895.1 uncultured Trueperaceae bacterium
GAACGAGGAGAGCCTACTGGCGCACGCGCTCCTTGAGGCTCTTGCCGGGCTTGAAGGCGGGGTACTTGCTGGCCGGGATCTTGATCTTCTCGGTGGTCCCGGGCTTGACGCCGGTACGCGCCTTGCGGCGACGGACCTCGAAGGTGCCGAAACCGGTCAGCTGCACCTTGAAGTTGTTGTCCAGGTGCGTGCTGATCTTGCCCAGCATGGTGTCCATGACTTCCTTGACGTCCTTCTTCTTCATTCCGGTCTCGTCGGCTACCATATCGACGAGGTCCGCCTTGGACACGGTCTTTGCCTTGGCCATTCGACTCCTCCTCCTCGAATCCTTGAGCTTGCGTGCACTGTAGCAGAAGGGTGCGAGAAGAGCAAGTCTGTCACGGGGTTTATCGGATTTTTCACGCGAAAGTGCCGCTGGGGACGAGCCTATCCGGAGATGGCCTCGCGCTCGTCGGCGGGCGCCTCGTCCTCCTGCAGAAGTGGCGTCCTGGACGGCAACATGGCGTTCACGCGCCCCATCAGCTCGCGGGTCATCCGGCGGGCGTCCTCGCGCTTCCGGCCGCCCGCTTCGATCGGGTCGCCGAAGCGCACGTGGAAGGCCCGCCCCTCCCGCCACACCGCAGCCGGCTGCAGGGGCACGCCGGCGCGCTGCGCAAGGTAGGCGGCGCCGTCGAGGGCCTCCTTGTCCCCGCTGTTGCGGGTGCCCTGGGCGAAGATGCCGATGGCCAGGCCGTCCCGGAGCTGCCGCAGCGCGTCCTTGACGGCGCCGATGTCGTTCGCGTCCCGGTCGACGGGGAAGGCGCGCAGCCCGTGCATGAGCAGGGCGCCGCCGGCGCTCTCGAAGAGCTCCTTCTTGGCCATGAAGTGGATCTCGCGGGGCACCGAAACCCCCATCACGGGCGGGTCCCAGGAGCTGAAGTGGTTGCAGGCCACCACCAGCCCGCGGCCGTCGCGAGGCACCTTGTGAGCGTCCTCCACGCGCAGGCCGTAGAACAGCCGGGTGAAGGCGCGGAACAGCACGACGGCCAGCACGTAGAACCACTTGCCGCGTACCAGACGATCGAGAAGCCGTATCACACTTCGATTGTAGAGGCTGGAGAGCGCCACGCCGGGTCGCGCCCGCCTCAGCCCGGGCTGTCGCTCAGGTCGGAGGGCGGCCCGCCCGCGCGGCTCCAGGCGCTCAGCTCGGCGGCAACCAGCGCGCCCACCAGGAACAGCATCAGCGCCAGATAGAGCCACAGGAGCAGCGCTACCAGGCTGGTGATGAAGCCGTAGACGACGTTGAAGCGGTCGGCGTTGAACGTGAGCAGCAGCGCCCAGCGCACCAGCAGCACCCCAAGGGCGCTGACCAGCGCCCCGAGCAGCGCGCCGACCCAGGTGCTCTTCTCGCGGGGCAGGTAGCGGAACGTCAGCATGAACGCCAGTACCGCCACCACGATGCGCGTGCTCGCCAACGCGAAGCCGGCCCGGACGCCCAGGGGCAGACCCGGCAGGTGCACGTTGAAGCCCGCGAGCCAGTTCGCCAGGGCGCGCGAGAGCTCGTTGAGGCCCGATACCAGCGCGCCGCCCACCACTTCGAAGGCGATCACGAGCGCGACGCTGAGGACCAGCAGCATCGCCACCAGCCGCTTGCGCCAGAAGCCGCGCACGTGTGGCACCTCGAAGACCACCTCGAGGGCTTGCTGCAGCGAGGTGAAGAAGTTGCCGCTCGCCCACACCAGCACCAGGAACGACAGCGCACTGCGCAACAGCGCCCCCTGGTTCAGCTCCTGCACGACCGTGTCGAAGCTGTGCGACACCAGCCCGGCGGTGTTCTGCTGCAGCGGCAGCGCCTGGCTCAACAGGTCGTCGAGCGCCCGCCGGTACTGTGCGGCGAGCTCGGGGTTGGTGCGCAGCAGCACCCCCAGCCAGCCGGCGAGCAAGAGCAGCAGCGGCCCGAGCGAGAAGGTGGCGTAGTAGGCGAGCGCAGCCGCCAGCATCTGCAGGCGCACGTCCTGGAAGCGACGGACCAGCCGGCGGCCGAAGGTGAGCGGTTGCCGCAGGACCTCGCCCATGCAGCGGCGCTCAGGTCGCCCGGGACCGTCTGCGGTGGAGGTAGATCGCGACCAGCACGCCGGCGAAGGCCACCAGGCCGTGCAACAGGATCCAGGTGCGCTCCTCGCCCGCCCACGGCAGCGTCACCAGGAACAGCGGCTTCTTCGACGCGACCGCCACGAAGGTCATCGGCACGACCTCCAGCAGCGGGGAGAGGACGATGGCGACATACGGCCAGGACCACTCCAGAGCCAGCATCGCCAGCAGGTTCGCGCTCAGCACGATGGGGAGCATGGTGAGCCAGGCCGCGTCGCCGCTGACGAGACCGCCGAGCGGGGCGAGCAGCGCCGTCACGTAGGCCGCAGGCATGCCAGCTTCGGCGAAGGCCAGGTACGCGAACAGCAGTACCCCCAGCGAACGGAACAACACCGGCATGGGCGCCACAGCGCTCACCACGGCCGCCAGGAACAGGAACACCCCGACGATCATCCTGCGGGGCGCGGGGGCCGTACGGATCATCGGGAAGGTTCCTTCGTCACGGGATCCTCGCCACGCCGTAGGATAACGGTCGCAGCCATGAGAGCGTCCAACACCGGGCGGGTCGCGGCCTCAGGCAACGTCCGCGACCTCATGCAGGCGAGCTTCGATCTCCGACACGTGGCGCAAGAAGTTGCCGGTGCTGGAAGCCTCCTGACCCGCGACGCCCTCCGGCGTACCCTCCGCCACGATGCCGCCACCGCGCACGCCGCCGTCGGGCCCGAGATCGACGATCCAGTCGGCGGTCTTGATGACGTCGATGTTGTGCTCGATCACCACCAGCGTGTTGCCGTTGTCCACCAGTCGGTGCAGTACGTCGAGCAGCTTGCGCACGTCGTCGAAATGGAGGCCGGTGGTGGGCTCGTCGAGGATGTAGAGGGTCTTGCCGGTGGAGCGCTTGCCGAGCTCGGAGGCGAGCTTGACGCGCTGCGCCTCGCCGCCCGACAGCGTGGGCGAGGGCTGGCCGATCTTGATGTACCCCAACCCCACGTCCTTCATGAGCTGGAGCTTGCGCGCCACGTTGGGGATGTTCTCGAAGAAGTCGAGCCCTTCCTCGACCGTCATCTCGAGCACGTCGGAGATCGACTTGCCGCGGATCTTGACCTCCAACGTCTCGCGGTTGTAGCGATGTCCCTTGCACACCTCGCAAGGGACATAGATGTCGGGCAGGAAGTACATCTCGACCTTGACGGTGCCGTCACCCTTGCATGCCTCGCAGCGCCCGCCCTTGACGTTGAACGAGAAACGCCCGGGCTTGTAGCCGCGCTTGCGCGACTCCGGGGCGCGAGCGAAGAGGTCGCGGATGTCGGTGAAGATGCCGGTATAGGTTGCCGGGTTGGATCGCGGCGTGCGCCCGATCGGGCTCTGGTCGATCTCGATGACCTTGTCGACGTGCTCCGAGCCGTTGATGCGGGTGTGCGCACCCGGCTGCGCCTTCGCGCGGTACAGCTGCTTGGCCAGCGAGGCGTGCAGGATGCTGTGCACCAGCGTCGACTTGCCTGAGCCGGAGGCGCCGGTGATGCAGGTGAGCGTCCCCAGCGGGATCGCCACGTCGATGTTGCGCAGGTTGTGCTCGCGCGCTCCCACCACGGTCAGCTTCTTGCCGTTGCCGTCGCGGCGCTTCGCGGGTACCTCGATCTTGCGTTCCCCGCGCAGGTAAGCCGCGGTGAGCGAGTTCGGGTCCTTCTCCAGCTCGCTCGGGGTGCCGGCCGCCACCACCTCGCCGCCATGGACGCCGGCGCCCGGGCCCAGGTCGACGACGTAGTCGGCCATGCGCATCGTCTCCTCGTCGTGCTCCACCACGATCAGGGTGTTGCCGAGATCGCGGAGGCTCATCAGGGTGCGCAACAACCGAGCGTTGTCGCGCGGGTGGAGCCCGATGGACGGCTCGTCGAGCACGTACAGCACGCCTGTCAGGCCACTTCCCACCTGGGTGGCCAGGCGGATGCGCTGCGCTTCGCCGCCCGACAGCGTGTTGGCGCTGCGGTCGAGGCTCAGATAGTCGAGGCCGACGTCCTCCAGGAAGCCCAGCCGGGAGTTGACCTCGCGCAGGATGGGGCGTGCCACCTTGCCCGCCTGCCCGGGCAGATCGACATCCGAGAAGAAGGCGCGGGCGTCGAGCACGGTCATCCCCGACACGTCGGCGATGTTACGATCGGCGACGGTGACGGCGAGGACCTCCTTCTTGTAGCGGCTGCCGCCGCACTCGGAGCAGGGCACCAGGGACATGTACTCTTCGAGCCGCTCGCGGGCGTACTCGCTGGTGGCCTCCTTGAGACGCCGATCGAGGTTGGGGATGACCCCCTCGAACTCGGCCTTGAAGCGCATCGTCTCGCGTCCGCCGCGCGTGTAGACGACCTCGATCGGCTCCGTCGTGCCGCGCAGCACCAGGGTGCGCACGCCCTCGGGCAGGTCACGCCAGGGCGTCTGAAGGTCGAACTCGTAGGCCTCGGACAGCGCACGCAGCCGGTCCCAGTAGAACACCTTGGAACCGTCGGAGCGGGCGCCGCTCCAGGGCTGGATGGCGCCGCGCGCGATGGACAGCCCATCGTCGGGAACGATCAGCTTGGGGTCGAACTGCTGCAGGTAGCCCAGCCCCGAGCAGTGCGGGCAGGCGCCGTAGGGGGAGTTGAAGCTGAAGGTTCGCGGCTCGAGCTCCTCGAGGAAGGTGCCGTGCTCGGGGCAGGCGAACTTCTCGCTGAGCAATTCGTCGACGTCGTCATCCGGGAGGAACACGCGCATCAGGCCCTCGCCGCGCGCCAGCGCCAGCTCGGTGGACTCCGCGATGCGGGTGCGGTCGTCCTCGCTGAGCTTCACGCGGTCGACGACGATATCGATGTCGTGCTTCTCGTAGCGCTCCAGGTTGGCGTCGATCGCCTGGTCGAGGGTCTGGACCTCGCCGTCGATGCGGACGCGGGCGAACCCCTCCTTCTTGAGCTCCTGGAAGAGCTTGCGGTACTCGCCCTTGCGGCCGCGCACCAGTGGCGCGAGCAGCATGGCGCGCGACCCGGGGTAGCGCTCGAGCATGCGATCGACGATCTCGCTGGCGGACTGCCGCTCGATGCGTCGCCCGCACACCGGGCAGTGCGGCACGCCTGCACGCGCGAACAGCAGGCGCAGGTAGTCGTGGATCTCGGTGACCGTGCCGACGGTGGAGCGCGGGTTGTGACTCGTCGTCTTCTGGTCGATGCTGATCGCTGGCGAGAGCCCCTCGATGGCGTCGACGTCCGGCTTGTCCATGATGCCGAGGAACTGCCGTGCGTAGGCGGACAGGCTCTCGACGTAGCGGCGCTGCCCCTCGGCGTAGATGGTGTCGAAGGCCAGCGTGGACTTGCCGGAGCCCGAGACTCCCGTGAAGACGATGAAGGCGTTGCGGGGAAGCTCCAGGTCGATGCCCTTGAGGTTGTGCTCACGAGCGCCGCGGATAACGATGTCCTGCAAGGTGCCTCCTGCTGTGACCGCACGCCGGGTTGCGGTGGCGGCGGTCCTGCCGTGCGGGTTCCCTCGGCGGATGCATCGCCGCCGTACGCGGCGCCGGGGCCGGCGTCGCGGGTCGAACGAAACAGTTTACCAGACCCCCGCAACCCGGCAGGGTGCCGGGGAATGCCGAGCGCGCGCGCGCCACGGCGCACGGCACGCGCCCATGCGTGAAGCGCGCGCCATGCAGATGGGTGGCGGGAAGCCTGCTGCGAGACTTCCCGCCACCGGTGCGCGCCGGTCGACCGACGCGGGCCGCGTTGCCGCCGCTCAGCCTTCGGGGGCCTCCCGGCGCAGGATCGCGACGCTGCCGCGCAGCGCGAACAGTACGATCACCAGCAAGAGCAGCAGCGGCCAGAGCTTCCAGAGCAGGAACAGCCCGATCAGCGCGGCGACGGTGAGGGGCAGTCGCACCATCACGTCCCCCTTGCGGTTGCGTAGCGCGAGTTGCCGGCGGTTGCCCTCGCGGATGAGGCGGCCCAGGGCGCGCCAGATCATCTCGAAGGTGTCGCCCAGGTTGTCCCAGACGTCCTTGCGGTTCTCCTTGCCACGGTCGTGGTCGTCCATGTTCGTCCCTCCAGGGATGGCCGGCGGCCGCGCGTCAGCGCGGCAACTGCGGTGTGTCCGAGCCCGCGGAGCCTGCCGTCGGCGGGGTCGAGTCGGTCGGGTGGGGGTCGTTGGGGTGGGGCGTGCCGGCGCCGCGGCGCTCGACGGCGATGGTGAGGTTCGCCGCCAGCGCGGCGATGGCTCCGATCGCTGCCCACACGGGCAGCAGCACCGTTCCGATGACGCCGATGGTGAGGGGGATCTCGATGAGGGTGCTGCCCTCCTCGTTCTTGATGATGATGCGGCGAACGTTCCCCTCGCGCACCAGCTCCTTGATCTTGGAGACGACGGCCTCGCCGCTGACCTTGAACTCCTCGGTGAAGCTGTCGCCGTGGTGCGTCTGTTGGCTGGCGCCGGCGGCGCCCTCGCGACGGTCCTCGTGGTCGCTCATGAGCCTTCCTCCTCTGGCTGCGCGCGGCGCATCCGCCGCGCTCGATACCCGAGGGTAGGGCGGACGGGGATGAGCCGACATCATCCGAAAGGGTGAGGCGACGCGTCGTGGGGGGTGAGGTGGGGAGCGTCTCGGGCGGCGCGCGGAGCGGGGGAGCCGCGGGACCGGTGCGGCGGCTCAGACCAGCCCGAGATCCCGCGCCCGCGCGGCCGCCTGGGTGCGCGAGGTCACGCCGAGCTTGGCGTAGACGTTGCGGGCGTGCGTCTTGACGGTGTTGAGCGAGACGTCGAGGCGCCTGGCGATCTGCTTGTTCGCGAGCCCGGCGGCGATGAGCCGTAGCACCTCGCCCTCCCGCTCCGACAGCGGCTCGGGGTCGAAGGTCGTGTCGGCGCCGTCACGGGTGCCCGGTGCACGCTCCGTCGTGGCGCGCCCCGTGTCGATGTCGTCGTCGGCGAGCCCGTCGAGGGCCTCGCGCAGCGAGGCACGGGCGGCCGCCGCGCGGTCGTGCGCGTCGGTCCCGATGGCAGCGCCCGGCGGCGGAGGCGCCCCCGTCCCGAGCGAGGCCGCCGGCCAGCGCGCGCCGGAGCCGCTCGCCCCGGGGATGGCGCTGCAACAGGCGGTTCACGGTCGCCTCGTCGCCCGTTTGGACCGCGTGCACCAGTGCCTCGTCCAGCTCGCCGCGGGTCTCGAGCGCGGCGGCGGCGCGGCGGTGCAGCTCGGCAGGGAGATCGGGCCGCGCCGAACGCAGACGGTGCTGCAGCAGGTCCTGGAAGAAGGCGTGGTACCGGAAGCGCCGGCGCCGACCGTCGAGCGGCACCAGGAACAGGTTGTGTCTTTCGATACGCTCCAGCATCGCCTGGGCATCGGGCGCGTTGGTGACGGCGCTCGCCAGCTCGGCGTCGAGCTCGTCCAGGACGGAGGTGAGGAGCAGGAAGTCCTGGACGTCGGTCGGCTGGCGCGTCAGCACCTCCTCGGTGAGGTACTCGAGCACGAAGCGGTCGGTCCCCGTGAAGAAGCCGATGAACGTGTGCGGGATCGCTCTGGCCGCGCAGCGACAGGGCCGCAAGGTGCAACCCGGCCGGCCACCCCTCGGTGCGCAGCGTCAACTCGGCGACGTCGTCGGGGGCGAGCGCGAGCCCCTGCCCGGCAAGCATCGTGCCCGCCTCCTCGACCGTGAAACGCAGCTCGTCGGTGCGGAGCTCGCTCAGGGCGTGCGCCACCCGCAAACGCGCCAGCGGCAGAGGCGGGTCGGCGCGGGTGGCGAGGATCAACCGCAGCGGCTGGGGCGCATGATCGAGCAGGAAGCGCACCAGCTCGTGCACGCGCTCGACGTGCAGGACGTGATAGTCGTCGAGGACCAGCACCAACGGCTCGGCGTTGTCCGCCACGTCGTTGACGACGGTGATGAGGGCCGCCTCGAGGTCCTCCCCGACGAAGTCGCCGAGCTCGCGCAGGGTCTCGTCGCGGCGTTGCAGGGCGGCCACCAGGTGGCGCAGGAAGCGCTGCGGCGCATTGTCGGCCTCGTCGAGCGAGAGCCAGGCCACCGGCTTCGAGGTGCTGGCCGCCCAGCTCGCCAGCGCGGTCGTCTTGCCGTACCCCGCCGGCGCCGACACCAGCGTCAGGCGACCGGCGGTGCCGGCCTCGAGGCGCTCCTGCAGGCGGTGGCGCGGCGCGCGGTCCTCCCGCGGCGGCGGCGGGCGGAGCTTGGTGGTGAGGATGGCGCTCGTCAACGGTCTCTCCTGCCGCGCGCGGCGGGTCGCCGTGTCGCGGTCCAGGACGCGTCCAGTATAGGGCGCCCCGGGCCGGCCCGCCGGCGGCCGTGCCGGTCGTTCCCCACGCGTCCCGCCGGGGCGCGGGCGGCTGCTATCCTCGATGCCTGTACGCAAGCGAGCGCGGCTCGCGGCGGCGGCGATCGTCCGCCCCCACCGGGCCGCCGCTGCGATGGGGAGGTATCCATGAAGCTTCGTTTCCTCGGTCATTCCGGCTTCCAGATCACGGAGGGTGGGCACGAGGTCGTCATCGACCCGTTCATGACCCACAACCCCGCCACCTCGGTGGAGGCGAGCGAGGTCGCGCCCAGCCACATCTTGCTCACCCACGCCCACGGCGACCACTACGGCGACACGCCCGCCATCGCCGAACGCGCCGGCGCCACCGTCGTCGGCGCCGTCGAGATCGCGAACTACGTGTCGCAACGAGGCATGCAGGGCCACGGCATGAACATCGGCGGGGGCTTCGCGTTCCCGTTCGGCCAGGTCCGGTTCACGCCCGCCTGGCACTCCAGCTCGTTCCCGGACGGCACCTACGGCGGCATGCCTACCGGGATCATCCTGGAGATGGGCGGCAAGCGCATCTACCATGCGGGCGACACGGCGCTGTTCAGCGACATGCGGTTGATCGGGCGCAAGGGGTTGGACCTGGCGATGGTGCCCATCGGCGACTTCTTCACCATGGGCCCGGACGACGCGCTCGAGGCCGTGAAGCTGCTCGCTCCCAAGGCCGTCATCCCCATCCACTACAACACCTTCGACCCGATCCGACAGGACGCCCAGGCGTTCAAGGCGAAGGTAGAGAGCGAGACCGACGCGCGCTGCCTGGTGCTCGAGCCCGGAGACAGCACCGAGCTCTGACGCCTCGGCGGGGCAACCGCGCCCCCGTCGATCCCCAGTGGGGTCGGTCCGTGCGTGATGGTTCTCGTTCGGGTCGTCCCCGGCCGGGTAGAGTGAACGCACCATGGTGCAGTCGGCCGGGCGTTGCTGTTAGGGGCGGTGCCTCGGCACGACCGCCGGAGGGGACGGGATGACCGCCGGGAACGACCAGCCCGCCTTCGTACCGGGGGGCTATCAGATCGTGAACAGGCTGGGTTCGGGCCAGACGTCGCACGTCTATCTGGCCGAGCACAGCGAGTTCGGTCGTGTGGCGCTCAAGCTCCCCCGCGATGAGTTGCACGAGCGGCCGGTGCTGCGCCGCATGTTCGAGAACGAGGTGCAGATCACCGTCAAGCTGTCGCACCCGAACATCGTCGCGGCCTTCGACGGTTTCCCGACGGGCAAGAGGGCGTTCCTGGCGCTCGAGCTGTGCGGCGGCGGGACGCTCGACCAGTTGTTGCTGGAGAAGGGGCGACTGGGGCTGGATCGAGCCTACGGCCTGGTGGAGGGTGTGGCGGCCGGGCTCGCGCACACGCACGAGCGGCGCGTGCTGCACCGCGACGTCAAGCCCGCGAACGTCTTCCTGACCGACAGCGGCGTGTCCAAGCTGGGCGATTTCGGCACCGGCATCTTCCAGGCGGAGGACTCCAAGGACCGTGTCGGCACCGCCTTCTACATGGCGCCCGAAGTGTTCGAGGGCAAGCCGGCGGCGGCGCGCGGCGACATCTACAGCCTGGGCGTCCTGGCCTACGAGGTCCTGTCGGGCGAGCGCCCGTTCGTGGGGGACACGTACGACAGTCTCATGCTGGCCCACCTTTCGGGCATCCCGCGCGACCTGGCGGTGTTGCGACCCGACCTCCCGCGCGGCGTGGTGCGGGTGGTCACCAAGGCGATTGCGCGCAATCCCGAGAAGCGCTTCGCGACGGTCGCGGAGTTCGCCAATGCCTTCCGGGCGGCGACCGGACGGCCGACCGTGGAACCCGAGGTGGTGGACAAGCCCCCCGAGGCGCCCCGCACGGGGCGCTCGAGCAGGCTACCCAAGGAACCCGAGGACAGAGCCCGAGCGCTCCGACGAGCGCGAGGAGTCCGAGCGTGGCGGGTTGTTGAGCTGGTTGCGCCGACGGCGCGACTGAGCGGCCCGATCGGCGGTACCGTAGCTGCGGTCTGGCCGACGCTCGAGGCGTACCCCCGGGGGTACGCTCAATCTTGAGCGCGTTACTCGACATTGGCCGGGAGCGCCGCTATACTAAAACTCGGAACGAGTCCTAGATAGGGCCGAGCGAAGCCCCGACCGACCGACCGACCGATCCACGGACCTCACGAGGTGTATGCATGAGCGACACGACCCTGGAAATCCGCAACCTGCACGCCCGCATCCGCGGCGGCGAGACGATCCTGCGCGGCGTCGACCTGGTGGTGCCCCGCGGCGAGGTGCATGCCCTGATGGGACCCAACGGCTCGGGCAAGTCCACGCTCGCCAAGATCGTCGCCGGCGATCCGAGCTACGAGATCACCGAGGGCGAGATCCTGCTGGAGGGCGAGAACGTCCTCGGCATGGAGCCCGACGAGCGGGCGCGTGCCGGCCTGTACCTGGCCTTCCAGTACCCGGTCGAGGTGCCCGGCGTGTCGATCGCGAACTTCCTGCGGCTGGCGCTCAACGCGCGCCGACCGGAGGGCGAGGAGATCGGCGTGATGGAGTTCTACAAGAAGCTCCAGACGGCGGTCGAAGCCCTCGACTGGGACGAATCGATCCTCGAGCGCAACCTGCACGAGGGGTTCTCCGGCGGTGAGAAGAAGCGCAGCGAGATCCTGCAACTGCTGGTGCTGGAGCCGAAGTACGCCATCCTCGACGAGACCGACTCCGGCCTCGACGTGGACGCGCTCAAGGTGGTCGCCAAGGGCGTGAACGCCGCCCGCGGGCCGCAGTTCGGTGCTCTGCTCATCACCCACTACCAGCGCCTGCTGAACTACATCATCCCGGACCGCGTGCACGTCATGGTGGACGGGCGCGTGGTCAAGGAGGGCCCCAAGGAGCTCGCCATGGAACTCGACCAGAAGGGCTACGACTGGGTTCGAGACCGGGTCGGAGCATGAGCTGCGAAGGCCGTACGCACACGCCTCGTCGAAAGGGGAGGGACGCATGTCGGATCTGACGAACGTCAATCCCGATGCCGGGAAGCTCCAGGACATGGAGCACACCAAGCAATACGACTTCCGTCTTCCGGAGACGTACTTCTACCGCTCCGAGAAGGGCCTGGACAAGAGGGTCATCGAGAAGATCAGCTACTTCAAGCAGGAGCCGGAGTGGATGCTCAAGTTCCGCCTGAAGGCCCTCGAGATCGCCGAGAAGAAGGGGCCGCCCAAGTGGGGGCCCGACCTCAGCGGCCTGGATTTCGACAAGATCTACTTCTACATCCGGCCGAACGAGCGGCAGGGCACCTCCGATAGCTGGGAGGACATCCCCGAAGAGGTACGGGAGACCTACCGGCGGCTCGGCGTGCCCGAGGCCGAGCAGCGCGCGCTCGCCGGCGTCGGCGCGCAGTACGAGTCGGAGATGGTCTACCACAAGCTCAAGGAGGAGTGGGAGAAGAAGGGCGTCATCTTCCTCGACACCGACACCGGCCTGAAGGAGTACCCGGAGATCTTCAAGGAGTACTTCTCGACCGTCATCCCGCCCGAGGACAACTACTACGCTGCGGTCAACAGCGCGGTGTGGTCGGGCGGATCGTTCGTGTACGTGCCCGAGGGTGTCGAGGTAGGGGTGCCGCTGCAGGCGTACTTCCTGCTCAACGCCGAGAACATCGGGCAGTTCGAGCGCACGCTCATCATCGGCGCGCCCGGCTCGAAGTTCCACTACATCGAGGGCTGCACCGCGCCGGCCTACACCACCGACTCCTTCCATTCCGGCGTCATCGAGATCATCGCGCAGGACAACAGCCAGGTGCGTTACTCGACCATCCAGAACTGGTCGCACAACGTCTACAACCTGGTGACGCAGCGCGCGCTGGTGCACGCCGGCGCGTCGATGGGCTGGCTCGACGGCAACCTGGGTTCGAAGGTCACCATGAAGTACCCGAGCTGTTACCTGGTGGGCGAGCACGCCCACGGTGAAGTGCTGTCCATCGCCTTCGCCGGTGACGGCCAGCACCAGGACGCGGGCTCGAAGATGATCCACGCCGCGCCGCACACCACCAGCAGCGTGGTCAGCAAGTCGATCTCCAAGGGTACCGGGCGCAGCAGCTACCGGGGCCTGGTGCAGATCTACGAGGGGGCCGAGGGCGCGCGCTCCAACGTGGAGTGTGACGCGCTGCTCCTCGACGACGTCGCCAAGACCGACACCTACCCCTACATCGAGATCAGCGAGAAGACCGCCCACGTCGGGCACGAGGCCACGGTCAGCAAGCTCGACGACGAGCAGGTCTTCTACCTGATGTCGCGCGGCCTGGCCGAGGACGAGGCCATGGCGCTCATCGTCCGCGGTTTCCTGGACCCCGTGGCCAAGGAGCTCCCGCTGGAGTACGCGGTCGAGCTCAACCGACTCATCGAGCTGGAGATGGAAGGGAGCGTCGGCTGAGCAGCCGGTGACGGGGCGGGCCGCGTCGCGCGGCCCGTGCCCCGATGGCTGCCGCCCGGAGACATGGCAACACTGGCAGAGAATCCCGCGCTGTCCGCCGACGCGGTCGAGCAGATCGTCGAGCGTTACCAGGAGCCGGCCTGGCTGGCCGAGGAGCGCCGCGCCGCGCTGCGGAGCTACGAGGAGCAGCCGTTCCCCACGGAGCGCGACGAGCGCTGGCGCTACACCGAGCTGCGCCGTTTCGCGCTCGACGGGCTCGAACGGGTCCAGGAGCCGGCCGACCCCTCGGTCTCGGAACGCATCCGCATGCGCATCACCGACTCCGACGCCGAGGGCGTGCTCGTGCACAAGGGCAATCAGGTGGTTCACCGCGAGGCCGCGATCCACGAGCAGGGGGTCATCTTCACCGACCTGCGCAGCGCTCTGCGCGACCACGAGGACCTCGTCCGCGAGCACCTCTACAAGGTGGTCAACGCCACGCAGAGCAAGTACGCGGCTCTCAACTCCGCGCTGTGGGAGAACGGCACCTTCGTGTACGTACCCAAGGGTGTCGAGGTGGCGCTGCCACTGGGCGCGTTCACCAGCGCCGACCGCGGGGGCGTGGGCCTGGGGCGCACCCTGGTGGTGGTCGAGCCCAACGCCAAGCTCACCTATCTCGACGAGTACACCTCGGAGCCCTTCGACGAGCGCCTGTTCTACGACGCCGCCACCGAGATCGTGCTCAAGGACGGTGCCAAGCTCCGTTACGTCAGCCTGCAGAACTGGAGCCGCAACGTCGCGCACATCAACAAGCTGCGTGCGCACGTCGGGCGTGACGCCCGGCTCGAGTCGTTGACCGTGAGCCTGGGCGCCGACGCGGCGCGAGCCGAAGTCGAGTGCCGTCTCGACGGTCCGGGCGCCGAGAGCGAGATGTTGGGCTTGTACTTCGCCGACAAGGGGCAGCACTTCAACCAGTACACGCTGCAGCACCACGTGGCCGACCACGCCCACTCCGACCTGCTGTTCAAGGGTGCGGCGCGCGACGCCAGCTCGGCCGTGTACTCCGGCATCATCATGGTCGATCCCGGAGCGCAGAAGACCGACGCTTACCAGACCAACCGCAACCTGCTGCTCGACAGCGAGTCCGAGGCGGTCAGCATCCCCCAGCTCGAGATCGGCGCCAACGACGTGCGCTGCTCGCACGGCTCGACCACCGGCCCGGTGCCGGAGGACCAGCGCTTCTACCTGATGAGCCGCGGGCTGTCGCCCGAGGTCGCCGAGCACGTGCTGGTGACCGGCTTCCTCTACGAGGTGACGAGCCGCGTGACGCTGCCCAAGGTGGCGCAGTACGTCGAGCGCGTGGTGCAGGCCAAGCTCGGCGTGCCCGGCGTCAAGGAGAAGCTGTGAGCGCGCTGACGCGCGCCGACGTCGGCGCGGTCGCCGACTACCCGAACGACGGCATCACCGCACTGGAGGTCGAGGGTCGTGCCATCGTGCTGATCCGGCAGGGGGAGGAGTTCTTCGCGCTCCCCGACCGCTGCACGCACGCGCGCTACCCGCTGAACGACGCCGAGCTGCTCGAAGGCAAGGTCAAGTGCGCCCACCACGGCGCCACCTTCGACCTGCACAGCGGCAAGCCCACGCTGCCCGCCGTGAAGAAGATCCGCCTGTACGAGGTGGAGGTCCGGGACGGCCGCGTGCTGGTGTCGGTGCAGGAGGCGTAGCCGGAGCGGGCCTACTCGGTCTCGAGCAGCACCGTGACGCGCGCCTGGATGAAGTCGGGCGCCATCCCCTCGCTGGTCTTGAAGGTCACGCCGACGCGCGACGCGTCGATCCCCAGCTCGCCCGCCAGCTGGCGCTGGATGTCGCGCCGCGTCGGACCGAGCCGCGGTTGATCGAGCACCACCACCGCCGACAGGTTGACGATGCGGTAGCTTCCGACCTGGTCGGCGAGGCGCTGCAGCACGGTCTGCAAGATGACGCGGCTGTCGAGGCCGCGGTAGTTCGGGTTGGACGGCGGGAAGTACTGGCCGATGTCGCCCATGGCGTAGGCGGCCAGCAGGGCGTCCGAGAGCGCGTGGAGAAGCACGTCGCCGTCGCTGTGGGCGACCGTGCCCACGGGGCTGCTGTCGATCTTCACGGCGCCTATGACGAGGGACCGGCCGGGCGCCAGGGCGTGCGCGTCCTCCCCGTAGCCGATGCGAATTCCGTCCATCCGGCCATTCTATGCCGTCGACGCGCCGAGCGCCGCGCCGTGCGAGAATGGCGGCCATGCCGCCCGCCGTCGGAGCAGCCGCCCTCGTCGGTATCACGCTGATCTGGGGCACCACCTTCGTCGTCATCAAGCAGGCGCTGCTTACCATCCCGGTGCCGCTGCTGCTGGCGGTGCGCTTCACCATGGCAGGGCTGCTGCTGAGCTGGGCGCGCTTCGACCGGAGGGCCGTGAAGCCGGCCCTCGTGCTGGGGGTGCTGGCGTTCGCCGGCTTCGCCACCCAGACCATGGGGCTGTCGCTGACGACGGCCTCGAAAGCCGCCTTCATCACCGGTCTGAGCGTGATCCTGACGCCGCTCGTGGCCGCGGTCTGGCTTCGTCGAAGCGTGACCGGGCGCGCCTACCTGGCGGCGCTGGTGGCGCTCGTTGGCCTGGGCATGATGACGCTGCGCGGAGGCTTGGGACAGATCAACGGCGGCGACCTGTGGGTGCTCGCCACGGCGCTCGCTTACGCGCTGTTCATCGTCTACCTGGGAGAGGTCGCGGGCCGCGCCTCGGCGACCTCGCTTGCCGCGCTGCAGCACGTGCCGATGGCGCTGCTCGCATGGTTGTGGGCGTTGCCGCAGGTGGGGGCGCTGCGGCACGTGCCGCTGACGACCTTCCTGGCGATCTTCTACCTGGCGGCGGTGGCGACCGCGCTGGTGGCCGTGGTGCAGACCTACGCCCAGCGTGTGGTGCCCGCCCATGTGGCGGCGCTCATCTTCGTGCTCGAGCCGGTGGTCGCCTCGATCTTCGCGTTCTTCCTGCTGGGGGAGCGCTTGGGCCTGCTGGGCTGGATCGGGGGTTTCCTGGTGGTGGCTGCGATGTTCCTCAGCGAGCTGCGGCCCCGGCGCCGCCCGGTGCCGTCGGGCCACCCGATGGCGAGCGCGCGGAGCGTCTCCTCGAGCGGCCGCAAGGCCGACGATCATGCCGCTCCCGGATCCCGTCGAAGGGACCGCTGAGCGCGTCCCTCCCGCACGCGGCCTTCCCCGGCGGAGACGGCCGGATGTGACTGCGCCCACCTCACGCTACGGTCGCCGACCCCACATCCGGACTTGGCGTCAGCCCGCTTCGCCGCCGGTCAGCTTCTCGATGACGCTGCGGTCCTCCAGCGTCGACACGTCGCCGGTGAGATCCTGCCCGGAGGCGACGTTGCGCAGCAGGCGCCGCATGATCTTGCCCGAGCGCGTCTTGGGCAGCGCGTCGGCGAAGCGCAGCTCGTCGGGGCGAGCGATCGCGCCGATCTCGCGGGTCACGTGCCGGCGCAGCTCCTCGCGCAGCTCGGGGCTGGCGGCGGTGCCCGCCTCCAGCGTGACGAAGGCCACGATGGCCTGCCCCTTCAGCTCGTCGGGGCGCCCCACCACGGCGGCCTCGGCCACCGCCGGGTGCGACACCAGCGCCGACTCCACCTCCATGGTGCCGAGCCGGTGGCCGGAGACGTTCACGACGTCGTCGACGCGCCCCATGATCCAGAAGTAGCCGTCCTCGTCGCGCCGCGCGCCGTCGCCGGCGAAGTAGGCGTGCGGGATCTCGTTCCAGTACTGGTTCCTGTAGCGGTCGTCGTCGCCGTACACGGTGCGCAGCATCGACGGCCAGGGGCGACGTATCACCAGGTAGCCACCCTCGCCCGGCGGCACCTCGTTGCCGTCGACATCCACCACCGCCGGCTCCACCCCGAACATCGGGACCCCGGCCGATCCCGGCTTGGCGTCGTGAACGCCCGGCAGGGTGCTGATCATGATGCCCCCCGTCTCCGTCTGCCACCAGGTGTCCACCACCGGGCAGCGGTCGCCGCCGATGACGCGCCGGTACCACATCCACGCCTCGGGGTTGATCGGCTCGCCCACCGTGCCGAGCAACCGCAGGCTGGTGAGGTCGTGCCGGTCCGGATGCTCCTCGCCCAGCTTCATGAAGGCGCGGATGGCGGTGGGAGCGGTGTAGAAGATCGTCACCCCGTAGCGCTCGATCAGCTCCCAGAAGCGGTCGGGGCCGGGGTGTGTGGGCGCGCCCTCGTACATCACCTGGGTGGCGCCGTTGCTCATGGGGCCGTAGACGATGTAGCTGTGACCGGTCACCCAGCCCACGTCGGCGCTGCACCAGTAGACGTCGTCGTCGTGCAGGTCGAAGACCGTCTTCGTGGTCAGGTAGGTGTAGGTCTGGTAGCCGCCGGTGGTGTGCAGCACGCCCTTGGGTTTGCCGGTCGAGCCGGAGGTGTAGAGGATGTAGAGCGGGTGCTCGGCGTCCAGCGGCTCGGCCGGGCAGGCATCGTCGGCCCCGCGCATGGCGTCGTGGTACCAGACGTCCCGGCCCGGCTCCATGTCGACGTCGTTCCCCGTGCGCTTCACGGTCACCACCGAGGTCACCGAGGTACAGCTCCGGAGCGCCTCGTCCACGGCGGGCTTGAGTGGAAGCACGTTGCCGCGCCGGTAGCCGCCGTCGGCGGTGACGACGAGCTTGGCCTGTGCGTCGTTGATGCGGTCGGCCAGCGCCTGGGCGCTGAAGCCACCGAACACGACCGAGTGGGGCGCCCCGATGCGGGCGCACGCAAGCATGGCGACGGCGGCTTCCGGAATCATGGGGAGGTAGATCGCGACCCGGTCGCCCTTGGTCACGCCGTGGCTCTTGAGCACGTTCGCGAAGCGCTGAACCTCGTGGAGCAGCTCGCTGTACGTGATGGTGCGCCGGTCGCCAGGCTCGCCCTCCCAATGGAGCGCCACCTTGTCGCCGCGGCCACGCTCGACCTGCAGATCGAGGCAGTTGTACGCCAGGTTGGTCTGACCGCCCACGAACCAGCGGACGTGCGGCTCGTCCCACGCCTGCACGGTTTCCCAGCGCTTGAACCAGTGCAGTTCCGCGGCGGTCTCCCCCCAGAAGGTGTCCGGGTCGTCGAGCGACTGACGGTAGAGCCGTTCGTAGGCTTCCAGGTTGGCCAACCTGGCCTTGCTGCGGAAGCCTTCGGGTGGGGAGAAGCGGCGCGATTCCTGCAGCACCGATTCGATGCGCTCGGACATGCTTCCTCCTTGGCGCGTCCGTGCGGACGGGGCGACGGACGGATCGTCGAGAGTCGAGGCCGAGCATACCCCGACACCGACGGGTCTTCAATCGCCGCGCTTCGGCGGCGAGGAGGTGTGGAACCGTGCGGGTGCACGGCGCGGTGCCGCTATGGACGGGCGTGCGGCCGCCTTCGCGGCAGGCGCCACCAGCCACGGGTGAACAGCACGAAGACGGTGACCACCTCGAGCCGGCCGGCGTACATGTCGAAGGTGAGCAGCAGTCGGCTGACGGGGTGAAGGCCGCCGAAGTCCACCATCGGGCCGACGTGCGCCAGGCCCGGCCCGATGTTGCCCAGGCACGCGATGGAGGCCGTGAAGGCGGTGACGAAATCCGATCCCAGCATGACCAGCGTCACGGTGCTGGCCGCGAACAGGCCGACGTACAGCGTGATGAAGGCGGCCACCGAGCGGAGCACGTCTTCGGGGACCACGCGGCGGCCCAGACGCACCGGCAGCACGGCGCGCGGGTGCAAGGCGCGACGCACCTCGCGCGCTGTGTTGCGCGCGATGATCAACCAGCGCACGACCTTGATGCCGCCGCCGGCCGAGCCGGCGCTGCCGCCGATGAACATCACCACGACCAGCACCGCCTGCGCGCGTTGCGGCCACTGCGCGAAGTCGGCCGAGGCGTAGCCCGTGGTCGTCATGATGCTGAAGACCTGGAAGAAGCCGTGCCGGAGCGCGTCGCCTACGCCGTACACGCCCAGGAGCAGCGCGGCCAGCGCGAGCGAGGCGATCACCGCGATGCTCACGTAGGCGCGGAACTCCGGGTCGCGCAGGATGTCGCGCGGACGGCCCACCACGCCGCGGTAGAGCAGCGCGAAGTTGGCGCCGGCGAAGAGCATGAACACCGTCGCCACCCAGTCGAGCGCGGGGTTGGCGTAGCCCTGGAAGCTCTGCGCGTTGGGGCTGAAGCCGCCGGCCGCCAGGGTGGTGAAGGCGTGGGCCACGGCGTCGAACACCGGCATGCCGGCGACGGCGTAGGCGGCGGCGCACAGCGCGGTCAGACTGGTGTAGACGGTGATCACCGCCGTCGCGGTGTGCCGCAGCCGCGGCGTGAGCCGCTCCTCGGTCGGGCCGGGCGCCTCGGCGAAGAAGAGCTGGCGTCCGGCGATGGCGAGTTGCGGGAAGACCGCGATGAAGATGACCAGGATGCCGATCCCACCCACCCACTGCGACAGCGCCCGCCATAGGAACAGGCTGGATGGGAAGCTGGCGAAGTCGGTCAGCACGGTGGCGCCGGTGGTGGTGAAGCCGCTCATCGACTCGAAGAGGGCGTTCACCGGCCCGAAACCGGCCGTGATGGCGTAGGGCAGCGCGCCCACGGCCGGCACCGCCAGCCAGGACACGAGCACGGCGATGAGCGCCTCGCGGCGGGTGGGCTCGGCGTTGGGCGCTCCGAACCTGCGCAGCGCGAGCCCGAAGGCCGCGCCGACCGCCCCGCTGACCAGGAACCCCTTGGTGGGCTCGCGCGCGATGGCGGCATAGGCGGTGAACATCAGCATCACGCCGGCGAGCGTGAGCAGGCCCGTGCCGATGACGTAGGGAGCGAAACGTCCGCGCACGCTCAGAGCGGCACGGCGCGCCGCGCCTCGAGCCAGCGCTCCACCGCCCCGGTGTTGTCAGGGGTGGTGACGATGAAGAGGTGGTCGCCCTGGCGCACCATGGTATCGCCGTGGGGAACGAACACCGTCTTGTCGCGCAGGATCGCGCCGATGAGACTGTCGCGCGGCGCCCCGATGTCGCGGACCTTGCCCTCCTGGCAGCCCGCGGGATAGCTCAGCTCCATCACCTCGGCACGGTCCTCGATGGACGCCAGGTGATCGACCTCGTCGACGCGGAGCCAGTTCAGCACCTCCTGGACGGCAGCGGCGCGGGGCGTGAGCGGCGCGTCGATGCCGACGCGCTCGAACAGACGGCGGTTGCGGCTACGGCCCACGCGGGTGATGACCTTGGGGATGCCGAGCTGCTTGCTGAGCAACGACACCAGCAGGTTCTTGCCGTCGTCGTCGGTGACGGCCACCATCACGTCGGCATCCTCGATGCGCTCCTGCTGGAGCAGCTCCAGGTCGGTGCCGTCGCCCTTGAGCACCAGCGCGTGCGGCAACCACTGCGCCAGCTTCTCGCAGCGCGCCTCGTGCTGCTCGATGATGGTGATGTTGGCGCGGTCGCCGGCGAGCTGCTCCGCCACCATGAAGCCGACGTTGCCGCCGCCCACCACCGCCACGTTGTGCGAGCGCCGGCGCGGAGCGAAGCGGCGCTCGAGCGCGCGCATGTGCTCGGCCATGCCCATGAACACGACCTTGTCCCCGGCCTCCAACACGGTGCTGCCCGACGGGATGGTGAAGGCGTCCCCGCGGATCGCCCCGGCAACGAGCACGCCGGCGGGGAGATCGGCCTGGCCGAGGGGCCGGCCGAGGAAGGGGTCCTGCGGCTCGAGGCGGTACTCCAGCATCGTCAACCGTCCACCCGCGAAGCCCGCGCTGGCCAGGGCCCGCGGCACCCGCACGATGTCGGCGATCTGATGGGCCAGCGTCCGCTGCGGCCACAGCACCCGGTCGATCGCCAGGCCGATGGTCTCGAACGCGCCGGCCGCCGCGAAGGCGTCGACGTACCGTTGCCGGGTCACGAACGCCATCGTCTCCACGTCCGCCAGGCCCTTGGCGGCGAGGCAGGCGAGGACGTTCACGTCGTCGTTGGTGGTGCAGGCGATGAAGGCGTCGGCGTGCTCGGCGCCGGCGGCACGAAGGTCGCTCGGGTCGGCGCCGTTGCCGCGCACGAACTGCACGTCCATGCTCTCGAACGCCGTCTCCCGCTCGCCCTCCATGTCCATGACGGTCACGTTGTGGGTGCGGTGCAGGGATTCGGCGATCAACAAGCCGATCTCCCCACCCCCGACGATGACGACGTTCATACGCCCGCATTAAAGCACGGGGCCGCCGGCGGCCCGACGGGCCGTTGTCCCTTCGCGGCTGTCTCAGGAACGCCGGCGGGCGACCACCACGAGAGCGACGAGGGCCGTGAGCGCTGCCAGCACGGGGATGTACCAGCGGCCGTAGCGCACGAAAGGCGTGATGGTGTCCAGGAACGCGAAGCGCGCCGTCAGGGCCGCCGCGACGTGCCGCGGGAGCCGCTGCAGGACGCGGCCGTGAGGATCGACCACGGCGGTGATGCCGTCGTTGCCGGCGCGCAACAGATAGCGTCCCGTGGCGATGGCGCGGAGGTTGCCCATCAGGAAGTGCTGCTCGGCGCCGTTGCCCTTGGAGAACCAGGCGTCGTTGGTGATGTTGACCAGCACCCGCGCTCCGTCGCGCACCATGACCCGCTGTACCTGCGGGAACACCGACTCGTAGCAGATGTAGGTGGCCACCGGACCGTGCGGCGTGCGTAGCGGTACCGGGCCGGGGCCGGCCGCCGTGTTGATGAGCATCGGCAGGTGGAGCACCCCGAAGATCGCCCGGTACAGCGGTTTCGCGGTCTCCAGCAAAGGCCAGCGTTCGCCGAACGGCACCAGGTAGGCCTTGTCGTAGCGGTCCATCACGGACGCGTCGGCCAGGCTGTAGGCGCTGTTGTAATCCTTCCCGCGATCGAAGGCCCTTCCGCCGACGATGAAGGCGCTCCCCGGCGCGCTGTCCTGGATGGCGGCGCGCGTGCGCTGGCCGGCCGCGCCTTCGACGTCGTAGCCGAGCACCGCGCCCTCCGGCCAGATGACGAAGGTGGGGGCGTGGCCCAGGCGCTCGACCGCGCGCCGGGTCAGGTCGGTGTGGATGCCGAGGTCGCCGGCCGGGCTGATGGCCCGTCCGAAGGGGTCGATGTTCCCCTGCACCAGCACGGCGCTGCGGTCCGGCGGCGGCAGCGGCCGCCGGAGATCGGCAGCGCCCCACAGCATGGCGCCGGCCACCAGCACCGCGGCCAGCAGCGGGGCCAGCAGCGGGGCCAGCCAGCGCGCGCCGCCTGCCGGGCGCGGCGATGACGGTCGAGCCGGTGCCCGGCGCGACGGCACGAAGGGCGCCGCCACCAGTGCCGCCGCCCCGGCGGCCAGCAGGCTCAGGCCGTACACGCCGAGAACGCTGGCGATCTGCGCGGCCGGCGAACCCATCCAGAGGTAGCCCAGCGTGCCCCAGGGGAACCCCAGGTAGCCCTGCGTGCGCAGCCACTCCGTCAGCACCCAGAAGCCGGGTAGCAGCCACAGCGTGCCCGGTCCCCGACCGCCGAGCAGGCGGGCGAGGAAGGTCACGGCGCCCCAGATGAGGCAGAGGGCGGCGAGCAACAGCGGGAACACGCCCCAGAAGAAGGGCCCGAGCATGCTGGGCTGCGAGAAGCTTCGTGGCAGCCAAAGGATGTAGATGGCGAAGAAGGGGAGCGCGAACGACGCTCCCAACCAGAACGCGCGCCGCGCCGAGGGCGCGCGCGCGACCAGCACGAACAGCGGCACCAGCGCCAGGAAGAGCGGCCACACGCCCGTCGGCGGCAGCGCCAGGCTCAGCAGCGCGCCGGACGCAGCGGTGACGAGCACGGCCAGCATGCGGATCAGCCTAGCACCGGCTCCCCCGAGGTCGATGAGCCCACGTCGGCGAGCAACGCCGTCACCAGCGCGAGCCGTTCGAGCGTTGCAGGTACGCGGATGTGCTCGTGGCGCGCGTGCGGCCCGGCACCGACCGAGCCGAGGCCGTCGAGGGTAGCGACGCCGAGGGCGGATGTGAACGAGCCGTCCGAGCCGCCCCCCACCACCGCGCCCTCGAGTTGCAGGCCGAGCGCCGCGCCGCGCTCCCGGGCCTCGCGCCACAGCGCTTCGTTGACCTCGGTCCGCTCCAGCGGCGGGCGGTTGAGTCCCCCCGTGATCCGGACCTCGACGCGCTCGTCACGCGGCTCGAAGGCGGCGAGCGCGCGCATCACGCGCGCGGCCTCCGACGCCTTGAGGACCCGCAGATCGACCTCGGCGTCGGCCTCCTCGGCGATGACGTTGCCGGTGGACCCGCCCCGCGCGACGGTGAGGTTGACGGTGGTGCCGGCCTCACCGTCGCCCTGGTCCTCGACATAGAGCAGCAGGTGGGCGAGCTCGCGAAGCGCGCTGGCGCCGTCCTCGGGATTGTTGCCGGCGTGCGCGCTGCGGCCCTCGAGGTGGAGCTGGATCTGCCCCACGCCCTTGCGCCCGATCTTCAGGGCGCCATCGTCGCGGCCCGGCTCGAGCACCAGGACCCGCTGATGTTCCGCGGCCAGGCGCTCGATCAACTCGCGCGAATGGTGGCTGCCGATCTCCTCGTCGGAGGTGACGAGCAGCGTGACGGGGCCCCGCAGCCGGGCGCCCGCCTGGCGGATCAGGCGCTGGGCGTGGATGGCGGTGGCGATCCCCGCCTTCATGTCGAGTGCGCCGGGGCCGTACACCCGCTCCCCCTCCTGGCGGAAGGGCATGGCAGCCAGCGTGCCCGAGGGCCACACCGTGTCGTAGTGGCACAGCAGCAACGTGGCGGGTCCCGCGTCGGCCGCCAGGTGGGCAACGATGACGTCACCGACCTCGTCGCGCGCCTGGCGATCGACCTGCCAGCCGTCCCGGCCGAGCAGCGCCGCAAGGTGGTCGGCGAGCCGATCGCACAAGAGCTTGTCGCGGGTGGGGGACTCGAGCGTGACGAGGCCTTCGAGGGTGGCCAGGTAGGCGTCGCGCTCGGCAACGGCGAGGTCGAGCAGGGAGCGGGCGGTCATGCGGACCATGCTACCCGCCCGGAGCAACGCCGGCGCGGGGCGCCGCCGATCTCGGGTACCCGCTAGGCGAGGGTGGAGGCCGCGTCGGGCAGCGCGCCCAGGCGTTCTCGCCAGAGCTCCTCGGCCAGCTGCCGGACGGTGGGCTCGTGCGTGGTCCGCGCGTAGCTGTAGCCCATCCGGAGGTCGCTCTCCGCGGCGTCGGCGTCGACGTCGCGGCCGATCTGGTAGCGCGACAGGTAGACCTGCGCCAGCAGCACGTCGCGCATGCGCTGCGGACGCACGGCGTGGAGGTCGAGCAGGGCGTCGCGATAGGCGAGCATGGCGCCGCGTACGTCGCCCCGCTCGGCAAGGGACCGGCCTCGCTTGAAGTGCTTGGCGGCGTTGTAGAGCAGCTCACGCATCGATGGCTCATCATAGCGCCCGCCCGGCGCGAGGCGCGCAGGCGTCGCGGCTCCCCGTTCCCGCGGGCGGAGGTCAGCTCGTGCGCCGGCGCTGCGCCAGCTCCGCGCGCGCGGCGGCGTGGCCGGCCCGCGTGATGGGGAAACGCCGCACGAGCACGATGGCGACCACGAACACGAGGGCCGCCACCGGACCGGTCATCAGACGCAGCCCCAGCACCGTTCCCGGGGCCTGTGTCGCGGCGCCGGCGACGTAGCCGAACAGCGCGGCCGCGATGGCGTTGGCGAAGACCCCGACCGATCCCGCCAGCTTCTGTCCGAAGGTGAACAGGGCGGCCACCAGCCCCTCGCGTCGCCGCCCCGAGGCGAGCTCGTCGAACTCGACCACGTCGGGAAGCATCGCCCAGGGCAGGAGCATCACCGCGGAGAGGCCGAAGCCCGCGACCATCGTCAGTGCGATGAGGACCGCGCTGACCCGTCCGGGCGGGGCGAACAGGGTGAGAGGCAGCAACCCGAGCACCAGCACCGCCAGCCCCAGGGTGAGCGCGTCGCGCTTGCCGATGCGCTCGGAGAGCCGGTTCCACAGTGGGAACGTCGCCACCGCGGTGGCGAACAGCAAGCCGAGAACGGGCGTCTGCTGGGCTCCGGGGATGCGAAGCGCCGACTCCAGGTAGAACGGCAGCATGGAGTTGACGATCATGATCCCCACCGTGATCGCCACGAAGAGCGCGAACAGCTCCCTGAATCCGGTGATCGCGAACGCCTCGCGAACGTCCTGCAGGCCCGTGGCGGGCGGGCGCTCCTGAGGGGGGTGGGCGGGCTCGGGAACCGCCATGCCGACCCACAGGTAGGCGAGCAGCGCGAGTGCGCCGAACAGCGCGCCCATCACCGCCCAGCCCCCGGGGGCGCTGCGCGCCAGTGCCGGCGCCGGCGCCACCGCCAGCACCACCACGGGTGGCAGGGCGACGGCCAGCAGGGACGCCAGCGTGCCGAAGGCCACGCGGTAGCTGGAGAGAGCGGTGCGCTCGTCGTAATCGGGCGCGAGCTCCGGCGTCAGGGCCATGTATGGCACCTGCACGACCGTGTAGGCGAGGGAGAACAGCAGCGTCAGCACCAGAGCGCTGGCGAAGGCGTGGCGGGGAAGCCAGCCGGGCACCGCCCAGAGCGCGGCGAAGAGCAGCGCGAGCCAGGGCGCGCCCCAACGGATGAAGGGCAGGCGGCCCACCCGCCAGCGGAGGCGGTCGGAGAGGATCCCCATCACGGGATCGAGCGCGGCGTCGAAGGCGCGGCCGAGCAGGAACACCAGGCCTGCACGCACCGGGCCGACGCCGGCAACGTTCACCAGGTAGTACAGCAGCCAGGTGTTGATCCCGACGAAGGTGAGCGACGCTCCCAGGTCGCCGACGCCGTACCCGAGGCGGACCCCGCGGGGCAGGGCATCCGGACCGGAAGGCACCGTTGCGCGGGTCGGCACGGCGTCAGGCGGCCGGTTCGACGCGGTCGCGCCCGAGGTCCTTGGCCTGGATGAGGGCGCGGTCGGCCTGGCCGATCCAGCTCTCGATGTCGGCCGCATCGTTCACCACGGTTCCCCCTGCGATCCCTACGGAGAGCGTCAGCGGCCACGCGATCGGCCTCAGCGGCTTGGCCCGCAGCTCGGCGCGGATGCGCCGGACCACTTCGATGGCGGCGTCGCGGTCGGCGTCGTAGAGCAGGACGAGGAACTCCTCGCCGCCCCAGCGTGCGGCCAGGTCGTGCTCGCGCAGGTTCCGTTCGAGGATCGACGCGATCTCACGCAACGCGTGATCGCCCGCAGCGTGATCGTAGAAGTCGTTGACGCGCTTGAAGTGGTCGAGATCGAGCATGGCCACGCTCACGGGCGTGCCGTGATCGCGGGAGCTCTGGAGCAGCTCGCTCGAGCGCAGATCGAAGCCGCGACGGTTGAGCAGGCCGGTGAGCGGGTCGGTGATGGCGCGCGTGCGCCACGCCGCCTGGTCGAGCGCCTGCTGGATGCGACCGGCCAGGAAGGGGGCCACTGCGTCGAGTACCGCCGTCTCGCGCGGTTGCCGCGTGAAGTAGAGCCGGCCGACCTCGGTGCCGCTGCTCACCAGTGGGAAGGCGTAACCGTGCGGCTCGCCCGCCCGGATGCGCCCCTCGGCGTACACCTCGACGCCGTTGACGTGGTTGAGTCGCGCCGACAGCGCTTCCAGCAGGGCGTGCAGCGTACCGAGCGTGCCGAGCTCGCCGGGCTCGACGGTGACCACGCGATCGATCACGTCCCCCCACGCCTTCAGCTCGTGCTCGGCGCGGATCCGCCGCTGCCGATCGGAGAGGAGCACCAGCATGATGCCCACGAACTGCACGTAAGCCAGCAACAGGACGATGCCCACCGCGGCGGGGCGGCCGATCAGCCCGCTACGGAACAGCAGCGTCAGCATGATGCCCGACACCGCCTCCAGCCCGAGGATGGTGGTCGCCGCCGCCCACATGCCGGAATCCTCGTCGCTGAGCTCCATGGCCGCGCCGGCGGCCACGAAGGCGTAGGGGAGGAGCCATAGCAAGAAGAAGGCGTGACTGAGTCCCGGCACCGCGAAGAGCCAGCTCATCGTGCCCGCGGTGAGGGCGCGCACGAAGAACCCGAAGGTCCACAACAGGCGGCCCTCGGACGCGCGCCCGCGCAGCGCGGACTCCAACGCCGGCAGGGTGGCCAGCACCAGCAGGACGTTCACCACGGGGAACTGCAAGGTCAGCGTGAGCGGCACGTCGCGCGTGTCGATCCAGATCAGCAACGCGAGCGCGGGCAGGAACGGCAGGGACAGCAGTGTCGGCCGACGGCGGCCGCTCATCACGAGGAGCGCGGCCACCCACAGGGCGGCACCGCTATACGAGGCGAGATCGGTCAGCAGGATGTGCTCGGGCCCGCCGCCGAGCCGCACGTAGGCCCAGATGCTTTCCTCGACCGTCCACAGGGCGCTGCCGAGCGTGGCGAGGCGCCAGCCGAGCGACGGCGTACGGCGGGTGGCGATCGTGAGGGTGAGCACCAGCGCCGCCGCCGGCAGCGCCAGCAGCGACGCCGTGTACGACAGCGCGGCCGCCACGACCAGGACGGCGACCGTTGCAGCCACGATGACGGTGCGACGCTTCACCCTCGGCCCCTTACCCCCCTGTGCCGGGCCGCGACACCAGCGCTCCCCCACGGTTGTTGCCTGTTGCCCGGGTGGTGCCTGCGACCACGAGTGGGATGGGGCGATTGTACTCGATGGGAGCGAGCCCGGGGACCCGCGTCCGGTTCCGCTGGGTCAGCGCTCCGCCGGGACCGGCTCCGCCTCGCCCAGCGTGAACGGGCGCTCGAGCCCGGCCTCGGCGGTGCTCACGGCCTCGGCGGGAGCGTAGCCGAGCGCCCGCACGCCTCGGTAGGCGCGCAGGGCGGCGTCGCGCCGCCCGACCAGGTCGTAGAGCTGCCCGAGGCGCGAGAGCAGGAAGCCCGGCAGGTAGTAGGGCTCGACGAAGTCCAGCGTGCTGGTGTGCTCCATCACCTCCAGCGCTTCCTGGATCTCGCCGACCTGGAGGAGCAGGTTCGCCTCCAGGTAGCGCGCCTCCGGCTCGTCGATCTCCTGGAGCTGCCCGAGCAGGGCTTCGGGGTCGGGCGCTTCGCCGCGCATGGCGTAGTCGAGCAGGCTGCGGCGCCTCACCGCTTCGTCGACGGCCGGTCGAGGCGGGCGCTGGAGCCGGGCGCGCCCCGCCAGCGCTGCCTGCAGCGTGGGAACGTCGTCGACGCCGGCGAGCAGCGCCACCCGTTCGCCTTCGAGCGCCAGCACCGCCTCGACCGTCTTCGCGGCGCGTTGCTCCTGCCAGCCGGTGCCCGGCCCCTCCCCGAAGGCCTCGCGACGCCGCTGCTGGAAGCGCTCGACGGCCGGCACCAACTCGTCGAGCACCTTGTCGAGCGTCAGCGGGCGCTCGAGCAGCTCGCGGATGGGGCGTTCCTCGGCGTCGACCGAAGCCAGCAGCGCCCGACCCCCGTCGTACGAGCCCAGGTAGCCGCGGAACTCGTTCTCGGCACCCTCGTCGGCGGGGCGGTGGCCCACCTCGGCCAGCGGCGTGCCGGTGCGGCGCGCCCAGGGCACGACGGTGTGGGGCAGCGGGAGCTCCAGACAGTCCTGCCAGGCGGGATCCGCCAGCGAGCCGGGCGTGAGCGGTGCGAGCGCCACCACACTCGGCTCGTACGCCTCGACGGTGCGCAGTACGCTGACCGCGTTGTACTGAGGAAGTCGCAGGTGGAGCGGGCCCATCAGCGGGACGACGGTGACGGCCTTGGGATCGGCATCGGGCATGGGACCAGGATACGCGCCGCTCTCCAGGCTGTCGGCCGTCGGGCTGACGGAGCCGGGGGCCGGCACGGTAAGCTGGGCCAATGCCCGCCCGCGGGCCGGGGGTGCCGCCCGCGGCCACCCCGAGGATGAGGAGTCGATGCTGCGAACCGAACGAAGCCCCGCCTGGCATCGTGACGTCAAGTGGCTGAGCGCCATCCTTCTGGTGCTCAGCCTGGCGGTCGCCACCCTGGCCTTCAGCCTGAGCGAGCTGACCGTCCGCCAGCGCGCGTTGCCGGTGCTGCACGAGATGCTCGCGCTCACGCTGATGCCCCAGGGTTCGGGCAACGCCGGGTTGGCGGTCCGGACCGGTGCCGCCTACCAGCCGGGACAGAAGCTCACGTTGCTTCCGGGCGTCGAAGTCTACGCCGACCCGACCGAGGTGCCTGGCTTCACCGTGGATCAGGCGATCAACAGGATCGCCGGCGTGATGGCCGACAAGACCATCCAGGGCGGCGGCTCGGCGGCCCTCGCCCTGGTGACCGACGCGGGCATCCGGGCCCAGCTCCAGCAGGCGCTGCAGGGCACCGTGCCCGAGCTCGTGCGGGCCGGCCTGGGCGCCGAGATGCTGCCGTCCGGTCTCGAGGACGGTTCGCGGGTCGCCGACTGGCCCAAGCAGGCGGCCAACAATCCCGGCCAGCAGGTGCAGCCCATCGTCGGCGTGTTCGTGTACGCTCCGCCCGCTCAGCTCCGCAGCATGACCAACCGCCAGATCGGTGAGATGGTGGTGTCCAAGCTGGCCGACGGCGTGATGGCCGACGGCCTGGCGGCGACCCAACAGAAGGTGGTCAACACCAACCTGCGCGCTCGCTTCGACCAGGCGCTGCAGGACTCCGTGCCCCGGAGCCTTCACAGCTTCTACGCCACCCTGTTCCGGGGCCACCAGGACGCGATCGCCTCGCGTTTGTCCGAGGCCAAGGCGGCGGTCCAGGGCGACCAGCAGAAGACGCAGAGCCTGGCCGGGTTGCTGCCCGCCTCGCAGCTCGCCGGCCTGAGCCAGCAGCAGGCCGACTCGGCAGTGCTCGACGCGCTCGCCCAGCGCAACTACGATCAGGGCTCGGCCGCCATCGTGGCGCTCATGACGCGCAGCGACCAGAAGACCAAGGTGGAGCGGGTGGCGCCGGTCCTGAACGCCTTCTCGTCGGCCGCCCACGGCCGCTACCGGACCTGGACCTGGCTGGCCGGCGGCCTGTCCCTCCTGTTCCTCATCCTGCTGCTCGCCACTTCGGCCGGGCTGCAGCGGTTGGCGTACGCCGGCTTCGCGGTCGCGCTGGGCGCGGCCGGCGGGGCCTACCTGTTGAGCCGCCTGGCGTCGCTGCACGCCGCGGCCGCGCCGCCGCAGGCCTCGCTGGCGCAGTTCGGTGTGCTCGGGGGCCTGGCCGCCGGTGCGCGCTACCTTGCCACCTCGCTGCCCGCCGACGTGTGGTCCATACCGCTGCGCGACCACCTCATCGTGCTGGGCTTCGGTGCAGCGCTGATCCTGCTCGCGCTCATCCTGGCGTTGTTGCAGCGGCTCCGGCCGCGGCGTCGCAGCCTACTCTGAGGCCTGGTCGGCGGGCGCCCTGCTGGCCGCGGTGAGCACCCGTTCGATGCGCGTGGCCATGGCTGCGGGGTTCGGGTGCAGCCCCTCCAGCAGGAGCTGGGTCTCGAAGAGCTGAACCATCAGCTCGGGCAGCAGCGCGTCGTCGGGGTCGTCGTCGAGCCTTCGACCCAGGTGCTTGAGCAACTCGCTGCGGCGGTTGAGCTCGAGCACCCGCGGCGCGGCCTGGTAGTCCTCCTCGGTGAGACGACGCAGACGTTCCATCCCGGCCGGCGCGCCCGCCGGTGCGACCAGACGGGCGGGGTTGCGCTCGAGCACCCGGCTCTCGCGCACCTCGGCCACACGCTCGCCGAGCTCGCTCCGGAAGCGCTCCAGCAGGCGCTGGAACACGGCGTCGTCGAGCTCGGGGCTGCGGCCGGCTGCCGCGTCGGCGTCGGCATCTTCGCGCACGGGTACGTCCGGGAGCTCGAGGTCGGCATCGCCCACGTCACGTAGCGCGTGGTCGGCGTACATCGGCAGCCCCATCGGCAGGAAGGCGTCGAGCGGCCCTTCCAGCACCACCACCTCGAGGTCGCGTCGCACGAAGGGCTCCAGATGGGGGCTCGCCAGGGCCGTGCGCACGTCGTCGGCCTGAACGTAGTAGATGTCCTGCTGGCCGTCCTTCATCCGGGCGACGTAGTGCTTCAGCGAGACACCGTCCCCGTGCGTGGTGGTGAAGCGGAGCAGGTCGGGGATGCGCTCGTCGCGAGCGGGGTCGGTGGCGACGGCCTCCTTGAGGAAGGGGCCGTACTCGTGCAGGAAGCGCTCGAAGCGATCCTCGTCCTCCTCGGCCAGGCGGGCGATCTCGCCTACCACGCGCTTGGTGAGCACGGAGCGGATGCGACCCAGCGCCGGCGTCGCCTGCACCGTCTCGCGCGAGACGTTGAGCGGCAGGTCCTCGGCGTCGACCACGCCCACCATGAAGCGGAGCCAACGCGGGAGCAGGGAGCGGTTGTGGTCCTCGATCAGCACCTTGCGGGCGTACAGGCGCAGACCGTCGCCGTCGGGATCGCGCAGCAGCATGGGGTCGCGGTGCTCGGGGACGTAGAGCAGCGCGTAGAACTGCAAGGGCACGTCGGCCTGGAGGTGCACGGTGAGCAGCGGCTTCTCGGCACCGAAGCGGAGCTGCCCAAGGAAGCTCTGATGCTGCTCGTCGGTGACGCTGCCGGGCCGCTCGCGCCACAGGGCGGTGCGTTCGTTGACCTGGGTCCAGGTGCCCTCCTCTCGCAGGTAGATGGGGAAGGGCACGTAGTTGGAGTGGGTGCGCACGATCTGGCGCAGGCGCTGCGGCTCGAGGAACGTGCGGGCGTCCTCCTTGAGGTGCAGACGCACCTCGGTGCCGCGCTCCGCGCGCTCGGCCGCTCCCACCTCGAAGCTGCCGTCGCCTCGCGAACGCCAGCGAGCGGACTCCTCTTGCGGCGCCAGGCTGCGTGAGGCCACTTCCACCTCGTCGGCGACCATGAAGACGCTGTAGAAGCCGACGCCGAAGCGGCCGATCAGCTCGCGGGCGGAGGCGGTGTCGCCCTCGTTGAGCTCGTTCATGGCCTCGGCGAAGCCGCGGGCGCCGCTATGGGCGATGGTGCCGAGGTTCTGCACCAGCTCCTCGCGGCTCATGCCGCGGCCGGTGTCGCGCACCACCAGCGTGCCCGCGTCGGCGTCGGGCTCGAGCCAGATCCCCAGCTCCGCCGCCGGATCGGTCACCTCGCCCTGGGTGAGGCTCTCCAGCTTGAAGCGGTAGAGCGCGTCGGAAGCGTTGGAGAGCAGCTCGCGCAGGAAGATCTCGCGCTCGGTGTAGAGCGAGTGCACCAGGATGTCGAGGAGCTGGGTGATCTCCGTCTTGAAGGCGATGGTTTCGTCCGGCATGCCACCTCCCGGGGGTTGGCCGCAGCACCGTCCCCTACCGCCCGAACGGGCGCGGGGAAGGCGTTCGGCACGCCCTTCAGGCTACTTCGAGGGGCGTGTGCTGGCAAGCGCCCCTGGACAGGGCGATCGCGCTCCGGGTTCGCCGGGACGGCGGCCCGTCGAACTCCACTCGCCGGGGTTCTGCAGCGCAGGAAGCGGGGCGGTCGAGCTCAGCGTCCCGTGCCCGCGAAGGCGGCCAGGGCGCCCGCGGGGAGCGCCAGGTCGAGCACGCGGCGGTAGGGGACGGCCACCGTGAAGGCGCCCTGGACGTAGGGCCCCATGGCGTAGGGAGGGAAGGTGAACGTCAGACCGGCCGGTGTGAGCGTGAACAGCGCCAGGTCCGCCGCGCCGAGCGTCGTCACCTGCCCGTCGACGACCCAGGTGGCGTCTTGCGCCTTCAGGTCGGCCAGCACCAGCGGGACCAGGCGTGCCAGGTAGGGGGCGTTCGGCCGGAACAGGTCGGACAGCCGCAGCTCGCGCGGCTGCGGCGCGCCCAGACGCCAGGTGCGTGCGCCGTAGGTGTCGTTGCCGTGCGCCCCTCCGGTGTAGGTGTAGGTCCGGCTCAGGAGGCTGACGAAGGGGCCCGCCATGCCCTCGACCCGGGTCGTGGTGATCCGCTCCCAGCCGTGGAACAGCTCGCCCGCGGCCTGCGCCTTCCGGCCCTGGTCGACGAAAGCGGTCAGGGAAGCCCGCGCCGCGGGCTCGATGGAGGGATCGAGGGCCGCCAGCGGCCCCGCCGCGAAGCTCGGGTAGCGCAGGCTCGCGTGGATGGGACCCTCGCGCACGTCCACGTCCACGAACTGTGCCACGCGCTGCATCGTGAGGGGGTCGGAGGCGCCGTCGAGGGCGAGCCGTCCCCGGAACGTGCGACCGGCATCGTTGGGAGCAAGCGAGCGGCTCCCGCTCAGCACGCCGCGCTCGGCGCCGCCGGAGTCCTCGAGCGTGAGACGCACGCCGCCCGAAGCGTCGACGGTGCCCCGGCCGTCGAGGGTGACGGCGCGGCCGTTGAGTAGCAGCCGGCCGCTCGCCTTCGCGCCCTGCACCGTGAGCTCGAGCACGGCCGGCGCCTTCCCCGCCGTGCCGCGGTAGAGGGCCCGCCACGCGGGAGCGGGCGCGCTCTGCGCCAACACGACCTGGAGCAGCGTGGCGGCGCCGAGTGCCAGCAGCATGGCGGTCCGGCGCCTGCGCAGCGCCCGGCCGTTCTGGAGCGCCCGGCGGTTCACGAGCGCCCGGCGGTTCACGAGTGCCCGGCGGTTCACGAGTGCCCGGCGGTTCACAAGTGCCCGGGTGTTCTCTAGCGCCCGGCGGTTCACAAGCGCCCGGGTGTTCTCGAGCGCCCGGCGGTTCACAAGCGCCCGCCGCCGTGCCCGTGGGCGTCCCGCCACTCGGGGGGCACGCGCACCGCGACGACGCTCGCCTCCACCGTGCGTTCGCCGCCCGCCTCGACGTGGCAGCGCAGCACGCGCTTGCGCGCCGAACGCTCGACGATCTGCGCGCGCAGTGTGACGGGACCGCCGAGGGGCGTGGGGCGCCGGTAGTCGAGCGACAGGTTGGCCGTGGCGTACCAGATCTCCGGTGGCTCGCCCACGGCGCGCCCCTCGCTCCGGTAGGCGTCGGCGATGGCAGTGCAGACGCAGTGGCAGTCGACCAGCGTGGCGAGGATGCCGCCGTTGAGCACGTGCGTGGGACCGGCCATGAAGGCGTCGTCCGGCACGTGCACGCACACCGAGGTATCGCCCTCGAAGTGGCTGTGGATGTGCAGACCGTTCGGGTTCAGGGTGCCGCAACCCCAGCAGTGGTTGTTGGGGATGGCCTCCTGGATCGAGCCTGCCGATGGAGTGGATTGCATGGCGCCTCCCGTCCAGGCCCAGTCTAGTGGGCCAGGCGCGACGGCGCGACTCGGCGGCCGGTCGGGCCCGACGAGGTTCCGTTGCCCGCGACGCCTCGATCCCGCTCAGCCTTCACACCTCCCGGTCATCGCGCTCTCCTGATGGCGGCGTAGATTGTGGATGAGCCGAACAGGAAGCTCGGCTTGGCGTCCCCCCCCTGAGCGCCTGAGAGCCACCCACGGACCACCCTGCAGCGCGGGGTGGTTCGCGTGCGTCGGGGCGGACCGGCGCCCGACGGGCGCGCTGCTACACTCGCGGCATGAGCGAGTCTCGGCCCTCCATCACCGTCATCGGAGCCGGCATGGCCGGCAGCGACGCGGCGCTCGCCGCCGCGCGCCTGGGCGTGCACGTGCACCTTCACGAGATGCGCCCCGTGGCCATGACTCCCGCCCACCACACCGGCGATTTCGCCGAGCTGGTGTGCTCCAACAGCTTCGGCGGCGAAGGCGAGAGCAACGCCAAGGGGCTCTTGCAGGCCGAGATGCGCGCCGCGGGTGGGGTGGTGATGACCACGGCCCACGCCTGCCGGGTACCGGCGGGCGGCGCGTTGGCCGTCGACCGGGAGGCGTTCAGCCGCGGCGTCACCGAGGCGGTGCGCACCCATCCTTCGATCACCGTGCACACGGGTGAGCTGACGGCGCTGCCCGAAGGCATCGTGGTGCTGGCCACCGGGCCGCTGACCAGCGACGCGCTGGGCGCGGCGCTGACCGAGCGCCTGGGCACCGACTTCCTGGGCTTCTACGACGCGGCGGCGCCGGTCATCGACGTCGACAGTGTCGACATGAACATCGCCTTCCGCAAGGGGCGCTACGGACAGGCGGCCGACTATCTCAACCTGCCGTTCACCAAGGAGCGCTACGACGCCTTCTACGAGCTCCTCACGGCGGCGCGCAAGCACGTTCCCCACGACTGGGAGAAGCTCGAGTTCTTCGAAGGGTGCATGCCGATCGAAGAGCTGGCGCGGCGCGGCTACGACACTCCGCGCTTCGGCCCCCTCAAGCCGGTCGGCCTGGAGCATCCCGAGACCGGCGACCGCTACTTCGCGGTGGCGCAGTTGCGGCAGGAGGATGCGCGCGGCCAGATGTGGTCGCTGGTGGGTTTCCAGACCGGCCTGGCGTGGGGTGACCAGAAGGAGGTCGTGCGCGCCATCCCCGGGCTCGAGCAGGCCGACATCGTGCGGTTCGGCGTGATGCATCGCAATACCTACCTCAATGCGCCGCGGCTGCTGGAGCCGAGCTTGACCTTCCGCGAGCATCCCGAGTGGTTCACGGCCGGCGTGCTTGCGGGTACCGAGGGCTACCTCGAGTCCTCGGCGACCGGCTGGCTGGCGGGCACCAACGCCGCCCGCCGGGCGCTCGGCCTGGAGGGCGTGGTGCCGCCCGAGGACAGCATGCTCGGGGGTCTGGTGCGCTTCCTGGCAGGTGCCAACCCCGACAACTTCCAGCCCATGAACGCCAACTGGGGCCTGGTGCCGACGCTGCCGAAACGCAAGGGGCAGGGCAGGAAGGAGCGCCGAACGGCGATGTACCGGCGCGGCCTCGCGTCCTTCGAGGGGTGGCTGGCCGAGGCGCTTCCGACCGGCAACGGCGAGGCCGTGGCCGGTTGACGGCGCCGAGGCGGGGCGGGGATTCGGAGGAGCATCGCATGCTGGATCTCGCACACATCGAGGCCGCCCGGGAACGGATCGCGCCCTACGTGCGCCGTACGCCGATCGAGCACAGCGATACCCTGAGCCGCGAGCTGGGGTGCGAGGCGTGGCTCAAGCTCGAGCTGTTCCAGAAGACGGGCTCGTTCAAGCCGCGGGGGGCGTTCGCGCAGCTACTGGAGGTCCTTCCGGAGGCCCGTGCGCACGGCGTGGTCGCCGTCAGCGGTGGGAACTTCGCACAGGGTGCAGCCTTCGCCGCGCGTGAACTGGGGGTGCGATGCCGGGTGTTGATGCCCGAGACCACGCCCTCGAACTACGTCGAGGCGACCCGCGGTTACGGTGCCGAGGTCGAGCTGACGCCCGGCATCCCGGCCGCGTTCGAACGCAGCGAGCGCTACCGGGAGGATGGCTGGGTGCAGCTCCACCCCTTCGCGCCCGAAGCCATGATGGCGGGGAACGGCACGCTGGGGCTCGAGATCGCCGAGGACCTGCCGGACGCCACCGACGCCATCGTCAGCATCGGTGGCGGTGGGCTCTTCGGCGGTGTCGCCACGGCCCTCGCGGAGCGGTTGCCGGCGATCCGCCTGTGGGGCGTGGAGACCGAGGGAGCGGATGTGATGACGCGATCGCTGGCGGCGGGGCGCCCGGTCAGCATGGAACCGACCTCGTTGGCGCGCACGCTCGGGGCCCCCACCACTTGCGATCTCGCCCTGGACGTAGTCCGGAGACGTGCGCAGGACGTCGTGGTGGTCTCCGATGCGGAGGCGTACCAGGGCTCGCGGTGGTTGCTCGAGCGCGCCAAGGTCACGGCGGAGCTGGCGGCCGGCTGCACGGTCGCAGCCGCGCGCCGCCTTCGCCGCGAGGGGCGCATCGATGAGGACGCCCGGCTGGTGCTGGTGATCTGCGGCGGGAACGTCGATCTGGAAACGCTGTGCAGCTACGCTGCGGCGTTCGAGGCCGGCTGAACGGAGCCGGCGTCGCCGGGCCGCGAAGCGCGCATCTCGACCGGCAGGGTACGACAGGTGCGGGGATACAATGCCGCCATGCGCGTCATCGACCTACGAAGCGACACCGTCACCACGCCCACGCCCGCCATGCGCAGGGTCATGGCCGAGGCCGAGGTGGGGGACGACGTCTACGGCGAGGATCCCACCGTCAACCGCCTCCAGAGCAGCCTGGCGGAGCGCGCCGGCTTCGAGGCGGGGCTCTTCATGCCCAGCGGCAGCATGAGCAACCAGGTGGCACTGGCCACCCACACCCAGCGCGGCGTGGAGGTGATCGCTCCCGAGGGCGCCCACATCTACGACTTCGAGCTGGCCTCGCTGGCGGTCGTGGGCGGACTGGTCCCCCGGCTGGTTCCGGCCCCGCGGGGTGTGCCGCGGGTCGAGGACGTTCGCGCGGCCATCCACCGCAGCGTGCACCAGGCCCCGACGGGCCTGATCTCGCTGGAGAACACCCACAACGGCGCCGGCGGCACCGTCGTGCCGCTCGAGGTCAGCCGTGCCATCGCCAAGCTCGCGCACGACGAGGGGTTCCCGGTGCACCTGGACGGCGCGCGCGCCTTCAACGCGGCGGCCGCGCTCGAGGTGGAGATCGACCAGGTGTGTGCCGGCTTCGACTCGGTATCGATCTGCCTCAGCAAGGGTCTGGGCGCCCCGGTGGGCAGCGTGCTCCTGGGGAGCCGTACGTTCATCGATCGCGCCCACCGCTACCGCAAGATGCTGGGGGGCGGTATGCGCCAGGCCGGCGTGCTGGCGGCAGCCGGCCTCCACGCCTTGGAGACCATGCCGCAGCGGTTGCACGAGGACCACGCCCGGGCCCGCCGTCTGGCCGAGGGGCTGGCGGATGTGCCGGGCGTCGAGATCGACATGGAGACGGTGCAGACCAACATGGTCTACCTGGCAGTCTCCGACGCACCGGCCTTCGCCGAGCGTTGCGCGGAGCAGGGGGTGCGGTTCAACGCCGTCGGTCCGGGCCGCGCGCGGCTGGCCACGCACCACCAGGTGACCGACGAGGACGTCGATCGCGCCCTGGAAGTGCTGCGCCGGCAGGCGCGTCCGGTCGTGACCGCCTGAAGGTTGCGCCCAAGCGATGACGCTCCGCGTGCTGTTGCTCGCCCACCCTGCCGGACACTCGCTCAGCCCCGCCATGCAGGGCGCCGCGTTGCGTGCCTGCGGCATCGACGCTCGCTACCTCGCGCTCGATGTCCCGCCGCAGGCGCTGGACGAGGCGGTGGCGGGTCTGCGCGCGACCGACGTGGCCGGCGCCAACGTCACCATCCCCCACAAGCGGGCGGTGATGCCCCTGCTGGACGGGCTCACCGACGTCGCTCGCGCCGTCGGGGCGGTCAACACCATCGTGCCCACGCCGCGCGGCCTGGTGGGGGACAACACCGACGGCGAGGGGTTCCTGAGGGCGCTGGCCGAGCTGGGCGTGATGCCGGCCGGCCTGCCGACCGTCGTGCTGGGCGCCGGCGGGGCGGCTCGAGCCGTGACGCTCGCGCTCCTTCAGGCCGGAGCCAGGGTGACGCTCCACAATCGCACGCGCGAGCGCGCCGAGCGATTGGCGAGCGACCTGGCCGGCCGCGGCGCGCTGACCGTGGCACACGAGGGCACTCTGCAAGCGGCCGTGCGCTCGGCGCGCCTCCTGGTCCAGGCCACCGCCGCCGGCATGGAGGGCGCCGCCGAGGGCGTGTCGCCGCTCCCCGAGGGCGTGCTGCCGGAGGAGGGCGCGGTGGTCGATCTGGTCTACCGGCCGCGCGAGACGCCGCTGCTGGCCCGCGCGCGGGCCGCGGGCTTGACCGTCCAGAACGGTCTGCCGATGTTGATCCATCAGGGTGCGCTGGCGTTCGAACGCTGGTTCGGCCGGGAAGCCCCGGTGGACGTGATGCGCCGGGCTGCCGAGGACGCGCTGGGCTGAGCACGCGTCAGGCCGCGGTTCTCAGCGCCGCCGAGAGCGCCGTCAGCAGGCGCACGCTCTTGCCGCGCGGCCCGGTCGCCGCCAGGATGCGCCCGTCTCCGTACACCACCAGGGCGATGGCGCCCTCGTCGTTCTCGAGGCACAGGTGCGTGAAGCGGCCGACCCCGGTCCGCGTCACCTCCAGCAGCCGCGTCGCCCGGTCGAAGGCCACGCGCATGTCGCCCTCCCCGACGATCGCTGCGGGCGACAGCGGGTAGCCGGCGACGACAGCGTGGGCCTCGGGCAGGTCCCGGCGCGCCCGATCCACCAACGAACGGTCGCGCGCCAGCTCGTCGGCGAGCTTGGCGGCTTCGGTGAGCGCGGTGCTGGTCGGCAGGCTGAGCGTTCGCCGAGGCTGGCGGAGTGTAATCCTCGACCCGGAACGAGGCCCCGCGCGCAGCGATGAGCTCGGCCACGGCCCGCACGCCCAGCACGCCCGCGCCGGCCTCCGCATGCTGCAGCACGCCGCGGTCCATGACCAGGACCCCCTCGACCTCGCCCGTCACCCGGATGACGGCGCTCTGCCCCACGACCGCCATCATGTCGAGCAGCCCGCCCAACGGCATCGTCGCGGTGTCGCCCATGAGCGGCACGCCGGCTTCCTCGGCTGCCTCGAAGGCCGCGCCGCCGCGCGGGGGGCGCGGAATCCGGCCCGCCTCGGGCGGGAAGGCCAGCACCGCATCCGGGGTGTAGAAGGTCTTGCGAGAGGCGTTCGGATCGCTCGCGAAGTGGTAGAAGGGCAGGCCCGGAGCGATCCGCCGGCACCACGCCAGGAACCCGCCTGGACTCGCTCCCCGCAGGTATTCGTCGCAGAACACGGCCGCGAGTCCGCCGGAGCGCAAGCGGCGGAGTGCCTCCTGAGGCTCGGTCGCAGCCACCACCTGCCAGCCTGCTTTCGACAGCGCCTTCTGCAGGATGGTCGAGCGGTCGGGTTGGGTTGCGATGAGGAGGGCGAGAGCTTCCACGGGACGGAGAACCATTATAGGTCGACGGGCGGACGTCATGCGTGGATTTCCGAACCCATGCCGGCGTCCGGCGGGGGCGGGGCCCCTGGTACAGTGATCCACTGTGAGAGTGGCCGTGATCGCCGACATCCATGCCAACGTGCCGGCCCTGGAGGCTGTGCTGGAGGACATCGACGCGCTCGGTGTCGATCGTGTGGTGGTCAACGGCGACGTCGTCAATCGCGGCCCCGCCAACGTTGCAGCCATGCGACTGCTGGAGGAGCGGCCGACGAGCGGCACCCTGGGCAACCACGACGACCTCATGCGCATGTGGGTCGAACGCGACCCCGATCTACCAGGGGAGTGGTTCGACGACCCCTTCTGGGCCAGCGCGGGATGGGCGGCCCGTCAACTCCAGGCCGCCGGTTTCATCGACGCGATCCGCCACCTGCCGATGACGCTGCGCATCTCCACGGCCGGCGCGCCGAGCCTGCTGATCTCGCACGGCAGCCCCCGCCACTACCGCGAGGGCTACGGCAAGTACCTCACCGACGAGGCGATCTCGGAGATCACGCAGATGCACCCGGCGGACGTGCTGGTCGGTTCCCACACCCATCGCCCCTTGCAGCGTCGTTGGGGCCACTACCTGGTCCTCAACACCGGTGCGGTCGGCTCGCCGTTCAACGGCGACCCGCGCGCGCAGTACCTGGTCCTGACGTTACAAGGGGGCGCCTGGACGCCGCAGTTCCGGCGCGTGCCCTACGACCGGGAGGCGGCGCTGCACGCCTTCGCGGCGAGCGGGTATCTCGAGGAGGGCGGTCTGAGCGCGCGGATCTTCCTCGAAGAGCTACGCAATGCGCGCTCCTACCTGGTCCCGTTCCTGATGTGGTGCGAGGAGCAGCGCCGCCCGCACGGAGAGCCGGCCTGGAGGGAGTTCCAGCGGCGTTTCGAGCAGCGCTTCACGGCGCCGGAGCCGGTCGGGACCGGCGTCGAGGTGGTCGCGGAGACCTGAGCAACCGACCTGCGTTCTCTACATCTCGTCCATCGCGCACCCCTGGCGGGCGTCGGAGCGCTGGCGCGCGAGCACGCCGGCGACATCGGCCGGTCGCCAGCCGTCCGGCTTGAGCTGCTTGCCGTCGGCGCGACGCGGCGCGCCGATCTTGCGCAGGTTGGCCTCGTGCACTTCCGCGAAGACCTCGTCGGCGTCGATACCCAGCGCCACGAAGGTGCCATAGGCGACGTAGAGGAGGTCGGCCAGCTCGTGGGCGGCGGCTGCCTCGGCGGCGGCGCGCGCGGCCGCTTCCTCTTCGGACGGCACGGCGGTGCGCGGCGCGTCTGCCAGGGCCGCGAGCGCGCCGAGCGCTTCCTGGGCCTCCCGGCCCTCTTCGCGCAGCAATCGGAGGCGCAGGCTCAGCGTGTCGGCGTCCGGGAGGCGGGGTTCCCGCGGGGGCCGGTCGCCGATGCGCAGGTGGAACGCCAGCGCGCGCCGGTAGTTGCTCACGCCCGCCGGCCGCGCATGCTCGCGAGCAGCGTCGTGATCAGGGTGAACGCCGTCAGCGACAGCACCGGGATGGTGATGAAGCCGAGCCAGTGGATGTAGTGGAGGTTGCAGGGGATGCCTGCGCGGCACAGCGCCGGCGCGCCGAATCCGGGGACGTTCTGTTCGAGCACATGGTAGGTGGCGAAGCCCATGCCGAGCACCGAGAGCGGCAGGACGTAGCCGCGCACGGCGCCGTCCTGCCGATAGCTGGCGATGCCGAGCACGATCGCCAGCGGGTACATCAGGATGCGCTGGTACCAGCACAGGGTGCAGGGCACGAAGTGGCGCACCTCGGAGAAGTAGAGGCTCCCGAGGGTGGCGGTGAGCGCCACCAGCCATGCAAGGTAGAGGTTGGTACCTCTGCGCATCAGCTGCCGGACGACGACGCGAGGGCGTCGTCGATGGCCTTCTTGACCGAATCCCAGCTCGCGTTCGCGGTCATCTTGCCGTTGACGAACACGGTCGGCGTTCCCTGGACGCCCAGCCTTTGCCCCAGAGCGTTGTCCTTGTCGACCACCTTCGCCCCGGTGCCGTCGTCGACGCACGTCTGGAGCTGCTGTCTTTTCAGGTCGGGAGCGTACTGCGTGGCGATGTCGATGGCCCGGGCGGTATTCATGAGCTGCTGCTGCGAGCGCATCAGGATCTGCTCGAGCTTCCAGAAGTCGTCGTTGCTCTGCAGGTACACGCACTGGCCAAGCCCGCCGATGACGCGCGACTGCACCTGGTCGATGACGGGGAAGTAGAAGTAGACGGCCCTGGCCTTGCCGGTGTCGATGTAGGCGCGCTTGATCTGCGGCCAGACCTGGTCGCTGAACTCGGCGCAGTGCGGGCACAGGAAGTCCTCGAACAGCGCGATCGTCACCGGTGCGTTGGCGTCGCCGATGGCGGGCTGCCCTTCGTACGTCAGGGCCGTGCTCGAGCTGCTCGAGGTGGAGGATGTCGTCTGGGTGCCGCTCGAGGTGAGACGCGGCACGACCACCACCGCCGCCAGCACCACGATCGCGACGATGACGGTCACGAGCGTCAACCTTCTCGGGTTCATGGTCCGCAGTCTACAGGAGGCCGGCGTGAGAAGCGTCCCGTTCGGCGTGACCCTCACGCTTCCGGGGCGGCCGGGCGGACGCGGTAGCATGGGGCCATGGCCGCCATCGACGTGCCCGCCACCTTCCGCGCGCTGCGTGTCGAGCTGGAGGGCGAACGGGCCCACCGCTCCGTGGCGCGGGTCGCCACCGACACCCTTCCCGACCACCCCGTCACCGTGCGGGTGGCGTACTCCGCGCTCAACTACAAGGACGCCCTGTCGGCCAGCGGAAACCGCGGTGTGACGCGCACCTACCCGCACACGCCCGGTATCGACGCGGCCGGGACCGTGCTGGCGTCGCGCGACCCGCGCTTCGCGCCGGGCGACCGCGTGCTGTGCACGGGCTTCGACCTGGGGATGGACACGCCGGGCGGGTTCGGCGAGCTGATCCGGGTGCCCGGCGACTGGCTGGTCCCGCTTCCCGACGGCCTCGACGAGCGGGACGCCATGGTGCTGGGGACCGCCGGCCTGACCGCGGCCATCGGGCTCGAGCTGCTGCAGCGTGTGGGTGCCACGCCCGAACACGGCCCCTTCGTGGTGACCGGCGCATCCGGCGGCGTGGGGACGCTGGCGGTGGCGTTGCTGGCGAAGGCGGGCTACCGCGTGGTGGCCAGCACCGGCACGCAGCGGGCCCATACGGCGCTCGAGCATCTCGGAGCCGAGGAGGTGCTGGAGCGCGACGCGCTCGCCACCCCCACGGCGCGACCCATGCTCAAGGGGCTGTACGGAGGCGGCATCGACACCGTCGGCGGCGACACGCTCGCGGGACTGCTGAAGCGGACCGCCATCGGCGGCGCCGTGGCCGCCTGCGGCATGGTGGGCGGGGCGGACCTGAACGTCAGCGTGTTCCCGTTCATCCTGCGCGGTGTGGCGCTTCTCGGGATCGACTCGCAGCACTACGCCATGGAGCAGCGGCTGGCGATGTGGGGGCGGCTCGCCGGCGCATGGCGTCTGGAAGGCCTGGTGGACGTGCCGGGACTGGTCACCGAAGTGACGCTCGACGGGCTCGAGGCCGCCATCGAGGACATCCTCGTCGGCGCCACCGTGGGCCGCGTGGTGGTGCGCCTCGTCGACTGAGCGCGACGCTGCCGAGGGGTTCTGGGGGCGTAGGGCCGAGCTCGATCGAGGGAGGTCGCCATGGACCGAATCGAGATCGTACGGGGCGACATCACGCGCCAGCAGGTCGACGCCATCGTCAACGCGGCGAACGGCAGTCTGCTGGGTGGGGGCGGGGTGGACGGCGCCATCCACCGCGCCGCGGGTCCGGAGCTGCTCGCCGAGTGCCGTACGCTGGGCGGCTGCGCCACGGGCGACGCCAAGATGACGAAGGCCTATCGCCTGCCCGCCCGGCACGTCATCCACACCGTAGGACCGGTCTGGAGCGGGGGAGGGTCGGGTGAGGCGGCGAAGCTGGCGGGCTGCTATCGACGCTCGCTGGAGCTCGCGCAGGAGGCGGGGTTGCGCTCGGTGGCGTTCCCGTCGATCAGCACGGGGGTCTACGGCTACCCTGTCGAGCGCGCCGCCCGCGTGGCGCTGGCCGCTATACGCGATGTTCTCGTTGGGCACGCGCTCCCGGAGCGCGTGACGATGGTGTGTTTCTCCGATGCCGACGTCGACGCATACCGGCGCGCTGCGGCCGAGGTGCTGGGCGATGCGTGAGGCGCCCGACCGCCCCAATGTTGGCTCGGAAAACGCGGTCTGACACACAACTGCTAGACTCAACGCAATCCGGAGGCACATCCGGTTCGCCCTGACATTCCCACGCATGCACGGGAGGAGAAACATGGCCTTCAAGCTGCCCGATCTACCGTACGCCAAGGATGCCCTCGAGCCGCACATCGACGCGCGCACGATGGAGATCCACCACGACAAGCACCATGCCGGCTACACCAACAAGCTCAACGGGGCGCTCGAGAAGCACCCCGAGCTCGGCGACAAGAGCGTCGAGGACCTGCTCGGCAACCTCGAGAGCGTTCCCGCCGACATCCAGACCGCCGTGCGGAACAACGGAGGGGGCTTCGCCAACCACGCGTTGTTCTGGGAGGTCATGGGCCCCCAGGGCGGCGGTCAGCCCGGCGGGGACCTGGCCACGGCCATCAACCAGACCTTCGGCGGCTTCGACGCGTTCAAGCAGGCGTTCGCCAGCGCGGCGGCCGGCCGCTTCGGTTCCGGTTGGGCGTGGCTCGTGGTCGACGCGTTCGGCAAGCTGCAGCTGTACTCGACGGCCAACCAGGACTCCCCCTTGATGAACGGTCACACCCCCATCCTGGGTCTGGACGTTTGGGAACACGCCTACTACCTCAACTACCAGAACCGCCGGCCCGACTACATCGAGGCGTTCTGGAACGTCGTGAACTGGGACAAGGTCGCGGAGAACTACGCTCGCGCGAAGTGACCCGACGTTGAGTTGACGCCGCCGTTCGGGCGGCGAACGCGGGTCCGGCGGGGCCGGAGCGCAGCGGCGCTCCGGCCCTTCTCATGCCGAGGGGCGTTGGGTTGTCGGCCGGCACGCCGGCGCGTGGCGCGCACGTTGGACCTAGCCTGAGCCATGCGCGTCGGCGAGACGACCCTCACCGTGGCGCTGCTCGCCGCCTGCGCGGTCTTGGCGGCGGGCACCGTGCTTCCGCGCCTGGCGGAGCGGCCCGCGCCCCTTCGGGTCGAGCGGCCCGACATCACCGCCTCCGTGGAGGGGGCCGTGGCGAACCCGGGCGCCTACGGGCTTCCGTGGGGGGCGCGCGTGGCCGACCTGGTCGGCGCTGCCGGAGGGCTGTTGCCCGGCGCGGCGCGCGAGCTGGTCGCGCTGGCCGATCCGTTGACCGACGGTGAGGTCGTGCAGGTTCCGCGCACCCGCTCAGAGGGCGGCGACCCGCGGGTACGCCTCAACGAGGCCAGCGTGGAGGTGCTCACCCGGCTTCCCGGCATCGGGCCGGCGCTGGCGGGGCGCATCGTCGCGGCACGTCCCTTCGCCACCGTGGACGACCTGCTGAGGGTGCCCGGCATCGGCCCCAAGACGCTGGCCGCGCTCCGGCCGAGGGTGCGGTTGTGACGGCGGCGGCCGGTCCGAGCGGGCCCCGTTTCGTGCCGTGGGCGCTGCCGCTCGCCGGCGGCGTCGCGGTAGGGGTGGTTCTGGCGGCCGTGGCCCCGCTGCTCGGGCTCGCCTTCGGCGCCGCCGGGTTGGCGGGGGCGGTCGTCCGTCGCGGCCCCGGTCGCGGTTGGTTGCTGCTGGTCGCCGTGGGTGTCCTCGCCGGGGGTTTGCGCTCGTGGGCCTGGCAGATGCGGCCCGACCGGGTGGCGCCGCTCCTGGGCGAGGTGGCGGCCTACCGCGGCTACAGCGACGGCCGTGTGCTGCGGCTGGCATCTCCCCGCGGCCTGCGGCTGGCGCTGGCCCCGGCTGGCCTGGTGCCGGCCGGGCGCGTGGCGTTGCGGGGACGGGTGGTGCGCGCCCCGGTGAGGCGCAACCCGGGCGGCTTCGACTACCGCGGCTACCTCGCGCGGCGCGGCATCGAGGGGCAGCTCCTGGTCCGCCAGGTGGTCGCCGCCGCGCCCTCCACGCCGCTCCTCGAGCGCTTCCGGCGTGGCGCCACGCGCGGGCTGGGCCCGGACCAGGCGGCGCTGATGGAGGCCATGACGCTGGGCGTGCGCGACGACCTGGGCGATCTGCGCGCCCGCTTCGCAGCTGCCGGGCTGGCGCACATCCTGGCGCTCTCCGGCCTGCACGTGGGTGTGCTGGTGGCTGCCCTGGGCCGAGCCCTGGTCGGGCTGGGGCGTCGGCGCTACCCCGTCCTCGCCGTCGCCACCGTCGCCTACGTGGCGCTGGTGGGGCCCACCCCGAGCGTTGTACGCGCCGCCCTCATGGTGCTGGCGGGCCTGGCCGGTCTGGCGGCGGGGTACGGGCGCATCCAGGCGTGGCCGTCGCTGGCGTTGGCGGCTACCGTCTCGCTACTGCTGGCACCGGCGCAGCTCGCCGACGCCTCGTTCCAGCTCTCCTACCTCGCCGTGGCCGGCATGCTTCTGTTCGCTCCGCCGCTCCTGCGTCTGGCGCTGGGTTCCGATCCGCGGCCGCCGTCTGGCGCGTCGCGCGTCCGCCGGGGGCTCGTCGCCGCGCTCCTGGTGAGCACCGCGGCGCAGCTGCCCAGCCTCTCCCTGGTGGCCGGCAGCTTCGGCCGGGTGCCACTGGCGTCGCCCCTGGTGAACCTCGTGGCGGTACCGCTGGCGGGGGTTCTGGTGCCGCTCGGGTTCCTGGCCGCCGCCGTGGGCGTGGTGGCGCCCGGCGCCGCAGGTCTCGTGAACCAGCTGGTCGGTCCTCTGGCGTCCTTGCTGCTGGCCGTCGCCACGCTCGGGGCACGGCTGCCCCACGTGGGCTGGGGGGAGGTCGAGGCGCTCGGCCACGGCTGCTACGCCGTGGCGCTCGCCGGCGGCGTTCTCGCCCTGCACGGGCTCCTGCGTCCCTGGCGTGCGCTGCTGGTCGCGCTGTGCGCGGGCACGGTCAGCGCCGTCGTGCCTCCCGCCCACGCGCCGCCCGAGGTGGTGTTCCTGGACGTGGGGCAAGGCGATGCCACCCTGGTGCGCCTTCCGGGCCGCATCGAGGTACTCGTCGATGGCGGCGGCACCCCCTTCTCGGAGCGCGACATCGGGGCGGACGTGGTGCTGCCGGCATTGCGCGCTCTGGGCGTGCACGCGCTCGATGTGGTGGTCGCCACCCACCCCGACCTCGATCACGTCGAGGGGCTGGCGACGGTGCTCCAGGCGCTCCCGGTCGGTACATTGGTGATGGGGCCGGCCTGGCCCGACGCTGCCATCGATCGGCGTCTGCGCGGAATCGCTCATGCGCGCGGGATTCCGGTGCACCGCGCGGTGCGCGGGGAGCGCTGGGTCCTGGGAGGCGGCGTCAACGAGGCCGAGATCGACGTGCTGCATCCCGGCGCGCGCCCGCGCCCCACTACCAACGAGAACTCGATCGTGCTGGTGGTGCGCCTCGGCGGCACCCCGCAGGTGCTCATGCTCGGGGACGCCCCGGCCTCGATCGAGCGCGAGCTGGCGGTGCCGCACGTGCCGGTGCTCAAGGTGGCGCACCACGGCTCGCGCTTCAGCACCTCCGAGGCGCTGCTCCGAGCCTCCCATCCGCGGTTCGCGGTCGTGTCGGTGGGCGAGAATCGCTACGGGCACCCCGACCCCGGCGTACTGGGGCGGCTCTCGGCTCGAGGCGTCCGCGTTCTGAGCACGCAGCGGAGCGGCGCGTTGCGCCTGCCGCTCTCCGCGAGCGGCCCGCGGAGTATCACGGGCACCGTCCAGGAGGGGACGGCGCGGTGATGCCCGTCACATTCCCAGGACTTGCGTCTGGTAGCTTGCTTGTAGGGGTACCTTGGATAATCACTGTTGGGGACGGTTGTGCGGCAGCGTGAAGGAACGGGGGCTTCCATGACACGAGCAGGGGCGCAGTCCAGGACGCCTGCCGGCGCGTGTGATAGATTGTTCACAATGCTCACGACCGTCCGCGTGCTGGCCGAGCAGGGCCCGATCAAGGTCGAACTCGCTCGCTGGCACGACCGGCTCGTGGTCGTGAAGCGCCTGCGGGGCAGCAACCCGGTGCTGGGTGAGCGCCTGCGGCGCGAAGCGGAGGTCGTCGGAAAGCTACAACACGACAACATCGTGTCCCTCCTCGGCGCCGAGGACGGTGCTCTGGTCTATGCCTACTGCCCGGGCGTGAGCCTGGCCGAAGCGCTGGAGCGCGGCCCACTACCGCTCGGCCGCAGCCTCAAGATCGCTCGGGACGTTCTCGAGGCGCTGGACTACGCCCACGGCGAGGGGATCATCCACCTCGACGTCAAGCCGGGCAACATCCTCATCAAGGGGGAGCGTGCGCTTCTGACCGACTTCGGGTTCGCCAAGGACCTGGCGCTCACCGCCATCACGGGCCAGCAGATGGCTCTCGGAACCCCGAACTACATGGCGCCGGAGCAGTTCCAGGGGGTGCGCACGGATCTTCGCTCCGATCTTTATGCCACGGCGGCCGTTCTCTACCACATGCTCAGCGGCGCCCCGCCCTACGGACGGCAGGTGTTGCGCTTCCTGACCGGGGACGATCGCGTGCCGCTCGATGCCTTGCCCGACCGGGCGCAGGGCCTCGAGGACGTCGTGCGCCGCGGCCTGAATCGCGACCCCGACGAGCGCTTCGAGAGTGCTCGCGCCATGCTGGACGCGCTGAGCCTGGTCCCCAGCCGCACCTGAACGCCCACCGACCGTGATCCTGACCTTCAGCGGAGATCCCTTCCTGGCGCGCCGTGCCGCGCGCTCTGCCCTCGCCGAGCGCGGGGTGAGCGCAGGCGAGATCGTGTCCTTCGGGGAGGGGCTCGATCCCGCCGAAGTGAAGCGTGCTTCCTCCCAGGGCGGGCTCTTCGGGATTGTCGCGCTGCTCCTCGACTTCGACGAGGCCTTCCGCGGTCAGGCCGGCGTACAGCCGCGCAACGAGGCCATCGCGACCCTCGAAGACCTCGACGAGGGGGCGCTCGTGGTGGTGCTCGACAGCGCCGCGACCCCCGCAAGGCAGAAGCGCTATCGCGCGCTCGGGACGCTCGACCACCGGCCCGCACCGCGCTACGAACAGCTTCCGCGCTGGGTCGCGTCGGAGCTGAAGGACGCCGGCGTGCGCTTCTCGCGCGACGTTCCCCAGGCGCTGGCGGACCTGTTCGGCGAGGATCCGGCCGCCATCGCCTCGGAGATCGCCAAACTGGCGGTGCTGGACGAGGAGGTCGACGCCGGGCGTGTACGCGAGCTGGCCAACAGGCCCGCGGCGCGCAATGCCTTCGACCTGATCGAACGGGTGGTGGCCGGCGACGCCGCCGGCGCGCTGTCGGTCGCGCGCACTTTGCTCGAGCGCGGCGAGCCCCCGCAGCGGGTGTTCGGTGCGCTGACGTGGCAGTTCGGGCTGGTTGCCCGGGCGGTGGCGCTGCGCGCTGCCGAGCCCGAGGTGGACGCTCGCCGCGGCGCCGCGGCGCTCGGCGCCCACCCTGCCGCGGCCCGCCGTGCGCTCGCCATCGCCGAGCATTTCGACGAGACGAGCCTGCGCGAAGCGCTACATCTGCTCCTCGACGCCGACGGACGCGCCAAGAGCGGTGGCGACCCGGAGTGGGCGCTGGAAGGCGTCGTGCTCGCACTCGCCCGCCGTTTCGCGCCTGCCCGTCCTCAGCGTTCGACGAGCGGCCCGGGCGACCACGCCCGGTAACGTTCGTAGGCCTCACGCAACCCCGCGTTCGGCGCGGGCTCGAACGGCGCCACCGCCTCGAGTCGCGGCGTGATGTCGGCGCCGGTGCCGCGCCGCGCCAGCAGCGCCGCACCGTAGGCCGCGCCGGGGGCACCGGCGAGCTGGGTCAACGGCAACTCGAGCGCGTCGGCCAGGAGCTGCAACCAGAACGGCGAGCGACTCCCGCCACCGGTCGCCAACACCCGCCCGAGACCGGCCAGCGGGCGCATCACCTCCAGAGCGTCGCGTTGGCTGAACGTCACGCCCTCGAGCACTGCCCTCACCAGGTCGGCGCGGCCGGTCGCCAGCGTCAGGCCGCGCCAGGCGCCGCGCAGTGTCGGATCCATGTAGGGGGTGCGCTCGCCCGCCAGATAGGGCTGGAAGGTCACGCCGTTCGCCCCCGCCGGGCTCGTTTCCGCCAGGTTCGAAAGCTCCTCGAAGGTCAGCTCCGGGAAGAGGGTGTCGTGCACCCACTGCAGCGACCCGGCGGCGGCCAGCGTGACCCCCAGCAGGTAGTACCCGCCGTCGGCGTGCGCGAACAGGTGAACGCGGCCGCGCGGGTCGGGGGTGGGCTCGTTGAGCGGCGCGAACAGCACGCCGGAGGTGCCCAGGGACACGCTGCCGAGGCCCATGTTCGCGCTGGACAGGCCCAGGCCCGTGGCCGCGGCGGCGTTGTCGCCTGCGCCGGCGACCACCGGCACGCCCGCGCGAAGGCCCGTGAGGGCGGCGGCCTCGGGCGTAACGGTGCCCACCACGGCATCGGACGCGACCACCTCGGGATAGAGGCCGGGGTCGATGCCGAGCGCGCCCAGGACCTCTGCGTCCCAGACGCCGCGGGTCAGGTCGAAGGCATTGGACCCTGACGCGTCGCTGGGCTCTGCCACCGCCCGGCCGGTCAGGCGCAGGCCCAGGTAGTCCTTCGGGAACAGCACCGTTCGGAGGCGCGCATAGGCCTCGGGTTCGGCGCGGCGCAACCACACCACCTTGGCGAGCTGGAAGCCGGTGATCGCGGGGTTGCCGCCACGGCGGATGAGCGTGGCGCGGTCGACGGCCTCTCCGATCTCTCTCACGGCGTCGCCGGTGCGCTGGTCGTTCCACAGAATGGCGGGCCGGATGACGTCACCCGCGCCGTCCAGCGCCACCATGCCGTGCATCTGACCGGTCAGCCCGACGGCCGTGACCTCCGTGCCCTCGAGGCGCGCGATGAGCTCTTGGAGCGCGTCGCAGCCAGCTCTCCCACCACGCCTCGGGCCGTTGCTCGGTCCAGCCCGGCCTGGGGGTGAGGAGGGGGTAGCCGCGATCGACCTCCAGGCGCAGGTCGCCTTGGTCGTCGACCGCGACAGCCTTGAGTCCGCTCGTTCCGACGTCGATGCCCAGCGTCACGGTCCGTTCACTCATGCCGACTCCTTCGTCTGGCCGATTCGGCGCCGCCTCGATCCCGGCCGTTCGCGCGGAGCTCCGCGCGTCCTGCGCTCCACACCGATCATGCCAGCAATGGCCGCCGCTCGCGAGGAGGTTCGTCCCGCGCCACGTGGGCCTGCGGTTCGGGGCAACACAGGCGGGCGCCGCGCACCGGCTGCGGTAGGCTCGACGCGTGGACGGCCTCATCGAACGGCTCGGGCGGCGGGACGAACGGGCACTCGCCCGCGCCATCAGCCTGGTGGAGACGGGGAGCGAGCGGGGCGAGGAATTGCTCCGAGAGGTGCGCGCGCGCACCGGGCAGGCCCGCATCATCGGCATCACCGGAGCGCCTGGTAGCGGAAAGAGCACCCTGACCGACCGGCTCATCGCGGTCGCGCGCGAGCGCGGCGCGCGTGTCGGCGTGGTCGCCGTCGACCCCACCAGCCCCTTCAGCGGCGGCGCCATCCTGGGCGACCGCATCCGCATGACGCGCTGGCATGACGACCCCGACGTGTTCATCCGCTCCATGGCTACGCGCGGGCATCTGGGCGGCCTGGCGGCGGCCACGCTGCAGGTGCTGGCGGTGCTCGACGCGGCCGGCTTCGACACCCTGCTGGTCGAGACGGTGGGGGTCGGCCAGTCCGAGGTCGATATCGTCGGCGTGGCCGATACCACCGTGCTGGTTCTCACGCCCAACGCCGGCGACGCCGTGCAGACCTTCAAGGCCGGCATCATGGAGATCGCCGACATCTTCTGCGTCAACAAGTTCGACCTGCCCGGCGGTGATCGGCTCAAGCGCGAGATCCGGGCCGCCTTGCAGCTCGGAGCCTTCCCGGAGGGGGCCTGGGTGCCTCCGGTGCTGGAGGCGATCGCCTCGAGAGGGGAGGGAGCGGCGGAGGTGCTCGACCAGGCGGAGGCGCACCGCGCTCACCTCGCCGGCACGGGCCGGCTCGACGAGCTGCGGAGGCGGCGCGTGCGCTTCGAGATCCTTGCGATCATTGGCGAGCAGCTCCGGCGCGCGCTGGGCGCGCGCGAGGACGAGGCGGTCGAGGCCGTGATGGCTGGCGTGACGACGCCCCGCGAGGTCGTGCGCGGGCTGTTGGCGGAGGCGCCGCGACAACGCGGGCCGCTCCAGGAGAGCGAGTAGACTGGCTCCATCATGATCCATGCGGTCTACCCGGGGAGCTTCGACCCGCTCCACAACGGCCACCTCGACATCATCCGGCGGGCCAGCCGGATCTACGACCGGCTCACGGTCGCGGTGCTCCACAACCCGCTCAAGGACAAGCACCTCTTCGATCTCGACGAGCGCGTGGGGATCGTGCGCGACGTCGTCAAGAACCTGAAAGGCGTGGAAGTCGACTCCTTCGGGGGGCTGCTGGCCGACTACATGAGGCGCGTCGACGCCACCGTCATCGTCAAAGGGCTGCGCGCCATCTCGGACTTCGAGGTGGAGCTGCAGATGGCGCACCTCAACCGCCAGCTCAACCCCAACGTGGAGACCACCTTCATCATGACGGCGACGCGCTGGTCCTACGTCTCGAGCACACGCGTCAAGGAGATCGCGCGCTACGGCGCGGATGTCTCCAAGCTGGTACCCGCCGCAGTCAAGCGCAAGCTTCGCGAGCAGTTCGAGCACTCGCTGGCCGACTGAAGGCGGCCTCCGATTCCTGGCTGGAAGCGCGTCACGGCCGACGTGGCTCGGGGCGGCGCCTCCGTATACTCGTGGGCGTGTCGTCGGCACCCGGTGACACGAGAGGACGACCATGGCATTCCTGCTGAGAGGCATGGCGGCGAACGGCGGCATCCGCGTCGTGGCCGCAGACACCACCGACCTGGTTCGTGAAGCGGTCGAGCGGCACGGCGCCGCGCGCACCGCCGGCGCGGCGCTCGGCCGCACGCTCACCGGAGCGCTGCTGCTGTCGCACGTGCTGTTGAAGAACCCGCAGGACCGCATCACGCTGCGGCTGCGCGGCAACGGGCCGCTCGGCGGCGTCATCGCCGACGCCGGGCTGGACGGCACGGTGCGGGGCTACGCACACGATCCGACGGTCGAGCTTCCGCCGCGCGCCGACGGCAAGCTCGACGTGGGCGGCGCCGTGGGCACCCGGGGGGACATCGAGGTGATCCGCTCCCACGCGCCCTACGGCGACCCCTACGCCAGCAACCTCGAGCTGGCCACCGGCGAGGTGGCGGAGGACATCGCCACCTTCCTGGCCGTTTCCGAGCAGATCGCGTCCGCCGTGTTGCTGGGCGTGTCGTTCGACGCCGAGGGCGAGGTCGAGCATGCCGGCGGGGTGCTGCTGCAGGCCCTGCCCGGCGTCGAGGACGCCGCGCTCGATCTGCTGGAGGCCAACGTCAAGGCCTTCGGCGCCCTGACCAGCGGCATGGCGAGAGCGCCGGTGCAGCAGCTCGTGGACGAGGAGCTGTGCTGGCAGATGGGCTTCGAACTCTTCACCGACCCGCCTCTGCCGCTCGCGTTCGACTGCCGATGCAGCGACGGCAAGGCTCTCGACGCGCTGGCGTACTTCACGCCGGCCGAGCGCGAGGCCATGATCCGCGAGGACGGTGGCGCCGAGGTGATCTGCCACTGGTGCGGTGAGCGTCGCTGGATCGAGCCCGAGCAGATCCGCGGTCTCTCCGGCGAGGAGATCCGCTGCCCGGACTGCGGCACGCTGTGGTACCGGGAGGGGCAGGCGCGCATGGTCCGCGAGGACGAGCTGTGCGCCTGCGGACGTACTGTGGAGCTGCTTGCCTGACGGCGCGACCGCGCCCCTGAGCCTGATAGAGTACGCGCCATGACCGCCGGTGTCGTGGCCGCGCTCCTGGTGCTGGTGTCGCTGTGGGGATCGGCCTTCCCGATGATCAAGGTCGGCCTCGACGGCCTCAGCCCGCTGCATCTGACGCTGGCCCGTCATCTTGTGGCGTCGGCCTGCTTCGTGCCCGTGCTGTGGCTGCGCAAGCTGCGCCGCTTCCCGGCGCTGCGCGACCTGCCGTACTTCCTGCTGCTCGGTCTGCTGGGGTTCACCGTCTACCAGACGGCTCTGGTGGTCGGCGAGTTGCGTGTCCCGGCGGGGGCGAGCAGCCTCATCATCGCGACCTCGCCCGCCGTCACGGCGGTGCTGGCCTACCTGCTCCTGAGCGAACGCATGCCGGCGGGAGCGTGGCTGGGGTCGCTGCTCGCGCTGGCGGGCGTGGCCCTCATCTCCCTCGGCGCCGGCGGGCCCGTGGCCTTCAACCCCTACGCGCTGTTCGTGCTGCTCTCGGCGGTGTCGACCTCGTTCTTCGCCATCGCGCAACGCCGCATGTTCGGGCGCTACCGGGCGGTCGAGGTCACCGCCTTCGCGACCTGGGCGGGTACCGCGCCGATGCTGCTGTTCCTGCCGGGCTTCGTGGGTGACGTGGCGTCGGCCGGGGCGGCTCCCCTCGCCGCCGTTGCGTACATCGGCGTCTTCCCGTCGGCGCTGGCCTACTCGCTGTTCGCCTTCGGCCTGTCGCGCGCGCCCGTCACGGTCGTGACCACCTACCTCTACCTGGTGCCGGTATCCGCGCTGTTCTTCTCGTGGCTGGTGCTGCGCGAGGTGCCAACGCTCCTGACGCTCGCGGGCGGCGGCGTCGCCATCGTCGGCATCGTGCTGGTGAACGCCGCCAAGCAGCGCGCCGGCCGCCGCGCCGCGGCGGTGCGCGGCTGAGCCCGCCGGCACCGCCGGCTGGTGTCGGCCGCGCGCGCTCAGAGTGGCCAGAAGGCCACCGGACGCGGCGTCCATAGCGGCTCGCCGAAGCGCGCGCCGATGAAGGTTCCCCAGTAGGCGGCCCGTCCGCGCCGCGTGCGGAAGATGTCGGGCGTGACCGTCTCCGAGGCCGCGTTCCCGGTGAACTGGCTGCGGTAGCAGCGCACCGCTTCCTCCCAGATCTCGATGTAGTCGCTCGTGTCGACGACGAGGCTGGCCTCGAAGGGACCGTTGCCCATGTAGTACAGCAGGCGCTGGGTCTTCCAAGGCTCACCGGATAGCGGACTGTTCCGCAGGCCCGCCAGGTGCACCGCGGCGGGCACGATGCCGGCGGCCGCCACGTGGTCGGGGTGACGGTCGTTGGCGTGCGGCGCTGCGACGACCCGTGGCTGCAGCTCGCGCAGCTCGCGAGCCAGTTGCAGGCGCCGGTCTTCGCTGTCGAGCAGACGGGAGTCGGGCCAGCCCAGGTTGCGGCGCACGGACAACTTCAGCACGCGCGCGGCGGCCTCCGCCTCTGCCGCCCGTTCCTCCGGCGTGCCCTTGGTGGCAGCCTCGCCGCGCGAGAGGTCGATCACGCCGGTCTGTAGACCGAGGTCGTGGGCGCGGGCGAGGGTGCCGCCTAGGCCCAGCTCGGCGTCGTCGGGGTGCGGGCCGATCACGAGCAGGTCGATCATGCTTACACCTTCGGGCGGACGTGGGCGCGCTCGCCGAAGCGCCGCTCGGTGCCCGAGATGAGCCGGCGGATGTTCTCGCGGTGGCGCACCGTGGCCAGCACGGCGAGCGCGATCGCCAGGTAGAGGTCGGGCATGGGGTAGGACAGGCTGGCGATGAGCATCAAAGGGGCGGCGAACAGGGCGACCATCGAACCGAGCGAGACGTAGCGGCTCAGAAGGATGGTGAAGACCCCGAGGAGCACGCACAGCGCCGACACCAGCGGGTTGATGACGAAGAACACGCCCACCGTGGTGGCGATGCCCTTGCCGCCTCGCAGGCGCAACATGATGTTGAAGTTGTTGCCCAGCACCGTCGCCAGCCCGGTCAGTGCGATCGTCCAGTTGCTGGCGCCGAGCAGGGTGGGGAGCAGCACGGCCGCCGCTCCCTTCAGGGGGTCGACGAGCACCACGATGATGCCGGGGAGCACGCCGAGGGTGCGCATCACGTTGGTCGCGCCGATGTTGCCCGAGCCGGAGGACTGGATGTCCACGCCCCGCACCTTGGCCACCAGGTAGCCCGTGGGGATCGTACCGAGAAGGTATCCGATCACCATGAATACGGCCGAGAGCGCGAGATCGAGCAAGGAATTGCCTCCGAAGGGGCGCGCGCCTGGCGCGGCTGCGAAGTGGGGGCGTTCCGGGACGCTCAGGCTGTCCCAACGCGTGCGACATCTCCGATTCTACCGTCCCCGAGGATGAGCGGACGGTTCGCCTGAGGCGCTCCGTGCGGCGGGCGAACCGCGATCGCCGCGGTAGGGTGGGCAGCGTGACCGAGAGCACCCTCTTCCTGCTGCTCGTCGCCATCGCCGGGGTCTACGCTGTGCGTTGGGCCTCCCGGCTGGCCCCCCTATGGAGCGAGTTCCCGGCCAAGACGCTGATCGCCACGGCGCTCGCGGGCCTGGTGGCGGTGGCGGGCCTCACCAGTCTGAGCGTCTCGGCGGTCTTGCGCGACATCGCGCTCGTGGTCGGTCCGGTGTACGTCTTCGGCCCGCTGTTGCTGGTGGCGCTGGCGCGCAATCGGCGCTACCGGGCGGGGGGAGTCCTCGCCGACGCACTGTACTGGACGACCGAGGGGCGAGGGGCGGTGCGACGGCTGCTCGCGCAGGCCGCGTTGCAGCAGGGCGACGCCGCCGCAGCGTTGCGACTGGCACCGCACCACGACGCCCTGCTCCTGCTCCAGGCGTACGTGCTGCAGGAGGACTGGGACGCCATCTTGCAGCTCGAGGAGCTGCCTCGCGACGGCGACAACGCCTTCCTGGCGGCGTCTGCCCGCATCCAGGCGCTGCTGGCGCTGGGGCACGGCGATCGCGCACGTAGCGAGGTCGAGGCGTTGCGCCGGCGCTGGGAGGCGGGTCCGCGCGGGCCGATCGGCTTCCGCAGCGTGGTGGTCAGCGAGGCGCGCTGCGACGCCGAGGACGGCGCCTTCGAGAAGGTCCGGGACGACCTGCAGCAGCCGCTCGTCGGCGTGCACCCCTCGACCCTCTACGCCATCCTTGCGCGGGCGGCCGAACGCGGCTTGCAGCGCGACGCCGCGGTGACGCTCTACACCCATGCCTACGAGTCGGCCCCGCCGGGACTGACCGGGCGCTATGCCGAGAAGCTCCGGGCGCTCGGTGTCGAACCGCCGCCGTTGGCACGGCGCGCCGGGGTGCCGGTCGCCACCTTGTCGCTGGCGGGCGCGCTCGTGCTGGCCTACATCGCGCAGAACCTGGTCGACCGCCTGATCGGCGCTGTTCGGGTCGGAGCGCAGACCCTGCACCTCAGCTCGTTCACGGCTGCGTTCATGCTCAACATCCCGGGAGTGCCAGGCGAGCACGCCTGGTGGCGCCTGCTCACCTACGCCTTCCTCCACGCCAACCTGGTGCACATCGGGTTCAACGTATGGGTCCTGGTCGATCTGGGGCGCATCTACGAGCTGCGCCGCGGGTGGGGCAACCTGCTGGCCGCTTTCGTGATGGGGACGGCCGCAGGCGCCTACCTCACGAGCCTGGCCCAGGCGCACCAACCGCTGCTGCTGGTCGGCGCCTCGGGCGGCATCCTGGGCATTGCGGGCGCCCTGTTGGCCGATGTACTGCGGTCGCCGGCGCCGAGCGACCGCATGCTCCTGCGCGGTCTCATCCAGTGGATGGTGCTGATCGCTCTGTTCTCGGTGGCGGTCCCCAACGTGTCGCTGTGGGGGCACGCGGGCGGCGTGGTGGGGGGCCTGCTGTGGGGCTTCGTGCGGCAGGGGCTGCCGGGCGATCGGCGCATCGGGCGCGCCGCGGGCGCCATCGGCGTGGTGCTGATGGGGGTGGCGCTGGTCACGGCCATCGTCACCAGTGCGGGCGCGCTGCACTGAGGATGCGTCCGCCGGTGCGGACGAGAAGGGCACCACGGCGGCTGCGGCTGTGGGCCGCGCCCGTGGGCCCGGGTAAGAACGCTGTGACAGAGGAGTAAGGCTTGGGTTAGCGCCGTTCTCGTACGGTCGAGCCATGAACGAGTCCGGCGACCACCCGATGTCGCTCTCGCTGTTGGGCGGGAGCACGGTGCTCGGGGGCGGCGGGCCGCGCGAGCCCGATAGTGCCGCCGATGCGTTCCATGCGCTATGGCGGCGCGTCTTCCTGGTGGTGATGCCGTTCGGGATCCTGGCCCTGGTGCTGGGGATGCTCTTCGAAGGTCCCGGTGGGCAGCCCACCCCCTTCGACACCATCAGCTACCCTGCCATGGCCGCAGGTTTGGCGGTGCTGGAGCTGCTGGTCCTGCTCTGGCCGGCAACGCTCCGCGCGGCGATCACCACCGCTGTCGCTGGTACGGGGGCCTTCTTCGTCGCCAAGCTCGCACTGCTGCTCTTCGCGCTTCCCGCAGGCCTCGATCCTCAGCGCGAGATGACCGAGACCTTCTTCTGGATCCCGGCCGTCTACATGCTGTCGTTCCTGTTGCCCGACGGTCGTAGCGGTCGGATCCTGGCGGCCCTGTTCACGGGCGCCGTGTTCCTCATGTCGTTGACGTTCGTCGTCAGCCCGGCGCTGCACGGCAACCGCTGGGGCCTGGTCTACGCGCTGTCCGAGATGAATCTCGCCAACAGCGTGCAGCTCGCGCTGACCTTCGTGTTGATCGGCCTCAAGGAGGCCTACACCAGGGTCAGCACGGAGCGGCAACTCGCGCAACGTTTCGCGCGGCAGGACCTGCTGACGGGGCTCCCCAACCGGCGGGCTCTGGAGACCGATCTGGAGGCGTTGATCGACGCCAGCGAGGACGCCCGCGCAGCCGTGCTTTTCCTTGATCTGGACGGGTTCAAGGTCATCAACGATACCCTGGGGCACGAGGCCGGGGACGCGCTCCTGAAGCTGGTGGCGGAAAGGCTCTCGGGCGCCATGCGCGACGGTGACCTGGTGGCGCGCATGTCGGGCGACGAGTTCGTGGTGGTCGCCAGCGGTCTGCGCCACCGTACCGAGGCGTCCGAGATCGCCAGGCGCATCTTCACGGCGCTGTCGAGTTCCTTCAGCTTCAACGGTTCGCAGCTCGGCCTGACGGTGAGCATCGGAGTGGCTTTCCTGCCCGAGGACGGAGGCGACGCCCGCACGCTGCTGCGGCACGCCGACAGCGCCATGTACCGCGTGAAGCGCTCGGGCAAGAACGGCCTGAAGTACTACAGCCCGGAGATCGACGCCAGCATGGAGCGGCGCGGGGAGCTCGAGCGCGACCTGCGCACCGCGCTGCGCGAAGAACAGATCTCATTGGCCTTCCAGCCCGTGTTCGACATGCACGACGGCACGCTGCGGCAGGTGGAGGCGCTGCTGCGGTGGACCCATCCACGCTACGGGGTGGTGTCGCCTCAGGAGTTCATCCCGCTGGCCGAGGAGAGCGGCGTGATCGTCGCGCTGGGCGGCTGGGCGCTGGAGGAAGCCTGCCGTCAGCTCGGGAGCTGGCGCACGCTGGCGCCAGCGCTGCGGGTGAGCGTGAACGTCTCGGCTCTGCAACTCGCCCAGCCGTCATTCTTCGGATCGGTGGTCAAGGCGTTGCAGCAGGCCGCCCTGCCGGCCGACGCGCTGGAGCTCGACCTGGGCGAGAGCATCGTGCGCGGCCCGATCGAAGACGTGCAGGGCACGCTGCGTGGCCTGCAGGGGCTGGGCGTCGGCATCGCCATCGACGACTTCGGGCGCGGCTTCTCGTCACTCGCCTACCTGCGCGACCTCCCGGTGGACGCCGTGAAGATCGCGCGCGAGGTGGTGCAGGACCTGGGCGCACCCGACGACGTGCCCCGCTTCGGTCTTGCCATGATGGAGGCCATCCTTGGCCTCGCCCGTCACCTCGACCTGGTCATCGTGGCCGAGGGCGTCGAGACTCGCGCCCAGTTCGACCGCCTGCTGGCGCTCGGCTGCCACCGCGCGCAGGGCTTCTTCTTCGCGCCGCCCATGCCCGGAGGCGACGTCGCCGGTCTGGTGCAGCGCGGCGGGGTGAGCACGTTGTGGGGCGCGAAGAACTGATGATCGTGGGGTCTCGCGGACGAGATCTTGTTCCAAGAGCGAAGTCAGATTCGTTCGTCTGCACGTGAGCAGCGCTGCGCCACACAGCTTTGGCCATCTCGTGCTAGCGACGCACGCTCGGCACGCTCGAGCGCTTCCCCTTGGCTGAACGGCAACACGGTCACTGGCCGCAGAGCGTCGAACTCGTTGGATCCAAAGCCCTGTCGGCGCAAACGACTCCGTAGCCGGACTGACTGCGATCCAGGGAGGACGTCGACCAGGTCGTTCCGTCGAGGATGTTCCTGAGTTGTGCGGGTGAGCGGGTGGGGTTCTGCGCCTTGAGGAGGGCGGCGACGCCGGCGACGAAGGGTGAGGCCATGGAGGTACCGGCCTCGAGACCGTAACTGTTTCCGGGGAAGGTGCTGACGATGGCGTTGGTGGCGTTGCCGGTGGCGTTGTAGAAGCCGCCCGGGGCCGTCACCTCGAGCTGGGGTCCGGTGTTGGAGAAGTACGACAGGGGGTAGGGGTAGGGTCCGTCGACCGAGCCTACGGCCATGACGCAGGGGGCGTTGGCGGGGCTGAGAACACCGGGGTCTGCGGGGTAGCTGGTGCCGGTGCCGTGGTTGCCGGAGGCGGCTACCAGGAGTACGCCGTTGTTCCAGGCGTCGAGGGCGGCGGCGTCGACGGCGGGCTGGTCGCCTTCCACGCCGATGCTCATGTTGATGATGGCGGCGGGGTTCGGGTTGGCAGGCGCGATCCCGGCAGGGTCGGTCAGGCCCGCTGCCCAGCGGATGGCGCGGTCGAGGTTGTACAGGTCGGCACCGGTGCCGGCGTCGTCGAAGATCTTCAGCGGCAGGATCTTGACGTTGCTGTCGTATGCCACCCCGGCGATGCCCAGGTTGTTGTTGCCCAGGGCCGCGGCGATGCCGGCGACGTGCGTGCCGTGGTCTTGGTCGGCGTTGTAGGGGGCGCTGCCGGGGTTGGTGGTGGTGTCGTTGGCGAAGAAGTCGTAGCCGGGCAGGAGCTTGGACTGGAGGTCTTGATGTGTAGGGTCGATGCCGGAGTCGATGATGCCGATGACGATTTGCCCGCCCGTGCTGGCGCCGGTCTCGAGGTTCCAGGCCTGTTCGAGGCCGAAGTCGGTGAGGTTCCATTGGCCGTCGGGGAAGCTCGTGCTCGGCGGGTAGTACGAGTCGTTCGGCACCGCCAGTAGGTGCACGCGCCGGTTGGGCTGAGCGTAGCGCACATGTGGGTCGGCAAGCAGCTTGGCGAGCGTGGCGGTCACGTTGGTGGAGGCGATGAGGTCGGGGCCGTGGCCGGTGCCGCCGGCGAGGAGGGTGAGGCCGTAGGCGCGGCGTACCGCTGCGCTGGCTTGCTGAAGCGCCTGGGTGCGCAGGGCGGCAGTTGCCAGGCCGGAGGGCGCGTTGTAACCGACGATGATCTGCCCTGGGATGGTGTCGTTAGAGCTGTAGGCCGGGCCGCCGCTGAGGGGCCCCATCTTGGCCGGCGCGGGACCGCCGACGCCCGCTGTCGTCAGGTTGCCGAGCGCCTGGGGTGTGTAGGTGCCGCAGGTCCCGATACCGTAGTCGATCGTGACGGTCTTCGTTGCGCCGTTGCCGCTGATCGTGATCGTGGCTGTGACGTTGTCGCCTGGGGCGATCGACGTGGGATCGACTCCCACGGTCACCGTCGTCGATGACGACGGGCTGATCGTGCCGCTGGCTGGGCTTGTGACGACGTTGGCGTTGCTCGAGGTGAGCTGGTACGTCAGGTCGGCACTATTCGTGCTCGTGTTCGTAATGAGGAAGGCAGTCGTGTTGGCGGTCATGTGGATGGAGGTCGGGCTCACGGAATAGGTGGGTGACGGCGTGAGCACTCCGCAGCTGACCAGCAGGCCGAGCAACGTCACGAAGGCCAGGCCAGCGACCGCGATTCGACGAAGGGACATGCGTCAGCATACAGGTTCCTCAACATCGCTTGAGTGACGGTTTCTGCCGCTGTCGTCGACTGTCGGTACGGCTGCATGAGGCGAACCGTAAGATGAGGACGCCGTGTCCGACCTCACCCGCCGCAAGCTCAAGCACATCGAGGTCTGTTTGGAGCGCGACGTCGAGTACGTCACCCGGACCACGGGCTTCGAGCGCTACGACCTGCCCTACCGCGCCCTGCCCGAGACGCACCTGGACGCGATCGACACGCGCACGATCTTCCTGGGCCGCGAGCTGTCCGCGCCGCTATTGATCGGAGCCATGACCGGCGGGGCCGCGCTCTCGAGTCTCATCAACCGCAACCTCGCGATCGCCGCGCGGCGGCTCGGGCTGGGGCTGATGCTCGGCTCGCAGCGGGTCATGCTCGAGGACCCGGCCGCACGCCCGGGCTTCCAGGTGCGCCGCTACGCGCCCGACATCCTGCTGGTCGGCAACATCGGGGTGGCGCAGCTCAACCGCGGCTACGGCTCCGAGAAGCTGCGCGAGGCGATCGACCTGGTCGGTGCCGACGCCCTGGCGCTCCACACCAACCCGTTGCAGGAGGCTCTGCAAGCGGGCGGCGACCGCGATTTCCAGGGTCTGGTCCGGCGGCTGGGCGAGGTGGTGCCGGAGGTCGGGCGTCCCGTGATCCTCAAGGAGGTCGGACACGGTCTCTCCGGCGCCGTCGCCGGCGCCGTCCGCGACGTGGGGTTCGCCGCGTTCGACGTGGCGGGCGCCGGAGGCACGTCCTGGGCGAAGGTCGAGGACCTGGCGCACCATGGCGAGGTGCGACACCCCGATCTGGTGGAGTGGGGCATCCCGACGGTGGACGCGCTGGCGGAGGTGTTGCAGGCCGTCCCCGGCACCCCCTTGATCGCCTCGGGTGGGGTGCGCAGCGGCCTCGACGTGGCGAAGGCCCTGGCCCTGGGCGCCTCCGCAGCGGCCGTGGCCCGGCCGTTGCTGGAGCCCGCCACGGAGTCGGCCGAGGCGGTGGAGGCGGTGCTCGAGCGTCTGCTGTTCGAGTTGCGCGTCGCCATGCACGGCGCGGGCGTGGCCGACCTGGCGGCGCTGCGCGGGCTCGCCCTGCGACGGCGCTGAAGGCGGCCGCGCGCCAGGGAGCATGCCCGGCGGGTCGGGTCCGGCGGCGGTCCGGCCGTCGCCGCAGGCCGTGTCCAACGGGGCCTGGCCGCCGCCGCGGTACGCGGCGTGGGGCCGCTTACAATGCCGCATGGACCTCGGACTGAACGGCAAGATCGCGTTGGTGACGGGAGCTTCGAAGGGGATCGGCTTCGCCGTGGCGCAGGCGCTGGCCGCGGAGGGGGCGCGCCTGGCGCTGGTGGCCCGCGACGGTGCCGCGCTCGAGCGCGCGGTCGCCGGTATCACCCAGGCCGGTGGCGAGGCGGTCGCGATCGAGGGGGACGTCAGCCGGCTGGCGGAGGTCGAGAGGATCGCCGCCGAGACGCGCCGTCGCCTGGGGGACCCGTCGGTGCTCGTCGCCAACGCCGGCGGACCGCCCGCCGGGGTGCCCACGCAGCTCGACGAGGAGGACTGGGCCGCCGCGGTGGAGCTCACCCTGATGTCCTCGGTGCGTCTGACGCGTGAAGTGTTGCCGGCCATGCGGCGCGAGCGCTGGGGGAGGATCGTGAACGTCACCTCCTTCGTGGTCAAGCAGCCCCTCTTGACGCTCGCCCTGTCCAACGCCCTGCGCTCCGGCGTGACCGCGTTCGCGAAGACGCTGTCGGAGGAGATCGCCGCAGATGGCGTGACGGTCAACAACGTTGCACCCGGTTACACCGCCACCGCCCGCCTCGACGATCTGTTCGAGAACGAGCAGGCCAGACGGGCGCTGGTCGATCGCATCCCGGCCAGGCGCCTGGCGGAGCCTGCCGAGATCGCGGCGGCGGTGACGTACCTGGCGTCGCAACAGGCGGGCTACGTGACCGGCCAGACGCTGGTGGTGGACGGAGGCGTGGTGAAGGCCCTGTTCTAGGCCCTGTTCCGGGGGTTGGGCGTCGTGCGGCAGGGTGGACCCGGGCGCCGTGTACCCCGACGCCGTCACAAACTTGTACCGAGTACAAGGGGGTGGCTATACTCCGGACATCGAAGCCGCCGGGGACGCGTTCGCGCGCTCCAGCGCCGCTCGGGTCCTGGAACGGGCCCGTGAGGAGGCCCCGCATGTCCGTGTCCGACGAACGACTCCGCGCCGCCACCGGCTCCGCTTTCCTGATCGAACGCACGCCCGCCGAGAACGTCCTCATCCCCGAGGCGCTCGACGACGAGCTCAAGCTCATGCGCGCAACGGCCCGCACCTTCGTGGAGCGGGAGATCGACCCCGTCTTCGACGATCTCGAGCATCTCTCCTACGAGCTCAGCCGCAAGGCCATGAGCAAGGCCGGGGAGCAGGGCCTCCTGGCCGTGGAGATCCCCGAGGCCTACGGCGGTCTGGGCGCCAGCAAGGCGGCGTCGGCGGTCGTGACCGAGGCGCTGGCACGCTCGGGATCGTTCAACGTCACCTTCAACGCCCACAGCGGCATCGGCACGCTGCCGCTGGTGTATTTCGGTTCCGACGATCAGAAGCGGCGTTACCTTCCGAAGCTCGCCAGCGGCGAGTGGATCGCCGCCTACTGCCTCACGGAGCCCGGCAGCGGCTCGGACTCGCTGGCCGCCAAGACGCGGGCGGTGCTCGACGGTGACGACTACGTCCTCAACGGCACCAAGATGTGGATCTCCAACGCCGGCTTCGCGGACCTGTTCACCGTCTTCGCGCAGATCGACGGCGACAAGTTCAGCGCCTTCCTGGTCGAGCGCGACACCCCCGGACTCAGCTTCGGCGCCGAAGAGAAGAAGATGGGCATCAAGGGCTCCTCGACGCGCCAGGTGATCCTGGAGAACGTGCGGGTGCCCGCGGCGAACCTCCTCGGCGAGGTCGGCAAGGGTGCCCACATCGCGCTGGGAACGCTCAACATCGGTCGCTACAAGCTGGCCGTGGGCGCGGTGGGCGGCGTCAAGCAGCTCATCGGGCTGGCCAGCGGTTACGCCCAGGAGCGCCAGCAGTTCGGCGTTCCGATCGCCAGCTTCGGCCTCATCCAGGACAAGCTCGGCCGCATGGCGGCCGAGGCGTTCGCGTTGGAGAGCGCCGTCTACCGCCTCGTGGGGGAGATGGACGCCGTGCTCGAAGGCGTGCCCGAGGGCCCCGCGCAGTCGCGTGCGCTCAACGAGTACGTCGTGGAGTACTCGCTCATCAAGGTGTTCGGCAGCGAGATCCTGGACATGGTGGTGGACGAGGCGCTGCAGATCTACGGCGGCTACGGGTTCTCGGCCGACTACCCGATCGAGCTCGCGTACCGCAACAGCCGCATCAACCGCATCTTCGAGGGCACCAACGAGATCAACCGCCTGCTGACCGTCGAGCAGCTCCTCAAGCGCGCCATGCGCGGCGCCGTCGACCTGATGGGGCCGGCGCAGGCCGCGTTGCAGGGCGAGCCCGTGACGGAGGTCGACGCGCCGGAGGCGCTGGCCGACGCGGTGGCGGCGGTCGAGAACCTCAAGCGCGCCACGCTGCTGGTAGCCGGCATGGGTGCGATGGCCTACGCCCAGAAGCTCGAGCACGAGCAGGAACTGATGGGCCACGTCGCGGACATGGTGGGTCTGGTCTACCTGGCGGACTCGGCCCTGCTCCGTGCCGAACGGCTCCAGGGACAGGAGGCCGGCGGACGCGCCGCAATGCTGGCCCGGCTGTACGCGCTGGCCGCCGTCGACCGCGCGCGGCCGCTGGCCGCCGAGGCGCTGCGCCGCATCCCCGGCGGAGCGCAGGCGCAGGGCCGCGCGTCGGCCTACCTGGCCGAGCATGGTGTCGACCTCATCGCGCTGCGGCGCGACGCGGCCCAGGCGGTGCTCGCGGCGCACGGCTACCCCCTCTAGCGCGACGGCGACGCCGGCAAGCCGTGCGGTGCGGGGCGCAGGCAGCGCCCCGCACCGCACGGACTCCCGGCCGCCGCTAGTGCGGCTCGCGCGCCAGCGTGAGCGTCGCCTGCTGCTGGTTGCCGCCACGCACGTAGGTCACCGTCACCTTGTCGCCCACCCGGTAGTGGTCCTCGAGGTAGGCCTTGAGGTCGCCCAGGTCCTTCACGGCGTGGTCGTCGACCTTCACCAGTACGTCGCCGCCGACGTAGAACAGCCGGTTCCCGACCACCTGCTGTTGTTGCGCGCCCACCAGGCCGGCCTGATCGAGGGGACTCCCGCCCACCAGTTGCACCAGCAGCAGGCCGTGGTCGGTCTTCAGCCCCAGGGCTCGCGCCAGGTCGGGCGTGAGGGTATGGGCGTACTTCACGCCCAGGTAGGGATGGGGGTAGGAGCCGTTCTTGAGAAGCGAAGGCAGCACCCGCTTGACCGTCGCGATGGGCAAGGCGAAGCCCACGCCGGCGTTGGTGCCCGACGGGCTGAAGATGGCGCTGGTGATGCCGATGACGCGCCCGGCGCTGTCGAGCAGCGGCCCCCCCGAGTTGCCCTTGTTGATCGCGGCGTCCGTCTGGATGATGCCGGTGATGGGCAGGCCCGACGGTCCCTGGATCGAGCGGTTCAAGGCGCTGACCACGCCGGTGGTGAGGGTACGGCCGAACTCGCCGAAGGGATTGCCGATGGCGATGGTGCGCTGGCCGACCTGGAGGTGCTCGGAGTCTCCGAAGGTGACGGGTTTGAGCAGGCTCTTGGGGGCGTCGACCTTGAGCACCGCCACGTCGTTGCGGGCATCGCTGCCGACCAGCTTGGCCTGCAGCGAGGTGCCGTTGCCGAACGCGACGTTGATGCGCTGGGCGTTCTCGATGACGTGGTAGTTGGTCAGGATGTGGCCGTCGGTATCGATGACGAACCCCGATCCGGCCCCCTGAGCGGGGACCGAGCCGTAGAAGAAGCTCGGCTGCAGCACCTGGGTGGTGATGTTGACCACCGACGGTGCGACGCGCTTGTAGACGTCGATGACGCGTTTCTCCGCCAGGTCGAGCCCCTGCTTGTCGACGAAGGGAGTGGAACCGGTGTCCTGCGCCAGTGCGGTGCCGGTGGCCGTGAGCGACAGTACGGCCGCAGCGAGCAGCAGGACGGTCCGCCGGCGGGCCGCATGCGGGAAGGAGAACGTCTGGAACATGAAGCCATCTTGTCAGGGCGCACATGAAAGGTCTGAAAGCGCGCCGCCCGCAGCCCTGGGTGCCGGCCTACCGTCGCCCGGCGCGACGGCCCGCATAATGACCCATGTCCGCATACCTGCACGGCGTGGCATCGGCCGTGCCCGAGATGGCCTACGACCAGACCGTTGCCCGCGACGTGATGAAGGCGTGGGTGGGGGGCGATCGCCGCACCGATCGTCTGCTCGACCGCATCTACCAGCACTCCGGCATCGACACCCGTCACAGCGTGGTGAGCGATTTCGCGCCGGGCGGCGCGGCGCGGCTTCTACCTCGACGCCGCCAGCGGCGCCTTCCGGAGCCCCGGCACGGCCGAGCGCAACGCCGTGTACGCGCGCGAAGCGCTGGCGCTCTTCCCGCGGGTGGCGCGCCGCGCCCTCGAGCGTGCCGACGGGCTCGACGCCGCGGACGTCACCCACGTCATCACCGTGTCTTGCACGGGGTTCGTCGCGCCGGGCCCGGACCTCGCCGTGGTGCGCGAGCTGGGGCTGGCGCCCTCCACCGAGCGCTACCACCTGGGCTTCATGGGCTGCTACGCCGCCTTCCCGGCGCTGCGCATGGCCGAGGCCTTCTGCCGTGCCGACCCCGATGCGGTGGTGCTGGTGGCGGCCGTTGAGCTGTGCTCGCTCCACCTGCAGCCGAGCTGCGAGGTCGACGCGCTCGTGGCGGGCTCGGTGTTCGCCGACGGTGGCGCCGCCACGGTGGTGAGCGCGCGACGGCCGGAGGCGGGGGGTTTGCGTCTGGAGCGCTTCTCCTCGGGCGTCGCGCCCGAAGGTGCCGACGCGATGGCCTGGACCATCGGCGACACCGGGTTCGAGATGGTGCTCTCCAGCTACGTGCCCAGGATCGTGGGGGCGCGTGCGCAGGAGGCGGTGGAGCCGCTTCTGCGGGCGGCCGGCGTGCGCCGTGAGGACGTGCGGCGGTGGGCGGTGCACCCGGGCGGGCGCGCCATCCTCGACCGCGTGGAGAGCGGGCTGGCCCTGCCGCCGGCGGCACTGGACGCCTCGCGGGCGGTGCTGGCGCGCTACGGCAACATGTCGAGCGCCACCGTGCTGTTCGTGCTGCAGAGGATCCTCGAGGACGGGCTCGAGCCCGGCGAGCCGGTGGTCGCCATGGCGTTCGGGCCCGGGCTGACCGTCGACGCGGGGGTGTTGAGCGCGGCATGAGCCCGTTGCTCCGGCGCCGCGCCACGGCCCTGCGCGAGGCCATGGACGATCCGGGCTGTGACGGCGAGCGGTTGAAGGCCACCTACGCCCAGTTCGCCGTGGTCAATCGCTGGTTGGCGGGCTGGCGCGGCGTGTTCGAGCGCTGGCTCGAGCCCCGCGCGCGTCCCGGCGCGACGCTGCTCGACGTCGGTTGCGGCGGCGGTGACGTCGCGCGCAACCTCGCGGTCTGGTCGGCTGCGGCCGGAGTCCCGCTGGCGATCACCGCCGTGGACCGCGACGCCCGCGCGCTGGCGTTCGCCCGCGCGCACGGATCGAACCAGCAGGTGCGCTACCGCCAGGCCGCCGTGGAGGACCTTCTCGCCGACGGGGAGCGCTACGACTTCGTGATCTCCAACCACGTGCTGCACCACCTCAGCGAGGGAGAGATGCCCGCCTTCCTCGCCGCCACGGCGAGTCTGGCCCGCGTCGCGGCGCTGCACAACGACCTCCGGCGCAACCCGCTGGCGCTGCTGGCGTTCGCGCCGCTGCGGCCGCTGTTCCGCGGATCGTTCATCGTGCCCGACGGCTTGCGCTCGATCCGCCGCGCCTACCGGCCCGACGAGTTGCGCGCCCTGGCGCCCGAGGGCTGGCGGGTGGAGCGCATGCCACCGTTCCGTGCGCTGCTGGCGTACGAGCGGCGCCAGGCGGAGGTGCGGGGGTGAGCCGCGTCGAGGTCGCCGTGGTCGGCGGCGGCCCGGTCGGGCTGCTGCTCGGCTGCCTGCTGGCCGACGCGGGCGTGCGTGTGGCGGTGCTGGAGCGCCGGGGGCATCGGTCCACCCACTCGCGCTCCATCGGCGTCCACCCACCGGCGCTGGAGGTCGCCGCTCGCGTGGGCCTGGCAGCGCCGTTCGTGGCGCACGGGGTCCGCGTCGAGCGGGGGCACGCCTACGCCGGCCGTGCCCGGCTGGGCACGCTGTCGTTCCGAAGCTGCCCGCCCCCGTACCGTTTCGTGCTGACCCTGCCGCAGGCCGAGGGCGAGCGCCTGCTGGAGAGACGCCTGGCCTCCCTCCCGAGCGGGGAGCTGTGTCGGGGAGTGGAGGTGGTGGCGCTGGAGCGTGCCGAGGACGGCGCGCAACTGCGGTTCGCCGACGGCGGCGCCCTCGAGTCCGCCCTGGTGGTCGGTTGTGACGGGCACGACAGCGCCGTGCGTGGCTGGCTCGAGCTTCCCTTCGAGGAGCACCACTACCCAGACCGCTTCGTGATGGGCGACTTCCCGGACGACACGCGGCTGGGGTCCGACGCCGGCATCTACCTCACCGCCGGCGGGGTGGTGGAGTCGTTCCCCCTCCCTGGCGGTCTGCGGCGCTGGGTGGCGGCGGTCTCGCCCGGTGGCGAACCCGCCCCGGAGCCCAGGGCCGCGATGCGCCGGCGCGCGGTGACCTGGCTGTCCGACCGGGTGCTGGAGCGCGTGGGGGAGAGGCTGGACACGCGCCGCTGCAGCATGGTGAGCGCCTTCGGAGTGCGCACGTTGCTGGCGCGTCGCCTGGTGTCCGGCCGGGTGGCGCTGGCGGGGGACGCCGCGCATGTGCTCCCGCCGTTCGGGGGGCAGGGGATGAACCTCGGGTGGCTCGACGCCGGCGTGCTGGCCGCCGGCGTGCTGGCCGCCCGCGCGGGCCGGGACCTGGCGCAGGTACCGGTCGAGCGGCTGCAGCGGGCGCTGGCAGGCTACGAGGCGGCGCGACTGCCGGCTGCGCGGACGGCCGCGCGTCGGGCGGTGTTCAACCTGCGGGTCGGCCGGGCGTCGCCGACCCCGAGCCTGCGCGCGGCGGCGGTGTGGGCGGGGCTGCACAGCCCGCTGGCGGGAGCGTTCGCGCGGCGCTTCACGATGCGGGGTCTGGAGACGGGACTCGACGTGGACCTCGATCCGGGCCTCGATCCGGGTCGCGACACCGGCCTGGCCTCGGGTGCCTCCCCGTGAGCGCCCCGTGGACGCATCCCTTCGTTCGCCACCTCCGGTTGCACTTCAACCTTCTCTTGAGCCCCATCTATCTGTGGGGGGTCCTGCTGGGTGGGGGCCGGCTCCTGGATGGGCGGGTGTGGCTGGGCTACCTCTCCATCCACCTCTTCCTCTACGGCGGCACGACCGCCTTCAATTCCTACTACGACCGGGACGAGGGACCGGTGGGGGGCATGCTGACGCCTCCCGGAGTGAGCCCCGGCCTGCTGCCGTTCTCGCTGGCCGTGCAGGCGCTCGGCCTGCCGCTGGCGCTGCTGGTGGGGCGCGGCTTCACGCTGGCGTGGATACTGCTGTTCCTGGTGTTCGCAGCCTATTCGCACCCGTGGGTGCGCCTGAAGGCGAACCCCGCGGGCGCCCTGGCGGCCATCGCGCTCGGCCAGGGCGCGCTGGGCTTCGCTCTGGGATGGCTGGCGGTGGCGCCGGCCCGGGGGCTGGCGCAGGCCACCGGCACCACCGGCATGCTCAGCACGGCGCTGGTCGTGACCGGCCTGTACGTTGTCACGCAGAGCTACCAGACGGTGGAGGACCGCCGCCGCGGCGACCGCACGCTGCCGGTGCTGCTCGGCCCGCAGCGCGCGCTGCGCCTGGCGGTGGCAGCTCTCGGCGCCGGCGGCGCCGTGATGCTGGGATGGCTGGCGGGCCGTACCGGGACGGGCTGGGTGGTGGCGCTGGCGCTGTTCTTCCTGGCGGTCGGAGGTTGGTTGCTCGCCTGGGCCGCGCGCTTCGACGAAGCGCAGGTGGCCGCCAACTACCGCACCGCCATGCGCCTGGCCGCGGTGACCTCGGGGGGCTTCACCGTGGTCATCGTGGCGCTGTTGCGGTGAGCGTGGCCGCGACCGTGGCCGCGATCGGGGTCGCGATCTGGCGTCACAGCGGCTTGAAGCGCTCGAAGGTCTCCTGGCAGGAGCGGCAGGTGTAGATCTCCCGGCACAGCGCACTGCCGAAGGCGCCCCGGAGCTCGGTATCGAAGCTGCTGCAGCGCGGGCAGGCGACCGGCGCCTCGAGCTCGGGCAGCACGAGGCCGCCGTGAGCGCGCGGCGGTGCGATGCCGAACGCGCGGAGTTTGGTGCGCGCGGCGTCGCTCATGTCGTCCGAGCTCCAGGCCGGCGCGAGCCGCCGCCGTACCTCGACCTCGGTGGCGCCGAGCGCCCGCATGCGGGCGCTCACGGCCTCGCGGATGGCATGGAAGGCCGGACAGCCCGCGAAGGTCGGGGTGATGTCGATCCGCACGTGCCCTCCCGTCACCTCCACGGCGCGCACCATGCCGAGCTCGACCACCGACACCACCGGAATCTCGGGATCCTTCACGTCCTGCAACGCGGCCCACGCCGCCTCGGGTGTCAGGGGAGCGCCCGTTTCGAGGGACTCTGCGGCCGTGACCATACCGGTTCCTCCTCTCCGGTGCCCGGGCTCGCGGGTGCCTGGGCGCGGGTGCCTGGGCGCGGGTGCCTGGGCTCGGGTGCCTGAAATCGCCGGCGCCGCTACCAGGCGTCGACGCCCGGATCGGCGCGGGCGACCGACTGCATGTCGATCAGCAGGGTGACCAGCGCCTCGCCGTGGCGCTCGCGGCCCCCCGGGTTCGGTGTGATCTCGGCGGGTGGCTCCACTCCCGCGCGCGCCAACGCGGCAAGGATGCGCCCACGGACCGCCATCTCGAGCTCGGTCGGATCGGGGACGACGCCCGCGGCCGCCAGTGCGGCGTCGCCCGGCAGGGGTTGCCAGAGCTGCGGCAGGTAGGGCCAGAGCTTCTCCAGGGCGGCCTCCAGGCGGCGGCGTGACTCCTCGGTGCCGCGCGCCAGCCGCTCCAGCCACAGGCCGCTGTGGCGCAGGTGGAAGATCTCCTCCTTGGCGGCCTTGGCGGCGACCTCGGCCAGCGGCGCGTAGCTCGAGCGCGTGAGGCGCCCGAGCAGCTCCGCCTCGAAGGCATCGAACAGGTACTGGCGCAGCAGCGTGAAGGCCCAATCGCCCCTGGGCAACTCGACCATGCGGACGTTGCGGTAGTCGCCGGCTTCGCGGAAGAAGGCCAGCTCGTCGGGGTCGCTGCCGTCGAGCCCGGTTCGCGCGTCCAGCCACAGCAGCGCATGCCCGATCTCGTCCTGGGCGATGTTCGCCAGGGCGATGTCCTCCTCGAGAAGCGGCGCGTGGCCGGTCCACTCCGAGTCGCGGTGGCCGAGGATCAACTCGTCGTCGGCCATGGCCGTCAAGCGCGCGATCAGCGCCTCGCGCAGGGCGGGATCGACGTCCTGGGGGCCGCTCACGAGCCGCCCTCCGTGCGCTTGCGCTTGCCGGGCGCCAGCAGCCCGTAAGCCGATTGCTGCTTGTAGGTCTTGTCGCGGGCGGGGTCGAACCAGGCGCCCGCTTCGTCCTGGGGGCTCGCGACCACATCGTCGGCCGGCACGACCCACCAGGTCAGGGCCGGCGGCTCGGGGAAGGCGAGGGTCGCTGCGGCGATGGCCGCGCGTGGCCCCGGCGCTTGCACCGCGCCGACGTGATCGACGAAGGTCATGGCGCGGCGATGGCTCGACTTGCGGAACACCAGGAAGCGGCGGCTCGGCCCGCCCTCCTCGACCGCCCAGGGCGAAGCGGCATCCAGTTCCTCCGGGGTCACGGCGAAAACGGCGTCGGCCGGCGCCACCCAAAGGCTCACCGCCGCAGGCCGCCGCGCGTAGACGCTTCGGGCCATCAGTAGTGCGTGCTCGCGATCGGCGGCGTGGACGGAGCCGACGGCCTGGTGAGGCTTGCCGGCCGCGTCCTGCTTGAAGACCTCCCAGCGCGGGCCCTGGCCGCCGCCGGGCGAGGTGCCGGCCATCTACGCCGCCTCCCGCGCGCGGGAGGCGTAGGCCGCGATCGCCTCGCGCACCCAGGCCCCGTCCTCGTGGGCCCGCCGGCGGGCGGCGAGGCGTTCGGCGTTCAGCGGCCCGTGCCCCTTCACGACGTTCCAGAACTCGTCCCAGTCGATCGGCCCGTGGACCCAGTGGCCGCTCGCCTCGTCGAAGCGCAGCGCCGGATCGGGGATGGTGAGACCCGCCTCCATCAGCTCGGGGGCGTGCTCGTCGAGGAACTCCTGACGCACCTCGTCGTTGGTCTTGGTCTTGATGCCCCAGCTCACCAGCTGGGGCGTGTTGGGCGACGCGCTGTCGTGCGGGCCCAGCATCATGAGCGACGGCCACCACCAGCGGTCCAGCGCGTCCTGCGCCATGGCGCGCTGGTGGGCGCTGCCCTGCGCGTAGGTCATCACCATCTCCTTGCCCTGCTTGTGGTGGAAGGTCTCCTCGGCGCAGATGCGCACCATGGCCCTGGAGTACGGGCCGTAGGAGCACTGCGCGAGCATGAGCTGGTTCTTGATGGCGGCACCGTCGACCAGCCAGCCGATCATGCCGACGTCGGCCCAGGTGAGGGTGGGGTAGTTGAAGACGCTGGAGTACTTGGCGCGCCCCGCCAGAAGGGCGTCGATCAGCTCGTCGCGGCCGGCGCCGAGGGTCTCGGCGGCGTGGTAGAGATACTGCCCGTGGCCGGCCTCGTCCTGCACCTTGGCGATGAGGATGAGCTTGCGCCTGAGGCTCGGTGCCCTCGTGATCCAGAACCCCTCGGGCAGCATCCCCACCACCTCGCTGTGGGCGTGCTGGCCGATCATGCGCACCAGCTGCTTGCGGTACGCCTCGGGCATCCAGTCGCCGGGCTCGATCTTCTCGCCGCGCGCGATGCGGGCTTCGAACGCCTCGAGGCGCTCACGCTCGTCGAGGCTGGTGGCGGGTCGGCTCACGGTTGCTCCCTTCCGTCCCGGGCGACGGCGCCGAGGGCGCCCAGAAGCAGCGACGCGTAGCGCTCGGCGAACGCGTCGAGCGACAGCCGTCCGGCCGGGTCGAGCCACTGGTAGGTCCAGTTCAACGAGGACAGCACGAACAGGGTGGCGAGCGCGGGGTCCTCCACAGCGAAGCTCCCGTCACGAACGCCGGCGTCCACGGTGTCGCGGAAGATCGCCTGGTAGGCGTCACGGCGCTCCACCAGCTCGCGTTGCAGCCCGGGTGGAAGGTGCGCCCACTCGTGGAAGAACACGGTGGCGTGCGGCAGACGATCTCGGATGACGCCGAGGTGGGCGTGCACCAGACCGCGCAGGCGCTCGGGTGGGGGGAGGGAGGCGTCCACCTCGCGCGCCGCGGCGAGGAAGGTGTCGGCGGCCTCGTGGACGATGCTCCGGAGGAGCTCCTCCTTGGACTGGATGTGGGCGTACAGGCTGCTGCCCTGGAGTTGCACGTTCCGGGCGATCTCGCGCATGCTGGTCGCGTGGTAGCCGTTGCGCTGGAAGAGGTCGCCGGCGGTGTCGAGGATCTCCTGCCGTCGGGTCACCCGCGGAGTATAGGCGAACGAGCGTTCGTTCGACAAGCGATCGTGAACCAAACGCCGTGCCCTGGCGGCGTGCACTCCCGGAAGAGGAAAGCGCGTCGGTCCTGGGTTAGCCTACCGGCGAGACCCAACCCCCCCTGTGGAGGATCGGCTCCGCACGGCGGCATCAGGAGATGACATGGAACCGTTGCGCTTCATCGCGGAGGACGGCGGCAGAGCGGACCGACTACCGTTCTCGGTAGACGAGCTGGTCCGCGGCTACCGCGCCATGGTCCGTGCCCGCTTGTTCGACGAGCGGGCCATGACCCTGCAACGCCAGGGCAGACTCGGCGTCTACCCCCCCTACCGCGGCCAGGAGGCCGCCCAGGTCGGAGCGGCTCTTGCGCTCGCAGCCGACGATTGGCTGGTGCCGAGCTACCGTGATACCGGTGCGGCGTTGGCGCACGGGCTGCCGATGAGCCAGGCCATCCTGTACTGGCGCGCCACGCCGGCTGGTTGGCGTTACCCCGACGATCTGCGTGTGCTCCCCTTCTACATCCCCATCGCCACGCAGCTCCTGCACGCCGTCGGCGTGGCGTCCGCGGGTCGTCACCAGGGTGAGGACTGGGTGGCGCTCACCACCATCGGGGACGGCGGGACCAGCGAGGGGGACTTCCACGAGGCGCTCAACTTCGCCGCCGTGTTCTCGGCGCCGTTGGTGCTGCTGGTGGAGAACAACGGCTGGGCCATCAGCGTTCCCACTGCCAAGCAGATGCGCAACCCGCGGATCGCCGACCGTGCCGCCGGCTACGGCATCCCCGGGGTGGTGGTCGACGGCAACGACCTCACCGCCGTGTGGCACGCTGCCCGCGAGGCGGTGCAGCGCGCCCGTGACGGCGAGGGGCCGACCCTCATCGAAGCCGTGACCTACCGCATGGGCCCGCACACCTCCAGCGATGACCCCAACCGCTACCGCAGCGCCGAGAGCACCGCCGCCTGGGAGGCGCGCGACCCGGTCGCCCGGCTGCGGACGGCGTTGAGTGCGATGGAGGTCTGGGACGACGAACGCGAACGGGCCATGGTGGCCGAGCTGACCGAGGAGTGGCAGGCAGCGGTGCGCGAAGCCGACGCAGCGCCCGAGCCCGAGCCGCAGGAGATCGTGGAGCAGGTGTTCGAGAGCATGACGCCCGACGCGCGGATGGCCTGGGAGGTGCTCCGCCATGGTTGAGTCTGCCGGGAGCAAGGTGGAGGCCAGCGTGCGCAGCATGACCATGGTGCAGGCCATCCACGATGCGCTCGACATCGCGCTCGAGCGCGACCCGCGGGTGCTGCTGTTCGGGGAGGACGTCGGCATGGGCGGCGTTTTCCGGGTGAGCGACGGGCTCCGCGACAGCTACGGTGAGGAGCGCGTGTTCGACACCCCGCTGTCCGAGGCGGGCATCGTCGGGTACGGCATCGGCCTGGCCCTGGCCGGCATGCGGCCGGTCGCCGAGATCCAGTTCGCCGGTTTCATGTACCCCGCCCTCGACCACATCCTGTCCCACCTGGGCCGCTACCGGCACCGCACGCGCGGGCGCTTCACCGTACCGATGGTGATCCGGGCGCCCTACGGAGGGGGCGTGCACACGCCGGAACAGCACGCCGACTCCCCGGAGGCGATTCTGGCGCACGTGCCGGGCGTGAAGGTGGTCATCCCGTCGAGCCCCGAGCGGGCCAAAGGGCTGCTGCTCGCTGCCATCGAGGACCCGGACCCCGTGTTCTTCCTGGAGTCGATCAAGCTCTACCGCTCGGTGAAGGCCGAGGTGCCCTCACGGGCACTACCGGGTCGAGCTCGGCAAGGCGCGCGTCGTGCGGGAGGGGAGCGCCGTGACGCTCATCGCCTACGGCGGCATGGTGGAGGTGTGCCTCAAGGCCGCCGAGGTCGCCGCCCGTGAGGGCGTCGAGCTCGAGGTGATCGACCTGGAGACGCTCACGCCTTTCGACGCCGAGACCGTGCTGGCTTCGGTGGAGAAGACCGGTCGCGCGGTGATCGTGTACGAGGCCCGGAAGATCGGCGGGTTCGGTGCCGAGGTGGCGGCGCGCATCGCCGAGGACGCCATCTGGTCGTTGCAGGCGCCGGTGCTGCGGGTGGCGGGTTGGGACGCGCCCTATCCGCCGTTCAGCGCCATCGAGCACCACTACCGTCCCGACGCGCGCCGCGTGCTGGAAGCGGTGCGGCAGGTGCTTGCGGCGTAGCGCCGGCGCCGGTATTGCGCGCCGGTCCGGCAGTAGGAACGGGGCGGGTGCCGAGGAGCTCTCGGTGCCCGCCCCTTGCCAACGAGCCCTCCGCCCCCTTAGTATTTAAGGTATTCCGAAGGCGGGCGCGTGCGTTGCGCCCACGGGCCCCAGGCACGGAGGGAGCAACACCATGGACAAGGAACGGGAGAAGGCTCTCAACCTCGCTCTGAGCACCATCGAGCGCCAGTTTGGGAAGGGTGCTGTGATGCGGTTGGGGGAGGAGCAGGTGCGGTCGTTGGCGGCGGGTGTGATCTCGACGGGGTCGTTGTCGGTGGATGTGGCGTTGGGGGTGGGGGGTGTGCCTCGGGGTCGGGTGGTGGAGATCTATGGTCCGGAGGCGGGGGGGAAGACGACGTTGGCGTTGCATGTGGTGGCGCAGGCGCAGGCGGTGGGGGGTGTGGCGGCGTTCGTGGATGCGGAGCATGCGTTGGATCCGTCGTATGCGCGGGCGTTGGGGGTGGATATCGAGGAGTTGTTGGTGAGCCAGCCGGATTCGGGGGAGCAGGCGCTGGAGATCACGGAGTTGTTGGTGCGTTCGGGCGCGGTGGATGTGGTGGTGATCGATAGTGTGGCGGCGTTGACGCCGCGCGCCGAGTTGGAGGGGGAGATGGGGGACGCGCATGTGGGGTTGCAGGCGCGTTTGATGTCGCAGGCTTTGCGGAAGTTGACGGCGGTGTTGTCGAAGAGCAAGGCGACGGCGATCTTCATCAATCAGGTGCGGGAGAAGATCGGGGTGTTGTACGGCAATCCGGAGGTGACGCCGGGGGGGCGGGCGTTGAAGTTCTATTCGAGTGTGCGTATGGAGGTGCGGCGTAAGGGGGATGTGAAGGTGGGCGCGGAGAAGGTGGGGAACCGCGTGCGGGTGAAGGTGACGAAGAACAAGGTGGCGCCGCCGTTCCGGGAGGCGGAGGTGGAGATCATGTTCGGTCGGGGGATCGATGCGGTGGGGGATCTGGTGAACGTGGCGAGTGATGTGGAGGTGGTGCAGAAGTCGGGGTCGTGGTACTCGTTCGGGGAGACGCGGTTGGGGCAGGGCAAGGAGAAGTCGGTGGAGTTCCTGAGTCAGAACCCGGACGTCCTGCAAGCCATCCGAGAACGCGTCATGAGCGAGCTGCAGCTCGGCAAGCAGGTGCATCGCAGCGCCGCCTACGATGTCGAGGAGCTCGGCACCGACGACGGCGGCTCCGATGATCCGGCCAAGGACGCCGCGCTGGAGGCCTGAGCGCCCGAGCCTCGCCCCCACCGCGCCCCTGGCAGGGGCTCGTGTCCCAACGTGACAGATGTCCCACGCCCACCCCGAGGGGTGGGCGCTATCGTGCTCGTGGAGGCGAGCGTGCGACCTCCTGATCGCGATGAGGTAGAGGCTGTGTCCACGTGAAGCTGCGATGGCGGGCGCGACGACGCGCCGGGATTACTATGAAGTGGTGGAATCACCGTTTAGGCCCCAGTCGGCCCGGGCACGTGAACGATCCCGGGTTGGCTGGGGTCGGACGTAGGAGTTGGTAGAGCATGGGTGTCACTGAACCGCTTACCAGGCCCGCACCCGACCGAAGTGTCGAGGCGGTCGTCAACGACTTCTCCATCGCGGTCGCGACCGCGAACGGGACCGGCAGCCAGACCGCCAATCTGACGTTGCTACGAAGCTTCTTCAAGATGGGCATCCCGGTTCACGGCAAGAACATCTTCCCGTCCAACATCCAGGGCCTGCCAACCTGGTACAACATCCGCGTCAGCCACAAGGGGTACATCGCGCGTCGGCCCGCCGAGATCCTGGTCGCCTTCAACGCCGCCACCGTGGCCGAGGACGTGGCCAACCTCCCCGCCGGCGGCGTCTGCGTCTTCAACGACGAGCTGCACGCCGACACCACCCGGCAGGACCTGGTGTACTACGGTGTCCCGGTCAAGGAGCTGCTCAAGGGCAACCCGCTCAAGGGCAAGCTGCGCGACTACGTCGCCAACATGACCTACGTCGGCGTGGTGGCCTGGCTCCTCGGCGTCTCCCTGGAGACGGTCGAAGAGTCGCTGTCGTTCCACTTCGGGCGTCGCCAGAAGCTGGTCGACAGCAACATGGCCGTCGTCAGCGACAGCTACCGGTGGGCCGAGGCCAACCTCACCAAGATCGACCCGTACAGGGTCGAGCCGATGAACGCGACGGACGGCCTGATCCTCATGAACGGCAACGAGGCAGGGGCGATCGGCTCGCTCTTCGGCGGCGCCAGCGTGGCCGCCTGGTATCCCATCACCCCCTCGACCAGCTTCATCGATTCCTTCCGGGCGCATGCGCCCCGACTGCGCACGGCACCCGACGGCTCCCCCACCTACGCGGTGGTGCAGGCCGAGGACGAGCTCGCCGCCATCGGCATGGTGATCGGCGCGGGCTGGGCGGGGGCGCGTGCGGTCACCGCGACCTCCGGGCCCGGCATCTCGCTGATGGCGGAGTACGTGGGCCTGGGCTACTTCGCCGAGGTGCCAGCGGTGATCTGGGACGTGCAGCGCGTCGGGCCCAGCACGGGCCTGCCGACGCGCACCAGCCAGGGCGATCTTGGCTTCGCCTACCGGCTCGGTCACGGCGACACCCGGCACCCGGTCCTGCTCCCCTCCAGCATCGAGGAGGCCTTCGAGCTGGGCTACAAGGCCCACGATCTGGCCGATACCCTGCAGACGCCGATTTTCGTTCTGTCCGACCTCGACCTGGGGATGAACAACTGGATGGGCGAGCCTTTCGCCTACCCGGACACCCCGATCCAGCGCGGCAAGGTGCTCAGCGCCGAAGAGGTCGAGGAGCGCGGCTTCGCCCGCTACCGTGACGTCGACGGCGACGGCATTCCCTTCCGGACGCTGCCGGGCAACACCAACGCCATGTCGGCCTACTTCGCGCGCGGCACCGGTCACAACGACGGCGCCCTGTACAGCGAGAGGCCGGAGGACTGGACCGAAAACATGGACCGGCTGGTGCACAAGTTCGACACGGCCCGTACGCTGGTCCCCAAGCCGGTGCTCGACGAGATGCAGGGCGCGAAGCTCGGCATCCTGGCGTTCGGTACGACCCGCTACGCGATCGAAGAGGCGCGCGACCAGCTCGCGGCCGAGGACGTCCCCAGCGATTTCCTGCGCCTCAAGGCGCTGCCGATCGGCGAGGAGGTGCGCTCGTTCATCCAGGGTCACGACCTCGTCGTGGTCATGGAGATGAACCGCGACGGGCAGCTCTTCGAGATCCTCAAGGCCGAGTGTCACGATTGCGCCACCAGGCTGGAGTCCGTCGCCTTCCTGGACGGCATGCCCTGGACGGCGGCATGGGTGCGCGAACAGGTGCTCGCGAAGCTCGCAGAAGGACGGAGCTGAGGTCATGGAACGGACCATGAAGGTCAATCTGCTGGGGATGTCGAAGGCGGACTACGCCGGTGCGCACTCGACATTGTGCAAGGGCTGCGGCCACAACTCGATCGCCAACCAGGTCATCCAGGTGGCGTACGAGCTGAACCTGAAGCCGCACGAGATCATCAAGCTCTCGGGCATCGGCTGCTCGAGCAAGTCGCCCACCTACTTCCTGGGCCAGTCGCACGGCTTCAACGGCCTGCACGGCCGTATGCCTTCGCTGGCGACCGGTGCGCTCACGGCCAACCACACCCTCCGCGGCTTGGGCGTCAGCGGCGACGGCGACACCGGTAGCATCGGCATGGGGCAGTTCAAGCACCTGGTGCGCCGCAACGTGCGGATGGTCTACGTCGTCGAGAACAACGGCGTGTACGGCCTCACCAAGGGGCAGTTCTCCGCCACCGCCGACTACGGCCAGGACCTGAAGTACGCCGGCCACAACGACTTCCCTGCCATCGACCTGTGCATGGAGGCCCTGGTGGCGGGCGCCGGCTTCGTGGCGCGCAGCTTCGCCGGCGATGCCAAGCAGGTACGCGAGCTCCTCAAGGCCGCCCTCAGCCATCGCGGCACGGCGGTGCTCGACATCATCAGCCCCTGCGTGGCCTTCAACAACGAGGACGAGTCGCCCAAGAGCTACAGCTACGGGCGGGAGAACGAGCACGCGCTCCAGGACATCGGTTTCTTCCCCGCGGACGAGGAGATCATCATCGACGCGCAGGAGCCGGGTGAGAGCACCACGGTGCAGCTCCACGACGGTTCGAAGATCAAGCTGCACAACCTCGAGGCCAACTACGATCCGACCAACCGGGCGGCGGCCCTGCAGCGTCTGCAGCAGGCCGAAGACAGCCACGAGTTCATCACCGGTCTGATCTACTACGACCAGAGCCGTCCCTCGCTGGCCGAAGTGAGTGGCCTCAACGGTCAGGCGCTATCGTCGCTCTCCGACGACCTGCTACGGCCGTCGAAGGAGCAGCTCGAGACGTTGATGAGCGCATACAACTGATCCTCTGGAGTGCAGCGAACCGTGCGGCAAGCGCCGGTTCGCGCGCTCGAGCCTAGGCAGACCGCGGGGTCCGGTGCGTCGAGCGCCGGGCTCCGCTTCCCGTCGGGAAGGCGTCGCCTAGGGATCGCGCGCGGGGTACTTGGGGAGTTGCGTGGCGATGAGGAAGTCGCGCAGCCGGGTCGGCAATCGCACGAGCGCGAGCCGCAATCGTGCGTCGTGGCCGACCGGGTAGTAGGGCTTCGGGCGCCGGGAGCGCAAGGTCGATACGATCACGGCAGCAACCGTCTCCGGCGGCACCCCTCGGGCGCCCTCGATGAACTGCTGCATCTTGGTGAAGACCGGGCCGTAGAGCGCCGTGGCGCGGGCGGGAAGCCGTTGCTCGAGCACCTGGAAGCGTCCCAGCGAGCGCTTCCACAGCGGCGTGTGGACCGTGCCGGGCTCGATGATCGACACGCTGATGCCCCAGGGGGCCAGCTCCAGGCGGAGCGCGTCGCTCATCGCGCGCAAGGCGAACTTGGAGGCGTTGTAGGGCCCGGTGAACGGCGTCGAGATGGAGCCCGACACCGACCCGATGTTCACGATGCGGCCGCCGGCCCGACGCAACAGCGGGATGACGGCCTGCGTCACCGCCAGGGCGCCGGTGACGTTGACCTCGAACTGCTCGCGCACGTCTTCGAGCGGGACGAACTCCAACGGCGCGGCCACCACCAGGCCGGCGTTGTTGACGAGGCCGAGCAGGCCGTCGGCGCCGAGCTCCGCGTCGAGCCTGCGAGCGGCGTCCCGCACCATGTCCGCGTCGGTGACGTCGAGGTAGAGCGGCGTGAGGGTGCCGTCGGCGGCGCGCGCCAGGAACGCGCCGTCCTCTTCGCGGCGCACGCCGGCGTAGACGCGATACCCTGCCCGGGCAAGCGCCAGCGCGGCCGCCCGTCCGATGCCGGAGGAGGCACCGGTCACGAGGACGGCGGCGGGGACAGAGTCGGCCACGGCTACGTTAGAATTCTATGACAGGCATGGGACCCGAGCCGTGCGAATCGCGATAGTCACAGAGACATTCCTGCCCAAGGTCGACGGCGTGGTCACGCGCCTGGTACACACCCTGGATGCGCTCCAGGCGCTGGGCCACGAGGCGCTGATCCTGGCGCCGCCGGCGGCTCCCTCGCGCTACGGCCGCTTCCGCGTAGTGGCGGCGCCCGGGCTCCCCTTCCCCTGGTACCCGGAGCTCACGGTGGCGCTTCCCTCGGCGCGGCTTGCGGCGGCGGCCCGCGCCTTCCAGCCGGACGTGGTGCACATCGTCAACCCGGTGGTGTTCGGGAGCTGGGGCGCGCTGTGGGCGCGCCGGCAAGGACTCCCGCTGGTCGCCAGTTTCCACACCGATCCCAAGGTGGTCAGGCGCCTCGGCCTGGGGTGGCTGAAGCGGCCGCTGGAGATCGTCGATCGCGAGGTCCACAACCTCGCGGACGTGACGCTGTGTACCAGCCCGCAGATGGTGGAGCTCGCCCGCGAGCTGCACATCCGGCGGGTGCGCCTGTGGCCCAAGGCGGTGGACAGCGAGCGCTTCCATCCGGCCAAGGCCACGGCGGCGATGCGGGAGCGACTCACCGGCGGCCAGCCGGACCGGCCCCTGGTGGTGTACGCCGGCCGGGTGTCGTTCGAGAAGCGGGTCGACGTGCTGGCCGAAGCCGTCCGGCGCCTTCCCGACGTCCGCTTCGCAGTGGTGGGGGAGGGGCCGGCGTTGGGTTGGCTGCAGCGCGAACTGGCCGATACCGACACGATCTTCACCGGCTTCCTGGAAGGGGACGAGCTGGCCGCGGCCTACGCCAGCGGGGATCTGTTCGCGTTCCCGTCCGACTCCGAGACGCTCGGGTTCGCCGCCATCGAGGCCATGGCCGCCGGCGTCTGCGTGGTCGCTGCCCGCGCGGGCGGCATCCCGCACATCGTGCGCGACGACGACAACGGCGTGCTGGTCGAGCCGGGCAACGGGTTGGCGCTGGCCGCCGCGCTGCAGGCCTTGTTGGACGATCCCGGGCGCCGCCGGCGCATCGCCGAGCAGGGCCGGCGCGAGAGCCAGCTCTGGTCGTGGGAGAGCAGCACCCGCGCCCTGGTGGGGTTCTACGAGCGTGCACTCCGACTCCACCGTTCGCGTCCGGCCCCGTGCGAGCGGGCACCTGGAGCGAAGGCCGCCTGACGGACCGGGCTCGACCCCGACCGCGAAAGGACAATTGGCCCTGGCCCCTCGCGAGCCGCCGAACCTAGGCTGAGCGCAAGCCCGCTATGCGTCGGACGGTCCTCGATGCACGCCGTGATCGGTCTCGGAGGTCTGGGATGCACTACGAATACCTGGCTGCGATCCACGAGGGTGGCTCGGCCGAGCGGCTGCGCCAGCTCGTGCGCCGCCTGCAAGCGGCTACCTGCGAGGTGCAGTACGACGCGGCCGAAGGCCACCTGCGCCTCCGGATCCGCGATAGCGAGGACGCGTGGATGCAGACCGCCGTCGTCACCATGCTGCTGCTGTCCTTCAAGGACGTCGTGAGCTGGGGCGGGCACTCGTCGCGCATCGAAGGCCGGCGCGTCACGCATCAGTTGCCTGCGGGTGCCGAAGGGCCGATGCAGGCCTGAAGGCTGTTTCAGGACTCCTCTCCGGGGTTGGGCGCCGCCGACGGGGCGGCGCCCATCACTTTGCCGTACCCGCGGCTAGTGCCGCGCAAGGAAGCGTTCCCGGAAGCTGCTTGCGTGGCCGTGGGCGACGCTGGCCACGACCATGTCGCCGGCTTCCAGCACGGTATCGCCGTGCGGGAACAGCGTGCGTCCGCGACGCCGCACCGCGACGACGATGCTGGCGCGCGGCAGGTCGGCGTCCCCGAGGCGCCGGCCCGCGAGCGGCGATCCCTTCGGCACGCGCACTTCCACGATCTCCTGGCCGGTGAGGTCGCGCAGTCGCAGGTCCTCGCTCATCTCCTCGTGCAGGCGCTCGCGCTCGAGCGCCAGGTAGTAGGCCTTCGCCAGATCGGACTGCCGCACGAAGCCGATCGGCTTGCGCGCGTCGTGGCGGTCGACCACCGGCATGCGCGCGATGGCGAGCTCGGCCATGCGTTCGAGCACTTCGCTTGCCGACTCGTCGGCGAGGGCGGTGGCGACCTCACGGGTTCCGATCCGCGACAGCGGCGTGGTGGCCGGCGTCCCCTGCTGGCGTGCCCGTTCCAGGTCGGTCAGGGTGACGATGCCGACCAGATGCTCGGGATCATCGCGGCGCCGCAGCAGGAAGCCGTGATGGTGGCTACGCGCGGTCTGCTCGGCCAGTTCGGCCATCGTCTGGTCGTCGAAGAGGGCCGGCACATCGGGATCCATGACCTCCCGGACCTGCACCGTCTGCAGCAGGTCGATCTCGCGCAGGCGGAACAGTGAGTGGCCGTGCCGCGAGAGGATGCGCTCGTAGATCGACTCCTGGCGGAACAGGTCGGCCGTGAGCGTGGAGATCACGGCCGCCAGCAACAGCGGCAGGATCAGCGCGTAACTGCCCGACATCTCGAACACCATCACGATGCTGCTCATCGGCGCGCGCGTCACCCCCGAGAGCATGCCCGCCATACCCACCAGCGCGAAGGCGCCGTAGTGATGCACCAGCGACGGGAACACCTGCTCGCTGGCCTGACCGAAGGCCGAGCCGAGCGCGGCGCCCACGAACAGCACCGGCGCGAACACGCCCCCCGAACCCCAGGAGCCGAAGGACGCGCCGGTCGCTGCGGTCTTCGCGAACGCCAGCCCGAGCAGGAGCAGCGCCGGGCCGGCGCTCCCCTGCAGGACACGGCCGATCTCGTCGTACCCGCGCCCCAGCACCTCGGGGAAGGCGACGGCCAGGAGCCCGACGATCAGTCCCCCGAAGGCCGGCCGTAGCATCGGGGGCAGGCGCAGCCCGTTGATGACGTTCTCCGAGGACACCAGGGCCTGGTTGAAGCCGACCGCCGCGGCGGCGGTGAGGATGCCGAGCGCGAAGTAGAGCGGCAACTCGACCGCCGAGCCGAGCTGGAAGTTCGGCACCACGAAGCCGGGCGCATCGCCCAACAGGGTGCGCGACACCGCGGTGGCGCTGACCGCACCGATCACGATGGAGGCGAAGTTCCGAGCCTGGAACTCGCCCAGGATGACCTCGACCGCGAAGAGCACGCCGGCGATGGGGACGTTGAAGGTGGCCGCGATGCCGCCCGCGGCGGCCACCGCCACCAGGGTGCGGCGCCGTTCGGCGTTGAGCCCCAGCGGGCCGGCGAGGATCGATGCCAGCGAGGCGCCCATCTGCACTACCGGGCCTTCGCTGCCGAGCGAAGCGCCGCTGGCGATCGACAACGTGGTGGCCAGCGGTCGCCAGAACGCCAGCGCGCGCGACACGCGCCCTCCCAGGTTGGACACGGCATACATCACGGCCGGGATGCCGGAGCCGCGTGTGTCGGGTGCCCAGCGGACGACGACCGGGGCGACCAGCAGCCCGCCGAGGGTGGGGACCAGCACCGTGGCGATGGCGCCGGGAACAACGCCGAGCAGGGAGGGAAGGCCGACCAGAGCTTTGCCGGCGGCGCGCACCAGCAGGTCGAACCCGACGGCTGCCAGGCCGGTGAGCAAGCCCACCACGATGGCCGTGAGGATCAAGGCGACGGTCTCGCCGGAGCGGTGGCCAGGAAGCAGCGGCGCCAGGAGACGTGGCAGCAGCCCCGTGGGGCGGTTCACCGGGTTCCTCCTCCCCGGGCGCCGGCCCGGCGCCCGGGCCCAGCATACGGGTGCCGTCCGGCTGCTCCCGTGTCCGTCTCGTCGCGCGACGAGGGGCGGTTTGCGTACGCTTCGGAGGTAGACTCTTCTCCGTCGTCGCGCTGCCGGTTCACGTCGCGCGGCGCATCCGGATCGACGTGGTCACCGCCGTCTACCTTCCCGCGCTGTTGTTGTCGTTCTGCAACGGCCTGCTCGTCCCGACGCTGCCGCTGTTCGCGAGCAGCCTTCACGTCTCCCTGGGCGTGGTGGGGGTGGTGCTGGGAGCGGAGGCCATCGGTACGTTGCTCGCCGATGTTCCCGCCGGCGTGCTCCTGGGACGCTTCAGCGACAAGACCGTCATGCTCGGTGGGCTAACGCTGGTCGCGGTGTCCGTGCTTTTGCTGGTCCCCGCGCAGAGCGTGGTGCTCGTCATCGGCCTGCGGCTGATGTCGGGCTTCGGCATGGCGCTGTTCAACCTCTCGCGCCACGCCTTCCTCACGGAGGCCACCCGTGACGGTAGGCGGGGGCGGGCGATCTCGACCTTCGGCGGCGTCAGCCGTGCGGGCGCTTTCGTGGGGCCGGCGTTGGGCGGCCTGCTGGCGGCGGCGCTGGGATTGCGGGCGCCCTTCGTGCTCTACGCGGCGGTGGTTGCGGCGGCGTTGCTCGGCGTGGTGCGCTTCGTGCCCGCCACCTCCCCGCACTCGCCACCCCCCGGAGCAGCGCCGCGCCTCGCTGCCGTCGGGCGCTTCGCTGCGGTGCTGTCGACCGCGGGGCTGGCACAGCTCATGGCGCAGACCCTGCGGGCCGGGCGCAAGGTGCTGTTGCCGCTGTACGCCAGCCAGGTGCTGGGGCTCGACGTCGGCGCGGTCGGGCTCATCCTCTCCGCCTCGGCCTTCGCCGACCTGACGCTGTTCTATCCGGCGGGGTGGTTGATGGACCGCCGGGGCAGGAAGTTCGCCATCGTCCCCAGTTTCCTGCTCCAGTCCGTGGGGCTGGCGCTGGTGCCCCTGACGCACGGGTTCGCGGCCCTTCTGGCCGTCGCCGTGGGGCTCGGATTCGGCAACGGCCTCAGCGCGGGAACCATGATGACGCTGGGCTCGGACCTGGCGCCGCGCGAGGCGTTGGGCGAGTTCCTGGGCGTGTGGCGCCTGGTGGGGGACGCCGGATCGAGCGGCGGGCCGCTGCTGGTCGGGGCGGTGGCCGAGGCCCTGGATCTCGGGATGGCGGCGCTGGCCATCGCCGCGGTCGGGGTGGGCGCCGCGCTGGTCTTCGCCTACCGGGTGCCGGAGACCCTTCGCAGGGCGTGAGCGCGGCCCCTCCGGGTGCCCGTCGGGTCGGATAGAATCACCCGGAACTGCTGCGCGCATGGGACCGTCGTGGGCCGGGGGAGCCGAGGCGAGCTGGGAACGCGAAGGCGCGAGCGAGGCGGCGAGCGATGGTGGACTGGGCAGGGGCGGAGAAGGGAAGCGGTGCCACCGCGTTCTTCCGCTCGCACCCCCAACCGATGCTGGTCTACGAGCCGGACACCCTGAGGATCCTGGCCGTCAACGCGGCGGCCGTGACCCACTACGGCTACCCCGAGGACGAGTTCACGTCCTTGACCCTGCTCGACATCCGGCCCGCGGAGGAAGTCGAACGGATGCTCACCGCCCGCGCTGGGCGCGAGCCTCCGTACGTGGTGCCGGGCACCTTCCGCCACCTTCGCAAGGACGGGACCGTCTTCGACGCGGTGGTGAGCGTCTTCGCCGTGCGCCTGCGCGGGGTGCCGGCGCGCCTGGTGCTGGTGGCCGACGTGACCGGCGACCGTAGCGCCTTCTCCAGCCTGCTGAGGGCCGAGGAGAAGTTCCGAGCGCTGTTCGAGAACGCCTACGACGCGATCGGGCTCATGCAGAGGAACCGTTTCGTGGAGTGCAACAGCCGCACCGCTGCCGTGTTCGGACTGACTCGCGAGCGCTTCCTGGGTCGCCACCCCTACGAGCTGTCGCCCCCCTACCAGCCGGACGGACAGGAGTCGCGCGTTGCGTCCGAGATGCGGATGCGGGCCGCCCTGGCGGGCGAGGAGCAGCACTTCGGGTGGGTCCATCTGCGCGCCGACGGCGCGGCGTTCGACTCCGAGGTGCATCTGTCGCGCCTCGACATCGGCGGCGAGGTCTACCTGAAGGTCCAGGTGCGGGACGTGACGCAGCAGAAGCGTCAGGTGGACGAGCTGCGCGAGCTGCGGCAGGCGGTCGAGCAGGGCTCGAGCACCGTCCTCCTGACCGACGCCGAGGGGCGCATCCGGTACGCCAACCGTCGCTTCAGCGAGGTCACCGGCTTCAACAACGAGGAGGTGGTCGGCCGCAACGTCGGGGAGTTCGCGGCGCCCGGTGCCGACAACCCCCAGCTCCGTGACATCGCCGCTGTGGTGCGGCGTGACGGCGTGTGGAGGGGTGAGTTCGTCAACCGCACCAGGGCGGGCGGCCGCACCTGGGAACGCGCGCAGATCACGGCGGTCACCGACGAGGGCGGCCGCGTCCGGCAGTACCTGAAGGTGTCGGACGACATCACCGAGCGCCGCATGATGTCGGCCCAGCTCGAGTACCTCACCACCCACGACGCCCTCACCGACCTGCTCAACCGCGCCGGCTTCGTCGACCGTCTGGTCGCGGCTCTCGCGGCGCGGCGCGTGGACGGCCGCCGCTCGGCCGTGCTGGTACTCGACCTGCAGGGATTCCAGTTCCTCAAGGACGGTCTCGGGGCCGAGGCCGGCGACGAGCTGCTGCGGCTGGCGGGTCGCCGACTGTCCGTGGCGTTGGGCGACGAGGGGGCGGTCGCGCGCCTGACGCGCGACGAGTTCGCGGTGGTGACCGGGCCGCTGTCGCAGGCGGTCGACGCTGCTGAGGTTGCGGCGCGTCTTCTGGGTGCGCTCGAGGAACCGGTGGAGGTGGCGGGGCGCGCCGCTTCGCTGCGCCCGCGCCTGGGCATCGCGGTGTTCCCCGACCACGCCGAGCGGCCCGCCGACCTGCTCAAGCACGCCTCGCTGGCGCTGGCGCGCGCCCGTTCCCAGGGCGGCGCCGCCTTCGCCTTCTTCACGCCGGCGATGGACGTGCGCGCGCGCGAACGGTTCGCGCTGGAGAGCGAGTTGCGGATGGCGCTGGGCTCGGACCAGCTCGTGCTCCACTACCAGCCGATGGTGGGACTCGCGACGGGGCGCGCGGTAGGGGTGGAGGCGCTGGCGCGCTGGCGGCACCCCGTGCGGGGGTTGCTGGCGCCGGACGCCTTCATCCCCCTGGCCGAGGAGACCGGCATGATCCGCGAGCTGGGCCTGCAGGTGCTGCGGCAGGCGTGCGGCCAGCTCCGTACCTGGATCGACCTTGGGCTCGACGTAGAGCGGGTGGCGGTCAACCTGTCACCGGTGCAGCTGCGCTCCACCGCGCTGGTGGACGAGGTGCGTGAGGTCCTGCGGTCGTGCGGTGTGCCGCCCCAGCGCTTCGAGTTCGAGATCACCGAGACCGCAGCCATGCTGGATGCCCGGCGCGGCGCCGAGGTGCTCGAGGAGCTCCGCGCGCTCGGCGCGCGAGTGACCCTCGACGACTTCGGCACGGGTTACGCCTCGCTGGCCTACCTTCGGGATCTGCCGTTCGACGCCATCAAGCTCGACCGCAGCTTCGTGCGCCGTCTGGGCACGGCGGCGTCGGCCGCCGATGAGGGCATCCTGGCGGCAGTCGTCTCGCTGGGGCGCAGCCTGGGCGCCAGCGTGGTCGCGGAGGGGGTGGAGACGCCCCAGCAGCTCGAGGCCCTGCGGCGTGTGGGCTGCGACGCTGTCCAGGGCTTCTACCTGGCGCGACCCATGCCGGCCGAGGAGGTTCCCTCGCGGCTCTCCGCGCTGAAGGTGGCTGAGCTCGGCTAGCGTCCTTCGGGGGCCCGAGCGCTCGCCCAGCGTAGCGGTGATTCGACGCCGGCTTCCGCCCGGCAGCGCCCGCAGGCATAGCGCAGCCGGCTGCGACGATAGCGCGGGTAGCGGCCGCCGCAGCGGTCGCAGACCAGCACGTGGGGTGCCGGCGGCAGCACGACCTCGTGGGAGGGCACCAGCCGTTCGGGCCTGGCCCCGAGCCGGCGGCAGGTGGCGCGCCAGCGTGCGCCGTGGCCGTCACCCGGCGTCAGAGCGTGGGCGATCTCGTGCAAGATGGTGTCTCGCACGATGTCCTCGTCGTTGAGGCGCGTGAGCGTCGCCGACAGGGTGATGCGGCGCAGCGAGGGCTGGCAGGAGCCGAGCCGCTTGCGGGCCCGGTCGAACGCGAAGCTCCAGCCCCGCAGGCCGTAGTGCGCCATCAGGCCCGTGGCCAGCGCCCGCGCCGCCTCCAGCGTCATGCCGATCCCGTCACGCCCCCCGCGTCAGCCCTTCCAGGTGCTGCGGAGCACGCGCAGCCAGTTCTGGTGGGCGATCTTGCGCAGCGCATCGTCGTCGTAGCCGTGTTCGGAGAGCGCCTCCAGCAGGCGCTGGACGCCGGCGACATCGCCCACCGCGGCGGGGATGCGGGCACCGTCGAAGTCCGATCCCAGGCCTACGCGGGTGATGCCGAGCTTGTCCACCAGGTGGTCGATGTGTCGCACCATCACGTCGAGACCGATGTCGGTGTCGTGTCCGCCGTCGGGATCGAGGAAGCCGACTGCGAAGTTGAGCCCGACCATGCCGTCCGAGGCGGCCACCGCCTCGAGCTGCTCGTCGGTGAGGTTGCGGGGGCTGGGGCAGACGGCGTGTGCGTTCGAGTGGGTGGCGACCAGGGGGGCCTGACTCAGCTCGGCGACGTCCCAGAAGCCGCGCTCGGTGATGTGCGAGAGGTCGATCATGATGCCGAGTTCGTTGCAGCGCTCCACCAGCCGCCGCCCGAGGGCGGTCAGCCCGGGGCCGGTATCGGGGCTGCTGGGGAAGCTGAAGGGCACGCCGTGTCCGAAGGCGTTGGCGCGGCTCCAGACGATGCCCAGTGAGCGCAGCCCGGCGCGGTAGTAGATGTCGAGCGCGGCCAGCTCGCTGTCGATGGCCTCGGCCCCTTCGACATGCGCGATGGCGGTCAGCACGCCTCCCTCGATGCTGCGCTGCAGCTCCTCGGCGGTGGTCACCAGGCGCATGCGGCCGCCCGTAGCCAGCCGGTAGAGGATCGCGAACATCCGGTTCACCGCATGCACGGCATGGAGCTCGTCCACGGGCGGGGCGGGGGGTGTCACGAGGGCGCCGGCGGCGGTCTCGCGGCGATTCATGAAGGGCTCGCTCCCGGGCAGCGTCGGCGGGAACATCGCGAAGAAGCCGCCCGCGAACCCGCCCTCCTGCGCGCGCGGGTAATCGACGTGACCGTCGTCGTGCCGCTCGAAGAAGTCGCGGTCGGGGTGCTCGAGGTGCATGAGCAGGGTGTCGTTGTGACCGTCGAACACGGGAATCATGCCGTCGAGTGTACGCGATGGGCGCGCCGGGGACGGGGCTTCACGGACCCCAGGGCATTTGTCCATTGGTTCACAAACCCCCTGGGGATATTGTCAGGCACGAAGGAAACGTCCCGGTCCCCGACCACATCCACGGGGACGGGTGGAGGCGAGGAACCATGAAGGACAAGCTCAACATCATCGTCATGAGTGGCACGGTCGACAAGTTGCTGGCGATGGCCACGATCGTGTCCGGCGCCGTTGCCATGGGCAAGGAGGTCACCCTGTTCGTGACCTTCTGGGGCCTGATGGCGTTCAAGAAGGGCGCCTGGCAGGACCCGTCCCAGCAGAGGCTGCCGGCCGAGTACCAGGAGTTCGGCCCCATGATGCAGGAACGCATGCAGAGCATGGGCATCAACCCCTGGATGAAGACCCTGGAGACCGCCAAGGAACTGGGCGACATCAAGGTCTACTCGTGCAGCATGACGCAAGACATGTTCGGCATGAAGATGGAAGACCTCGAAGACATCGTCGACGGCGAGAAGGGCGTTGCCGGGTTCATCTCCATGTGCGACGACGCCGAGGTCCTGGTCTTCTGAGCCTACGGGCTCGCATTCGAGGAGAGGAACGCAAATCATGGCTGACACCACCGTCAAGCAGGAGATCGACGCGCGCGGAAGCGCTTGCCCCGGCCCCCTCATGGAGCTGATCCGCGGCATCAAGGCGTCCACGGTCGGCGACAACGTCGCCGTGCTCTCGTCCGATCCCGGCTCCAACAAGGACATCCCCGACTGGGTCGACAAGATCGGCTACGAACTGGTGGCCAACGAGGATCACGGCGAGTACCACCGCTTCGTCGTGCGCAAGACCAAGTAGCGCCGTAAAGGCGCGGAGTCGTCCCGGACCCGTCCGCCGCCCGCGGCGGCCCGATCCGGGACGCTCCCAGGAGGCAACCATGCACCGGATCGTCATCATCGGAGGGGGGCCCGGCGGCACCATCACGGCCAACCATCTCGCCGAGCATCTCGAAGAGGAACTGCGCCGCGGCGAGGTCCGTGTCACGCTCATCACGGACAAGCCGGATCAGGTCTACAAGCCCGGCTTCCTCTATCTGGCCTTCGGCCTGGAGTCGCCCGAGCACATCCGCCGTCCCGTGCGCGGGCTCGTCAGCCCGTACGTCGACGTCAGGATCGAGCGCGTCACCAAGGTCGATACCGAACAGCGGCAGGTGATGGTCGAGGGCGGCGGCAGCCACCCCTTCGACCAGCTCGTCATCGCCTCGGGCACGCAAATCGACCCGGCGGCCACGCCGGGCCTCGCCGAGGCCGGCGACTGGTTCTACGACGAGCAGGGCGCGCAGCGTCTGCACGACAAGCTCGAGGCCCTCGAGAAGGGCCGCATCGTGGTGTCGGTGGTCGGTATCCCGCACATGTGCCCCGTGGCGCCCCTCGAGATCACGTTCATGCTCGATCAGTGGCTCCAGAGCCGCGGTCGCCGCGACCAGGTAGAACTGGCTTACACCTACCCGATCAACCGCACCCACTCCATCGCCTCGCTGGCGGAGTGGGCGACGCCCGAGCTTCAGAAGCGCGACGTCCAGATCGAGACGTTCTTCAACGCCGAGTCGGTCGATCCCGAGGCCAAGGTGCTCAAGAGCATGGAAGGCACCGAGCTGGAGTTCGACATCCTGATCGCCATCCCCGAACACCGCAGCGCCGCCTACCTGCAGGAGTCCGGGTTGACCGAGGCGGGCTGGGTGCCCACCGATCGCGCCACTCTCGCCGTCGAGGGCCAGGAGGGCATCTGGGCCCTGGGCGACACCACCGGCCTGCCGGTATCCAAGGCCGGCTCGGTGGCCCACTACCAGTCCGCCACGCTGGCCAAGAACGTCGCGGCGCGGGTGCACGGCTCCGGGCCGGTGGCGCGCTACGACGGCAAGACCATCTGCTTCATCGAAGCGGGCCTCGACAGCGCCACCTTCATCGAGTTCAACTACGCCCGGCCTCCCCAGGTGCAGCCCCCGAGCAAGATGATCCATTGGGCCAAGCTCGCCTACAACAACGCCTACTGGCTCACCGCCAAGGGCGCGCTGTAGAGGAGGCGGCCATGGCGAACGAAACCACCCCTTCCGCCGACGCCGGGCTGTCCGAGAAGCTCGACCTGATCCTCGGCAAGATGGAGGGTCTCGAACGGCGCCTCGACGCGCTCGAGGCCGGCCCCTTCGGCGAGCTCAGCGGCCCCATCTCGCTGATGTTGTCCGGCATGACCGACGACATGCTCAAGGGTCTCGTGTCGAAGGTCGCCGGTCTGGCCGAGGTCATCCTGGACCCCGGCGTGCTGGAGCTGCTCGAGCGGGTCAAGAGCCCCGAGGTGCTGGCTACGCTCGAATCCGTCACCGATCCCGCCACGCTGGAGGGGTTACGTGGCCTGACGGGCGCGCTCAACCTGGTCCAGGCAGGGATGACCGACGAGATGGTCGCCGGCCTGGTGCGCAAGGTCGGTGTGCTGGGCGAACTCATCCTCGACCCCTTCGTGCTGGACGCGCTGCAGCGCGCCGCCCGCGCCCTCAAGGCCGGGCAGGCCCAATACCCCGACGTGAAGGTCCCCCCGGTCGGGGGCATCTTCGGGGCGTTGCGGTCGGCCAACGACCCCGACACCCGACGGGTCATGGCATTCGCGCTCGCGGTGATGCAGAACCTCGGACAGGAGTTCTCCTGATCCCTCCCCTATGACGCCCTCGCCTCCGGGCGTAGGTGGGGCCCGCCGATCTCCGGCGGGCCCCCTTTTCTGGCTCTCACGGCCGGGAGCGGCGCTGCCGATGGCCCGGCGGCGCCCGTTCCGTGCCGATCGGAGGCGCCGTCCCGGTAGAATGTCGCGGGTCGCTGCACGCAGTCTGCGGAGGGGCATGTCGCATCACGAAGCCATCGTCGAGGTCGCTTCGCTCGAGAAGCGCTACGGGGAGGTCCACGCCGTCCGAGGCGTGAGCTTCGAGGTCCGCCGCGGCGAGTTCTTCGGCATGCTGGGTCCCAACGGTGCCGGCAAGTCCACGCTGATGCGGATGATCTACCAGGTCACGCCCAGCAGCTCGGGGACGCTGCGGGTGCTGGGGATGCCTGCGGGCGAGCGCGCCCGCAGCATCAAGCAGCGCCTCGGCGTGGTGCCGCAGATGGACAACCTCGACACCGAGCTTCGCGTCATCGACAACCTGCTGATCTACGCCCGCTTCAATGGCATCGCCGGCGCCCCCGCCAGGCGGCGGGCCGAGGATCTGCTCGCCTTCGCCGACCTGAAGGAGAAGCGCAACGTCATGGTCGACGAGCTCTCGGGCGGCATGAAGCGCAGGTTGACGTTGGCGCGCGGGCTGATGAACGACCCGGAGATCGTGGTGCTCGACGAGCCCACCACCGGCCTCGACCCGCAGGTGCGGCTCAACCTCTGGAACAAGCTCGAAGAGCTCCGTTCGCAGGGCAAGACGCTGATGATGAGCACCCACTACATGGACGAGGCCGAGAGGCTGTGCGACCGGCTGGTCATCATGGATCAGGGCCGGATCATCGCCGAGGGTGCTCCGCAGGCGCTGATCCACGACCATCTTCCGCCGTTCGTCGTCGAGGCGCGCGCCGAGGCGGGCGAAGGGCAGCCGCTGGAGGCGGCCGCCGCGCGGCTCGGGCTCGAGGCGGTGCGTAGCGGCGACCGGGTGAGCGTGTTCGTCGGCGACGCGGACGCGGCGCTGGGCAGCCTGCGCGAGCAGGGCTGGCGGCTCGAGCGCGCCTTCGTGCGGCCCGCCAACCTCGAGGACGTGTTCCTCAAGCTCACCGGACGGGCGTTGAGGGAGTGAGGGGATGAGACCGAGCCGGGTGATCGACCTCCGGAGCGCAGCGCGCGTGTGGCAGCGCAACCTGTGGGTTTACCGCGACCGCTGGTACTACGGGCTGCTGCCCAACTTCTTCGAGCCGCTGTTCTATCTGCTGGGGCTCGGCGTCGGCCTCGGGTACTACGTCAGCAGCGGCGGGCAGTTCGGCCAGGACTACCTGACCTACATCGCGCCGGGCCTGGTGGCGGCCTCGGCCATGAACGGCGCCGCCTTCGAGACCACCTACAACGTGTTCGTCAAGCTGCACTTCGGCAAGCTCTACGACGCCATGGTCACCACCCGCGTCAACATGGAGGACGTGGCGGTGGGGGAGTGGTGGTGGGCGGTGACGCGCTCGCTCATCTACGGCGGCATCTTCCTGCTCATCACGTTGTTCTTCGACACGCCGCTGACCTGGCGGCTGCTGCTGGCCGTGCCTGCCATCGCGCTGGTCGGCTACTGCTTCAGCGCCATCGGCCTGGCCTTCACCTCGGTGATCCACATCATCGACGTGTTCTCCTACTTCTTCACGCTGTTCATCACGCCGTCGTTCCTCTTCTCCGGCATCTTCTTCCCGGTGCAGGACCGCTTCCCCGCCGCGCTGGTGTGGGTGGCGCAGGCGACCCCGCTGTACCGGGCGGTGCGGCTGGTGCGCGGCATCGTCAACGGCCAGTGGCAGGGGCTCGGCTACGACGTGGCCTACCTGCTGGTGGTGGGCACGGTGCTGGGCGCGTTCGCGGTATGGCGCATGCAGCGCCGCGTCATCCGGTGATCGAACCGGCGCGGGCACGTAGCGTGCGCTCCCCGGCAGCAGCCTAGGCGGTCGCGGACGATCCCAAGGAGGGCGCGGCGGGCAGCCGCACCGTGACCGTGCTACCCCGGCCGGGCTCGCTCTCGGCGGTGATGGTGCCGCCGTGCGCCTCCACCAGGGAGCGCGCGATCGGCAGGCCGAGGCCGGAGCCGGAACCGCCCTCCGAACGGGAGGCGTCCACCCGGTAGAAGCGCTCGAAGATGTGGGGCAGGGCTTCGGCGGGGATGCCCACGCCGTCGTCGGTGACGCTCAACACCGCCTCGCCGCCCTCCAGCCGCGCGCCCAGTTGCACGTGGCCTCCGGCCGAGGTGTGCTGCAGGGCGTTGCCGATGAGGTTGGCGAGGACCTGACGCACGCGGCTGGGATCGACCTCGAGTTGCGGCGCCGGCTCCGCGACCTGGATCTCGAGCACCACGCCCGCGTGCTCGGCCAGCGGCAGGAACGCCTGCCGCGCTCCCTGCAGCAACTCGGTGGCGCTCACCGTCTCGCGTTGCAAGCGGAGCCGTCCGGCGTCCGCCATCGAAAGCGTGCGAAGGTCCTCTACCAGGTGCTGGAGTTGGACGGCCTCGCCGTACATGGTGTCGACGGTGGCGTCGTCGGCGTCGAGCACGCCCTCGCGGATGCCCTCCAGGTATCCCGTCAGCACCGACAGCGGGGTGCGCAGGTCGTGGGCGATATCGGCCGTCATCTGCTCGCGCATTCGCTGGCCCCGCGCCACGTCGGCGCTCATGTCGTTGAACGCCCGGGCCATCTCGCCGAGCTCGTCCTGCGAGCGGATCGGCACCGACTGCTCCAGCGCCCCGCCCCGCATCTTGCCGATGGCGCCGGTGAGGTCGCGGATGGGGCGGGTCAGCAACCGGGTAGCGAGCACGCCGATCAGCAGGGCTAGCGCCGCGGCGGCGATGGCGGCGTAGAAGATCGCCTGACCGGTGCGGCGGAGGTAGATGCGCTCCAGGGTCCGCAGCTCCGGCGGCGCTTCGTAGGTCACCGTGCCGATGCGCGTGCCGTCGAGCATCACCGGCGTACCGCGGGCAAGTACCCGGCCGGGGATGGTTGCGCCCTGGCTCCAGCGGTGGTTGCCGATGACGGCCACTCCCTCCGGGTTGGCGAGCGCGAACGGGTTTCGTCGCTCGAAGCGGTCGTTGGCTCCGCCGTCGACGCCAAAGGTGGGCGCGGCACGCGACAGCGCGGGTGTCGCGGTGGCTGGCGCGCCGCGAACGGACGTGTTGGGAACGGGCTGCCTCGGCGCAGTCGCACCCGGGGAGGGCGTGGCAGACGCCGGCGGGTTGCCATCGGGCGGAACTCCGTCGGGGCGCGCGTGATCGCTGCCGGGCACGCCCAGGATGCGGTAGATCTCCCGTTGCAGGGCCGTCTCCGCACCTGCCCAGCTGCCGTGGTCCTGGTAGTAGGTTGTGGCGGCGTCGATGAAGGCACTGCGCGTCTGCTCGAGCCGGAAGGTGTTGAACTGGCGGTGCGTGATCCAGCGCGCGCTGACCCCGACCAGCGCAACGGCGAGCACGCTGGTGGCTACGATGATGAGCGTCAGCTTGGTGCGGATCGACCGCATGCGCTAGGCCTCGGGCCGGAAGCGGTAGCCGACGCCGAACACGGTCTCCACGTACCGCGGATGCCGGGGGTCACGCTCCAGCTTCTTGCGCAGGTTCCGGACGTGGGCGTCGATGGTGCGCTCCACCCGTTCCGGGCTCTCGCCCGGCAGGTGCTCGATCAGGTCGTTGCGACTGAACACCCTGCCCGGAGCCGTCATCATGGTGGCGAGCAGGTCGAACTCCGAGGGCGTCAGGTCGACGAACTGCCCGTCGACGCGCACGGTGTGTCGGCTGCGGTCGAGCTCGACCGCGCCCACCCGAAGGCGCTCGTCGTCGCGCTCGCGCTGTTCGTAGCGCCTCAACACGGCGCGTATGCGGGCGTTGAGCTCGGCCATCCCGAACGGTTTGGTGACGTAGTCGTCCGCGCCGAGCTCCAGCCCGGCGACCTTGTCGGCCTCCTCGACCCGCGCCGTGAGGAGGATGATCGGGGTATCGGACTCGCGGCGGTAGGTGCGGATGAACTCCAGCCCGTCCATCTCGGGCATCATCACGTCGAGCAAGATGATGTCCGGCCTGGCGTGGCGGGCCGTGAAGAGGGCGTTGCGGCCGTTGTCGGCCACCACGGTCCGGTATCCCTGCTTGCCCAGGTATTCCTGTAGCAGGCGCGTGAGACTGAGCTTGTCGTCGACGATGAGGACCGTCTTGGTCATGATTCTCTCCGACCGCGGCCGGCGAACTCCACCCCGATGCTACGGCCGCCGTGTTGACGAGATGTGCAGGTGGGATGCATGGGATGCGCGAGCCGGAGCGGCCCCCGAAGGCCACACCCCCGGCACGCGTACGATGGCGGACATGGACGCCGCTCCCCGCTACGGCAGCACGCCGGGCGAATCCGCGCCCCGACGCGGCCTCGCCGAGCAACTCGACCGCGAGGACCCCCTCGCGCGCTACCGCGAGGCATTCGTCTTCGACGACGCTCCCCGCATCTACCTCGACGGCAACTCCCTCGGCCGCCTGCCGAGGCGCACACGGGAGCGCCTGGCGGCTGCGGTGGAGCAGGACTGGGGCCGACACCTCATCGCGAGCTGGGGGCGCGGCTGGGTCGACGCGCCCCGCCGCATCGGCGAGCGCCTGGCGCCGCTGATCGGCGCGGCGCCCGGGCAGGTCGTGGTGAGCGACAGCACCACCGTCAACCTGTTCAAGCTCGCTGGCGCGGCGCTCGCCGCCCGACCCGAGCGGCCCACGCTGGTTTCCGACGCGATGAACTTCCCGTCGGACCTCTACACCCTGCAGAGCGTCGTGCGCGGCGCCCACGAGGGCGCCGCCCTGAAGGTGGTGCCGGCGGGCGCCGACGGTGTGGCTCCGGACAGCGAGGCGCTGACGGAGGCCATCGACGAGGCGACCGCGCTGGTGGTGCTGTCGCATGTGACCTTCAAGAGCGGGTACCTGCACGACGCCGAAGCGCTGGCAGCGCGGGCACGCGCGGTCGGCGCGTGGGTCCTATGGGACCTGAGCCACGCGGTGGGTGTCGTGCCGATCGAGCTCGACGCCTGGGGTGCGGAGATGGCGGTGGGATGCACCTACAAGTACCTGAACGGCGGGCCCGGTGCTCCCGCCTTCCTGTACGTGCGGCGCGATCTCCAGGAGCGCCTGCGCTCACCCGTCGAGGGCTGGTTCGGGCGCCAGGCACCGTTCGGGTTCGATCTCACGTACGAGCCCGCCGAAGGTGTCGGCCGCTTCCTGGTCGGCACCCCGCCGGTGCTCTCGATGCTGGCGATCGAAGCGGGCTTGGAGCCGCTCGAAGAAGCCGGCATGCAAGCGGTGCGCAGCAAGTCCATGGCGCTGACGCGCCTGCTGGTGGAGCTGTTCGACGCCCGGCTGGCGCCACTGGGGTTCGCGCTGGGGACGCCACGCGATCCGGAACGGCGCGGCTCGCACGTGAGCCTCCGCCACCCCGACGGCTACCGCATCAACCGCGCCCTCATCGACGCCGGCGTGGTACCCGACTTCCGCGAGCCCGACACCATCCGCTTCGGGCTGGCACCGCTCTACACCCGCTTCGTCGACGTGTGGGACGCCGTGGAAAGGCTGGTGGCGATCGTCGAGGAGGGCGCACATCGCGCCTACGACGACACCCGCTCCCCCGTGACCTGAACGCGCCGGCGCGGCGCGGACCACGGTGGTATCCCGGCGCGGCGTACCCCGCTCGCCCCGGGCCGTGCCCTGGGCTACACTTCGTCAGGAGTCGTGTTGTCGCGTTGCGTCCCGTCGCGGGACCTGGGTCGCGCCGCCGGTGGGGAGGGGACCGGTCGGCCGGAGGGCATGTCGTGGGTTCCCAACAATTGCAGACCATCGAGCGTGGCGTCGGCTTTCTCATCTGGCTCGCCAGGTACGGCCCGTGCACCGTCCAGGAGCTGGCGAACGGATTCGGCGCGCCCGTCAGCACGGTCTATCGCTACGTCGCCGCTCTGCGCGACGCCGGATTGCTGTGGGACCTTCCCGAGGGCAGGCTCGGGCTCGGCCCGCGCTGCGTGCAGTTGGAGCTCGGCTTCCGCCGGGCCCTCGACGAGTGGGCCCACTGCCAGCCGGTCATGCGCGAGCTGGCCGCGGCCACCGGCGAGACCGTCGCGCTGCTGATCCCGCTCGATCACGAGGCCGTCTGCGTCGACATCGTCGAGAGCCGCCAGCCGTTGCGTTACGCGCTTTCCAGGGGGATGACCAAGCCTATGCTGCGCGGAGCTCCGGCCAAAGCGATGCTGCCCTACCTACCGGCCGGCGTCCTCGAGGCGCTGATGACGGGCTCGGAGGGGCTGAGCCCGGCCGAGCAGGCGACGCTGCTGGACGAGCTCCCGCACATCCGTGCGTGCGGCTACGCCGTCAGCCGCGAGGAGGTCGACCGCGGCGTGTGGGCCGTGGGCGTGCCGATCCTGGATCACGACGGCGGCCTCGAGGGAGCGTTGAGTCTGCTGGCACCGCTGGCGCGCACCGGCGGCCGCGAGAGCTTCCTCGTCCATGCGACCATGGAGGCCGGCGCGAAGCTGCCGACCATCCCGCGCCGAGGGATGGTCGGCGTGAGCTGACGGAGACTGCCGGTGCGGAACACCCCAGGTGCGGCGAACCCCCGGCGCGGTACAACCCCGGCGTGACGCCCTCGCCGACGCCCTCGTGGTTCATCCTGGGGGAGCCGCTCGGCCGCCGCCCGCGAACGCGAGCCGCGGACGTCGGCGCCGCGCGGCCGGACCCCGAAGGAGGACACGATGGATCTGCATGGCGTGAATCCCATCTTGCCGACGCCGTTCACCGATGGCGGCGAGCTCGACGTGGCGAGTCTGGAGCGGCTCATCGACTTTCAGCTGGAGGCCGGGGTGGATGGTGTGGCCATCCTGGGGTTCCTGGGTGAGGCGCACAAGCTGGCGGAAGCCGAACGGCGCACCGTGGTCGAGACGGTGGTGGCGCGTGCCGCGGGCAAGATCCCGGTGTGGGTGGGGGTGCGCGCGCTGGGTACGGCGGGGGCGGTGGAGCAGGCGCGGAGCGCGCAGCAGCTCGGCGCCGCCGCGGTGTTCGTAGCACCCATCGCGCCGCAGTCGGACGCGGCGCTGTACGAGCATTACCGGGCGGTGGCGCAGGCGATCGACGTGCCGGTGATCCTGCACGACTACCCGGCGTCGTTCGGCATCACGCTGTCACCGGAGCTGGTGGCGCGCCTGGCGAACGATGGCTTCGCGCCCTACATCAAGCTGGAGGATCCGCCGGTGTTGACGAAGCTGACGCGCATCCGGGAGTTGACCGGGGGGCGCATCGGGGTGTTCGGCGGTCTTGGCGGGGAGTACTTCCTGGAGGAGCTGCAGCGCGGCGCGGTGGGCATCATGACCGGCTTCGCGTTCCCCGAGGTGCTGGTGAAGATCTACCGGCAGTTCCTGGATGGCGACGCGCCGGGCGCGGCCAGGACCTTCGACCGCTACATGCCGCTGATCCGCTACGAGTTCCAACCCAAGATCGGGCTGGCGTTCCGCAAGCACATCTACCGCAAGCGCGGGGTGTTCGCCAGCAGCTTCATCCGCCCGCCGGGCATGACGCTGGACGACGTCAGCCGCGAGGAACTCGAGAGCATCGTGGCGCGCGTCGGGCTACGACTCGAGCCAGGTTTGCGCGAGCCGGCGTGAGTATGCCGCTCGCCGTCGACGAGGCCCGCATCCGCCGTCGCATCGAGTGTCTGGCGGCGTTCACCGAACCCGACCGGCCCTACACCCGCCGTGCCTTCACCGATCTCTATCTGCGCGCCCGCGCATGGCTCGCCGACGAGTTCCGCGAAGCCGGGCTCGAGCCCGCGGTCGACGCCGCAGGCAACCTGGTGGGACGGCGCGCCGGCCGCCGTGCCCGCGCCAAGGCCCTGGCGGCGGGCTCGCACATCGACACGGTGGTCGGTGGCGGCCGCTACGACGGCGTCGCCGGCGTGCTGGCCGCTCTGGAGGTCGCGCAGGTGCTGCACGAGCAGGGGATCGAGCTCGATCATCCGCTGGTCGTCTACGACTTCCTCTCCGAGGAGCCGAGCGACTACGGTGCGTCCTGTGTGGGCAGCAGCGCGCTGGTCGGGACCCTCACCCCCGCCATGCTGGCCGGCAGCGAGCCCGGTGGCGAGACGCTGGCAGCCGCGCTGGCTCGCATGGGAGGCGATCCGGCGGCGCTGGGGGCGCCGCTAGCTGATGCCGGGCGGCTGGCCGCCTTCCTGGAGCTGCATATCGAGCAGGGGCCGGCGCTCGAGCGCGAGGGAGTCTCGATCGGCGTGGTGGAGGGCATCGTGGCGATCCAGCGGATGGAAGTCACGGTGCGGGGCAAGGCGGGGCACGCCGGCACCACGCCGATGGCGCTGCGGCGCGACGCGCTGGTCGGCGCCACGGCGTTGGTGCAAGATGTGTGGGAGCGCGCCCGGGAGCGCGCCGCGCACGACGGCTTCGTTGCCACCGTGGGGCGCTTGGAGGTCCTGCCGAACGGTGCCAACGTGGTGCCCGGCGAGGTCCGGCTGGTGCTCGAGGCACGCTCCCTCGACGCAGCTGAGGTGGGGGCGTTCCTCGCCGAGACACGGAATCGGGCACGGGCGCGCACCGAGGCGTTGGGGCTCGAGCTGGAGGCCGTCGTCACCAGCACGGCGCCCGCGGCGCAGAGTGACCCTGCTCTGGTCGCCGCCCTGGAGGCCGCCTGCGACGGTCGCGGGCTCGGCTACCGGCGCTTGTCGAGCGGGGCCGGCCACGACGCCATGCAGATGGCAAATGCCTGTCCTGTGGCGATGCTCTTCGTACCCTGTGTGGACGGGTTGAGCCACCATCCCGACGAGCGGGCCGCCACGAGCGACATCGCCGCCGGTGCCGCGGTCCTGCTCGACGCGCTGCAGCGGCTCGACGGGGAGCTGTAGCCGCAACGACGGCGACGCAATCCAAGAACGACGGAGGTTAGCCATGGATCTGGGACTCGAAGGACGCAAGGCGCTCGTACTGGCTGGCACGTCGGGGCTGGGGTTGGGAACCGCCCGCGTGCTCGCCGCCGAGGGCGCGAAGGTGGCGCTGTGCGGGCGGGACGCCGCGCGCGCCGAGGAAGCCGCGCGGGAAGTGGCCGAAGCCACCGGTGGCCATCGTGCTGGGCCTGCAGGCGGACGTCAGCGACGGCGCGCAGGTCGAGCGGCTGGTCGGGGAGGCTGCGAGCGCGCTGGGCGGGCTGGACATCCTGGTGACCAACGCCGGCGGGCCGCCGCCCGGCACCTTCGAGGCGCTGGACGACGACGCCTGGGCCCGCGCCGTGGACCTCACGTTGATGAGCGTGGTCCGTAGCGTGCGCGCTGCGCTGCCGCATCTCAAGCGGTCGCAGGGCGGGGCGGTGCTGGCGCTGGCGAGCTCGAGCGTGAAGGCGCCGATCCCCAACCTGACGCTCAGCAACGTGCTGCGCCCGGCGGTGCAGGCGCTGGTGAAGACGCTGTCGCTGGAGCTCGCTTCGGACGGCATCCGCGTCAATACGCTGTCGCCGGGGCGGGTGCTGACGCCGCGCATCGTGCAACTCGACGAGGCTCGCGCGAAGCGGGAAGGCGCGTCGGTGGACGCGGTGCGCGTGGCCTCGGTGAAAACCATCCCGCTAGGGCGGCTGGGCGACACCAGCGAGTTCGGGAAGGTGGCAGCGTTCCTGGTCAGCGACGCCGCCTCGTACATGACCGGCAGCTCGATCCTGGTCGACGGCGGCATGGTGCGGTGCTTGTAGCACGCGCCCTCCGTCACCTTGCGTTCTGGACATTGGGTACGGGGCCCGCACGACCGGAGATTCCAGCCTCGCGACCGGTGGTAGATTTGCCCGAGCTCCAGGCGGACGACGAGCCGCCTGCCAGGCGGGCACACGGGGGTGCCCTACCCTCATGGAGGACGTCATGACACAACCCGCTCCCGACGTATCCACGGACTGGCACGCGTTGGCCACGGAGGTCACCGACGAGGTGGTGAGCTGGCGCCGCCACCTGCACAGCCATCCCGAGCTCTCCTTCGAGGAGCACGAGACCGCGGACTACGTGCAGCGCACGCTCGAGGGGTTCGGCGGGTTCGAGATCACGCGTCCCACACCCACCAGCGTGTTGGCGACGCTGCGCGGCGGCTTGCCCGGCCCGCGCGTGGCGGTTCGTGCGGACATGGACGCGCTGCCCATCGAAGAGGAGAGCGGTGTGCCCTTCGCTTCGCAGAGCCCCGGCGTGATGCACGCCTGCGGGCACGACGGGCACACCGCCATCCTGCTGGGGGTGGCTCGCATCCTCAGCCGTCGGCGCGACCAGGTCAAGGGCGAGTTGCGCTTCGTGTTCCAGCACGCCGAGGAGCTGTTCCCGGGAGGCGCTCAGCAGCTCGTCGACGAGGGCGTGATCGACGACGTGGACACGGTGCTGGGGTTGCACCTGATGGCGCCGTTCGAGAGCGGAGCGCTGCTTCTGCGGGCCGGGCCCGGCATGGCGGCTCCCGACACCTTCGACATCACGGTGATCGGCAAGGGCGGTCACGCCGCGATGCCCGACACCGCGGTCGATCCCGTCGCCATCGGCGCGCAGATCGTGAGCAACCTGCAGCACCTGGTGTCGCGCGTGGTCGATCCGATCGAACCGCTGGTCGTGTCGGTCACCCGCTTCCATGCCGGCAGCGCGGACAACGTCATCCCCGAGCGCGCCGAGCTGGGGGGAACCGTACGGAGCTTCGACGCGGAGCTGCGCTCGCGCATGCCGGCCCTGATGGAACGCGTCGTCAAGGGCCTGAGCGAGGCCCATGGTGCCGACTACGCCTTCGCGTATCACGAAGGCTACCGCGCGCTGGTGAACGACGAGGCCGTCACCGAGAAGCTGCGCGGCGCGTTCGAGGCCACGTTCGGCGCCGAACGCGTGGTCACGCCGCCACGCATCATGGGCGGCGAGGACTTCTCCGCCTACCTCGCGGCCAAACCGGGCACCTTCTTCTTCGTGGGGGCCAGACCCGAGGGCGTCGAGGTGGCCTACCCGCACCACCACCCGCGCTTCGCGATCGACGAGGGAGCGCTGCAGGTGGGGGTCGAGGCGTTCCTGACGGCGATCGAGGCGGTGGCGGCGGGTTGAACGACGGCCGCGCCCTGTGACGGGAACGCCCCGCCGGGATCGAGGGCGCGGGCGCAGGATGGAAGGACCGTCGAGACGACGAGCTACTATGGCCGGCATGGACGATAGCGATTGGGGAGCGGGCCGCCGGAAGCTCGTGCAGTCGCTCGGGGCCGGTCTTCTGGGGGCCGTGCTCGGAGCGGGGAGTGTGCGGGCGGCTGGGGCGGTCGTGGGCGCTGATGGTGGGCAGGCCGGCGCGTCTCCGTCCGTGGTGCTGTACGGGCCGGACGGACGCGCCCTGCCCGCGTTCCGGGAGGACGATCCCGGCAACGTGCGGACCGTAGGCAGGAGCGCTGCAACCGGTTATGCGCAGCGCACGCCTCGATCCGCGCACGCCGCAGACCGTCAAACGCGCACCGTCCCGGGCGGGAATCTGGGTGCAGGTCGAGCGGGGCGAGATCCGGGTGAGGAGCGATGGGGGTGACGCCACGGCGACCACCGGCGAGATCATCGGTGCGGGCTTCGCCGAACGTTACGACGTCGACAGCCTGAGCGTCATCGGCAACGGCGCCAGCGCGGTCGTACAGACCTGGAGCGAGTGATGCGCCAGTTCGCCAGCGTCATCGAGCGCACATCCGGCGTCCCACACGCACCTCGCGCCCAGGACCTCACGATGATCACGCAATTCCAGGCGGGCCACGGCTGGACCGTCACGAACGCCTCGGCGAGCGACCTCAACGACGGTGCCGACTACGTGCTCGGCTCGCAGAGTGCGTGGTTCACGCAGCCGAGCGGAGGTCTCCCGGCCTGGATCGAACGCAGCGGCCTGAGCATCGACCTGAGCGGTCGCATCGTGCGGCTGTGGCTTCGCGTCGAGGGCGACCTCAGCGGACTCGGGGACATCACCCTCTACGCCGGGGACGCGGGCTTCGCGAACTATTTCAAGTGGCCGGTGGAGACCAGTCCCTCGCCGCCGAACCAGTACCTGCAGGCGGGAGAGGGCTGGGTGGTCATGGACCTCGGCTTCGGTGACGCCAACGCCGTCGGCACCCCACGGCGCGAGGCCATCGAGGCCCTGCGCATCCGCGTCGACGCTCCCGTGGGGGGCGACACCACCCTCCACGTCAACGGCGTGGCCACCTACCCCGAGCCCGCTGCATGGCCCGACGGCGTCGTCAGCCTGTCGTTCGACGACGGATGGGCGGATACCTACGACAACGCGCGCCCCATCCTCGATGCCTACGGCTACCCGGCGACCGCCTACGTGATCCGTGACCTCATCGGCACCCCGCGAAGGCTGACCCTGGAGCAACTCCACAGGCTCGAGGACTTCTCCGGCTGGGAGGTGGCCGGCCACAGCGATCGGCTGGCCGTGCACGACGCGCGCTGGACCCGGATCAGCCCCGAGGCGTTGACGGAGGACATCGAGCGCCTGCAGCGGTGGCTGCGCAGCGAGGGCTTCCGCGGTGCCAACCACTGCGCCTATCCGGGCGGCGCCTTCGACGATGCGGTCCTACAGACGGTGCGCCGCTACTGGCGTGCCGCCCGCACCATCATCCAGTCCAGCACCGAAGTGATCACGCCGCCCAACCCTCTCAAGCTGAGGGCGTGGAGCATGGTCGACGCCCGCCCGCCCCGTGACCTCATCGATCGCATCGACCGCGCGCGGGCCGGGAAGCAGTGGTGCATCCTGACGTTCCACCACGTGGTGCCGTCCGACACGGTGAACACGGACTACGCCATCCGCGACTTCCGGGCGATCGTCGAGCACATCCATGCCTCGGGGATGCCGGTGCGCACGGTCGGCGACGTCCTCGGCATCTGAAGCAGTCTGCCGACGGGCGCGCGGCCGTCCACCTCGAGAGACTCCCTTCCGGCTAGTCCTTGTGGTGCACGACCAGGTTTCCGCCCAGGACGGGTTTGTTGCAGAGTTCCGGCCACGATGCGAGATCTCTGATCGAGGGAGGGGGCAGGTAAGGGTCCGCGGGGTCGTAGAGGGTTGGCGAACCAGCTCCACGTCACCTCGTCGCCCTTCCTGCCCGGCGTGGCGTTGTCAACGACCTCGACAGCCACCATCTGCCCCTCGCGGGAGGCGCTGCCCGGCGGATGCTTAGGCCCGCCCGAGCCCTCGTCCTCATGGCCGCCGCTGCAGCCACCCTCCTCTTCGTCATGGCTGCCTCCGCCCGCCGTGCCGCCTTCGGCGCCGCCGCTGCAGCCGGCTTCGCCGGTCGTGTCGTCGCAGCCGGTCTCGCCGCCGCTCGCGCCGCCGCCTTCGTCATGGCCGCCCGCGCTGGTCTTGCTGTCGTACGTCACCACGCCGACGAAACGCGCGGTCGCGCCATCGATGACCACGCCGGTGTCGGCGTCGTCGGGGTCCACTTCCGCCACGATCTCGCGGTGGAGGGAGCCGTCTGCGTTGACGACGAGGTAGCGGAATCGACCACGTTCACCATGCTTCTTGTAGGCGTCGAACCAGGTGATGTCCGCGAACGCCAGCTTCTCATCGCCGGCCTGGGCTGCGTTGCCGCCTCCGCCCATCCACAGGACCTGGACGTCACCGGTGGCGCTGGGTGCGGGTCCGACGCCCATCGGTGCGAGTTGCGGGTCGGAAGTCAGGATCTCCCCGCACGATGCCAACAGCAGCACGAGCAAGGGTGTCAGGAGTAGGACCGTTCTCGAGGCTCGTTGGATCATCCGTCTCATCCCTCTCGTCGGCTGCCGTGCCCGTGCCCTCAACCTGTCGAGGGCACGGGCTTCATGCCGGCTGCATCCCCGTGGTCGTGCCCGACTCTGTCCTGTGTTGCCGGATCTCCGGCTAGGGGCCGAGTTCGATCACATAGGCGCTGCCCGCTCTCGTGCCCAGCTCGGAATCCAGGAAGGCTCCGGCGAGTAGTGTCGTGCCCGAGAGATCGAGTGCGTTGCCGAAGGCGCTGCCGGCGATGCTGACGTGGTCGGTCTCCGTCCACGTCCCCGATGCGGCTCGGAAGATGTAGACCCTGGCTGGCGTTGCGATCCTGCTGGCTACGAGGGTGTCGGCGTCGAGCGCGATCTTGTAGCCGAACTCCCCGTCGGCGGCCTGGTCGCTCGCGGCGAGCCTCGTCAGGCGCGACCACACCGTGCCCGTTCGGGTGAACAGGTGCACCGAGCCGCTGTCCTTCTCGGTGAAGTCGTCCAGCCGTGCGCCGACGGCGATGGTGTCGCCATCGACCGCGACGGCCTGGCCAAACCTGTCGCCGTCCACGTACGGCATCGTGACGAGCTTCTGCTGCTGGCTCCAGGTGCCGGCATCCTCGAGGAAGACGTAGGCGTAGCCCGTCAGGGGGCCCCGGCCTTCGTTCCCGTAGGCGCCGATGACGGCCATGGCGCCGCTGAGGTCGATCGCGTACCCGAACCGCTCGTTGAAGGCGCCGTCGGAGGCGACGAGCTTGGCCTGCTGAGTCCAGGTGGCGCCTGCACGCGTGAAGACGTAGGCCGCGCCGGCATCGGGGACCGACGCGTCGTAGCGGTCCGCTCCGATGACGAGCGTGTCGCCCTCGAGGGCGAGCGCCCGTCCGAAGTTGTCCTCGTTGGTGGCGTCGGCAGCGACGATCTTCTGTTGGAACGTCCAGGAGCCGTTGTCGCTGATGTATACGTACACGGCCCCGCGCGGCTCGGCGGCGTTGCCGACGGCGATGGTGTCGCCACTCAAGGCCACGCTCCAGCCGAACTGGGCGTCGGCTACGGGATCGGTGGCGGTGAGCCTGGCCTGCTCCTGCCACGTGCCGCCAGCGCGCGTGAAGACGTAAGCCGCGCCGGCATCCGTCGCCGCGGTGTCGCACTTGGGCGCGCCGACCACTAGGACACTGCCGTCCATGGCGACGTCATACCCGAACAGATCGCCTTCCGCCCCGTCGCCCGCCAGCAGCTTCACGGCGCCGGGCGGAGCGGGTGCCGTGGTCACCGTGATCGCGGCCGTGGCCGTCCGACTCGTGTCCGCGACGCTGGTGGCCGACAGTTCATACGATCCCGCCGAGGCCGGTGCGGTGTAATCGATGGTCGTGCCTGTCCCGGTCACGGTTCCGGCGGTGGAGTGCCAGGTCACGTCGGTGTTCTGCGTGCCCGTCACCGTTGCGGTGAAGGCGTGGGTCTCCAGCGGGAGGAGCGTGTGCTGGCTCGGAGCGACCGTGATCGTCACGTCCTTGGAGGTCGCTGCACAGGCCGCGATCAGGCTCATCAGGAGGACGGCGAGGAGGCGTTGGAAGGTTCTCATCGGACGTTCCCCATCTGGTCCCCGTTCTCTCCGAGCGACCTCCGATGGAAGTGCCGGGGCCTGGAGGCTGTGAGGTCGGCCACGGCTATTGGCCCGTTCTGCATGGAAGGCGCGTCCTCACTGAAGTCTTCGTTGGGCTTTGGGAGCGCCCGCTATGGGTGAGCTCCCAAAGCCGCCAGTCACGCCGTCGCGGGGCTTACCGGACAGCGTTGTCGTGGACGAACACGATGACCTGGAGGGCGTCGTTGGCTGCAAGCGCGAAGCCGCGGGCGTCACTACCGGTCACCGGAACACTGTCGAACATGTCCGGCCAGGTCCAGAGGTTGACGTCCTGCGCGTGGTACGTTCCCGGCTCATTGGGGTCAGGGACCAGGATGGTGGCCATCACGCCGTCGTAAAGGCTCTCGCGGCTGTAGTCGTAGTCCGTGTAGTGCGTGTAGTCGTCAGCGCCCTCGAAGACGTTGAGCCCGAGGAACTCGTTGATGTAGACCACTTCGTCGAGGTCGATCGTCCCTGACTTGTCCGCACCGCCGGCGAACAGTGACGCGGCGATATCGAGGGGATCACGTGGCAACGTGACCCCGTCGAGGCTCAGGGTTCCGGTCTCCATGCCCGAGCGGATGAGATGCTCGTAGAGCGCCACGTTCTCGAGCGGCGAGTCGATGGTCTTCGGCTCACCGGCAATGGTCGCTACCAAGCGTCCCGCCGGATCGGTCGTAATGGGGAGCTCGCTGGCAGCCAGAGTTGCCATGGCCGCGTCATAGGCCTTCTGGAGCACCTTGGGCGGGGAGCGAACGAGGTTGAGGCGTCCGAAGTCCACCTCCTGCACGTAGGGCAGGTCTTCGGGCGTGGGCTCGCACTTGGCCTCCGGCCCGTCCGTGGACAGGACCATCGTGACCAGTACGAGGTTGTTCTCGGTGCTCAGGCTCGAGATCGGCTGAGACGCAGTTGTTCGCGTCCAACGATGCGGCTTACCGGACAGCGTCCCTGTACAGCTTCCACAGGTCGCCGTACACGTCGCCCTTGGCGCCGCCGCTGTTCCCTCCATGCCCGCCGACATTGCCACCGCCGCCACCGTTGTGGCCGCCTCCACCCCCGCCGCCAGGGTTGCCGTAGCGTTGCAGCGCCATGGTCTGGCGCGGCGAAGGCGGGGCCGGGCTGGAGTCTGGCTGGTACGTGAGTTGCATGCGGGACGGCTCGCCGACTTCGACGCTGGCCGTCAGGCGCTGGTGTGCCCGGACCTCGACGGAGGTCGTGAACCGGTTCGGACGTCGTCCGCCGTGATCTCGTAGGTGCCCGGTTGGAGGCCGAGGACCTCGACGTCGCCATCGCCGAAGTCCACCAGGTCCGGGCCGCTCATGATCGTGACGTGGGCAGTATCGGGAGTGACGTCAACACGGAGGATGCCCAGGCTCGGACCGTCCTGATTCGTGCAGGCCGCCAGCAGGACGAGAAGCAGAAGGCCCCCCGCCACGGCAGCGCGATTCAACGTGCGTTTCATCGGTCCCTCCTTAATGAAGGCGTACGCGGCGGCTCATCGAGCGGTTGCGTGTCTGGACGACTCTGACCAGGTCGCATCACCCCGTTCCCCTATGCGGTTCCCCTATGCGCTGACACATGCTTTTGGTTCTATTGGAAGTGGTCTACCGCACACTCGGATAGAGCCAAACGTCCTTCTGGGCCGGGCAAAATGTCGAGTCAGGCCGCTAAGATTCCGGATCGTTCAATACGGAATGGTCAGGCGTGACGATCTCGATGACCATTCCGTCTGTTGGAACCGCTCGTTCTGGCGCTCCGAGCGTTCGATCGCCGACATGCCCGGCGCGAGGTGTTGACAACGGGGTGACAGGGAGAGGCGGCCGAGCGGCCTCCAGCCGTGCTCCGACCTCGACGGGGCGTCGACCGAGTAGGATCGCGGCGTGACCTCCGCCGACCGCTCGTCCACGGCCACTGAGCGCATCGCGACGGAGCTGAGGCTCCTGGCGGTGGACTACGCGCCCACGCCGCTCGTTGACCTACCGCGTCTGGCGGCGAGGCTGGGCGTCGCGCAGGTGCTTGCCAAGGATGAGGGGCGCCGCACGCTCGGGAGCTTCAAGTCCCTCGGCGGGACCTACGCCGCACTACAAGCGCTCGCCCGCGCGGCCGGCGAGAACATCGAAGCGGTGATGGGCCAGGGTGGACGGGACGTGCCCGCACTGCTCTGCGCCAGCGACGGCAACCACGGTCTGGCCGTCGCCCTGGCTGCGAAGCTCGCGGGCGCGACCGCTCGGGTCTTCCTGCATGGTGCCGTGCCGCCGGCCCGTGCCGAACGCATCGAGGCCCTGGGCGCCGACATCGTCTGGGTCGCCGGCACCTACGACGACGCGGTGGCCGCCGCGGCCGAGGCGGCGCGCGCAGGGAGCGGGCTGCTGGTGGCCGACACGACCGACGATCCGGCCGACCCCGTCGTGCGCGACGTGATGGCCGGGTACGGCGTGATGGCGGCCGAGATCCGGCGTCAGGGTGACGCCGCGGGCTGTCTTCGGCCCACGCATCTGTTCGTGCAGGCGGGTGTAGGGGGTCTTGCTGCCGCCATGGCCGAGGAGTTCCGGAGCTGGCTGGCGCCCCCTGCAGCTCTCGTCGTCGTCGAACCGTCGGCGGCGAGATGCGTTGGCGCCGCGCTCGAAGCCGGCCATCCCGTCCAGCTCACCGGCGACCTCGAGACCTCGGCGTCGATGCTTTCGTGCGGCAAGGCCAGCGCCCCGGCCCTGGACGTTCTACGCCGACACGATGCTCGCGCTCTGAGCGTTGGCGAAGAAGCGCTGCTGGAAGCTCCCTACCTGCTCGCCGAGATGGGAGGACCGCAGAGCACCCCCTCGGGAGCGGCGGGGCTGGCCGGTGTCATGGCGGCCCTCGCCGACCGCGCGAAGGCTGCCGAGCTCGAGCTCGGTCCCGACAGCCGGCTGCTGATCCTCGTCACGGAGGGGGCCATCGACGCGGTTGCTCCGTGAGTCGGGCGCGATCCGCTTCGAGGGCCGACGGCGCTTCACGGGCGATCGCGGATTCCGCGCCGCCGCAGGCGAGCGGTGGCCGGGCTGGGCGCGAAACTCAACGTGTTGGGCGGGGTGTCCCGAGGTACGTTTGACGGCTCTTTGACGCGTTCCCTCCTACGGTCGGGCCCAGGATTCCGCGCGGGCGACGACACCGTGACAACGGGTCGCGAGGGGTGGGTCCGGGGAGGGTACAACCATGGATCGAACCGCCGTGCGTGTTGCGGGCCTCTTCGCCTTGACGGTGCTGGTGACGCTCCAGGCCTGTACGCAGGCCCCGCCCGCAGCGGGCGACCTGCACGCCGATGCCGGAAGCGACCGAAGCGTCGTCGTTGGGCAGACGGTCACGGTCGACCCCAGCGCTTCGACCGGTGCGATCGACCGCTACCGCTGGACGCTGAAGTACGTCCCGTCCGGCAGCGCTGCGTCGCTGCAGGGCCTGGAACGGGGCAAGGTGTCCTTCGTCGCCGACGTACCCGGCAGCTACGGACTCGAGCTCACCGTCTCGGCCGGAACGCGGAGCGACAGCGACAGCGTCACCATCACGGCCGTGGCGGCAGGCGCGTCGCTGACGCCGGGCGGTGTAGTGACGGGGCCCGACGGCGTGCGCGTGGGCGCCGTGCCCGGCGCCCTCGGTGCCGCCGTAGACGTGCATATCCTCACCGAGGACCCCGCCGCGCTGCCCCCATTGGAGGGCGCTCGGCTGGTCGGGGCGCCGTACCGCATGAGCGCGGAGCCGACCGTCCTCGCGCCGGTCGGCGCTCCCCTGGTGGTGGGGCTGCCGCTCCCCGCCGGCGTCGACCCCGCCGGACTCGAGCTTGCTGTCCTCACGCCCGTCATCGGGCACGTGGTGGTCCCCGGTGAGACCGCGCCGGACTTCGTGTGGGACACGACCGAGGCGACCTATGACGCCGCCACTGGGATGATGCTGGCACCGCTGTACAGCTTCTCGACCTGGCCGGAAGGGATCGTGGTGGCGCTGGCGGACCCGGGTGTCACAACGGGCAAGGTGGCGGCCGCCGGTCTGGCGACCCAGGCGGAGAAGGTCGGTCACTTCGCCGCCAAGTGCGGCATCCGCTTCGCCGCAGGCGAGTGCACGGCCCAGGAGGAGCACGATGCGGCGGCCATCGCCGACGCCTTCTTCGGGGATGTCGTGACGGGGCTCGGCTTCAAGGCCCCGATCATCCGGCCGCTGGTGGCCGACATCAAGCTCACGCTGGTGCCTCCGACCTTCCATGCCTCCGTAACCGTGGCAAGCCACCTGCTCGATCTGAGGCCCGAAGGCACGACGGGATGCAAGAAGTTCAACGGTCGCTTCGTGCTACCCCTGCTCAAGGCCTACGTGTGCTTGCCGCGCAGCCCGGGCAACGACGTCCAGCAGCCGCCTCATCCGGGCGATATCCGCCACGAGATCTTCCATGCCATCCAGTACGCCTACAGCGCATCGGACACGCTGAGTCTCCAGCGCAACCTGTACTGGCCCGTCGTCGAGGGCGGCGCCAACGCGGCGGAGGGCTCGCTGGCGGCCATGACCCGCAACACCTTTGGGATGACGCATCCCGTCGACGTTCCCCTGTCGCGTCCGGGATCCTCGAAGCCCGACGACGACGGCTACGACTACGGGGCACAGGACTTCTGGGTGTTCGTGGGGCTACGAAAGAACCGTGGCTTGGATTACTTCCAGGTGCTGTACCAGGGGCTGACGTTCAGCACGATAGGGGTCGACACCCAGTTCCGGAAGCTCTTCGGCGACGGCTACGGGCTCGGTGAGGCGTACTGGGACTGGGTCAAGAACGAGGCCTTCGAGTCGAGCGTGACGGGCGGAGACCTGCCGGTGAACGACGCCTGCGTCCTGAACCGCTCCCAGATCGTGGAGGCGTCGCTGCCGAAGCTGAGCTTCAGCCCGCAAAGCGGCGTGGTCCAGCGCGAGAACCTGACAACCACCCTCGAGCCGCTCCAGTCCCGGGTCATCGCCATCAACCTGCGCGATGACGGCGTGAACGCCTTGGCGACCATCGAAGCCACGGTTCGCGACGCCAACGTGCGGGTGAAGTTCTATCCGGACGTGTCGTCGGCCACCAACGCCTGCCAGGGCCAGTCCGACGGCACGACCACCACCGCTCCCATCGCAGCTGGGGCTGGTGACACGACGGTGTACCTGCTGGTCTCGAACCTCAACCTGACCGACACCGTGAGGCTCTTCGGGCAGGACAGCGACCTGGCCGTCCATTCCCAGCCGGTCGGCGTGACCATCACCTCACCGGCCGACGGCGCGACCGTCGCCGAAGGAGAGGTCGCCTTCCAGGCGCAGATGGACAACCCCATGGGCGGCCTGCCGAGCTATCGCTGGGCGGTCGACGGAGCCGATGCCGGTACCACCACCCCCACCTTCCGCAAGCGGCTGTGCCCCGGCGATCACACTGTGGAGGTCGACGCCCGTACGGCCGGACCAACCGGTTCCATCACCGTCCATGACGCCATCACGGTAAGCGTCCAGAATCGCGAGCCGGTGGCGGAGATCGTATCGGTGCCCGCGAGCATCCCTGCTGGCACCGACGTGCGCCTCGAGGGCCGCGTGACCGACCCCACCTGTAACGATCCTGGTGGGACGCGGGTCGACGTCGAACACATGCTGTGGTCGTTGGAGGACGGCTACGGGGGCGCGGGCGCCGCCATCGCGAGCAGCTTCGGCTCGCAGGGGAGCAAGACGGTCACGCTCAGTTACACCGACGCCGATGGGCTCACGGGCAGCGCGAGCACCGTGGTGACGGTCACCGCGCCGGTCGCCGGCAGTGACCCTGTCGTCGCCATCAAGGCGCCGCCGCCCGACGCCTTCTACGCCTACGATACGGTGGTCAGCGGTCAGTACGACGTCGACGTGGAGGGGTACGTCACTGCATCGGTGGACGATGCCGACGTGGTTTGGAGCACGCGCGAGGTCGGAACGTCGACCTGGAGAGAGCTTGCTCGCGGTCGGACCGCCGTACTCCAGCTGCCGGTCATGGATTCGGACACCCCATATGACCTCAGGTTGTCCATCGACGGTGTGCCTCCCAGCGATCGCACGGTGCAGGTGACGCATATCACCACCCAGGGGGTGATCCAATGACCCGCTCCCGGATGCTCGGTTTCGCGCTTGGGGTGGCGCTGCTGCTCATCGGGGCGGCCGCATGCCGGCAGGACGCCGCCAATCGCCCGCCCGCGGCCGATGCCGGACCTGATCTGCAGGCGACGGTGGGGCAGCACCTGACGCTCGACGGCAGCCGCTCCAACGATGACGACGGTGACGCGCTCACCTTCGACTGGCATCTGACGAAGGCTCCCAGCGGCAGCTCGGCTGCGCTGGAAGGCGCCGGCACGGCGGCGCCTGGCTTCACGCCCGACCGCGCCGGCGCCTACACCGTCGAGCTCAAGGTGTCCGACGGGCAGGCGACGGACCGGGACACCACGGTAGTAACGGCGGCCGCGGCGCCGGCCAACCGACCTCCGCACGCCGATGCCGGAGCCGATCGGGCCGTGGCCGTAGGGGCGACCGCCGTGCTCGACGCCGGCGCATCGACCGACCCCGACGGCGACCCGCTGAGCTACAGCTGGAGCCTCGAGACTGCCCCAGCGGGCAGCGGGGCGGACCTGGCGTCCACGACGGGCGCGGCCTCGTCGCTCCAGCCCGACGTCGCCGGCAGCTTCTCCATCCGGCTGACGGTCAGCGATGGCCAGGCCAGCGACGAGGCGACCGTGACCATCACGGCCACGGCGGCCGGCGGTGGGAATCGGCCGCCGTACGCTGACGCCGGTGCCGATCAGAGCGTTGAAGAAGGTGCGCGCGTCAGCCTTGACGGCAGCGGGTCCCGCGACCCGGACGGCCACGCGTTGCACGCGGCCTGGGCGTTCGTCACCTGGCCCGACAGCAGTACCGTGCCGGCTCCGGCGATCTCCGGCGCCGCCACGCTTGCGCCGAGTTTCACGGCGGCAGGCGCCGGCAGTTACACCCTGGAGCTCACCGTGGACGACGGCACCCTCAGCGACGTCGACCGGGTCACGGTCACGGCGCGAAGCACCGCGCCGGGCGGCACGGTCTACGTGGACCCCGCGGGCGACGACGGTGACACCGGCCGCGCCGGGCACCCGGTGCGCACCCTCAAGCGCGCCCTCGAGCTCGCCGCCGCCTACCCTATGGTGGCAACCGTGGTTCTGTCTGACGGGACGTATGCGGCGGGCGAGAGCTTCCCGTACAGCCTTGAGCGCACGCTGCTCATCGAAGGGGAGAGCCAGGACGGCACCGTGCTGTCTGCCGCTTCGCAGGACGTCTTCGCACTGGCCAGTCCGAGCGCCGGCGGCGGCATCGTGCGGGCGTACCTGCAGGACCTGACGCTCGACGCCACGGGCACCGGCGTGAGCCTACCTACGGGCACAGAGGCCGTGCTCACGCGCGTCACCTGCCTACATGCCACGCCGTGCGTCTTCGCCGGCGAGCCGATCGGCATTCTGCCCGGTCCGGGAGGCACGCTGACCATGCGGAGTTGCACGCTGACGGGCGACGGCGGCGGCAACGGTCTGACCCTGGTTGGCGGTGCTCACCGCATCGACAACACCACCGTCACCGGATATGCGCGTGGCATCAACGCCTTCGCCGCGGCGTTCGAGATGGCCGCTTCGACGCTCAGCGGCAACGACACCGGCCTCTACGTCCGTGGCGCCATCGACGCCAACGGAGACGGTGCCGTCGATCCCGTCCAGCTCCAGACGAGCACCATCTCGGGCAACGGCACAGGGATCCACGCGGAGCGTACGCTTCTGGAGCTGAGCGGGGTCACCGTGACCGGCAGCGCCGGACACGGCATCGAGTCGATGGGCAACGACGACGACGGCAACGTGATCCTACATGACACCGAGGTCTCCGGCAGCGCGGCTTCGGGGGTATACCTGGCGCGCGGTGCGCTCGAGATCCAGGGCGGCGCCTTCGACGGCAACGGCACCGACAACGCCGGTGACCCCGTGGACCGCGCCGGCGTCTACGCCACCGGCAAGGGCGTCGTGGTGATCGACGACGCGCAGATCAACGCCAACGTTCAGGATGACGTGGTCGCGCTCGACCGGGCCTCGCTCACGCTGCGTTCCGTCACCGCCGGTGACGTGCCCGGCCTTGGCGCCGGCGTGTATGCCAACACCGAGGGGAATCTGGTGGTCGAAGGCGGCACCTTCTCGCGCAACAACAACGGCTTCTTCATCAGCGGGGCCACCACCGCGAGCGTGCAGGGGGTTACGGCCCGCGACAACCGATACAGCGCCCTGAGCTTCCGGAGCAGCGGAACGCTCAACGTCCGCGACAGCGGCCTCATGACCAGCGGCTACGTCAACCTGCAGGTGCGGGGAGCGCCGGCCGCGGTCGATCTCGGGACCGCGAGCGATCCCGGCAAGGTCTGGCTCGTGGCCGGCTCCGCCACCGACTGGAACCTCTCCGACGAGCGTCCGGACCGTTCCTCCGCGGACGGGGTGGTGATGACCGCCGCCGGCGACTTCTTCCAGGACGCTGCCGGCAACCTCGTCGGATTCAGCGGCACGCACACGGGGCCTGCGATCAACGGCGCGCCCCACCACTGGAGGATCACCGGGGCGAACCAGCGCGTGGCTTTCTGAGGTTCGCGCCGCCGCACTCGGGATCGCCAGAGGGATCGAGAGCCGTCGTCCGTATCCAACTGGGTCTGTTCACGCTTCCCATGCTTGGAGGACGACGGCTCACTCCCTGTGAGCCAGGATCGAACCCCGAAACGCACACAACCTACTGGACCCTCCCCGCGCTCATCAGACGGCGAGCGCGGGGAGGGTCCCAACCGGCCGTCGCACGCCTGACGGCACATGAAACCAGGTCGGCCAGGGCTGGAGCTGGTGGGCGATGACGGGTTCGAACCGCCGACCTACCGCTTGTAAGGCGGCCGCTCTTCCGCTGAGCTAATCGCCCGTGGAGGTCTGGGCGCAAGTCGCCCGACCGTGGGCATTATGCCATGAGCGAGGAGCGGCGCGCGGGGCCGAGGACCGCTTGCTCACGATCAGGGCGCGCGAGTCCGCTGGCGCATGCCCTAGAATGCCCCCACGAACGCTGGAGGAGCACGGTCATGGAACGACGATGGGACCGCTGCGGAGCCGTCATCGTGGGCGCGGGACCGGCGGGGCTGGCGGTCGCCGCCTGCCTGCGTGCCCGCGGCGTGGATTTCGTGCTGCTCGAGCGCGAGACGCGCCCGGCAGCGTCGTGGCGACGGCATTACGATCGCCTGCACCTCCACACCCACAAGCGCAACTCGGGGTTGCCCGGCAGGCCCTGGCCCGAAGAAGCACCCGACTACCCCTCCCGCGACAAAGTGGTCGCCTACCTCGAGGACTACGCGGCGGCGTTCGACCTCCGGCCGCGATGGGGCGAGCCCGCACAGCGCGCCTGGCGTGAGGACGGGGCCTGGCATGTGGGGACCGAGCGCGGGACGATTCTCGCAGAGCACCTGGTGATCGCCACGGGGCTCAACGAGCGCCCCTACCGCCCCAATTGGCCGGGGCTCGAGCGGTTCCCGGGGACCGTCCTGCACAGCTCCGAGTACCGCAGTGGCGCGCGCTTCCACCAGCGGCGCGCGCTGGTGGTCGGTTTCGGCAATTCCGGTGGAGAGATCGCAGTGGATCTCGTCGAGCACGGCGCTCGCGTGGCGCTGTCGGTGCGCAGTCCCGTGAACGTGGTGCCCAAGCGCATGCTGGGGAGGCCCGTCGAGGAGGTGGCGACGCGCCTGGAGCGGCTGCCCGCACCCCTCGCCGACGTCATCGGGCGCGCGGTCCGGCGCCTGCGCTACGGCGACATGACGCGCTACGGGCTTCAGTTCGCGCCGTTCAGCCCCACCCGCCAGGTGCGCGAACGCGCGCGCATCCCGCTGATCGATGCCGGCACCGTCGGGCACGTGCGCGCCGGCCGGATCGCGGTGCGCCCCGCCCTGGAGCGCTTCGACGGCGAGCGGGTGGTCTTCGTGGACGGTACGGGGCTTCCCGTCGACGTAGTGGTGCTGGCGACCGGCTACCGGGTCGGCTACCCGGACCTGCTCGAGGGCTTAGGTGATCTGCCCGACCGCCTTCCGCTTGCCTTGCCAGAAGCGCCGGGACTTCACTTCTGCGGCTTCGTCGTTACGGCCGGCGGCACGCTTTCGCGCATCGCCCGCGAGGCGGAGGCGATCGGAGAAGCGATCGGCGGGGCGCGCTAGCCTCCGATGGTGTCCTCGCGGAGCGTGCCGTACGCCACTCCCGAGGCTGCTACCGCCAGTCCCGCGAAGGCCAGCATCACGATCCGGAAGCCGTACACGAAGGCGTCGTCGACCGCTGTGCGCAGTCGCTGTGCCTGTTGCGAGGTGAGGGAACTCGGCGGGGTGAGGGCGGCCAGGTCGGTGTGGCGGGCGCGTACCGCCCGCACCACCGCGGGCGGCAGGTCGAGCGCCGGCAGCCGGGTCTCCAGGTGCGCGCTGAACAGCCCCACCATGAGCGCGCCGAACGCGCCGATCGCCAGCAAGCCCGCCACCCGCGACGCCGCGTTGTTGATGCCCGAAGCGGTGGCGGAGCGAGCGTCGCTGACCGAGGCCATCACGGTCGTGGTGAGCGGCGCCACGCACAGCGCCATGCCCAGGCCCTGCGTCAGCACGGCGGGGAAGACCGCGCTCCAATAGGAGCCGGTCGCGCCCGTACGGGCATAGAGCAGGAAACTGACGGCCACCACCAGCGGACCCACCACCAGCGGTAGGCGCGCGCCCACCCGTGCCACCAGACCTCCCGACCAGCGCGAAAGCAGGAACATGGACAGCACGAAGGGGAGCAGCGCGGCACCGGCGGCCGTAGCGGAGTAGCCCTGCACCTCGATCAGGTTCATCGGCAGGAAGAACAGCAGGCCGGACAGCGCCGCGTAGAGGAAGAGCGTGAGCACGTTCGCGCCCGCGAAGGCACGCGACCGGAACAGTTCGAGCGGCACCATGGGCCGCCGCGCGCGCCGTTCCAGCACCAGGAACAGCCCCAGCACTGCCAGCCCGCCGAAGAGCGCCACCAGCACCGACGGCGCCGCGAAGCTGCGGTTGGAGGACTCGATCAGCGCGTACACCACGCCCCCGAGGCCGAGTACCGCTGCGAGGGCGCCCGCCACGTCGAGCCGCCGCGGACCCGCCTCGCCGGGCGTGGCCGGGACGCGCCACCAGGTCACGGCCAGCACCGCCAGGGCCAGCGGCACGTTGAGGAAGAACACCCCGCGCCACGACAGCGTATCGATGAGGTATCCGCCCAGTACCGGGCCGGTGGCCGACGCCACGGCGGAGAAGCCCGACCACAGCCCGATCGCCGGGCCGCGCTGATCACGTGGATAGGCGCCGTTGATGAGGGCCAGGCTGCCCGGCGTGAGGAGGGCGCCGCCCACCCCTTGTGCGGCGCGGCTGACGATGAGCATCTCGGTGTTGGCAGCGAAGCCGCAGGCGATCGACGCGAGCGTGAACACGCCGACCCCGACCGCGAACACCCGGCGTCGGCCCAGCAGGTCACCGAGGGCGCCACCGATGAGCAGCAGCGAGGCGAGGAACAGCGTGTAGGCGTTGATGACCCACTGCACGTCGACGACCGACGCACCGAGCGAGCGCTGCAGCGCAGGGAGCGCCACGTTGACCGTCGAGTTGTCGAGGAAGACCATGCTCGAGCCCAGCGTCGCCGCCACCAGCACCCAGCGGCGGGTGGCGGGCGCGAGCCCGTCAGTCGATCCAGGGTCGCGAGCGCCCCCCTCCTCGGTCAATGGAGCGGCAGCACGCGCACGTCGATATCGGTGCCGCGCAGCGCGTCGGCCACGATCTGCGGGTCGTAGTCCCCCTGATGGTAGGGAACGGCCACCTTGGGGTGGATGACACGGAAGCACTCGGCGGCATCCTGCGGGGTCATGGTGTAGGGCAGGTTGATGGGGAGGAAAGAGACGTCGACCGGCCCGAGATCGTGCATCTCCGGCACGCACTCGGTGTCGGCCCCGATGTGCACCACGAAGTCACCGAAGCTCGCCAGATAGCCGTTGCCGGCGCCCTTGGGGTGGTAGGGCTGGCCGTTGGTGCGTTTCTGGCGGATGTTGTAGGCGGGCACGGCCTTCACCGTGATCGCGCCGACCTTGGCGCTGTCCCCGTTGCGGAGCACGGTGGCCTCCTCGCCGAGCCGTCCGGCGCTGGCCGGGTCGAGCAGGAACTGCGTGTCCGGCTTGCGTACAGCGGCGATCGCCGCCTCGTCGTAGTGGTCGGCGTGGTCGTGGGTGATCCAGATCCAGTCGGCCTTGGGCTGCGAGGCGTAATCGGCGACCTGGCCGTAGGGGTCGACGTGGATCACCATGCCGGCAACGTCGAGGCGGAGCGAGCCGTGACCGAGCGGGGTGATGACGAGCTCCCCCATCGAGGTCTGGAACCTCAGCGCGTCCTGGGCGCCTGCCAGCCCGCTCCCCAGGAGCGCGGCGGACAGCGCGATGGCCAGTCTGGACATGTTCCCTCCTCCGCCCCCGGCGAGGCACGCCCGTCGGTGGAGACGGTGCCGCCGAGCCGTGCGGGGCATGGTGCTCCACGCTAATCGATTCTCGGCGGCTCCGTCCTCCGCAGCCGACACGGAGCCGGGGTCCGGCTACGGCATCGAATGTGCGCCGCTACCTGCAGCGCGTGGAGGTGGGGAGGGGCCGAGGTCAGGAGAGGGCGGCCACGTCCCGGTAGCGCCCGGGCGTGCCGCGCAGCAGCCCCCAGAGGACGCGCGCGTCCCGCAGGGCCTTGTCGGCCATCGCCGCGTCGCCGTGGTCCGCGGCTTCCTCGACGGTCATACGGAGCGAGAAGAGCTCCATCGCGAACACCTGCGCGAGACCCTTGGCCGTGGCCAGGTCTTCCACATCCCCCAATGCGTTCGTCAGCTTCGTGCGGATGGTGAAGGGGATCGCGTCGTTCATCGTGCAGCACGCTAGCGGAGCTCTGCTGACGGAACGCTTACGTATCGGTTCCGCAAGCCTGTGTGCGGTCGCCGCGAGAATGCCGTCCTGGAGCGGGTTGCTTGCACGAATCTCGGGAGGACGGGAGCGGTGACGGCCGTGCCGCGAGTGGGAAAGCTCACGGTCGGCCACCGCTATCATGGCGCCATGCCACAGGCAGCGCCAAGCGCCCGCACCAGACTGGGGCGCCACCCCGAGCGGGGTACCTTCGACCGCGAGACCATCGACGCGATCCTCGACGAGGGGCTCGTCTGCCACGTCGGTTTCGTGCACGACGACGCGCCGGTCGTCGTCCCGACGCTCCACGCACGGATCGGAGACGTCGTGTACCTCCACGGCTCACCCGTCAGCCGCATGATGCGGTCGCTCGCCGCCGGCCGCGATGTGTGCCTGACCGTGACCCTACTCGATGGCCTGGTACTGGCGCGCTCGGCCTTCGACCACTCGGTGAACTACCGGTCGGTGATGGTCTTCGGACGGGCGCGCCTTGTCGAAGAGGAAGACGAGAAGATGGCCGCCCTGCGAGCCTTCACCGAGCACGTGATGCCCGGCCGCTGGGCGGACGTGAGGCCGCCAAGTCACCGAGAGCTCGAGGCGACGACGGTGCTGGCCCTCCCGGTGGACGAGGCGTCGGCGAAGGTCCGTTCCGGCCCGCCGGGGGACGATGCCGCGGCGGAGGGGACGGACGTGTGGTCTGGATGGGTGCCGCTCAGGCTGGAGCAGGGGACGCCCATCGCCGCCACCAGCGTGCCGGAGAGCGTGGCCGTTCCGCGGTACCTGGCCGGCCTCGGTGGGGACGGCGCCAACGAGTAGCCAAGTAGAAAGGAGGCGCAGAACGCGCCTCCGTTTCTGGTGACCCCTACGGGATTCGAACCCGTGCCGCCACCTTGAAAGGGTGGTGACCTGAACCGCTAGTCGAAGGGGCCAATCATCTTGTGGTGGGTCGTATAGGACTCGAACCTATGACCCGCTGATTAAAAGTCAGCTGCTCTACCAACTGAGCTAACGACCCAACAGCCTCAGTAGTATATGGACGCCCCCAGGGGATGTCAAGGTCCGCAGGAACGCGAAAGTTGGCGTTCCCAAGGGGGTTCTCGCGCTCTAGCCGGAGGCGGTTCGCGGCCCTCGCCCGACGGCGTTGGCGCGCGATCACCGGGGTGCCTGGAAGCGGTTGTGCCAGGGTAGCGAAGGTGTTGCGGAGGCGCGTACAGGCGCTCCTCCCAGTACCACCCCCGGGCAGGGGGCCGGAAAGATCGTCGTTCGTTCGCCAGCGACGCACGAAAGACGGATGTCGTGGTCCGGGTTGCAGGTGGCGTGCGACAAAGGAGCACAATGGGAGGCGTGAGGAGATCCGCCTGTCGACCGGGTGTGCCTTCGCGCCGACCAACCCCCCTCCCCCAGGGGCGTGTGGTCGGTCGGACTTCCCTTGTTGGCGGGTTCCGTCCTTTGGTAGACTTGCCGATGTTGAAAGGTTGTGAAACTGGGCACATGGAAGCCGGGTTTCACACGTCGGAGAGGGTCTTTCCCGCTCGTCGAAGGGAGTGAAGGAGAACCTTGTACCTAGACGTTCTCATGATGTTCATCGCGGCCGGCTTCATCGCCGCGGCCGCGATCGGCGCGAGTGCGCTGCTCGGCCCCAAGAAGGGGACGAAGACCAAGCTTGCCGCCTACGAGTCGGGCGTCCCGGCTTCGGGCAGCGCGCGTGAGCGCTTTCCGGTGCACTTCTACATGGTCGCCATGCTCTTCATCATCTTCGACCTGGAGACCGCGTTCTTCTACCCGCTGGCGGTCAAGTTCCGGGAGGCGCCCACGTTCCTGTACGTGCAGGCCATCCTGTTCGTGATCATCCTGGCGGTCGGATACCTGTACATCCTCCGCAAGGGTGTCCTGTTCTGGAAGTGAGCATGGGCCTAAGAGATCTATTCGAAAAGGACGTCCAGGAGCTCGAGAACGAGGGCATCCTCTTCTCGTCCCTGGAGAAGCTGGTGGCGTGGGGTCGCAGCAACAGCCTGTGGCCCGCCACCTTCGGACTGGCATGCTGCGCCATCGAGATGATGCAGTCGACCAACGCCCGCAACGACATGGCCCGCTTCGGGTCGGAGGTCTTCCGGGCGAGCCCCCGTCAGGCCGACGTGATGATCGTGGCCGGGCGGTTGTCGAAGAAGATGGCGCCCATCATGCGGCGCGTGTACGAGCAGATGCCCGATCCCAAGTGGGTGATCTCGATGGGGGCATGCGCCTCCTCGGGCGGCATGTTCAACAACTACGCCATCGTGCAGAACGTCGATTCGGTGGTACCCGTCGACATCTTCGTCCCCGGTTGTCCGCCGCGGCCGGAGGCGCTGGTCTTCGCGGTGATGCAGCTCCAGAAGAAGGTGCGGGGCGAGGCCTTCGACGAGCACGGGGTGCAGCTCCCGATGGTGGAGGGGTGGTCGCGGTGAGCCAGCTCGATCTCGCGGCCGCCACCGAAGCCGTCGTGGCGAAGCTCGAGCCCCTCGGTGGCGTCCTCCGTGAGTCCAAGGGTATGGTCAGCGTGACTGTACCCAGGGAGAACATCGTCGACGCCGTCCGGATCGCCAAGGACGGCGGTTTCGAGATGATCGCCGACGTCTTCGGGATCGACTACCTCACCTACCCGGGCCACCAGGGAAAACGCTTCACGGTGGCCTACAACCTGCGCAACCTCGAAGGCACCGAGCGCGTGATCTTCATGCGCGTCGACATCGACGAGGGCGAGAGCCTGCCGACCATCACCCACCTGTTCAAGCGCCGCGATGTTCATGGAGCGCGAGGTCTACGACATGTTCGGCGTGACGTTCGATGGGCACCCCGACTTGCGCCGGCTGCTGTTGCCGGAGGACTTCGACGGTCACCCGCACCGCAAGGACTTCCCGCTGGGCGAGACGCCGACGCTTTTCAACGAGGGCCGCTTCCTCGACCCGGCCGCCTTCCGTGCCGGCCTGGTCGGCGCTGACTCCGGCCTCACGGGCTGGAAGGGCGGCGCCGCCAAGGGGACGCGCAGCGAGCAGGAGCCCGGCCAGGGCGCGGGCATGCACGGCAAGGAGAGTGGAAAGCCGTGAGCGTCAAGGACCTCGGCCACGCCGCCGCCGTGACGCGCGAGGAGCGGCACGGCGAGTTCGAGACCAAGTACATGCGGATCAACGTCGGCCCGCAGCACCCCAGCACGCACGGCGTGTTGCGGCTGGTGGTCGACCTGGACGGCGAGCAGATCGTCGCCCTCAAGCCCCAGATCGGCTACCTCCATACCGGCTTCGAGAAGACGATGGAGAACCGCACCTACCAGCAGGGCGTCACCTACTACCAACCGCATGGACTACGTGCACGGGCTTCACCCACGACCTCGCCTACGTGCTGTCGGTCGGAGAAGTTGCTCGACGCCAAGGTACCCGAGCGGGCCCAGCGCCTCCGGGTGGCGCTGGTGGAGCTCAACCGCATCGCCAGCCACCTGCTCTTCGTCGGTACCGGGCCTGCTCGACATGGGCGCGCTGACGCCGTTCTTCTACACCATGCGTGAGCGCGAGCAGATCCTCGACCTGTTCGAGATGGTCTGCGGCGTGCGCATGAACTACGGCTACTTCCGAGTCGGCGGGCTCTACCGCGACGTTCCCGACGAGTTCGTGCCGGCCGCGCGCGCCTTCCTCGACAGCTTCCCGAAGATGATCGAGCAGTACGAGCGGCTGTTCGCGAAGAACGACATCTTCCTCCACCGCACCAAGGGCGTCGGCATCCTGACGCCGCGAGACGGCGCTCGACCACGGCCTCACCGGGTCCGAGCCTGCGTGCCAGCGGCGTGCCGATCGACCTGCGCAAGACCGTCCCCTACAGCGGCTACGAGGACTACGACTTCAACGTCCCCACCTACACCGAGGGGGACCTGCTGAGCCGCTTGCGGATCCGCATCGACGAGATGCGCGAGAGCCTGAAGATCGTCCGCCAGGCGCTCGACCGCCTCGGAGCCGGGCCCGATCAAGGACCCCGACCGCCGCATCAGCCTGCCTCCCCGGAGCGAGCTCGAGAACTCGATGGAGGCGGTGATCTTCCACTTCAAACTGGTCACCGAGGGCTTCCACCCGCCGCGCGGCGAGGTCTACGTGGCCACCGAGAGCGCCCGCGGCGAGCTCGGCTACTACATCGTCAGCGACGGCGGCTCGATGCCCTATCGCGTCAAGATCCGGGTGCCGAGCCTGATCAACCTGCAGTCGCTGGAACCGGCGTGCGTAGGCGGCCTGTTCGCGGACATGGTCATGAACATCGCCAGCCTCGACCCGGTCCTGGGAGACGTGGACAAATGAGGCGCGCGACGCACGGCGCGGCCCGTCGCGCGGCGGCCGGAGGCTCGGTGGCGCCGTGAGGAACGAACATGGTTGAACTCGACACCATCCCCCCCTTCTTCGCCGACAAGGAGGACCTCGTACGCGAGATCCTCGGGCGCTATCCCGAGGTACGGCAAGCGCAGCGCCGTCATGCCCCTGCTGTGGGAGGTCCAGAACGCCGAGCGCCACGTCAGCGAGGCGCGCATCGCCGAGATCGCGGAGATCCTGGGCATCCACCCCACCGAAGTCAAGGGCGTGATGAGCTTCTACTCCGAGTACCACGGCGAGCCGGTGGGCAAGTACCACCTGCAGGTCTGCTCCACGCTCTCCTGCTCGCTCGCCGGCAGCGACCAGCTCTACGACTACCTGGTCGAGAAGCTCGGCATCGTCAACGGCGAGACCGACGCCGAGGGCCGCTTCAGCATCCAGAAGGTCGAGTGCCTCGGTTCCTGCGGCACCGGCCCGGTACTGCAGGTCAACGACGTCTACTACGAGCGCGTCAGCCGCGCGCGTTGCGACCAGCTCATCGACGCGCTGAAGCAGGGCGACATGCCGGAAGCGTGGCGCGAGCGCGGCGGCGACAACGAGGGCGCCGAGAAGGCCGACTTCCTCATGAGCGCGGCCGCCGGCCGCGCATCCACGGGAGAGGGGGAGGGCTGATGAGCGACGTCGCCGACGCCCCGGAGGCCGCGCGCCCCATCACCAGCCGGCGCGATCCCCGCTACGAGGTGGTCATGTACCGCCACGTGGGCGTGGATGGAGCCTGGAAGCTCGACTACTACCGCTCGCACGGCGGCTACGAGGCCGCCACCAAGGCGCTCACGCAGATGTCGCCGAGCGAGGTCATCGACGAGGTCAAGGCCTCGAAGCTGCGCGGCCGCGGCGGCGCGGGCTTCCCGACGGGTGTGAAGTGGTCGTTCATGCCCCCGGTCGACGGTCGCCAGCGCCTGCTGGTGGTCAACGCCGACGAGTCGGAGCCGGGCTCGTTCAAGGACCGCTACATCATGGAGGACGACCCGCACCAGCTCATCGAGGGCATGATCATCGGCTGCTACGCCATCCAGGCGACCAAGGCGATGATCTACATCCGCGGCGAGTACGTGAAGGGCTACCAGCGCCTGGTCGGCGCCGTCCGCGAGGCGCGCGAGGCCGGCATCCTCGGCAAGAACGTGCTCGGCACCGACGTCGAGGTCGACATCACGGTCCACCGCGGCGCCGGCGCCTACATCTGCGGTGAGGAGACGGCGCTGATGAACTCGCTGGAGGGGCTGCGCGGCAATCCGCGGCTCAAGCCCCCCTTCCCGGCGCAGGCGGGCGTCTACGGGTTGCCCACCACCATCAACAACGTGACCACCATGACCAGCGTGGTGCACATCATCACGCGGGGCGCGCACTGGTTCTCGTCGATGGGGACCGAGGACAGCAAGGGCACCAAGCTCTACCAGATCAGCGGACCGGTGGAGCGCCCCGGCGTGTACGAGCTGCCGATGGGGGCCAGCTTCCGCGAGCTCATCTACGACCTGGCGGGAGGCCCCAAGGGTGGAGAAGCGAAGGGCTTCTTCCCGGGCGGCTCCTCCACGCCGCCCCTGCCCTGGACCGACGAATACCTGGACATGGCCATGGATTACGGCTCGCTCGCCAAGGCCGGCTCCATGCTCGGCACCGGCGGGGTCATCGTCATCCCCAAGGAGAAGGACATCGTCGACGCCATGTACAACGTGGTGCGCTTCTACGCGCACGAGTCGTGCGGCAAGTGCACGCCGTGCCGTGAGGGCATCGCCACCTGGCTGCCGAAGATGTACCAGAAGCTGCTGGCGGGCCTCGGCACGCGCGAGGACCTCGACCTGATGGAGGACATGGTGCGCAACAGCCGCGGCACCGCATTCTGCCCGCTGGCCGACGCCTGCGCCATGCCGGTCCAGGCGAGCTTCAAGTGGTTCCGGGACGAGTACGAGTACATCGTCGACCACGGCAGGCCCATGTACACCAAGAACGACTGGTGGGACGCATGAAGGTAACCATCAACGACGTCTCGATGGATTTCCCGCAGGGCACCAGCGTCATCGACGCCATCTTCGCCGCGGGCTACGACGTTCCCTACTTCTGCAGCCAGGAGTACATGTCGCCCATCGGGGCCTGTCGCATGTGCCTGGCTCGCGTCGGCGCGCCCCGCAAGGACAAGGAGGGCAACTGGATCCTCGAAGAGGAGTCCGGCGAGCCCAAGATCTTCTACTTCCCCAACATGATGGCCACCTGCACCACCCAGGTGATGGAGGGGATGGTCGTCGACACCCTCTCCGAGGACGTCAAGAACATCCAGAACGGGATGGTGGAGTTCACCCTCATCAACCACCCGCTCGACTGCCCGGTGTGCGACAAGGGCGGCGCCTGCGAGCTGCAGGACCGCTCCTACGAGTACGGCACCGGCTTGAGCCGCTTCGACTTCGACAAGCGGCACCAGGAGAAGCACCACCCGCTGTCCGAGCTGATCACGCTGGACCGCGAGCGCTGCATCCACTGCAAGCGCTGCGTGCGCTACTTCGAGGAGGTCCCCGGCGACTCGGTGCTCGACTTCATCGAGCGCGGCGGGCACACCTACATCGGCACGCTCGACGACGGCCTGCCCAGCAACTTCACCGGCAACATCAGCTGTGGGAGGTCCAGAACGCGGAGCGCCACGTCAGCGAGGCGCGCATCGCGGAGATCGCGGAGATCCTGGACATCCACCCCACGGAAGTCAAGGGCGTGATGAGTTTCTACTCCGAGTACCACGGCGAGCCGGTGGGCAAGTACCACCTGCAGGTCTGCTCTACGCTCTCCTGCTCGCTCGCCGGCAGCGACCAGCTCTACGACTACCTGGTCGAGAAGCTCGGCATCGTCAACGGCGAGACCGACGCCGAGGGGCGCTTCAGCATCCAGAAGGTCGAGTGCCTCGGTTCCTGCGGCACCGGCCCGGTACTGCAGGTCAACGACGTCTACTACGAGCGCGTCGGCCGCGCGCGTTGCGATCAGCTCATCGACGCGCTGAAGCAGGGCGACATGCCGGAAGCGTGGCGCGAGCGCGGCGGCGACAACGAGGGCGCCGAGAAGGCCGACTTCCTCATGAGCGCGGCCGACGGCCGCGCATCCACGGGAGAGGGGGAGGGCTGATGAGCGACGTCGCCGACGCCCCGGAGGCCGCGCGCCCCATCACCAGCCGGCGCGATCCCCGCTACGAGGTGGTCATGTACCGCCACGTGGGCGTGGACGGAGCCTGGAAGCTCGACTACTACCGCTCGCACGGCGGCTACGAGGCCGCCACCAAGGCGCTCACGCAGATGTCGCCGAGCGAGGTCATCGACGAGGTCAAGGCCTCGAAGCTGCGCGGCCGCGGCGGCGCGGGCTTCCCGACGGGTGTGAAGTGGTCGTTCATGCCCCCGGTCGACGGTCGCCAGCGCCTGCTGGTGGTCAACGCCGACGAGTCGGAGCCGGGCTCGTTCAAGGACCGCTACATCATGGAGGACGACCCGCACCAGCTCATCGAGGGCATGATGATCGGCTGCTACGCCATCCAGGCGACCAAGGCGATGATCTACATCCGCGGCGAGTACGTGAAGGGCTACCAGCGCCTGGTCGACGCCATCCGCGAAGCGCGCGAGGCCGGCATCCTCGGCAAGAACGTGCTCGGCACCAACGTCGAGGTCGACATCACGGTCCACCGCGGTGCCGGCGCCTACATCTGCGGTGAAGAGACGGCGCTGATGAACTCGCTGGAGGGGTTGCGCGGCAATCCGCGGCTCAAGCCCCCCTTCCCGGCGCAGGCGGGCGTCTACGGGTTGCCCACCACCATCAACAACGTGACGACCATGACCAGCGTGGTGCACATCATCACGCGGGGCGCACACTGGTTCTCCTCGATGGGCACCGAGGACAGCAAGGGCACCAAGCTCTACCAGATCAGCGGACCGGTGAAGCGCCCCGGCGTGTACGAGCTGCCGATGGGGGCCAGCTTCCGCGAGCTCATCTACGACCTGGCGGGAGGCCCCAAGAGTGGAGAAGCGAAGGGCTTCTTCCCGGGCGGCTCCTCCACGCCGCCCCTGCCCTGGACCGACGAATACCTGGACATGGCCATGGATTACGGCTCGCTCGCCAAGGCCGGCTCCATGCTCGGCACCGGCGGGGTCATCGTCATCCCCAAGGAGAAGGACATCGTCGACGCCATGTACAACGTGGTGCGCTTCTACGCGCACGAGTCGTGCGGCAAGTGCACGCCGTGCCGTGAGGGCATCGCCACCTGGCTGCCGAAGATGTACCAGAAGCTGCTGGCGGGCCTCGGCACGCGCGAGGACCTCGACCTGATGGAGGACATGGTGCGCAACAGCCGCGGCACCGCATTCTGCCCGCTGGCCGACGCCTGCGCCATGCCGGTCCAGGCGAGCTTCAAGTGGTTCCGGGACGAGTACGAGTACATCGTCGACCACGGCAGGCCCATGTACACCAAGAACGACTGGTGGGAAGCATGAAGGTAACCATCAACGACGTCTCGATGGACTTCCCGCAGGGGACCAGCGTCATCGATGCCATCTTCGCCGCGGGCTACGACGTGCCCTACTTCTGCAGCCAGGAGTACATGTCGCCCATCGGGGCCTGCCGCATGTGCCTGGCTCGCGTCGGCGCGCCCCGCAAGGACAGGAGGGCAACTGGATCCTCGACGAGGAGTCCGGCGAGCCCAAGATCTTCTACTTCCCCAACATGATGGCCACCTGCACCACCCAGGTGATGGAGGGGATGGTCGTCGACACCCTCTCCGAGGACGTCAAGAACATCCAGAACGGGATGGTGGAGTTCACCCTCATCAACCACCCGCTCGACTGCCCGGTGTGCGACAAGGGCGGCGCCTGCGAGCTGCAGGACCGCTCCTACGAGTACGGCACCGGCTTGAGCCGCTTCGACTTCGACAAGCGGCACCAGGAGAAGCACCACCCGCTGTCCGAGCTGATCACGCTGGACCGCGAGCGCTGCATCCACTGCAAGCGCTGCGTGCGCTACTTCGAGGAGGTCCCCGGCGACTCGGTGCTCGACTTCATCGAGCGCGGCGGGCACACCTACATCGGCACGCTCGACGACGGCCTGCCCAGCAACTTCACCGGCAACATCACCGACATCTGCCCGGTCGGTGCGCTGCTCGACTCCACGAGCCGCTTCCGCGGCCGCAACTGGGAGTACCAGCACACCCGTTCCACCGGCATGGACGACGCCTCCGGCAGCGCCATCATGGTGGACGGCCGCACCGGTCGCATCGAGCGCATCAAGGCCGCGCTCCACCCCGACGTCAACAAGACCTGGATCGACGACGGCACCCGCTTCGGGCACGAGTACGTCAACGCCGAGGACCGCGTGCGCTCGCCCATGATCCGGCGGGACGGCGAGCTCGTGGCCGTGACCTGGGAGGACGCGGCCGCCGCCATCCGCGACCGGCTCTCCGGCCTCAGCGGCAAGGACATCGGCATCGCGCTGCGTGCCGACGCCACGCTCGAGGAGGGGATCGCGGCCAAGGCCCTGGCCGAAGCGCTCGGCACCGGGCAGCTCGATCACGCCCCGCGCCCCGCGGCGTCGGTGATCCCGCAGCAGAACCCCGCCACCCTGACCGACCTTGCCACCGCCGACGCCATCCTGGTGGTCGGCGACGTGACCGAGGAGGTCCCGATCGCCGACCTGCGCATCAAGGACGCGCTCAAGGGCGTCACCCCGCCGGAGCTGATGGCGCACGGCGTGCCCATCGCCGACCTGCGGCTCAAGGAGCACCCCGTCCTGCAGCGGGACAAGCTCACGGTGGCGGCGCCCTACCGCGTCGACCTCATGAAGCACGCCGGCAGCGCCCTGCAGTACCCGGCGGGCGGCGAGGCCGCCCTGTTCCAGGCGCTGCAGGCCGTGGCGGAGGCCGGAGGCCGACGAAGCCGAGGGCGGGCTGCGCCTCGACGAAGGGCAGCGGGCCGCCCTGGGCATGAGCGTGGAGGACGCCGCGGCGCTCGTGAAGCGTCTGCGCGGCGCCGACAACGCCGTCCTGGTCTACGGCGGCTTCGTGCTGGCCACCCGCGAGGCGGCCGCTGCCGCTACCGGCTTCGCCAAGGCGGTCGAGGCCAAGGTGCTCATCCTCGGCCCGATGGCCAACAGCTACGGGCTCGAGCTCGTCGGCGTCGGCCCCAGCCACGAGCGCTACGCCTACCCCGACATGCTCGAAGGGCGCGCGCGCGCTGATCCTGTCCAACCTCGACCCGGCGCAGGACCCGGACGTCCGCGCGCAGCTCGAGCAGAAGGACTTCCTGGTCGTCCACGACCTCTTCCTCACCGAGACGGCGCAGCTCGCCGACGTGGTGCTGCCCGCCAAGAGCGTCTTCGAGAAGGACGGCACCACCGTCAACCTCGAGGGCCGCTTCCTGGGCGTGCACGCCGCATCGATCGAAGGCGGCGAGAGCGAGGACTTCGTCGGCCTGGTCGGCGCGCTGGGCGAGGCGCTCGGGCAGCGGCTCGAGGGTCGCAGCGTCCGCAGCGCGCGCCGTGTGCTCCGCAAGCGCTTCGAGATCGATCCCGCCGAGCTCGGACCCACGGGGCAGCTGCACCGGCCCAAGGGCCGGACGACGGCGAAGGTCGCCATCCGCAGCCGCGAGGCGGTCGAGGGCAACGTCCTCGTCACCCCGAGCATGCTGCGCATCGAGTACCTGCACCGCAACCCCCACCTGAACGCCCTCAGCGGCGGCCCGCGACTCCGCATGGGGCCCGAGGACGCCGCACTGAACAACGTTGCCGACGGCGACGCGGTCCGGCTGCGGGTCGGCGGGGTGCTGCGGCGCGCCACCGTGCGCGTCGACGACACCGTGCCGCCCGGTCTGATGCTGCTGCCTACCCTGCCGGAGCAGCCGATCGGGCTGGCCAGCGGCCGACCTCAGCACGCTGGTGCGTGACGAACGCGAGCTGGAGGTGGCCGGATGAGCGACCCCCTCTGGGTGACCCTCGTCAAGGCGTTCGTCCTGGTCCTGGTGCTGCTGGGCGGCTTCGCTTACATGACGCTGATCGAGCGGCGGCTGCTGGGCGCGTTCCAGCACCGCATCGGCCCCAACCGGGTCGGGCCGTTCGGGCTGCTGCAGCCCATCGCCGACGCCATCAAGGCGATCTTCAAGGAAGACATCATCGTGTCGGCCGCCGACAAGGTGGTCTACGTGCTGGCGCCCGCCATCAGCATCACCTTCGCGCTGGTGGCGTTCGGCGCCATCCCGGCCGGGCCCGCCAAGAGCCTGTTCGGCGCCAACCCCTGGGTCATGAACCTCGACATCGGGGTGCTCTACGTGCTGGCCATGACCAGCGTCGGTGTCTACGGCATCTTCCTCGGCGGGTGGGCGTCCAACAGCAAGTACTCGCTGCTGGGCAGCCTGCGCTCGAGCGCTCAGATCATCAGCTACGAGCTGGGCATGGGCCTGGCGGTGCTCTCGGTCATCATGATCGGCGGCACGCTGAACCTGCAGAAGCTGGTGCAGCTGAACGTGTGGTCGATCAGCCCGTGGCTGTGGCCGGGGCTGATCATCGCCTTCGTCGCCTTCCTGATCGCCGGCACGGCCGAGATCAACCGCGTCCCGTTCGACCTGCCCGAGGCCGAGCAGGAGCTGGTCGCGGGCTACCAGACCGAGTACACCTCGATCAAGTGGGCGCTGTACCAGATGGCCGAGTACGTCAACATGTTCACCTCGGCCGCGTTCATCAGCACGCTCTTCCTGGGCGGCTGGCGGGCGCCCGGCTTCTTCAACGCCATCATCCCGGGCATGGCGAGCTGGCCCATCGTGTGGCTGGTCGTGAAGATGGCGATCTTCATCTTCCTGTTCATCTGGCTCAAGGCCACCTTCATGCGCCTGCGCTACGACCAGCTGATGCGCTTCGGCTGGCTGTACCTGTTCGAGATCGGACTCTTCGCTGCGTTGCTGACGGGGGCGGTGATCGCCTTTGTGCTGTGACGCGACGCGAGTGCGTTCCCGCGCGCGCGACCACGCGCCCGGGAACGGGCACGAAGACCCCGGCACCATGGGAGGTGCGTCCTAAATGAGTGTTCTGGACATGGCCAAGGGGATGGGCGTCACGCTCGGGCATCTGTTCAAGCGCCCCGTGACGGTCCGGTACCCGGAGCAACGCGCGCAGGTGAAGCCGCGCTTCCGGGGCCGCCACCATCTTCTGCGGCATCCCGACACCGGCCTGGAGAAGTGCATCGGCTGCAGCCTCTGCGCCGCCGCCTGCCCCGCCTACGCCATCTACGTCGAGGCGGCCGAGAACGACCCCAACGACCCCACGTCCGCCGGCGAGCGCTACGCGAAGATCTACGAGATCAACATGCTGCGCTGCATCTTCTGCGGCTTCTGCGAGGAGGCCTGCCCCACCGGCGCGGTGGTGCTCGGCCACGAGTTCGAGCTCGCCGACTACCGCTACCAGGACTTCGTCTACGGCAAGCAGGACATGCTGGTCGGCACCAAGGGCAGCAAGTGGCAGCGCCGCGAGGCGGAGAAGCAGGGCAAGGAGGTCCGTCTCGGCTTCGAGGCCGGACCGCGGGCGGAGCTGGAAGGCGTGGACTACTGAGATGGTGACCTTCCGACAGGGGAGTCCCCGAACATGATCGGCTTCGTCATCCTGGCCGCTGGTGATGCTGCTCGGCGGCGTCGGCGTGGTCACCTTCCGGCAGCCGGTGCACGCCGCGCTCTCGCTGGTGGTGACGCTGCTCGCCCTGGCCGTCACCTACGTGACGCTGCAGGCCCACTTCCTCGCTGCCATCCAGGTCATCGTCTACGCCGGCGCCATCATGGTGCTGTTCCTGTTCGTGATCATGCTCCTCAACGTGCAGGGGCAGGAGCCGACGCCCCACCTGCGCTGGATGCGGCCGGCTGGCGTACGCCGCGGCGCTGGTGGTGGCGGCGGGCATCGCCATCACCGCCTTCGTCGACCGCCGCCCGCTGCCGGCGCCGACCAGGTGGCCGCGCTGCAGGGCGGCTCGGCCGAGCAGGTCGGCACGCTGCTGTTCAGCCACTACGTGCTCGCCTTCCAGCTCGTCGGCGTGCTGCTGCTCACGGGCATCGTCGGCGCGGTCAGCCTGGCGCAACGCGGCAACCCCGCGGCGCCGGCGGAGCCGCGCGGCGAGGCGGCGCCGGAACGGGAGCTGACCCATGGCTGAGTCCGCACGAGGGAGGGGTGCGTGATGGTCCCGACCCCCTACTACATCGCCGTCAGCGCGCTGCTGATGACCATCGGCTCGGTCGGCGTGCTGACGCGGCGGAGCGCCATCATGGTGTTCCTGTCGGTGGAGCTGATGCTCAACGCCGCCAACCTCGCGATCGTCGCGTTCGCGCGCCAGTGGAGTGCTAGCGGCGTCGAGCCCGCGCTCTCCGGCCAGGCGGCGGTGTTCATCATCCTCGCCATCGCCGCCGCCGAGGTGGCGGTCGGCCTGGGGATCCTGGTGACGATCTTCCGCAACCGGATGAGCACGGACGTCGACGAGCTGTCCGAGGTGAGGCTATGAACGACGTCGTCCAGTGGGCCGCCCTGGCGCCGCTGCTCGCCCTGGTGGGCTCGCTGATCAACGCCTTCTTCGGCCGCTCGCTCAAGGAGCCGGTTCCCGGCATCATCGCCAGCCTGGCGGTGGCCGGTGGCTTCGTGCTGGCGGTGCTGGCGTTCTTCGGGCTGCAGGGCAGCGAGCACGGCGTGCAGGTCACGCTGTGGCGCTACCTCACGGCCGGCACGCTGCACCTCGATGCCGGCTTCATGATCGATCGCCTCAGCGTCACGATGATGCTCATCATCACCGGCGTGGGGCTGCTCATCCACATCTACTCGATCGGCTACATGCACGGCGACGACGGCAACAGCCGCTACTTCGCCGAGCTCAACCTGTTCGTCGCCGCCATGCTGGTGCTGGTCATGGCCGACTCGTTCCCGCTGATGTTCATCGGCTGGGAAGGGGTGGGCGTGTGCTCCTACCTGCTCATCGGCTTCTGGTACCGCGATCGCGCCAACCCCGACGCCGGGCGCAAGGCGTTCATCGTCAACCGCGTCGGTGACGTCGGCTTCCTGCTCGCGATGTTCCTGACCTTCAAGGTCTTCGGGACGCTGAACATCGGCGCGGTCAATGCCGCGGCGCCTGCCATGCTCTACGGCTCGGCCACGCTGACCCTGATCGGGCTGCTCTACCTGCTCGGCGCGGCCGGGAAGTCCGCCCAGCTGCCGCTGCAGGTGTGGCTTCCCGACGCCATGGCCGGCCCGACGCCGGTCTCGGCACTGATCCACGCCGCCACCATGGTCACCGCCGGCGTCTACCTGATCGCCCGCATCGGCGCGGTCTACGCCATGGCGCCCGCCGCGGCCAGCACCGTCGCCTGGGTCGGCGCGCTCACCGCTTTCGTCGCCGCCTTCGCGGCGTTCGCGCAGACCGACATCAAGAAGATCCTGGCCTACTCGACCATCTCGCAGGTCGGCTACATGATCGCGGCGGTCGGGGCGGGCGCCTACTGGGTCGGCATCTTCCACGTGCTCACGCACGCCTTCTTCAAGGCGCTGCTGTTCCTCACCGCCGGCAGCGTCATCCACGCCATGAACGGCGAGCAGGACATCCGCAAGATGGGCGGCCTGGGGCGGAAGATGAAGATCACCGGCGTGACCGCCCTCATCGGCACCCTGGCGATCTCCGGCGTGCCGTTCCTGGCCGGCTTCTTCAGCAAGGACGCCATCCTCTCCGGCACGCTCACCAGCGGCCTGCTGGCGGGCAACGGCGGCGACGTGCGTCTACATCCTGCTGCTGATCACGGCCGCCATGACGGCGGCCTACATGTTCCGCTGGTACTACGGCATCTTCGCCGGTGCCTCGCGCGTGGACAAGCACGCCGCCGAGCACGTCCACGAGTCGCCGCCGGTGATGACCTGGCCGCTCGGCATCCTGGCCGTGGGCAGCATCGTCGTCGGTTACCTGGGGCTGCCCGAGTTCGCCTTCCCGAACCTCATCCAGCGCTGGCTCGAGCCCGCCACCGCCAAGGTCGACTTCAACAACGTATCCGTCAGCACCGATTGGCTGCTCGTCGGCCTGTCGATCCTGATGGTGGCGCTCGGCCTGGGCGTCGGCTGGTGGGTCTACCACGTGCGCAAGGGCGCTCCGGTGGCCTCCATGAAGGATTCCAACCTGGCCGGCGCCTCGCGCGGCGCGCTGGGCTTCGACGCGCTCTACCGCATCCTCTTCGTGGCCTCCGGCGAAGGCGTCGCCGGCGGCATCGCCACGCTGGACCGTGAGGTGGTCGATCGCGGGCTCACCGGCACCGGCGCCGCGGTGGGGCTGCTCGGACGGCTCGCCACCGCCCTGCAGAGCGGCTTCGCCCGGGCCTACGCCTTCGCCATGCTCCTCGGCGTGGTGACGCTGGTGGTCGTGGCCGCGCTGACGGGGGTGCTGAAGTGATCGCCCTCTTCGTCATCCTGATCCCGCTGGCGTTCGCGGTGGTGACCGGCCTGACCGGCACGCGCCGCTCCCTGGCGGTGCTCTTCGGTCTCGTCAGCACGCTGGCGACGTTCGCGCTGGCGCTGTTCCTGCCCGGTAGCTCCGGCGTCAGCGTCCCCTGGATCCCCGGCTTCGGCGCGACCTTCACGCTGCAACCCGGCGGCGCCGGGGTGGTGCTCACTCTGGTCGCGGCCCTCACCATGATCCCCACGGTGCTGGTCGCCGCGCGCCGCGTCGAGCGCGCCCCGGGCGTCTTCGTGGCGCTGCTGCTGGTGATGCAGGCGGGTCTCGCCGGCGTCTTCCTGGCCGGCGACCTGATCCTGTTCTACGTGGCCTGGGAGGTCACGCTCATCCCCAGCCTGCTGCTGCTCGGCATGTTCGGGCGCGACAAGCGCCGAGCGGCCGTGCTGAAGTACCTGGTCTACGCCATCGGCGGCAGCTTCCTGATGCTCATCAGCATCCTGGCGATCAAGCCGCTGTCCGGCGCGGCGAGCTACCGCTTCGCTGACCTGATGGCCGCCACGCCGCACCTGGCCGGCGCCACCCAGGTGTGGCTGTTCGTGGGCCTCGCCATCGGGATGGCGGTGAAGCTGCCGATGTGGCCGCTGCACTCGTGGCTGATCGATTTCAACGAGCAGAACCACCCTTCCGGCGCGGCCGACGTCGCCGGCACGCTGTACAAGGTGGGTGCCTTCGGGTTCTTCGCCTGGGCCATGCCGCTGCTGCCGATCGGCGTCGAGCGGGTCGGTCCGGTGCTGCTGGCGCTGGCGGTGGTGACGGCGCTCTACGGCGCCCTCGCCGCCACCGCCCAGACCGACTTCAAGCGGCTGCTTGCCTACGCTTCGCTGTCGCACATGGGCATCGTCGGGGTCGGCATCTTCGGCCTGCACCTGGCGGGCCTCAACGGCGCCATCTTCCTGCTGGCCGCGCAGATGCTGTCGACCGGCGGGCTGTTCCTGATCTCCGGCATGCTCTACGAGCGTCGCCACAGCTTCGATCTCGACAAGCTTCGGCGGGCTGGCGAAGAGCGCCCCGGCGCTGTCGGCCCTCAGCCTGTTCGTGCTCTTCACCGCCATCGGCGTTCCCGGCCTCGCCAACTTCCCGGGCGAGTTCCTCAGCCTGTTGGGGACCTACCAGCAACACCCCTGGCTCGCCGCCCTCGCCACCCTGTCGGTCATCGCTGCCGGCGTGTACGGGGTGAACCTCTTCCAGCGCCTGTACCAGGGCGAGGAGCGCGAGGCCACCCGCGAGATCGGTGCGCTGGAGACCTTCGCCCTCATCCCCCTGATCGCCGGCATCCTGTGGCTCGGGCTGTCGCCCGCGCCGCAGCTGCAGCGCATCCAGGAGCAGTCGAAACTGATCGCCACGCCGGCGGCGACGGCGGAGGCGCCGGCGCCTCCGCCGGCCGCGCTGGCGGTCCAGGCCGGGCCGGGCGCGCTCGCCGACGCGCTTGGAGGTAGCCGGTGAGCTTCCCACCCGCCATCGACATCCACTGGGCGAACTTCGCCCCCGAGCTGACGCTGCTCATCACCGCGGCCATCACCACCCTCTTCGCGCTGTTCCAGCGTGACGGCCGGTCGAGCGCCTGGCTCGCCATGGTCGGTGCGGTGGTCGCCGGCGCGTTCAACGCCAACCTGTGGGTGCTGCACGCCACCAGCGGCGCCGGCTCGAGCTTCGGGCTGCGCTTCCTGGCCGACACCCCGGGCCTGGCGCTCAACTTCGTCATCCTGCTCGGCACGGTGCTGGCGGTGCTGGTCAGCTACGACTACCTGAAGCGCAGCGACCTCGACCAGCCCGAGTACTACCCGCTCATCCTGTTCTCCGCCACCGGCGCCATGATCATGGCCGGCGCCGGCGACCTCATCACCCTGCTGCTCGGCCTGGAGATCATGTCGCTGCCGGTGTACGTGCTGTCGGCCTGGCGGCAGGGCGCGCGGCAGTCCGAGGAAGCGGGCATGAAGTACTTCCTGCTCGGCGCCTTCGGCTCGGCCATCCTGATCTACGGCGCCGCGCTCACCTACGGCGCCACCGGCAGCTTCGTCTACGCCGACATCGTCGCGGCGCTGAGCGCGACGGGCTTCGCGGCGCCGCTGTTGGCCACCCTCGGCGGCGCGCTGGTGCTGGCGGGGCTCGGCTTCAAGGCGGCCATCGCGCCGTTCCACCAGTGGGCGCCCGACGTCTACACCGGGGCGCCGACCTCGGTGACGACCTTCATGAGCGTGGTCGTCAAGACCGCGGCCTTCGCGGCGCTGATCCGCATCGCCGCCACCATCTACCCCAGCATGGAGCCCTGGCTGCTCACGACGCTGGCCGTGCTGGTCGGCCTCACGCTGGTGATCGGCAACCTGGCGGCGCTGTTGCAGACCGGCGTCAAGCGCATGCTGGCCTACTCGGCCGTGGCGCACGCCGGCTACCTGGGGCTGGCGGTGCTGGCCGGGCCCGACGGCGTGCGCGCCGTGGCCTGGTACCTGGCGGCCTACACCTTGATGAACGTGGGCGCCTTCGCGGTGCTGATGCAGGTCAGCGACGCCAACGACCGCGGCGACGACCTGGAACGCTTCGCGGGCCTGGGGCGGCGGCGACCGGCCCTGGCGTTCGCGATGACGCTGTTCATGCTGAGCCTCGGCGGCATCCCGCCGCTGGCCGGCTTCGCCGGGAAGATCCTGGTGTTCCAGGCCGCCATCTCGGCGGGCTACGTGGCGCTGGCCGTCATCGGCATCCTGACCAGCGTGGTGGCGCTCGTGTACTACTTCCGCGTCATCACCTACATGTACTTCCGAGAGCCGGAGCACGAGGCTGGAGGGCTTCCGAAGCTCGGCGGCCGCCTTCGCCATCGGCGTCGCCGCGGTGGGGACGGTGTTGTTCGGGCTGTTCCCCGGCTGGTGGTACGGCCTGCTGGGCACCGGCCAGCATCTGCTGGCACACATGTAGGCGGTCTCCCGCGCCCGTTCCCGCGCCGCGCCGGCCCTCCGGGGCGGCGCGGCGCGCTCTTGTGGGCGCGCGGCGGGCGGCGGCCGCGAGCCGGGCCGCCGCGGGCGCCGCGCGGCGGCCCGGTAAGAAGGCCGTCAGCCGAATCGCCTAGGGTGGGGTCGTGCAGTTCTGCCAGCGACCCCCCGCCGTCGACCGCCGAGCGTCCGTTCCGTGGGCGGCGTGACGATGGACCAGCGCACCGAGCCCGGCGATAGGAAAAACCCGATGGCGCGTCGGCCCGGCGCGGCCTATGATGCGCCCACCGTGGACCTGTCCAGCCTGAAGATTCTCCTGGTCGACGACGAAGAGACCATCCTGGTGATCCTCAAGGGGATCCTCCAGCGCGCCGGGTATACCCACGTGTCGACGCTGGACGATCCGCGCAAGGCGCTCGAGCGCTTCTTGGAGGAGCGCCCCGACCTGGTGGTCCTCGACCACCACATGCCGGGCAAGGACGGTCTGGAGGTCATCGAGGAGCTCCGTCCCTACCTGCCCGACTACTTCCCGATCCTGATGCTCACCGGCGACGATCGCCCCGAGCTGAAGGAGACGGCGCTCTCCAGCGGCGCCAAGGACTTCCTGGTCAAGCCCATCAACCCGGTCGAGGTGCGGCTGCGGATCCGCAACCTGCTGGAGGCGCGCTACTTCCATCAGCAACTCCAGCACAACAACGAGCGTCTGGAGGCGATGGTGCGGCAGCGCACCCGCGAGCTCGAGAACGCACACGTGGAGATGCTCATCCGCCTGGCGAAGGCCGCCGAGTACCGCGACGACGACACCGGCGAGCACACCTGGCGGGTGGCGCGCGTGTGCGCGCTGCTGGCCCAGGAACTCGACCTCAACCCCGAACGCGTCGACCTGGTGCTGCGCGCCGCCAGGCTCCACGACGTCGGCAAGATCGCGATCCCCGACGGCATCCTGCTGAAGCCCGGCCGGCTCAGCGAGGCGGAGTTCGAGGTGGTCAAGGGGCACACCCGTGCCGGAGCGGAGCTGCTGTCGGGCGGACGCTCGCCGCTCATGAAGCTCGCGGAGACCATCGCGCTCACGCACCACGAGCGCTGGGACGGTACCGGCTACCCGCAGGGCCTGGCCGGAGACGCCATCCCCATGGAGTCGCGCCTGCTCGCGGTGGCCGACACCTTCGACGCGCTCACCCACGACCGGATCCACCGCAAGGCGGTGTCGCCGGAGCAGGCGGTGAGCGAGATCCGCGCGCAGACCGGGAAGCAGTTCGACCCGCGCGTGGTCGACGCCTTCCTGCTCATCTACGAACGCGGCGAGCTCTTCACCGACGCCTCCATCGGCGCGAGCTGAGGAGCGCCCCGGGCGCTAGAGTGGGCGGCATGAACGCCTACATGCAACGGATCCTCGACTCGTCTCGGGGAGCACGACCCCATCGAGGTGCTGCAGGCCACCCCGCAGCGGCTGGCGACGCTGGTGGAGGAGATGGCGCCGAGCGAGCTGGAGGCCAGCTACGGCGTCGGCAAGTGGGATGCCCGTCACCTCTACGCGCACCTGGCCGACGTCGAGCTGGGCATGGGCTTCCGCCTGCGCCAGACGCTGGCGGAGCCCGGGCATCGAGCTGCAGGCGTTCGACCAGGACGTGTGGGCGGAGCGCTACGCGCGCCTCGACCCTGCGCTGGCGGTGGAGGCGTTCCGCGGCCTACGTGCCTGGAACCTGTCGCTGCTGGCGACGCTGTCGCTGGAGGACTGGCTGGCCGAGGGGTACCACCCCGAGCGCGGCTTCGAGAGCGTGGACCTGATGGTGCGCTTCCTGGCCGGGCACGACATCAACCACCTGGCGCAGCTCGAGAGCATCCTGACGCTGTAGCGCACCGTGCGCGTGGAAGCGCCCGCGCGGCGTGAACGCGCGGGGCGCGTGATAGGATACCGCCGTCATGTCGATCGAACGTACCTTTGCGATGGTCAAGCCCGACGGCGTCCGCCGTGGGCTGGTCGGCGATGTCGTGAAGCGCCTCGAGACGAGGGGTTTCCGCATCGTCGGCATGAAGCTGATGCACATCTCCCGCGAGCTGGCCGAGCGCCACTACGGCGAACACGAGGGCAAGCCCTTCTACGAGGGGCTGGTCTCGTTCATCACCAGCGGCCCCGTCGTCGCCATGGTGGTCGAAGGGGAGAACGCCATCCTGGAGTGGCGCAAGATGATGGGCGCCACCAACCCCGCCGACGCCGCGCCCGGCACGATCCGCGGCGATTTCGCGCTCGTCATCGACGAGAACGTCGCGCACGGCTCGGACGCGCCCGCCACGGCGGAGCGTGAGATCGGTATCTTCTTCGAGCGGAGCGAGTTGCTGCCCTAGGCGGGCGGACAGCACGGCAGCGGGCAGGGCGCCGGACCGCTGCCGGGGCTCGGTGGCGCCCAGCGAGGTGGGACATGCCCGGACTCTCACAGCGGATCAAGCAGCTCAAGGCGTCCTCGACCATCGCCTTCAACACGCGGGCGGCGGACCTGCGGCGGCAGGGCATCGACGTCATCGCGATGACCGCCGGCGAGCCCGACTTCCAGCCGCCCGAGCACGTGATGGAGGCGGCGCGGGAAGCGATCCGGCTGGGGTTGACCAAGTACACCCCCTCCGAGGGCACGCTGGAGCTGCGCCAGGCGGTATGCGCGAAGTTCTCGCGGGAGAACGGGCTCGCCTTCGAGCCCGACCAGGTGATCGTCTCGACGGGCGGCAAGCAGGTCCTCTACAACGCCTTCCAGGCGGTGCTCGAGCCCGGCGACGAGGTCGTGCTGATGGCGCCCACGTGGGTGAGCTACCCACCGCAGATCACCCTCGCCGGCGGCGTGCCGGTACCCGTGCACACCCGCCCCGAAGACGGCTTCCTGCCGTCCCTGGACGCCGTCCGCGCGGCCATCAGCGAGCGCACCAAGGTGGTGCTGATCAACTCGCCGTCCAACCCCACCGGCGCGGTGTACCCCACCCAGCTGGTGCGCGACATCGTCGAGCTGGCCGCCGAGCACGACCTGTGGGTGTTCAGCGACGAGCTCTACGAGCACCTCATCTACGACGGAACCTTCACGCCCGCCGGACGCTTCGCGCCGGAGCGCACGCTCGTGATCCACGGCGCCAGCAAGGGCTACGCCCTGACCGGCTGGCGCATCGGCTACGGCGCGGGCCCGCGCGAGCTCGTCAAGGCCATGAACCGGTTGCAGAGCCAGGTCACCAGCGGCGCCAACGCGCTGGCGCAGTACGCCGCCACCGCGGCGCTCAACGAGGTGGAGAAGACGCGCGCCTTCCAGGAGATGACGCGCGCGGCCTACCGGGAACGGCGCGACGTGCTGGTCGAGGGCCTCAACCGGCTGGGCCTCGCCACGCCGAAGCCCCAGGGCGCGTTCTACGTCATGGCCGATCTCACCCCCATCGACGCCGACGAGGGCAAGGCGGCGCTGCGGCTGTTGGAGGAGGCACGGGTGGCTGCCGTGCCGGGTACCGACTTCCTGGCGCCGGGGCAGGCTCGCTTCAGCTACGCCACCAGCCTCGAGAACGTGCGGGAGGCGCTGGTGCGCATCGAGGCGTTCCTGGGCTAGCGCTTCGGCCCGCGCGTACGGTCACGAGGCGTCGCCATGGAGGCGTTCCCGGACTCGAGGGAGGGCGCGGTCAGGACGAGCCGTCGTCGAGGTGGCGGAACTCGAGAGGCGCTTCGCCGTAGGCCTTCCGGGCCAGACTCCGCAGCGCGGAGCGCAGGCCCTCCTCGAGCACCGGGTGGTAGACCGGCATCGTCAGGACCTCCGCGACGGACATCTCACGCTCGATGGCGAGCGCCAGCAGGTGGGCGAGGTGCTCGCCGTGGGGCGCCATCAGCTCGGCGCCCAGCAGGCGCCCGCTGCCCGGCGCGGCGTACACCTTCAGCATGCCCGCAGCGCTGCGCATGGCGATCGCCCGGCTCTGGCGGGAGAAGTCGTGGGACGCGCTCACCGTTCCCTCGGGCAGGGAAGCGTACGGCAGGCCGACCATGGCGATCTCGGGATCGGTGAAGGCGATGGCCAGCGGCGTCCTGCGCCGGAAACGGGTCGGCCCGTGCAGGGCGTTCCAGGCCGCGATGAAGCCCTCGTCCGAGGCCTCGTGCATGACGACGCGATCGGCGTCGACGTCGCCGGCGATGTAGATCGGAAGGTCGCCGATCTGCATGGTGTGCGGATCGAAGGGGGGCAGGCCGCGCCCGTCCAGGGGCAGGCCGAGCCGCTCGAGCCCCAGACTCGAGACGTTGGGGGAGCGCCCGAGAGCGGCCAGGACCGCGTCGACCGTGGCCTCGCGGTCGCCGGCGACGACGCGCAGGGCGTCGCCGGCGGAGGCGATCTCCACGGCGTGGCCGAGGTGCACCGCGAACTCGGACGCGAAGTGCTGCGCGGCCTCGGCCTGCAGCTCGGGGTCGGTGAGGCTGGCGAGCGTGTCGCGCATCTCGAAGCCGGTGACCTCGAGACCGAGGCGAGCCAGCGCCTGGCCGAGCTCCAGGCCGATCGCGCCCAGCCCCACGACCGCGAGTCGGCGCGGGAGGTCGGCCTGCTCGAAGAGGGTGTCGGTGGTGAGGATGCGCTCGCCGAACGCGCGCCACGGTGCAGGCACGATCGGCGTCGAGCCCGTCGCCACGATCACCGCCTCGGCCCGGATGCGCTCCTCGCCGCCGTCGGCGCGCGCCACGACCAGCTCGTCGGGCCCGACGAAGGTGGCGCGACCCGGGAGGTTGCGGTCGCCGATCCGCGTCGGTCGGCTTCAAGCTGGGCCCGACCCGCGCGTCACGGTAGTCGCGGACCCAGGCCAGCGCCGCAGCCACGTCCATGCTCAGGGCGTCGCCGCCGCGGATGCCGACCGCGTCGAAGGTGCGCCGCCGATGGTAGTCGTTGGCGATCTGGATGAGCGCCTTCGAGGGCATGCAGCCGACGCGGGCGCAGGTGGTCCCGTAGGGGCCGTGGTTGATGATCACGAAGTCGTCGGTGTGCTTGCGTACCACACCGAGGGCCGTGAGACCGGCGGTGCCCGCACCGAGGATGGCGACCTTCACTTTGCGCACGAAGAGCCTCCCTACACTCCTCCGTAGTGTTGCA